>NZ_QPEP01000001.1 GCF_003577475.1 Salinibius halmophilus
GCATTATGTTCCATCGGCGAGCCCAAACGGCTACGTTTTACCGCGGTTGGTTTCGCAAACCGGTAACAGTACCCTACAAGCAAGTAACCTATACAGCTGGTATTGACCCCCGTGGTACAGGCGGTTGGCTGGTCATTCGCGCGCGAGTACCTGAAAATATCGCCTTTACAGGCTGGGTAAAGCTGTCTACAGCAATTAGCGATCAGAAAGCAATGGCTGCCGGCGCAATCGATGTATTTATGGATTTAGACAATGACTTTGCTATGCCTGAGCGTATCAAGGAAAGCATAGAGTGGCACCAAGAGACGAAAACTACGCTTTGGCGATATGTAAAAGACTGCACCTCGAAAAATAGGCTGGAAAACTACGAGAAGCCCGACAGCCTATATAAAAAAGTGTTTTGCAATACTTTTGACCCCGTTTACAAAAAAGCAATGAACCCAGATACTATAAAGGTAGCTAGAGAAGAGTTTATAAAGAACTACAATCTTACAAAGGAGCTTGAGGAATCGAGAGACCACCGACTAGCGTTTATGGCGCACAAAGAAGTCATTTCTCAGCACTTGGCTTCACTCTTAGATGGTACGGCACCAATTTTATCAAAAATAGAATTCGAAAAAATAGAGAAACAGTTTTTTAATGATATAGATACAGGACTAAGCGCACAGCTCAACCCATTTTACAAAAACATGCACACCGATTTACACAAAACAATAGTAAAAGAAGAATCAACAGACAAAAAATCTGAGTTACTATCTCTTTCGGGTAGGTTGTTTAAAATCCATAGCCCAGAAAGGATGGATAAGCTCAGTTCTGAGTCTATAAAAAGTCTATTTGATATATTTAAGGAACTAAGCAAAGCACTGAAAAATGGGCTATTGAGTGAGATTTTTCTAACAAAAGTCATTGAAAAACTGAAAGACTGCGATGACTATTCTAATGGGATACTAGAACACTATGACTGGGAAAAATTTGAGATGCGTGCAAGACTAATAGTATTTTCTGAGCAGGGTCATTAGAGAAAGCACCATAATTGTCTCGAAATTTTTATAAAAATGCTATGTGCTCAAAATTAATATAAGCACATAGCAATATATCGAGCATATCCTAGTTAATCTTCACTACCCGACCAGTCACTACATTATCCAGCTCAGCGCGGCTATAGAGTTCTTTACCTTGCAGAAAAATACGACCGTTTAGGTCGATGGTGATTTCGCCTTTTTGCGTTTGCAGGCTAATGGCGTTTACGCCATCAAGTTTGGCGATACCATTCTCGACTGTGAAGCTCTGAGCAGGTTTGTGCTGACTATCTACGATGTCGGTAACGATGCACTGCTCTCCATTGTGCATCACCAATACTTGGTCTTGCTCATGGAGATGCGCCACGCTGCGGCCGTGGCCGGTTACCTGGTGAGTTTTACCGTTGATATCTACAGAGACCGCGCAGCCGTTTTTGGTTTCAACAACGGTTGCGAGTGATTGGGCTAATGCAGTTTGATTAGCCGAGAGTTGTACGACATTTTGTTTTTGCATGTGTTTGCCCTTTTATCCTCGAATGTGCCGAGGCTAGACTCCCGCCTACGCGGGAGTGACGATTCTTTGTTTCCCGAACCTGCGGTTCGTAAAACCTACGGGTATTATTCGTAGGTTGTACGGCGCAGCTGGGCAACGTTTTTAGCCCCGATCATTCTGAAGCTAGACTCCCGCCTTCGCGGGAGTGACAGTTTAGTTATTACCTATCGAGCCGGCTTTTAGGCTGATCTTGTCAGCGGTGATTTCTACGTTTGGTGCATTGATGGTGACATTACCACTGCTATCAATCTGAACAATGCCATCACCTTGCTGCAGGGTGATGTTGCCTGAGCCGGCACCCATTAGTGTGATGTTGCTGTTTGCTTGCATTGTGATACCACCCTGCTCGACCAACAATTGATAGTCACCTTCATTTACCTGCACGTTCTGCCCGTTAGCAATTTCTGCCAGGTAGCTGCCGTTGACTGTTTGGGTAAAGTCGCCCTCGCGGGTTTGCCATGTTGTGAGCCCGGTTGCGGTCAGGGTCATATCGGCTTCTGAGGTAAAGCTCAGATTACCTTCGGTGGTTTGGTGTAAATAGTCACCGCGCACTTCTGCAGCATAGGTGGCCGACACGCTTACGTTCATCGAATCGCCAACATCTATGGTCATCGACTTACCTGCCTCGACTACCATGTCACCTACCGTCGCTAGGGTAATGCTGTGGTTATCGGCGGCAGCGTCCATCACCAGTTTGTTCTTTTCTTGGTCGGTATTTAGGCGAATCAACTCGGCATCTGGTGTGTCGTCGAATAAAAACTCGCTATTACCACGGGTGCGAATTAGGTTGTGGCGTGGGTTGGCGTTGCTAGTCACGCTTGGTGCTTGTTCATTGTTAAGCGCACCCAAAATAATTGGCCGATCTATGTCACCTTGCTCAAAGCTCACGGCTACTTCGGTGCCTTGCGCCAGCGGGAAGTGCATACCATGATCGGCACCGTTAAACGGCTGCATTAAACGGGTAGCGCGGCTTGCACGGTCGTCACCCGAACCAGACTGGTCAAATGGGAAACGCACGCGGTATTGGCCGGTTTCATCCACTTCGTTGCTAATGGTGGCGCTAATCACGCCATACACTGGCTGGCGGCGCTGATACGGCGCGTGGAATGGCGTGCCGACTGGTACGCACAACAGTTTGGTAGTGTGATCGCAGGTGCTGCCATTGCCCGAGGCTTTGCTGTCGACCGTTTCGCTGTCGCAGCGCAGAACATAGACTTCGCCCATTTCCGCTACGGCTTCAAAACCAAGCTGGCTGCTATCAGCTTGCACGCTGATAATGGCACCAGGGCGAACCGGTGGTGAGTTAGTCGTTAGCACGTAGTGCGTTTGCTTCCAGGCGTTCTCATGCGCTAGCTGTTTGGCAAACCGTTTGGCGTCTTCTTGATCCAGAATCTGGTGGCCATATTCGCTGCTTTGCGAGGTCGATAACGTATCGGTATTGACTCGCTGGGCAAACAGGCTTTGGGTTGGCTGGGCATAGTCGTAGTCGTCTACCGACACATCACCATGTGCTAGCTCATTCACGCTTTGCACGTCGCGCACCACCAGGTGGTCACGGTCGAGCACGCCACTGTCGTTGTGGTGGTTCATGCCAGAACCAGGCTTATAATCAAATACCTGCTGTGGCGCAGCTTCGGCAAGCGTTGCCATATCGTTGATCAGCTCAACCACGGCGGCACCATCTTCACAGTAGCTCAACAAGCTAATGCCTTCGCGCGCGAGGATTCGGCGAACAAACTGACCATCCGACTCTTCAAACTGCACAGTCATTAGGCGCACAGGTGGTGTTTCGCAGTTCACTTTTACATTGGTAAACACTTCACCTAAAAATTCTTGCGCAATCGTCACCGCATCTTGCTCAACCCACACCTTATGGTGTTTTTGCTGATCAAGCTGCCACAGTGGCGAAACCATAGTAATTTGATAGCGGTGTACCTGCTCATCAAGCAAGCGCGCACTGGCGAGGCGCATACCAATCACAATGCCACCTAGCTGCATATCTGCTAGCGGCAAATCAAATACGGCATACTGACCCAGTACTTCGTCAGCCGTTAAAGGAAAGTCGACGCTAATGGTGGCACGCACACGATAATCGTCGTGCATCGTCCAACCCGACAGCTGATAGTCGTCAACCTTCGCCAGCGCTCCCGCGAGCTCCAGCCCAATAAAATGTTGTTCAGTCATTAGCGTCATCTTAAATCCTCCGTGATAGCGCCCTGCTTTTAGAGCAAGGCACGTTCAATTAAGCGGCATCAATGTGCCAGTTCCGGGGAAGGGGCAGCATATTAGCGAGGAGGAGGGGTGGTCGTTTTGAGACCGTCAACAGCCAGGGATGGCTGTTGTCGAGCCCTACAAGGACGTACTTGCGGGCGTGTCGAAAAAACGATTGCCCCTCCTCCGACGCGGAATCTACCTCGATCCCAGCGAACTCGCCGCGGTTTATACCGTGGCAACTACTTCTGGTTCTGCCATGGCTGGTGCTTTGTCAGCGAATAGGCATTCAATTTCGCCATTGTCGTCCAGTTGCAGGCTTAGGATATCTGGCATGTCTTCTTCTACCATGAAGCCTAAAATGCTCTGGGCGATGTTTGGCATTAATGATTGCTCTATCACTGTGTTAACAAAGCGCGCGCCAGCGTCGTTCATTTGGCATTGGGCGACTAGCTTTTGCATGACTTCTGGCTGGCAACGCATTTCAATGCCATGCGTGTCGTGCAGTTTGACTGCCACGCTATCTAGTTTAAGCGCCACAATTTGTTCTAGTGCTTCGCCGTCTAGCGCCATAAATGGCACGATCTGCATACGTGCTACCAAAGCAGGCGCAAAGTGGCGAAGAATGGCTTCTTTAACGGGTTCTACCAAGGCTTTCACCGTTGGTTTTTGCCATTCTTCTTCAGCCTCTTCATCAGAACCGTCTTCAGCAACTGTTTCAGTGCTGTCCGGAGCTGCTTCTTCACCGCTGTCTTTACCCTGTAGCGCATTCAAGTCGATGATTTCATCCTCTTGCTGCTCTTCTGGCGGCGTGCATAGCTCGTCGATTTCGTGTGTACCTAGGTTCGAGGTCATCACGATGATGCAGTTTTTAAAGTCAATCTCGCGGCCTTCTCCGTCGCGCATAAAGCCCTTGTCGAACACCTGGTAGAACAGGTTCATCACATCTGGGTGGGCTTTTTCAACTTCGTCTAGTAGCACAACCGAGTATGGCTTTTGGCGCACGGCTTCGGTCAGAATACCGCCTTGACCATAACCCACATAACCTGGAGGCGAGCCTTTTAGCTGCGACGTGGTGTGCGACTCTTGGTATTCACTCATGTTAATGGTGATGAGCGAGCGCTCACTGCCAAATAGGTGCTTGGCCAATACGCGCGCCGTTTCAGTTTTACCCACACCACTTGGGCCAGCAAAGAAGAATACCCCTGTTGGGCCTTCCGATGCTTTTAAACCTGCCTTGGCAGAACGCAAAGCTTGGCCCAATAACGCATGTGCGCCGTCTTGGCCAACCACTTGCTCACCAATGGTGTGCTCAAGTGTGAGCAAGTTTTGAATTTCATCTTTCACCATTGAGCCGACTGGAATACCCGTCCAGTCGCCCACTACATCAGCAATTGCTAGCTGGTTAACTTCTGGCTGCACGTATGGGCGAGCTGTTTGCAGGTCAGCCAATTCGCCACGCAAGGTACGAGACGCCGAAGCATCACCGGCTTGAATTTCGGCAACTTTCGCTGCTTCGGCCTGCCATTGGTTATGTAGGCGCTCAATCGTCGCTTTGGTTTCGTCTAGTTCCGCTTTTAGTTTTTCCACTAACGCGGCTTCAATGTCTAGACCACGGGCTTTTTCTTCGCCTAGTAGCTGCAAACGCTTTTCAAGGTACGCCGTGCGCTCTTTGTGATGTTCAATTTCCTGTGGAATCAACGACTGCCCCATTGCTACTCGCGCTGCGGCAGTATCTAGCAGGTCAATGGCTTTGTCAGGCAAGTAACGACCATTGATATAGCGGTCTGATAGGTAAACCGCTGACTCAATCGCGTCGTCGGTAATTTGCACGCCATGGTGCTTTTCATAGCGGCCTTTTAGGCCAGCTAGCATCAACATAGCTTGGTCTAGTGATGGCTCTTCTACCGTGACAGGCTGAAAGCGGCGCACAAGCGCTGGGTCACGCTCGAAGTATTGTTTGTATTCGCTAAATGTGGTCGCGGCAATGGTGCGCAACTCACCACGCGCCAGCGCTGGTTTTAGCAAGTTCGCCGCATCGCTCATGCCAGCTTCACCACCAGCACCAATGAGCGTGTGTGCTTCGTCGATGAATAGCATCACTTTGCCCGCTTGCGCCTGAACTTCTTCGATCACCGCTTTTAGGCGACGTTCAAACTCACCTTTAACACCAGCACCAGCTTGTAGCAAGCCCATGTCGAGCACACAAACGTTGATGTCTTTGAGCATTTCAGGCACTTCACCAGCCGCTACTTTCTGGGCGAAACCTTCTACCACAGCGGTTTTACCCACACCGGCTTCACCAACCAAAATTGGGTTGTTTTTGCGGCGACGGCAAAGAATGTCAATTGCCATGCGGATTTCTTCGTGACGACCAGTAATTGGGTCCATGTCACCACCGCGAGCTTTTTCGGTTAAATTGGTGGTGAAACGCTCAAGCGCCGATTCACCTTCGCCACCATCTTGGCTTGCCGCAGAACCACCTACTGGTGCATTCAGGGCTTTGCCATAGCTTTTACCTTCAGCTGCATCGGCAGCAATTTTGTCGAAATTGGCTTTCAGCGCTGTAAGATCAATTCGATCTAGCGGGCGGTATGCGTTACTGCTTGGGTCTTGCATGTACTCGTTAAGTAGCGCAATCATAATGCCAGCCGAGGTAATTTCTTTATGGCCAAAGGCCAACTCACCTTGCACGTAGGCTTGTTCGAGCAGCTGGAATAATTCAATCGAGATTTTTGGGCGGCCGTCGTTAGCAGCTGGGTAGCGGCTAATCTCGTCTAGCAGGTTGTGCCATAGCTGATCTTGGTCAACGTGGAAATAGTCCAAGATGGCCTCAAAGTAGCCACGCTCACCATCTTCCATCAATTTTAAAATGAAGTGCTCGCGCCCAACCGAGCGGTGGGTGCGGCTGGTTGCAAAGCCAGCGGCGCCTTCAAGTGCCATGGCACATTGATGGTTTAAGCGGTCGACTAAAGCTCTAAGCGTCTGGTTATCCATATCGTTTCCTTGACCTTCTTCTAGGCCCCATACCTGCGGTTGTTTATTGTAATGGTCTCGTACCGGTCTGCGCCGATGTCCCCTAAAATTGTATTAAAGCCCAATGTATTGCCATGTTGCCCAAGCGTAAACTGACTGCTTGGGTCCATTTGCATGTCTATTTCTACATCGAAACTTACGCCAAATGGCAGATAGCTGCTAACAAACTGCGCCAGCATTTCACCCAACTCAGCGCCGGGTGCAAGGGCTTCGGCAATGTGCTGCGGCACGTCATCTAGAGTAATTTTTACGTGCCGGCCACGAATTAAAAACTGGTCGCCCAACAAGGCATTGTCGCCTAACGCTAGCCCAGTACCTAAGCCACAGTCACTATCAATCGCAACATAACTGACTTGATTGTTATCAACTGTGACGTTCAACCCACCGAGCAAATTACTCACCATACCCGCCAGTGAATCAACGGAGCGGTTAGCATGTAAGTACTGGCCGGCAAAGTCGGTTACCGAAGGATTACCACCGGCAATGGCCGATAGCATTTCTTGGTAAAGCGCTTCTCCTTGGCTGCCAACTAACTCACGCTGGCGCCAGGTTTCATGTAACAACCAGTAACTATGATTGTTAAAAATATCGAGGAACTTTTGCACACGCTGACCAGGCTCACGCTGCTCGGTCACGGTTTCTAAGAAGTAATGTGGCAGGGGCGCATCAACGCCATAAAAGCCCATAAAGTTGAGCTTGAGTGTCCACACTTCTATTAATTGATCGAGTGCTTCAGTTTGCTGAGCCGTTAGGCTGCGCACGTCCGAAGCTGGGAAAGCTAGGCCATCATGTGGCAATAAGCGCAAGCGTTGCTTGGCAACACTTAGGTCGCCGTCGGCAATTAACTCAATGAGCGCTTCCATCATGCTATGAAAATGGAAGTGTGTGGCGTTGTAAGTTAGTTGAGTTAAATGCCCGCGGGCAACTTGGCTCTTGCTCATGTTGCCCCCTTAGAGTACCGGCTTGGTGCCGTCTTGGCTTTGCCAATGCCAGGTTTCATAACTTGGCATCACCACAGCGGTGGTTTTAACAAACTCGGTGACGCTAACGAACCCACAGAAGAACTTGTGCATCACGGAGGCAAATAGGTGCGCATCAGCCATAGAAGAAAAACCTGTCTCTTCAAGCTTAATAGTGACGTTCACACCGTGCGATAGCACGCCACGGCGAAACTGACTGACCGGCTCTGCCTGAATATCCAGCAGCGCATCAATGCGATTACTGTTGTCGTGTGACTGTGTCCAGTCGAACAAACTGAGTAGATGCTTGAGGTTGTTGACATCACTTAACTGGTTAAGGCTTAGGTTGAGCAACGACACCAATTGCCAGCGAATATCATGGTGCTGTGGCGTCGTTAAGCTTTGGCTTGGCCGTGTTATGTTGCGCACTTTAATATCGCGTGGCACATCTGGGCCTGCTTTGGCAATGCCGTGTACATCTAGGTACTGGCGTGGGTATTGGTCGTTAGTAATTAAAATATCGGTGCTAATCGACTCCTGCCCCATGCGTCCACCACGGTCTAGCGCTACCAGCGCACGGCGCTTACTTGGTGCTACGGCACGATGGCGTTCTTCATAGGTTGGGTCGTTAGCTTTGCGCACACGCTTAGCAAACAATGGTGAGTATTCACGAACCTCACCGGTATGCAAATCTCGACCGGTAACGCCCTCTACTCGATACACCGAGCTGTACGACGATTTGCTGCCGTCTACTTTAATGGTGTACTCATCTTTACTGCCATCTACTACCAGCGGCACGGCTGAGTCTTTTATCAGGTTGACAGCTGGCGTACAGTGCAAAGCAACTGAGCGCTTACTTACGCGGTGATCAGCTGGCAATTTAACCGGGGTAACTATTTCGATGCTAATTTGATTGGTATCTGGCGCAATACGTTGGCAATCAAGCCCTTTTAGGGCAACAAACATAAAACGGCCGCGCGCGCAGAAGTAGTCGTGAATCAAACTAAGGGCCGTTTGTGAGCGACCATAATTTGGTAGCAAGCCGTCTCTACCTTCGGCGTAGTGATCAACCACTTCCAGCGCTTGGCCGTTAATGCCGGCTTCTTGGCAGCTTTCAGCACTTAACAGCGCATGGCGCAGTGCCAGTACCAATGGCCAATCGCCATTTAGATAAATAGGTAAGGTGCTCAGCTGCATATCGGCCCAGCTAGCACCATTGTGCTTGCCAAGGGTTAGGCGCAGTACACTCACACCATTGCGCTCTTCGGCAGTGAAGTCGTCTATGCGCAGCGGTTGCACTTTTACCAGTTGGCGAGTGGCATATTGAATTTCAGCACGTTCGGGGCCTACGTTGAACGCCCCTACTTTTTCACCAGCGGCTACGGTTACTACGTCGCTGTGAAAATCGGATGGAAAAAACTCAACTATGGTTGTGCTGGGATATGGTCGATACAGCGACGGACATACTTGGTCGAGTAGCGCCTGGGAAATTTCTGGTACGCGCTCGTCCATACGCTGGCGCATTTGGGCCGATAAAAACGCCATGCCCTCTAGCAAACGCTCTACATAAGGGTCGCGGTCGCGAACCGTATTTAGGTTCAGCATTTTTGCTTGGTCAGGATAGGCTTCAGCGAACTCCTGTGCTGCCTCCTGCAAAGCCCGCATTTCCGCTTCAAAATACTCGCGCATTAGCCACCGTTCAACTGCGTCAGCGTTGCTTCGCCACTTGAGCGAAACAAGGTTTGAAATCTAATTCTGCCAGCCCCAATAATCTCGCCACTAATTTCTAAGCGCACAACACAGCGCTGCAGATCACGAGGTTTAGGCAGTACGCGCACATGCTTTAGCCGAGGTTCATATTTTTCGATGGTTTGCTTAACAATGTAAGCCATATCACGCTCGGAATAAGGCAGTGCTTGGTAAAACTTATTTACATCTGGAATGCCATAGTCTGGCAAGTGTTGAAGTACGTCTTGGCGAGCGTTTAACAGGCGCAACAAATGACTACGAACGCTTTTCAGCACCGCTTCGTTACTGCTGTATTCCGACACATCATCACCGTCGGCATAGGAGCCTGTTAGGGTATCAAAAATGGTATGCATAACTGCCAAATTTCACCAACTGCTTGCAACATCCTTACTTTGTTACAGTAAGGTTCCATAAAGAGCCGCGCTAGGCGGCTCTATCTAGTTGATAGACGCTAAAATTAGCGGCCTTCAACCCACGAGTCAGAGAACTCGATGTTGCCGTCTAGGTATGTCCAAGTGATCTTCTTGTAACGCAGAGCAACAACTTCCAAGTGCGGGTAGCGCTCTTTGTCGATGTCTTTCACGTTGGCCATAGTAGGGCTCACAGAAGTGATCTTCACACCTTCTAGCGTATGACGGAAGTACTCAACTTCAGTACCAGTGTCGTCAATTTTGTACCAGCTTAGGTCTAGCTTAGTTAGCGTCTGACCGTTGCTGCACGCTTTGTATAGGTATGGGCTTGAAGAATCAAACGCCTTGGTGATAACGAATGGCTCGTGCTTACGAGTACCCGTTAGTTCACCAGTGTCGTTGTCGGTTGGAATACGCAGCTGGTGGTCAAATGCTAGTACTTCAATAGTACCTTCACGACCGGCTACTGTTACCGAACCAGTTACTTCATTACCTTGATCATCCGTAAGTGTCATATAGGCAGGGATTGCCATAACTCATTTCTCCATTTTGAGTTTCTGATTTATTGGTGTGCACTTCAGTGTTTCTCAAATCAGCCAGCGAACTGGCTGATTACACCTTGAGAAAATGTTTACTAAGCAAAACAGCTGCTTAGCAAGATATTAAGATTCTGGCATCTGCGAAACGAGCGACAAGCGCACATCTACGCCTTCCACTTGGAAGTGCGGCTGTACGTACATGCGCACGCTGTAGAAACCAGGGTTTGCTTCGTTTTCAACCACTTCAACCGCGGCATCGCGCAATGGGTGCGAGGCAGCCAGTTCAGGGTCTGGGTTGTTCATTTTGGTTACTAGCGTTTGCAACCAAGTATTCAACTCGTCTTCTAAGTCTTTGCGCGACTTCAGCGAGCCGATGTTTTCACGCTGCAACACTTTCAAATAATGTGTAATGCGTGATACCAAGAAGATGTATGGTAAACGCGAGTTGATACGGGCATTGGCGGTGGCCGCTGGCTGGTCATACTCGGTTGGCTTCTGTGTTGAGTTAGCCGAGAAGAAACAGGCGTAATCACTGTTCTTGTAGTAACTCAACGGAATGAAACCATGGTCGGCAAATTCCAGTTCTTTGGTCTCTGAAATCAGTACTTCGGTAGGAATCTTAGTTTCCTGACCCTTGCCCGATTCGTAGAAGTGGATCGGTAGCTCTTCTAGCTTACCACCTGCTTCAGGGCCACGGATGTTAACGGTCCAACCGTGTTTCTTGAAGCTGCGCGCCATGTTGGCGGCAAAAGCGAATGACGAGTTACCCCATAGGTACTTCTCGTGGTCTTCACCGGTTACAGCTTCTTCGTAGTTGAACGAACGCACTGGGTTCGACTCACCATATGGAAGACGCAGCATAAAGCGTGGGAATACTAAGCCTACGTAGCGTGAGTCTTCTGTTTCACGGAAACCTTTCCAGCGAATGTACTCGGCACGTTCCATGTAGCTTTCCAAATCTTGAATCTTTGGAATATCTTCTACGGTATCTTTGCCGAAGAACTTCGGCCCAATAGCACCGATAAATGGGCAATGTGCGGCAGCCGATACTTTCGAGAACGAAGACATCAAGGCAACATCGGGTGCTGAACTGTCGAAGTCGTAGTTAGAAACAATCGCCGAAATTGGCTCACCACCTGGTGTATCGTATTCACGCGTATAAACGTGATCATACAAACCAGATTGTGTGATATCGGGCGCTTCTTCGAAGTCTTCGCGCACGTCTTCTTTGGTTGCGTCGATCATCTCAATGCGAATGTTCGATTTGAAATCGGTTCGATCGACTAAGAACTTCAACCCACGCCAAGCAGATTCAATCTTCTGGAATTTTTCGTGATGTAGTACTTCGTCTAATTGCGCCGAGATCGTTTGATCTAAGCGGCTGATGTACTCATCTAACAGCGTTTTGTCGATGCGCTCAATTTGCTGACCCGACTCCAGGGCGATATCGAAGAACACCTGCAATGCTGCAGTGATACGCTGGTTTGAGGCCATATCAGCCATGTTGCCAGAGTCTTTAAAGTGGTCGATGGTAACCTTGTCGCCCACTGGCGCCATGTCTACGATGCCACACAGGCGCTCATAAACACTGCCTTCTGTGGCTTCCGTGGTGGCCGCGGCTTGTGATGCAGCTTCTTGCGTCATTATGCATCTCCCTCTTTCGCTTCTTTAGCCTCAGGCTCGTTCGCACCGCCGGCTTCAATCTCTACTAGGTTTTTCAGCTCTTCTTTTAGCGCACCCAAATCTTGGTCACTGCGCAGAATGCGTTCAACTTCTTTGCGGAAAGAGCCGTTATCCAATAGGTTCGACTTCAAATCCTTCAACAGGTTGCGCATGCCAAGTAGGGCAGCCAACTCTGGAATCTGATGCGCCACTTGCTCTGGGTGCATCGATTTAAAGTCTTTAAACTGCAAATTTACCTTGATGTCGCCACCGTCTTCACGGATACGGTTTGGCACAGAGTATTGCGCTTCTGGCGCTAAATCTGCCATCACTTTTTCAAGGTTATTTGCATTAATGTTAATGCGTTCACGCTCAGCGATTTCGCCTTCGGTTTTGCCGTTACTGAAGTCGCCCATTACCAACATTTTCATTGGTAATTCTTTTTTCTTCTTAGCACCGCCTGTTTCTAGGTCCAGTGCAATGTTCACGCGGGCGCGTGGGATTTCATTCTGGAAGCTGTCACCCATGACCGAACTCCTTAGTAGTTGTTATAACCACTCAACCGCTTTTGCGATATCTGTGGCACATAGTTGCGCACGGAGCGCCTCGAGACGTTTATTGATAACGACTTTTTGCTCGCCATCGTCTGTATCAGACAAACGGTCTTGCAGAACGCGGTACCCGTAACGCCACACTTGCATGGCAAAGTCAGGGTCTACCACTGCCAGATTAAGTCTGGCGACTTCATCGGCCAGGCGGTCGAGCATCGGCTCGGCCAATTGGCTGCGATCACTTTCAATGCACAATTGCGCTTGGCAGAGCTGACGTTTTAGACGCTCGCCTTCATGCGCCGTTGGCTGCTCGTTTAACCAACGCAGTGCAACACTCAAACTGTCGCTGGCTTTTAGTTCTCGCGCCTGGTTCAGCCATTCTTTGCTGACATCCACCGCCGCGCCAGAATCACCTGCCTCTTCGGTCAGTTGATCTAACCACGCTCGGGTTGTGGCATCTACGAACGGGTCGCCATTATCAAACGACATTTGAGTTATTTTTGGTAACCGTGCGACGAGCGTTTTAACTGCGCTCTCAACGGCAAATGCTGCGTCTTTTTGGCCAGACTTTTTCGCCGCTTCACAGGCGTGAAACTGAATATCGATCAAAAAAATGCCACCCGGCTCAAAAAACATGTCTTCGCAGGCCAATAGGGCGTCTTGCCACTGCTCGTTATCCATGTGCAGTTTAATCTTGTTCAAACTGGCTTCACGTGGCGCTGGCACCCTGGTTTTGCCGTTCTCGTTCGGTGGCAGTTTTAGGTCGGCCCATAGGTAACCACGGGCAACACTAATCATGGTGGCAAAACGGTTTTCACTGCGAAAATGCGCCAATAAGTTCTTCACAGATGCCGTCAGCTCTGCTTTTGAACCTATGCTCGAGCTCACAGGCGCAGCACTTGCTGGTGCGCTTGGTGCCGGGGCTGGCTTAGGTGCTGCTGGTGGCGCGGCGGCTGGCTTTTCAACCACTTGTTCTGGCTCTGGCTGATTGCTTTCCACTACCTTCGCTAGCCACTTTTCAAAATCTGGCCATTTAAATGGTGTGTCTGGGTCTACAAAGTGCTGGGCAACTTTGGCGAACTGCTCCCAAGTATGCTGGGCCTGCGCTGCTTGTTCGCCACTGGGTGCATTGCCAGCCCGCTCAGCAAAGGTAAGAATTTTAGGTGACCGCAGCCACTCTATGGCCGACTTGCGAAACTTTGGCTTCGCTGGCTGTAAATCATCGCCAAAACGCTCAAACAGCTCAACAATCACGTACATGCTTTCAATTAAGCCGCTATAGCCTTCTAACTTGGCTAACCCGAGCGCTAGGTAGGTAGCAACACGAATATCTTTGGCTTCTTCAGCCAGAATTTCGCGAGCGGTGGTCACGATTAAATCAAAATCGACGTCTTCGGTTTTCTGAACTTCTTGTTTCAGGCGGTCAAACCGGTCGGAATAGCGCGGGTCTTCACCTGCACCGCCATCGATGGGTTCAAAAACGGAATCTGGAAGTGTTTGTAGCGTCCAACTAGTCATAGCATCCTTTCCCAAGCAATAAGCGCATCGATCAGCGGTGAGTCGAGTTCGTTCAGCAAGGGCTGAATATCCGCTTCATTCCATTCCAGCTCTTCTGGGGTGAGCCAGTCAGAGTCGGTCGGTGCACTAATGGCCACTAGGTGTGAAACCGTGAGTGGCTTTGTCAGTACGTATAACCTACCAATTTTTTGCTGGAAATGCCAAACCAAATCAGGTCGAGCGCGACGTTGTGAGAAATAGTTTTGTAAAAGCAATAACCAGAAGCACAGCGACTGGTCGGCTTGCTCACGGTCTCCCAAGGGCAGCACCATGCCTAAGTAGGCGGCACTTGGGCGGCGAGCTTGTTGCAATAAGGCGTGATACATGGCCAGAAACTGGCCACCATAGTGGCTAGCATCACCGGTAAGCTGCTCAATCCAGCCGCGCAGTGTTTGCCCATGCAATACATTCATGGCCTCGCGCCGATAGCGCTGAGTTTGCATGACGGTCAACTTGGCGTCGTTGAGCAACTCAGGTTTCCACAAATCTACCGATTGCTGATTGGTCAGCTGCATCAAGGTTTGCTCGGCCAACTGCGATACTGCTTGATTGGCAGCGGCAAACAAGGCAGCGGGGTGCCCATAGGTTTCTGGTAGTGCCCAGCGCCCATAAACAACCCAAGGATAATCGCGCCCAGCGGAATCGGCACTGGGGTAAACAATGGCGACCAAACCCGAGCGGTCTTCTCCACCGGTCATCAGCACGCCAATGGTCGTTGGCTCTCCGCTCACACGCTGGTGCTGTACAAACCATTCGCGCACCATGCTTTCTAGCGTTTGTGCTTCGCGTATTGGCTCGCCAACGCGAATAAAGTCCGCGTGCGAAGGTAGCTTACCTGTGGCACCTAGCACCACAGGGTTTAACACCTTTTCTACTACCTCGTCTTCGCGCTTCCTGCGACTAAACAAACCCATGATTAGCTCTCAACTAGTTGTCGAGGCAGCTCAAATCCCGAAAGCTTTCCTGGGTTTAATATGCTGCCGTCCCGTTCAGCACGTAAGAGGAATGATATTTTATAGCGGTTACCCGCATCCCCTAACGTCCATGTCGCTCTAAATGTTCTACCACTCACGTAATCTACATCGGCATGGCGTAGCAGGCGTGAGAACGACCAGCTACCCGATTCTTCAATAGACTCCGGCGCCCTGCCAGATGTACCACGCGCCATAATTTCCGCACTGCCCATTTCTGGCGACCACTCAAAGGTGCGCCATTCTTGTTGCTCATTGCGGTAGCGGTATTCTTGATTACCTATTCGAAGTAAAGACTCACTTACACCCCGTGCTGGTTCAGGGTATATATCTAACTTCATCCCCTGCATGCCATCACTGCTGTACACGGCATTTTTGACATCTTCGGCTTTGGCAACGGCTGAGAAAAATGCCGGGCTGATCGACACACTACGCCCCAACCATGAGCGTGCTCGCCAGCTACCACCACGCTGTTCCACATATGGCGATAAGTCTTGCTCAACAAAGGCCCACAAAGCACCACCGTCGCCGATAAAGGTGTCGATGTCATCAAAGGTAGCGGATGTTGCGCCAGCCGAGAACGGGAACTTGCCACGCAAGGTGCGGTTGTAGGCACTATAAATTTTATTCTCGTAATCTTGCTGCAGTGAGCGCGCAGCATTGGCAACTATGCCCGACCAAGTCCGGCGCAGCGGGTCGGTCATTAGTTCTCGCATCATGTCGCGCACAGGGGTTGAGGCTTCATCTAAGCGGTTATTAATGGCAATCCAACCAGCATAAAGCTGTTTAGAGCTGCCACGGCCCGATAAAATCGCCGAGGCATAGTCTTTTGCTTCTTTATCGGCGTCGGCTGATACCGCAAGAATTTCTAACTCACCAGCTAGTGCGATTAGCTCGGCGGTGTAGTCGGCCAGCAAGGCACTGCCCGAGGCGTCGTTAGCGGGTGCTAGCAGCTCAAATAGCTCAGAGGCTTGGCTTCTGAACGAAGCAATCACTGGCACTTCTGGCACCGCTGATTCGCCTTCTTCATTGCCTTGCGCTTTGTTCGCTAGGTCGGTGAGGCCATTTGACTCTGGTGCCACCTCACGGATGAGCATGTTTCGCGCCGCTTCATCAAATACGGTTTTTAGCGGCCCTTCTTCACCATCCGACAACGCCTTAATAGAATTTACCGCTTCACTTAGGTCACGATAATTTGGCGTATCTAGGCCAGCGATAAAGCCGCGCCACTGCTCTACGTAGTCGAAGAAGTATTGCTCTCGTAGTGCACGCTTGAGTTCACTTTCTTTGCGTGGGTCTATTTCACCCGGGTCGGCCACCGCCGCACCGGTTACCCAGTCGCCACTGGCGGCCATTTTCGCTAGGCTATTGATGCGCCCACGTATATAACCATCCCAGGCATCACGTGTGTATGCACCCGTAACAGTATTGTTAGCAATCAGTGCCGAGCGATATTTAGGCTTAAGAATTTTGTTAACTTGAATGGCTTCGTAGCGGTCGTCTGCTGTGGCAATTAGCTGCGCGTATAACGACTGCTCATCGGCCTTGGCACGCAAGTTATCTTGAGCCACTGGCACTAAGTCAGTACTTGCCAACCACACACCTTCGGACTGGCGCTGCGCACGTGGCTCATGAATCTCATCCAGGTAAAGCGCAATCATGTTGCCAAGTTCAGGTAGACGCTCATCGTAAACGTGCTGAATGTCGTTACCGGCAAACGAGTCAAGCCAAATACGCGCTAACGACTGTGCCACCATATCGCGCTCATAAAACTCGTTATGGCTAGTGAGCATCAGGTATGTTTGCAGCGTTTCATAGTAGCTTGCGCGCACGGTTGAGCGGTCTACTTCTCCTAGTGCGGCCCACTCTGTGTTGTAGGCTGCCAAACGGTTTTGCAATGCTGGCGCAATCTGCCCCTCTACGTAGCTGGTGATGGCATCTTGTACCAGTTTTTTCATTGGCTCGGCATGGGTGTCGGTCAGCTCACTTTGGCCAAGCATTTGTAGCGGCGATAGTGTTTCTACCCGCTGTAAATTTTGAAAGTGGGTGAATAAGCTAGTCAGGGCATCTAAGCGCTGCAGCGGCGTCGACGTTGTGTCATTAAAGCGCTCAACTAGGTTCTCGGCCTCGGTTGAGTACTCGCTTACCACAGCTTCATTTGAGTTATACACCGTAGTGAGGGTAACACCAGCAAAGGCAGATACACCCGCCAGAGAGGTAAACAAGCCCAGTTTGGCCCAGCGATGCACACGCTGGCGGCGGCGGTTACCGCGCACGGCTTTTTTCAATGGCAAAATCACGTCGGCGAATAACCTACCAACGAACATGCCTGATGGCGCATCAACCGGCTTTTCACCACGCGGGTGTTGCTCAAAATGGGTGCCTGTAGGATCTGATACTTGCGCAATCGTACTCTGCCCAGTGGTACTAGAGGTAAAGTACACCCCAGCAAACCATGGTGTTTCATGGTACGGGTTTACCTTAAGCAGCTTCTCAAAGAAGAAAGACAAGCGATCTGATGCGGCTTGGAATTGATATGGAAACTGGTGAATGCGCGCGCGTGCTTGCTCGTTGTCGGCCAGCTCTGCTTTTTGCCAGCGCTGCTCGAACAAACGATCGGTAAGGGCCTGAATGCGCTTGGTTAGCACATCAAACACATTGGTTTTCTTATCTTCGGTTTCATCGAGCAAAAACGCACCCCAAGGCTGGCTGCGCTCGGTTTCGCTAAGATCGGCAAAAAACTCAGTGAAACCCTCAATTTGGTCGCATTTAGTCAGCACCACGTAGATTGGGAAAAGCACGCCAAGCTCACGTACCACTTCATCGATACGGTTGCGCAAGTTCTTTACATGGTTTTCAACGGCCGCGTCATCCGACAGCAGCAACTCTTCTACAGGCAGCGCTAACACCACGCCATTGACTGGCGCCTTTGAACGGTACTGTTTAAGCAAGCGTAGGAACTCAGTCCATTCTTGCGTGTCTTCTTCAACGGTGTAACGGCCAGCGGTGTCGATTAGAATGGCTTCATCAGAGAACCACCAATCACAGTTTTGTGTGCCACCAATGCCTTCAACGTGATAGCGCTGGTCGTCTTGTAGTGGAAAGTTCAGCCCCGAGCGTGAGAACAAGGTACTTTTACCGGCTGCCGATGGCCCAATCACCATATACCAAGGCAGCACATAGAGCGCCGACTTACCACGGTATTTTTGGCCTAGGTCCGACTGGCGAATTTTTTGCAATGTCTCATCGAGCTTTTGCTGCAATTCAGAGCCAATGCTCGATGAGGCGACCAGATCTTTTTCTAACTTTTTACCACGGCGTGATTGCACAATGGCTTTGATGGCTAGGTACAATAGGTACACGGCAATCACCGCGCCCATAGCCATCACTTTTAGCGTTACGGTATCGAGGCCGACGTAGTGGCCAGCAAACCAAATGACCAATAGGATCGAGGCGATCCCAACGAAGATCCCTGCCCCACGGCTAAGTAGCAAGCTTACGATTTTTCCCATCATCTTGTTGATTCACTATTGAGCTGCTGGTGGAGTTGTTCAATTTCACTGGCACTATTGGCAATCAGTGTTTGTGTGCTAGAGCTGTAAAACACGGTCATGCCAATGAGTACAAAGGCAAACACCGCAACAATTACCCAATATGGTTGCTGGCCAGCAATGCGATACGAAATGCTGTTTTCTGGCACGGCTTTGTCGGACAACTGGCGATTAACCGCCCCTTTGCGTTTGCTAAGCTCAGACTTCATTGACGCCTTAATAGACATCAGTCGGTCTTGACCATCGAAGGCGAACTTACCTTGAAAGCCCAGCAATAAGCACAGGTAATATGCTTCGAGTGCGACTAGGGATGCTTGATCGCCTTTCTCACGAAGCGTTAGCAAGCGTTCGAAAAAGCGTTCACCACCGTTACTTTCACCAAAAAACTCAAGCTGGAGTGGCTGCGCCATCCAGTCGAAGCGACCCGGCCACTGTGAACTCATAACGATTTCATCGCTAAATGCCGACAAGGCGAACTTGATCTCTTCTACATCGCCGGCGTCGAGCTGCTGCTCAAAAAACGCACGCTCCATGAGCCTAAAGGCATCACGGAATTGCTTTTGCAGATCGTCACTGCATTGTGCAGCAAAGTTTGGGTCGCGTACTTTCATCGCCAGCGTTACTACCGGAGCAATGGCTTCCGTAATGTAGCGATCAGCCGCGGCAGGCATTGTTGCGTTGCTCACTATTATTCCTCGATCACAACCAGTTCAATTTCCACATCGGCAAACTCACCCATGCAGAACAAGGCGAATTGCTCAGCGTCTTTCACGTTTTGCCAAGCTGGCGAGTTTTTGTCGATTAAGAAGTACTCATAGCCCGACTTAATGCGAATTTTCTGCGGCACGCGTTGCGTGTGGCGAACCGGCACACCTGGCAGCGACATCGCCACCATGCGTTCAACACTTTCTGGGTCACCCAGCTTAACGATGCGCTCAAAACGATTAACCCACTCAGGGTTTTCAGCCTTATGATTTACCGCCAAGAAGAAGCTGTAGCGCGATAACACATCGCTAGACAGCGTACTGCTCTGGAAGCGCCCAGGGCCAATCTTTTCGATGCCCGTTTTGCGCTCTGGTTTGTGCACCTCGGCATTGAGCATGCGTCGCACATCGCCCATAAGCGTTAGTAAAGATTCGTGCGGAGCTTCGTGCTGATAAGCCGGCACGGTGTCGATATCTGCTGGCGACTGGTGAATAGCCAGCAACTGGTGTAGCACGGCTAATAGCTGATAAAGCTCGTAAGGCGATTGCTGTGGCGTGTTTTTCAAAATACGCGCCTGCGCTAAAAACTCAGCAATGCGGGCTTCTAAATAAAACTCGGCCGATTCACTTGGTGAGAAGCTGGCGACATCACCAAGTTGTTTGCGCCGCTCGCTGTAGTCACGCACGCGTGCAGACAGCATTTCGGTTAGCGATTGCAACAAAGACAAGCAAGGTTTGGCTGCGATCATCTGCAGCATTGGTGGCCAGACATTTTCGGCCACACGGTAGGCGCCATCCACCTCTTTTACTAAACGGCCTAGACGTAAGGCTGTTTGCCCTACACTTGCTTGGCGCTCGGTAATCAATTGAATGTTCGACTTGGCTAACAACACCTCACGCTTACGCGCAGGGTCGTGCTGGTCTGGTAGGTCAACATACTCGGTAGTTTGCGATGGCGTGCGCTGGGTATTTTCATAACCAGTAATTGGGCTAGCGCCGCTGAAATCTGGCAGCATAACCAGCAGTTCCAGGGCTTCGCGATCATCATCTGAGAGGTCGAGCACGACCTCGCCATCTAGGTCGGCACGAAAGTCGACTAAACGTCCATCAGGAAACACCGCCTGCAAGCGGCTAAGCGACACCTTACCGGCACTCAACGCCATGGCGCTCAGCTCCCAATCAACAATACCCCAAGGGTAAGGCTGATACGTTTTGGCCTGTAGCCAACGGGCTTGCTCGGTGTAGTTATCGAATTGCTGAAGATGCTGCTGGCCAAGGAAAACCCCTTCCGACCAAACGACTTTGCGTAGTCCTTTAATCATAACTGTCCTATAGAGTAAAAAGTTTAGCGGCATCGCGCCGCCTGATTACTTCACTTATTGGTAACCGAGCTCGACGGTCTTGTCGGTGAGCGACAAGGTTAAATTGGTGTCGGCTGGCAGATCGTAATTAATCTTTTTCACTGCTCGCCAATTATTACTCTCGTGCGAGCGGAAGAATGCGGCAACGGCCACAAATTTTGCACCGGCTGAACGCTCAAGCGCGAACACTTCTTCACGGTTTGGCTCAACAATAAACTCGCGAGTAGAAACAAGCGTTGCCCCCAAAGTTGCTTCGTCACTTTTCCACAGGGCTTCGTATGAGGCTTCTTCAAAACGGGCCGTATCGGACAGCTGATACACACGCATGGTCACTGAGTACGAATCGCCCCAGCGGTCGGTGTTAAGCTTCTCTGCCGAAGCCATTTCGAAGTTTAAAGTAGGTGTTGCACAGCCTGTTAATAACACTGTGAACAACAAGAAAATGGTAGAGAAAATACGCATGCTGAATGCTCCCTTTAGTCATGCCGACGTGTAAGATTCCATAAACTGAGCTTGGTTACAAGTCGATCAAGATGATTGTATGGAAAGGGATTTGTAATACTACCCCTTTGGGTACCTAGATGATGATTTTGTGACAGGGGTAAAAGATCTCGATGTTACCATCGAGATCTTTTCGCCAAGGCTACTTGCAATCACTTTGTCCAGGCTTTGGCGAACGCTCAATACTACCTCGCTCACACCCCACAATCACAGCGCATATCCCTAATATCAAAAAATGCTTCTTCATTAATATACTCCCTTAAACAAAGTAATTATCAAATAAAGAAGCGCCCCTTAGGACGCTTTTGTATTTGATAAAAAAGAGAGCCCGAAGGCTCTCTTCAACATGTAAAAAATTATTAGAATGTTGCTTTTAAACCATTTTCACCCAATGTAGGAATGGTCTCAGTTTTATCAAAACCACTTTGCAGTACATTACTACCGTTATTGATCGTTTGAACTGTATACTCAACACCGTCTTGAACGTCATTCTGAAGAGTAATTTTAAAGGTGTAATCACCTAGACCTTCGCGAGTGACCGTAACACTAGTTACATTCTCAGCGGTAACTCCGCTCGCTACAGAAAACAGACCAGTAACGGTGGTGGATTCCGCACCAGTAATAACTCTTCCCGCACCAAGAATCCTCTCGTCGTTAAGAGGATGAGTCACGCTCACCTTGACAATCAGCTCTTTAGCTGAACCTTTAGTTAGCGTAAATGGTGACTGAGTAGCGAAAACTGAAATTTCATTAACCAAAGCGAACTTCGGCGCGTCCATTATCTCAGAGTAATCCGCCCATGACTTACCAGACACAGCAGCTGGAATATTTTCAAACGCAAACTCAGCGTGCGCATTTGCAAACACTGAAGACTGGAACGGCCATGCGCCATTTTGTTGGTATGCAGGCAGTGTGAATACTGATTGACGAGTTAAGTCCCCACCCCAAGATGATGGTAGCAGTATCAGCTTATTCAGTTCATTTTCTGGAACAATATAGTCCTCAGAACCGTCAACCGTGATAGTTGTAGCACCGAGCGCAAAGGTTAGCTCTGTTTCAGAAATTACTGCTTTACCGTTTTCTACTTTAGCAACAGGTTTATCGAACACTACTTCAAGAGCATCCGTTGGGAAGTCGGTTCCACTCTCCAAAATGAAGTAGCGAGCCGTCTTAACTAGCGGTGGCATCTGGTCTTGAATCTGAATTTTTGCGTTGGTATCCGTATCAGTAACATTGCCAGCCAAGTCTGAAACAGCACCAGTGAAGTCAAATATATAATCTCCAGACTGCTCTAGAGCAAACTGATAAATATCTGGCACTGAGAACTGTAGCAAATCTACCTCTGATACTTCTCCACCGATATCAGTTGCAACGATATCATTTGCAACTTTCCAATCACTAGGTGTAACAGTTGCTGCTGAGTTGCTGTAAGTGACCAAATCAGTGTTTACCAAATCAACGCTCTCTGTAAAGGCAACACCAACAGTCGCCGACAGGTCAGCATTATCAGCAAATGCTCGATAAGCATTTCTGTCATATACACCCGAAGCAGGATCGATAATTGGTTTACCAATCACTTCCAGTCTTTCATCGGCCGAAACAGTGTTCAAGTTATATAGCTTACGAAGTTGCCTTAGCTGCGCCGCATCATCATTCGGACCATTGTTTGTGCCATCCACTTCAACCAGTAGTCGTGGTGTTAGCGGCAAGATCGGCATACCAATTTGTGACTGCGAACCTGTGTAGCTAGACAGCTCACCACCCTGACCGTAGAACTCAACTTTAGTTGTGTTCTCTGCCGGATCAGTGCCATAGGCAAACTGAAGCGACGTAGTTGGCGGCACGTTATCAACCAAAGGTAAAGTTACTGGTTCACCCGGCGTACCAAATGAATCATATGATGTAATTTCCAGAATGTCGCCTGGTTCAATTTTTGACACTAGGGCTTCTTGAACTTCTGATGCGCCAGTACGAACGTAAAAAGTATTAACACCTTCTGCACTATTTTCAGTAACAGACAGCGGCGAATTAACGAAACTTACTTCAGCAGTTTTCTTGGTTTCGCCTGATACGCTGTCTATTACGCGAGCGGTGAAATATGCGGCGCCAGCTGGGCTCGTATCAACCGATACGCGAGCGACTGTAGTTTCTACGAGTGCAGCATCGAAACCTAGTTTGTCTGTGTAGGCTTTCAGTAGCGCATCTAACCGGCCTTTTGCTTCTGCCACATTTAACTGCTGAATACCCACTTTTACGTCATCAGCATCCGCGAAGCTATTGCTCTGCTTTTGAATAACATCCAGCGCCTGCATAGGGTCTGAACCATCATCGCCCATCTGCGCTGGCACAACAGCGATATTATCTAGCTTGAGATCATCATAGTTATTGAGAGTAATTCTCACGTGAGCAGCAGTATTCTTATCCTGCTCGCCTGACTGTGATGTTGTAAACTTCAGTGCAGAGCTATTTAGGTTACTACCTACAAGGCCGTTTTTAAGGCTAGAAGTATCTACGATTACACCGCGTGGGATATAGATTTGAATCTCACGTCCCTTTACTTCCTCGAGTGTATTAGATGCAGACTCAGACTCAAAAGATAGCAATAAACGAGTTTTATCCGAACCTTGAGAAGCAATTACCGGTACTCGCGAAGCGGTCCCATCTTTGAAGGCAGAAGCTCGAACAGTTGTAAGATCTCTCACGTCAACTGGTTCGCTAAATACTAGTTCTACCTGATTGCTGTTGCGAACTATTTGACCAGATTCACCATCAGCGATGACATTCGTTACTCGAACGATATACGGAGCAACATCGTCGACGAACTCAGTAACGTCAACCATAACCTGCTTTAGATCGGTAACGATATCTTCATTATCCGTGTTAACACTCGTAGGATCTAAATCTTTTACATCGAACGAACGCTCAACCTCGTTTTCCAATGCCAATGTGAAGCTGGTATCAGCCGGGAGGTTGTCAAAGCGGAAGTAACCATCAGCGTCAGCTGTCGCTGTTGGAAGTGCAGCAGATGAGTACAGCGTTTGCACACCACTAACACCATTTGAAACAGATACCGCACCAGAAACAGAATCCACGTCCAGTGCTACTTTCACGTTAGGAAGTGGCTGGCCGTTAGAAGAGTCGATTAAGCGACCAGAAATGCTAGACTTGAGCTCAGGAAGCACTGCTACACCAGCTTCCGCCACAAAACCATCAACAAATGTTACGTTGGTTTGCGCATCTAAGCCAGCACCATCGACAGATTCACCTTCAAAGATTTGAGCGCGCGGAAGCACGTTAACTTTTGCGCCCATGTAGTTGCTGTCACCAATCGCACCACCAAGAATGGTAACCTGAAGATACTGCGTGCGTGCCGCGTCGATTGTATCTACACCAGTTGCGCGCACCTCTTCAAACACGTAAGTGCCGAGCTCATTTGTTTCAACTACTTGCCCAGCAATACCAACGCGAACACCAGCAAGAGGATTACCATTAGAATCAACAACAGTTCCCGTAACCATACCGCGAGGTGCAGTCACATCAGTAAAGTCTACTTTCTGCTCAACTTCGATAACTGGTGAAACCACTACTTCAGTTGGCGTTTCAGAGTTACCTTCAGTACTTGGGGTATCAGTACCGCAAGCAGCTAGAAAGATTGCAGAAGATGCAGCAATTGATATTGCTAGCGTTTTCTTTTTAAGGAGATACATATTTGTCCCTTTTCCCTTGGTTTTTTACTTTTCGCTGGGAGAAACAAGGAACAGCTACATCCTTGTTTTGCGCGGAAACGCCCGCTCTCCCTGCTGCGTGTGAAACTACATGTTTCGATTAATAAACGAGTGCTGAAATACGAGTACTATCAACACTTGAAAATTCTTTACCACCGACTAATTCAATCTTTTTCGTAGATAACCGAAAAGCGCCTGCAAATGCACCGAGCTCAGACTGCCAAGTTATGGCCAGCAGATCTTTCGACAGCCACTTCGGTGTCGACAATAATTCAACAGTAGATGCACTAGTATTTATTCGTATTTCATTGATTAGGTCTATTGGCTGAGATTGATCAGCAAATGCCACCGTTGCACGCAAACCCGTGTCAGACTGCCACGGCAATACAGTGGCATAGTTCTCGATAACACCGCCGGCTGAAAGCGAGGCACCTAGCTGCTCAAAAGTTTGATCCACATCTGAAACTGACGCGTTCACCGTAGCCTGACCCGAAGCGCTCTCATTATCAAAAAAGCCAGAGCCTAACTTGCCGTTCTCAACCGTCGCAAAAGCGTAGCCAGCCTCCAAGGCTTCAATTGCAACTTGTTGAGTAGACTCAAACTGAGTTGTGCCAATTTGCTCTGAACTGACCGAAAACTGCTGAATATTCGACTGATAACTATAGCTAGCCATGAAAGGCAAAACAGAAGAGGTTTGAGTTTCACCGAACACCCCAACCAGCTTTCCATCTGCCAAATGACGAACTTGGTAAAGCGTTTCAGGGTTTTGGGTGGCACCATTCACCAGATTAAATGGAATTTCTTCTTCCGAGTTAAATGAGCCCGAAACTAGGTTAACCTTTAATTGTTTGGCAACTGCTGAGTCAACACCTAGGTGACGATAGTTAGTAACATAGGCAATGGTTTCACCATCTGGTGAGCAATCGTAACTCAGTACATTTCTAGTGGCATTCGTTGACGACTGAGCAGGAAATGTAATGTACTGGCTATCGCTGCGCCCTCCATCAAGGCGAACAAGCCGTGTCTCCACTGCCGACTCACCAACACTCTCTGAACTCAACCCTACAAGGGTCTGGCTACCACACCAGCTCCAGTCAGTAAGCGAGCCAGCTGTAGGCGCGAATAGTCGCTTGCTATCTAGACTACTAACCTGATGCACTTCACCATCGACAGTTTCGAGTGCGACTAAATCACCTGTGTCATTTGTCTTCCACTCGACGACTTCTTTTAAGTCAAATGTATCAACTTGCGACAAAGTCTCTAAGTCAATAACTGATAACCCGCCACTGTTGTTTTGATAGCCTACCTGTTTAGCTCCACTCAACCACAATAGAGGAAGCGTTGAGCCTGACTTATAGTTGGCAAGGTCAGCAACCTTAACCGCAGATCGAGCTGCATCAACAATCCATAGGGAGCTATCCCTATTATCAATAAATGCGAATCGCCCACTTGCACTATCTATCGCATAACTTGTAGCGTCACCGGAAAAGACTTCAACCACTTCACCGGTAAAGGATTCTGCCATGACAACTTTAGCGGTCGAGTCGCCAGACAAAACCCAATAAGAAGCAGTGACTTCGCCTGTGTAATCTGGCGCTCCAACAACTGGCGTTGGAGTAGAGACTACCGGAGGAGTAGGCTCAACACCGCTCGTAGGCGTTGCAGTAGGCGCTACGGTATTAGTAGGAGTTGGCTGCGGCGCACCTGATGCCGTAACGTCGTTAAGTTCTACATCACCGGTTGGTGGCTCGATAACGCAGGCACTTAACGCTGTAGCTGTTAATAACGCGATAGCAATCTTAGTATTCATCGTGCCGCCTCCTTAAAACCGTAAGCCAAACGTTGTGGCAATGTAGTCATACCCTTTTGGGTAAACAGATTTCACCGCGTCGAAATTAATTTGCATTGAATCGGTAATTTCAAGACTGGTGTTTAGATTGACTGTGGTAGCAAACAAGGTTTGGTTTTCGAGGGTTTGCACGGCAAACTCACCGCTTTGATCAATCCAACGGTAAATACCTGCTTCCATTGCGCCTTGCACACCAAGTCCTAGGCCGTACCAAAATTTGCGGCCGTTATCGAATACCATGTCGCGGCGAAGAATGGCGGTAACATCACCTAGGTAAGAGGTTGCACCGACTTGATTTTCGGCTTTTTCAGGGCGAAATACTGTCCATTGAAACCCACCGGAGAACACAGCTTGCCAATGTTGTTCAACAAGTAATGGCAGTACGTAGTCGGCTTGTAAGCGTGCACCATAGCCAAGTGGCATATCGGCGTCGTGAAATGGCACAGCAACGGCTGCACCCGCATTAACTTGGTAATAGGCTTCTTCCCACTCAATTGCTGTGGCGGAAGCTGCGATAAATAGGGGTAGAGACCACGAAAATATGTAGCGTGCGAACATGCGCTTAGTTGCTCCCTTGTATGACTTTACCCAGCTAGTTGGGGTGTCGTCTTCATCCTTTCCTTGCCATTGAAAAGCAAAGCGATTGAAGTTTCAAGCTTTTAACATTAGAAAATTGTTAGGCTTGTCTTTTACGTCGATTATTATGTTTTTATGACGTTCGAACTTCCGTGAAGACATTCACAAACCTACCGCTATGGATGGTTTTTGTGTTACGAATTGTACGGCTTAGAATTGATAGCCTATAGAAAATGCGACGAACTGTATCATTTCCGTCGTGGCCGGTAGAGTTTTTTCGTACCATTCTATATTGCCAGTGGTTTGACGACTAAGGTAGGGAGCAACGTCGAGTTGCGTAGCCTGAAATCGGGTTTGGCCATGTACCGAAAGCTGACCAAACCATTTGCCGAATTGTTGCCGGTAGCCCACTTGGTACTTCATCGCTGGCAAGGCAGCTATGTCGGCATAGGCTTCTTGCGTAGGCTCTATAACGGTTAAGAGCGCGAGGTCGGCGCCCATTGTGGCGCTTGCATACACACCAAGTTTGGCTGCGGCTTCCAACCCTAAACCAGCAAAACTTTGTGATGTCCACTGCATTGCGCTGTCTTCCCATTCGGTAAGTGACAAGCGCTGATCAATGTGGGCCACGATTGACAACCTGCGGTCAAGCATTGGGAGCGCCCAGCCAGAGTTCACAACAGCGATATTTTCGAAATGAGTTGGGCGATAGCTGCCGCCAAGACTTAAACGCCAATCAGCAAGCGCGCTGGCCGGCATCACTAGCAGGGTTAACAGTAAACAATATTTCACTGAAAAGCTCATAGCAACCACTCCCATGTAGCTACTTACTTATCAGCTTAGGCGGCTTTAGGGCCATTGCTTATTGGTGTTACGCTTAAAAACCTTTATTCACAATGGGTTACGTCAATAGTACTTGTTGCCCGGCCAGTGTGGCCCAGCGCAAACCCGCCGTACAACCTACGGGGACCTTGTTTCGTAGGTTTTTCAAACCGAAGGTTTGGGAAACAAACTCACTCGTCACACCCGAGTGTTTTTATCGGGTGTCTAATTTGCTGTTTGCAAATGCTTTAGCTGGACTCCCGCCTACGCGGGAGTGACGTATATGCAGTAACTAGACTCCCGCCTGCGCGGGAGTGACAGATTACCAGCCAGTCTTTTCTTTCAGTGCGTTACCAATGTCGGCTAGCGAGCGAACGGTTTTTACGCCGGCTGCTTCTAGAGCAGCAAATTTTTCGTCGGCTGTGCCTTTACCACCAGAAATGATCGCACCAGCGTGGCCCATACGCTTGCCTGGAGGTGCTGTTACACCGGCAATGTAAGACACAACTGGTTTGGTGACGTTTTCTTTGATGTAAGCAGCCGCTTCTTCTTCTGCTGTACCACCAATTTCACCAATCATAACGATTGCTTCTGTTTGCTCGTCTTTCTCAAACATTTCTAGAATGTCGATGAAGTTTGAGCCTGGAATTGGGTCGCCGCCAATACCAACACAAGTAGACTGACCAAAGCCAAAGTCGGTGGTTTGTTTTACTGCTTCGTACGTTAGCGTACCAGAGCGAGAAACAATACCTACTTTACCTGGCTTGTGAATGTGGCCTGGCATAATGCCGATCTTACATTCACCTGGCGTGATGACGCCTGGGCAGTTAGGGCCAATCAAACGCACACCTAGCTCGTCGCATTTTACTTTTGCTTCCAGCATGTCCATTGTTGGAATGCCTTCAGTAATACATACGATTAGCTTGATGCCGCCGTTAGCTGCTTCCAAGATAGAGTCTTTACAGAATGGCGCTGGTACGTAAATTACCGACGCTTCTGCACCTGTTTCTGCTACCGCTTCAGCAACGGTGTTGAATACAGGTAAACCTAGGTGCTCTTGGCCACCTTTGCCTGGCGTCACACCACCAACCATTTTAGTGCCATAAGCAATGGCTTGCTCAGAGTGGAATGTACCCTGTGCACCGGTAAAACCTTGGCAAATAACTTTGGTGTCTTTATTAATTAAAACGCTCATTATTTGCCCTCCGCTGCTGCAACAACTTGTTGGGCAGCATCCGTTAGCGAGGTTGCTGCGATAATGTTCAAACCACTGTCTGCTAGGCGCTTAGCGCCCAACTCGGCGTTGTTACCCTCTAGGCGAACCACTACAGGTACTTTCACGCCAACTTCTTCTACTGCACCGATAATGCCGTCTGCGATTAGGTCGCAACGCACAATACCGCCGAAGATGTTTACTAGAACAGCTTTTACATTATCGTCAGAAAGAATGATCTTGAACGCTTCTGTTACACGCTCTTTGGTTGCACCGCCACCAACGTCTAGGAAGTTAGCTGGCTCACCACCGTTAAGCTTAACAATGTCCATTGTGCCCATTGCCAAACCAGCGCCGTTCACCATGCAACCAATGTTGCCATCTAGTGCAACGTAGTTAAGCTCCCAAGAAGCCGCGTGCGCTTCACGCTCGTCTTCCTGTGTTGGGTCAGCCATTGCACGTAGGTCTGGGTGGCGGTATAGCGCGTTGCCATCGATGTTAATTTTGGCATCAAGCGCGTGCAGGTTGCCTTCGGTTGTAATAATCAACGGGTTGATCTCTAACAACGCAAGGTCTTTTTCGACGAACAATTTCGCCAAGCCTAAGAAGATCTTGGTGAATTGCTTAATTTGGTCACCTTTAAGGCCTAGCTTGAACGCCAGGTCACGGCCTTGGTATGGCTGTGCACCTACTAGCGGATCAACAACTGCCTTAAGGATTTTCTCAGGTGTTTCTTCGGCAACTTTTTCAATTTCTACGCCGCCTTCAGTAGACGCCATAAATACAACACGACGTGTTGAGCGGTCGACCACTGCACCTAGATACAACTCTGTTTCGATGTCTGAGCAAGTTTCTACTAGAATCTTGCTAACTGGCTGGCCATCGGCATCAGTTTGGAAGGTGACCAGACGTGTACCCATCATAGAGTCTACGAACTGGCGAATGTCGGCTTCTGCTTCCACTAGCTTTACGCCACCGGCTTTACCGCGGCCACCAGCGTGAACCTGTGCTTTTACAACTACTTTGCCGCCGCCCAGTTTCTTTTGTGCTTCCACTGCCTCGTCGGCAGTTTCCACAGCGAAACCATCTGATACCGGGATACCATATTCCCGGAATAATTGCTTACCTTGGTATTCGTGCAGGTTCATGATTTCCTGTCCACTTTCCGTTATTGTTATAAGTTCGATTGGCAAAACTGCCAATCAAGGTTGCGCTCGATTAGAAAAGGGGGCGCTGCCCCCTTATTCTTATTTTTTCTTGCGATTTACAATGTGAATCGCGTGATTTTCTACCGCAAGGGCTGCTTCGTGCACGGCCTCTGAAAGCGTTGGGTGCGCAAAACAGGTTAGTGCTAGATCTTCAGCTGTTGAGCCGAACTCCATTGCAATAACACCTTGAGCAACCATTTCAGACGCATGCAAACCAAATACGTGCATACCCAAAATACGGTCGGTTTCTTCGTCAGCAATAATCTTCACTAAGCCCGTAGTGTCGTTTGCCGCCATTGCACGGCCTACTGCTGCGAACGGGAACTGACCAACTTTATACTTGGCGCCTTCAGCTTTCAGTTCCTCTTCTGTTTTACCAACCCAAGCCAGCTCAGGGTGAGTGTAGATAACGTTTGGCACAGTGTCGTAGTTCATTTGCGCTTTTTTGCCGGCAATCAACTCAGCAACCATGATGCCCTCTTCCGAGCCCTTATGCGCAAGCATTGGACCACGGACTACGTCACCAACCGCCCAAATATTTGGCACAGTAGTACGGCACTGGTCATCAACGAAGATGAAACCACGCTCGTCCATTTCAATGCCAACGTCTTTAGCGAACAAGTCTTGCGTGAACGGACGGCGACCAACAGCAACGATCAACTTGTCGAACGTTTCTGTTTTCTTCTCACCACCTTCTTCAAAGTGCACGTCAACTTGCTTGCCTTTGATGTCAGAGCCAGTAACGCGAGCACCTAAGCGAATGTCTAGACCTTGCTTTGTGAAGGTTTTTTGCGCTTCTTTCGCTAGGCGCTGGTCTGCTGAGGCCAAGAACTTATCTTGTGCTTCAAGCACAACTACTTCTGAGCCTAAACGTGCCCAAACTGAACCTAGCTCAAGGCCGATAACACCGGCGCCAATAACACCTACACGGCCAGGCACTGAGTCGAATGCTAGTGCACCTGAAGAGTCAACAATGATGTCTTCGTGCAGCGGCGTTGGTGGAATTTCGATTGGCACTGAACCTGTAGCGATAATGATGTGCTTTGCTTCTAGCTCGGTCACAGAACCATCTTCAGCGACTGCTTCAACTTTGTTCGTGCCCGAGATACGGCCTTTACCAAAGTAAGACGTCACACCATTGCCTTTAAAAAGACCAGTGATGCCTGAGGTGAGGTTATCAACGATCTTGTCTTTACGTGCCATCATTGCCGACACGTCAATTTTCACATCAGATGCGCTAATACCGTGATCTTTAAATGAATGATGCGCTTCGGCGTATTTCTCTGAAGACTCAAGCAATGCCTTTGAAGGGATACAGCCAACGTTCAAACATGTACCACCTAGGCGCTGTTTGCCCGCGTCATCTTTCCACTTCTCAACACAGGCTGTCTTCATGCCCAGTTGTGCAGCTTTAATTGCTGCGACATAACCGGCTGGACCTGAGCCGATTACCACGACATCAAACTGATCTGCCATTTACCTATTCCCGTTATTGGTTGGATTGCGCCGCCTACTCTATTGTAAGCGGCGAAAAAATTACACTTCTAGAAGGATTCGTGCAGGGTCTTCTAGCATTTCTTTGATGGCTACCAAGAACTGCACTGCTTCTTTACCATCTAGCAGGCGGTGGTCATAAGAAAGCGCCAAATACATCATTGGGCGAATTTCTACTTGGCCATTTACCGCTACTGGGCGCTCTTTAATTGCGTGCATACCCAAAATAGCCGACTGTGGCGGGTTCAAAATTGGCGTTGAAATCAATGAGCCAAAAACACCACCGTTAGTAATGGTAAAGGTGCCACCCTGCATTTCATCTAGGCCTAGTGCACCTTTTTGTGCACGCTGACCAAAGTCACGGATGGTTGATTCAATTTCTGCCATACCCATATTTTCCGCGTTACGCAACACAGGTACCACCAAACCGCGCTCACTCGATACAGCAATACCGATATCTTGGTAGCCATGATACACGATATCGTCGCCATCAATCGAGGCATTTACTACTGGGAAGCGCTTCAGGGCTTCGGTAGCGGCTTTAACGAAGAACGACATAAAGCCAAGTTTTGAACCGTCATGTTTCTTCTCAAACAGGTCTTTATACTGCTTGCGAAGGTCCATGACTGGTTTCATATCCACTTCGTTGAAAGTGGTTAGCATGGCAGCCGTTTGTTGCGCTTCTACTAAGCGGCCGGCAACCATTTTACGCAAGCGTGTCATTGGCACACGCTTCTCAACACGATCACCTACCGCTTCAACCGCTGGCGCGCTCGCAGTGCTTGCAGGTGCCGGCTTAGAAGCCGGTTTTTCAGCTTTCATGGCATCTTCTTTGGTGATCATGCCATTTTTGCCAGTACCCACTACCTCTGCAGCGGTTAAGCCTTTTTCGTCAAGAATTCGGCGAGCAGCTGGGCTAACGGTTGCATCAGAGTCGGCTTTGCTAGCCGCTGGCGCTTCGCTTGCTGGCGCCTCTTCAGCTGGTGCACTAGCAGCAGACACTTCGCCAGCCTCAAAAATCGCCATCACTTCTTCCGACAACACGGTGTCGTCTTCGTTCTTGATAATTTCTTTAATCGTACCGTCGGCTGGTGCAACAACTTCTAAAACCACTTTGTCGGTTTCGATATCTACGATTAGTTCATCACGGCTAACCGGCTCGCCTGGCTGCTTATGCCAGGTTGCCACGGTACCGTCAGCAACGGATTCTGGGAACTGAGGAGCTTTAATCTCGATGGTCATAATAATTTGTTCCTTATCTCTGGCACCAACGCCGAATTATTGTTCTTGCTGATAAAGTGCGTCTACTAAGAATTGCTCTAACTGCTCAAGGTGCAGTTTCATGTAACCGGCAGCTGGCGATGCAGCAGGTTTACGACCCGCATAGCGAAGGTGCAGCTGCGGATTCAGTTGAGCAATAACATGGCGCATATGGTGTTGACTTGGGTACCACGCCCCCTGGTTCATAGGCTCTTCTTGACACCAAACCACGTCTTTGACGTTTTTGTACTGCTCCAATGCCTCAAACAACTTGCCTTCAGGGAACGGATACAACTGCTCGATACGAACAATTGCCACGTTATCAAGGCCGTCTTTGGCGCGACGCTCAGCTAGGTCGTAATATACCTTGCCCGAGCACAGTACAACGCGTTCAACCTTATTAGGGTCGATCGACTGATTCACTTCTGGCAGTACCGTTTGGAACTGACCAACAGCAATCTCATCTAAAGACGACACAGCATCTTTATGACGCAACAAGCTCTTCGGAGACATTACTACCAATGGCTTGCGAAGTTTGCGGATCGATTGGCGAACCAGCATGTGGTAAACCTGCGCCGGCGTGGTTGGTACACATACTTGAATATTGTGTTCGGCACACAATTGCAAGAAGCGTTCAAGACGCGCAGAGCTGTGCTCTGGACCTTGGCCTTCATAGCCATGCGGCAACAACATGGTTAAGCCACACAAGCGGCCCCATTTTTCTTCACCAGAGGTAATAAATTGGTCAATGACGACCTGCGCACCGTTGGCAAAGTCACCAAACTGCGCTTCCCAAATGACCAATGAAGATGGCGTTGTGGTGGCATAACCATATTCAAATGCTAATACCGCTTCTTCCGAAAGGAAGGAGTCGAAAATGGTGAAACGCGGCTGATCATCTGCCATGTTTTGCAACGGCACCCAGCAACTGCCATCTTTTTGGTTATGCAGCACGGCGTGGCGGTGAGAGAACGTACCACGGCCAACGTCTTGACCGGTAATGCGAACGTCGTTACCAGCCGCCAAAATAGTGGCATAAGCCAACGTTTCAGCATAGCCCCAGTTAATTGGTAAAGCACCAGCAGCCATTTTCTGGCGATCTTGAACAATCTTGTTCACTTGGCGCTGTAGCGCAAAACCTTCTGGCACATTGTCTATCTTGGCTGCTAGCTCTTTCAGCTTGGCAAGCCCAACGCCCGTTTCAAACTCATCTTGCTGCGGCTGGTTTAAGTACGGTGCCCAGTTCACGAACATGGATGTGTTTGGCTCGGTAACCAAAGCCTTGGCCACGTGGCGGCCGTTATCAAGCGCTTCGCGGTATTCATCTACCATGGTGCGCAACGTCGAGTCATCAATCACCGCTTCGCCTTTAAGCTGATCAGCATAAAGGGTAACCGTTGATTTTTGTTTCTTAATCGCGCTGTACATTAGCGGCTGCGTGCCGCTTGGCTCATCCGCTTCGTTGTGGCCATTGCGGCGGTAACAAATTAAATCGATAACGATATCGCGCTTAAAGCGCATACGGTAGTCAATAGCAATCTGTGTGGCAAACACCACGGCTTCTGGATCATCGCCGTTAACGTGCAGGATTGGCGCCTGAACCATTTTAGCGATATCGGTGCAGTACTCAGTAGAGCGCGCATCTTCTCGCTTCGAAGTAGTAAAACCAACTTGGTTATTGATAACAATATGCACCGTACCACCGGTTGCATAAGCACGGGTTTGTGACATCTGGAAGGTTTCCATCACCACACCCTGACCAGCGAAAGCTGCGTCACCGTGCATCACCACTGGTACTACCACATCGCGAGTTTCATCTTGACGGCGATCTTGGCGAGCGCGCACAGAGCCTTCAACTACTGGTGAAACAATTTCCAAGTGCGATGGGTTAAATGCCATTGCTACGTGTACTTCACCGCCGGCTGTCATAACGTTCGTTGAGAAGCCTTGGTGGTACTTCACATCGCCCGAACCAAGTTCGTAGAACGACTTACCTTCGAACTCGTCGAACAGGTCACGCGGGCTCTTGCCCATGGTATTAACCAACACGTTCAAACGACCACGGTGCGCCATGCCTAAAACAATTTCTTGCACACCATAAGTACCAGAGCGCTGAATCAACTCGTCTAGCATTGGAATCAGTGCTTCACCACCTTCCAAGCCAAAGCGCTTAGCGCCTGAGTAGCGCGAGTGCAGGTACTTTTCTAGGCCTTCAGCTGCCACCAAACGCTCTAGAATATGCTTTTTGTTTTGCTGTGAAAATTCTGGTTTACCGCGCATCGACTCTAAACGCTGCTCTATCCAGCGGCGCTCTGAGGTATCGGTAATATGGGTAATCTCGGCACCAATCGAACGGCAATAGGTCGATTCACACGAATCAATGATCTCGCGCAGTGTTGCGTTTTCTTTGCCAATGTATAGTGCTGTTGAAAAGGTCGTATCGAGATCAGCGCTAGAAAGCTCATGGTAAGCCAGCGACAGATCGGGCGGCGTTTGGCGCTGCCAGATATTTAGTGGGTCTAGCTTGGCTTTTTGGTGACCGCGCATACGGTACGCCGTTACCAGCTGCTGTACACGCACCTGCTTACGCTCGTGTTCAGTACCAGCACCGCCTAGCGTGGCGCCTGTGCGCTTTGCTTTGCCAATTTCAAGAAACTCTTTCTTAACGGCGGCGTGAGAGATATCTGTGGTTACCAGTTCACTAACACCAGGTAACTTGTCGAATTCTTTGCGCCACTCCTCTGGAATGGAGTTGGGGTCTGAGAGATAAGCTTCAAATAGCTCCTCTAAATAACCAGCGTTGACGCCGGCCATGTGAGAGGTGCGCCAGAGTTGCTCCATCAGGCTTTCGTGCATAGCGATTAACACCCTTCAGGCTAGTGTATAGCCTCAATTATTATTATCTAAGTGATAGCACAACGCCGGGGATCACCCGGCGAAGTAGCTTTGCCCTTATGTTATGCAGACTGCGTTAGCAGCATGGATCGAATATGCCCGATAGCCCTCGTCGGGTTCAATCCTTTAGGACACACGTTAACACAGTTCATGATACCTCGACAGCGGAACACGCTAAACGGGTCATCAAGATCTGCCAAACGCTCGGCCGTTGCCGTATCACGACTATCTGCCAAGAAGCGCCAGGCTTGCAGCAAACCAGCTGGGCCAACGAACTTATCTGGGTTCCACCAGAAAGATGGGCAGCTTGTTGAACAACATGCGCAAAGAATACATTCATACAGACCATCAAGCTTAGCTCGATCTTCTGGTGATTGTAGACGCTCAATAGCCGGAGCAGGCGTATCATTCTGCAAATAAGGCTTAATTTTTTCGTATTGTTTGTAGAACAGTGACATATCTACAACCAAGTCTCGCACGACCGGCAAGCCCGGCAGTGGACGAAGTACTAATTTATTGCCTTTTTTCGCTTCCGACAATGGGGTAATGCACGCTAGGCCGTTTTTACCCGAAATATTCATGCCATCCGAGCCACATACACCCTCGCGACAAGAACGACGATACGTTAGTGCCGGGTCCTTCTCTTTCGCCAAATGCAGCACGTCTAGCACCATCAGGTCTTTACCCTCTGGCACATCAACTTCAATGTCTTGCATGTACGGCTTTTTGTCCGTCTCAGGGTTGTAGCGATAAATGCTGACAGTTAATGCAGTCATGGTGTTACCCCCTTAGTAAGTACGAACTTTTGGTTCGAACGTGTCGACAGTCTTCGGCGAGAAGTTCACCGCGCGCTTGGTTACACGACGATCCGTTGGATGATACATGGTGTGGCATAGCCAGTTTTCATCATCACGCTCTTGGAAATCTTCACGCGCGTGCGCGCCGCGGCTCTCAGTGCGCTCGTACGCTGCCACAGCAGTCGCTTCCGCTACTTCAAGCAAGTTTTCTAGCTCAAGCGCTTCGATACGAGCCGTATTAAACGCGTTCGATTTGTCTTCTAGGTACAAGTTTTCTACGCGTTTGCGAATCTCAGCGAGCTTAGTCAAGCCCTCTTTCATCGACTCACCTTCACGGAAAACACCAAAGTGAAGCTGCATAACATCCTGCAAGTCTTTTTTAACAGCCGGTACACTTTCACCACTTGTAGAGTTATTCAAACGCTCAACGCGGGCCAACGCTCGCTGAATATCTTCATTTGTTGCTTCCGACACCGAGTAGCCTTCACGTAGCGACTGCTCAATTTGCAGACCCGCTGCACGACCAAATACCACTAGGTCAAGCAGTGAGTTACCGCCTAGGCGGTTAGCGCCGTGTACCGATACACAGGCTGCTTCACCACATGCGTACAAACCGTCTACGATCTTATCGTTACCAGATTCGTCTTGGGTTATGGCCTGGCCGCCAACATTCGTTGGAATACCGCCCATCATGTAGTGGCATGTTGGTACAACAGGAATTGGCTCTTTTACCGGATCCACGTGTGCGAATGTACGAGATAACTCAAGAATACCCGGTAACTTAGCATTCAATGTTTCTTCGCCTAGGTGATCTAGTTTCAAGAAAACGTGATCGCCATCTTTGCCGCCGCCACGGCCTTCTAGAATTTCTAGAATCATAGAACGTGCGACTACGTCACGGCCAGCCAAGTCTTTAGCATTTGGCGCATAACGCTCCATGAAGCGCTCGCCGTCTTTATTGATCAGGTAGCCACCTTCACCACGGCAACCCTCGGTTACCAGCGTACCCGCACCATAGATACCAGTTGGGTGGAACTGCCACATTTCCATGTCTTGTACTGGGAAACCAGCACGCATCGCCATGCCAATGCCGTCGCCCGTGTTGATCAAGGCATTTGTTGTTGAGGCATAGATACGACCAGCACCGCCGGTAGCCAGCACCGTTGCTTTGGCATCAATGTAAACGGTTTCGCCAGTTTCAATACAGATTGCCACGCAACCACGTACAGCGCCGTCAGAGTTTTTAACTAAATCAAGCGCGTACCACTCGTTCAAAAACTCGGTACCTGCTTTCACGTTTGCTTGGTATAGCGTGTGCAAAAGTGCGTGCCCAGTACGGTCAGCTGCAGCACAAGTACGCGCCGCCTGACCACCTTTACCAAAGTCTTTCGACTGACCGCCAAAAGGACGTTGATAAATACGGCCATTTTCCGTACGAGAGAACGGCAAGCCCATGTGCTCAAGCTCAAATACGGCTTGCGGGCCAACTGAACACATATATTCAATTGCGTCTTGGTCGCCAATATAATCAGACCCCTTAACGGTGTCGTACATGTGCCAGCGCCAATCGTCGTTCGGATCATCCGATGCAATCGCACAGGTAATACCACCTTGCGCTGATACGGTGTGCGAACGAGTAGGAAATACTTTAGAAACAACTGCTGTTTTTAGGCCCGACTCCGCCAACTGCAACGCAGCACGCAAACCCGAACCACCGCCACCAACAATAACGGCGTCGAAAGACATCTTACGAACTTGTGACATGTTATGCTCCCCAGATTGCTCGCCCAGCGACGATCAAATACGTAAACAGCGTTACGCCTAAAATGGCCAAAAAGATGAATCGAACCGCGAGTGGCTTCATATAATCGGTCGCCACCGTCCACAGCCCAATCCATGCATGCCCTACAATGGCCAAAACGGCTAGGAAGCTAAAAATCTGCACCCAAGTTGTTTGGAAAAGTGCTTGCCAGCTAGCGTAATCCATGTCTGGATTGGCAAGCAAAACACCCACAATAAATACCGCGTACGCAGCAATAATGACTGCCGATACACGTTGCCACAACCAATCAGACAGACCGCTGCGGCTTAAGTTAGTAACGCTCTTTACCATACCCAAACTCCCGCTAGCACAAACAGAACCGCTGAAACGATCAATGTAAAGTAAGCACCGGCTTTACCACCCTCTTTGGTTTCGCCTATGCCTGCATCCATAATCAAGTGTTTGATACCAGCCACAAAGTGATAGGCAAGCGCACATAGCGTTCCCCACACAATGAATTGTGCAATAAAGTTTTCTGCCAGCAACTGTTTTACTTGCGCAAAACCAGCGGCAGATGACAGTGATGCATCTAATGCCCACACCAAGAAGGCCGCACCGATAAACAGTACGATGCCCGACACTCGGTGCGCGAACGACACAACACCTGTGATTGGCAACCAGATGGTTGTCAAATCCAAGTTCACGGGTCTGTTGTTATTCACGGTTGTCCACTCTGCTTGTTGATTAGTTTTTATTGTAGCTCCGCGTACGGTAGCTATGCTTAGTTATCCGTACATTCGAATGAAATGGATTATATGCAGCCAGCTGGTTAAATACAACGAAGCTAGAACGCCATTGTGAAATTATGTCAATGCGATAGGACAGCGGAATGGCGATTAGTAGGGATTTTTACGTGACATGCTATCATTTGACTGGCATCTTAAATTGACAACCTTGCGTAGCATCCATAGTCTTACGTCGATTAAACATCTCGACTTCCAAATAAGAAGCGCGAATTGGATGGGCACTTTCGCGATTTTAATAATAAACAGGAGGCCTCAATGGCTGGCAAAACAGCAAAGTTGATCATTGACGGGCGTGAAATCGAACTTCCAGTACTGGAAGGCACAATTGGTCCGAACGTTGTTGACGTTCGCGGCTTGGTAAAAGAAGGGCTGTTCACATACGACCCGGGCTTTGTTTCTACCGCAGCCTGCGACTCTAAGATTACCTACATCGATGGTAAAGAAGGGGTACTACTACACCGAGGCTACCCAATTGATGAGTTAGCGGAAAACGCAAGTTACTTAGATGTGTGTTACCTACTGTTGTACGGCAATCTGCCATCAGCAGAGAAGAAAAAAGAATTTGACAACATGATCATGCACCACACCATGGTGCATGAGCAAATGAAGTCGTTCTTAGATGGCTTCCGCCGCGACGCGCACCCAATGGCTGTTATGGTGGGGTTATCTGGGGCATTTGCATCGTTCTATCATGACAGCTTAGATGTCACTAACGAGCGCCATCGCGAAGTTGCAGCACATCGTCTAATTTCAAAAATGCCAACGCTTGCAGCAATGGTTTACAAGTACTCAATTGGTCAGCCAATTGTTTATCCTCGCAACGACCTGGACTACGCCGGCAACTTCTTACACATGATGTTCTCAACACCATGTGAGCCATACGAAGTTAACCCAGTATTCGCCAAAGCTATGGATCGCATCTTTACTTTGCATGCCGACCACGAGCAAAATGCGTCTACCTCTACTGTTCGTCTAGCTGGTTCAACCGGTGCCAATCCATTTGCTTGTATCGCGGCCGGCATTGCAGCACTGTGGGGCCCTGCTCACGGCGGTGCCAATGAAGCGGTACTGTCAATGCTTGAAGAGATTGGTGACGAATCTCGCATTGAAGAGTTTATTTCACGCGCTAAAGACAAAAACGACCCATTCCGTTTAATGGGCTTTGGTCACCGCGTGTACAAAAACTACGACCCGCGTGCCAAGGTAATGAAGAAGACCTGTGACGAAGTCCTTGCACAACTAGGCATGCACGACGATCCACTATTGAAGATTGCTCAGAAGCTTGAAAAAGTAGCACTTGAAGATGAATACTTCATCGAGAAGAAGCTATACCCGAATGTAGACTTCTACTCAGGCATCATCCTGCGCGCCATGGGTATCCCTGTTTCTATGTTTACTGTGATTTTTGCTGTGGGCCGCACACCAGGCTGGATTGCACACTGGAAAGAAATGCTAGACCAAAACTCTCGCATCTCGCGCCCTCGCCAGCTTTACACTGGCCCAACTAAACGACCGTACGACGGCCTTTAATAGCGCAATAAGGTACCGTAAGAACTAAGGGCTGCTTGGCAGCCCTTTTTTTTGCATCCAACACAACAACCACTCAAACCACTCATCCACTAATAACGCAAGCAATCCTATAACAACTGCCCCTTGCACCACGAACGCCAGGTTATTGTTAATTAATCCTGCAATCACAGGATCGCCAAGTGTTCGTGCACCTATGGTCGAGCCGATCGCTGCTGTCGCCACCGCAAACGTAAAGGTGGTTCGAGCGCCAGCTAGAATCACCGGAAGCGCCAATGGCAACTCTACGCTTAGCAATACCTGCCTCGACGACATTCCCATCGCTTTGGCCGATTCTTTAATTGACGGCTCAACACCATCTAATCCAGCGATAGCATTGGCCATTACCGGCAGCAAACCATAAAGAAACAAGGCAATTAACGTCGGCTCGCTGCCAAACCCAACACTTGGCACAGCCAACACCAATACCGCAACAGGTGGAAATGTTTGACCAATACTTGCCACCTGCGATGCCACCGGCAACCACAAGCGCTTACGCGTCACCACAATCGCTATCACAATGGCCACCATGCATGCAGCCCCAGCTGCTAGCCCAACTAATAAAACGTGCTGCCACAGCAGCCAGGCCAAACTATCTCGCGTATAAAGCACCTGGCGAACATCAGGTGACAACCAGCTGAGTACTGGCTCAAAAAGCGGCTGCCAAATTAGCGCCGCAGCAAGCAAGACCGCATACACTAATAACCGGCTAGCACTTTGCCACATGCTGCAGATCCTCAATCGCAATAAAACCATATGGCCTGTCACCCACTACCTGAGCACTGGCACAACCATTAAGTAGCATAAGCGATAGCAACTCTTGCACCGACATATCTGGGGGTACGGTGATAAACGGCTCACGCTTAGGGCTCGCCTGACTGCAAAGGTCGCGCACCGAGGTAAACTTTGCCATTCGCAAGCCTCTTTCATGACCACCCAAAAACTCGGCAACGAACGAACTATCGGGATGTTTTAGCAACGCCAATGGCGACCCACTTTGAGCAATACAGCCGTTGGCCATGATCACCAGCTGATCGGCAAGTTTGAGTGCCTCGTCGATATCGTGTGTCACAAATACGATGGTTTTACCGATTTCCTGCTGAATGCTGAGTAGCTCATCTTGCAAACTTACGCGTGTGATCGGGTCGAGCGCAGCAAACGGTTCGTCCATTAATAACACATCAGGGTCGCCTGCCAACGCCCGCGCCACCCCCACTCGTTGCGCCTGACCACCGGATAGCTGATGTGGCATTTTTGCTTCATGCTCGGCAATACCGAACATATCTAACAGGGTTGATACCCGCTGCTCGGTTCGCTCTGGTGACCAACCTAATAAACTTGGTACCAAAGCAATATTTCGACGCACATTCCAGTGCGGAAATAGACCAGTATCTTGAATGGCGTAGCCTATGCTTCGGCGCAGCTGTATGGGGTCGTATTGGGCGATATTTTTATCATTGACCCGCACTTCACCCTGGTCAAACGCTAGCATGCGATTGATTAAACGAAGTAGTGTCGACTTGCCACAGCCACTGCTGCCTAACAATACACACAGCTGACCTGAGGGGACCTTAAGTGAAATATTATCCAGCGCACATGCCCCACCAAAGTATTTGCTAACATTAGAGAGCTCTATCATTGCGTACCTTTTTGGCCAACCAGGAGAAAAACACATCCGCTAAAATAGCCATAACAACCGTTGGTAGGGCACCAATTAGCACCAGTTCCATGGCCGACTGCCCTAGCCCTTGGAAGACAAACCGACCCATTCCGCCGGCACCCACTAGTGCTGCCACAACAACTAACCCAATGGCCTGCACCGTCGTAATTCGAACGCCTTCTATTATCACCGGCATTGCAAGCGGCATGCGTACTTGCCAGAAAATTTGCCCAGGTGTCATACCCATTCCCTGGGCAGCATTCAAAACTGCCAACTCGACACTTCGCAACCCCACCAAAGCATTGCGCACCATTGGCAGCAGGCTATAAGCCACCAGCGCAATCACCGCTGGTGTAGCACCAATACCACTCACGCCAAGCCACGGCGCTGCTTTTGATAGCAGGCTTAACGGAACCATTAATAAGCCGAACAGGGCAATACTAGGAATGGTTTGCAGGAAGCTTAAAATGGCAAACACCAGCCGCTCATTTAGCCATCTATTTAGCGTAAACAAGACCAGCAAGGCCGAAATAACGATGGTGATCGCAAGACTCAATACGACCAACTGCAAATGCATTAACAACTCCTGCCAAAACGCCCCTTGCTGCTGCACAAACTCCAAATGCAGCGAGAGCATCGGCTGCCCCCACAATAAGCCAACCCAAGCAAACAGAAGCAGAGCAACCAAAAGCTTTGCCCGCGGCAATTGCAGTGCGAATATCATAGACAGCGCAAACAAGAGCCAAACCGCACCACCAATGCCTATTCGATTATTGTCTGGCGCTTGCAGCGATGCCACGTACACCAATAAAGGGAAGGCAAACAACAAAGCAATAAATGCCGTCTGCCAGCGCCAACTAAGCAACCAAATAACTGCCAATGCTGCCAAAAGATAAGCTGGCAGTAATTGGTAAGCATACTGCCCCACACCAGGCAAAATGCGGTTTGGCTGCCAACTTAGTAGTGACAAAAACAACACAGCAGCAGCCAACAGGACCAGTGCCGTGCGCCGTATTGCAACCGGCATATTACGGGCGCGAGCTTAAATACTGCGCTGCTACCTCACTAGCAGGCCGCCCCTCTACTTGCACCTGGCTGTTAAGGTCTTGCAGAACTTCTTTAGTTAACCCAGCAAATACGGAGGCAAGTAAATCCGGCAGTTCAGGATAGGCTGCAAGCGTTTCTGCTCGAACAACCGGAGCAGGCAAATAAACCGGCTGCGCGCCCATAGTATCCTCTAGCACTACCAAGCCCAGGGCAGCAATACCGCCATCAGTACCATAGGTCATTGCACCATTTACCCCGTCGGTGGCCAGTGCCGCCGCGCGCATGGTTGCTGCGGTATTGCCACCGGAGAGCACTAATAGCTGGTCGGATGTTAGCTCAAAACCATATTCCGTTTGGAACGCGGGTAGCGCTGCCGGAGACTCGACAAACTCAGCACTTGCAGCAAATTTAAAATCGCCACCGTCATTGATAAAGCGCGCCAAATCTTCCATGGTCTGCAAGTTATTAGCACTGGCTAGGTCGGCTCGCACGCTCATTGCCCAAGTATTGTTCGCGGGAGCTGGCGACAACCAAACGACATTATTTGCTGCTAGATCTAACTCAGCAACCCGTTCATAACCCGCCTCGGCATTTTTCCATACAGGGCTATCCGCTTGGTCAAAAAAGAAGGCGCCGTTGCCGGTGTACTCAGGGTAAATATCAATCTCACCAGTAATAATTGCTTGGCGAACAATATTTGTTGCGCCCAACTGAATGCGATCGACCACTTCAATATCGTTTGCTGACAAGGTTTGTAAAATGATTTGGCCAAGCACCGACCCTTCGGTATCTATTTTAGAACCAACAACAACTGGGTCTTTAGCAAAAGCAAGCGAGGCGACTGCAACAAGCAGTAACGCGAGTAAAGATTTCATTTGTAGGCCTATTTATATTGAGTTCTTAATAAGCCTAGTTGGGCAACAGGAAAAAAAAAGGCCAGACAAAAAATTTGCCCGGCCATTCTTAGTTTACTGACAAGCAGCAAACATTAGTCTTCTAGCGCATCCAAATAACGCTCGGCATCTAGCGCAGCCATACAGCCCGTACCGGCTGATGTAATAGCCTGGCGATAGATATGATCCATTACGTCACCAGCGGCAAAGACACCCTCTACACTCGTTTGGGTAGCATTGCCTTCAGTACCACTTTGCACCTTGATGTAGCCATCTTTCATATCTAGCTGGCCTTCAAAAATGCCCGTGTTTGGCGAGTGACCAATGGCAATAAAGCACCCTTCGGCCGCCACTTCTTTAGTTTCGCCTGTTTTAGCGTGCTTAATGCGTACACCTGTCACACCCATATCATCGCCAAGTACTTCATCTAGCGTGTGGTCCCATTCAATCACCACATTGCCGTCTTTTGCTTTGGCAAGAAGTTTGTCTGACAGGATTTTCTCCGAGCGGAACTGATCACGGCGGTGGATAACGGTCACTTTGCTAGCAATGTTAGAGAGGTATAGCGCTTCTTCAACAGCTGTGTTGCCACCGCCTACCACTACGACCTCTTTGCCACGGTAGAAGAAACCATCACAGGTTGCACAGGCTGAAACACCCTTGCCTTTGAACGCTTCTTCCGACTCTAACCCAAGGTACTTAGCTGATGCACCGGTTGAAATAATCACCGCATCGGCAGTGTAAACACCGTTATCGGCTTCCAGTGTAAATGGGCGCTTACTGAAATCTACTTTGTTTACGTGGTCGAAGATAACTTCGGTGTCAAAACGCTCTGCGTGCTGGCGCATACGCTCCATTAGATCAGGACCTTGCAAGCCTTCCACGTCACCAGGCCAGTTATCTACATCAGTAGTCGTGGTAAGCTGACCACCCATTTGCATGCCCGTTACCAACACTGGGTTAAGGTTAGCGCGCGCTGCATAAACTGCCGCGGTATAACCGGCAGGACCTGAACCCAAAATTAGTAAACGACAATGACGTGCTTCAGACATAGCTACTCCTTAAAAAAAATCGATCAACGCCCCAACGTACGAAGGCAATTTATATTAGATGTTTTATAAGGCCTATTGTCTGTTATTCAACGTCATTATCCAATAGCATCTGCAGTAGGCTTTGCAGCTTATTGGTGTCTGTCGCCTTTTCTAACGCATTGTTAATCAAACCAACGTAGCGATGAAATGCTTCGTTAGACTTTAATGCGACCGATAACAGCTGGTTCATTTGCGCTTCGTTTTGCCGTATTTCGCCCAGCAACCACGCCTCTTGCGCCTCCGACATGTCGATTGCACCTACACCAACCTCAATTGAATCGGCTAAAGACGACATCTGACCAGCGCCATCTGAAACCAGCCGATAGACGGATTCATTGAGCTGATTAGCTCGCTGACTGAAAACAAAAACCAACTGGCGCAACAGTTTGGTTTGCATAAAGGTTTTCTCTTGTAAGTCTAGCGCTTCGAGTCGGGCATTGAGCGCTTGCAGTAAAGAAAACATCATATCTTTTATGCGCCCATACTCGGCTTCATTTTCCTCCGGCATGTTGCGAACCAGCACAGATACTTTTTGATAGTTCATTACCGTTCGCCGGCCAAAGTCGACGTATCTACCATCATCTTTTAGCTCCCATAGCAGCTCAGATTCAAGCTGGCGGTGCAAGCCATTCGCTTCCATATTCTTAGTAATAAACTCAGAGCGCATTTGCAAAGAGCACGATAGCCCATAATTTTTTACTGATTGGAAAAATCGCATGCCCAAGATGTCTAGGTTTTCGCAGTCTTGGCTATCAAGAAAAAATTGGATCGTCTCACCTAAATCAGAGCTATTACTCATGGCTTGCATGGCAACCTGATTGGCCGTTTGGGCTTGTAAGCGAAGCTGTTTGGCCGCTACCTCGTCGTCGATCAAGCGCTTTAATCGAATGGCCTGCTCAGCGATTGGCATTGCCGCATGTAACACCTCATCAGCACCGTACATAAAGGCTTCATGGCGGTCGGCATCATTGATCAACTCTTTGCAGTGAAGCACAACGGGCGTGTGCGGGTGAGTGGCACGGAAATCTGCAATTTTCTTCCACGTGTTTTCACGCTCATTAGGGTTGCCCGGGAAGTCGGCAACCAATAGCACATCAAAGTCATCAACCGCATCATCAAACGCAAGCCAATCAATGCTTGCCAGCTCATTTTGCAACGAGTGGCCTGCAATACCGCCTAACACTGCAACACTGGCCATATTAACTCCCTAAACCATAGCTATGCTTTTAGGTCTAGATCATCAACTGGTAAATATCGAGCGCAAGCAACAAAGTGCAACAAAACACCAGCAGCCGTGTTCGCATTTTCATTACGGTGTACACCCAGTTTTCCCGCGATAACCCCGCAAGCTTAGTGGCGATCCCTTTCAGTAAATAGGGGGCTTTAAGACGTAAACACCACTGCACTGGGTAATCGACGAGCCACAAGAGACCCCAGCGCAACTTGCGTGCACCAGGCGCTCGTGTTGTTTGCATCCACATAACCCAATAGAGCCCAATACAACCCAAAATGCTATACATCAAAATGGGCAACACATGGCGCCAGACTAAATGATCTGACACCAGCATAGGCAGAGTGCCAGACGCGACCATCACACCGGGTTGCGCACTACTGCCATCAACTAATCGTTTAAGGTCACCCGCCACCCCAAACGCCGCTGCGAGCATTAAACCCGATACAACCTGGCTCGCCCAGTATGGCAGTAATAGTAGTTGCAGAGCGCCAACGGCCAGCACAATAAACCCTTGCGCAACAATGCGCAGCCGGCCAAACACTTGAGTGGCTTGCACAATCATGGCAAACGGATGCCACAATGGCACATTGGCACGCTCGGTGAGCCGGTAGAGCGCTAGCGCAATGATCATCGCAAGCATGGGTCGTTTTCTCCCTAAGTTTCACGCTATACTCCGGCGCTTAAAAACTGACCGCGGAGCATTTAACTCATGAGCATACGCCAAGATTCAAAGCTTAGACAGCATATTCAATCGACTGTTAGTTACGCCCTAGCAGAAGATATTCATCATGGCGATGTCACTGCTCAACTGATTAATGATGACGTCCTCGCCAGTGCAACAGTGATTACTCGCGAGCCTGCAATTCTTTGTGGACAAGCCTGGGTAGAGGAAATCTTTCGCCAACTAGACAGCCAAGTAAAGGTAGAGTGGCTAGCCAATGAAGGCGACAAACTAGTAGCCAATCAAGCATTTCTAACGCTTACTGGGCCGGCTCATATAATTTTAACCGGTGAGCGCGCAGCGCTTAATTTTTTGCAAACGCTATCCGGGACAGCCACCGCTACGCACAACATCGTTAGCCAAATTCACCCGAACTATTGGTTGCTCGACACACGCAAAACTATCCCAGGCCTGCGCTTGGCACAAAAGTATGCCGTTACCATTGGCGGTGGTCACAACCATCGCATTGGCTTGTACGACATGTTCTTAATTAAAGAAAACCACATTGAAGCTTGTGGCGGTATCACCCCAGCGGTTCAAGCAGCTCGCCAGTTGAAGCCAGAGCTGCCGGTGGAAGTAGAGGTGGAAACCCTGGTGCAACTCGACGAAGCACTAGCGGCGGGTGCAGACTACATTATGGTGGATAACTTTAGTCACGACGACTTACTTGCCGCCTACCAGCGGCCATTAAAAGATGGGCAACTGGAGCTATCTGGTGGTTTAGACCTAGCCGGTCTGCAAGCCACCCCAACACCACCCCTGCCAGTGCGCGTATCTATGGGCGCTATTACCAAGCATCTACAAGCCATCGATTTGTCATTGCGATTAACGCGTGCGTAGGTGCGTAAATAATGGCAATGCCATTTTTGCGGACAAGGATGTCCGTACTGAGCAGCTCGCAGGAGCATGGCTGCGGTGCGGACAAGGATGTCCGTACTGAGCAGCTCGCAGGAGCATGGCTGCGGTTCGGACATGGATGTACCACTTTCTGTCTGCTAGCACCCGCTGCGCGGATGACTAACAGACCTACGACCCACGACCTACTCCCTACGCGCCTGTCATCGCGGGTGACTAACAGACCTACGACTCACGACCTACTCCCTACGCGCCTGTCATCGCGACTGACTCACAGACCCACCTTCTATTCGTTTTTTTCACAACAGCTTTCACAATACCAATTGCGCAATTATAAGGCCTATATCAATCCAATCGGATGACTTTCGTGTAAGTTTATTTCATAATCATCCGGATTAAATTCATGAAATTGCACTCTATTTGAGCTAACGATTCTCATTTTCGGTCTGGATGTAATTTTCTTTCACTCTGTCAATGACATAGCTCAATAATTGGTAACAAATATTGAGATTTGTTACTTGCGAAGGAGGTTTTCAATGCCCTTTCAGGTAGTTATACCAAGGGAAACAGTTGCCGGGGAAACTCGTGTTGCTGCCACACCAGATTCAGTTAAAAAACTGATCAAACTGGGTTACACCGTTGCCGTGCAGTCAAACGCCGGGCAACATGCCAATTTTGCTGATGAGGATTACACCTCAGCTGGCGCTGAAGTCATTGCCGATACTGCCGAGCTACTGGCTAAAGCAGGCATCGTTCTTAAAGTTGCCACGCCAACAGACGCTGAGATCGACTTAATCCCGTCGGGCGCCATTTTAATTTCTTATATCTGGCCAGCACAAAACGAAGCACTGCTGAAAAAGCTCGCAGAGCGTGGCATCAATACCTTAGGCATGGAGTCGATTCCACGCTTATCGCGCGCCCAGAAGATGGACGCTTTGTCGTCAATGTCGAACATTTCTGGTTACCGAGCAGTGATTGAAGCTGCTAACCACTTTGGTCGCTTCTTTACTGGCCAAATTACCGCTGCCGGTAAAGTGCCACCTGCCAAGGTTATGATTGTTGGTGCCGGTGTTGCTGGTTTGGCGGCCATAGGTACAGCCAAAGGCTTAGGCGCCATTGTTCGTGCCTTCGACACCCGCTTAGCGGCAAAAGAGCAAGTTGAGTCGATGGGTGCGGAGTTCCTTGAGCTAGAATTTGAAGAAGACGGCTCAGGTGAAGGCGGTTACGCCAAGGTGATGTCTGATGAGTTCATCAAGGCTGAGATGGAACTATTCCGCCAGCAAGCCGAAGAAGTCGATATCATTATTACCACGGCTCTAATCCCTGGTCGCCCAGCGCCTAAATTGATTCTGGAAGAAGTGGTTAAAACTCTAAAGCCAGGCTCAGTGATTGTTGACCTTGCCGCTGAGCAAGGTGGTAACTGTGAATGCACCGTTCCAGGTGAAGTGGTCACCAAACATGGCGTGACTATTGTTGGTTTAACTAACCTAGCAACGCATGCACCAGCGCAAGCATCGCAGTTGTATTCACAAAACCTCGTTCATTTGCTAACCGACCTGACACCAGAAAAAGACGGCGAGCCGTTTATCAATATGGACGATGAAGTATTGCGTGGTGCCACGGTTGTGAAAGATGGTGAAATCACCTTCCCACCACCACCGCTCAAATCGCAACAAGATGCCAGTGCCAAAAAGTCTGCGCCTGCTCCAGAAGCGCCAGTCAAACCAGAGAAAAAACCAATGTCTGGCAAAGCCATTGCCGGTTTCTGGGCCATTGCGTTTGCGGCCATGTTAGGCCTTGGTCAGGTGTCGTCACCTGAGTTTGTTCAGCACTTCGTGGTATTCGTTTTGTCGATCTTTATTGGTTGGCAGGTAATTTGGAATGTTTCGCATGCACTACACACACCGTTAATGGCGGTAACCAATGCTATCTCAGGCATTGTGATTCTGGGTACCTTGCTGCAGTTAGGTGGCGTTGGTGGCTCAGGGTTAATTTTGGCACTGGCCTTTATTGGCACCTTGGTCGCCATGATTAACGTTGTAGGTGGCTTCTATGTCACGCATCGCATGCTCGCAATGTTCCGCAAAGATTAAGGGAGATAAAGAATGACTCCAGCAATATCTATGGCGTATCTGTTTTCCGCCATCATGTTCATTCTCGCTCTTAGCGGTTTGAGTAAGCACGAAACAGCCAAGCGTGGTAACTACTACGGTATGGTGGGTATGGCAGTCGCGATCATCGCGACCATTTTAAGCGTACAAGAAGGCAACTATGGCTTGATCGCCATTGCCATGGCAGTAGGTGCCGTCATCGGTATTTTCTTCGCCGCACGCGTTGAAATGACCCAAATGCCGCAGTTAGTGGCCATGCTACACAGCTTTGTCGGCTTAGCAGCCGTGATCATTGGCTTTAACGGCTACTTGCAAGGCGCACCAAGCAACGAGTTAATGGGTGCCGTGATCAAACACGACCCAGTTCATAATGTTGAGCTGTACCTTGGTATCTTTATTGGTGCCATTACGCTTACGGGCTCGATCGTGGCATTTGGCAAGCTAAACGGCATGATCTCTGGTAAGCCAATGATGATCCCAGGTCGTCATATGCTAAACCTTGCGATCATCATTCTGTCAGTGGTTGGCTTAATCATCTTCACACCTGCCCATTACAGCACGCAAAGCACCATCATTTTGTTGGTTATGACAGTACTAGCCTTGTTCCTAGGTGTACACCTGGTAGCGGCTATTGGTGGTGCAGACATGCCAGTCGTGGTGTCGATGCTCAACTCATACTCTGGTTGGGCCGCGGCTGCCACCGGCTTTATGCTAAGTAACGACCTTCTAATCACCACCGGTGCGCTGGTCGGCTCGTCGGGTGCTATTTTGTCTTACATCATGTGTAAAGCAATGAACCGCTCGTTCTTCAGCGTTATCCTAGGTGGTTTTGGTGGCGACAGCTCAGTAGCAGACGACAGCGAAATTGAAGGCGAAGTGAAGCCAATCGAAATCGATGAAACGGTTGAGATGCTCAAAGACGCCGACAGCGTTGTGATTGTGCCAGGTTACGGCATGGCCGTTGCCACCGCACAGAATGCCGTTGCGGATTTAACTTCAAAGCTTCGCAAAGCAGGCAAAGAAGTGCGTTTTGCCATCCACCCAGTTGCTGGGCGCCTGCCAGGCCACATGAACGTACTGCTAGCGGAAGCGAATGTGCCGTATGACATCGTGTTAGAAATGGACGAAATCAACGATGATTTCCCTGAAACTGACGTTGTCATCGTGATTGGTGCCAACGACATTGTTAACCCTGATGCACTAGATAAGCCAAACAGCCCAATCGCTGGCATGCCAGTATTGGAAATTTGGAAAGCTAAGCAGACCATTGTGATGAAACGCTCAATGGGCTCAGGTTACTCAGGCGTTGAGAACCCGTTGTTCTACAAAGACAACAACCGCATGCTATTTGGTGACGCCAAAGACAGCGTTAGCAAACTAGTGGCTGGTTTAGACTAATCAACAATATGTAACGAAAGGGAGCTGCGGCTCCCTTTTTTTGTGCTTGCGCCACCCATATAGATATCGCAAACTGAATTGTCTTTTTTGGGTATGAGTGGTGATGAAGAAGCTTGGGCGCACAATCTGGCGTTTTTGCAAACAAACGCTTATTGGCTTAATCATTGCCACCAGCGCAACAGCGGTTGTATTGATTGCTTATCAGCCTGCATTCGAGGGCGCCTTAATTCGCTTTATGGCACTTGCACCCGAGCCGCTTGGTGAGCACTACCTGCCTTCTACTTTTCAGATCACTAGCCCGCAGGCAATCGCCGAACAGTTGACCACCAGGATTCCAAGCTCGCCACAAGACCTAGCGAATAGCGCGCCTGTGCAGCAGTATTATCATTCTTTGTTTGTTGAGAGTGTTTTGTTGCAACAGCAGACATGCCGCAGTTTGCTGATTGCCAAGCATAGATGGCACGGCTTTTGGTTTACTATTGAGCGCGAGGGTTGCCAATGACCAAAACCAAACTGTACCGGCTACTTGGCGCTTGGTTAGTCATCGCCGCTTGTACGTTTTATTTGAGCACTCGCTTGTCTCAACAGCTAACGTTTGATGCCTTGCGAAACTGGGTGGAGACCTATGCCCTTTGGGCGCTCATCGCCTATATCGTTATTTTGTCGCTACGCGGCTTGTTATTTATGCCAACTATGCCACTTATACTTCTTTGTGCTGCCTTAGCACCGGCCTGGCTGGCATTTACCGCTACTTTTATTGGCACCCTAACGTCAGCATTTTTGGTCACCACGGTCGTTGCAAAAATCCTGCAATCGCATCCAGAGGCAAAGCTGACGCACAAACGCTGGCGGCGAGCTAAAGCTTGGTTGCATCGCTATGGTGTGTCGGCCGTTGCTGGCTGGGCATTCTTCCCATTTGTCTTCACCGAAGCCATTGTATACGTGGCAGCCTATTCCGGTATGCCACGCAAGCGCGTCATTGTTGCAACCTGTGTTGGTGAATGCTTTTTGATTATGCTGCTTATATTTGCTGGCCAACGTGGCATACAGTTTATTCAGCAAGGTTTTTAATTGCGCACTCGTGCTGGGTACACTTGGAACTGAATGTCGTTGAGGCTGCCAGTAAGCAAGTAACGAATCCATGCCCGTCGAATGAGCTGCTCGTTAATAATGCGCTCGGTAACAAACAAAATACCCGCCACTTGTGGCGACACCCCAGCAAGAAATACGGCAACGGGAATGGCAGAAGTAATTGGAATCGACACCTCAGCATCGGCGTCGAGCTGTTCGGTTAGCAGGTTTAACCCACCATCAAATGCGATATAAACCGAAGAGCTGTCGAAAGTAAGACTCTCGCCCACCGAGGCATAGCCATTGGCAAATACTATGTCGCCAGCGATTTGATCGTAAGCGAGGCCAGGCCCTACGATGTCACTGAAGTCCAGGGCCAAACGATTTAGTACGCGTGTCATATTTAGTAGGCCAAACAGTTTAAGCCCTTCCAAGTTGTCGACCTCATAGATGGTGCCGGCTAACAGGTCGAAGTCCATCGACCCTACTACTTCGCTAAACTTCAATGCGACTGGCGAGCCTTGCCAAGTAAAATCAACGTTCATCTGAGCACTAGCACTGTCTAACACACGTGGCTGTTCAAAATTACTCAGTACATCGGCAAGACTAGTCGTTCGCAGACGTATGCGCGCATTCGTTTGCATCGCTTCGCCGCTCACCAGCCAGTCAGCACTGCCCCCTACTTCCACGCCTCGCATTACACCAGAAATCTTACGCAGCAGCGCCCCTTTTTCATTGGTACTAAGCTCGCCTCGCCACGACCCCATATCTTCACCATCGATCGCTAGGCGCTGAATTTCAACCGCCATGTTTGGCAATTCTCTTGGATCCAAACCGGCGAGCGGGTCAACCGCCGTTTCATCTTCCGATGCGGCAAGATCTAAATTCAGCAAGCTCAGTGCTACTTGTAATGGCTCATTTTTGTTATCGCTGATGCCAATTAAACCAACGATCTCCTGCGATCTTAGGTCTGCAGTCCAACGCGATTCGGCATGGCGTAAAATCAAGCGTGGTGACGTGATGCTTAAGCTCTCGTATGAGGCCGATTGCGCATTGATCACAATTTCACTAATCGGGTTGGTCGGTGGCGAATCGGCCGTATCAGGCGTCAAGAAGCGTTCAGTTGTCCATTGCCACCACTGCTCCGCGTCGACTGCATCAGTTGTTACCAATATGGCCATACCAGACTCTGGCAGCTGATTAGGGAGTGGCTGACCATAAGCAACGGCACCTTGCAGCGTGTCGTTTAGCAAGCTGATATCTGCATGTAGGTAATCACTAACACTGGCATTTAGATGCGAAGACCCGTCGTACTCGGTAACAAACTGCAAGGTTAGCGGCCAGTCATCTTCGGGCTGTTTGTTGAGCGGTGCAGGCCAGTCCAATGCAATATTTTGCAATTGCGAGTTTACCGCAACCGACAAGCCACTTTGGTTAGCGACAAACTCTCCACTATATTCGGTTGTACCCACTACTTCATCTAACAAGGGTACAGTCAACCAGCTTGCCAGTTCTGGCAAACTCGCCTCGCCATCGGCAATTATTTTAACAACTTGATCATCGGCGAACACCGGCACCAACTGTGCATTGACCGGCCCACCAAACAGCTCGGCACTTAGGTTACCGGAAAGCCCTGCATCGAGTGCAAACGTCAGGTCACCGTTAATACTGTTTATCGCCAAGTCTGGGTTTGGCATGTTTAGCATGCCATTGTTTACCTGTAAGTTGGCCATCACCGACAGGTTCTGCGGCGCTTCTAGCGGTACCTGAATATCTACGTTGAGTGCACCATTACCAGCAAGTCGCCAACTCGCCAGCTCTTCACCCATGTTTTGCCGCAGTGGCGACGCCAACAAGCCGCTATACAGGGTGACCAGTGGCTTTTCAGCACTAGCGTTAATACTGACTTGGCCATTAATATGATCAACCGTGACCTGCCCGTACAGGTCATCAACCTGCCCCCATTTTGTGTCATTTATCGTCACGACGGTTTGCTCAGGCGTCACTTGCACGCGCCCGCTGGCTTCACTGGCAAGGGGCCAGTCACTTAAATAATTAACTTGGGCTTGGGCAATCTCAAAATCGAGCCAAAAATTTGCACGATTTGGTGTTTCAGCACCACTCAAAGGCACGGCCATCACAAACTGGCCAGGTCCAGCTTCAAGCTGTTCTACATTCTGGGTTAGCCAATCACGGGCGCCTTTTAGGTTATCTAGCGTTGGGATAAATGCGGCTAAATCTCGTTGCGTCGCGCTACTGCTGTTAACCACCAAAGCTAAGCGCGACTCCCGCGCGCTATCGAGCGAGACAGAGGCTCGAAATGCCCCAGCGATCGATTTATCTGCTTGCTTAATTTGCACATTTGGCGATTGAACCCGCAACATCTGCTCGTCACGAGTAAAGCCGATAAGCCCTTGCATCGACTCAGCAGGCCAAGGCTCACTAAACAGTCGATTGATTGCCAAGGCGCTTTGGTTAGCATTCAGCGCTAGCACGCCCATGTCGCCATTGGTCCAAATGTCGCCACTAATACCAGAGCCACCGGGAATGCCGTTAACGGAATTAATTGAAACCGAGCTTAATGAACCGGCCAGCGACCATGCGCCCGACTCAGCAATTTCTAGTACTGGATGAGCCAGTGCGCCTGTGGGGGCCATATCACTTACTAGTGCAACGGGTAATAAACTATTGAGTAAGTCTGAAGCCGTATCGAAAGATATCGAGTCGGCCGATATTTCTAGCCCTCGATTCACTTGGCTTACTGACAACCAACTTGGCAGCTCAACCGAATCAGACTTTGTATTAGCCTTAAGGTTCCACCCAGTCGCTGTGCGCTGCCAATCTAGAGTCGCCTGGGTGCCGTTGGCGTTGAATGACTGGCCACTGGCATGGCGCCAGCTTAGTTCAGGGAGTTGAATAGCGGATTGCCAACTGACTAAACGGTCATTACGTAGTGAGAACCAGAGTTCCCCGGCTACACTTACATTTCCTGGAATAATCTCATCGCTTGGTATTAAGTCGCCTAGCTCGTTGAGCACTACTGGGTCAATTGCCAGATATCCTTGTGCAGATGACGCCAATACCCCACGTTCTAGGTTCAAGCGAAACTCTGCCGAAGTGGTATGTTCAGAATCACCAATACTTAAGTCGGCTTGTACAAAGCGCTCATCACCAGCAGCAGCAATGGAGACACGGGGAACAGAAAAGACAAACTCGCCGGCAAATGTGGGCGATACAACCAGGGTTAGTTCGTCAAAGTCGACGTCGCCAAGACTGTATAACAAATCAAGAATACGGCGATTATTGAGCCCAATGCCTGCGGTATTTGCCTCAACAGGGTAACTGCCGGGAATACGAAAACGGTTGTCTAACTCAGAAAACTGCAGCCAAACCTTAGATAACTGCATTTTTTGCATCTTAAACTGACCGCTAGTTAGCAACGACAGCATATCGGGTTTTAGCACAGCCCGTTCTACTGCCAGCCCCAAGCCTGCCTGCATGTCATTAATTTCAATGACCGGCGTAAACCCTTCAACCCTAGCCTCAATATTGCCAATTTGGACCGGCATATTGAGCCGCCCCGCCAAGTATTGCTCTAGCCTAGGCGCTAGGCGGTCTACTTGTGGCACTAGCCACAACACAATCGTTAGGTACAGGGCAGCGAGCACCAATAACACAACAGAGATGCGATAAAGCCATTTGGTTGCTTGCCAACTTGCCGCTAACATATATTGATCGTCTGGTGATTAAACCAATACCACGTCAAACTGCCCCGGTGAATAAAGCGGTTCTACTCTGAACTGTATCGGCTTCTGGATAAAAAGCTCAAGGTCGGCAACATTTGCCGACTCTTCATCCAGCAGGCGATCAACAACCTGCTGCGAAGCGAGCACTAGGTAACCATCACTATTATATGCCCGCTCCTCGCGTAAAATTTCGCGGAAGATCTCATAACAGACAGTTTGTGCTGTTTTAGTTCTGCCTCGCCCATCACAAGCCTTACACGGCTCGGTTAGAATATGCTCAAGGCTTTCCCGCGTTCGCTTGCGTGTCATCTCAACCAAACCTAACTCAGACACACCGGTCACCTTGGTTTTCGCATGATCACGCTCAAGCGTTTTTTCAAGCATTCTGAGCACTTGCCGCTGATGTTCAGTTTCTTCCATATCGATAAAATCGATAATAATGATGCCGCCTAAATTGCGCAGGCGAAGTTGACGTACCAGCGCCGTAACGGCTTCTAAGTTCGTTTTGAAGATGGTTTCTTCAAGGTTTCGATGACCAACAAACGCGCCAGTGTTGACATCAATCGTGGTCATTGCTTCGGTTTGGTCAATGATTAAATAGCCACCCGACTTCAACTCAACCTTGCGATCAAGCGCTTTTTGAATCTCGTCTTCTACCGAGTTCAAATCAAAAATTGGTCGTTCACCTGGGTAGTACTCAAGTAGGTGCGCTACTTCTGGCGTGTACTTTTCAACAAACTCTTTGGCTTTTTGATAAGTTTCGCGAGAGTCTACGCGAATGCGCTCAACGTCTGGGCGAATCATATCGCGAGTAACTCGAGCATAAAGCGGCAAATCTTCATAGATAATACAGGGGGCAGAACCTACTTTGATTTTTTCGTTCAACGCACGCCATAAGCGCTTCAGGTAGTTCATATCAGCTAGAATTTCACTGTCGCCGCAAGCTTCAGCCGCGGTGCGCACAATAAATCCACCGCTTATCTCTACCTCGGCTTTTGCTGCTTCTATGAGCCCCTTTAAACGTTCGCGCTCAGCCTCACCTTCGATACGCTGAGAAATACCAACGTGCTGACTGCCTGGCATGTAGACCAAGTAGCGTGAAGGAATCGCCAAATGTGTAGTGAGGCGTGCGCCCTTGGTGCCGATCGGATCTTTAGTGACCTGAGCAAGAAGCTGGTCGCCCTCACGCACAAGTTGATTAATTGGCGGTGCCTGGCGGTGATCTTCACCGGATTCGGGCGTGTAAATGTCGGAAGCGTGAATAAACGCAGCACGCTCCAAACCAATATCAACAAACGCTGCCTGCATGCCTGGCAGTACGCGGACAATTTTGCCTAAATAAACATTGCCAACGTAGCCCTTGCCTTCATCACGCTCAACATACACTTCTTGTGCAACGCCGTTTTCGACAATGGCGACACGGGTCTCCATTGGTGTTACGTTGACTAATATTTCCGAATTCATTGCCCCTCCTGCCACACAGGCACACCAGCCTGTTGCAGTAATTCTGCTGTTTCAAATAGTGGTAGGCCCATTACCGATGAGTAACTCCCCTGCATATTGGCCACCAACACAGCACCTAGCCCCTGAATAGCGTAACCGCCCGCTTTATCATGCGGTTCACCAGTTTGCCAATAACGTTCAAATAGCGCTCGATCGAAAGCTCGAAACCTAACTGTTGAGCGGCATAACCGCCAGTGCTCGCCTTGCCCGGAGATTACACAAATAGAAGTTAGAATGTCATGGTCACGCCCAGCCATACGCTGCCACATGGCCATCGCATCTTGTTTGTCGACTGGCTTTAGTAAAATCTCACCGTCTAACACGCCACAGGTATCGCTGGCCAGTACAACCTGCTCACCCTTATAGGCTGCTCGAGCTTTTTCAACCGCCATACGAACAACATAGTCGTCAGCTAATTCACCAACATGTGGCGTTTCATCAATATCAACCGGTTGCTGACTATGCGCTACACCAATTTGTTTGAGTAGCTCATGCCTTCTAGGTGATTGTGAAGCCAATACTAGTGAAACAGCCATGATAAACTCGTTATTGAACTCTGAACTTCAACCGCAGCGTGTGCAGCACATTAAATAACAGCGGCCAAACAAATAGGCTGACAGCTGCTGGCAATAAGTACCAGTAACCGGGCGCAACAACGCCGCTGGTAATACTGGCAATCCACTGGTTATAGATAGAATAAACGCCTACCATCATGCCAACCACACCAGCTTGCTGAACACCTCGCCACATGCGCATGCGCTGCTGCAAGGTTGTGGTTATCCAAGCAATGGCAATTAGCCCAACCGCGTGCTGGCCAAGTAAGTCCATCATCAGCACATCAACACATAACCCTAATATAAGTGCTGTGACCGCACCAAATCGGTAAGGCAGCGCTAAAATCCAATACACCAACACCATCACTAACCAAGCTGGTCGCCATGCCATTACGGACTCAGGCAAGGGTACAACAGTGAGTAACAGTGCAATAAACAAGGTGCCGTATACCACCCATGAAGCATTACTGCGGCTGGCGTTCATCAAGCACCTCCGCTGGATTCATTAACAAGATTACATGCCGCGAACGGTCTAAGGCAGCCGAAGGAATAGCGGCAACCGTGGCGAAGTCTCGTGCTGGATCATGCGATACACTTTTTACTGTGCCAACCGGATACCCTTCTGGAAAGCGCTGCCCTAAACCAGAGGTCACCAGTAAATCGCCTTCTTGAATATCGGCCGTATCTGGCACGTGCACCAATGTCAACTCGCCTAAACGCCCAGAACCCACAGCAATAGCTCGCACCCCGTTGCGGTTCACTTGTACCGGAATAGCGTGGTTGCGGTCGGCCACAAGCAATACTTGGCTTTGATAGGTTTCTACTTGCACAACCTGCCCCATTACACCACCAGAGTCCAGGATTGGCATGCCAAGTGTTACACCATCGGCTTTGCCGCGGTTAATCACAACTTGATGAGTGTAAGGATCAGGGTCCAAAGACAGAATTTCTGCCGCTAATACTCTCGCTTCTAGCTCCTCGCTGGCGCCGAGCAGCGCTCGCATTCGATCGTTTTCGGCTTGCAGGCTAGCCACCCGCTGATTTTGAACCTGAAGCACTCGGATACGAGCCTGCAGCGCTTCATTTTCGGTAATCAGCGCGTCATGTTCGGTCATGTAGGAGTCGATGTTATCGGCCAGCTCGCGCGGGGCGGTGAGTAACCAGCGAACAGGGGTGAGCGCCTGCCCTAGCACCTGGCGCACCGGGTCGGCGTAGTTGAGCACGTCGGCAATAAGAAGCAAAAGCGCAACAGCTAGAACGGAAAAAAGCCGGCGCCCATGCTCCGGCTCAGTACGAAATATACGTTTGATAACCCAGCCTCCAGATTATTCTGAAGCGAACTCAAACATTTCTTTGTCCATTAGCTCTAGCGCTCGACCGCCACCACGGGCCACACAAGTTAGTGGGTCGTCGGCAATAAGAACTGGCAGACCAGTTTCTTCGCTTAATAGTTTATCGATATCACGTAGCAAACCACCGCCACCGGTTAGAATCATGCCACGCTCCGCAATATCAGCGGCCAACTCTGGTGGTGTTTTCTCTAGCGCACTCTTCACCGACTGCACAATAGCAGACAAGCTTTCTTGCAATGCTTCTAAAATTTCATTGCTGTTAAGTGTAAAGCTGCGTGGAATACCTTCGGCTAGGTTGCGACCACGTACATCAATTTCACGAATTTCAGCACTTGGGTATGCACAACCAATTTCGATCTTAATGCGCTCAGCTGTTGATTCACCAATCAGCGAGCCGTAGTTGCGGCGAACATAGTTGACAATGGCTTCATCGAAGCGATCACCACCAACACGTACCGACTCTGAATATACGATGCCCGATAGCGAGATAACGGCGATTTCAGTGGTGCCACCACCAATATCAACTACCATAGAGCCGCGTGCTTCTTCTACCGGCAGGCCAGCACCAATCGCTGCAGCCATAGGCTCTTCGATTAGAAACACTTGGCGAGCGCCAGCAGATTCTGCCGATTCACGAATCGCTTTGCGCTCTACTTCAGTTGCCTGACATGGCACACACACTAAAACGCGCGGGCTTGGGGTGAACCAAGAATTCTCGTGCACACGTTTAATAAAGTGTTGAAGCATTTTTTCCGTTACTTGGAAGTCGGCAATCACACCGTCTTTCATTGGACGAATGGCTTGGATATTACCAGGCGTACGACCCAACATGCGTTTGGCTTCATGACCAACCGCTGCAACAGATTTCTGGTTGCCACTAATGCGTACAGCAACAACCGAAGGTTCATTTAAAACAATATCCTTGTCGCGCACATAAATTAGGGTATTGGCAGTACCCAGGTCGATTGACAAGTCACTAGAAAATAAGCCACGAAGCCTTTTGAACATACGAAAGCATTCCTTTCGAAGGCGGTTAACGGAATTCGGATCACTCTAGCAGTGGCAGGGATTTTGGGCAAGACAGAAATGTGCTACTGTTCGTAGGTCGATTTTTAGGATTGGCGCACGCTGCGCTGAATAGCTGCCATTTTACACCTCAAAGTGGCAATAACCCACGGGAGTCTTTCAATATGAGCCTTGATCGCTCGCAGGTTGAAAACATCGCCATGCTTGCACGCATTGGCGTTGCAGAAAGCGAAATAGAAAATTACACCAAGTCGCTTAATAGCATCTTGGATTTGGTAGACCAACTTCAGGCGGTAGACACAACTGGCGTAGAGCCTCTTGCCAACCCGCTTGACGCTACCCAACGACTACGCGCTGACGTAGTAACTGAAGTGAATCAGCGTGAGAAGTTCCAAAAAGTAGCCCCTAAAACCGAGGCAGGTTTGTACCTAGTGCCTCGAGTGGTTGAATAATCCAAGGAATTTAAGCAATGACCAATAAAACATTGGCAGAAATCGCTAAAGGCCTTGCCGATGGCGAATACTCAAGCGTAGAGATCACGCAAGCCTACCTCGATAAGATCAAAGCAAAAGATGGTGAGATCAACAGCTACATCACTGTCACCGAAGAGTTAGCACTACAACAAGCGAAAGCAGCTGACGAGCGCCGCGCCGCTGGTCAAGCTGACTTGCTAACCGGTGTACCGATCGCGCACAAAGACATCTTCTGTACCGAAGGTGTGCGCACTAGCTGTGGCTCTAAGATGCTTGATAACTTTGAAGCACCTTACAACGCGACCGTAGTGGAAAAGTTGAATGCCGCCGGCACCGTCACACTAGGCAAAACCAACCTAGACGAGTTTGCGATGGGTAGCTCTACTGAATCAAGCTTCTATGGTGCTACGAAAAACCCATTTGACCTATCTCGCGTGCCCGGTGGTTCTTCTGGCGGTTCAGCTGCTGCGGTTGCTGCAGACCTAGCGCCAGGTTCAACCGGTACAGATACCGGTGGTTCAATTCGCCAGCCTGCTGCTTTTTGTGGCATCACAGGTATTAAACCAACTTATGGTCGTGTATCACGCTGGGGCATGATTGCCTATGGTTCGTCTTTAGACCAAGGCGGCCCAATGACGAAAACTGCCGAAGACGCAGCACTTATGCTGAACGTTATGGCTGGTTTTGATAAGCGTGATTCAACATCTGTTGATGTTGAAGTGCCAGACTACACTACTGCACTTGGCAACAGCATCAAGGGTCTAAAAATTGGTTTACCAAAAGAGTACTTTGGTGAAGGCCTAGACCCACGCATTGCTGAAGTTGTGCAAAACGCGGTTAAAGAGCTAGAGAAGCAAGGCGCGATCGTGAAAGAAATTTCACTACCTCGCACGCACCTAGCCATCCCTGCTTACTACATCATCGCACCAGCAGAGGCGAGCACTAACCTGTCGCGTTACGACGGTGTGCGCTACGGCTACCGCTGTGAAAACCCAGAAGACGTGATGGACTTGTTCCTCCGTACGCGTGCCGAAGGTTTTGGCATGGAAGTGAAGCGCCGCATCATGGTAGGGACTTACGCGCTGTCTGCTGGTTACTACGATGCGTACTACAACAAAGCACAGCAGCTACGTCGCTTAATCAAAGACGACTTTGTTGCGGCACTCAATGATGTCGACGTGATCATGGGCCCTGCCACGCCTAACCTACCTTGGGTAGCTGGCGAGAAAGATGCCGATCCGGTTTCTATGTACCTAGAAGACCTATACACCATCGCGGTGAACCTAGCGGGTCTACCAGGCATGTCGATTCCAGCCGGTATGGTTGACGGTTTACCAGTTGGTTTGCAAGTCATCGGTAACTACTTCGATGAAGCACGCCTGTTGAACATTGGCCACCAGTTCCAGTTGGCAACTGACTGGCACACTAAAACCCCAGCCTAAGCGGAGGACCTAAGATGGAATGGGAAATCGTAATCGGGTTGGAAATTCACGTTCAGCTTTCAACCGACACTAAAATTTTCTCTGGCACCAGCACTGCGTTTGGCCAAGCCCCAAACACACAGGCGAGCGCTATTTGTTTAGCCATGCCTGGTGTATTGCCAGTATTTAACGAAAAAGCGCTATTCAAAGCCGTGCAGTTTGGTCTAGCGATCGACGCTGAAATTGGCAAAACTTCGCGCTTCGACCGTAAAAACTACTTCTACCCAGATAGCCCGAAAGGCTACCAGATCACCCAGATGGACTACCCAATTGTTGGTCTAGGTGAAGTAGAAATCGTTATGGACGATGGCAGCACTCGCAAGATTGGCGTGACCCGCGCTCACCTTGAAGAAGATGCGGGTAAATCGCTGCACGAAGATTTCGAAGGCATGTCAGGTATCGACTTAAACCGTGCTGGCACACCACTGCTAGAAATCGTTTCTGAGCCAGACCTGCGCAGCGCCAAAGAAGCCGTTGCTTACCTGAAGAAGATGCACAGCATCATCACCTACATTGGTGTGTCTGACGGTAACATGGCCGAAGGCTCAATGCGCTGTGACGCCAACGTTTCTGTGCGCCCGAAAGGCCAGAAAGAGTTTGGTACACGCACCGAAATTAAGAACGTTAACTCGTTCCGTTTCGTTGAAAAAGCGATCAACTACGAAGTACAGCGCCATATCGACATCATCGAAGATGGCGGCGAAATCGTACAGGAAACTCGCTTGTACGATTCAGAGCTGGACGAAACACGCAGCATGCGCTCTAAAGAAGTAGCAAACGACTACCGCTACTTCCCAGAGCCAGACTTGCTTCCAGTTGTCATCGACGACGAGTACATCGAAGCAGCTCGCAAGTCATTACCTGAACTGCCCGATGCAAAACGTGATCGCTTTATGAGCGAACACGGCCTGTCTGAGTACGATGCAACGGTATTGTCTTCGGGCCGTGCCATTGCCGACTACTATGAAGCGGTTGTTGCTGGCTGCAAAGAGCCTAAGCTAGCCGCGAACTGGGTAATGGGTGACCTGTCGGCGCAGATGAACAAGTTCAACGTTGAATTTGAAAACTGCCCAGTACCAGCAGAGCAACTGGCACTAATGATTGCTCGTATCACTGACGAAACCATCTCGGGCCGCCAAGCGAAGACTGTCTTCGAATGCTTGTGGAACCAAGAAGGTGAAGTGGACGCAATCATCGAAGCCAAAGGCTTGAAGCAGGTTTCTGATACGGGTGCAATTGAAGCAATCATTGACGAAGTGATTGCCAACAACCCAGGTCAGGTTGAGCAATACCGTGGTGGTAAAGACAAGCTATTTGGCTTCTTCGTTGGTCAAACAATGAAGGCATCAAAAGGCCAAGCAAACCCGGCGGTTGTGAACGAACTATTGAAGAAAAAGCTCGACGCCTAATAGGCACCTCATTAAAACAAACCGCGCCAACGAGCGCGGTTTTTTTACGCCCGTACAATCGTGTTTTTACCATTATCCTTGGCCTTTAATAGGGCATTATCCGCCCGCTTATACGCATGCAACCATCCTTCTTCAGGGTCAATTTTCGCAACCCCCATACTAATGGTGGCGCCAAATAGAGAGTCGGCCGCGCCATTTATAGCATCAATTAAATCATCGGCTAAGCGACAGCTCACCATGTCATCGCACTGAGCAACAATTAAAAACTCATCCCCACCCCAGCGCGCCAAAATATCTTCGCCTCGTAACCGACTCTGCAACGTACCGGCAATGGCTTTTAGCACCGCATCACCGGTTGGGTGGCCCAGGGTATCATTGATGTTTTTAAAGCTATCCACATCAATAATCATCAAAGTAAACACTTCGCTACTGCGCAGTGACCGGCTAATCACTTGATCAAGCATTGGCTCTGCCGCGTGGCGATTTAACACAGACGTTAACCGATCGATCGTGGCCAATTCATGTAAATGTTCGTTCGCCTCTCGTAACTGTACTTGCAAGGCCGTTAAGGCTCTTGCTTTATAGGTCAGCTCGACACTAATTTTTTGTTGGCGCCAAAGGGCGACCATAAAAAACGCAGCGCCGCCAAAAACAAACCAAAGCGTAAAGGCTATTTGCTGATGATATTTTTGAGTAAATGACAATGGCTCATTGACGACGATCGCACCGAGCGACTCGTAGTTAAGCTTCAAACGATTTATCACGCCGCCATCAAGAATAGAGCGAACCGCTAAGTAATCATCCTCTGTTTGTAATGTGCCCGCAGCATAATCCTTGACCGCTGCTACCACACTATTTGCAATGGTATCGGTATCTTGCATGTTACCTCCTACCACTCCAGCCCCAATGAAACTTGAGTAAAAAAACGTATATAGGCGTAACGGTATTAGCGGCAACTTGCTCGATATAGTGACGCGGGATAACAGATCTACCAGATGGTTCGGTAAACACCGCAGTATAAAATATGGCGGTATCAGCTGCTAAATTGGCAACCTGGTCAATCGAGTTAGCAAGGGAGTAATCCTGCCAATACTCAAACGTGATCTGGCTTTGTTGTAAATTCTTTTCCAGCTCATCTTTAACCAGGTTGGTAAACGCTGTGTCCTCACCAATGACAACAACTTTCTTGAGGTTTGGCTGATGCGCCCTTGCAAATGCTAGGTTTCTCACTACCGCCATTTGAAAATCAGGCGTTAACATCACATCATGCGCGTCAATCTCAAAACTGTCGGTTGCGCTATAAACCGCTAGACCAGCATTGGCAAACAAGGTATCGCGGTAGTTCAGCACAAACTCGGTTGCAGAGTTGTTCATCCCAACAACAACATCAAACTGATCGAGTTCATATTTAGCCGACAAATACGTCGACCATACATCATCGCTAACATTAGGTAAGCGCTGCGTATCCAAGTACTCAACAAAAAAGTCAATGCCGCGACCGTAACGAATCAAGCCACCATCAATTGCTCTTTGAAAGGGCATATGGGGATTGGTGCCATGAATGACCAGCACAGTAGTGGCACTAGCGAGAGAGCTGACTGATAAAAGCAAAATAAATAAGATACGCAAAACGGCGTCACTCAAGCATTGAATAACCTCACTATAGCCAAGATTTTGCCTGAACACTTTTCAGCCCATACTGAAAGATTTAGTCGAGGCAAACTTAACGTTATTCTTGCCGGTAGATTTCACCTGGTATAAGGCCTCGTCGGCTTGTTTAAATGCATGCTCCCAGGTTTCGCCGTTTTTAAGGGGTGCACCACCAATACTAATGGTAATACGAGGCTCAACGAGTGCTTGCTCAATAGTTCGACACAAGCTTTTCGCAACGGCAGCAGCACCTTCAAGCTCAGTATTGCTAAGTAAAACCACAAACTCTTCACCACCCCAGCGCGCTACCATATCGCTATCGCGAACGCCTTTAACTAGTGCATTCGATACACCAACTATCGCTTTATCTCCCACGTCATGACCGAATTTGTCGTTGACTTGTTTAAAGTCATCAATATCCACAATAAGCAGCACTGCAGGCGTGTGGTAACGACGCAAACGACTAATGGCTTCTTGCAACATGGGCTCAGCAGCTTGCCGGTTGAGCAAGCCAGTTAATGAGTCGTACAAAGCTAGCTCTTGTAGCCGCTCGTTGGCGATGGTTAGTTCAGACTTCAACCGATTAAGTAAGATGTTCTTCTGCTTCAGCTGCAGGTTGTACCAGCGCTGATAAAGTAGCCAAGCAATAAACAAAACCAGTGCAGTAGCTAGTGCAACGAACAACAACTCAAACAACTTCGGATACTTTTCAACTAAGCTCTTTGGTTCATTCAGCATTAGTGCGCCAGCCGGTAACCTACTAGGATCCAACCGGAAAGACTTCATGGCGGATGCATCAAACATTGGCACTTCAGCACGATACTCTCTACTCAATCGAGCATCTTCGAGTAGGTCGATACCAGCATTCATCATTGTTTGTGCAACGAGCTCGGAATCGAACAAGTAGCCGCCAATGGCACCGGTCTCCATGAAACTGCTATAAAGTGTATATACAGGTGCAGATGACAATTCAACGACACGCCTAGCAACCTGCTTGGGTACATATTGATTACCTTTGGTATCGGAGAATACCAGCGACATAAAAATTGCTGATGAGCTTGGCAAAGACAATACTGCTGACTCCATTTCTTCCAATGTAAATCGGCGCATCACCTCTACTTGAACGCTAGAACCTTCAAATACTTGCCTAATGCTGTCATCAATTTCGCGGTCAACAAACGTAGGCCCTTCGATAATAAGCACGTTAGTTAACTCTGGCTGCAAGGTGTGGGCAACTTGCATGGTTTGCTGCACCGACGCACCAAAGTCGGGCGAAATAAGTGCTTCGGTTTCCGCCAAAGGGATGTCGAGCATGCTGTAGTGCACTCTAATCTCGCTAATGCGATTAAACACCTCTTCGTGGTCTTTCACCAACAAACTTGCAGCACTAGAATTTAGCAGGATGAAATCGATTCCCTGCCCCTCATAACGCTCAAGTAGATATTCAACAAAGCTGTCTTGTGACTGATGGGAAAGGCGCTCGGCATCTAGGTACTCATTAAACAGCACTACATCTTGCTGCGGCCAATCCAGTACCCCATTGGTAAACCCCTCAACCCAAGGCAAGTGACTCTCGTACGAATGTACTGCCAATACTCGCAACTGCGCCTGTGCTTGGCTAGCAGCTAGTACACCCAACCCCAACAGCAGAATCACTGACAGTGGTTGGTGCCACTTAATTGAATACCCTATCCTCACAGAAATTAGCTCCATGCTCATTAGCGCCATGCAGTTTAGCTTACAAGCATAAAAACACAGCATATAACGGCCATAATGTTGTTTTTTTTGTTTAACAGACGATCAAATCCCTTGAACATTTAGTCAATTCACACTATGTTTGCCGCACTAAATTTAACTAGGTGAAGAGGAGCTTTTCACCTAGCTGCGGAACAACGCATTGAATACGGTTACTACCAGTGCTGCATAGGTTGAAGCATTGGGAGCTTGCCGTATTTTTTCGTTTACTTGGCACAAACCACAGGTTGGCATACCAATTGTGTAGGTTTATGCCGTATAATGTGCCGCGTTTTTTGAAACCTGAAAGCCGAGAGCAGCAATGACTGATTTATCGAAATACAGAAACATCGGTATCTTTGCCCACGTAGACGCGGGTAAAACTACCACAACAGAGCGTATCCTTAAGCTGACTGGTAAAATCCACAAGCTTGGTGAAGTACACGAAGGTGAATCAACGACTGACTTCATGGAACAGGAAGCAGAGCGTGGTATTACGATTCAGTCTGCTGCTGTAACTTGTGCGTGGAAAGACCACCGCTTAAACATCATTGACACACCAGGGCACGTTGACTTCACCGTTGAAGTTTACCGTTCTCTTAAAGTACTAGACGGCGGCATCGGCGTATTCTGTGGTTCTGGTGGTGTTGAGCCTCAGTCTGAAACGAACTGGCGCTATGCGAACGATTCTGGCGTATCTCGCTTGATCTTCGTTAACAAACTAGACCGCCTAGGTGCAGACTTCCTACGCGTTGTAGACCAAGTTAAAAACGTTCTAGCGGCTAACCCACTAGTTATGACGCTACCAATTGGTCGCGAAGACGAGTTCTCTGGTGTTGTAGACCTACTAGAAAACAAAGCTTACATTTGGGACGAGTCTGGCCAGCCAGAAAACTACGAAATCACTGACGTTCCAGCTGATATGGAAGACGAAGTGGCTGAATGGCGCGAGAAGCTAATCGAAAGCGCTGTTGAGATCGACGACGACCTAATGATGGCGTACATGGAAGGCGAAGAGCCATCTATCGAAGACATCAAGCGTTGTATCCGTAAAGGTACACGTGACCTAACATTCTTCCCTACGTTCTGTGGCTCTGCTTTCAAGAACAAGGGTATGCAGCTAGTACTAGACGCAGTTGTTGACTACCTACCAAGCCCAACTGAGGTTGATCCACAGCCGCTTACAGACAAAGAAACTGGCGAGCCAACTGGTGAAGTAGCGACTGTAGACGCAGACCTACCACTAAAAGCACTAGCGTTCAAAATTATGGACGACCGTTTTGGTGCCCTAACGTTTATCCGCATTTACTCTGGCCGCATGAAGAAGGGTGACACCATCCTTAACTCTGCGACTGGCAAGACTGAGCGTATCGGCCGCATGGTTGAGATGCAGGCTGATGAGCGCAACGAGCTAACTGAAGCACAAGCTGGTGACATTATTGCCGTTGTTGGCATGAAGAACGTTCAGACTGGTCACACACTATGTGATCCGAAGCACGAATGTACGCTAGAAGCCATGATCTTCCCAGACCCAGTAATCTCGATTGCAGTGGCACCAAAAGACAAAGGCGCATCTGAGAAGATGGGTGTTGCGATTGGTAAGATGGTTGCTGAAGATCCATCATTCCAGGTTGAAACGGACGAAGATTCAGGTGAAACCATCCTTAAAGGCATGGGTGAACTTCACCTAGACATTAAGGTAGACATCCTGAAGCGTACTTATGGCGTTGAGCTAGAAGTAGGTCAGCCACAGGTTGCATACCGCGAAACCATTACTAAGCCAATTGAAGATAGCTACACGCACAAGAAGCAATCTGGTGGTTCTGGTCAGTTCGGTAAGATCGACTACCGTATCAAACCAGGTGAGCAAGGTTCTGGCTTCACGTTTACTTCAACAGTTGTTGGCGGTAACGTACCTAAAGAGTTCTTCCCAGCAATTGAGAAGGGCTTCAAAGAGATGATGCAAACGGGTGTACTAGCTGGCTTCCCAGTACTAGACGTTGAAATCGAGCTTTACGATGGTGCTTACCACGCGGTTGACTCGTCTGCAGTAGCATTTGAGTTGGCAGCGCGTGGCGCATTCCGCCAGTCTATCCCGAAAGCAGGTGCACAACTTCTTGAGCCTGTGATGAAGGTTGACGTGTTCTCTCCAGAAGACAACATTGGTGATGTGATTGGTGACTTGAACCGTCGTCGTGGCATGATCAAAGACCAAGAGCCAAACGCGACTGGCGTACGTGTTAAAGCGGATGTTCCACTATCTGAAATGTTCGGTTACATCGGCCACCTACGTACTATTACGTCAGGCCGTGGTCAGTTCTCTATGGAGTTCAGCCACTACGCGCCGTGCCCGAATAACGTTGCAGAAACAGTTATCGCGGAAGTTAAAGAGCGTAACGCTAAGAAGTAATCTTCTTACCGCTCTAAGAAACGCCCAGCTCATGCTGGGCGTTTCTATTTGTGCCCAGCCAGTATTCATTCATACAAAAGCCTAACACTGGCTACAATTCTTTCCACGCGCCTAATTATGCCAACCTGTTCTCATAGTTAGCGCTAAATATCTCACACAAACTTCCGCTGTTAATCAGATAAGTGAGCACTAATTCTCAATACCCAAAAGCATACACGTAGTTATCCTTTTACAGCCTACCCTCAAGTGTTATTGCGGCTTTACATTGGTTTGTTTACATTGTTCGCGCGATAACAATGTAAACGAGCAGGACTGCTCGTAGGAGACAACAACAATGCGAATGAAGCTCATCACAGCCGCCATAGCCAGCACCACGCTGTTTATGACAGGCTGCCAGGTGACTGATGGTAATGGCAACCCTATTGCCGTTATCACTACGTCACAACCAAGCGCGACCGCAGAGCCGACGGCGACTTCTGTCCCGACTGCTGCACCAACTGCAACGCCAACTGCGACAGCAACACCGACCGCGACAGCAACACCGACTGCTACTGCAACACCGACCGCGACAGCAACACCGACTGCTACTGCAACGCCTACTGCGACAGCAACACCGACTGCGACAGCAACACCGACTGCGACAGCAACGCCGACTGCGACAGCAACACCGACTGCGACAGCAACACCGACTGCGACAGCAACGCCGACTGCGACAGCAACTCCGACTGCTACAGCAACTCCGACTGCTACGCCTACCTCTGCACCGGTACAGTGTGAGGCGCCAGAATTTAACCCTGCAGTATGGGCAACATACAAGCTTGGTACACTAGTAACTTACCAAGGCAATATTTATAAGCTCGTCAGCCTTGGCAATGCCTATTGGGCACCAGACTCAGCGCCAGGCTCTATTGCTTGGGAACTAGTTGACAACTGTGGCGATACACAACCAACGCCAACCCAGGCACCGACTGCAACGCCGACAGCCACACCAACACAGGCGCCGACTGCAACTCCAACTCAGGCGCCTACTGCAACACCAACAGCTACGGCAACACCAACGCAGATTCCGACCGCAACACCAGCACCAAACAACCCTGGTATTACGCCAACGGTCATTGTTGCCCCACAAGACCCAGCCTGTGCGTCGGCAAAACCATATCAAGCCGGAAGCAGATATAGCCAAGGCGACTTTGTTACCTGGGTGAACAGCCGAACTCAATTAACCGAAGTTCATAAATGCATCAGCTCAGTATGGTGCAGTAGCTCAGGTTATGGTCCAGGAAGCATTTATCGAAACGGCGTATGGGAGCTGCAAGACCAGTGCAATGGCACAGTCACGTTAAGCGGCCAGGCTTTAATCGCCGACTACTTCCAAGTAGACAGCGATACCCCGAATCCAAAAGCAACATTTGTTGATAACCACTCAACGGTTGACCGTTACCAGCCAGTCAATGAACTGGATGAGATTGCAGGCCATGTAGACAAAGCCAGCGACCCTGCCGATGTGTTCACCAGCCAGTTAACAGCGGGCACCAGCATTTTGTTAACGCTTGCCGACACTGCCGCTAACTTTGACTTATATCTTGTTGATCTAAACGGCAACATTATCGATTCATCACTGGGCAATAACCAAGTTGAAGCAGTCACAGTTCCAACAACTGGCGAATACCGTGTAGTGGTAGAAGCCAGCCAAGGTAACGGCCTTTATAACCTAGTAATGGGTCAGCAGCCGGAGCAACTGGCGACGGGTACATATAGCGTAACGAGCGACTTCGAAGTTGCCACTGCACTTGTGCACAACCCTGCGCTCATGGAAAGTGCGACAGGTACGCCACTGGTGAACCCAATTGAGGAGATCGAGCTAGCACTACCAGAGTCAACCTCGGTCACTTATGGTTACCAGTTAACCGAAGCGCAAGCAGCGAAAAAAGCCACCTTGCAGGCAATTATTAACAAGCAACAGGTAATGCCAGAGCTATTGGTAGAGCCTAACTACATCTATAAAGCGCTGAATGTGTCTACCAACGACCCTTATGCGTCAAGCTTATGGGGTTTGAGCCAGATTCAAGTACCAGAAGCCTGGCAAATCACTACTGGTAATTCGGTGATTGGGCAAGATGTTGTCGTAGCGGTGATCGACACTGGTAGTGTATTACACCACCCAGACCACGGTGATGTAGTTGATGGCTATGACTTTATCAGCGACCCTGACCGTGCGCGCGATGGCGACGGCCGCGATAATAATGCTGACGACATCGGCGACAGCTCACAAAACCCAAGCTGGCATGGCACGCACGTAGCTGGCACCATTTCAGCCAAAGCCAACAATGGCATTGGGATTGTTGGGGTAAGCTGGAATGCCAAGATTATGCCACTGCGAGCGCTTGGTCAGAATGGTGGTTCACTGCGCGATATTGCCGATGCTATTTATTATGCCGCTGGCATTCGCTCGGGTAACGGCCCGGTACCAAGCCGTAAAGCCGATATTATCAACATGAGCTTAGGTGGCGAAGGCGAGAGTGAAATTTATCGTCAAGCGGTTGCGGCAGCGCGCCAGCAAGGTGTTATTGTTGTGGCCGCAGCCGGTAACGATGGCGACTTCCGCTTTAACTACCCAGCTTCAACACAAGGCGTTATCTCTGTTGGTGCAACAGGTAACGACGGCAAGCGGGCTTACTACTCGAACTACAACAGCCAAGTAGATATTTCTGCGCCAGGTGGCAACCGTCGTGTCGACAGCCGTATTATGTCGCTGATTGCTGAAAATGACCGTGCTCGCACACCAACTTATGCGGCCTACCAAGGTACATCGATGGCAACACCTCATGTTGCGGGCGTGATTGCATTGATGAAAGCAGTGAACCCAGACCTAACGCCAGATCAGGTTGATGAGCTCATTGCCAGCGGTGCAATTGTTGATGACTTGGGCGCACGTGGGCGTGACAACGAGTTTGGCCATGGCCAAATTAACGCAGTGAAAGCTGTTCGTGCAGCACAAGACATGGCTGTGCCGCAAGATGGCTTAGTGTTCGACACCCGTGAACTGCGCTTTGATGTCAACACCGACACTCTAACGCTAAACATTAGCACCCGCGGCGCTGGCGAACTGGCATCAATCCGCGCAAACCAAAGCTGGTTGAGCATTACGCCAAACAATGTTACAGCCGATGGCCTAGGTGACTACCAAGTTGCGATTGACCGTTCACAGCTAACCACTGGTGTTTACCAAGCACAAGTGACCGTGACCGATAAAGCGAACAACGAGTATCCAGTATCGGTGATCGCATCGGTACGCGTGGCGACTCGTATTGGTGGCGATGTCGGCGCGCTGGAGTTAGTTGTTCTCAACAGCCAAACGAATGAACTGGCTGCGAGCCAAACACTAACGGCGGAAAACGGCTACCGCTGGAGCTTGCCAATTAACCGTGGCACCTACCAAGTTCTGATTGGTGGCGACATGAATGGCAATAACACCATTTGTGAAGCGTACGAGCCATGTGGCATGTTGCTTAACGGCAACACGATGCGCGACCTACCGCTGCAGAGTGATGTAGAAGTGTACTTGCCAATTACGCTTCGTTAAGGCCTTCCATGCCTAGCAGTCAGCACTTAGGTGCTGACTGCACCACCTCGTATAGCTCCAACGGCAGGCCATCGGGGTCGGCAAAAAAGGTAAATCTTGCTTGTGTATAGGGGTCAACCCGCACGGGCTCCACCGCTACCCCTGCTGCTTCTAAGTGGGACACCCACGCATCTAAATCATCGATAGCAAACGCCAAATGGCGAAGCCCCTGCGCTTCTGGACGTGAAGGCCGTTTGGGGGCACCAGGAAAGCTAAACAGCTCAATTTGGCGGCCATCTGCTAGGGCTAAGTCTAACTTGTAAGAATCACGCTCGGCGCGGTAGTTTTCGGCAATCACTTGCAGGCCTAAGATACGGCAGTAGAAAACTTTGCTGCGCTGGTAGTCGCTAGCAATAATGGCAATGTGGTGGATCGCCAACGGTGGTGCTGAATTGGTCATGGAATTATCAGGTTATGGACGAAAGTCCCACTGTACCTGATATCTTTGGTTCATTTCATCTACACCACGCTGAATAATTTCCTTAAGCACACCTAGATCGACATGCTCTAAACGGGTGAGGTACAAGCAGCCTTTACCAATTTTGTGCTTGCCTAAGCGGGATAACTCGTCTGTTAGGTCTTGATAGCCTGGCATGACATAACAAACCAGATTTGCCTTGCGCACAGCCATACCAGTAGCAAAAAACTGCTCTTCTGATTTTCCGCAAAGATACGTATAACGCCCAAAACCAATCAAACTATCGCCCCAGACAACAGGCGTTGCGCCAGTCACCTCAGTAATCAAAGACAACAGGGCTTCACCGTCTGCCTTGCGAAAATCCGGCGCATTGGCGTTATGAATCACTTCCAGTGGGTCAACGTGAGTGGGCTGAGTTTTATTAGCCATGCGAACACCATATATGGATTATAAGTAGGTTGCACGGCGCGTGTTTTTGCACCGGGCAACTCGTATTGCCACCGATCAATGTTTCCCGAACCTGCGGTTCGTTAAACCTACTATAGGTTGCACGGCGCGTTTTTGCCGAGCAACTCGTATCGCCATCGATCAATGTTTCCCAAACCTGCGGTTTGTAAAACCTACTGCACTGCCGTTTTACTATCCGATAATTGTTTGCCAAGTGTTGCGAGCATGCCTTTTACGGCTTGCTCGTTACCGGTTGATTTTTTCGCAACCGCCGCAGCTATCGCGTATAGATCTTCGCAGAAGGCGCGGTACTCGCTTGGTTCTTTTTCTTTCAGCAAGGTTTGTGCTTTTTGAATACCAGCCAACACCTCGAGTGGTGTTTTTGGCGAATGAGCAATAATTTCCTGCATCAGCGGGCCAGCATGAGCGAGCGCCAACTGAGTGACCTTGCCTTCCGCTTTCGTTGGATCGGCTAGGTATTTAGAGAACACCGCGAGCTTTTCATCATCATAATTGCCATCGGCACCGCCAATGGTAACAAATGCCAACACAGGCGCTTTCACGATGTCTAACCACTGCAGGCGGGTGAATGGGCCTACTGCACCTAAGCGGCTTTGAACTTGGCGCGCCATAATTGGGCGGTCGAAGGCGACCGGGTTGCCATCTTGCCAAGTGTAACGCTGAGCAATCACAGCCCCCTGTGCATCTTGGTCGGAACCAAACTCAACCATAATGGCTTTGTACTTTTCGCCTTCTACGCCAACTTCGGCGTCCCACACCACAGCATACAAAGATAGCTCATCAACCTTGTCGTTGATTAGGTTTTGCGCCTCGGCAAACGCCTCTTCTAGGCTGTTGGCAGTGAGCGGGTCTGTTTTTGGTTCGTTGTCACCTTGCTGGGTAAATAGCAAAGGTTGAAATACTTTTTGTTGGTCAAGCACGCTTAAACTGCGGCTAAAGGCAGTTTCAATAAACGACTCAAGAGCTTCTGAATTAATCACCTAACGTGCTCCTATTTCTTTTGTTTTTCGTTGTGCACTTTACTGCTTTTTTTATCTAGATGCTGCTATTGGCAACAACTTTTTGATCTAAGTCCGGCTTTTCTGGTGTTGCTTGCTCGTTAAACTGCAAGCTTGCCAACTTGGCATACAGCTCAGACGATTGCATCAGCTCGTTATGGCTCCCCTGAGCTTTGAGCTCACCGTCCTGTAGCAACAGAATTCGGTCAACATTTTTCACTGTGGCCAGGCGGTGGGCGATAATAATGGTGGTACGCCCCTGCATCAGTTTTTCTAGTGCTTGCTGCACTAAGTGCTCGCTTTGCGCGTCGAGCGCACTGGTTGCTTCATCGAGTAACAGCAACTCAGGATTCGCCAAAATGGCGCGCGCAATCACAATGCGCTGCTTCTGGCCGCCACTTAGGCGCACACCATTCTCACCTAAATAACTGCCATAGCCTTCGGGCAAACGCTCAATAAACTCATGCGCATTGGCCGCTTTTGCCGCCGCCAATACTTGTTCATCACTGGCGTTGGGGTTGCCATAGCGAATGTTGTGCCAAACATCAGCGCTAAACAATACCGGCTGCTGTGGCACCAATGCAATGTGTTGGCGAATATCGGCCAGCGATTGCTCTCGCACATCCACTTGGTTTATCGCAATACTGCCTTGCTGCGGGTCATAAAAGCGCAGTAGTAGCTCAAATAAAGTTGATTTACCCGCCCCACTTGGGCCCACTAATGCAACGGTTTCGTTACGGGCAATGGCCAGCGTTAAGGCATTCAACGCTTTCTCGTTTGGCCGGCTTGGATAGCTGAAGTTAACCTGGTCAAAACTAACATGGGTGGGCGCGTTAAAGTTCGGCGCAAGCGGCGCTTGTGGCGATTGAATATCAGACTCCACAGCAAGCAGCTCCATTAACCGCTCGGTTGCCCCGGCGGCACGCTGCAGCTCGCCTATAATTTCTGAGATCGACGCCACCCCCATTGCGACCATTACAGCATAAAACAAGAAAGCCGCTAACTCACCACCACTCATAGCGCCGGTCATCACATCGCGGCCACCAATCCACACCATAAAACCAATAGCAATGAACGACAGCGAAATGGCAACGGCAATCAGTGCTGCACGCTGGCGAATGCGCGCTTTGGCAACATCGAGCGCGGCATCCACTTCAGTATTAAACGCTTGGTTTTCAAAATCTTGTCGGTGATAGCTTTGCACCACCTTCATTTGCTGAATAATCTCACCAGCGTAGGTGCCCACATCAGCAATACGATCTTGGCTAGATTTCGACAGCTCGCGCACACGCTTGCCATAAATAATGATAGGTAGCAGTACAATCGGCACACTTAGTAGCACAATGGCCGTGAGTTTAATGTTGGTAATCAGCAACATCACAATGCCCACCAACATGGTTAAAAATGAGCGCAAGGCGAACGACACCGACGACCCAATAATGGATTGCAATAAGGTGGTGTCGGTCGTTAAGCGCGACATAATTTCGCCGCTGCGGTTTTCTTCAAAATAACTAGGGTGCAGGGTGACCAAGTGGCGGAAAACCGAACGGCGAATATCCGCCGTTACGTACTCGCCAAGCGAGGTGACCCAATAAAACCTCAGGTAGGTGGCAACAGCCAATACAACAACTACAGCCACCATAATAATCAGCGCTTGGTTTAACACCTCTAGCGACTGAGCAATGAGTCCCTGATCGATCACCACTCGCAAGCCCTGACCAATTGAAGCGTTGATTGCAGTGGTGACCAACAGCGCTGCCAAAGCGGCAAACAGGCGCATTCGGTAAGGTTTGATATATGGCCAAAGGTTGCGCAAAACGCTGATTGGTCGTTTTTGATCTGCCATCACTGAGACTCCAGCTGATACTAGGGGTGGTGTTATTTTGGCAGGATAACACCCTGTAATGTTGTATTATGGGGGCATGTTGAGTGAAATCGAGTCAGAACAGGATTTTTATGCCCATTGCGTTCATTTGCCCTCATTGCCAAGCACCATTGCAGCCATCCAACAGCCAATGGTGCTGCAGTAACCAGCATAGCTTTGATGTGGCAAAACAAGGGCATATCAACCTACTTGCAGTTCAACAAAAGCGCAGTAAACAACCGGGCGATTCAAAAGAAATGGTCGCAGCGCGCAGGGCTTGGTTGGCAAAAGGCTACTACCAGCCAATTGCCAATGCGCTAAGCGAATTGATCGAAAATAACAGCACAGTGCTCGATGCTGGCTGCGGTGAAGGCTACTATTTAAGCCAGCTATTGGCCGCTAAAAACATAGATGCTGTGGGTAACGACATTTCTAAGTTTGCCGCAGCCGTGGCGGCGAAGCAGTGCCCTGCGGCGCAAATACTGGTGGCCAGCAACAAAGCCTTGCCAATTGCTGAGCACTCCTTCGACTATATTGTGTGCGCCTTTGGCTTTCCCGTATGGCACGAGTTTCAGCGCTTACTCAAACCCGGTGGCAAGCTAGTTTTGGTAAATAGCACCAACCAGCATTTATATTCGCTGCGCGCTGCCCTATACGAACAGGTGATTGAAAAGCCCGAAGCTCAGTTGCCTGCGTTTCTAACCTGCGAACACGAGCAGGTGCTGACTTATAGCATAGAAGGCCTAGATGCGAGCGAAGTGCAAGCGCTTGCTGTTATGACACCGCATTGGTTCAGAGCCAAACAAGCAGCGCGTGAAGCCCTAATTGAGCAGCCACCAAGCGCCATTGAAGTCTCGGTACGGCTGCAAGTTTGCCAGTTTAACGCGTCTGCTGATACTGCTGCAGCACCCGAATAAACCGCTCTACAAGCAAAGCTTGCTCGCTGTCATTGAGTAAATAAGGCGGCATCATGTAAACCATGTTGCCAAATGGGCGCAGCCAGATGCCATGGCTCACGGCAAGCTTGGTGAAGCTTGCCATATCCACTGGCGCTGTTAAGTCGACAGCAATGATATTGCCGAGTGTGCGTACCTGGCTTACACCAGCAATGGCCTCAATAGTAGACAACGCCGCTTGGTAGCGGGCATTCATAGTGCTCACCCGTGCTTGCCAAGGGTAGCTTTCTAATAGGCGAATGCTGGCACCTGCCACCTTACAAGCCAATGGGTTAGCCATAAACGTTGGCCCATGCATCAAAACACCAGCCGGTGAGGCACTCATTTGTTGAGCAACCTTGCTGGTGGTAACCATAGCGGCCATTGTCATGTAACCACCGGTTAGGGCTTTACCGATACAAATGACATCGGGAACAATGCCAGCGGTTTGGCAAGCAAACCACTGCCCGGTACGGCCAAAACCCGTCGCGATTTCATCTGCAACCAGCAAGATATCCAACTCATTACACAGTGCCCGCAAGCGGCGCAAGTATTCGCTATGATATGGCTGCATTCCCCCAGCGCCTTGCAGCAGGGGCTCAACAAACACACCAGCAATCTCATCTTGCTGCGCTAGCAAAGTTTGTTGCCATTGCTGCCAAATGTCTTCGCTGAACTCTGCTGTTGGGCGCGGCAAAAAACAGTGCTGAGCTAACATGCTATTAAACATTGAGTGCATGCTTTTATCTGGGTCACACAGTGACATGGCGCCAAAGGTATCACCATGATAGGCCCCTCGCAGAGACGCCATTTTTCTGCGCTTCGGGCGCCGCTTCGCCATTTGATATTGCAGTACTAATTTTAGCGCCACCTCGATGGATACCGAGCCTGAGTCGGTGAAGAAAAACCGAGTTAGCCCAGCAGGCAGGTGCTGCATTAACTGTTCTGCTAGCTCAGCTGCCGGTGCATGCGTTAAGCCACCAAACATAACATGAGAAAACGACTCGACTTGCTGATGCAGGGCCTGATTAAGCAGCGGATGGTTATAACCATGAATACAAGCCCACCAGGAAGCCATGCCATCTAGCACTTCGCCATGGTTAGCGATCGTAATTTTGGCGCCTTTAGCGTGTGTGACCACATACTGACTAGCACTGCCCATTGCCGCATACGGATGCCATAAATGCTCGGCGTCTATCTGTTTAACCTGATTACTATTCATACTTTTGTAAACTACTTATTTAAATTACATTGACTAAATAACGGCAAAAACTATCGTAGTCGGCGAGTGGAAGTCGAGGAAGAAATATGAATTTAGCTAGCAAGGTTTCTAACCAGCTTTACCAGCGAACAAAATTAGAGCTAAATCGAACAGCAACAGTGCACAACAGCAAACTTCACGACTTTGCCAGCAACAACTATTTAGGCCTGGCCAACCAGACAAGCCATTCAAACAAAGCTTGTGGTGCGGGCGCTTCAGTGATGGTGAGTGGTTACCATAAAGCCCAGCAAGCACTTGAAGAAGCCATCGCCGACTACCTCAACATGCCAGCAGTTATGGTGTTCGCCAGTGGCTACCAAGCCAACCTTGGCGTACTGCAAGCCTTGCTCGACAAAAACGACTTTGCCCTAGCAGACCAGCTTTGCCACGCTTCCATTCTCGACGGCCTAAAGTTAAGCGGCGCCCAATGGCGGCGCTTTCGTCATCAAAACTACGAGCACCTAGCACAGCGCGTGCACAGCAAACCGTGTCAGCTAGTGATCAGCGAAGGCTTATTTTCAATGGATGGCGATTGGCTAAACCTAGAAGCATTTGCTGCCAGCAGCCCAAATAGCTGGCATATGGTGGATGACGCACATGGTTTTATGTTGCGACCGTTGGCAAGCAAACACCTAGACCTTTATGTTGGCACTTTTTCAAAAGCCGTTGGTTGTGTTGGCGCCTTTGTTGCGGCTAGCCAGCCATGCATTGAGTATTTACGCCAGTTTGCCAATAGCCATATTTACAGCACGGCCTTACCCCCTATGGTGATTGAGCAAATACATCATAACTTCCAACTTGCTCAAACCGGTGAGCGCCAAGCAAAGCTACAACGCAACATAGATATTTGGCAGAAGGCAACTGGGACCGTTACCAACTCGCCTATTCAAACCATTTCGATGCCAAACAATCAAACACTACTGACCAAACACACCACGTTATTGCAGTTAGGTTACCTAACAGGCGCCATTCGTCGCCCCACCGTCAAAACCCCTAAGCTGCGCATTACACTTAGTTCAAATCAGAGTGAAAAGGCAGTCAATCAACTTGCTGAGCTGGTGATGGAAACATGCTAACGCGCGTAGCAAAAACAGGCAGCAAACCCTATTTATGGGTTCCAGGTTTTGCTTACGACTGGCGAATATTTAACCAAGCCATTGCCACGCGCCCAGGTGAACACTGGGCAACACAGTGGTCAGCCGAGCTAGACCTACACAGCTACTGCGAACAGATACTGGCGGCTATGCCAGAAAACTGTGCCGTGACTGGTTGGTCATTAGGCGGTGCGGTAGCCATGCAGCTAATACCAAAGAGTTGCAGCACCACGGTGTTGGCATGTGGGCAGAGGTTTTGCCACCCACAGGGTATTAGCAATGCAGCACTGCGGGCATTTAAACGCTTATTAGCCCGCTCTCCAGAAGAGGCATTAGCTAGGTTTCAAACTTGGTGCGACTACGACACAGCACCACAAGTGACCGACAAGCCTACCCTGCTAAACACTCTAGATTGGTTAGAAAAATATGAAATTACTCACTGGCACAACGCACGACGCGTGTATGCCAAACAAGACAAACTGGTCATAGCAGAGGGACATTGCGAACTAGTTGAAGGTGGACATGCAAGCGTACTGGAGCACCTATGAACAAGACTGCGCAACAATTCGAACGAGCGGCAGAACATTATCACGAGCACGCCGTTATTCAGCAATGGGTTCGCGACGACATGCTGGCGCAACTGGGTGCAACACAGGGCTTATGGTTAGATGTTGGCTGCGGCCCACAAGTACAAGCACTAGGCGATGACTGCATTGGCATCGACCTAGCCTATTACCGTGGCAGCACCCGAGTGCAAGCCTGCACTGAAGCCATTCCTTTGCAAAACAAATCGGTGCACGGCATTTTTTCCAACATGGCATTGCAGTGGTGCGAGCAGCCGTTAAATGCCATTGATGAATGGGCTCGTGTATGTAAGTTAGGCGCCAAAATAGCCTGCAGTGTTACCTGCGCTGGCAACTTCGCCGAACTTGTTCACGCCTACAATAAGGTTGGCTTACCCTGCCCAGTTCAACCAACGCTTCCGGCAACCGCCTGGGTGTCGTTATTTGGGGCAAAGTTTTCCTTAATTCATCATCATGTGCACAGCTACCAACTGCAGTTTGACAACATTCGCGACCTAATGCAGCACATAAAAGAAACCGGTGCCAATGCGCCTACACAAGACTCCGGCATTCGCAGCCAAACGGCCTTAGAGCGCCTAGAAAACAGCATGCAACGCACCGAAACAGGCAAGCTGCCACTTACCTATAAAGTCGTTAGCCTTACTGCTATTAAATCTTATGACTAAACGCTATTTCATAACCGGCACCGATACCGAAGTGGGAAAATCCTTTGTAACGGCTGCCCTGCTCGCTCGCGCCGCACAGCAAGGGCGCAGCGCCTTTGGCTTTAAACCAATCGCCGCTGGTGCAACCTGGCACAACGGCGCCTTAGAAAATGAAGATGGCCAATTGCTCCAACAGTACAGCTCACCAAGTTACGATTATTCTGTGCACAACCCCATAGTATTTGCTGACCCCCAGTCACCGCATTTATGCCAAGCCACCAGCCTACAAAGCCTTATAAACCTAAGCCAGCAAATACCGCCCGCCGACTACCAATTAATAGAAGGCGCTGGCGGCTGGTTTGTTCCCATCAACGAGCAACAAACCCTAGCCGATTACGCCAATGCATTAAATATACCTGTGATACTGGTGGTGGATATCAAACTTGGTTGCATCAACCATGCGCTACTGAGCGCCCAGGCGATTGGCAGCAAGTTAGCAGGCTGGGTTGCGAATAATCGCCATGGCAGCAACCAAAACATGATTGACTCGATTGCCACAAGACTCACCGCCCCCTGCCTAGGCACCTTAGGGCAAACAACCATTAACCACGCCGCAACACTTATCCAATTCCCAGACGAGCGTTAGGCTTATCATCTCCCCGTTTATTATTCGTTACTGGAACCGGTTCAAAAATAAATAATATAGTTGCGCCCCTCGCTAGCAGTTTTAACCGAACTGCGCTAGGTTAGCGATCAGTTTTTGATCAGTGATAGAGAGATTCTGGTGCGCGTTATTTTTTTATTGTTGATGGCACTCCCGTTTAGTGCACTAGCCATGCAAGGGTTTATTGCTTATTCACAAGGCGAGAACGAGGTTATTTACGACCCGATAAACGGCGCTGCGTTCACGAATACCTTGAACTGGAGCGTAGGTGTTTGTAAGGAGGCCAACGGCCAGCCCGTCCGACTGTTTGTCGACTTTGAATCACTTTCCACCAGTACCGGTGTGGTGATTAATCGCCAACGGTTTGCCCCCAGCCACCCTTTCGCCATAAATAACCTGCCCGACAACTTAGCCGACGCCATCACAAGCTGGCAGGCCGACATTTATTATGCTGGCTACAAAATGGGTACCTTCACCTCTGAAACAGTGAGCTCGGGCGACCATTGCGCTAACGCCCAAGGCGTGGCGCAGGCACAGCAAACACTTAACACACTGGTTGCCAATATTGAGCGCACCAGCAGCTTAGCCCAAGTGTCTTTGCGCAACGTTAAAGTTACTCAGAGCAATGTTGCCGACCGCTACTATAACGAAGCCAGGCTGCGCTACGACAATGCTCGCCAAAACCTTGCCAGCGAAGCCAAGCCTAGTGCTTCAGCGGAGCCAGTTGAACCCCCTGCTTCCTCAGTTGCGAGAGCATCAAATGCAGAAACTGTTGCTGTGGGCAATGTTGAACCAAATACTGTTGCAACACCACAAGCTAAACCAGTGCCCCCCATGCCACACAACATATTGCAACCAGTGCCATACAAACCACAACCCATCATGCAACCAATTTGGGCAGATACCAACCTAGCACACAACAGTTACACCGCCATGCTGGGTGCACTGACCGTGTTGGAAGGAATAGGCAACGATAGCTGGCAAGATGAACGCAACCGCAATGTGCTCACGCTGGCTGCCCTGGCCGGTGTTGCCACTGCAATACAGCAACTAGATGGTGACCAACAAAACCTAATAGGGCTGACTACCTCTAGCCTTGACCCTTGGTTTTTTGAGGTTAGGCAAAGGTTCTACGGCATTGAGCTCACCACTATGAAGCATTTACCTAGTAGCAGAGCATTTGGCGCAACCATCGTGCAAGACTTCAGCATGAACTGGAACCTTTCTGGGCTCAACTACCGCTATGTGAACAATAATCAGCAAGTAGAAAGTGGCAGTAGCATGTTGAACTTGGCGGTGTCGGGCGATGTGGGCGTTTGGTATCAACCAAGTTGGCATAATATTGAACGGCTGTCGGTCACCACAGACGTAATAGCCTTCGAAGCGCTAGACAACCAAAATAACCTAGTTGTATTAGGCAAGCCGCTGGGCAAACAGCGCTTAGCGGGCATTCCCTTGCCGATAGACAGCCTGCGCATTACCACCGACCTAACAAGCGGCCTAAGTATTGCCACGACAATTGGCGTAACAACGCCCCGCTGGGGCATTGCCTTAGAATGGTAACGCTAAAAAGTAAGCCCTAGCGCGGCGCAATAACAACCGTGATTTCTTCGCGGTCGTGATACAGCTGTTTAGCGCGCACCAACAAGCCTGGGCTGATGCCATTATTGATACGCGCCAGCGCATCTTCCACGGCTTGCCAGCGCTTTTTCATTGGTAGTTTTAGGTTAAACATAGCTCGGCGACACAGCTGATTGTCGATCCAGAAGGCCATTAAATCGGCCACGCGGCTCGGCTGCTCGACCATATCGCACACCAGCCACTCAATTTGCTTTGGTGGCTGCCACGAGAAACCGTCGGCTTTGACGTGCTCTACCTGACCGGTTTCCATTAATTCTGGATCCATTGGCCCGTTGTCGACGGCATATACCCGCGCACCTCGACGCACAAGCTGGTAGGTCCAACCACCCGGGGCCGCACCCAGATCAACACACCACTGACCGCCCATTGTTTGGGTGATATCTGGTGCTAATACGCGAAACGCTTCATCGAGCTTTAACGTACTGCGACTAGGCGCTTTATTTGGGAACTTTAAGCGCACTATGCCCATTGGCCATTCCGGCAACTGTGGCGACATGGCCACAACAGCACTGGTTTCTGAGGTAAACACAAGGTGCAACCAAGGCAGGGAGGTATCTTCTTTATCACTCAGCCAACCGGCTTTGCGCAGCGCATTGCGCATTGGGTTGGTAAGCTTTTTACACAGCGTGCTTAGTGGGCGCAACGCATCGGCGTCGGAGGCCTCGATGCGCACACCACCGTATTGTTGTTTGCCTTTACCGGGCAATGCTGCCAGTACGGCCGATACTCGGTCTTCGCGCGGAAGCTCTGGTACATCGGCAAGAATCCACAAGGCTTGGCGAGCAAAGACTAGGTTGGCAATTGCATTTTGGTCGACATGAAATGGTTGAAACCCATACCAAAATACCTGCCCTGCCCCTGTTTTTGGATACCCAACTAAGCCATACTTAGGTAGCTTACTGGCAACCTCGGCAGCGAGGTCGGCCTCAAATCCGGGGCGTACATGAAAGATTAGGCCTTGCACAATGACTCCTAATGGCAAAAACCACGCTTGTCCATTTTGCAAACGTGGCGAATTAACAATAAAACGAGATTTTATCTGGTTACAGGTAGGTTGCACCACCTGTTTAGCTCGTGGGCCTAGCGCTTACTCGCGCAAACGAGCAATGCATCGCTGGCGAGCGCGATGCAAGCTCGCCAAACCTAGCCAATAAACCTATCTAATAAACAGTGCAGCTAGTTTGCTGCTGGCGACTCTAACTGCAACTGTAAGGCGCTAATGCGCTGCGACAACTCAATACGTGAAGCATCCATCACACTAATCCATTGGCTTAATGTCATATCGCTACCGGCAGCCGCCGACAACCGATTAATTTGCTCTTCTAGCGCTTCAACCGCCAACCTAAGCTCTAACACCTGTGCCTGCGCTGTTTGCTGCTGGGCGCTAATGTTGCTTAGCATTTCGGCATTAGGCAGGTTATTAATTTGCGCCTGCACTCGGTTAATGGCCTGATTTTGGGCCGACGTTTGCTCGTTAATTTGGCTTTGCAGCGTAGCCTGCGCGCTCGCAACTCGGTTATCAATTTGGCCGCTAAGTGTGCTGGATAAACCATCTAAAGCCGTAACCTGCGCCGATAGGGTTTCGGCTGTGGCAGCAAGCGTGTTCACATCGGTTTGCAGCGCTTCAATGTTTGGCCGGTTGCGCTTGTTGGATAGATCCCACAGTTTGCGAATTTCCGACAATAAAAATTCGTCTTGTTCTACCAACGCCTCTTGAGATTCCGATGTAGCAACCCCATTATTTTCTAAGTCAGCAATGACGCGGTCGATGCGCTCGGCAATTTGCGTTTGCTGATTGGTAAGCTGTGCTAGTGTTTGGGCTTGCAATTGTTGGCCCTGATACAGTAAAAAGCCACCGGCTGCAGTAGCAATTATGGCAATGATAGCCAATACTGTAGCCAGCTTACCTTGGCTGCTTTTCGGTGCCGGCTTTGTGCGACCAGGGCGTTGCACATTGGTAGGCCTTGGAGCAGAGCTACTAGGCGCTTGCTGCTTAACGGCTGGTTTGCGTGATGAAGGCGAAAAATCGCCTAAACCTGGTTCTCTGCGCTCAGGCATAAAAGGTACTCCGTATCGTTAATGCAGTTACGAAATATTAATAAGTGCCCCAATTGAGAAGAGGGCGCGTACATGACGCAAAAAGCTAGCAATACGTCACTAAAACTTGCGGGAGTATACCCGTGTTCGAAGTTAACCATAACTTCAACCGACATATTGTTACATGCGCAGAACATAATGCACAGAGCGTAAAGCTGACTTGGGCAAGGCTCTAGTAAGAGTTGATACAGCTTTTCGCAGCATATACGTATTTTTAAACGCAACCATCGAGGGATATATCATGGCTTTTGAATTACCAGCACTGCCATATGCAAAAGACGCACTTGAGCCACACATCTCGGCCGAGACTTTAGACTTTCACCACGGCAAGCACCACAACACCTACGTGCAAAAGCTGAACGGTCTAATCCCTGGCACTGAGTTTGAAGGCAAAGAACTAGAAGAAATCATCAAAACGTCTTCTGGTGGTGTATTCAACAACGCTGCACAAATTTGGAACCACACGTTCTACTGGCACTGCCTAAGCCCTAATGGCGGCGGCGCACCAACTGGCGCAGTTGCTGATGCAATCAACGCCAAGTTTGGTTCTTTCGAAAAGTTCCAAGAAGAATTCAACACTGCAGCGGTTAACAACTTTGGTTCATCGTGGACTTGGTTAGTGAAAAACGCTGCTGGCGAACTAGAAATTGTAAACACTTCTAACGCTGGCTGCCCACTAACTGATGCAGGCGTAACCCCACTACTAACCGTAGACCTATGGGAACACGCTTACTACATTGACTACCGCAACGCGCGCCCAACATACCTAGACGCGTTCTGGAAATTGGTTAACTGGGAATTTGTTAACCAAAACCTAGCTGGCTAATTTAGCCCGCCAAAGCTGGGGTTCGCCCCAGCTTTCTGCCCTACCCGTGTAAACAGTTTTTCCAAATTCACCCACTGTTGTGGCTTGTTTGCTGCTAGCAAGTGCGTAGAGTATGCGCCACATTAATACTTCTCTGCCTGTGTATGAGCCAACAAGACCTATTTGAAGACATTCGCCCGTATCGCGACAACGAAGTGCGCGAAATTCTTATTCATTTAACCAATGACCCAGAATTTCACGACACCCTTGCCAAATGGGTAGCCGCCAAGGTTCATAGCACCGCACCAGGCCTAAGCCGCTGGGCCGTTAAACAGTTCTTGCGGTTTTATTTTCGGGGCGTGACCACAGTTGACCAGTTTCAAAGCAAGCTAGAGAAGCCACTAGGCAAAGTAATTAATAGCAGCTCGGCGGGGCTGAGCGTGAGTGGCTTAGACCAGCTCGACCCAAACAAACCTTACTTATTTGTGTCTAATCACCGCGACATTGTGATGGACCCAGCCATGGTAAACTGGACGCTTTACCAAAATGGCTTTCAAACCGTGCGCATAGCCATTGGCGATAACCTGCTGAGCAAACCCTTTGCCTCGCACCTAATGCGCCTAAACAAAAGCTTTATTGTGAAGCGCTCGGTGAAAGGCATGCGCGAGAAGCTCAAAGCCGCCAAGCAGCTGTCGCAATATATTCACCACTGCGTAGTAGAAGAAAACGCCAACGTGTGGATTGCCCAACGCGAAGGGCGCGCCAAAGACGGCTACGACTCCACCAACCCAGCCGTAATTGGCATGTTTTCGCTGAGCAAACCCAAAGACCGCGAGTACGCCAGCTATATTAACGAGCTCAACATCGTACCAGTAACCATTAGCTACGAGCGCAACCCGTGCGACGTGCAACAAGCCAAAGAAATGTACACCAAGGCGTCGCAAGGCAGCTACAAAAAACGCGCCAACGAAGACCTGCGCAGCATTGCCCGAGGCATTACTGGTGACAAAGGCCGTATTCACGTAGCCTTTGGCGAAGTATTACAAGGCGACTTTGAAAACGACGCCGACGTGGCAAAAGCTATTGATCAACAAATACACGCCAACTACCACCTATTCGAAACCAACGAATGGGCCGCCAAAACCGTAGCCGGCGAAGTACTAGACGCCAGCGAAAACATGACCAAAGCCCTAGCCGAAGCCGTTAGCATACTAAACGACGACATCAAACCGTTTTTGCTCAAACAATACGCCAACGCCGTGCAAATGAAACAACAGCAACCACCGCTGTAACAAAGCTGCGTTAAACGCGCATCTTAACCGTCACACCCGCTACTACCGTCACACCCGCTACTACCGTCACACCCGCTTCTCATCCGTCACACCCGCGAAGGCGGGTGTCTAGTTACACGACCCTAATTACACTTCTCATCCGTCACACCCGCTACTACCGTCACACCCGCGAAGGCGGGTGTCTAGTTACACGACCCTAATTACACTTCTCATCCGTCACACCCGCTACTACCGTCACACCCGCGAAGGCGGGTGTCTAGCCACATATACACCACCCTAATCTTACCCCCACCTACAAACCCTCGCCAAAATCATGCACAATTGCCGAAACCATCTAAAAGGAGTGACCATGAGCCGCCATTTCGACCAAGCCGAAGGCCTATGCGAAAACCGCGATCCTGCCACCGAAGGCTTCGTATTCAACCAAACCATGCTGCGCATTGCCGACCCAAAACGCTCACTCGATTTTTACACCCGCGTAATGGGCATGACATTACTTAAGCGCCTAGACTTCGCAGACATGCGCTTTAGCTTGTATTTCCTCACCACAGGCGAAGACTTCAGCGACATCAGCCCAAACGACGCCGAGCGCACCGCGCAAACATTCGGCCGCCCAGCCATGTTAGAACTTACCCACAACTGGGACGACACCGCCGAAACCGCGCAATACCACAACGGTAACAGCGAGCCAAAAGGCTTTGGCCATATTGGCTTTCACGTACCAGACGTAAACGCTGCCTGCGAGCGCTTCGACGAACTAGGCGTAGAATTCCAAAAACGCGCCGACGGCGGCGCCATGAAAGGCCTAGCCTTCATCAAAGACCCAGACGGCTATTGGATTGAAATATTCACCGCCACCGACGTACACAGCATTTGCGAACCGCACTTAAAGAAATAAACAAAAGCCGCAAATGCAACGACACCGTCACACCCGCACCTTAACCGTCACACCCGCGTCTAATCCGTCACACCCGCGAAGGCGGGTGTCTAGTTACAACCTCCCTATTCGCACCTCTTACCCGTCACACCCGCACCTTAACCGTCACACCCGCGAAGGCGGGTGTCTAGTTACAGACTCCCCAATCACACCTCTTATCCGCCACACCCGCGAAGCAAGTAGGTCTGTAAATCATTCGCGAAGCGAATGTTTGCAGACAAAACCTACCAATCAGATCGCTTGGCTCCCACCTAGCCACCTATCAACAACACCCGCCAAATCCTCAACAGCCTCATACATATGATCCTCACCGGGCACCTCAACAAACTCACAACTCGTATCCGCTAGCCAAGCTTTAACCTGCGCCATCGAAGCAGTTTTATCATTTGCTTGCTGAATGATGAGTGTTCGATGACGGGCAACAAACTGCTTCACAAAGTCGCGTTCCGCATCACTTAGCACATTCAGTGGCACGCCAATTAACACCACTTTTTTAGCCCAAGGCTGCTCACTCACAAGTGCCGCCACCAAGCTGCCAATCGACTTAGCCACCACACAATCATAAGTATCCCCAGCAAAACCAGCAGCGATATGTTTAGGATGAACCGCCTCATCACCCCGCCACCAAGGGTACTCAACCACCTCAAATGGCTGCGATAATAAGGACGCAAGCGCTTGCGCCCAAGGCAAATTAGACGCATGACGCCCAGGCAACAGCAGGTTTTTCATTGGGTCGTCCTTTTGAGAGCTGGCGGAGATAAACATTCATCCACCGTATCGAATGGCCATTCTACGGACTGCCTTGCTAGAATAGCAAACGCGGTATGGTGCTAGCTGGAGCTGGTCATATTACCTCGGTAAACATTCATGGGTTCGAGTCCCATCCCATACGGCACCCCACACTATATCAACTGCACCATCACTCCAAGTCAATGCGCCATTCTTAAATGCTTAGGAATTATTGGTAGGCTTCTTCAGTGGAATGCCTGCAATGCGTTCGCAAAGCGATTTTTTTCCAACAATTGTCTGAAACCAGTTCAACAAACTCTCGTAGGTTTTCCGAAGCAACGCTTCGGGAAACAAATTTAGATAACTGAAAAATAATTCTAAGCCGCCTTTGTGGCGGTGAAGCTACTTCTGTAACATTGTCGCCTTCAGGGATTTTTCTAAGCCGCCTGTGTGGCGGTGAAGAATCCTGCGGGCTGCTAAGCTCTCCGGCCTACTTTCTAAGCCGCCTGTGCGGCGGTGAAGAGCTCGCCGCCGCACTTCTGGCATCTAACCTCTTTCTAAGCCGCCTGTGCGGCGGTGAAGAAACCAAAGTGATTAACGTGCCTGAGTTGGGTTTTCTAAGCCGCCTGTGCGGCGGTGAAGATTTTGATTCTGCTAGCTTTGTTCGATATAAGTTTCTAAGCCGCCTGTGCGGCGGTGAAGGTCAACTTCGATCTCGCGCCCTTTCTTAGTTCTTTCTAAGCCGCCTGTGCGGCGGTGAAGCAGAGCCAAATCAGGACTATCCGGTTGTCAATTTTCTAAGCCGCCTGTGCGGCGGTGAAGGAGCGATGCCGCTGAGTACCTGAGCCTCACGCTTTCTAAGCCGCCTGTGCGGCGGTGAAGTAAAGTCTATTATTGAGGGTGGATGTCATAGTTTTCTAAGCCGCCTGTGCGGCGGTGAAGATGGCGTCCTGATGGATGTTGATCCTAATTTATTTCTAAGCCGCCTGTGCGGCGGTGAAGATTCGCGCAATGATTGACGATGTGGGCGTTTATTTCTAAGCCGCCTGTGCGGCGGTGAAGTACTTTGTTATTGTGCGCACGACAACGCGCAATTTCTAAGCCGCCTGTGCGGCGGTGAAGATTCTCACTCTCCTGCGTTGTTAAACTGGTGTTTTCTAAGCCGCCTGTGCGGCGGTGAAGCATGCTGGTCAACGTAACGATGGTCGATGGTATTTCTAAGCCGCCTGTGCGGCGGTGAAGATGGCTGATCGCCGCCGCGCATTGGAAAGCAATTTCTAAGCCGCCTGTGCGGCGGTGAAGTATTCAACGCTTGCAAGCACTTGGCGAACGCTTTTCTAAGCCGCCTGTGCGGCGGTGAAGTAGCGATAGCTGTAGAAGCTTCTGTTTTTTCCTTTCTAAGCCGCCTGTGCGGCGGTGAAGCTTCTGTTACAAAATCATCTTGCCAGTTTTCATTTCTAAGCCGCCTGTGCGGCGGTGAAGTTGGCATTGGCCAAAAGAGATTGATTTAGAATTTTCTAAGCCGCCTGTGCGGCGGTGAAGTCGATCTGCTAGTTCTTTTAGTTGCGACTGCTTTTCTAAGCCGCCTGTGCGGCGGTGAAGAAGCTACCACCGAGCGAACGCAAGCAGCGCGATTTCTAAGCCGCCTGTGCGGCGGTGAAGTTGAACGCCTGGTGGAGTTTATGATTCGCGGTTTTCTAAGCCGCCTGTGCGGCGGTGAAGTTGAGAATGACGTACTTGCCAAATCTCGTTGTTTTCTAAGCCGCCTGTGCGGCGGTGAAGTCATCAAGAATACAATCATGGCAGCGCGTAGTTTTCTAAGCCGCCTGTGCGGCGGTGAAATTGCTCAGCAAGCCACGCCTGTGTTTTGTTGCTTTCTAAGCCGCCTGTGCGGCGGTGAAGCGGTAGTGTTTGACGCGGTATTCGATGGTTGCTTTCTAAGCCGCCTGTGCGGCGGTGAAGGTAGGCGCTGGGGTGCAATCGCTACATGTTGATTTCTAAGCCGCCTGTGCGGCGGTGAAGTGTAAATTCCTAGACTTGTTGTGTCGTTCACGTTTCTAAGCCGCCTGTGCGGCGGTGAAGGTGATCAATGTAAAATCACAACTACTAACTAATTTCTAAGCCGCCTGTGCGGCGGTGAAGCCCGTGTTTGTCCTTCTATAGTAGCAACTAGATTTCTAAGCCGCCTGTGCGGCGGTGAAGCTGGATTGACGGCCTTGGCGGTGACGCTAGTTTTTCTAAGCCGCCTGTGCGGCGGTGAAGCTATTAATATCAACAAAGTCATTGGCGCCATTTTTCTGAGCCGCCTGTGCGGCGGTGAAGTTAATTGTTAACCATAATAAGAAAAAATATCTTTTCTAAGCCGCCTGTGCGGCGGTGAAGTGAAAATGTTCGACCTGGTTCAAACATCAAAATTTCTAAGCCGCCTGTGCGGCGGTGAAGTGATCAAACGGATTTAGGGGGCGAGAACTGGTTTTCTAAGCCGCCTGTGCGGCGGTGAAGAGGTAGTTGATTACGAAAGCGCTAGTCGTAACTTTCTAAGCCGCCTGTGCGGCGGTGAAGTTAACCGACGTTTTGGGCGAACGGTACGGCGTTTTCTAAGCCGCCTGTGCGGCGGTGAAGTAACTTCTGGCTGCGTGCTTCCGGTACGTAATTTTCTAAGCCGCCTGTGCGGCGGTGAAGAAATGGCTACACAGGTAGAGCTAAATCACATTTTTCTAAGCCGCCTGTGCGGCGGTGAAGTTAGCATGTGGTCCAGCACTTCATTGCGTGTTTTTCTAAGCCGCCTGTGCGGCGGTGAAGCCTGTACTTAGTGGCGCTCCATGTGGCCAAAATTTCTAAGCCGCCTGTGCGGCGGTGAAGGCAGGAATCAATTCTAGTCGAGCCTTGCGAACTTTCTAAGCCGCCTGTGCGGCGGTGAAGTTGCTGTCTCCCAGCTAATAATTCTGTCTTTTTTTCTAAGCCGCCTGTGCGGCGGTGAAGTGCTTACTGTTGTATGCTCCGTAACGTGGAGCTTTCTAAGCCGCCTGTGCGGCGGTGAAGACAACAGTAAGCAGTGCTGCGACCGACAAGAATTTCTAAGCCGCCTGTGCGGCGGTGAAGACAATTATTGCTGTATCGCTCGGCATTCTCACTTTCTAAGCCGCCTGTGCGGCGGTGAAGACGCAGCCAGCCGCTAACAATACTGACGGAAATTTCTAAGCCGCCTGTGCGGCGGTGAAGACCATGTACTGATAGTTCGTACCGTTTTCGATTTTCTAAGCCGCCTGTGCGGCGGTGAAGACTAGCGCCAATACCGAGCAAGAAGATAGCCATTTCTAAGCCGCCTGTGCGGCGGTGAAGATCCAGACTCAAACACTAAGTTTTTTCATTTGTTTCTAAGCCGCCTGTGCGGCGGTGAAGATGACCGGCGGTTCATTGTGAACCAAATTTCATTTCTAAGCCGCCTGTGCGGCGGTGAAGCCATGCACGATACAAGCCTATCTCTTTGAGTCTTTCTAAGCCGCCTGTGCGGCGGTGAAGTTTGCGAAAGAGCTAAAAGGCTTGGTTAGCTTTTTCTAAGCCGCCTGTGCGGCGGTGAAGGCATCGGTTGTTGTGGCTGCTGGTACTGCTGCTTTCTAAGCCGCCTGTGCGGCGGTGAAGTTAAAGTAGAAGAAGCCATAGGGTACTGCCAATTTCTAAGCCGCCTGTGCGGCGGTGAAGTGTGATAGCCAGCTCTTTCTTGTTATCTCTTTTTTCTAAGCCGCCTGTGCGGCGGTGAAGTAGAATTTCTCGTGCTTGTTCTGGTTTCATTTTTTCTAAGCCGCCTGTGCGGCGGTGAAGGCTATGTAATCCCCAATGTAGTGAACGGTATTTTTCTAAGCCGCCTGTGCGGCGGTGAAGGCAAAGATGACCGTTATGCGGCGTATCTAGCTTTTCTAAGCCGCCTGTGCGGCGGTGAAGCGCCTCATCAATCAGCTTTTCTTCTTCTGTGCTTTCTAAGCCGCCTGTGCGGCGGTGAAGCTACTTACCCTCCAATAGCCGATTGTCTTTCATTTCTAAGCCGCCTGTGCGGCGGTGAAGTAAATGACCTGGTAACAGAGTTGGGCGTAGGTTTTCTAAGCCGCCTGTGCGGCGGTGAAGAATCATTATGTAGCCGTAAGCTCCTTTGTATCTTTCTAAGCCGCCTGTGCGGCGGTGAAGACGACTACCAATTGGCCGTTGCACAAGCCTTGTTTCTAAGCCGCCTGTGCGGCGGTGAAGAGTGCTTGCCATCAAAATGCGTAGCCCCTTCAGTTTCTAAGCCGCCTGTGCGGCGGTGAAGCCGTCTATAGGCCAAGTCTTCCATTGGCTCAATTTCTAAGCCGCCTGTGCGGCGGTGAAGACTTTGCGCTAATGTCGAACACGGTCTGCCCTTTTCTAAGCCGCCTGTGCGGCGGTGAAGTGCAATTTTTGCACACAAAAATAAGCTACGACAAGGGCTAAGCGCATTTTTTGCAAAAATACCCTTTTTCCAGCCCTAATCGTAACTTGTTGATTTAAAACAACTTTTTAAAGAGCGCTTAAAACAAGGTTAAAAGTTCGGCACACTGGCAGGCTTGTTCACATCGGCCAAGCCATAGCAATTAAATATGCCTACTTGTTTACCTTCGCTTGCCAGTCGCTCGATAAACAAGGGAAACCTTTGACTACCCGATTCCTTGGTTGTTTGACTTTCCACCCAAACAAACGGCAACTTGGAGCTGGCTTTCGGCTTGCTGGTTTCTAAAACTTGCAAGCACTGCTCTAGAGTTTGCCCCGACTTTTCAGCCCAAAGCTTTGCCTTATTGTGCATATCTTTTTCGATACGTGTTTGGCCTTTTACGCGCTTGCGCTGAAACACTTCATGGTCACAATTGGCAGGCACCGGTTGAATCGACTTTATGTGTAAATAGTCCGTTAACCGATTGAGCCAGGTTGGCAAGTTCAGTGCTTCTAGTTGCTGTTGTTCAGGTGCAAATAGTCTTAGTTTGCTGCCCAGTGGAAAGCCACCTTTGGCTTGGTATTGCGGAAATCCTAGCCCTACAGCACTATGGTTATCGGCCAGTTTGTTTGCAGCAAGTGCCAAGTGCACTTGCTGAAACAGCTTTTGCCATATGAAGCCCTCGGCCACTTCGGCGTCGGGCAACACAGTTACTTCAATGTAATAGTTCATACACCACCTACTCGCCAAATACCCCACCACGAATCAGCATTGCCATCAGGTAGTGCTGCTGCTCGGCTTCAGGCTCTTTGTCTTTGATCATCCAGCCGTCTAACAGGTTGTAAAAATCTTGTTTCTGCTTTGGCTGGCGATATGCCGCACCACGGTTGGTTACCGAACCGTATGGCTCTACCGCAATCGGCCCCACTTCATCTGCGCCAGCATGCCAGGTATCAATGGTGCGCAGCGCATTGCCAATTTTTTGTGAGTGCATGGCTGCTTGGCCATCAAGCGCGTAAAGGTGCTTGCTTTTATCCCCTTTACCGCCACCCATTACGAGTTCTTGCGAAGGGTAAACTGGTTGGCCGCTACCAATTTTGGCAAAGGCTTTCACTTGAATCAGCACGTGTTTGTCTGAAAGCCCTTGTTCAATGTGCTGGGCTAGCTGCTCAATGTTATTCCCACTGAAATCACGCAAGCTGTAGTCATAAGCGTCGAATTTAAAGGTATCTTCTCCTACCAAAACTTCAATTCGCAGTGCTTCGGCGCCAACACGGTTGCGCCATAGGAATCGACCATTGGCAATATTTTCTGCATAGCGTTTGGCAATTTCGCCAAAACCATGAGTGTTTTGGTAAGTGGTCACTTTTTCAGCCAACGCCAATTGATAATCCGGTGCATTACAGGTACTTGGCTCATGTAACCCAGGTAACACACGCAGGCTAAAGTCTAAACGCAGTGTGTCGTGCGCATGGGGCAGTGCTGCCACATCAACAGTCTGCAAGTTAGGCTTGGCAACCTCAGCATCTACCTTTAATGGATCATTTGCTGTCGCGGCTTTTAGGCGGTTAGAAATAGTGCCGCGCACGGCTTTTTCGCCTACGGCAATCGGTTGCCATTCATTGCCATCCCAGTTACCCGAGAACATTAAGGCATCAGATGGTACAAGTTTGGCTTCAAAGGCTAATACCGACGGTGTTTTTAGTTTTGCATTGCTCATCATTACTCTCCTTGCTTATACAGAAATTTCTTCTTCGTCTTCATCCGGTTCTATGGCTTGCTCGGCCTGAACCACTTGACTGGTTTTTGCGATATACCAAGGCGACTCATAGCTGTAACGCCATGCCATTTCATCAATGTTGTTGAACCTGTGTACGCTCTGCCATTGGCCAATGCTGTGCACGGCCTCCACGAAGGTAACAGGCGTTTGAGCATCGCGTGCGCCAGCTACGTTGCCTGGCTCATAAAGTGGTGATATGGCTTTGTAGCCCACAACAATTGGCACTAGGTAACCCGGTGCCGGTTTGGGCTGGTGCAGCCATTTGGCCTTGGTCTCGCCCTCTTCTAATGGCTCTGCCTTATACTGTAATTTGGCAAAATCTAGCCATGCATCCATAAGCGTTGTATTGGCATTTTCAGCTTTTAACGCTTCAAAGTGCTCGGCCAAATAGTCGCTTCGGTCTATCAGCGCAAAGGCCGGCATTAGCTTGTGTAACGCCTTTTTTTGCATGCTTGGTGCAACCACTTGGGCACTGGCTAAACCGGTAATCTGTCCACCTGCAAGGCGCATAAATGGCACATGCTGCATCGCCCAATCAACGAGTGCTTCATTGGTATCCCGATCACCTTGCGCAAGGCCTTCTATCTCGATTAATAAAGACACCTGCATATCCATGCGCCCCTCTTCATTGATTGGCGCTGTTTTGGCATCTTTAGTTAGCGGGTTGCGGGTTAGCGCAAAGGTATAGTCTGCCCATTGGCTTGGGCGTTTGGCATGCACTTGGTGCTTGTGGCACACCACTGCTACGCCAGCAAAACTTACCCCCAACTGGCTTGGCGCTTTGCGCGATAGCGCATGCGCGAACCCTAGAAAGTTGGTGATACCAGGAAAACCGTAAGTTAGGCCGGAAATTGCATTGGCGTTTTGTACGGTAATGCGCTCTAGTAATAAAAATTGCATTACTGACCTCCTTGCTCGGTTCTGCCAAGCTCCACCATAGTGAGCTCATGCTTGATCACTTTGTTGATGTAGCGATGCTCTACATCGGCAAGCTTATAGCTTTTGTCATTCTGTAGGCGTCGCACTAACCAATCGGTTAACCATTGGCTGACTATTAGCAGCCAGTCTTTGTTTTGCCGTTGTGTTTCATGTGCATGCGGGTCTAACCATGCTTGTAATGGCGCAGGCAAGCTGGTACTAGTTGACCAACCCGGCTCAAAAGAGGCTTGCAGCAACGCTGCTTGCTGCAATACGCGTTCGCAAATAGGAATGAGATACTGGTAGTCACGTTTGTAGCGCGTTTTAAAGTTACTATCTCGGTCGGTCAAATTAACCAAAAAGCTTTTGAACTCAGTAACGTGCCACCATGTCGCTTGGTCAAAGCGGCGCAGCAGCTGCGTTTCATTTTCGGGCGGCTTGGCAACTGCTTCAAAGGTGGGGGGTTGGCTGTTTAGCAGGTAAACCTTGCCCCCACGTTCATTGTTTAGCTGCGAGATATTTTGCGGCTTAGAACCACCAAAGTTTTGTACCGCAACATGAGGAAAACGCACATCAGTACGCTCGTGGTAATGCTCGTTACGCCTCGCGTCCCGCACTTCTTTACTGTCACCATAGCGGGTCGTTTCAATCGCTGCGTTATGAACCCCCATCAAGGATGATGCACCAAGTGGGCATAGTAAGTGATAACTACCCTCTGCTACGGGAAAGTATACTTGCTTTAGCAACGTGTGCGCTGTCGGGTCTTTCACAGTGACAGCCTGCTTAAAGCCATCAAACCATTCACGGCGGAGGTCGGCGTTATCTGTAAAGGTATCTAAGGCATTAATGTGCCCCTGATTTAGCTGGTTAACCAAACTTTCGCCGTCCGCTTCAAGCTTTAGCAGTCGCGCGACATCAAGTGCTGCCGCATTGCCCACAGCGTCAATTTTTCGGACAGGAAGCGATGCCGTTGTTAAATACCGGCTTTCGTGGGTGTCGACTTCATCATCCAAGAAGCTACTAGCTTTCGCATCACTGTGGGCAAACTTAGCTGCATGAGTCGCCATGGCAATTTGTTTGGCGCGCTTTGCAGCATCAGTTAACCAGCTCTCTGGCTTAAACTGCTCTTCGAGCGCTTGTGCCCCCTCGGCAAAGGCTTGCTCGGCTGCCTCAATTTGCTCACTTGTAGCCGCCTCTTTTAACGCCTTATCGCGCGCTTTTTCTAAAGGTTCAAGCTTGGCTAGCTTGCGCCCTTTTATATAGTCAGCAATCGCTTGTTCTAACGTATCCGTCATGCTTGCTCCTTTTCTTTAATTCGTCTAAACACACCAAGTTGTTCATGCCAGTGCCAGCGAATGGGGTCTTCATTTTCTCTTGGCGCACGTAGGTTTAATTCGCCGAATCTTTTCGTGGTTGCAGGGCCAGCCATATCAAATTGATTGGCAAGGCGCGTCATCACCGCCTCTGCGCTGTCTGGCTGCCACCAATACACATCGGTCGCTAACTCAACCTGCTCTTCATTAAAGCGGGACTGGCCAGCAGGTAGGTAATAAGTCATCTCTGAGGTATCGTCCACAATATGCCAAGTTAATGGGTCACCGTCCTCTTCGCACATATAAACGAAGGTTTCTTGTGGATCTGAGCGGCGAAACTGAGTTTGCCTGATAAACTCACCGGCCCAGGTACCATGGCATGTCCACCATAGGCTTGCTTCTTTCTTGGTGCGATATTTTTTGAGGACTTTTGGTTTATTTAGCGTGGCGGCTAGTGCGCGGTGCTCTTGCAGCCAAAAATCATCTATCTTTACGGCTTGCTCTATGGTTTGGCCAAGATTTAATGCTTGGCTGAGCGCTTCACTGTTTGGCCCCTGAATGCGCAGTTGGGCACTAATGGGCTGCAGTTGTTCGTTGGTCATTAGGTCGCTAACTTGGTGACTAACAAGCGGTAGGCCTTTGGTTTCAAAACCAGGCTTTTCGAATGCGAGAGGCTTACCGAGAAGTGCTTTAAAGTTCTGGTTTAAAATCGCAATATTGTTGTCTGCAACGGGCCATTTTCGATGGCGCTGAATGCGCCCTGCTAGCTGAATGATTGACCTAAGTGAGCTTGGCTCAACCACCGCCCAGTCGTAGTCATGGTCTCGACCAACTTCTACCACTGAGGTACCAAGCACGACGTAAATTCTGTTCTGCTTGTCACTCGCCGACTTTAGCGCGTCATGTTGCCATATTGCTTCAGGGTCATGGCGATCAAGTACGCGATCCAGCATGGCCTCTTTGGCTGAACGCATAGCAAGCGGAAACTGCGAGTGATAAACACAGTAATGGATGGCTGTGTTTTCCCATGAAGGGAGCCGAACAAGTTCTTTTACAACCGCCACCATGTTGTCGATATTAGCAAAACGCACCACCCCGATGGACAGTTTTTCACTTTTCGTTTGATGGTGCTTAGCGTGCAACTGATGTATTTGCTGGTGAATGGTTTCGGCTAACCTTCTAGCAACCGACGCGTCACTTTCGATGACAGGCACGCAAGTTCCCAAGCGGTTTTTAACAAGCTTAGGGCCAAGTGCTTTTAGGCGCTTATCGATAAACTTTTGATGATGCTGGGCAAACACAGCCTTTACACCTTCTTCCTCGGAAGCACGTTTAATTAGCTGCTCTTCGGCACTAAACTCATCGAACCAAGCACACTGCACTTGTAAGGGCTTACCATCATTGAAGTTGGCCTCATCAAAGTATTTACGCCCCACGCAATATGATTCAAATAATGACTCGGCAAGTGCTGGTGGCATGGTGGCGGTAGATAGCAACAACCGCGAACCCAACATGCCAGCCCAGTTCACCAAACGGCTGAGCGCTGGCATATCTGCTAGCGAGAAATCATCTGGCTCATCTAGCACTAGATCACTGGTTAATAAACGCAGCATTGGCGCTATTTGCTTGCCGCCGCGCAGGCTTTCGGTTGCTGGCATAAGGTGGTCAATAGTGCTGACCATAACTGGCGCACTAAGCATTTTTTCAAGCTTGGGGTTGCCTGCAAGCCAGTGTTTTAAGCGGCCATCATAGATTTGCCCATCATATTGCACACTCAAGTGCGCCAGTGGGTCGTTCGCTGAATCACTGCCAGTTTTAGATTCCGTTTGTTTGCCAAGCTGGTGTAAGTCTTGAATTTTTTGCGAGCCAATTAATACCGCCAACGCGTCGTCGTCGAGTTTAAGCAAGTTGCGGTACGAGTCGCCTGTTTGCAGCGTGAGCGTGCGCAGCCCAAGTGCGACTGAGAACCTGCACCCCTCATTGGGGTCGGCTAGCGCATACATAATTTTGGCATTAGCCACGGTTTTACCACAGCCGGTTGAAGCCATATTGATCCCAAAGAAACCTTGGCGCTCGGTTGTGCTGGCGACCTTTTTAGCTACTTGTGCAGCGGTGTTTTGCCATAAAAAATCTTTGTGATTAGTTTTCTTCTTTAAAAACTTATGGTCTGCCAGTGCTGGCAAGGTTAACTTTAGCGTTGGCAGGTTGCGGGCAAATTTGAGTGCATTAAGGCCCACCCCAATATTGTGCTCATCAAGCTGCTGCTTGGTTTTTCCGGTTTTTCGATCCGTATTAGCAACTGCCGTATAGGTTGAATCACGCCATACGGCTTTGGACTGCTCTGGTGGCAACGAGGAATAGTAGTGGTCGGCGAGCATTAGTGACATGCGCGCAATGTGACTAACAAAGCGCTGATTTAGCCAGTTTTGCTCGTCAAACAAATCCACGCAGTTCAGTGCTTTCTGTGCCAGGTTGCTCGCATTGTGCTGCCAAATACTACTTTTAAGCGGTGTACCATTGGGGAAATGCCAGTTATCTGCCAGCGCTTGTTCACTGCAGTCTTTTTCCCGGTTGGCCGAGTTCCAAGATTCATCCAGCAGCGATTTCCAGCCTTTCATCTTAGTAAGGTCAGGTGCGTCACCTGTAACGTGTACCAGCGGTAATCTATGGTGAGACAGAATTAACCAAGCAACTAGTTGTGCAAAAGAGGCAAGCTGGTCGAACTGCTCACCCACTTTTTGATTGTTTGGTAGTGCTTCACATAACTTCTGGTCAAGAAGCTGGCCGTTGTTCGCTTGGCTGATCTCAGCCAGCTGAGTTAGCCATTCTTTATCAGACTTGCCGTCCACCAACTGCAGAAATGCACAGAACGATACCCATTCATGGCGGTAAGGCTCCCATACCTGCTCTCCTTTACCGCTGAGCTTTTTCTGAAACAGTGCATTGGCTTTGCCAATATCATGAAACAGCCCACCAATGGCGGCAGCCAGTGATAGCACCTGCGTATAGCGCCACCCATGCTCCCATTCGCCATGGGCTAGGTTGAGCTTTGTAGTGTTCACAGGCACTGTGCCATCTAGCGCAAACTTGCTGCGATTACCAACAATCCAAATGAGCTCCGAGCGGCTGCGACTACGAAGCCAATGACAGCTCACTGCGGTACTGCGCGAGGCACTTTGGCGCAGCATTTTTTGCACAGTTTTCAGGCCATCTTCCGTAATAATGGTCTGCCAGGTGTTGTCCCCTATGCGGTTGGCAAAGGCATCCAGCACCCGCCTAGTTTTGGCAAGCGCCCGCTTTTCGCACTGGCTAACAAAGGTGACCATCATGATTGGTAGTCCTCCAAGGCAATGCGTTTTACCGTATCAAACATAAAATCCAAGGCTTTGTGGTCAGCAAAGGCTTGCAGCACTTGCTGGCGAAATTCTTGCTCTGTCGCGCCTTCGCTGGCGCAAATGAAGGCCCATGGCAATACCAGTGCATCTTTAATAAGGTCCGCCACATCAAAAACCAAAGCACCGCGCCGAGTTTTACCGTGCATCACGGCAAAACCATGAGGAATGCCCAGCACCCATAAACAACTTGCTGCCAAACCGTAAGCTAAGTAATTGCCATGGTTTAAAAAATCATTAGCGGTATCGGCTGAGTCATGCTGGCGGGTGAATTCTTCGGTGCCTGTATTGTTAGCGGCATACTTGTAGATGGCTTTGGTGAATTGCGCTTCGCTGGTAAGCAAGTCGGTGGCTGAATTGGCGCGCTTGGTTTTTAGTTCCAGTTGCGCCAGTGCTTTCTCTACGGCGTGGTCATTGACATTAAAGCCCTGCTTTTTTAGCTCGCCATCTTTCGACCATACTTTTTGAATAAAGGCCATTCTGGCTTCTTGAAACTGGCGAGCAGCAACTAGGCGCAGTGCATCATCAAACCAGAATGACAGCCAGCCTTGCACATACTCGGTGGGGCGATATTCACTTTGTGGGCTAAGCCACTCTACTTCGGCAGCCATATGCAGCGGCGTTCCTCCGCCACCACAAAAGCCAACTAACACACCAGCCTTGGCAAGCATTCGCATGGCCGCCTGAGTAATGGAGGTACCTGTGCCGAGTAATATCACCGTGGTGTTTGCAATGGGGATATTGAAGTAATGATTTTCTTTTTTGCCCTCCGTGAGATACAAAACTCGGCCATCTTTTTGCATAACACGGCAATGCTCTAAGTAGAACAAATTGGCACGCTTAGAGTGCAAAATGGTCTTCATATCTAGCGATGAAAAATCATCCATCACTCAATCCCTCGTTATTTTTATCTAGAATGGCATGCACATGCCACACTGCATACCCACTGATCATCCAACCAGTAAAACCGTTTTACCCCTTTGGCCAAAAAGAGTCTTTTATTCGCTCTCGGCATTTCGGCTCAAGCACTATCTGTTGCGCAAATGGATCTTCGTTGTAGCGGTCTACGCGTAATTCTTGCAGTGCATAGTTCAACAAGGCCTTGCGAGTGGTAAGCTCTAGCTGGCCGTTTTGCATTCCATATTCAAGTTCAACACATTTGCGGTTGTTTTCTGGTAGACGAGGATCTGAAATGATGGTTAGTACTAACTTGTTGTGCCAGTCATCATCAAACTCGCCGGTGTGCTCAGGAAATCCTTCGCTGGTAATTTCGCCTTCCTCGGCAAAGCGCGCCAATACAAAATCGGCGAAACGTCGATTCTTCTCGCAATAGGCTCGTGTGTGATAACGTCCGCTGGCAAAAACAATACTATGGGGCTGAATGACTCTATGCTCATGCTGCCCGCTGGATACCGAGTAGTACTTGGCTTCGAATCTTGATTGAGTTTCGATGGCAAAAAGCAGCTTGCCAATAATTTCTGGCGCTTCACTTCGTTGGTAAGACAATGGTGTTTGAATGCCACCTACCAACACAGGGTGCTTTTCAACAAAATCATTAAAGGTGGGAACACAATTACTAGTGATAGGCTGGCCAACAGGGGTATATAAATTTACTTGGCCGAGTTTTTCTATCGCTACATACCCTGCATCAACGTAGGGTTGAAGCTTCTTTAGTGCAGTGGGCTTGGTAACATTAAAACGTTGCTCAATACCTTTTCTGGTAAAGGGTTTTCGCCAGTATAAGCAAGCCTCGATATAACTGGTAATACTGCAGTTGCCACCTTGCATAGCCATTTCCCATGTGAACCAATTCACACAATATTACAGAGTGGTTTCAGCTACTGCTACCCTATATTAAACGCATAACATTGACATATGTTTATAAATCGACCGATTTTTATTGCTATACCTACCCTTTGGTATTGGCCATTATAAAACTAGCGCTCTTCGGGACTTTGAGTGGTAGCAAGGCTTGATACCCCACTGCTTTAGGTTGCCGGTGGCAATGCAATAAACTGTCTTAACTGAACTGGCAATCAAAGCTCAAACAGTGTTACGTAGTTTGAGCTGTGAGGCGGTGGTAGACTTATGGCCAAATTAATCTGCTATGCGTGAGTAGACGATCAAGGACCAGCAATGAAGAAGCACGGAATGTTCCTTGCCGCAGCAAGCGCCCTGTTGTTATCAGCCTGTCAATCCAACAAGTGCACACCATCCGAGACAAATGTTTGCATCGACAACAAAGAAGCTGCGGACATTATGCAAGAGATTTTGGATGGTATGGTGTTTATCCCCGCCGGTGAGTTTTACATGGGGTTAGTGCAAGGGCCTGAAGATGAAATGCCTGAGCGTAAAATCTACATGGATGACTACTTCATCTACCAAAGTGAGCACACTTGGAAGCAAATTGATGCGTTTTATCGCCTATCTGGTTATGGCTATACCGATGGCGCCTGGCAGTGGGAGCCTGAGAGTGGCGTTGATTTGGGCGCAGAGCAACCAGCTTTCGCAGTTTACTATTATGACGCGCATAATTTTTGCCAATGGATTGGTGACTTGACCGGTTTGGATGCAGGATTACAAACTGAAGCACAGTATGAAAAAGCAGCAAAAAATGGTAACCGCAGTCATGTTTGGGCAACTGCAGATAACCAGTTTATTGAAGGGCGCGATTATCCAACAATGGAACAACGAACTGTCACGTCTCGAAGTGGTCACGGTGAGTCGGTATTATTGTATATACCCGTTACCAGCCAGCCTCCAAGCCCTAACGGCTTATATGGATTGCATACTAATGGTGAAGAATGGACGGCGGATCTGTGGCGGTCTAAGTTTCTAGAGTTAGCGGCGGATAGAAACCCTACATTCCCTGTGCCATACGAAACTCGCCTAGCAGGCCGACAAATCAACAATGATAAAGAACTCAAGGCTGGAGAGCGCTTTGGCGTTGCCGTTAGAGGTGGTGGGCCAGCGTGGGACAGATATAATATTCAGAATAGTTATATCCAACAACGCATTGCTCGAGACGGTAGGGGTACTAATTCACTGCGGTGTACTATCAACGCTAGTCAACTGCCTACCATTAATCAACCTTAGTTTTTGCAGCTGAATACCTGCCGTAGCAGCGCTTCGACAGGTATTCGACTTTAAAATGCTCGGCTAACGCTTCGAATTTTGGGTTCTTGCAGCCAATTATCTGCCGGTAGAATAGGCTCAATGCCATCGTAAGGCTGTAATGACTCAAACCAAGTTGCAAGTTCGGCTTTATCGTCGCTATCACTGAGCATGTTTGATTAAAACATACTGCTTTTGGTTACCAGTTACTACCCAATTCCCTACAAAAACAGTGTTAGTAATCACAGCTCAAACAGTATTCCGTGATTAGAGCTGACTGGCAATGTTAGACTTGTGGCCCAACTATTCTGCTATGCGTGAGTATACGACCAAGTATCAGCAATGAGTACTGCTAGCCTTAGCATGTCATTAGCGACCACCGTTAAATAGAGCCAAACAACACAACATGGTAAAGTAATCAAAAATATCAGGGAGCGACTAGGTTATGAAAAGAAATGCTCTGTTAATCGCGACTCTGCCACTGCTAGTAAGCGCCTGTTTTGGTGGTACGTCTTGTGAGCCAACCAAACAACAAATTTGTGTCGACGATGATGAATTTGCCGAATACCTTCAAGGTGTAATGGATAACATGGTATACGTTGAGCCTGGCGAGTTTATTATGGGTATTAACAACGGCATTCCCGAAGAAGGCCCGCCCATAGAAGTGTACCTAGACGGTTATTATTTATTTAATACCAAACATTCGTGGCTAGGGTTTGAGTTTTTTGATCAGAGGTCTGGGGTAGAGCGAAAGAATAAAAAGTTCGCCTATAATCCCGACCCCGAATTTAATCAGGGTCGCTACGGCGCTGACTTCGCTGGAGCATTGCTTTCTTGGAATGAAGCTGAGCAGTTTTGTCATTGGCTAGGCTCTGAGACAGGTTTGCCATTTGAATTGCCAAGCGAAGCGCAGTGGGAAAAGGCTGCTAAAGCGGGCAATGATGATTGGATTTATGCTACTGACAACGGCCAATTAGATTTTGGGCGGAATTTCTTTAGCAAAGAAGACCATCGCAAAGGGCTTTACCCTGGCCACGAACTACCTTCGAAGTATTTCCCTCCTAACCCATACGGCTTCTACGAGATGGCCTTCAATGGGGGCGAATGGATGCGAGATGGCTATGTGGATAACTACCATGAACTGGCCGAACGCGAAAACCCGGTTATGTTGCCTGAAGACTTTGGCCTAGAGCCGGGCCCGCATATTACAAGAGTATGGCGTAGTGATTGGTCACTGGCGCATGACCTTACATTGAACTACCTCCAGTCTAGAAAAACATCAAACCCAGTTACCGGTACATTCAGTGTGCGTTGTGCCATTAATACAACGAAACCATTGCCAGACGTTAAGTACTAGATTACAGAACGATGGATAGCCTATTCGGCTATCCAATCTACGATATAGTCTAATGGTCCATATAGCCAATCTTTCGGAGGATATACGTCGGCGTCAAAATCACCCTCCAACTCTTCAAACCAGCCTTTCAGTTCATTAAGATACAACCCTAAGCCTAGTCTTATTTTGATCGCTTCTGCTGTTTCCTCAGCGAGTTGATACTTCACTTCTGTTGGGCGATTTGCATTCTGGGGGCCGTGGGGGCTTTCTAGAGTGTGTTCTAATACCTCATGAAATTCGCGACGCGTAGAGATACCATTAACTAAAAGGTACAGCATCGCTTTACGCTTCTTGCCAAACCAATCAATATCCCATGAGCCCGTGTCATCTATTAAAAACCATAGCCAATTACCAATTACTTCTGGCGGGGCGTTTTTCGCGCCGGGCAACGGGTATCGCCACAGGTCAATGTTTCCCGAACCTTCGGTTCGAAAAACCTACCGGTTGCTACCGGATGTATGATTGCCTGTCGGTTGTACTGGGCGTTTTTTACCTCTCCTCTACAGTGCGGCCCTCTTTTTCTTCGCCGTGCGGTTATTCAAGGCAGTGTTCGAGCACTTCGTTGAACTCGCGCAGCGTAGAAATACCCTTGGCTAATAACGACTGGTTAATCTGAACACCTGCTGTTATTGGTTGCCAATTACTCCCCAGCAACCTGCTTCAACATAGCCAGCAATCACAGCTCAAACAGTGTTACGTGGTTTGAGCTGTGAGGCGGTGGTAGACTTATGACCAAATTAATCTGCTATGTATGAGTAGACAATCAAGGATCAGCAATGAAGAAGCATGGATTTTTGCTTGCCGCAGCAAGCGCCTTGTTGTTATCAGCCTGTCAATCCAACAAGTGCACACTATCCGAGACAAATGTTTGCATCGACAACAAAGAAGTTGCTGACATAATGCAAGAGATTTTGGATGGCATGGTGTTTATCCCAGCCGGTGAGTTTTACATGGGGTTGGTGCAAGGGCCTGAGAATCAAATGCCTGAGCGAAAAATCTATATGGATGACTACTTCATCTACCAAAGTGAGCACACTTGGAAGCAAATCGATGCGTTTTATCGCCTATCTGGTTATGGCTATACCGATGGCGCAAAACAATGGGAACCCGAACGCGGAGTCAACCTTGGCGCGAACCAGCCTGCCTATGCTGTTTACTATTACGACGCGCATAATTTTTGCCAATGGATTGGTGACTTGACCGGTTTGGATGCAGGATTACAAACTGAAGCACAGTATGAAAAAGCAGCAAAAAATGGTAACCGCAGTCATGTTTGGGCAACTGCAGATAACCAGTTTATTGAAGGGCGCGATTATCCAACAATGGAACAACGAACTGTCACGTCTCGAAGTGGTCACGGTGAGTCGGTATTATTGTATATACCCGTTACCAGCCAGCCTCCAAGCCCTAACGGCTTATATGGCCTACATACCAATGGCGAGGAATGGACAGCGGATCTGTGGCGGTCTAAATATCTAGAGTTAGCGGCGGATAGAAACCCTACATTCCCTGTGCCATACGAAACTCGTCTAGCAGGCCGACAAATCAACAATGATAAAGAACTCAAGGCTGGAGAGCGCTATGGCGTTGCGGTTCGTGGTGGTGGGCCAGCATGGGACAGATACAATATTCAGAATAGTTATATCCAACAACGCATTGCTCGAGACGGCACTGGTAGCAACTCTCTTCGCTGCACTATTAACGCCAGTGTGCTTCCTACCATTAATCAGCCTTAGTTTTTGCCGGTGAATACCTGTCGAAGTAAACTTCGACAGGTATTCAAGTTTAAAATGCTCTACTAACACTTCGAATTTTTGGCTCTTGCAGCCAATTATCTGCTGGTAGAATAGGCTCAATCCCATCGTAAGGCTGTAATGACTCAAACCAAGTTGCAAGTTCGGCTTTATCTTCTCTATCACTGAGCATGTTTGATTAGAACATCTACTGCTTTTGGTTACCAGTTACTACCCAATTCCCTACAAAAACAGTGTTAGTAATAACAGCTCAAACAGTATTCCGTGATTAGAGCTGACTGGCAATGTTAGACTTGTGGCCCAACTATTCTGCTATGCGTGAGTATACGACCAAGTATCAGCAATGAGTACTGCTAGCCTTAGCATGTCATTAGCGACCACCGTTAAATAGAGCCAAACAACACAACATGGTAAAGTAATCAAAAATATCAAGGAGCGACTAGGTTATGAAAAGTAATGCTCTGTTAATCGCGACTCTGCCACTGCTAGTAAGTGCCTGTTTTGGTGGTACGTCTTGTGAGCCAAACGAACAACAAATTTGTGTCGACGACGAAGAGTTTGCCGAATATCTTCAAGGTGTAATGGATAACATGGTATACGTTGAGCCTGGCGAGTTTATCATGGGCATTAACAACGGCATTCCCGACGAAGGCCCGCCCATAGAAGTGTACCTAGACGGTTATTATTTATTTAATACCAAACACTCTTGGCTAGGGTTTGAGTTTTTTGATCAGAGGTCTGGAATTGAAAGACAAGAAAAAGGCCGATTTTCGTACAATCCCGATCCAGACTTCAACAATGGTCGATATGGTTCCGAGTTCCCAGGCGCCTTTTTGTCTTGGACCGAAGCTAGTCAATTTTGTCGGTGGTTAGGCTCTGAGACAGGATTGCCATTCGTATTACCAAGTGAAGCGCAATGGGAAAAAGCAGCCAAGAGCGGTAACAGTGACTGGATTTATGCGACGGATAACGGGCAACTGGAGTTTGGTCGAAACTTTTATAGTGAAGAAGACTACCGATCTGGCAAGTACCCTGGCGATCGCTTACCCTCCAAATACTTTCCGCCAAACCCTTATGGCTTTTACGAGATGGCTTTTAACGGTGGGGAATGGATGCGAGATGGCTATGTAGATAACTACCATGAACTCGCCGAGCGCGATAATCCGGTTATGTTGCCTGAAGACTTTGGCTTAGAGCCGGGTCCACATATCACTCGAGTTTGGCGGAGTGACTGGTCTTTGGCACATGACCTTACATTAAATTACATACAGTCCAGAAAAACCGCAGATCCAAGCAGTGGAAGGCATGGAGTCAGGTGTGCGATTAACTCAAGCTCTCCATTGCCGCAAATCGTTTACCAGCAGTGGACTGGATTGCCTACTCGGCAATCCAATCACTAAGGTACTCTAGAGGGTTGTATAGCCAATCATACTGTGGAAGCGTATCATCACTAAAATCGCCCTCAAGATTATTGAACCACTCTTTCAGCTCCAGTCGCAACACAACAGTGCTAAGCCTATTGCGTATAGCTTCAGCGGTTTCTTCAACTAAAGCCGATTTGACTTCAGCTGTTCGCGACTGGTGCTCGATGCTGTGTGGGCTTTCCAAGCAATGCTCAAGAACCTCATGAAATTCACGACGAGAGGATACTCCGTTTTTGAGCAAATATAATATTGCCTTTCGTTTTTTATTGAGGAAATCCCAATCAAAGAGCCCTGTTTCGCTAATCAAAAACCAAAGCCAATTACCAATGACTTCGGGGGGGGCACTTCTAATAAAGTCAATATGCTCTTCAGAGCAACGTTCTACGATTGTGAATACTAAATCGTCCGCTTTTGAGTCCTTCCACTCTGCATCCCACAATTGTACTTGATCAATAGCCGAGATTGACGCACGAACTAACTTTTGATTAGCTCGGTCGGTGAGCTCATCCCAGAATTCGGAGCCTCCCGATGCATACACTGCGGCATCGACGAGGTTGTAGCGACCTAAGGTCAAAAGCCCCCATACTGCAGCGCAATAGTATTCATAAACACGCTCGTCATCAAAAATGTCAGCAATACGAAACTCTGCTTTTTTAAGTTGTTCGTAAATAACTACGAAGAAGTTGTAAATCTGAGCGACATCCACAGCAGCGGTCATTTCGCCGCCTCCGCCGACTTTCACTACGAGCTTGGCTTTAAAAGAAATTAAAAACTTACTGGAGCCTCGGTCAAACCCAATCTTCAAATCAAATGCAGCACCTACCCCTAGCGCTGCTGTAACAATGTAGCCAAGACTTCCCAGTTCTTTAAACTCACTGTCTTTAATTGGCTCACTTGGCTTGGTTGGTTTATGCCACATCAACTTGCCTGCTATACCTGCCGAGGCCTCAACACCGGCAAATACTTCACCGCCTAGGTTTGCACCACCACTTGGAAGGTTAAGGCCTTCTGGTGCGCTACCAGCGTAGCTCATATATACGGTTTTAGAACGCGTGTCGCCGTTAGCATTCGTCACTGTTCGGGCCTGATTTACCGTTTCAGTTGCGCCGTTTGTTCTAATGTTTGTCGTAGTCGTTGTTGTTTGATTATTTACGTGATCAAGTTGCTGCGAAGCTTGCTCTACCGAGCTTTTGCCCCAAGGCACCCCGGTATTTAAATGCACCCCGCCACTTAGGCTTGCCTTTACACAAGCAGCCGCCGATAAAGTAAATTCAACGTCTACTCTTAGGTAGCCAAACTCAAACTCTTGCTCAACCTTTTGCCCAGTAAAACCATCAGGCTCTTTATCCACAACCGACAAAGCCAGTTGAGTACCAATCGTTTTGTTTGGATGCGGTGCGGCATCCGCTTCTGGACTCGCCTTTTTAGGTAAAACTCTATTAAAGTAAGAGGCTTGCGTACCTTGTGGGGTAGGCATTTTATAGTGGCTTAAATCGCGCGTATCAATTGCTGCATCCAGTAAACTACTGTCTACTTGCGGAACGTCTCGCTGCAACTTTGCCTTGAAGGCTGGGCGGTGCTGTAGGTTGAAATCAGCATATAGATTCGAAACCGAAGCGGGGGACGATGACGAGAACTCGATGTTCCGACATAAAAACTCCCGTACAACTTTGTACCTTAATTCGCGTAACTGTTTTTTAAACTCTCGCCCTAGCAATTCTTCATCACCATGAATGGTTCGAAGTGATAGCGCAAAATGCCTATTTGTATCGTCGGCTGTTAACGACTGAAGCAAGGCATAGTTCAATTTATCTGTGCCAGCAAAACTATGTATGTCACTGAGCACAGAGTCATGCATTGCCTTTAATAAGCTCACGCCTGCGGGGGTCAGTTCAATACTGAACTTTTTAAACAATGGCGGCTCGTAATTGCTGCCGCCATGATTTGCGGGCATCATGTCGAACGGGGCAGGCACTAGGCTGTCGTTAAAGAACTTTTCATACCCTGTCACCATGGTTGAGCTGTCCACTGTGATCTCTACTCGCCGGTTAGTTGCCATGCCAACACTAGTGGAGTTGGTTGCTTTACTCAGGCTCTCACCATATGAAATAGTGCGAATGGAACCAGCAAATAAGCCTTTATTCATCAACTTCGCTTTCACGGCCTCGGCACGTGCCAGCCCTAGCGCGACGTTATCGTTTTCTTGGCCTTCACTATCAGTAAATCCCTTTACTAATAGCTTGACACCAGGCTCACGAGATACTTGGTCTACAATCCCTTGCAGCATGGTGTCATATGAAGCGTCTACCAGTGCTGAGCTCGAAGCGAAGCGTATGTCCTCTGGCGTGCTTAACTCCCAATTACCAAGGCGCTTGAAAAGTCTAACCCCATGCGGGAAATAGCCTTCCATATGCTGGAAATCTTTCAGCGTACAAAAAACGTGAAGCACCTCAGTTTTGTACTTGAACTTGTGAGCTTTAAACTTAACCGAGGCGTCAAAGCCATTTGAGTTAGGCAATTTACATCCGCCTCGCACGCTACCCTCTGCCAAAGCAGCTCTGGCTTTAAGCTCCCCAGCTAGAGCAAGGTTGCCATCTAGTGGGTTGAAATCTGCCTTGCCTGTGGCTGTGCCCATGTAGCGCAAAAAAGAACCGTTACCGGAGGCGTCCCACTGCATTGGCGGCAGGTTCGCATCTTTTACTGCCGACTTTAGCTCACGCCAAGCTTTTTCTTGCCTTGAAGCGCTATCGCCGCTCATGGACATTGAACCACCTGTAGACTGCTGGCTTAGCCCCATTGGCCAGTAAGCCTTAACTGGGGATTCGCCAGCCCATAGCTCGTCACACTTTCGATCAATTCGGCCCCAATTTTCGTGAGTAATGAGCTGCTCGAGTGTTTCTTCAGATGGATTGTCTGGCCCGAATAAATCAACGATATGCTGTCGCTGCTCTGCCCGCGCATCGGTTTTGAAGTGCAAAGCCTGGTTTAGCTTTGTAATACCTCGATCCAGGCTATTCAAAAACTCAGAGTTATCAATCTTACCCTTCAGTGCCGGGTCGAAGCCATTTGCCGCATTCGCTATAAATTTCAAAGAAATTTGCCCAGATGCTGTGTACTCTTTCGCAACACTTAACGAAGCGATAGGCTCAGGCTCTTCAGCATTTATTCCTTGCTTACCGTACTTAAAGTTGGCTGGTGGCACGCTACTTTTTTCCGAGAAGTCCATCGTGCCGTCAGCGGCAAGTGCTCGCCAAAAACCCGAAATGTCAATTGTGCGATCGGCGGGCAACTGGCCATTTGCTAACTTACTAATTGGTACAAGAAGCACATGCTCCTTGGGAATTTCAGTACCAAATAGAATGTCGTCGTCCCCTACCTGCTCCGCAGCACCGCTCGCTTTGGTGTTAAAGCATGTAATGAAGTCTAGGGTTTCGGTGTTGCCAATCTTGACGCCTTGCGATTGCATTATGGCAAGGAGATTCCCTTTCTTTTCTTCAACATCAGCAGTTTTAGAGCCGTTGTAGCCGCTATTTCGATGTTCTTTTAATGCATTTGCGTAATGGCCTAAAGCTTCTTTAAATTCATCATCTACAAGTTTAAAGTTTTCAACTTCTGCTTTAGTGAAAAAAACGTAACATGAATACTCCGGCACTAGAAACTCGTAGTAGGTATCTCCACCTGCCTGAATACTTTCTAGAGGAGCTTGTTGTAACTCAACTTCCGTTGTGCCTGAACTTGTCGAAACTGTCGACATAATCGCCGCTTCATACTGCGCCATGTGTCCTCTCCTAGCTTTCCTTTTCGTGGTGAGTGGCCGTTAGCCAAACACGGACGTCGCCTTGCAAGATGTTGTTGAACTCAACTCGCTCGCTGGCAATTTTTTCATAATGAGTTTTAAGTGTGGAGTCCTGTACTGCTACAAATTGTGGGCAATCAGCCGAAGCACCTTTCACCCTCACCACAAACTTCGCATAATGCACCGCCGGTGCGCACTCGGCTTCTTCGCCATTAATACTGACGCGGGCGATGTATTGGTTCGGGAACAGTGCCGAGTTGTCGTTGTCGCGGCGGTTTTCTGAGTCGCTGCTTGCTTGTGGTAAGTGCCAGTGGAATTGCAATGCGCCGGACTTCTCTGGTAAGTCTTGGCTGAGCGTGTCGAGCACTTCTTCGCTGCCATCAGGTTTGATCAGTATCATTTCAACTTCGGCGGTATCGCCGACTTCGAAGTGGCGATACCCCACATTTAGCTCAATGGCTTCGTCGTCGAACCATTCACGTGCGTGCCATACGGCGCTGGTTATCAGTGGGGTGCGCTCGGCTTCGAGCATGTCGACTTCGCCAAACTCTGGCATCTCTGGTTCGGCGCCACTTTCTGGCGCATTGCTCGGCCCTACTTCGTATTCCACCTCGCCGGTGAGGGTGACTTTTGAATTAGGATTGAACGCTACGGTTGGGCCGAAAATTTTTACATCGCCGTTGCTAGCCATCTTGATACCACCGTCGCCGTTTACCAGTAGCAGCTCGCCACTACCTGTGCCTTCAATGGTGATGTCGCCGCCGCTTTGGGTGATGATGGCGCCGTTTACTATTTTTCGGGTGTGGTCGCCGCCGGTCACTGTGGTGCTGTGGTCGGCTTGCACTTGCTGAGTGTGGGTGCCTTGGCTAATTTGTTGCTGCCAGTCGCCTTCGGTGGCAAAGGTCATGTTGGCTTGGCTGCGCAGGCTTAGGTCGGCAGCACTTTGCCAGTGGGCGTTGCCGGTAACGGTTGTGGTGTTGTCGGCTTTGCTGGCAATGTTTAGGTTGTCGCCAACAAATTGGGTTAGGTCAGCGTCTTCTTCACTGCCTACGGTTAGGGCGAAGGTTTTGTTTGCTTGCCAATACTGGCTACCGAATTGCGTAATGAGTTGCGTCATTACCTGGTTAGCACTGGCTTCAAAGCGCAGCAGGTGTTGGCCCTCGAAGGTTTTTAGCTCTATTTGCTGGTCGTTGTCTTCGAACCACAGCTCGTGACTGGCGCGGGTTTTAATGCGGTACTCGCTGTAGTTTTCTGCCGTGACCATTTGCTCGTCGGTGTCTTTGCTTGCCACGCCTAGCATGAGTGGCTTCATTAGGTCTTGGTTGAGGCAGGTGAGCAGTACGTCGGTGCCATCATGTAAAGGCATGTGCCAGCCTACGGCTTTTTCTGGGTCGGGCGAGGCGTAGGGTTTTAGGCTTGGCACCTGTGGGCTGTAGGCTTCGTCGCCTTCTGTTTGCCCGTCGTGCATGGCACGAATTTGGTACTCGCCTAAGCCATCGAGTTTTGGTGCGGCATTGGGGCTAATGACTTTGGCAACAAACACCGGTGGCAGTGTTAGCTCGGTTTTAACGGGTAAGCGTACGGCTTGGTGGTCGGGTACGAGTTCTACTTCACCACTATAGCGCTCGCCAATGGGTAAATGGTGCTTAACTGTTTTGGCCACCATTTGGCTCGCCACATCCCAGCCGCTTAGTAGGGTTTCGGTTATGGGTTGCACGCCAATTACTTGCCCAGCGCGGGCAATGGGCGCGCGGGTGAATGCCACGTAGCGGTTGGCATCGTGCGTTAGGGCATCGTTATTGAGTTTAGCGCGGGTAACGGCATCGCCGTAATCGAGCGGTGCGTTGGCGCTTTGTACCGACGCTTGTTCGTCTAACGCATATAGCGTGCTTGGGTGTTCTAGCACCATTTCACTGTTAGTATGCGGGCGCCAGTGCTGTTCTACGGCCAGTTCGCGGATCATTTCGCTGGCATCAAATCCCCTTCCATCACCACCCTGGCCCGCACCGGCCTTTTCAACAAAGCTTCTGCCACTGCGCCGGTAATGCTGCGGCGAGTTGGCAATAATCAGCTGTTCTTCGCCTGCTATGCCATCACTACCGCCATCAGCAGAGACTGATGACCAAAACATAAACCCATGCAGCGCAGCGAGCTGCTTAAATTGCTGGGCAATAGTGCCTTGCGGTAATACGAATGGCTGGTGGCTAAGCTGTTGTGCGTTATCAACGTCTACAACTATTTGATCTGCCAAGTAGCCGGCGTCCATCGCTAGTGTTCTTAAAATTTCCACTGCCGGCACACCAACAAATACTTGTGTGGCCTTTTTGTGGTTGGCGGTAAGTAACCGCGAGGTGAGCGAAACCTGGTAGTGAAAATGCGTTTCGTGGCTTTTAACGAGTTGAATACGGCTAACCATACCGGCCACAACGACTGGCAGTTGTTCGGGCTCGGTGATTTGTGCGGTAATGTTCTGCCCCAACCAGTTGTCGCGCGCTTCTTGCGGCACAATCGATGATTCGATAATGACTTGCAGCTGAATGCCATGATTGAGCTGGTCGGTGCCAGTCAATGCGAGTACGGGAAAAGTGGCGTCGGCAATCCGTGCTTGTTTGCTGTGGAGCATAGGGCGATCCTTTTACCTGTGCGAAATGGTTTTACTTTATGAAATGCACTGGTGAACTTCAATGACGTTCGTCGCAAAGTTTGGATTTTTGGGTGGTTTTTTCGGGGGGTTTGTATATTTATAAAATATCTTATTTTTGTTATTTTTTTAAATATAAGATCATATTATATGAATTTTTAGATATATAAATTTCATATATTTTATTCAACTAGACACCCGCCTGCGCGGGTGTGACGATGGCGGCTGCGGGTGTGACGATGGCGGCTGCGGGTGTGACGGTGGTGGCTGCGGGTGTGACGGTGGTGGCTGCGGGTGTGACGGTGGTGGGCATGGGTGTGGCGGTGGTGCGTGGGTTGTACGGCGAAGCCGGACATCATGTTTCATGGCCTACTAACGTTTCCCAAACCTTCGGTTTGTAAAACCTACGCTTTTTCTCGTGGTATCGCCACAGCGCTTAAAATCTTACGTCGTGGCGGTTGGCGTACCAGAGGAATGCTGGGGTGGCTAAGGTGAGGTATACAACTGTGGTGTACCAAAACCAGCCAAAGTCGATGCCAAAAAGTTCGAATGGGATGTCGGAGCCTAGGTAGCGAAACGAGGCGGCGGCTATACATACGCCGTAGGCGCAACCGTCGTTAATGGCTAAGCGAATGGTATTGCGGCCAGAATGCAATGGGTTAATCACTACATACAGCAGAGCAACGACTACCAATACCACCACGAATACAATTAAGCGTTCCACTATTTGCCTCTATTTATTGCGCCGAAAATAACCACAGTTCGTCTACCAATTGGTAACCAAGTTTTAAGGCTAACTGATTCGACGCCTCGTTGCTATCCAGTGCGCCCCAAACGCCTTGTTTACCCTGCTCGTTCATTGCGTTAATTAAGGCACGCGCGGCGGCGCATGCAAACCCTTGCTGGCGGTGCTCTGCTAGGGTATCGATCGACATATCCCAGTAGTGTTCGCTTTGAGCCGAGGCATAGGCGAATGCCACTACTTGCTCATGATGTAACGCAGCAAAGGCTGGTGCGCCGTGAAAAAGCGCCCACTGAAGTTCGGCAAATAAGGCGTTATTGCTCTGTGCTAGGGGTTCTATATCGTGCAGGGTTAGTGAGCGAACACTATGCGTACTTTTCCCTACCTCACCACTTTGCTGGTAGATATTGGCATGTTCACATAGGTGAGTGGGCAATAGGTTTGCCAGCATTTGGTAGTTGTTGTTGAAGGCTAAAATTTCATCGCAGTGGCTAATGCCACCAAGTGGTTCGGTGGGTGTCCCGATTATGGCGCCTATGGCGTCTTGCTCTAGCCATACGGCGAAACTATTTGGCGCACTAAATATTTGCAGGCAGCTGTTAGGGTTGAGTAATAAATCGCGTGTTTCAACCCACCTAGGAATATCGTCTAAACTGGCTAGCAATTGCTGCTTAAGTGCTTGGAACACGCGGGGAATCTCGTTGATAAATGATCCAAGTATCTTAGCGGTTAGTACTGGCAAGTTCTACCGTTTTACCAGCGCCTACAAACAACTCATAGCGTTCAAAACAACTGGGTTTTCGCCGCTGAAAATTGTTTGAAAAACAGGCAAAAAATCACTAGGTAAACCGCCAAGGCGGTCTTATACTTCCGCGGCTTTTTTACCCACTTCATTCTAAAAGGAGCAATATTGTGAAACTAACAACTGTATTGCTAGCCACCGGCTTAGCTGGCGTGGCTGCAGCCGATGAGCTGCGCATTTATAACTGGTCTGACTATATCGCCGAAGACACCATTGAAAAGTTTGAAGCCGCAACCGGCATTCAAGTGACTTACGATGTGTTCGACTCGAATGAAGTGTTAGACGCCAAGGTGTTATCGGGCAACTCAGGCTACGACCTAGTTGTGCCTACCACCGACTTTATGCAAGGCCAAATTGAAGCCGGCGCTTACCAAAAGCTAGATAAAAGCTTGCTTAGCAACCTAGATAACCTAGACGGCGAAACCATGGCATTGCTGTCTGCTTTTGATGAAGGCAATGCTTACTCGGTGCCTTGGGCACTGGGTACATCGGGCCTTGGTTATAACGTTGCTATGGTCACAGAGCGTTTAGGCGAAGATGCGCCGCTCAATAGCTGGGAATTGCTCTTTAACCCAGAGTACGCTAGCCAATTAGAAGATTGTGGCATTGCTACGTTAGATGCCGCGGTAGAGATGATTCCAGCAGCGCTGAACTACCTTGGCCTAGACCCAAATACCACCAGCAAAAGCGACTTCGAAAAAGCAGAAGAGTTGTTGCTTCAGGTTCGCCCGTATGTGCGCTATTTCCACAGCTCGCGCTACATTTCCGATTTAGCCAACGGCAACCTGTGTTTGGTAATGGGCTTCTCGGGCGATATTTTCCAAGCGCAAGCGCGTGCAGCCGAAGCTGAGAATGGCGTTGAAATTGCGTATGTAATTCCTGAAGAAGGCGCTGCAATGTGGGCCGACATGATGGTGATTCCAGCCGATGCCAAAAACGTTGCCAATGCGCACAAGTTTATCGACTTCGTATTGCAGCCGGAAATCAGTGCCGACATCACTAATTATGTTTGGTATGGCAACCCGAATGCAGCAGCACGCCCGTTTATTGATGAAGAAATTCTCAATGACCCTGGCGTATTCCCACCAGAGGGCACCAACTTGTTCACTTATCAAACGCTGCCGCCGCGCGCCTTGCGCGACCGCAACCGTGCTTGGACAAACGTTAAAACCGGCAACTAGCCGCGGAGGTTAATGAATGCTCACTACGCTAGCTGCTCGTAAACAGTCTGCCGCACTGCGCGACCGAACCCTGCTTACCATTAATGGAGTAAGCAAGTATTTTGGTGAAACGCGGGCGGTAGACGACGTGTCGCTTGAAATTCGCCAAGGCGAAATTTTTGCTCTGCTAGGGGGGTCTGGCTCGGGTAAGTCTACCTTGCTTAGAATCTTGGCTGGCTTCGAGCAGCCTTCTACAGGCAGTGTGCAGCTAGATGGCGTGGATATCACGGCGTTACCGCCAAATCTGCGCCCAGTAAATATGATGTTTCAGTCGTACGCGCTTTTTCCTCATATGTCGGTGGCCGACAACATTGCTTTTGGATTAAAGCAAGACAAGCTGCCCAAAGAAGAGGTGCAAGCACGTGTTGAGAGCATGCTAAAGCTGGTGAAGATGAGCAAGTTTGCCAAGCGTAAGCCGCATCAGTTATCGGGTGGGCAAATGCAGCGAGTGGCATTGGCCCGCAGCCTAGCAAAGCAGCCTAAGTTGCTATTGCTCGACGAACCCATGGGGGCGCTGGATAAAAAGCTGCGCACCGAGATGCAGCTTGAGCTGGTAGACATTATAGAAAAGGTGGGGGTGACTTGCGTAATGGTCACCCACGACCAAGAAGAAGCCATGACCATGGCCGATCGTATTGCCATTATGGACGAAGGGTATATTCAACAGGTGGGCACCCCTGTGGATATTTACGAAAACCCAATCAACCGCATGGTAGCGGAGTTTGTTGGCTCAATTAACTTATTCGAATGTGTGTTGGGTGATGAAGCAGCCGACCATACCATTTTGCACAGCGAAGCTCTGGACCGCCCTATTTATGTGGGGCATGGGTTTGCCACGGATATCGACAACCGGGAAGTAACCTTTGCCGTGCGCCCAGAAAAAACCTGGCTCACCACCGAAGCACCCGAGCAAGACTACAACTGGGAAAAAGGTACCGTTGCCGATTTTGCCTACCTTGGCGGCCATAGTATTTATTACGTGGAACTTAGGTCGGGCCAAATTGTGCAATGTTTTTTGGCCAACACCGAGCGTAAAGCCGAGCGCCCAACTTGGGATGACGAGGTATTTATCTCTTGGGAAAGCGATAGTGGGGTCATTATTCGATGAAGCGCTGGAGTCGTAGAGCCATTGTTTCGGTGCCCTACTTCTGGCTTGGGCTGTTTTTGTTGGTGCCGCTGCTGCTGGTGATCAAGGTTGCGTTTGCTGAAGCTGCGCGTGCTATTCCACCGTTTAGCAGCCTAACCGAGTTTGAAGATGGCATTTTAGCCATTCGCATCAGCATCAACAGCTTTGCCGTGTTGTTTGAAGACACCATGTATCTACAGGCGTTTTTCAACTCAGTGGTCATTGCTGCTGGGGCAACCCTTTTGTGTTTACTGATTGGTTACCCAATGGCGTATGCCATTGCTCGAGCGCCCGCGCATCAGCAGTCAATCTTGTTAATGCTGGTGCTGTTACCAAGCTGGACCTCGTTCTTAATACGCGTTTATGCCTGGATGACCATATTGGGCCAGAACGGGCCACTGAATAACTTTTTAATCAGCATTGGCCTAATAAGCGAACCGCTAGAAATTCTAAACACTAACCTAGCGGTGTATATCGGTATTGTTTATTCGTATTTGCCATTTATGGTGCTGCCGCTGTATGCCAACCTGGTCAAACATGATTTGCGCTTAATTGAAGCAGCGCAAGATTTAGGTGCCAGAGGGCTCACAACGTTTACCCGCATTACGCTGCCGCTATCAAAAAACGGCATTATTGCTGGCTCAATGTTGGTATTTATCCCAGCCGTTGGTGAGTATGTGATTCCAGAGTTATTAGGTGGTAGCGACACCCTAGTGATTGGCAAAGTGGTTTGGCAAGAGTTCTTTAATAACCGTGATTGGCCCGTTGCATCGGCGCTAGCATTGTTATTGGTACTAGCTTTGTTAGCGCCAATTGTTTGGTTTCAGCGTAACCAGGATGCCGTGCGATGAACAAGTTCAGCAAAACCATGCTGGCCGTTGGGTTGGCGTTTTTATATATCCCTATGCTGATTTTGGTGATTTATTCGTTCAACGAATCACGCTTAGTAACGGTGTGGGCCGGCTGGAGCACCAAATGGTACGGCGAGCTATGGCAAGACAAGCAACTTATGGCGGCCGTGTGGCGCTCCTTAACCGTTGCGTTTTATAGTGCAACGGCTTCGGTGTTTTTGGCCATTTTTGCCTCAGTCGTTATGGTACGCGCCGGTAAATTCCGTGGCCGCACGCTGTTTTCGGGCTTAATTACTGCGCCTTTGGTCATGCCCGATGTACTACTGGGCTTGGCTATGCTGCTGTTGTTTGTCTCCAGCACACAAGCTTTTGGCGTGCCAACCGAACGTGGTTTGTTCACCGTTTGGTTAGCCCACACCACATTAGGCCTAGCCTATGCCACGGTTGTGATTAGCTCGCGCTTAAAAGAAATGGACCCTCGCATAGAGGAAGCCGCTTTCGACCTTGGCGCCTCGGCATTGACGGTATTTACCCGAATTACCATGCCAATCATTGCCCCAGCCATTGGCGCTGGGTGGTTGCTGGCGTTTACTTTGTCACTCGACGACGTGGTACTCGCAAGCTTTGTATCGGGCCCTGGTGCCACCACCTTGCCAATCGAAGTATTTTCATCGGTGCGTATGGGTGTCTCGCCTATGGTCAACGCCCTAGCAACCATGATCTTGCTGGTGGTGTCTTTGTTTACCATGGCAGCCTGGTATGTGCTGCACAAGCAAAGTAAGCGTGCAAGCTAGCTAAGTTTCACGCCATTCATATAGCGCTCGTGCGCGAGCGCTAATAACTCGTTGTCTTCTTCGGTGTTGCCATAGGCAAACACCTTGCTGAACTGGTCGAGCTGATAGCGTTGCAACACTTTTTCGGCTTTTGCGGCCTTGGTGCAGTCACCGGTTTTATAGGTGCCGGTTAACCTAGTTTTACCAGCTAATTCGCTGCAAATGAGCGCCACTTTTTGGCTTTCGCACCAAGGTGTTAAGTAGGCGTCGAGCGACGCCGATACTACCACCACTTCGTGGCCTTGCGCTTGATGCCAACGCATGCGCTGCATGGCCCAATCTAGGTAATAGTGTTGAATAACTTGTTCGGCGAATACCCTACCCTGCGCTTCGACCGTTTGGCGCTTGCGCCCAGACATGCTGATAAAGGTGGCTATGGCGCGCATTTTGGGGCCTGCTAGCAGGCCCAGCTTATAAGCAATATAAAAAGGCGCTAGCGCACACTTGCCCCATACTTTCCGATGCCACGAGACTTCGTGTTTAATAAACAGGGTGTAAATGTCTTCTGTGGTCAGCGTGCCGTCAAAATCGAATAGGGCAAGTTGGTGACTTACTTGTTTTTGGGTCATTGCGCTTAAGTATTTTCACTTTCGGTGGCGTTAAACGAGTACATTCGTACTTCGTCGCGTTCAAACCACCCATGTTTACCATAAAATCGTTCGGCTTGGTGATTATCAACCGACACAAATAGGTGCGACTTACCAATGCCTTGCGCAAGCAGCGCATGAATGGCCTTATCTACGAGGGTTTTACCAATGCTTTGCCCACGGTACTGGCTGAGCACTGCTAGGTGCTGAACATAACCACGCCGCCCATCGGTGCCCACCAGAATGGCACCAATCACCTTGTTATCAATGATGGCAACAAAACTAAGGCCTGGGTTACGCTCAAGGTAGCGGGCAATCGACTCGCGAGAATCGGCATCGCGCAGCATCATATGCTCGGTTTGCTGCCAAACGCCTATCACCTCTTGGTAGTGGTCAATGGTCATCTCTATGTATTGAATTTTTTCTGGCTGCATGGCTATTCGCCCTAATTTGATAAGTTAATTGGCGACAGCAAAAGTAATGCCATTGTTTATGTTTTGTTAGAAGACCCGCGAGTTCGTGTGTCCGTACTAAGCAGCTCGCAGGAGCAAGGCTGCGGTGCGGACAGGGATGTCCGTACTGAGCAGCTCGCAGGAGCAAGGCTGCGGTGCGGACAGGGATGTCCGTACTGAGCAGCTCGCAGGAGCAAGGCTGCGGTGCGGACAGGGATGCTAAGCACTGTCTGCTAGCACCCGCTGCGCGGGTGACTAACAGACCTACGGTTGGGTTCGATATGCGTGCTATGTTGGGATTGTTTGCGGACACACAAGCTACATACCAATTTGTGCACCAAATTAGTTTATTTGCACCTGATCGGCGCCAATATCAATACCATCAATGGGGCGCTGCTGGCCGTCTATGTCTTGGTTTAAGCCTTCAACATACTGCCCTCGTTTTATTACGCTTTCAGGCTGTTGCGCCAAGTGCAGGTCACCACTTTGCCAATCAACAAACCAATCGGCCTGAGCATTCGTGACATTATTAATGACTGTGGCTTGGCCACCATTACGTGAGCGTACCTGTGCATTCGTTAAATTATTAACAATTAAATTGTTCTGTGAGCCATCAAACCGGTACTCAATGGCATTGGCGTAATTGCTGTTCAACCAGATACTGTTGTTGTACACGTCAACATTGGTGGCACTCGCAAGATAAATGCCCACATCATTGTTAGTCATAATCATATTGTTGCGAACGATAGCGCCGTTGTGCCCACTGCTACTCGTCAGCCCAAGCATGATGCCACGGTCTACATTGTAGATAATATTATTCTCAATTAGGGTATCGCGCGAGTTAGACCAAAAATGGATGGCCCCTTCGGTAAGGCGAGTGTCTGCCAGATGGTTAATATGAATATGGCGGAAGGTATTGCCTCGTACTACCCAATGATTGGCATTATGCGCGTCGATCCCGCCTGTGTACCACTGCGGGGCTTTGCCATCGGTAAACTCAAAGAGATTATTTTCAACCAAGCCATAATCGCCACTTTTGGTGCGATCGGAACTGGTGGAAACTTTGATCATCTGTTCAAAAGAGTCAATAAAGCGGTTATCGCGCAAGGTAAGGTAGTCAGCATCTTTTTCACCTTGCAGTTGCACAATATGATTGCGTACAAATTTGCGCTCGCTATGACTCGTCCCGCCAAGTGTTAATCCCTCTAATGTGAAGTAATCACCGCGCACTAAAAACATGTTGTTATAAGCATTGCCCGTGATGGCAGTATCACGGTAGTTAGTTGATAACGAGCGCAGGGTTAGGTTGTTGGCGGTTTCACGAACAAACACAGTTTCGGGAAGGTCATAGTTTCCTGGCTGCAGCAATATGATTCGGTTACCAGATACCACTGACTCATTCACAGCTTGGCGAAGTTCGGTGTTCGTCGCAACAATTCTGACTTCTTGGCTGTCGTGCGCCATGTGAATAATTATTGGGTCAGCGCTGTTTAGTGTTACCTCGCCAAGCTCTGATTCACCCGATGACAATGCAGCAAACTTGAAACCAGGGGCCGCACTAAGCTTTGGTGTAATAATATCGCCAGTGGAAAAGTTATTTCCTGCATTGATAATGGCTGCCGCACTAGCCGGATAAACCTTAATAAACGGTGCTAAGGCAGGGTTTGTTGTAACGGGCTCGGTTGCAGAGGGTGAGCTAACTGGCGCATCGGTGCAACCTAACAGAATTAGGGTAACAACAATGACTAGCCATCCTTGTTTCATAGCAGCTTCCTTATTTTTCGATTATAAAATAAACAATATCATCGCTATCATACAGCTGCACATGATTGCAGGGCACCATGCCAATTGTTTTTAGGGTGTTGATCGAGGCGACATTTTTTGTCAATGCAGCCCCAAAAATGGCACCATGCTGGCCTTGGTCAAATGTCCACAATAGGCATGCTCGCGCGGCTTCTTTGGTAAGACCTTTACCGCCATATTCAGGCAGAATGGCGTAACGAATATCCGATTCACTGTGCCCTTCTACTTTTTGCACACCCACATAGCCAATGGCCGTATCGCTCTCTTTATCAATCATGGTAAAGGTGCCAAAACCAAATGATTGCCAGTGCTGAATGCGCTTTTGCATGATGCCCATGATCTCATCATCACTATAGGGGGCTTGTTTGGGTAAATAGCGTGTTATGTCTGGGCTTCGCAGTAGTGCTTGGTATAAAGGCCAATCCCTTGTTTTGATTGGCCGCAAGCACAAGCGCGACGTTTCGAGTTGAGCATTTTGCATAGTTAGTAACAGCCGTTAATCTGGGCTGCCACCTTAGCAGGTTAGCCCGCTTGGCGCAGGGGTGTCGGCTCGCCAAATGGCGCGTCAAGCCAGTTTGGTCTATCGGTTAAGCATTCTGTTAGGTCCAAAATCTGACCAGTTGCCCGGTACGCTTTATGGGTAGCCGAGCGGCACAGGCGCTCATAGTCGTCAAATAATATGCTGGCTGGCAATGGGCAAACAAATATACCAGGCTGATTGGCTGCAACGGCGCGTTTTATGCGGTCGTAGTCGGCTGGGTGCGTGTCATAAAACTGGGTTTGCATCTGCTTCATCTGCTGATTAATGCGCTCAACAATATCACTCGGCATGGCCGCCAGTACCGTTTGGGTAGCCAACGAAGTGTTACTTACCAGTTGGTCGTGTTCGAAATAAGCCATAGCATTTAGTTCACTTGCAAAGCCACTAGCCGCAGCTGCGTAATGTAGGCGCTTAGAGCTTTCGACAAATTTTTTGCTGCCAACCATGGTTATTTCATACTGGTCGGCATCGTATTCCATTTGCCGCGACATATTGCGCGTAAGGTGCAAGTTAATCACCCATAGTTGGCGAAACAGCGTGCGCACCGCAATCAACATGCCTTGGCACACGGCAAGGGTGATTATGATTAACTCGCTGCTGGTTTCGCTGCGCCATTTTGTCAGCCGCTCTAACCAAATACCGTCATCGTAACCACAGCGGCCAAGCCAAGCAGAGACTCGATTAATCCAAATATAGGCGAGCATAGATTTGCGCTGGGCAAAGTGGCCGTACTCATGAGCAATCACACCAACCACCTGCTCTACAGTCATGCACGCAACCAAAGGCATTCCAATAGTAAGGGTTAACTTACCCTGTAACAGTTTAAGCGCCGAGCCGGAAGCACTCGCATTGACCTCGTTGCTAACGCGTATGGTATGCGGTGCGGGCACGCCTATCGCTTTTGCCAGCGCACTACATAGCTCATAGAGCTTGGCATAGCGTTTTCGGTCAAGTTCGATGTCGGCACTTTGGTAATTATGGCTAATAAGTGGTGACAGCAAAAAAGCTAGCAAGAACACAGCAACGAAGCCAGGTAACACATAGAGCAAAATATTTAAGTAAATGTTGCCAACATCTACCCCCATTATAAGCGCGTAGTACTGCCAAATTGCCGCAAGTAATAAGGCAATCACAGCAAAGTAAATAAGCGGGGCAATCAGTGAGCTAATCACGGCGACAATGGCTGAGTTTCGAAACGCTCGGCTCATCGCAGGCTTCGCCACCTGACGGTTTAGCTGGGCTAGCAACTGTGGGTAAACGTCAGCTTGTTTAGCTTTGGGTTGGCTTTTGGCGACACGTTCCAGCTTAACCTGCACACCAAGCTTTTTCATGCTTTCCACATAGGTCATTGCTTGGCTGTGACTGAGCCCATTTTTCAGCACGACAGGCTTATTGACTACGGCCTGTGCTTGCTGTGGGCTGAGCCCTTTAGCAACCAACTGTTTAACAACATCCTCGGGGGTAAATCCCTTCACTAAGCACGCTTTAGAGCGCACTAAAAATGCACTTTCCATAATGAGTCCCTTTGGTTTTCTACTATTCAGCCTGGCATATGCACTTCGCTAAGCAAAAACTGAGCCAACAGCAAAAAACAACCACTAGCTATGCTGAGCGAAGTAGTCATCCACCATTAGTGAGGTTCTATCATCTAGCTGGTCTTCTATATCTTCTATGTCTAGGTTGATGGCTTGCAGGTACTTCTCGGCTTGCTCGTATGAGATGTGCTTTTTCATCACAAAGAAGTCTTTCTCGGGCAATGATTTGTCGTATCTTGGCACTATGTTTAGGCGAATTACCTGTGGGTAAAAGTCTTGCGATTGGTTCATTAAAAAGCCACAAAACCCTTCAATAAAGTCCATGCCATTAGAGCCAAGGGTGCCAGGTTCAATTCGGTAGGTAATGTTTAATAACTGGTGTTCAGCAAGCACGATGGCCTCCACATACAAGCGCGGTAAGCCTTAAGTATAGTTGGCAATCCATCGTGCCGTAGGCAATTAATTGAGGTGAATCATAAAGACAAGCTTTGCGTTCACTGTGGTGTCTTGATCTGGCGATGTCACGTCTAGGTCTGATGTGAGGGTAAACTTCTCACTGGCAATAATGTTTTTTAGGTTCGTTTCATTATAGGTGCGCAGCGCTAAGGTTTTTGCCCCATCAGCAGGGCGACTAGAAATCTCAGCAACCAGCTGTTCCCTCTCACCGTCGGCGGCAAAGCTAAAGGTACCGGCGTGGATAAAGTCGATCGACGCATCGGCTGGCGAAACGGCCTCTAGCGTGAATTGATCCAAATAAATGGCCTTCACCTTGCTCAGGCTGCCCACTTCATTTTTAAACTCACTCGTTGAAGTAAGATCAAAATCGGTAAACTGATCAAAGCCTAGTGCATTAAGCGTTACCACTAGTGAGTTGCTTTCCACAACGGTTTCGCCTTCAACAGGAATAGGTATCGGTGGTAGTTCACACGCTGCAAGGGTGAATGAAGCAATTAATGCCGCGATCATCTTTTTCATCATAAACCTATCTGATAGTAAGCACTCGCCATAAGTGTAACTATATCAGGATTTCATCCAAGCCACTTTTTGTTGTGAGTCATGCTCACCGCCTATAATGTCTCGGTAAAGGTCAGGTTTGCGCGCTTGCCGATAGCGATACCCGCCTGCATCGGTCAGCTTCTCAGGTGTTAGGGTCGCTGTCACCACTTGCTCACCCAGGGCACGACACTCCTCTAATACATCACCAAAAGGGTCGATAATCATTGAACAGCCATTTTTAAGCTGGTCGTCATCCATACCAATTGGGTTGGCGAAAACCGCATAAATGCCATTGTCATAAGCCCGCGCTGGTAACCACTTCATTAACCAAGCTCTACCTTTAAGGCCGTCGAACTCAGCCCGCAGGCTGGTTGGGTCATTGTGGCGGTTATGCCACAGTTCAGGGTCAACAAACCCTGCACCCGGGCGGCTGGATGGTGTGCACATGGTGACATGTGGCATAAAGATAACATCAGCGCCAAGCAATGCTGTGGCCCGCACGTTTTCGATGACATTGTTGTCGTAGCAGATCAAAATGCCACAGCGCCAGCCTTCGATCTCAAACACCACATAGTCACTGCCAGGCGTTAGGTAGGGGTTAATAAATGGGTGAATTTTTCGGTATTTGGCTACCAAGCCAGCAGGCCCTACACACACGTAGGCTTTATAAAGCTTGCCGTCATCGCCACGCTCAAATAAGCCAGCAAGCAGGTAAATATCCAGAGCCTGAGCAATGCGGTGCAAGGCCTGAATGCTTGTCCCATCAGGGATGGGCTCGGCTAGCTCATGCATTTCGGCTTCACTTAGGCGCCTAGCAAAGGTATAGCCGGTAATAGAGCACTCGTGAAATGCCACTACCCGCGCGCCTTGTACTTTGGCTTGGGACGCCAGTGCTTCGATACGCTCTAAGTTAAAGGCTTTATCACCACTGGCATGCTCAAATTGAGCCGTGGCAACCTTAATCGGCTGTGGCATTGGGGCTCCTTTTTATTAGTGCTATCAAACTAGGCTTTTTTCACCGGTGCAACGATAAGGAAAATAATCCACGCCACCCAAGAAATGAACAGGATGGCGAGTACCCAGCCAAGCTTTTCTACACCAGATACTTTGCGTGAAAATAACACCCATAAAATTGGGATTAAATATAAAAAGATGGCAGCAAGAATAAAGCCCACTGCGCCGATGATAAATTCCATGTTGGCTCCTTGAAAAGATTGAGTGACATCCAATGACAAAATATACAGGTAATTTTGGAATTTTATTAATTTTTTATTTCAGGTTGCTTGAAGCGCTTAATCAGATGAGTCAACCATGACTTATTGATCTACTTGTCGGTTTGGATCGATCAGTTTCTTTTTGTTCTTTTTTCGGTACATAGCTTCATCAGCTTGGATAAGAATTTCTTCAACGGGTAGAAACTTCACCGGCCCAGTTTCCGAGTACCCAATACTCATTGAAACGCAAGGCCGTTTTTCTTCCACATACGCCAGTAATCTACCCTGCCAAGTCGCCTTGGCTTGTTGAATGGAGCAATTCGGCATCACGACACAAAATTCATCACCGCCAAATCGAAAGCAACTGTCGGAAGCCCGCGAGCATGACAAGAGCGCCGCACTCACGGTGCGCAATACTTCATCACCATAGTGATGGCCTTTACTATCGTTAATGGCTTTAAAGTCGTCTAGGTCAATATAGGCTAGCGTAACTTGTTCTTCCCGGCGCTGCGCGGCGCGTAGCTCATGGGTGAGCATTTCTTCAAAATGGCCACGATTTAGCAGCCCAGTAAGTGAGTCTGTTCTTGATAGCACTTCTAGCTGCTCAGTTCGCTCTTTAACCTTGTCTTCCAGCAAGGAAGCATAGCGCTCCGACTTAGCCTTAGAGGTTTCTACTTCACTGACTAGGCTGCGCACGTAGGTTTCGAAAATGAGCGAAATATCGAACATCATGACTTTCTCAAGTGCGAGTTTTACTGCGGATTGTTCATTTTCGTCGGGTATGTGCTTTTCTATTAGCCGATAGATTAGCAGCTTCAACTTTTGCACTGCCGACAAATATAACTTGGGCTCCACACCAATACGCTTGTGCACCATACCTACGCGCAGGCGAGTATTGACGTACTCCAAATCATAGAAACCAGAAAACAAACTAATTACATAATCCAGCTGAGCTACCTTTAAGCGTTGTAAGGTGTCGGCATCACCAATTAGCAGTGCTATATCTGGATCGCTAGTTTGCGCCACGTAGAAATCATCAATTAAGGTGTCTAGGTGGGCACGAATGATGGGTTGTACCTTGCGCAACGTGGCCGTATCTTTCTCGGTGACCATAAACAAAGCCATACGCGAGCTAATTTCTAGCTCGGTAATCCGCATTTGCTCCAACAAGGTTTTATTGGTGTAGTTTGGGTTGTCATTTGCCGACATAGAACGTACTTGCGCAACGGTATTTGGAAATTATAGTTGCTAACATTCGAGCATGCTGAGAATGTAATGATTTACAGTCTTGTTCGCACCCCTAATAACCGAGCCAATTATTTAACAATGACAATAATTATTGAAACGATCGCGGTTGCTTTTGCCCTGCTCGCCGCGCTCAGCATTGTGTGGAGTACGGTGCGCACCGGCATTCCGCCAATGATGAGCAACGCGTCGGCACGCTCAGCAATGCTCAAGCAAATTAATTGTAGTGACGGCGATATTATAGATTTAGGCAGCGGTTGGGGCACATTGCTGATGGCCGCCGCCAAACAACATCCGCAAAGGCAAATAATTGGATATGAGGTGTCTTGGCTACCTTGGTTATACGCTCGCTTGCGGTTAGCAAAGTACCCGAATGTTCGAGTGTATCGGCAAGATTTTCGCCATGCGTCGCTTGCTAGCGCCAGCATTTTGCTGTGTTATTTAATGCCAAAAGGCATGCAGACCCTAGCAGGCCTGCTCGCTCAATATCCTGACCAGCAGATAACGATTATTAGCAACAACTTTAGCTTGCCAGCGTTGAGCGCCACGAAGACACTGCAACTTAACGACTTGTACAAAAGCCCTATATACGTTTACCAGTGGCCTAGTTAAAACCTAGCAGTAAAGGCAAGCATGTAACGCCCGCCAAGGTTATCGGCTAAGTCTAGCGCCCGCACCAAATCAGCATCATATTGCTCAACCATTACTTGGCTGACCATGCCAAAATGGTCGCTCCATTGCCACTGCCCTTTGGCACCATAGCGATAGGTGTTGCCGCTGCTATCATGTGGGCCTTGGTCTGGGTACTCCTGCACCAAGCGCTGCTGGCTTTGCCAGCTGGCCTCTCCCACTAGGGCAACTTGTAAGCTGGCGTTTTGAAAGGCTGGCAGCAATACACTGGCATCCACTTGCGCCAAAGCAAACTCAAGGTTGTGCTTTACTTCAATGCTCGCCAACGTGGCATCCACTTTATGACCAACTAGTTCGTCGAACCAATAATAGCGACTAGCAGCCGTAGCTAGCAGTGGACCAAACTCAGTTTCCACTCCTATACCAAGATGATCAAACCCACCCACAATAATGGGCTTAATAGCGCCATGTGTGAGCCAAATCTTCGACCCCATAGTGCCCAAATACCCATGATCAAAATGATAGGTCAGCCAAATCGCTGGCTCTATGAGGTAACCGCCGAGCTGCAGTTGCTCAGTTTGTTGATCGTTAAATTGCGGCTGACTCACTTGGCTGCCCAAGCCAACTTCCCATGCTATTGGCTTGGCCATAAGTGGGCTGGCAATCAATGCGACAGCAGCTAATAAAGGTTTCATTGCTTACATGCTCCAGTTTGGTTTCGCATACATATCTTATAGATACATACAATTTATATCTAGTAGATACTAAACACTTTGTTAACCGCTGCTGTTTGGAATGTACTCAGTAAGCAAACTGGGCGGTGGGAAGACCTTAACGAATTCGTAATCTACTGTGTATCAATTATGAACCGATATCTGAACGCCTATTGATCATTTGTTCATCAATTCATTTAATTCATTCGCTTATTGCAAGCAAAATAAAACAGATATGAATGTTTTATCTCACTAAACTCGCACAGGGAGCGATTGAAAATGAAACCGTCCAACATCATTTTCAAAGGTGTTCTGCCACTTGGTGTGCTTGGTGCTTCAGTTTTTGCCTTTGCCGCATTAACTAGCCAGCCACCACAGGTAGAAACCATAACTGAAGAAAAAATATATACCGTCGACACCCTACCCGTTCTACACCAAGCGCAACGACCTCAGCTAGAACTCTATGGAATGGTGCACACACCCAAACAACAACTTATTACCAGTGAAGTGACAGGTAAGTTGTTGCGAGTGTTAGTAGAGGTTGGTGACCAAGTTGAGCCCGGTGATTTATTGATGGAGGTGGATGATTTCCATGCCCAGCAAGCAGTTGCTAATCAACGCTTGCAAATATCACAAATTAACAGCCAGCTGCTGCAGAACGAGCAACAAAAAAACCAAGCCGAGCAAGAACTTGTGGTGCAAAAGCGCTTACTTGGGCTGAGTCAGAATCAGTTAGCCGCTGCCGATAATATGCTTAATCGGAAATTGATTTCCGATATCGAGCACGCGGCACAACTACGCGAGTTTAGTAACCTTGAATTAACCGTAAAGCGCTTAGAAGGGTCTATCGAGCTAGCCGACATTCAACACCAGCAGTTAACCCTGCAAAAGGAACTCGCCCAGAATGAGCTAATCAACCTTGAGCGAATGCTGGCGAACACATCGATCATAGCGCCAGTAGCAGGGCAAGTCATTGGCAACCTGCCAACCCCTGGGCAATTAATTAATAACGGTATGCAGGTCGCTCAATTAGTGCAAACCGATCAAAAAGAAGTACAGGTTCAGTTGCCTGCCCATTTAAGCCGTCAGTTAGAGAACACTCCTACCATCGCATTTACCGATGCCGGCACGCGCTTGGTATTGGATAGAATCGCTGCTCAAGTTGAGCCTGGCATGGTTGGCCGAACGGCATTTCTTAAAGTGGTGGATCATGGAGACCGGTTAACGGCCGGCGATACTACACGCATTATTTTAAACCTACCGGCCATTAACAATGTGATTGCGGTGCCTGCGGCAGCGGTTTTTGACGACAAACGTGTTTATGAAGTGGTAGATGGCGCACTAGAAGCCGTTGAATTTGAGCACCTAGGTAGCATGATTCAGGGCAGCGACCGCCATATACTCATTCAAGCTGCGGCACTAGAAAACGGTGACCAGCTGCTAGCGACTCGCATCGCTAATGTAACCTCAGGCATGAAGGTAAAAGGAGCGGGTGATGAGTAAGCTCTTTGATTACTTCATTCGCCATCGCCTAGCTGCCAATATTTGCATGTTGATGATGATATTGGCAGGTTTGTTTGGTGCTTTGCGAATGAAGCAAACCTTTTATCCCGAGCTGGAGTTCAATGAAATTCAGGTCAGCATTGCTTGGCCGGGCGCTTCTGCTGACAACGTTGCGCAATGGATTGCTACCCCACTTAGCAACTCTTTAGAAGCGGTTGCCAATGTTGAAGAGGTCAGCAGCTATAGCGATTCGGGTTACGCAAGCTTTTACGTGAAGGTTGCTTATGGCGCCAACATGCAAAAAGCTGAGGAGGATATCAAGGCTCAGGTTGATCGCTTCCAACTACCGCAAGGCGCCGAAAGGCCTGACGTTTCTCGGTTCGAGTTTCAGGAAGTTGTGTACTACTACAGTTTAACCGGGCCTAACATTGATGAGCTACGCCCTATTGCCAGCGAGTTGCGCAAAGAACTGCTCGCATTGGGTATTCCACGCGTGGATCTAAATGGCACCCAAGCTCAACGCCTTGAAGTCACAGTTCCGATTGCTGCCCTAAGCAATCTAGATTTATCCATCGATACGCTTGCCCAACAAATTGCGATGGTGAACCGCGATTATTCGGCTAGCCAAATTGGGGAAGATTATAAAAGTCGAAGCATTCGCAGTTCTGGCTATAGCACTGAGCTGAATGACCTGAAAAATCTACCCGTGCAAACCTCAGGTGGCAGCATTGCATTAGGTGACGTCGCGAACATTGAATACAGCAATATTCCAGGGCAAGCGAAAATTTCGGTAAACGGGCAACCGGCAATTGAGTTGCAAGTCTATCGCGACCACTCTGTCGACTCGGTAGCCGTGGCAAACCTATTCGAACCCTGGGTAGAAAAAACCAATGCGACCTTGCCACAAGGCATGGCCTTGGTTGAGGTGTTTAATCTTGCAGAGTTTGTCATTGGTAGCCGCAATATGCTACTTGCTAACGCCGCGGCGGGCTTAGCCTTAGTATTAGTGCTACTGTTTTTTATGCTCAACCGGCGCGTTGCGTTTTGGACAGCGGTAGGGGTACCGGTATCGATTCTTGGCACCCTCGCCTTCTTATATAGCCAAGATGTAACACTCAACTTTTTTACTATTTTTTCTCTCTTAATGGCGCTGGGCATTATTGTGGATGATGCCATTGTTGTGGGCGAGGAGTCTTTGACCTTGTTTCAGCAAGGCAAATCGCCTCACGAGGCAGCATTGTTGGGCGCTAAACGCATGTTTGGGCCAATTATGGCGTCGTCGCTCACGACTATTGCAGCCTTTTCACCTCTACTGTTTTTACCAGGTGAGTTTGGGCAGTTATTAAAGCCAATTCCGCTGGTCATCATATGTGTGGTAATCGCCTCAATTGTTGAATGTTTTGTAATTCTGCCTGCTCACCTGCGCCATAGCTTTGAAGGCATGCAGAAAAAGCCACCGAATAAACTGCGATTACGCATTGAACACGCAATTGATTGGGTACGACAAAAGCCTTATCGGGCGTTCGCCACGTTTGCCCTATCACACAGGTTTTTAACTGTCTCGATAACGCTTGGTTCGCTCATTATTGCTTTAGCACTAGTTATCAGCCAGCGCGTAGGCTTTGAAGGCGATGTGAATGCCGAAAATGATCAAATTATGGCCCGTATTCATTTTGTTGATGGCACGCCCAATAGCGTAATAGATGAGATGGTTCTAGCGGCTCGCGATGCACTTGAACTGGCGAACAACGAGCTAAGCGCGCAAAACTTAGTAGAAGTGTTGATTGACGAGCGCTACTACCATAGTAACTCCGTGTTCTTTTTAGCAACACTATCGCCACGTGACGACAGGCAAGTATCGAACGTGCAGGTACTAAACAAGTGGCGCGATAACTTGCCCGATAGCAGCTGGGTGTATTATGTCAGCATGGGTGATCAGCAACGTGGTGGTTCGGCCAATGCAGATACCATCGGCTTTTTTATTGCCGGCGACGTGACATTAGACACGTTAAGAGTTGCTGTGGACGACTTTAAAGAGGAACTTAAACGCTACCCAGAGCTGCAAGAGGTTGAAGACAACCTAGGCAAGGGTGCAGTAGAAGTCACCTTCGACCTACTGCCACAGGCTGAACGCATTGGCATGACCGCCGCCAATATTAGCCAGCAGCTTCGAGCGGCCATCGACGGCAGCCAGGTGCAAAACTTTGTCCGCCACGGCCGAGATACCGATATTGTTGTGGTACTGCCGCAAACCGAGAGAGAAGACCAGCACATTTTGGCAGGCATTCCAATTCGCTTACCTAATGGCCAAACCACCCCGCTTGGTACATTAGTGACATTTGGCAGCGATACCAGTGCGAGTGCCATTTATATGCAAGATGGCCAAGTGGGTGCTGAGATCACTGCCAAAGTTGTTTCGGATACCACAACGGTAGCGGAACTAAGCCGCGAGATAAGCCAAACTGTGTTACCAACCATATTAACTCGCTACAACTTGCAAGCAGACTTCACTGGCGGCAATCAAAGTGAGCAAGAATTGCTGAATAACTTGATGTTTGCAGGCCTTGGCGCTTTGGCTTTGATCTACCTTGTGTTGGCTTGGAGCTTTGCCTCTTGGAGCTGGCCTTTGGCAGTAATGGCGGCCATTCCATTGGCGATTACTGGGGCAATTTATGGCCATGCTTTGCTTGGCTTAAACCTAAATGTCCTGTCGATTTTTGGCTTTTTTGCCTTAGGCGGCATCATCGTTAACGACTCGATCATCTTGGTTACCCGATATCGAGAGCTGCTCGCCGAAGGCATGGATAGAAAACTAGCCATTGTTGAAGCATCGGTACAACGCTTTCGGGCGGTGATTCTCACTACACTCACGACAGTATTTGGCTTGCTGCCACTGTTATTTGAAACCTCAGTTAACGCGCAGCTTGTGCGTTCAATGGCGGTATCTTTAGCGTTTGGTTTAAGCTTTGGTACCTTACTGGTTTTAGTGATTGTACCCTGCCTATTGAGCTACATTGAGAGCATGCGTAATGGTATGAAGCGCTTGCGTGGTAAGCCTGCTATGTAGTTTCTTTTTCGCTGCGCTTCGGCGCAGCGCTCGCTTTGATTATTCGCACAATTTTTACATTCATTGCCTAGACTAATCGCAGTATCTGTTCAACTAGGAGACGATTGTGCTGAAATCTCTCAAGCTTCGAATTTATCTGTTGGTGTTCGTGCCATTCCTGTTAATTACTATTGTTAGCTTAATTGTTGAGTCTCGATTAGTAAGTGCCTTGCAGGAGGCCACTGCAAAAATAGTAGAAACGAGTGTGATTGATGTTGAAAAACATCGATTAAAGTCCGTTATGCAAACCGCAGAGACGGCCATTCAGCCACTCATAGACCTGCCAGGCACGACGGGTAAAGATGAGGGGTTAGCGCAGTTAGCGCTAATGAAGTTTGATGGCGATGTCGGCTATATGTCAGCATACGATAGTAAGGGTACAAGGCTGATGCACGCCGGTGGTGCTGGCGGTATTGGTGACAACTATTGGAACTTAAAAGACACGCAAGGCAACCTACTGATCCAAGGAATCATTCAATCTGCTAAGGAAGGCGATGGGTACTATACATATTACTTCCCAAAACCTGGTGAATCAGTCGCCGAGCCCAAGTTTGGCTATTACATTTATATCGATAAATGGGATGTTATTGTTGGAACGGGTTTTTACATTGACAGCGTAGAGCAAACCCTTGCACAAGTAGATAGTGAAATATCGACGCAAGCAGCGCAAATCAGTACTCAAACGATCGCATTACTGCTAGTTTTGGCTGCGCTTATTTTCGTTGCGAGTTTCTTTGGCATTCGCTCGGTATATGACCCGCTTCAGCGTTTGAAACAAGCAGTTGGCAATTTGGCGTCCGGTGCAGGGGATCTCACAGCCAAGCTGCCCAAAAACAACATATCCTTGCTCAATGACACAAGCCAGTACTTTAATAAGTATTTAGACAGCCTCGCTGTTGATATAAAGCAATTGAAAGAATCAACACGCGAACTTGAATCGATTTCCTCAACCTCTAGCCAGCAAGGCAGCCAACTCAAAGCTGTCTCTCAGCAACAGATGCATGCCACGACCCAGGTGGCTGCAGCGATCGAGCAACTTGCATCAACGGCCAATCAAATAGCCGAAAGCGCTGAAACGACGCGAGCTACGGCAGGCGAAGCAGAAACAGGCATTCACTCTGTATTAGGCCAGGTTAAGCAGGGTCGTCACGAGCTTGAATCACTGAACGATATTTTGTCGAGCATGGAAAACTCAGTACAAGCACTTGAGCAAAATGTTGGCACCATCAATGATTCGCTTAACGTTATCAGTAGCATCTCTGAACAAACTAACTTGCTGGCGCTTAACGCTGCGATTGAAGCGGCGCGTGCTGGCGATCAAGGTAGAGGCTTTGCGGTGGTAGCAGACGAAGTAAGGAGCCTTGCACAGCGAAGCAAAGAAAGCACTGAAGACATTCAGCAAGTACTCGAAAAACTACAGTCAAGCATGCAACGCACAGTGAGCGACATGGCAGGATCTGCTGATAAGCGACAGGCGGTTACCGAGGCGATGGCCAGTATTAGTGAAATCGTTAATCAGAGTACGCAACTTATTCGACAGCTTGCGGAGCAAAATGTTCAGGTCGCAACGGCCGCTCATGAACAGGCTCAAGTTGCAGCAGATGTAGCGAAAAATGTGACTGGAATTGCCGACTTGTCGTCTGAGGTGGATGGTATATCGCAGCAAAACGAGGAACAAATCCAGAGTATAGAGAAGCAATCAAACCAGATTGCTTCTATTACGAGTAAGTTTACTGTTTAAAAAAGTGGTGTATTGGGCCTTTGCCGGAGCCAATCGTTAGCTGGTCAGAGGCCTGCAATGCTTGTGACACATAGCGCTTGGCCTGCTGGCATGCGCCTAACAAATCAAAGCCTAAGGCTAGGTAGGTAGCAATGGCGGCACTATGGCTGCAGCCAGTGCCATGTGTGTTGTGACTGTTTACCTTACGCCCTGCCACAACGGTGCAAGCGCCTTGTTCAATCAACCAATCATCATGGTGATTGACTTCTCGCCCGCCAACACCCTTCAGTACGATTGGTGGCCAGCCCGAAAACTGGTCGATAAACTTGTCTGGCTGCGCCAATAGCGTTTGTGAGTCGGTATTAATCAACAGTGCCGCTTCATGTGTGTTTGGCGTTAACACCGAAGCAAGCGGGAATAACGCTTCTTTGAGTGTTTGCACAGATGAGCTGGGCAAGAGCACATCCCCATTAGCACTCACCATTACTGGGTCGACCACAACATGCTCTACGTTGGCGGCTTTTATGTGTTTGGCCACCACGCGAATCACTTCCGGGTCGCCTAGCATGCCGACTTTGATTGCTTTTACTGTTAAGTCACTTAGTACGGCCGTTAGCTGCTGGTCAACAAACTCGGCGGAAATTGGTTCAATACCAGCAACGCCATGCGAGTTTTGCGCCGTAAGCGCCGATAGCACTGTGGCCGCGTAGCCGCCATTTGCAGAAATGCTTTTGATATCAGCTTGAATGCCAGCGCCGCCGCCAGAATCCGAACCGGCAATCGACAGCACAATAGGTATGGTCATAATCCTTTCTCGGTAACAATGTGCCTGTGAATACGTGCAACCATACTACCCTAGATTGATAGCAATGCGCAGCGCGTTCAGGTTCGCCTAACAGCGCAGGTTAAGCTGTTACAGATAAGCTTAACGAGAGCTCATTTTTTGCAAGGACCATCTTATGAAACAACTCGCTTACCTTGGCGCCGCGATTATATTAACTGGCTGTGCTTCGCGACCACCGATGAATGTTCAAGCTACTTACTTAACCGACTCACCTCGCCATACCATTGTTGAGTCGGCATCTAATGGGGCATCTCAAATCAAGTATGCTGGTTACGTTGCTACCGTTGATAAAGATACCGAGCGCGCTTTGGGCGGGGCCATTTTGGCAGATATATTTGATAGCTCAGCCATTGCCGAAGAACGCACACAAAATGTTAGTTTGCGCCAAGTAGACCCTATGGGTGAAGCAGTGACGCTGAACTACCAAACATTATGTTCCGCCAGTGGTTTTCGCTTAAGCGACTTGGGTTTGGATACCGTGGATGTCGACAAAAACGTTAAAGGTACTTTGAAGTACCAAGGCACCACTTGGCAAATTGCCGATAACACACTGCGAGATGTGCTGGGCAATGAGTACAAGATTGGTGGTGCTACGGTGACGCATGACGGTGAAATTTTGCTGGAGTATTTTCTCGATGCCTACGTAGGTGGCTTTAGCAGTGAAAGTTATGTTTGGTTGAATCAAACCAGTGATCAGGCTGACTTGTTATTGGCCACCACACTGCTTAATTACACACTGTCTTTCGAACCAATTGAGTGCGGTGAATAACAGTGCCATAAACAAGTAAGCCAGTGGCGAACCACTGGCTTAATAAGCAAGTCCTTTTGCTAGTTTCCCTGTTAATCGGCTCTAATGCTTAAGCACCAATAATGCCACCGTCATCTTTTGTGATGGCAATCACTGCTGAGCGCGGTGCACCATCTTTGGCGGTGTTTGGCCAGCCCTCAGTAGGGTGCTGAATCCCAACGAATGCAGTGCGTTGGTCTTTAGAGAAAGCAATACCTGTCACTTCACAGCCCTGCGGGCCCACTAGGAAGCGGCGAATATGACCAGTGACTGGGTCGGCACACAACATTTGGTTGTTCCCGTGGCCAGCAAAGTCACCTTGGTTACTGTAGTTACCATCGGTTTGAATCCACATGCGACCATCAGCGTCGAAGGCTAGGCCATCTGGGCTGTTGAACATGTTGTCTTTGCTGATGTTGTCACTGCCAGCGTACTCATCTTCAAAGACAGTAGGGTTGCCTGCTAGCACATATAGGTCCCAAGCAAACTTTGTGCTGCTGTGGTCACGGTTCATTGGCATCCAGCGAACAATTTGACCAAAGTTATTGTTCATACGTGGGTTAACCGCATTGATTGGATGCTCTTCGCGCACACCGCGGTGGCGGTTATTGGTTAGTGTACAGAACACCATTGGCGAAGATGGGTGGCACGCAACCCACTCAGGGCGGTCCATTGTAGTAGCACCCAAATAACGGGCTGCAATACGCGCATAAACCAGAACGTAGTCTTGTGATGGGAAGCCATTCTCAGCTGTTAAGCCGTTTTTGCCGTGCGTCAGTTCTAACCACTCACCGGTACCGTCGTCGTTGAACTTAGCAGCATAGAGGGTGCCTTCTTCTAACAACGTCATGTTGTGGGCGCGGTTACCTTCGATGTACTTGTCTTTCGAGACAAACTTGTAGATAAACTCACCGCGCTCGTCGTCACCCATGTAGGCAACGGCATGACCATCTTTGTTGATAGTCAATGCAGCGTTTTCGTGCTTAAAACGACCCATGGCAGTACGCTTAAGGGCTTTTGAATCTGGGTTCATTGGGTCAATTTCTACAACCCAACCAAAGCGGTTTGGCTCGTTTGGATGCTTAGCAACGTTAAAACGTTCTTCCGTTGGCCACCAGTTGTAACCGAAGCCTTCCGTGCTAATGCCGTACGCTTTTTGCTCGTCGGTCATTTCGGTACCTTCAGGTGCGCCAAAATAACCGTTGAAGTTCTCTTCACAAGTCAGGTAAGTGCCCCATGGCGTTTCACCATTACCACAGTTGTTAAGCGTACCACGCACTTGTGTGCCCGAGCTGTCGGCTGCCGTTTTGACTAAATCACTACCACGTACTGGGCCCGTTAGTTCAAAATCAAGCGCATCACCATGCAAACGACGATTCAGGCGACCGTCTTTTACAACTTGCCACTTACCGTTTTTACGCTCAACTTCAAAAATGTTCACACCGTGGGCGTAGATTTCTTTTTTCACGTCATCGGCGCTCATATTCTCGCCTTTGTGCGTGTGCATAAACTCGCGGTTGATGTATTCGCTGTTTACCGCAAACACTGCACGGTTTTCATCCACACCGGTAGCCGTTGGCAAATGGAACATGCTCATGCCGTCGGTGTTATCACCAAACTGACCTAGCTGATCTGCTGCGGTATTGGCAACCGAGAACGCTGGTGCGTCTTTTAAAATTGGGTCACCCCATTGCACCAACAATTCATAGCTATACCCTTCTGGCAATGTGATGGTATCGGCTGTGCTCGTGGCAATGTTATTAAAGCCCATTAATGTGGTGTAGCTAGGCGGCTGTTCAGTACGCGTTGCTGCCGACACTGCAGAAGACACACCACCCAAATAAAAGGTAGCGCCCACAGCGGTGCCTGCTTTAATAAAACTGCGACGCGATACGGCGCGCGCAAGTACGTTTTCAAATTCTACTGGGTAATCGTTTGGTTTTTCACCGTTCATAACTCTGCCCTGACCATGTTGTTGTTTATTGGTGGGTGCTAGCGGCGCTATTTCCTGCCCAGGTGCGCGCAGCACAATTCACAGGCGCAGAGTATTGATGGAGATAATGATGGTTCGATGGCGATTAAATGACGAAAATATTTAACACCGCCATTTTTTTGGCGAAGGCCTTTAAACGGCCACTATTGCAGCGGTTTAAGGTCTGCATTACCACTTGTTAGGGTCGCGACAAGGGTTTTACTCCGCACGCAAGTTTCACCGTCAACTTTCCATCTAACAAATGGCTACAGCAATACATAAATCATCTATAACCGTACAATTGGCAGGGCTATACTAAATACTAGCAATACAATTTAGGCGGCTATGTTTACTTACTATGGCTAACTACAGCACAAACGAATTAAGCTCGTTAACCCTGGGTGCTCACGGCCAGGTTCATATTACCGCGTACGGCAATGGCATTATGTATTACGAAGCCGTTGGGCCTGCGAACCTAGAATTATTAGAAACCTTTGTTTCAGTCGACCAGTCAGCCATAACTGAGTTTTCCGAGCAGTTCGAGTTTTGGTGTGAAGTCATTGAAATCAAAGAATCCTGCATGATCCTCGACGACGCCAAAGCACTGCTAACCGAATACCTGATTGAAACGAAAAAGCACGGGCTAAACGCCCATGCCACAGCATTTGTGCTCAAGCCCGATGTTGAAGGTGCGTTTATGATGGCGGAAATATACGAGCAAATTTATAGTCAGGCCGGTTTTATATTTAAACTCTTCGACGATCCACAAGCCGCTTTTGAATGGGCCGAAAGCCAACGCCAACACGCACTGAAAAGCATTGGCGCTAAGAAAGCCTAATTTGACTCGATAGGTTATTGGCCGATGTTTTACTAAAATTTCCTTGACCTTGTATTAACTGTACTACTAATATCAGTACAGTTAATACAAGGAGGCTCAATGCCTATCTCATTCACCCTTCAGTTCGACAGCCAAGACGGCATAGCCCAGCAACTCGTTAAACAGGCGGAGCTTGCCGTTGCGCGCCAGCAACTCACACAGGGCGAACCCATGCCTAGTGTGCGAGCCCTTGCAGGCGAGCTTGGCGTTAACCCCAACACCATTGCGAGCGCTTATAAAGAACTAGTTGCTCGCGGAGCGCTCGTAAGTCAGCGCGGCAGGGGCTATTTCGTAGCGAGCAAAGAAAGTGAGCTGTCACAAATTGCTAGGGAAAAAAAACTATTGGCCGCAGCCGAAACCTATGTTGCTGAAACACGCACGTTAAGCGTTAGCACCGAAGATTTGCTTGCCGCGGTTCAACAAGTACTAGAAAAGGATAAAACATGATTCAAATGGATAACGTCGTACTCAAACGTTCCCGTCGTTTCAGTCTCGCAATTGACCACCTATCGCTCGAAGCAGGTACCTGCTATGGATTAATTGGCCGCAATGGCTCAGGAAAATCATCACTATTGAAGTTAATTAGTAAAGCCATCGCTCCAGATCGTGGCAGCATAAAAGTAAACAGTCAGCAGCCAGTTGTTGCACTATCACCCAGTGCAAGCTTTCCCAATACCATGCGTCTACAAACCATTGCCAAACTCATTGCCAAGCCAGGCTGGCAAGAAGATCGGTGGCTAAATTGCTTAGGTATCTTAGGAATAGACGCAAAAAGCCGCTATGGAAAATTATCCACGGGCGAGCAAGCTGCTACCCGTCTTGCTGCCTATATTGCTCAACCCAGAGATATCTGGCTATTAGATGAAGTGCTATTAGGCGTAGATATCATCGCCAGTCAGCAAATGCTCAGCATGTTAGGTCAGTGTTTCGCTGATGACGCGCCCTGCTTACTTTATACATCTCACAACACCAGTGAGTTAGAGCGTCTAGCAGATGAAATCCTGCTAATTGACAATGGCCAAGTGCAAGATATTGGCGCCCCTGACCACACTGAAAACACCTTTAGTCAACATATTTTCAAATGTCTGCAAGGAGAAGCAGCATGAAAAGCATACTGCAACTTTCATTACGCTCACTTTGGTTAGCACCAGTTATATTGGCGATTAATTATGGACTGCTGATGTGGGTTGCCACATACAATCATGCTGGTGCATTTTATGGCTTTGCCGATGTGCTTTTGGTGTTTTGGCTCTTGCAAAACCTCGTACTATCACAATTTTTTGCCCGCAGCAGATTATGGTTATTGCGCCAAACTTTGCCCAACAGCCCTTGGCTGATTGTTATGCTACAAGGCGTGCTAATCGGCTTAACTTGCCAGTTACTGCCATCTTTGCTCGTGGTGGCGGAGTTCCCAAGGTCCCAGAGTTACGATTTTGCAGTACTATCGCTATTCTGGCTGATTGGATTAAGCGGCTATAGTATTGGCTTACTGTATCATCTAGATAAAAGCCGCACTCGCTGGCTGCTGGTGTTAGCTGGCATCACCATTGCGTTGTATATCGCCAATATGACCTGGTATGTATCTTTGGCAATCAGCCTGTTGGCAATGCTTACGGTTCTTCCGGTGATCGCACTTGCACTCGCCAAACCAATTGCTGCAATTTTAAAAACCGCAGCGTTAGTGTTTAGCTTTACCTTGCCATTTATCGTGACAGCTAATGTTCAGTTCTCACACCCCGAGGATCAATGGCTGTTCACTGGCAGTGCCACAAGAACCTACTTTGACAGCGCGAGAGACAACATAAATACCGTGCGCATCAGTGCTGTCGGAGAGAGCAAAAAACATATCAGATATAGCGAAATAGCCACCAGTTTGCCGGGGTTGCAAGTAAGGGATCAAATAGCTTATCAAGCAGCACTCGAACCTTTACTTAAATTCTATAACCTAGTTCCATCAGAGAAAACTCTGTTAGCAAAAGACTCGGATGCACTGCGATATAATCCAGTCAATAAGAACGTTTACGCCGGTAGGTGGGATTTGCTCACTGACTATTGGTCTGATAATCAGTGGCAAAAAATACAACCCTGGCTGGGGCAGCTCTGGCACCACAATGGGGACCTTTATATCTACCAGCTCACATACAGCAATTGGATTGTAGTTAGTGGCAACAGCGCCTACCAAGTATACATGCGCGCTAGTTCTTTGGAAGAGGCCCCACCTGAGCCAATATTGAATGATATTGAACTACATCACGGTAACAGCATGGTGATGGACCTAAGCCAAGAGCAACCAACCAACTTTGTATGGTTTTACAAAAATGGCGAACTATTCATTGTCACCAGTGATCGAGGAGATAGATTGCAAAACCTTGGCGCCATGGCGCAACCAACCAGTTTTGCTTATAGCCGCTACAGTTCAGGTACAGCTAACTTGCACTTTACTACAGCTACTAATGCTTACACTGTCGACCTTAATCAGAATCCATTAGCACTTGATAACGCTGGCGTCGTGCAACCCGTCGAGTGGCATCAATTTCAGGCGGCACTAGATAACGAGCTTAAAGCTGGCGGGTTGGCACTACTGATTAGCAGCTTGATTGCAGTCGCTATCAGTATTCGCCGTCGCAAGGCTGTATTAGTGGGGAGTATGCTCTTGGGCGTGCCATTCTTACTAATGCATGCACGCGAACAACAATACGAGTATTAATCATTGAAGTGGGCACTCATGGTAGCGGTTGCCAGTGTGGTAATCGCTGCTGCTTTCCTATTGCTACCCAAGCAGTCTTATACACCGGTTCAGAGTGCTGGCAGTGTTGCTATGCAGCTAAACAGCCCGCTGGTTGTTGTTAATCATGGCGAAATCGAGCGGCTGGCCGGCTATTATGACTTTATTACCCCTGCTGTTGAGCGCACACCGTACTGGTTTGCGGGCTTATACAATCATCAACTGCGAGCGCAACTCGACTACCTGTTTGTGTTTGGCTCGCTAGACCAGCCACAACTGCTAATGCATGGTACCTTTTCAGCTGAGCAGATTATTCGACAGCTATTGATCGACTTTGCCGTGCAAGAAGTAGGTACGAACCTGTATCGCATCGATGCCCTTCCGGTTCTTGGTGAGACATTTATCTTATTTACACCCAATTGGCTGGCGGTTGCACCTACAACCAAACAAGTTGAACAGCTAGTTACTGCACTGGCTACCAAACCTAGTACTACCCCAAAACCCTGGCAGCTTTATCAACAAGGCAAGCTGGTAGCAGGGTTTGAGCAAACCGACACAATGCAAATGTTTAGTATTGACCTGCTGCTCGCTAGCCAACAACTAGAAGTCTCCTTTCGCTCATCGGGCAACCGCAACACATGGTTCAACCAGCTTCCACCTGACATCAGCGAGCACTTTTCTGTAACCAATACCGCTGCTCAATTTGATGCCGAAGCCATCTTCAATGGCGAAGCATTCATTGAATTACTCGAGAAAAGCTTTCACAACTGATGCGGGCGGCGCTGGATGGTCGCGCAGTACCTACCAACGGTGTCTGCAAACATCCGCTACGCGGATGATTTACAGACCTACCAAAAGGTGTTGCATTGCTGCGCAGAGAGGTAACTACCATTGGCGGCATCTCGCGAACCGGTTGCGACGCTATTATCCTGATGACAGTAGTTCTCGGAGGTCACCGATGGCGGCGCTTGCGCGGCTGAGGTAGTTGGCCATCACGAGTGAATGGTTGGCAACCATGCCAAAACCAGAACCATTCAGGATGACTGGCGACCAAACCGTTTTTTGAGTTGCCTCGAGCTCACGAATGATCTGAGCTAGTGGAGCTTGCGCCTCTTTTTTCTCTAATACGTCGGCAAAGTCGACTTCAATGGCTTTGAGCAAATGAATTAAGGCATAACTCTGACCTCGTGCTTCATAGAACACATTGTCGATTTGCAACCATGGTGTTTTTTGAACTTCACCATTGTTTTCACTACCCACTACTGGGCGTCCAACTGATGCGCTTAACTCCTGGCTTAGACTGCCAATACGGGTTTGCACATCGCCTAACCAACGGTTGAGAGAATCGGCGCGCGCATAAAACTGCGCCCCTTGGCCACTTTCAAGCTCAGCTTGGTAGCGACGCCAATGGCGCTGCCCTTCACGATACTCACTTTCGGCGGCAGGAATGAGCCAGCTGCGGATATCCACATTAAATTGCGGGTCGGCCAGCACTAGATTGCCGTTTTCCTGCGACTGAGATTGTGAGCGTGAAAAGTCTCGGCGCAATGCGCGTGAGAAGTCTCGCACTTGGAAGATCACGCCAACTTCCCAACTTGGAATATTGTCTAGCCAAATGCTAGGCGGCGTCACGTCATTGGCGAGCATGCCCCCTGGTTTATTCAGCATTACATTAACCAGCTCATCGACTGTGGCAACGGACGTACTACCGATAATTTCGGGGTTGGCCGTAGCAGGCGGCACATCAAATAGCTTTGGCTCATTGCTCCAATAGATGCCAAGCAATACTAACAGGGCAAAAATACCTGCCAAACCAAACCCAAGGTAACGCCATGGCATCTTTTTTAGTGCCGGTTCGCCTTCACTGCTATGTTCAGACTTTGTTGGCGTTAGCTTCGCTTTCAGCCGATGCCAATGCCCTAGCAATTCGTCTTTCACGCTCATCGCATCCCTCTCTTTCTAGCGCATTTGTGAGTAAATGTAATACCCTATCATCGTTATTTTGCGCGTAATCATAGGCCACAACAGTGACCACGCATTGCACCCAGCGCCATTTACACCAAAAGGCTAGTTGATCAATATGTTAGTAAGACTACTCTGTGATTTAGCATTCAGCCAGTGATTAATTGCCTTGATTGTTGCCCGTTAGTCACAGGTGTAATCACAAAAAATCGTTGCCTCCATTGATTAGTGTCTTTATCGTTCATATATGAGCAGTTGTGCTCAAGATCAATACAACTTTTCCGAATTTTTGCTGAGTAGAGCGATCAACAATGACAACCGTTTTGGTACTGCATGGTCCAAACTTAAATCTTCTTGGTACACGCGAGCCCGATATTTATGGCCATGAAACACTGGCAGATATCAACGCGCGTTTAGAACGCGCCGGTAGCGAGCAAAAGATTGAAGTCGAGACCTTTCAGAGCAATGCTGAACATGAGTTAATTGAGCGCATCCATTCAGCGCGTGGTCGGGTAGATTACATCATTATCAACCCGGCAGCGTTTACACATACTTCTGTTGCTTTGCGCGATGCTTTGGCGGCGGTGCAGATACCTTTTATCGAGGTACACCTATCTAACGTGCATGCCCGCGAGCCATTTCGTCATCACTCGTATTTTTCTGACCAAGCTCAAGGCGTAATATGCGGCCTAGGTAGTTTTGGTTACGACAGTGCGCTGAGCTACATAATCAAACGACTAACCGCTTAACAATAGGAACCGCCTCATGGATATTCGCAAAGTTAAGAAACTCATTGAGTTGCTTGAAGAATCAAACATCGACGAAATTGAAATTGCCGAGGGCGAAGAGTCTATTCGAATTTCACGCCATTCAACGCATGCTGCACCAGCACCTGTTCAATATGCAGCGCCAGCTGCAGCACCGGCGGCTGCCCCTGCACCAGCACCAGCTGCAGCACCGGCGGCAGAAGCTGCTCCGGCTGCGCCTGCTGGCCACACTGTTAAATCGCCAATGGTAGGCACCTTCTATTCAGCGCCAAGCCCAAGCTCGCCAGCCTTCGTTGAAGTGGGCAAGTCGGTACAAAAAGGCGACGTTATCTGCATTATTGAAGCAATGAAGATGATGAACCAAATTGAAGCAGACAAGAGCGGCACCATCGAAGCCATCTTGGTAGAAAACGGTGAGCCAGTAGAGTTCGATCAACCGCTAGTAACGATTGTTTGAGGCACTCAATGTTAGATAAGGTTCTAATCGCAAACCGTGGTGAGATTGCACTACGTATCTTGCGTGCCTGTAAGGAGCTAGGCATTAAAACGGTTGCGGTGCACTCCAAGGTAGACCGCGACCTTAAACATGTGCGCCTAGCCGATGAAACGGTATGCATTGGTAATAACCCAAGTAACGAAAGCTACTTGAACATTCCGCGCTTAATTTCAGCGGCCGAAGTCACTGGTGCAGTTGGCATTCATCCAGGTTATGGCTTTTTAGCGGAAAACGCTGACTTCGCTGAGCAGGTAGAAAAAAGTGGTTTTACTTTCATTGGCCCTAGAGCAGAAACCATTCGCCTAATGGGTGACAAGGTTTCTGCGATTGAAGCAATGAAAGCTGCTGGTGTGCCAACCGTTCCGGGTTCTGATGGCCCGCTTCCGGACAACGACCAAAAATGCCTAGAAATTGCCCGCCGCATTGGTTTTCCTGTGATTGTGAAAGCAGCCGCTGGTGGTGGTGGTCGTGGTATGCGCGTTGTGCATTCAGAAGCGTCATTAATTCAATCTATTCATGTAACAAAGTCTGAAGCCGCAGCAGCGTTTGGCTCAGACGTGGTTTACATGGAGAAGTTCCTGGAAAACCCTCGTCACGTGGAAGTACAGGTTCTTGCTGATGGCCAAGGTGGCGCCATTCACCTAGGTGACCGCGACTGCTCGCTTCAGCGCCGTCACCAAAAAGTATTGGAAGAAGCACCCGCGCCTGGCGTAGACGAAGAAGCGCGTGCCGCTTGTTTTGAAGCTTGTGTAAAAGCTTGTATCGAAATTGGCTACCGTGGCGCTGGTACGTTTGAGTTTTTGTACGAGAACGGCGGCTTTTACTTTATTGAAATGAACACGCGTGTTCAGGTGGAACATCCAGTATCTGAAATGATTACCGGTATCGACATCATTAAAGAACAGCTGCGCATTGCTTCTGGTTTGCCACTTTCGGTGAAGCAAGAAGACATTCGCTTCCACGGCCATGCCTTTGAGTGTCGTATCAATGCCGAAGACTCAAAAACCTTTATGCCAAGCCCTGGTAAAGTGGACCAGTTCCATGCACCTGGTGGTTTAGGGGTACGCTGGGATTCACACCTGTATGCCGGTTATAGCATTCCGCCATATTATGATTCGATGATCGGCAAACTGATTACTTATGCCGACTCTCGCGAGCAAGCGCTTGAGAAAATGCGCATAGCATTGGACGAACTTGCCATTAGTGGCATCCGCACCAATATCGACCTGCAAAAAGAGTTGGTTCGCGATAGTGGCTTTAAACAAGGTGGTGTTAACATCCACTACCTAGAGAAAAAGCTAGAAAACCGCTAAACAAACGTCATCCCCGCGAAGGCGGGGACCTAGTTGATGCGCTGTAAATGTCTAGCAGGCATGTCGCCCGAACCTTCGGTTCGTACGACCTACAGGGTGATTCGTAGGTTTTACAAACCGCAGGTTTGGGAAACACATTGTCGCCCGAACCATAGGTTCGTACGACCTACGGGATGATTCTTAGGTTTTACAAACCGCAGGTTTGGGAAACCAGCATCGCCCGAGAAATCGGCTTTCCATTGGAACGGCCGATTTTTTTTACCTGCACAAAAATGCCAAAAAGTATGGTTAAATAGTGGTTTATTTTTGCTCACAGCCTACCCTCATAGGCAACACAAAGGTACTTGCATGGCTTGGATCCAACTAAAGTTCGACATCTCCCCAGAAGAAAGTGAAGTATATGAAGATGCCTTACTTGAAACCGGTGCCCTTGCGGTAACCTTTACAGACTTACACGACAATCCAGTGTATGAGCCAGAGCTAGGTACCACGCCGCTATGGGCAGATACGGTGCTAACTGCGTTGTATGAGGCAGACACAGCACCGGAAGCAGTGATTGCCATGTTGAGTGTTGTTACAGGAAAATCAGTCAGCGACCTGCCTAAGTGGCAAGCCGAGATTGTTGAAGACAAAGACTGGGAGCGAGAATGGATGGATCGCTTCGAGCCCATTAACTTCAATGATCGCTTATGGGTAGTACCAAGCTGGAAAGAGGCGCCCAACCCAAATGCAGCCAACTTACGCCTAGACCCAGGCTTGGCTTTTGGAACCGGCACCCATCCTACCACACATATGTGTATGCAATGGTTGTCGGAGAATGATGTACATAACAAAACCATAACCGATTATGGCTGTGGTAGCGGTATTCTTGGCATCGCTGCGCTCTTGCTGGGTGCGAAGTCGATGGTGGGAATCGACATAGACCCACAAGCTATATTGGCAACAAAAAACAATGCCATCGCTAACGGCGTCTCAGAAAACTTGTTAGAATTGTGGTTACCTAACGAAGTTCAAAGTCAAGAGTGTGATCTAATGCTGGCAAATATTTTGGCCGGTCCATTAGTAGAACTGTCGTCAGATATATGCGACTTATTGCGCTCTGGTGGACAAATTGTGTTATCTGGTATCCTACAGGATCAAGCTGGCGACGTGATGTCGGCTTATGAAAAATGGATTGATTTTGACCCAGTCTGCCAACATGAGGGCTGGGTTCGACTTTCAGGTATTAAACGGTAGTTGAAACATGGATGAAGCATTTGTAACACGCTGTCCTAAATGCAAAACAGCATTTAAGGTCAACCCTAACCTGCTCGCTAAAGCTAATGGCAAAGTGCGGTGTGGCGCATGTTTGTGCGTGTTCGATGCAGAAGATCATATTCAGTTTGCGAGCGATGAACTAGAAAACAGTGCACCAGCGGCGCAAGTTGTACTTAATGATGAGCCCTTGTCACCGCCGCCTAAACCAGTTGCGCCGCCTACTAAGCCAGTCGAAAAGAAACCAAGCATTCCCAAACAAGGCTATGCTCGAACTGAGCCGCAGTTAGGGGGCGCATTTAATGACGAACCAGCGCCAGTAAAGCCCACAGCAAACAAACCGAGCACTGCGGACTTCGACGATTTCACAGCCAATTTGTCAGCTGAATCAGACGATGATTTTGTTTTCCAAGACGACCCAGATGATATCTTTGATGATGCAGAAGAAGTTGCTGCAAAAGACGAAGATAGTGGTATTGGCGAAATTTCCGAAGACTTTCTTAACTATCGGGCTGATGACAGCATGCGCAATCAATTCGAACCCCGCGCGGCTGGTTTTACCGATGACGATGACGACGAAGCATGGGCGAAGTCGCTTGTTGACGACGACAAGAAAGGGGCAACCCCAGACAGCTATAGTTTGCTGGACGATGATTTTGATATCACTAATGAGCCAAAAACATCGTCGGTGAATGTTACCCAATATGTAGCGCCGGTTGGCAAGCCAACATTTGCCAAAGGCAAAGCCAAAAAACCTAAAGCCCCAGCCAGTAGTGGCGCTTTAGCAATCGACGAAATCGAATCGCACCACCTTAATAATCAAAGCATGTTTTCAAGCGTTCTGTGGGCGATTTTAGCGGTTGTACTAGCACTGGTGCTGATAGGGCAATACGCCTGGTTTCAACGTGATACTTTGTCACAAAACAGCAGCCTGCGACCGTTTTATGATAGCGCTTGCAACTTAGTTGGCTGCACCTTGCCGGCACTAACCGAAGTTGACAAAATTCAAATTAGCAATCACCAAGTTCGCCCAAACCCTTCCGACCCAGGTACGGTATTAGTAGACTTAATGCTGCGCAATTCGGCTAACTTCGAGCAACCTTATCCACAAGTCATTGTGTCGTTTTTAAATGGTCAAGGCCAAGTAACACAGCGCTACCGTGTTAACCCAAACAATTATTTGACCGGCAATATTAAGTCAACCGACTTAATGCCTATTGGTGTACCGGTGCAAGTCCAATTAAAACTAGAAAACCCTGGTAATGTTCCAACCTATCGAATAGATGTTACCGGCGCGCCATAAAGTTCAAAATTTCTACGATTTCAACCTTTCGTATGGGCGCGAGCTTAGGTATCATACGCGCCCCTCTGGTGATCACGATTTGAACAACTGTGTTTTATTTAGGCGAACATTGTATTGAAAAACCGCTGTTTTTAGCGCCCATGGCCGGCGTGACCGACAGACCTTTTCGACAGCTATGTCGACGCCTTGGCGCAGGGGTAACCGTCTCTGAGATGGTGAGCGCTAATCCCGACCTTTGGAATAGCCGCAAAAGCAAAATGCGCCGTGATCACGATGGAGAACCTGGCCCGATTGTTTGCCAAATTGCCGGTGGTGATGTTGAGTGGCTTGCGCAAGCGGCCCAGATGAATGTTGCACATGGTGCACAGATCATCGACATCAACATGGGTTGCCCAGCCAAAAAGGTTTGTAACAAGGCTGCCGGCAGTGCATTACTACGTGACGAAAAACTCGTAGCAGAAATGCTACAGGCAACGGTTGCGGCAGTTGATGTGCCGGTAACACTTAAATTCCGTACCGGCTGGGATCAAGACAACCGCAATGGTGTTGCCATTGCCAAAATCGCTGAACAAGCTGGCATTCAAATGCTTTCGGTACATGGCCGTACCCGTGCCGACAAATATATGGGCAATGCTGAATACGATACCATCGCCGCCATCAAGCAAGCGGTGGCCATCCCTGTTATTGCCAATGGTGATATCACCAGCGGTGCAAAAGCAAAATATGTACTGGATTACACCAAAGCCGACGGCGTCATGATTGGCCGGGCGGCACAAGGGAATCCTTGGATTTTTGGCCAAGTCCAACATTACTTAGCGACTGGCGAGGACGCGCCAGCACCTAGCGCAAATGAAACGCGCGATGTGCTGATTGAGCACATTAAAGCCCTACACAGTTTTTATGGTGAACTTCCAGGAGTTCGCATCGCTCGCAAACATTTAGGTTGGTATCTCAAAAGCCACGCAGAGGGCGAGACAACCAGGCGAGCATTTAATCAATTAGAGGACCCGTTAGCGCAACTTGCGTTAATTGAGGAATACTTCGAACCTATTATTCGACAGGAAATCGCTGCATGAGTGTACAAAGTGTGATCGAAGCCCAGCCACAGGTAAACGCTGCGCTAAAAGTAGAAGAGCCACTATCGTTACGTGAGAGTGTTGAGCGCGCAATGGCTAACTACTTCGACCAACTTGATGGTGAGCAAGTATCTGACGTTTATCAGATGGTCCTTGCAGAAGTAGAAGCACCATTATTAGAAGCGGTAATGCACTATGTTCGCGACAATCAAACGAAAGCATCGCAAATTCTCGGCTTGAACCGCGGCACGCTGCGCAAAAAGCTGAAACAATACGACATGCTATAAGGAGCAGACCGTGACTCAAGTTGCTGTTAAGCGCGCACTTCTGAGTGTTTCTGACAAAACTGGAATCGTTGAATTCGCTAAAAAACTAAGCGAAGCAGGCGTTGAACTATTGTCGACAGGTGGTACACACCGCCTGTTAAAAGAAAGCGGTTTGCCAGTGATCGAAGTGTCTGATCACACGGGCTTCCCAGAAATGATGGACGGCCGGGTAAAAACACTGCATCCAAAAATCCACGGTGGCATCCTAGGTCGTCGCGGCCAAGATGACGCAGTTATGAGCGAGCACGACATCGCTGCAATCGACATGGTAGTAGTAAACCTATACCCATTCGAAGCAACCGTTGCTAAGCCAGACTGCACGCTACCTGACGCCATTGAGAACATCGACATCGGTGGTCCAACAATGGTTCGTTCAGCAGCGAAAAACCACAAGTGGGTAAACATTGTGACTGACGCAGCCGACTACGATCGTGTTGCGCAGGAAGTTGCCGCGGGCGGCACCACAATGAAAACGCGCTTCGATCTAGCGCTAAAAGCATTTGAGCACACTGCCAAGTACGACGGCATGATTGCTAACTGGCTGGGTACCGTTAACCTTGAAGCAGAAGAACTATCTGCGCAAGGTCGTGTCCAGTTCCCACGTACGTTCAACAGCCAGTTCGTTAAAGCGCAAGACATGCGCTACGGCGAAAATCCACACCAGAATGCTGCTTTCTACGTTGATCCGAATGCGCAAGAAGCATCAGTTGCAACGGCTAAGCAGCTTCAAGGTAAAGAACTATCGTTCAACAACATTGCTGACACCGACGCCGCACTTGAGTGCGTGAAGAGCTTCGACGAGCCTGCATGTGTGATTGTTAAGCACGCTAACCCATGTGGTGTTGCAATTGCTGACAACATTCTGGAAGCATACGACCTTGCGTTCAAAACTGACCCGACGTCAGCTTTTGGCGGCATCATTGCATTCAACAAAGAACTAGACGGCGAAACGGCAAAAGCCATCGTTGATCGCCAGTTTGTTGAAGTCATCATTGCCCCTGTTGTTTCAGCTGAAGCAAAAGAATATGTGGCTGCGAAGAAGAACGTTCGCCTTCTAGAATGTGGTCAGTGGGATGCACCTGTTGCAGGCTACGACTACAAGAAGGTTAACGGCGGCCTACTCGTGCAAGACCGTGACCTAGGTATGATCACTGAAGCTGACCTAAAAGTTGTGACTGAGCGCGCGCCAACTGAGCAAGAGCTGAAAGACCTAATGTTTGCTTGGAAAGTAGGCAAATTTGTTAAGTCTAACGCCATCGTCTACGTGAAAAACGGTCAAACTGTTGGTGTTGGCGCTGGCCAAATGAGCCGTGTTTACTCTGCCAAAGTTGCTGGCATCAAAGCCGCTGACGAAGGCCTAGAGATTAAGGGTTCAGTACTCGCGTCTGACGCTTTCTTCCCATTCCGCGATGGTTTAGACCAAGCAGCAGAAATGGGCGTTACAGCGGTTATCCAGCCTGGTGGCTCAATGCGTGATGACGAAGTTATTGCCGCAGCCAACGAGCATGGCATTGCGATGGTTATGACTGGCATGCGCCACTTCCGTCACTAAGAAGGACATTAAGATGAACGTATTAGTAATTGGTCGCGGTGGCCGCGAACACGCGCTAGCTTGGAAAGCCTCTCAGTCTGAGCTTGTTGAGCAAGTATTCGTTGCACCAGGTAATGCTGGTACCGCAACAGAAGCGGGTCTAACCAACGTTGAGATCGACGAGATGGACTTCGCTAAGTTGGTTGACTTTGCCAAAGCAAACAACTGTGAGCTAACCATTGTTGGTCCTGAAGCGCCACTCGTTGCAGGTGCGGTAGACTTCTTCGAAGAGAATGGTCTAAAAGCATGGGGCCCGCGCAAGGGTGCGGCTCAGCTAGAAGGCTCGAAGTCTTTCACGAAAGACTTCCTAGCGCGCCATAACATTCCAACGGCTTTCTACCAAGTATTCACTGAAGTGGCACCTGCGCACGCTTACATTGAAGAAAAAGGTGCACCAATCGTCATCAAGGCCGACGGTCTTGCTGCCGGTAAAGGTGTCATCGTTGCAATGACTGAAGCCGAAGCAAAAGCAGCGGTTGATGACATGCTAAGCGGTAACAAGTTTGGTGATGCGGGTGCCCGCGTGGTCATCGAGCAGTTCCTGACTGGCGAAGAAGCAAGTTTCATCGTGATGGTTGATGGCGACAATGTATTGCCAATGGCCACTAGCCAAGACCACAAAGCCGCTTACGACGGCGACAAAGGCCCTAACACTGGCGGCATGGGCGCATATAGCCCAGCACCTGTGATGACAGCTGAAATCTCTGAGCGTGCAATGAACGAGGTAATTCTACCGACAGTTCGTGGCATGAAAGCAGAAGGCAATACCTTCACTGGTTTCCTATATGCTGGTCTAATGATTGCTGAAGATGGCACACCAAACGTGATCGAATTTAACGTTCGTTTTGGTGATCCTGAAACTCAGCCAATCATGTCTCGTTTGAACTCAGACCTGGTTAAGCACTGCTTGGCTGGTATCGACGGTAAACTAGACGGCGAAACTGCTGACTGGGACCCACGTGCAGCAATTGGTGTTGTGATGGCAGCTAAAGGCTACCCAGGCAGCTATCCAAAAGGCGACGTGATCTCTGGTTTGAACGTTGATGGCGGCGAAGCGAAAGTATTCCACGCTGGCACCACACTTAACGAAGCGGGTGATGTTGTTACGTCTGGTGGTCGTGTACTATGTGTGACAGCACTAGGTAACACTGTATCAGAAGCACAAGCTGCTGCTTACGAGCGCGTCAAAACCATTAATTGGGAAGGTGTTGAGTACCGCAGCGACATCGCTTACCGCGCCATCGCTCGCGAGCAAGCTAACAAGGAGTAATTCATGTCCAATCGCTTGGCTTGGTTGGTTCTTCTTTGCTGGATATCAATCAGCCCAAGCGTATTGGCGCTGAACATCACGGATGAAGTTCAACCTGTCCTACCGCACGCGTCGATTTACATTGAATCGGCGCGCGCACTGTCTGAAGATGACCTGCGGTCTGATACCGTCGTAGAGTTCTTTCGCCCGCTTAGCCGCAACAGTCTTCGCACTGGCCCTGATATTCACCCCTTTTGGCTAAACTTTGAATTAGTGACCTTTGCCGAAGAGCCGATACAGAGATTACTGTTTATCGACTCACCTTACCTAGTCATTGATCAGATTGTTAGCATGAATGGGCAGGCTGTAACGACCATGGGTGAGCGAAGTATTGGGCTAACCCTGCCAGAAGGTCGACACGAGTTCTTTGTGCGGTTTGTTCCAACAGCGCCTACCTCGCTGTCGTTGAGTATCGGCTCGGTTGAGCAGTCGATAGCGTACCGTCTACAAGCTGGTGGTGTGCAAGCAATTATGGCAGGCGTTCTGGTTGCCATGGCGGGGTTTAGCATGTGGTATGCCATTCGCCAGCGTAATGGTTTACTGTTTTTCTTATCGACATATTTTACCGCAAGCCTTTTCTTTTTTGGCGCTGTGTGGCCTTACGCGGTTGCAACTGTAACCCCCAATACACCCATGCTGGCTTCGGCCATTGTATTGAGTTTTTTACTGATATTCTGGCTCATATCCAGTTATATGGTGCGAACCTCATTATCGGATATTTATTACCGAACAACGCAAACTGCGGCCATTACTCTGCTCGTTGCGATCCCATTTTTACTCTGGCTAGGCATACCAAGATCCTTCTACTCGGCGGCAACTGCCTTGTTGTGCCCTATCGTTCTGGGCACCTGCTTGTTTGGCTATCGCGGCCAGGCACCTGGCTTATCCGCTTTGGTCGCCTCTGCGCTAGCATTTGGAGTGTGGTTGATTCTATGGCTGTTTGAAATGCGCGGCGAGTCGCTGGCTAAACCCTACACGGTTCCGGTATTCTCAGTGATCACCATGTTACATGTGACGCTGCTTTACCATGGTGTGTTTAGCTTTAGTCGTAGCCATAAAAAACAACCACTGCCGGTTACGCCAGTGAGTTCGAGTATCACGACCAAACTGTTGAAAGATATTAGCCATAGTCTCAACAACCGGATTAATGGTTTGACTGGCACCATGGATATGTTGGCACAAACAGGGCTTGCCAATCAGCATGCCGAGTGGTTCGGTACCATAGATTTATCCGTGCTACAGCTTGAGAGTTTGTGTGATGAGCTCAACACCATCACGCTCTTGCAAGACCGAGGCACGGCGGATTCGCGCCAGCGGCTTCTTAGTCCAAAACAGTTTGATGTCGTTGAGCTGATTGAATCCTGTGTCGATCCATTTAGGCAAGTGGCTGCTCGCTTAGGGGTGGAACTGATTGCCGACCTTGAGCAAGTGACACACAGCGCACGCATTGGGCCAGACGAGGCAATTAGGCGCTGCATTAAAATTATTCTAGGCAGAGCCATCGATGCTAGTGCCACCGGGGATGAGATTATCTTAACGGCATTGGCAGCTAACGATCGCGATTGCCGTTTTCGCATTCAAGCTCGTGGTATGACCATGAGTGCTAGTGATATCCAATCTTTAATGCACACTAATCATGAGCAACCTAGAGCACTAGGGCTACAGTTAGCGGTGCACCTTGCCAAACAATTTGATGCCGAGCTTCACCTAACCGGTGATTCACCCGGCGTGAGTTTTGTATTACCAATTCAATTGGCAATTCCTTTTGAGCAACCAACTCAAGCCACCATACGTAGTAATTGGCAACTACCTAGTGGTATGCGCGTGCTGGTCGTGGATGATAGTCTGACTTGTCGGCGAACACTGCAGCCTATGCTGCAACAGTTACAACTGCGCGTGGAAGTGGCAGACAATATTCAAACGGCGCTCGCAACAATAGAAACCCAGTACCATATGGATGACCCATTTGAGGTGATTTTATGTGATCACCAGTTGGGTAACTATCCTGGTTTGCAACTAGTGCGAGAACTCAAACAAGGCACAGAGCCTTGGCAAAAACGCATGATGATTGTGTTAATGAGTGGCACGCCGAAATTTGAACTGCCAGATGAGTACAGGCAGCTAGGTGTTAAGCATGTAGTGGAAAAGCCGGTATTTATGCACTCCCTGCGTAAAACGCTTGAACACGCATACAATGAATATCTTCGAGGCTCAGCATGATTGAATATGGTATCGCACAATTTGACCGTTTTTTGAAAACGGTTATCCCCAATAGCGCCAGTGCGGCAAAAGCCAATCCAGCGCAGCAGGCACCACATGACATCGAAATGGACGAGGGTAGCCGCCAGCATGCTGCTGGTTTGATGCGCATCAACCACACAGGCGAAGTATGCGCACAAGCGCTATACAACGGCCAAGCGCTCACCGCCAAATCAGCAGAGGCCCGTGCCTACTTAGAACATGCAGCAGACGAAGAAACCGATCATCTAGTATGGTGTGAAGAGCGCTTAGCCGAGCTAGCTAGTCGCCCAAGCCTGCTCAACCCAGCCTTTTATGGCGCTAGTTTTGCGATTGGTGCGATGACGGGCTTGCTTGGCGACCGAATAAGCCTAGGTTTTGTCTCGGCAACCGAAGACCAAGTGTGCAAGCACCTAGAAGAGCATATGGTGACCCTGCCAGAGGAGGACCAGCGCTCGCGAGCCATTCTGCAACAAATGATTGAGGATGAGGAGCGCCACGGCAGTGAAGCCCTAGCGCGTGGTGGTAAAGCCTTTCCAAGCCCAGTTAAGCAATTGATGACGGTTATGAGCAAGGTAATGACAACGACCACGTATAGAATTTAACCAACTAGTCATCCAAACCACTTGCCAGACGTGTCGTTTTGGCTATTATTCCGCTGGCTTAAAACACTTTTCCGTTCAGCTCGTCTACTCGGGCAGTTTAACGCTTGCGTTACCGAACCTAGCCCTAGGTTCGGCTTATATTGGTTTATTCAAACCCTTGCCTCGCTTGAGGCTGGCAGTTATCGCCGCTAATAACTTTTATTAGTTTGCAAGTATCCACCTGCTTGCCTTTGCGTGATGGTATACCATGAAAAAAGTGAGTTTTAACGCTCTGCGAACGCTGAAGCTGTCTGGCGTGACGGCAATTAAACCAGAAAGTTTTCAAACTGAGCTTGATAGAATTGATGCAGCTGAATGGCTGTTGTTCCCCGAATATTGGCAGCTACCAACATTGATATATGGCACCAAAAAGAAGGTTTTTCCATCGCCTGCTTCCTACTTTTTAGGGCACGATAAAGTGCAGCAAACGCGCGCATTTGAAACCTTCTTCCCTGCCCACGTGCCGCTTACGCTAATTAGACCAAACACGGCAAGTGCGATTGAAGAGATTCTAGATGTCATGATGTATCCCTTTGTCGCCAAAACAGCAAAAGCCAGCATGGGCTATGGGGTGTTCAAAATTAACAACCGGTCTGAGTTCGACGATTACTGTGCGAAACATGATGTGCTGTATGTGCAAGAGTTATTGCCGATCGATCGCGACCTTAGAATCATTGTGATCGGCGACAAAGCTTTAGGTGGTTATTGGCGCAAAGCAAGTGAGCATGGCTTTCACAATAATATCTCGCAAGGCGGTGAGATCATAACGGGTGAAGTATCTGAGCAAGCGCTTGCTCTGGCAGAGCGCGTTGCCCGTCATTTTGGCATCGACCACGCTGGTTTTGATATCGCCATGGTCGGCGAGCATCCATACTTGTTTGAGTTCAACCGGCTATTTGGCAATCAAGGCTTAGAAGTAGCGGGCATTGACGTAGATGCGGCAATCGAAGAGTATTTAGCCCAGCGTTCAGAACCGACAGTGGAGCAACTTTGGCCCTATCCGCCTACCGACTTAGCGAGCTAACCGCCGAGCAACTGCTGCACATAATGCAAGCTAGAATCGACATTTTCGTCGTCGAGCAGAACTGTGTCTATCGAGATATCGATGCAATCGACTGGCAGGCATTACATGTATGCGATTGGCACAACCATGAGTTAGCGGCGTACGCGCGTGTGTATGAGCAAGATGGTTTTCTTTGCATTGGCCGTGTGCTTAGCCAACGCAGAGGTGAAGGCAGGGCTCGCCAATTAATGACATATTGCATTGAGCAGCTTTACCCTACCCGATCGATTAAGATTAGCGCTCAAAGTTACTTAACCCGTTTTTACCATTCTCTTGGGTTTAAAAGCCAAGGGGAGCCCTACCTTGAAGATGGGATTCCCCATATTGACATGCTGTTAGCTCGTTAAACGCTGCTCACTTTCGGCATCAAATAACATCATTTGTTTTGGGTCTATGTGCAGGTGAATAGTGTCGCCAGCACTATGGGCAAAAGGCACTCCTAGGCGGGCAGTCGCTTTTTCGTCACCAAAGTCTAATACCGCATAAGTATCGGCGCCGGTAATTTCAACCAGCTTCAAGTTGAGCGATAACGTGGCTTGTGCCGCCTCGACCTCCTCGAATGCTTCTGGGCGAATGCCTAGCTTAACCGGTGTATTCGGCAACAGGTTAGCTGAGGCAAAATGCGCACTATAAAGCTTATGCGGTGCACCCGTGTTGACTTCCACATAACAACCTTGCTCATCCTTGCCGTAAGTAGCCGACAGAATATTCATCGGCGGTGAGCCCATAAAACTAGCAACAAAGATATTAGCAGGCTTGTTGTAGATCTCGTCTGGTGTGCCGAGTTGCTGCAAATAGCCATTGTTTAATACGGCGATTTGCGAGCCCATGGTCATGGCTTCAACTTGGTCGTGTGTCACGTAAACAAACGAGGCACCGGTTTTTTCATGCAGTTGTTTAATTTCTGCGCGCATTTCAACCCGCAGCTTTGCATCTAAGTTCGACAACGGCTCATCAAATAAAAACAAGGCGGGATCGCGGACTAATGCGCGCCCCATGGCTACCCGTTGCCGCTGACCACCACTGAGCTGCGAGGGCTTACGGTGAAGCAATTGCTCAATTTTTAACAGCTTGGCAACTTTGTCGACCTTTTCGGTTTGCACGTCTTTAGCAATTCGGCGAACCTTCATGCCAAATGCTATGTTTTCGCGCACCGTCATGGTTGGGTACAAGGCGTAGCTCTGGAAAACCATGGCAATATCGCGCTCGCGTGGCGGTAGTTCAGTCACTTCACGCCCATCGATATGAATATGCCCCGCACTAGTTTCTTCAAGGCCCGCAATACAGTTCAACAAGGTGGACTTGCCACATCCCGATGGCCCCACCAACACTAAAAAGCCGCCCGGTGGCATATCAATATTAATATCCTCGAGTACCTTTGTAGTACCAAAGGTTTTCTTTAAGTGATCAATGCGCAAAATAGCGCTGGGTTGTTGTATCGCTTGAGCAGTCATGACCAGCCTTTTTCCTTATTGTTTGTTGCATGGCAAAAGGATTCACGCAAAATGAGTTGAACTTGTTCAATATGTTGCAGCGTAGACGGATTTTCGCCTTTCAACACTTTTACAACCATTTCCGCCAACGGCTGAGCGGCAAGTGTTAAGTCGGACTGCACCACACTGAGTGGTGGATGAAATTGCTCTGCTTGCCATTGTGGCAACACGTCATCGTGAGCAACCACGGCAACATCCTGGCCAACAATAAAACCTAGCTCAGCAAGTGCTCGGTAAGCACCATAAGCTTGTAAAGTAGAGGCACATAGCAAAGCAGAAGGCGGTGAGTATTGTTGTTGTAAGAACATTTGTTTGGTTTGTTTATAACCCGACGCATCGGTCAGCGCGCCAAATGACACAAAACACTCGGGAATAAACAGACTTTTTTCGCTACATGCATTTAAAAAGCCATTACTTCGTTGACGGGCAAAATATAAGCGCTCGGGGCCATTTAATATGGCTATTCGTTGATGTCCAGCGTCGATTAGAGCATTGGCTGCCTGGTAAAAACCGCCTTCGTTGTCGACATCATAAAAAGCATAGTCGGGTGACTTTCTATCGCAGCCATAGACAACAAACGGCAGACCATTTTCTTTTAGGTAAGCAATTCGCCGATCATTCGGGCGCGGTGCACTAACAATCATCGCATCCACTACGCCACGGCGGGCCAACCGCTGATAGAGCTCTAAGCTGTCGCCATGTGCCGACATTCGAAATACCAAATCGAGCTTACTAACTTGCAAGTGATCAGTTAACTGGAGCATGACCTTGGAGTGATTTAGATCGAGTACTTCACCGTCCTCACTGTGCAGCACCATGGCGATCAACCCCGTTTGTCCAGTCGCCAAGCGCTGGGCACTCAAGTTTGGTAAGTAGCCTAGCTCTTGCGCTACCGCTTTGACTCTGGCCCGAGTAGAAGCGCCCACCTCTGGGTAATCATTCAGTGCTCGACTCACTGTCGCTTTCGACAGCCCCAGTCGATCTGCAATGTCCTGTAATCTTGCCATAACAGCCCTAAAACGTCGCAAGCGACAAAAATTTAAACCGGTTTAATAACTATAGTCTACGCTTTTGGTTACGACATAAAAAACCACTGGTCAAAATTAGCACTCTGCCAACTTTGGCCTATTCTGAGCAAAGACCACAGTGTCGAAAAGTCAGACTGACACATAGTAAATAAGCGTGCCAGTCGTACTTTCGTGATCGATTGGAGATGCAACTATGCAAAGCAAAAAAACAATAACCGCCGCGATTATCACCGCTAGTGCCATGCTTGCTGGTAATGCAATGGCGTTTGACGATGACAAGCTGGTACTCTGGATTGCACCAGATAAGGGTATCGATGGCATTAAAGCCGTTGGTGAGCAGTTCTTTAACGACCTAGGTATTGAGGTTGTTATTGAACACCCAGAGCCAATTACTGATAAATTCCAGCAAGCTGCCGCAACCGGTGATGGCCCAGACATTGTATTCTGGCCACACGACCGCTTAGGCGAATGGGCTGCAAGTGGCCTCATTGCACCAGTTGAGCCATCGCGTGCAGTGATGGAGGGCATTTTTGATACGGGTTGGAATGCTGTTAGCCAAGACGGTAAATACTGGGGTTATCCAATTTCGTTCGAAGCGGTTGGTTTGATCTACAACAAAGCTTACATTGACACCCCGCCAAAAGCTTTCTCTGATTTGGTTGACTTAGACCTGCCAGATGGTGTGGCACCAATTCTTTGGGACTATAACAACACCTACTTTACCTTCCCACTGATGATGGCCAGCGGCGGTTATGCGTTTAAGAAAGACGCTGCTGGCAACTACGACCCAACAGATACTGGGGTAAATAACTCAGGTTCGGTCGCTGGTGCCGAACTTCTGCGCAACCTAATCAACGTTGGCATCATGCCTGCGGGGGTAGATTACGGCGTAATGGATGCAGCGATGAACAAGGGTGAGGTTGCCATGGTAATCAATGGTCCTTGGGCGTGGGGTCAGTTGCAACAGTCGGGCATCGACTTTGGTGTTGCGCCACTACCAAGTGTTGATGGTCAGCCTGCCGCACCATTCGTTGGCGTTTATTCAGCTGCGATCAACGCGGCCACGCCAAATAAAGACATTGCCAAAGAGTTCCTCGAAAACTACCTGCTAACCGATGAAGGCCTAGCCAAAATGAATGCAGCCAGCCCAATTGGTGCGGCGGCCGACAAGTCGTTCTCGGATGTGGTAACGCAAGACCCTAATATTGCTGCCACTTTGGCCAACGCGCAGAACGGTGTGCCAATGCCAGGTATTCCTGCAATGGGCAAGTTCTGGTCAGCAATGGAACCAGCACTGCAAAACATCACTAGTGGCCGCCAAATGCCACAAGAAGCGTTAGACGACGCAGCCAAACGAATTTTGGCTGAATAATAACAATTTAGGGCAGCTAGGTATGGCCATTGGCCTACCTAGCGAGCCCTTCACGCTCTACTTTAGGGATGCTCCATATGACAGTCGCCACGCAACCCGCAATAGGAAAAACCATCTTCTATTGGGCCGCATTGGTCACATTTGTTGTACTCACGCTTTACATGGCTTGGATTTTAATGACAGCAGGCGAGCAAGGCATTGGCCTAATTGTGCTAGCCATTTCGTTAAGCGCGGCCGTCATCTTTGCCAGCCCCAAGTTATATACCCAAAGATTTGTCTTCCCCGGAATTTTAGCGGTACTGATATTTATATTGGTACCCGTGCTGTACACCAGCTACTTAGGCTTTACCAACTATGGTGGCCGCAACCTTCTCGACTTTGACAGCGCGACCAAATACCACTTGGCTCTGCGCGAAGTTGATCAAGATAATGAGCAAGCATTTAATCTAGTGCGCAGTGAACAAGGGTTTCAAATCTGGCTACCCGATCAATCACTGCTTAGTGAACCGTTTATGACGGGCCATAGCGAGCCGCTTGCAACCTCTTCAGCAGAAACACCAGAGAATCTTTTGTCGGTTCGGGATGTTGTACAAAACCGTTCACTCCTGCAAGAGGTTTCGATCGACACGCCCGATGGCGTATTACGCGCTAGTGGCTTGCGCTCATTTGCGCCGATTACACCGGTTTATGAGCAAGTTGATGACAATACCCTTCGCAACCGTAGCACTGGTGAGTTATTAATTGCCAATCACGAAACGGGCTTTTATGAGTTTGAATCGGGCGAGCAAATTGCCCCCGGTTGGAAAGTTCATGTTGGCTGGGCAAACTTCGCTAGAGTATTAGGCTCAGAGAGCATTCGTGCGCCCATGGTCACGATTTTTATTTGGACCATGACATTTGCGTTCCTATCTATGTTATTCACTTTTGCCGTAGGCCTTGTATTAGCAATGGTGCTGCAGTGGGAGCACCTAAGGGGCAAAGCTATTTATCGGGTAATGTTAATTCTGCCTTACGCAGTACCAGCGTTTATCTCGATTTTGGTGTTTCGGGGGCTTTTTAACCAGAACTTCGGCGAAATCAACTTTATCTTGAGCTCCATCTTTGGCATTAAACCGGCGTGGTTTACCGACCCAACGCTTGCAAGAGCCATGACACTGATCGTAAATACCTGGCTTGGCTATCCGTATATGATGTTGCTGGCAATGGGCTATTTGCAATCGATACCTCAGGATCATTACAAGGCAGCAGCACTTGAAGGTGCAAGCCCAGTGCGCACATTCTTTACCATTACCTTGCCGCAACTGTTGCCACCCTTTGCACCGTTATTAATTGCCAACTTTGCTTTTAACTTTAATAACATTGTACTGATTTTATTGCTAACCAGCGGCCTGCCAGATATTCCAGGCACCACCATTCAAGCAGGTTACACCGATTTGCTTGGGTCGTTTACCTATCGAATTTCGTTTTTGGATTCTGGTCAGAACTTTGGTTTGGCCGGTGCGGTGACCAGCTTGATCTTTATTGTGGTGGCAGTCATTGCCTACGTTAACTTTATTGCTTTAAGCAAAGCGGCAAATGCTAAGGGGACAGGACGATGATGGTAGAACACCGCCACAACCTGTGGATAAAGAAAATCTTAGCGCATGGTTTTCTATTATTATTTCTGGCGCTTATTTTATTCCCATTTTTTATGGTGTTGTCGATTTCACTGCGTGAGGGAAACTTCGCCACCGGTGGCTTAATTCCTGACCGGCCGACACTAGAACATTGGATATTGGCTTTTGGTTTCGACTATACCCGTGCCGATGGCACCATAATCGAACCACCATTCCCCGTACTGCTATGGCTATGGAACTCAATCAAGGTGTCGACAATTGCTTCGGCAGGCATATTGCTATTATCAACAACGGCAGCTTATGCGTTCGCACGTATGAAATTTAGAGGACGCGGCGCCCTGCTCGACTCACTGCTAATTATCCAGATGTTTCCTGCATCATTGGCCGTGGTTGCCATTTACGCAATTTTTGATGCCCTAGGTGAGGTGTCCCCCCTATTAGGGATTGATAGCCATGTTTCTTTAGTGCTGGCCTACATAAGCGGCATTACCTTGCACGTTTGGACGATTAAGGGGTATTTCGACTCCATTGACCCAGCCCTTGATAAAGCCGCTGCGATAGATGGCGCTAGCCCATGGCAAACTTTCCGCTACATTTTCCTTCCGCTGTCATTGCCAATTTTGGCTGTGGTGTTTGTCCTCGCGTTCATATTTATGATCGGCGAGTATCCTGTTGCTTCAGTACTGTTGCGCGAAACTGACCAAATGACGTTAGCGATTGGCGCCCGCCAGTACTTACAAGAAAACAACTACCGCTGGGGCGACTTCGCTGCTGCGGCAATATTGTCCGGCCTACCCATCACCATCGTCTTTCTCTACGCTCAGAAATTCCTCGTAGCAGGCCTAAGCGACGGCGGGGTTAAGGGGTGAAACCCGGTGCCGAAGGCAGAAAACGCATGCGTTTTCAGGGTTGAACGACAGGCCATGGATGGCCTGGCTGGGAGCCCCCGCACGGACGCATCACCCCGTAAGCCGATAGGCGCCAAACCCCGATTTTGCGTAGCCTGGCTGGGAGCCACCGCATGGACGCATTGCCCCGTAAGCCGATAGGCGCCAAATCCCGGTTTTGCGCAGTCCAAAGCGCTATACAACCCACGCCCAACACTCATCAACCGGCGTAGGTTTTTCGAAGCGAAGCTTCGGGAAACATCTGAAACTAGACTCCCGGTTTTGCGAAGCCCGACCCGTTGCCCAGCGCTATACGCGCTGTACAACCTACTCCGCTCATTCATTATTTCCCACCACCATTTATTTTTTAAATAACTAATGGCAACAAACTCAATTGGCGGTAAACAGTCTCTGGGTCTAAACATATAGGTACCCAGTCATCGGTGGCAGGAGGAAACCACTATGAGCAACGAGAGCAAGTGTCCTTTTCATCATGTAGCAGGCGGCGGAACCAATAATCAGGATTGGTGGCCAAATCAATTGAAGCTGGACATTCTACACCAGCATTCCAATAAATCTAATCCACTCGACGAAGACTTTGACTATCGCGAAGCGTTTAAAACGCTCGACTACGAGGCGCTCAAGGCAGATTTGCATGCCTTAATGACCGACTCACAAGACTGGTGGCCGGCAGACTTTGGCCATTATGGTCCGTTCTTCATTCGTATGTCTTGGCATGCGGCAGGTACCTATCGTGTGACCGATGGTCGTGGCGGCGGTGGTACGGGTGCACAGCGTTTTGCGCCGTTAAACAGTTGGCCGGATAACGTGAACCTAGACAAAGCGCGCCGCCTACTATGGCCGATCAAGCAAAAGTACGGCAAGAAGATTTCTTGGGCCGACCTGCTGATTTTAACGGGTAATGTTGCACTCGAATCAATGGGCTTTAAAACCTATGGTTTTGCTGGCGGGCGCCCAGATATTTGGGAGCCAGAGAAAGATATTTATTGGGGTACCGAGCAAGAGTGGCTTGATGATAAGCGATACACATCTGAGCGCGATCTTGAAAACCCACTAGCAGCGGTGCAAATGGGCTTAATCTATGTGAACCCAGAAGGCCCAAATGGAGATCCAGATCCATTAAAAGCGGCTGTTGATATTCGCGAGACTTTTGCTCGCATGGCAATGAACGATGAAGAAACTGTGGCTTTAATTGCTGGCGGGCACACGTTCGGTAAAACCCATGGCGCAGGTGATGCAGCCCATGTTGGGGCGGAACCCGAAGCGGCTGATATCGCACAACAAGGGTTTGGCTGGCACAGCACCTACAAGTCAGGTAAAGGTGGCGATACCATTTCAAGTGGCTTAGAAGTTACTTGGACACGCACCCCAGCGCAATGGAGCAATGATTACCTTGAGCTGCTGTTTAAGTATGAGTGGACACTAGAGAAAAGCCCAGCAGGGGCGCATCAATGGGTGGCTAAAGATGCTGATGAAATCATTCCCGATGCCCATGACCCAGCGAAAAAGCATAAGCCAACCATGTTAACAACCGACCTGTCGCTGCGCTTTGACCCGGCATACGAGAAAATCTCTCGCCGCTTTATGGAGCATCCAGAAGAGTTCGCCGAAGCCTTTGCGAAAGCTTGGTTCAAGCTAACTCACCGCGATATGGGGCCAAAATCACGCTACTTAGGCCCTGAGGTACCAGCCGAAGACCTAGCGTGGCAAGACCCCTTGCCTGCGACGATGGATAAGTTAACCGACAGTGATATTGCAACGCTTAAAGAGCACATTAAAGACCACAGTTTCACTAATGCTGAACTGGTTAAAACCGCATGGGCAAGTGCTTCTACCTTCCGCGGCTCTGACTTCCGCGGCGGTGCTAATGGTGCGCGCATTCGCCTAGCGCCGCAAAAAGACTGGGCAGTGAACGAGCCAACTGAACTGTCGGCAGTACTAGGTAAATACGAAGACATCCAAAAGGCATTCAAAGAAGCCACAGGTAAAAATGTGTCGATGGCCGACTTGATTGTGCTAGGTGGCAGTGTTGGTGTTGAGCGCGCCGCTCACCTTGCTGGCCATGATGTGGTCGTGCCATTTAGCCAAGGCCGAGTGGATGCGACACAAGCGCAAACTGATGTCGACTCGTTTGAGCCTCTGGAGCCCAAAGCAGACGGTTTCCGCAATTTCCAGAAAGCCAAGTATGCAGTAACGGGCGAGGAAATGCTGCTCGATAGAGCTCAGTTATTAACCCTGACTGCCCCAGAAATGACCGTGCTTATTGGTGGCTTGCGGGCAATTGGCGCCAACGTTGGCGATAGTGATCATGGGGTACTGACGAAGCGTAAAGGCACGCTATCGCCAGACTTCTTCACTAACTTGTTAGATATGGCAACCGAGTGGAAACCACTGGATAGTGATAACACTGAGTTTGAAGGTGTTGATCGTAAAACCGGTGAACGCCGCTGGACCGCAACTCGCGTGGACCTAGTATTTGGTTCGAACTCACAGCTTAGAGCCATTGCTGAAGTCTATGCTGAAGCCGATAGCGAGCGAAAGTTTGTTGACGACTTTATCAAAGCCTGGGTGAAGGTGATGAACTTGGATCGCTTTGACCTAAATTAACAACTCGGGGGCTTAGGCCCCCTTTTTATTGATTCGTTAACAGTAATATGGATAGTAAATCGTGCATGCACTAAATAAGGACAACCCATGTATCAGTTCCTCACCGATGAATCAGTGGTCACCCATATAAAACTAACTGACGCGACCGCCGAAGAAGAGAAGCGCCAGCTAATGGATCAAGGCTTTAAGCTTGTTGGCGACCCGATCGAAGCAAACGATGCTCGTCATGCTACTGCACTACTTAAAGAGCGTTCGCAGAACGAATGGAAGTCATTTGCTCTTGTTACCATTGCCACGGGGTTAATCGTAAGCCCATAACAAATATTGCTTGCGCCCTTACTAGCATCTAGGCTTATCAAAGAAACTGTTTGATGAGCCTTTTTATGTCCTGCAAGCATTGCCAGTCTGTCCCCGAACTTGATTTTGCATTCACCATGGCATTTCAACCCATTGTTAGGGTGTCTAACCGCTCGGTATTTGCCTACGAGGCGCTAGTGCGGGGGCCTAACCAAGAAGGCGCGGGCCATGTTCTTGCACAAGTTAACGAAGAAAATCGTTATCGCTTTGACCAAAATTGCCGGGTGAAAGCCATTGAGCTCGCCAGTCAGCTTGGCATCACTGAGAAAGTTAGCATTAACTTTCTGCCTAGAGCGGTTTATCAACCTGCAAGCTGCATTCATACAACCGTTCAGGCCGCCGAAGACCACGATTTTCCACTTAATCAAATTATGTTTGAGCTTACCGAATCGGAAGCGCTGAATAGCATCAAGCACATTAAATATATCGTTGACTATTACCACGAGCGTGGTTTCACCACGGCCATTGATGATTTTGGCGCTGGTTATTCTGGCCTAAACATGTTGGCGCAGCTCAAAACTGACATCGTAAAGCTAGATATGGCGCTGGTTCGCGACATTGACAGCAATGCCACCAAACAGATTATTGTTCGCCATACCTGCAACATGATGACAGACCTTGGCATTACCGTACTGGCCGAGGGCATTGAAACTGTGGATGAGTTCGAGTGGCTAAAGGCACTAGGGGTCGACTTGATGCAAGGTTATTTATTCGCCAAACCGGGTTTTGAATGCTTGCCTAACATCGACTGGCCTACCGCTTAATTATTATCTTCTTATCCAATGCCATTAACTTAAGCATTTGGAGCGGTCGTGGAACTCGATAATCGACACGGCACAAGTACGTCCCTGTAGCCTCGACACCCGCTCCCTGCGGGTGACGGTCTCTTATCGAGCACCGCGACCACTTTGGATAAAGCTTAAGTTAATGGCATTGACTTCTTATCTCTGTACCGCAATGTTAGGCTTAGCCCTTTGTTATAAAAGACCAAGGGAGGTCGAGCATGATTGAGCCAATAAACGAAGGAAATTTAGAGGCCGTTCTGCCATTATTTCGCCAGTATCAGGAGTTTTATCGAGTTAGCGATATAAACGACGACAAGAATCGGACTTTCTTAAATCAGTTTGGCGAAGGAAAACCAACTGGCTGCTTATTTGGCTTTCGCCACAACCACCAGCTGGTAGCGTTCGCAACCGTTTATTTTAGTTTTAACAGCACCATCACCAGCAAAGTAGCCGTGATGAACGACCTGTACACCGCACCCGATGCGCGTGGTTTAGGGATTGCCAAACAACTCATCCAACATTGTCGCGATTATGCGATCGACCAAGGTGCAGCCCGCCTGCAATGGGTCACCGCGCCAGACAATAGTACCGCTCAAGCAGTGTATGAAGCACTACCGACCAAATCCAGTCAGTGGTTGTTTTATACTTTAAGCTAGGCACTAAAGCATCATTGCATATATAAATAACTAAACTAAAAATTTCGTACAGCTAACTAAACAGGCTATATCAAAATATTTTGATATAGCCTTTGCAAGCCTTGCGAGTGCACTCTATCATCGCGCCACCTAGTCGATTTGTGGACCCACCATGATAGAGCTCAAATCTGTAAGCAAAACGTTTGGCGATGGCGAGCAAGCTGTGTATGCGCTCAAAAACATCAACCTCTGCGTGCCTAAGGGTCGAATCTACGGTGTAATCGGTGCATCGGGTGCAGGCAAAAGCACACTGATTCGCTGCGTTAACATGCTTGAAGCACCGACTAGCGGGTCTGTTGTCGTAGCAGGGCAAACCCTTACTGAGCTTAATCGCTCGGCACTTAACAAAGCCCGCCAGCACATTGGCATGATCTTTCAGCATTTTAACTTGCTCAGTAATCGCAATGTTTTCGACAACATCGCCTTACCACTCGAGTTGGCTGGACACCCACCGAAGTACATAAAGCAGCGAGTCAATGAGCTCATTGCATTAGTTGGCTTAGTTGGCCGTGAACAGGCTTATCCAGCGCAATTGTCGGGTGGCCAAAAACAGCGAGTTGCCATTGCTCGAGCACTGGCGCCAAAACCTCAGGTGTTGCTGTGCGACGAAGCAACGTCGGCGCTCGACCCTGCTACAACCAAACAAATCCTCGACTTGCTCGCAGATATCAACCAACAGCTTGGCATTACGATTTTGCTGATTACCCATGAGATGCAAGTGGTTAAGCAGATCTGCACCGATGTTGCCATTATTGATGCCGGTGAGTTAGTGGAAGCCGGAACCGTTGGCAGTATTTTTGCCAAGCCGAAAACCGCACAAGCCAAGCGCTTTATTGCCGCCACACAACATGACGAGCTACCCAAGGCACTGGCCAGTGAACTAAGTGACAACGGTGAGGCCTTGGCTGTACGAATCACATTTTCTGGTAGTGCTCACGATACCGAGCAGCTTTATCAGCTTGCCGCTGAGCACCAAGTGGCAGTAAGGCTGTACCAATCCGACTTGGATTATGTGGACGGTGCGTGTTTTGGACACGTGATTGCCGCCCTCAAAGGCGAACAGCCTGAAGTGATTTGTGCTGCCATCAACGGGGCAAAAGTAGAGGTACTTGGTCGTGTTTAACTGGATTAACGAGAACGAACGCTTAATTGGCTTATTGCTTGAATCATCGTGGGAAACCATTTTGATGGTATTTGTCTCGGGTTTAGTGGCGGTTATTTTTGGCCTACCACTTGCAGTATTGCTGCGCGAAACCCAAGCTGGTGGCATGTATGAGCATAAACGCCTGAATCAAATCATTGGGGCCATTGTGAATGCCGGGCGCTCGGTGCCTTTTATCATTTTGCTTGTGGCCATTATTCCCTTCACCCGTTGGCTAGTGGGTAGCTCCATTGGCACGGCGGCGGCCATCGTGCCACTAGCTGTGGCGGCGGTGCCATTTATCGCACGCTTGTTCGAGGGTGCCTTGATGGAAGTGCCATCAGGGTTAACCGAGGCGGCGAAAGCTATGGGGGCAACGCCACAGCAAATCATCCTTAAAGTACAGCTACCCGAAGCACTGCCAGGGCTGATTAACGCCATTACCATCACCTTGGTAACACTGGTCAGCTATTCAGCCATGGCCGGTGCCGTAGGCGGTGGTGGTTTAGGTGATGTTGGCATTCGTTATGGCTATCAACGCTTCGATGGCACAGTCATGCTGATTACCATAGTGATGCTGGTGGCCTTTGTGCAACTAATTCAAAGCATTGGCGACGCCCTAGTTCGCCGCGTAAATCATAGATAGGAGTAGAAAATGAAAAAGTTATTCATTGCCGCTACAGCCATTGCCACCCTGCTTACTGGTTGTGGACAAAGTGACAACAGCACCCTAAAACTTGGTGTTATGGCAGGCGCTGAAGCGCAAGTAGCCGAAGTTGCCGCACAGGTCGCCGAGCGTGAGTATGGTCTTAGTGTTGAGTTAATTGAATTTAATGATTACGTGACACCCAACTCAGCCCTCGACGAAGGCTCGATTGATGCCAATGCCTTCCAGCATCGCCCGTATTTAGATGCGCAAGTTGCTGACCGCGGCTACGATTTTGAGGTGATTGGCAATACTTTGGTTTACCCAATTGCTGGTTACTCACAGACCATCGAAGCACTAAATGAGCTTGCCGATGGCGCTAAAATTGCCGTGCCTAACGACCCAACTAACCTAGGTCGGGCTTTAATTCTATTGCAAGCGCAAGGGTTAATTACCCTAGCAGACGGCGCTGGCTTAGAGGCAACTGTGCTGGATATTGTTAACAACCCAAAGAACCTAGAAATTGTTGAACTAGAAGCACCACAACTGCCACGCGCACTCGCGGACGTCGCCATTGCCATTATTAACAATACCTATGCTGCTCAAGTTGACCTTAACCCAAATGACCATGGGCTATTCGTTGAAGACGCAGACTCTCCATACGTAAACTTGATTGTAGCGCGCGCCGACAATGCCGACGACCCGCGCTTAACTCAGTTTGTTAAAGCGTATCAAACCGATGAAGTTCTGGCGAAAGCCAACGAGTTGTTTAACAACGGCGTGGTAAAAGGCTGGTAAGCAATGCCATAGCGGTGCAATGAATTGTTTGTATAATCGTTGGGGTCTCTCAACGATTATACTGGTGATTTTCATGTTTATTCGCCAAGCCACGCTAGCTGACATTGACAGCATAGCCGAGCTACACATTCATTCATGGCGCACGGCCTACGCAAGCTTAGTGCCCGCAGCAACCCTAGCTGCGATGAAAGAGCACGAGTACAGCAAATATTGGCAGAATGTTATTGCCACCAGCCAAGGCAAACTTTTGCTGGCGATGAACCATGGGGCTTTGCAGGGGTTCTGTCATTTTGAGCGTGATGACAGCACGGCAACCATTAAATCGATTCATGTGCATCCGAGCCAATATCGTCAAGGCATTGCTAGCATGCTATTAACCCGCACCCTAACTGAGCTGTCGGATGACGCTTGCTTCAATGTACTGATGTGGACCTTTCAGAAAAACCAAGCAGGTATTGAGTTTCTGCAACATCATGGTTTTAGCTTTGATGGCCAGCAAGACCGCAATCGCCACGACAACCTAGCCGAAATGCGCTTTAAAAAAGGGTTGCCGCGGCTGTAGCGGCCTTGAGCTCAGATAAATAGCGGGTGGCACTGCAAGCAATGCCCCCCTATCTAGTTAGTACTGAACTTTTCTGAGCGACACCTGGTCAAAGTAGATATCGTTATCTGAGCCGGCATTGCGCTTGCCACCCATCACAACTTCTACCTCCTGCGCACCTACTGGCACGCTAAACACCACTTGCCTGAGATCCCAGGTTCTTGCGTACCTTGTCGTTAATCTGGTCAGTTCTTGTTCGCTGCCATCTGCCATGATGGCAACGACTGTTGCATAAGGCTGATCACGGTTTTCCCAAGTAGTCATAGCAACCTTAAACACTAACTGATCGCCCGGGTTCACCGATACGGTTTGCTCCATACGGTCGACACTGCCAGCGGCTGTGCTGCCACCGTGTCCATGGCCTGCCCAAATCATCGCATTCGCCGCCGGTGCAAATAATGCCGCTGTTGGCACAGCGATCTTTTGCATCACCCCATCGGTTACTTGCCATTGATTGTCGTTTAACAGCTCATTACCAGCCTGCCCCGCAACCTTTAGCTGACTAACCGGCGTCCACTGGCTCCAAACCATATCCTGTGAACGTGCTCGGGCTCGCCAAAACCACGTATCGCCTGGTTGAATGGTTAAGCTTGGGCGATGTGTCTGGGCATATTGGTTTAACTGTGAACTATGGGTTGCTTGCCCAGTGTATAACTTTTGCCAATAGAACTGCTCATCTCCTCCCACTGCTTGACCACGCTCGGCTAGCAATTGAGTCAGATTTAGCTTACTGATATCTTGCTCGGCTTGTTTGTTAATCGGTTGATGACCATAAGCTCGCTCCCCGTCTATTAGACTTGCATCTTGCTGATACTGCCAGTTCTCGGTGCGTGTCGAGTTGCCCCAAAGATCAAACACCTCGCCACTAAAATCAGCGTTTTTGCTCAATTGCCAATGCAACTCATAAGCCGACTCACTGCCAGCAACACTGAGCTCAAGTTGATCGATTCTTTGCTCAACCGCAGAGTTTGCCTTGGGCGTTGCTGGGGCGTTGTTTTGAGCAAAACGAACTTGATCAGTGAGTGGAAACTCACCAGCTTGGCGATCGAAGTCGCGGCGCACACTAGTCATTGTGCCTTGTGCGAAGTCGAATGCCAGCGTGCTGTAACCGTAGTGATTGTTCGATACGGCAATGGTGTCGTAGTCAAACACCTCACGGTTTAAATAGGCTTGGTCATTCAGTGGCTCCAAGCTGCCAGAAACACTGGCGGCATTGAGCCATAAGTGAGCCACGTCACGAGATTGACCACGTGAATAACTATGGGTATGACCGAATACATGGCCTGTGGTGATACCAGTTTGAGCACTAAAGTTTTCTAACGTTTTTACTGCTTCACACAATGCAATCGACTCACCTTTTAGCCACATTTCAGATAAACATGGGTGATGAAACGCCGCCACAACGAAAGTTTTGTCCAGCGAATCATTCAGAGTTTGCAACAGCCAGTCTTGCTGTGTGGCGAGCGTTGCTCGATTAAAGCGGCCGTTTAAACCAGAGATTGGGTAGCTATCGAGACCGATGAAGCGAAAATCTAAATAGTCTAGCTGGTACCAATGTTCCTCAAACTGTGGGTCGTTATTGCTCGGTGGGGCAAAATAGCTGCGATAGTTAACTAGCTCGCCATCCGAGTAATAATCATGATTACCAGTTACGGGAATCAGTGGCACATATGGGGAGATTGCCTTAATGCGCGCAAACACATGGTCTCGCCAATGACTCCTATTGCCACCGGTTTGGGTAATATCACCCGCCATAATGATGCCCGCTAACGCTTGCGCACAGTTTTCGGCAATGCCTTCACATTCCGTATCTATGATGCCCTGCACGATATCGGCAAGCACATTCACATTGCCATTTTGCACATCCGACACAGCAATAAACTTACCTTCGCTGCGTTGTGTGGTAGTGGCCGGATAGGTATGCAATCGGTAGGTTGCAGATACTTGCCCATTGGCCACAATTTGGTATTGGTAGCTAGTATTTGAATCTAGGTTGTCTAGTTTTGCTTCGTGTACCAAGCCGAGTGGGTCATCACTGGCAACCTGTGCGGGTACTGTTTTTTTAGCTTCCCCTTCCCGCCAATACTGCACTTGTGCGCCAACAGGTTGCATTTCAAACATCACGGTCATGCTGTTATGGCTAGGCGCTTGTAAATAAGGGTTAGCAATAAACGACAGTTCACAGCTAGCGTCTGGCACCAAGCCAAGATAATCACTTACACATCCGAGTGGCAAAGGTCCACGCACCACTTTGTCTTGCTCTATGCTGTAGCGCACTACTCTGTTGTCGGTGAGTAAAATATCGGCAAACTCATAACCATGGTTCAACACCGCTTGAATGGACGAGGCATAGTCCGCCAAACCTGGCCAGGTGCCATTGCTAATTGCTTTCGGGTAGCCTGAGTCAACGCTCATTTGAGCTAGGTTCACCCGCACATAACTAGCATCCGACAAAAACAGGTGCACTCTGTTGTCATTCCATTTTAACGCGCCCACCACCTGCTGCGCATCGCTAAGGCCAGCAATCGCCTGAGACTGAGCAACGGGATACCCAGGTAACATTTCACCCGTTTCGGTACTCACTTCGGCATATGTGCCATTGTTTAACAACCAACCTTGAGTGGTAGGTGATAACTCGAATGCCGCAGATAGCTTGGCAGCGTTGTCAAAATTCGACTGCCAAGTATTGTAGCCAGCATAACCAGCAGCACTGATCCAGCCAGAGTTGTTCGCCCCGGCTAAAATCTCGTAGGCATCATTGTAAGGAAGGTTAACGAGCTGGCTTGGTAGGGTTTGCGGATAACCGGGCATTACTCTATCGGCTGCTAAATCATAGCGAACAACGCGGTTATCTGAGATGAAAACATCGGCGAAGTCTGGCAGTACGGTTGAGATCGCCTGGATGTCATTAGCAAACTCGCCCAGCCCCGGCCAATAGCCTTCAATAGGCTTAGGATAGCCACCATCGACTTGCTTACGGCTAAGCGTAATGCGGTCGTAGGTGCCATTGTCATAAAACGCATAAATGCGGTCATGGTTGCGCCAACGCATAATGCCTACAACCCCTGACTGCATACCAGCGAAGTAGTCAGTCATTGGCACCGGAAATCCGGGCAGCACTGATTTGCTTGCCGTTGAATACTGCAAATACTCATCGGTGTTTAAGAACACCCCAATCGTATCCAGGTTCACTTGATAGGCGCCTGCTAGTGAACCAGCATATTGGTATAGACCTGAGTACTTCGTATTTTGAATTTCTTCGGTTAGCAAAGACGCCACATTGAAGTCAAAATCAATGCGGGCAACAGATTGATCATTGCGCCAAATAAAATGCTCATCACCCAAGCTTACCGCCATCATCGGCACTGTTGGTTGACTAACACAGGCGACAGACTGCCAGAACCAACCCTCGCTTGGTGTTTCCCAAACTCCAGGGTTATTCTGCGCTTGCCAGCAGTTTTCTTGATAGAAGTATACCTCTCCGTTCTCGGCCTGTGTTTCGCCCAGAATAAACTCTGGGTGCTTCGTATGATTCATTGTTTCATCAAGCTTGGTCCAAGCCAGTGGCCAAAACGCTCCATGCTTAGGTTGGTAGGGTGCCAAATGGCACCATTGGCTCGCCGGCCATTCATTGCACTGGAAAACATCGCCAGAGTCACTGACCTGGTCACCTGCTTGATACATACGGTCAGCTTGCCAGGGTGCTGCTGTAGCAACACTGGCAAGCACAGTTAAACCTAATAAATAGTATTTCATAACCCCTCCCTTAGTGGTATATACCAGTTAAAAGAAAAGGCATTAAAAACCGGTTTCAATTGAGTGGCGATTTGAAGAATCTATTTTGACAAGAGTTCTGCTATGATTAATCGCTTAGATAATTAACTCGGCCACGCCAATGAACCACTGTCTTATTTTAATTTCCCCAGAAGCCAAACAAGCTTATTTCGCTGACTATCAAAGTGTTGTAGAGCAAGAATTTGCCGCAGTATGCCCAGACGCAGAATGTCAGATGGTAAAACGTGGACCATTTGAGTTCTTACAAGTCAGTCAAGCCACTGAGATTAACCCGCAAACCTTACTTAAGCTCTCGTTTGCTCAAGGTTTGTTTACCGAGCACAGGGAGCAACTGACACCCGTTGCTGATGAAGCCAGCTTTTTGCTACATGAAGATTTTGTATTTGGTAGTAAATACCGCGGCAAAACCAGTGAGCGCCTGACACAACTACTCATTAATGTAGGCCTTGCCCATATCCCAACACAAAATCAAACAATCAGCTTGCTCGACCCGATGGCGGGGCGTGGAACGAGTTTGTTTTGGGCAATGCGATATGGCTTAAAAGCGCGCGGCATTGAGCAGGATGCCAAGGCCCTAGACGATATTCAGCGAAATACCAAAAAGTGGACCAAGCTTCACAAGGTTAAACACAAGCTTAGCCAAGGGTTTATTGGTAAACCTAACAAGCAAAATCAAGGCAAGTTTTTAGATTTTGCTGCAGCTGAAACAAGCCTGCGAGTGGTAACAGGTGATGCCAGAAAAGCCAATGAGCTATTTAGTAAGGAGAAGTTCGACCTGATTGTTAGCGACATTCCTTATGGGGTACAGCACACCACAGAAGACAACACCCGCAACCCAATTGAAGTGATTCAACAAGCCATTCCGGCATGGCAAGCGGTGCTAAAAAAACACGGCGTTATGGTTATTGCTTTTAACCGCAATAACCCACGCCGCGCCTTTATAGAAAAAACCTTTACTGATGCTGGCATGCAAGTGCTTGAGTTTAGTGCTGGCCATCGTATGAGCGAATCCATTGTGCGCGATGTCATAGTCATCAAGCATGGCTAGTAGCTCCACCAACAGGAGCAAAACCACTAGGCGCGCTTAAGGGACAACGGTGACGTCGATACTCAGTGAAATCGAAAAGTCACCGTCGGTCGCTTCAACAATGGCCGAGTATTTATTCTGGCCATTGGCAAAATGTACCGCGGGCCTTGCAAAACTCAACTCACCCGTTTGGCGATTGATAGCAAACCCATCACCGCTTACTAGGCGGTAGGTAACCCCTTGTTCAGCATCTTCTGCCACTAGGGTGGCAACTTTACTGGCACCATTTTTTACGGTGACGGTTAAGTCTGGCTGGTTGAACGCCACAAACACATCACCGGCTTCCTGCGTTGCATAGATCAAATCGTCATATCCATCTTGATCCGCATCATAGGCGGCGAGTGCTTTGGCCTTGGCTTGCAGGGTTAGCTGGCTTGGCAAAAACGCGCCGTTCTCGTTTTGAGCAAACCAGGATAATCCGCCAGATTCGTGAGCCAAAACAATATCCTTGCGCCCGTCGCGATTCACATCAAGAACTGAAATATCAGTGACGGCTGCCACGCGCCCCAGTAAGTTACTAGTAAAGGTGTTGCCTTGGTTGGTAATAAGCAGCAAACGATCATCCAACACCGCAACAATTTCGGGCTCTGAGCCGGCATTAAGGTTAGCTAACTCCAGTTCAGCACGTTTATAAGCACTTACCGGCAAGGTATATAATGTTAACAACTCGCTTAAATCAGAAGACAGTTCACTGATACGAATGACATCACTATTTGGGCAAGCCATAACAATGTTGTCTAGGCCATTGAGCGTTATGTCAGCAACGGCAAAGTTGCGATTTGCTGTGATGCTAGCGCAAGACCAAGAGCCAATAGCACTTGGTACAATAACCCTCTCCCCCTCTGGTGGTATTACCTCGCGCAATTGAAATAGCTGCTGCGCCCCTGACTGATAGCGCCCTACAAAAAATGCATTGCTGCTGTTGACGACTGTGTAGGGCTGAATATAGGCAAAAGGAAATGACTGTTGAAAGACATTGTTGGGTGTCCAGCTACTTCCTGCTTGCTCAAGCAAGGTCATGTCTGTGCCTGTGGCTAGAATAAGGCCAAGCTCGGTGGGCGACATGAGCGAGGTTGCAAAAAGCGTTGAGCTATTACGCTCGGCGCGAGCAAAATACTCAAACGCGCCTGAGGCAAAGTTAAACCAGCCTAACTTGCCACCTGCATCAGCGCTGACAATAAGCTCTGGGCGGCGATCTTGATTGAGGTCTTCCAGCTGAAAGTTGCTCGCTTTGGCCCCTTCAACAATTCGCGCCGTGCCACCAAATTGGCCGGGCAAAAGGCTAAGTTGCCATACAGGTGGCGTTGCATTAGCAGCATTTAGCGGTAATAAATCCTCTGAGTCTAGGGTGCCGTCGCCGTCATCGTCCGTATCCTGCTTGTTGCCTATACCATCACCATCCGTATCTAGCGATTCGCTTGCATTAAAAGGGAACGCATCAAACGTATCGTCAACGCCGTCGTTATCGTCATCAGTATCGGCGTTATTGCCAATACCGTCGTTGTCGTTGTCTGCCCATTCACTGGCATTATTTGGGAAGCGATCCTGACTATCGACTACGCCATCATTGTCGTCATCGCTATCTTGATTGTCGGCAATGCCATCATTATCGGCATCGGCCCATTCATCGGCATTGAGGGGGAAACGATCTTGAGCGTCTAGTACACCATCATTGTCATCGTCTTGATCGGCATTATTACCCAGTCCATCGCCATCCGAGTCTAGCGTTTCGTTGCCATTAAATGGGAAGTCGTCGAGGGCATTCTGCACACCGTCGCCATCACTATCGATAAACTTAGGGTCTACCTCAGGCGTTACCAATACAGTGACTCGTACTTCTTGGAACTGCTCAACTGGTTTAATGGCTTGATTACAGCCACTTAGCAAGATTGCCGCTGATATTGGTAACAATGCAAAGCGCATGATAAATCCCTGTAATAGTGTAAAACGCTAGAAAACTATACCACAGCCATCATCACTGGCAGAATCACAATTGCGTAGGCAGAATACGGGCTCTATTGATCAGTTTTAGGTGTCCACATCAGATGCAAGCTGCATTGCACGGAGACGATATTGAAACCTGCGGTTTTGAAGTACGCTACAACTTCAGCAGCAATGTAGGGCCAGCGCCTAATGTGCAAGCATTATTGCAAAGCTCGCCGTTGTTATCCCAGTACCCGCAAGCGAATAAACTCAAACAAAAGCTATGTAACAAGCACTCAGTTGCGGCAACCCAATTGCTGCTGTGCAATGGTGCGGCGGAAGCCATCTACTTATTAGCGCAGTACTTTCGTGGCAAACATAGCCATATCATCACGCCCACGTTTTGCGAGTATGAGTTGGCCTGCTCAGCCAACGACCACAAGTTAACTTATGCTAACAGCGTTCAGCCGTGCGATGTGCTGTGGCTTTGCAACCCAAACAACCCCACAGGCAAGTGTTATGAACCAGAGCAAATGATGCAGTGGCTAACAGACCGTTGGCTAGTTATTGATGAGTCTTATGGTTATCAGCAGCCACAACTTAGTATAGTCGGCGCAGTAAGTGATGATGAGAACCTTGTCATTGTTCGTTCACTCACTAAAGAGTTGGCCATAGCAGGGTTGCGTATCGGCTACATTCTGGCACCCGCACCAGTGATTAAAGCCTTGCAGCGCTTGCAACCTCCATGGCCAGTGAATAGCATTGCCCTGCACTGCGCTGAGCAGTTATTAGATCAACCAGTGCAAGCCTGTTCTAGCCAATGGTTGCAACAACAGTTGGCGCAAATTCCTGGTGTGACGGTTCACCCTAGTAAGCTCAGCTATTTTGTTTTTACCACCCCAATTGCCGCCCCCCGATTAAAGCAACTGCTTGGTCAGAAGTTTGGCACTCTAGTGCGTGATGCAAGCAACATTAGGGGCTGCAGTCCATATTGTGTGCGCGTGTGCAGTCAAGGCCAAGAGGCGGATCAGTATTTGGTCGATAGTTTAACTAGCACGCTCAACAGCTTATCTGAGGAGACTGTCGAGGCCCCTGTCGAGGGAGTTCTGCAATGACCTGGCTAGCCCTTATTTTGGCAGCACTATTGGATAAAGCCTTAGGTGACCCAGGAGCTGGCCACCCGATTGTCTATTTTGGCAAAGCAATCAGCAAGGGTGAAAAGGCACTCAACCGAGGGCGGTACAGAAAGTTAACAGGCAGTCTATTAGCTGGCGGTATGGTAGCCGGTGTATTTCTGCTCGTTAGTCTAATCCTGATTGTCTCCAGCTGGATATCTCCTTGGTTGGCACTGGCAGTGAACGCCGTCGGCGCATTTTATATGTTGGCGTATACAACCCTAGTGCGGGAAGCACGCATGGTATTTGAGGTATTGGACGAACAGGGCATCACGGCTGGGCGCCAGCAAGTTGCGCGTATTGTGGGGCGCGATACCAGTCAATTAACGGCCCAACAAGTGCGGCAGGCCACGCTAGAAACGCTGGCTGAGAATCTAAGTGATGGCGTCATTGCCCCCATATTTTGGTTTGTCGTACTTGGGCTGCCTGGCATGACAGCCTATAAAATGATCAACACGCTAGACAGCATGATTGGCTACAAAACCGAACGCTATTGGCAGTTTGGCTGGGCAGCGGCAAAAATAGATGATCTGGCTAACTGGCTACCGGCTCGGATCACAGCAGCATTGATCGCCGCAAATAGCCGGCGCGCATGGGCATTTATCTGGCGTTATGGAAATCAACACGCTAGCCCAAATGCTGGTTACCCTGAAGCAGCCCTTGCAGGTAGACTAAACTGCCAATTTGGTGGCCCAAATGACTACTTTGGTCAGCGTGTAGTTAAACCCTATATCGGCGAGGTCGAGCGCGTGTTAACTGCCGAGGATATGCAAAAAGCCGTTCGCATAACTGCAACGGCCTATGGCATAACACTCGCTTTGGCTATTGTTTTGGCAGTTGTTTTTGCCAGCGCATAAGCTCAACGCCTTGCTCACTCAGTAGGGTCAAGCTGGTTTGATCGGCTTGCCAAGCGGTCACCTTGGCAAACGCAGAGAGGATTTCGTCCTCGGTTTCCATCTCGGACTGACAAAACTTTTCGGTCACGCCCATTACTTCTAGTGAGATGTCACTGTCTGTAACTTGTGCTTGGCCGAAATAATTATTGCAGGTTGTCACACCACCCATACGGCCTTCTTGCAATAACAACACTGGGGTTTGCTGAGCCACTAGCGAACCACCATTTAGTTCAACTAGCTGCCATTCAATACCTTGAATGTCATCAGCACTTATGCGGACCGCTTCGGTGCTTTGACAGGCCGACAAACTTGCAGCCAATGCCAGTAATGCAATGCGTTTCATAAAGGCCTCCAACCAATTAAAGGAGAAGTGTTAAACGTTCTGTTTAAAACACTTTAGATCGTTTGGTGGCTGTCCAACAAAGAAAATACGGCTGCCATCAAAGCGAAATGTTTGCGTTTCTTGGTAACCAGCAGGAATCAATACTTGGTCTTCCGGCACTTCGGCTGCCACTTTTTCCGCAGTTTCAGGGACAATTTCAAAGGCTCTAATCAACTCACTTTCACCATAAATCAACGTCAGTTTGTCGTCGGCTAACTTATATTCACCATCTGAGCGGCTAAAGGTTTCAGTATTTGGCTGGCGGCCACCAAAATAGTAGGTTGAGTCGTTTTCAATCATCATGGTGCCATCTTCGTAAAAATGGTAACGCAGCTCAGATTTGACCGTGATGTCGTTCCTGTTCATTTCGATACGACACAGCCACTCACCAGTTAAGTCGCCTGCTTGCGCGAAGGTAGCCAAGCCAAGTGTGGCAGCCAATAACAGCTTCTTCATAATCGACTCCAATTATTGTTGTTTGCATCTGCTAATTCATTGCATGTGGGTTACATGCATTACAAGTGTGTCACAGTGGCTGTAATCTAAGCTGAACAATCTTTAGGTTGCCAACACCATTTGCTCGCATTGTGACTACTTAGCCACTTTTCACTTGCGTTAGCAGCCTTTGATAGTGCTTGCGCGGCTGTTTTGCCTCGCTTTTGTTCATTGCTAACCGTTGCCAACTTAGGCCAATCAGGTTGCCATCAATGGCTTGCAAGATTCGCGGCAGCAGAGTCTCTTCGCCTATTTGCGCAAAGGCCAAGGCATACTCGTTTAACTGCCACACCCCCATTGGTGTATGGGCGCGTTGCTGAATATTGGCAACAGACAGCTCTTTCGTTCCAAGCCACTTGCGAAACGACTCACTTAACTCATCAACAAATACCGGTCGTTGCATGTAGCGCTGCGAGGCTTCCAACCCTTTATCAACGCGCAAGGTTGCGGCAAGCTCGTTATAAGCAAAGGCTAATAGACTATGCTGACTAGCGCCCAAAGCTGGCTTAAGTACCTGGCGAGCAAACTGGAACATTTGCTCGTTATCGCCACCAAAGCGGCGGCTCATGGCCAAAAAATAGTGTCGATCGGCAACAAAGTTATCTGGGCAGTGCTTGCTTGCCGCCACTCTACAAGCATGCATGGCGTGCACCCCCTCGGCATGCGTTAACTGAGTTAGCATCATCCAGCTTTGCCAGTCACTAAAAAAGATATTATCCGCCCCCGGATTAAACTGCTCTAACCAGCCTTGTGCTTCATCGGTTAGCGCAAAGAATCGGTTCCATATTTTAGTGTCTACTTGCTCTGGAAACCCATCGCCACGTATTGTCATGGCTTGCTCGAATAATTGCACTGCTAGTGCTATCGCAGCATGGCCAGCGTCGTTATACCACTGGCGCAGGGTTTTATTGGGCAACTTAGCAAGCGTTAACCAAGCTGGGTAGCGTTCGGCGCACGACATACCATTAAGCAGCTCGTCTAGCTGCGCAAGGTCCTTTTGTTTCAGTGCCGCCTGCCAGTCGGGCAAACTGGTCACCAACGGCAACGGGCTGTAGCTTACGCCGCCGTTTAAACGCTGTTTAATGGCATTAAACATGGTGCATCACGCTTTTTTATTGGTTTTCGCTATCATAGCAAAGACAGTGTTAAGGTTCATGGCATTGCTGCAACCATTCTATAATGACCAAATATAGTAGAAAGGAAACCCAAAGAAGCCATGTGCGGGCGACTCAATTTAATCGACAACGACGCCATAAGAGCTGTATTTGAGCAGTATGGCGTTACATTCACACCCTACGAGCAAGCACAGGGCCGGCCAACCGACTTGCTACAGTGCATTGCCCAAGGCAAGCAAGGTGACTTTCACAGCTTTTCGGCTAGCTGGTGGTTATTACGACAAGCAAATGGCCACCCCAATACCAAGTTTGTCAGCTTTAATGCCAAAGCGAGCAAGCTGCTTACGCCCAGCTCAAGCCATTATCAGCGCCCGCGCAGCTTCCCAATTTTAATACCGAGCAATGGTTTTTATGAGTGGCACAACAAACTACCCTACTGGGTACATTGGCAGACCAATGCTTGCCTTGCGGGCGTTGCCAAAGCCTGGCCGACTGCAAGTGGCGATTGGGCATTTAGTTGTGCAGTGGTCACCCTTGCCCCACATCCAACTTTCAGCCAGATTCATAACAAGTCGGTACCCCTTATTTTGCCCGCTAACTTACAAAACCAGTGGCTAACTCATGAACCTTGGCAGCATAAAAAAAGCCTGCTACAAAGCAGACTTTTTTGCGACTTAACCGCTCAAGCTGTGACCAGTGATTTATCCACGCCTCTAGCCTCGGATACACTAGTGTTCAGCAAAGATAGTTAGGCTGGCTTATACATGGCCTCAATTTCTTGCTGAAAGCGCTCCATAATCACTTTACGGCGCAATTTAAGCGTTGGGGTAATTTCACCAAGCTCCATGCTGAACTCCCGGCTAAGTAGCGTGAACTTTTTAATTTGTTCAAAGTTAGCCAGTTCTGATTGCAGCTCTTTGAGGCGTTGGTTGAAGTGCTCACGCACTTGGTGATTCTGTAGTAGCTCCATTTTATCTTTAAACGCAATTTGCTGCTCATTAGCCCAGGCTTCGAGCGCTTCAAATGCTGGCACAATCAAGGCGCTAACAAAGTGACGTGAGTCGGCAACCACTGCAATTTGCTCAATCCACGAGTCTTTACCCACCACCCCTTCAATACGCTGTGGGGCTATGTACTTGCCATTTGAAGTTTTCATCAGCTCTTTTATGCGCTCGGTAATTACTAGGCGGCCATGCTCATCTAGGTAGCCTGCATCACCAGTTTTAAACCAACCATCTTCAAACGCTTCGCTCGTAGCAGTCGGCAAATTGTAGTAGCCACGCATCACGGTATCACCGCGCACTAGCACCTCATTCTTAGCCCCTATTTTTACTTCCACTTTTGGCAGCGGCGAGCCGTTGTCTGCAATTGAGCGCGCATTGGCGCGATTAAAGCAAACCGTGGCTGTTGTTTCAGTTAAGCCATAACCACACATCACCGGCACACCCAAGGCTTGGAAAAACTGGTTCACTTTTTCGTCTAACTTGGCGCCACCACAAGGCACGAGCTCGAGCTTACCACCTAGCGTGGCGCGCAGTTTTGACAACACTAGTTTGTCGGCCAAGCGATACAGCACACCTTGTTTACCCGTGGCAAACGCGCGCTCGCCTTGCGCAATAGAGAATTTGAACAATAGCTTTTTAACAGGGCTTGCATGCGCCACTTTATCATGCACGGTGCTATACACTTTTTCTAACACTCGCGGCACTACACACATGGCTTGTGGCTGCACTTCAGGAAGAGCGTCACGCAGTGCTTGTGGGTCGCGCAATATATAGTTGTGGCCACCAGAGCACAGTACAAATAAGCTCCAAGCACGCTCAAAAATATGTGAAAGTGGCAACATGGCCAATGAGCGAGTTTGCGGTTTAAAACCAAGTTCTTGTTGGTGCTGCTCGATAGTGCTTGCCAAGGCTTTAAAGTCTAGCATCACCCCTTTTGGGTTGCCGGTTGTACCACTAGTGTAAATAAGGGTGGCTAGTTTATCTAAGTCATTGGTTTTTAGCGTGGCAGCAGGACAATCCAGCGCTACAAACTGCTGCCAAGTAAATTGCTGGTATGGCAGGTCTGTTTGCATAACAACCTTGTTGGAGATAACCACTACAGTTTCTACACCCTCAGGTTGCGCTTGTACCAGCACATCGTATTGCGCCTGTTCCCCTATAATCACCAGCTTAGCCGCGCTGTCGGTTAAAATATGGTTGAGCTGCTCTGCGGTACTGGTTGCATAAATAGGTACCACAACATGACCTGTCGCCATAGCAGCGAGATCACTGACGATCCATTCAGGACAGTTGTTTGAAAAAATAGCGATCGGTGAAAGCTCGGCGACTTGCGTGATACTACCAGCAAGGGTCTCTACCTGTTGCCAAAGCGCCTGATAAGTTAGGTGGTGCCACTGTTGGGCAGCTTGAAACGATAGCGCATGGGCATTTGGCTGACTAGCAACTTGCGCCTGCAAAGAAACAATTGGATGTTGCACAATAAAATCCTCAAATACTGAACGAACTGTGCAACTCCCTCGCACCAAACTTACAGGTGAAGCCATACATTGTTTACAGTAAATGGCGCAATCACCTACACCGCTGACTGTTTGGCGGAGCGATAACAGTAGCGGTTTTAATTTGAAATACAAGGGAATTTTAGTTTGCTACCGGCCATATTGGTAGCAAACTGATACAACCAAATTTTATCGCACAGCCGAAATCAACTGCACTGCGGGTGAGTTACATACCACCAAACTCAAAATCTACGCCTAGGTGCCAGCCAGATGGGTTACTGCTGTTGAATGCATCGATATTAGAGTGATGATAGCCGATGCCCACGCCTGAACGAAGAAAGCTTAGCAAGTTCACTTCAGCACTGAGCGTCAAATCGACAAACTGACCAAACTCACCTACTTCCTCATCCTCGTTTAGTTCGGTATAAATATAAGCAGAACCAATGGCTAGTTCTAATTCAGGGTGTACCACTGCATCAGTGTTATAGGCATAACCAAGCAACAAACCAGCAAAGCTATATTGACTATCAAAGGATGTCGCCCCCGAATAACCAGCACCACCAAAGGTAAACTCATGGCGTTCACTACCAAATAGCAAGCCACCCTTGCCGCCTACTACGAATAAATCTTCACCTTCTATGTTGTAGTACTTGGCAGCAGGGCCACCAAAGCCACCAAACTTCACGCCTTTATCAAACAAGGTATCTTGCGCGGCGCTTGAGCCCGCGACCAGAGTCATCATTAATGCAATCTTTTTCATGGGTCATTTCCTTTTGTTGGACAGCCCTGTTGTTGGACACCCACAGTTTAACGGCGAAGCAACAGCAAAAGATGACAGCATGCTGAATGGTCAACACGCTGTTCTTGAATGGTTCAGGTGGCGATGCGCGGTTTACTCTGGCAGCTGCCAGTTTATCGCTGGGCGATTATTGGCGCGAAGGTAGACATTAGCCTTGGAGAAGTGCTGACAACCAAAAAAACCGCGGTGGGCTGAAAGTGGGCTTGGATGTGGCGCTTCTAAAACGCAATGGCGGCTACTATCCAACATGGCTGCTTTTTTACGCGCCGGTGCGCCCCACAGCATAAACACCACGTTATCCAAGCGAGCATTCACTTCTTGAATCACGGCGTCGGTAAATTGCTCCCAGCCCCGCTTTTGGTGACTACCAGCTTGCCCGGCTTCTACCGTTAACACGGTATTGAGCAGCAGCACCCCTTGCTCTACCCAGTGCATTAAATGGCCATGGTTAGGCGGTTGCAGGCCTACATCGGTCACCATTTCCTTATAGATGTTTTTCAGCGATGGTGGCGCCGGCACGCCGGGTGGTACAGAAAAACTTAAGCCTTCGGCTTGGCCCGGCCCGTGGTAGGGGTCTTGCCCTAAAATCACCACTTTCACATCACTAAACGCTAACGCTTCGAAGGCACGGAACACATTTTTTTGCGCCGGAAAAATGGTTTTACCGGCTCGCACTTCGCTGGCCAAAAAATCACGCAGCTGCTGCATCGAAGGTGCAGCCAGATGTGGTTCTAGTACTGGCTGCCAGCCACTGGCTAAGTTCATTCGCTTACCTTTACAACAATACGACGAGTATTTGAGCCATCAATCATGTTGGTAATGATTTCTGGCACCTCATCTAGGGTAATTTGATCACAAAAGTCTTCAAGCTTGGGCAGTGCCCACTGGCCTGCAAACTTCGCTAACATGCGCTCGCGCGCACTGCGCGGGGCATCGGCACTCGCAACGCCTAGTAGGCTAGTGCCACGCAGAATAAACGGGAAAATCATGTGGTGCAGTTCTGGGCTATCAATGATGCCACAAGCGGCTACGGCGCCATCAAACTGCAAGCGCTTTAAAATGGTGACCAGTTGCTCACCACCGGCGACATCAATGGCGGCAGCAATGTCTGGTTTCATTAGTGCTCGTTCACTGCCTTCTTTAAACTGCTCACGAGGCCAAATGTCGCTGGCGCCTAACTGCTTAAGGTAGTCATGCTGGTCTGCTTTCCCCGTTAAGGCAATGGTGTGGTACCCCAATTGGCTACAAAGCATGGTGGCCACCGAGCCTACACCACCCGTGGCACCAGATACCAAAATTGGCCCTTGCTCGGCACGATAGCCATGGGTGAGCAGCTTGTCTAAACAATAGCCAGCGGTTAAGCCAGCCGTGCCTAGTGCCATAGCATAACGCCCCGACATGCCCTCGGGTAAGCGCACCGGCCAACTGGCAGGTACTCGAATATACTGCGAGTGCCCACCCCAGGTGTTCATCCCTAGGTCGTAACCAATCACCACGACTTGCTCGCCCGGCTGAAACTCACCACTGGCATCTTCTACCACCTCGCCAGCAGCATCTAACCCTGTGGTATGTGGAAAACTGCGCGTAATGCCTTTGTTACCGGCGGCACTCATGGCGTCTTTATAATTGATCGACGACCAGTGAACCTTGATCAGTACCTCGTGGTCGGGCAAGTCTGAAAGCTGCATTGATTCGACACTGACTTGCATCTGGTCTTGCTGTTGACTAACTCGTACTGCTTTCATGTCTGCTCCCTAGTTAGCGACCTTGTTTGCACTAATCGCGAAATTGTAGTGGTACTCTTAGGCTGCGCCGCGTTAATAGTTCATAGCCAATGGTATTGCAGGCACTGGCAACGGTATCGACGCTGACTTGCTCGCCCCACAATACCGCTTCATCACCTAGCTCAACATGTGCCAAGTCGGTAACGTCGACGGTGATCATATCCATCGACACCCGCCCAATGAGTTCAACTTGCTGACCATTAAGCCAGACGGGCGTGCCATTGGGGGCATGCCTTGGGTAACCATCGGCATAGCCAATGGCGAGTGTTGCCACACTGGTTGGGCGTTTGGCTGTCCAGTTACCACCATAGCCAACTTTTTCGCCCACATCGATGTTTCGCACAGCAATTACCGGTGCTAACAAGCTCATTACAGGTTTAAAGCCTAGTTGCTTGGCGGTTTTGTCGGCGAAAGGCGATGCTCCATAAAGAATGATGCCGGGGCGAATCCAATTAGCGTGGGTGTCCACCAAACTAACGGTAGCGGCGCTGTTGCTAATACAGTGTTGAACATTTGGCAGCAGAGCCTGCGCTTGCGCAAACTGAGCTAGCTGTTCGTCGGTTTGTGGATTATCAGGTTCATCGGCGCTGGCGAGGTGGGTCATTATGCCCACCAGAGTTAGATGTAGTTGATTAGAAACTTGCTTGGCAAACTCGGCCACTTGCGCAACAGAAATCCCCAAACGGTGCATGCCGGTATCGATTTTTAACCACACACGAGCAGGCTTTTTCTGCTCAACTAGCCACTGCAACTGTTCTGGGTTGTGAATCACTAACTCGATGTTTTCTTCACAGGCAACACCAGTTTGCCCAGCCGACGCGGTGCCCTCGAGTAACAAAATTGGCTTATCAATACCTGCTTGGCGCAGTTCGCAAGCTTCATCCAAGGTAGCCACGGCAAAACCATCGGTGCTCGCTGCTAGCGCTTGTGCAATACGAGTGGCGCCATGACCATAACCATTGGCTTTGACCACTGACCAAATTTTGCTGTTAGGTGCCAACTGGCGAACTTTTTGATGATTAAATCTAAGGGCGGCTAAATCGATTATCGCCCGGGTCCCGCGACTCATCCGGCAGGTGCTCCATATTCATAATCTGGGGCGAGGTTTTCAAACCTCGTGTATTGGTTGAGGTAAGCTAAGCGAATCGAACCAACTGGGCCATTACGGTGCTTACCCAAAATAATCTCCGCCGTGCCTTTGTCTGGGCTGTCGGGGTTATAGTATTCATCACGGTAGAGGAAAATAATGATATCGGCGTCCTGTTCAATGGCCCCAGACTCACGCAAGTCCGAGTTCATTGGCCGCTTGTTCGGACGCTGCTCTACCGAGCGGTTTAGCTGCGACAGGGCAATCACTGGGCAGTCAAACTCACGGGCGATGGCTTTTAAGTTACGCGAAATTTCAGAAATTTCACCGGTGCGGCCTTCGCTGAAGCCTTTAATCTGCATGAGCTGCAAATAGTCGATCATGATCATCGCCACGCCATTGTGCTCGCGCTTTAAGCGGCGCAAGCGGGCTCGCATCTCATTCGGCCCTAAACCTGGCGTATCGTCAATATGCAGGTTCATCGATGACAACATTTTATAGGCGCCGGTGAGCTTGGTGAAATCATCACGTTCTAACTTACCGGTGCGCAGTTTTTGTGCATCAATGCGCCCCATCGACGACAGCATACGCCCAGCAAGCTGAGCCGATGGCATTTCTAGTGAAAACACTACTGTTGGTTTGTCTTTCTCGGCATGCAGCGCGGCTTCCACCAAGTTCATCGAAAATGCCGTTTTACCCATCGATGGACGGGCAGCAACGATAATTAAGTCACCTTTCTGCAAGCCGGCGGTCATTTTGTCCATTTCATCAAAGCCAGTCGGCAAACCGGTTACCGCATCACCAGCTTCAAACTTGGCCTCAATATCTTGCAGCGCCTTTTTGGCGATTTCTTTAATGCTGACCAAACCACCATCACCTTGGCGTGATTCAGCAATTTTTAATACCGAGCGCTCGGCATCGGCTAACAATGCGCCGGCATCGGCTAATGACGGATCGTAAGCGCGGTCAACAATATCACTACAGGTAGAAATCAGGCTGCGGGTAATAGAGCGCTCGCGAACAATTTCCGCATAAGCGATGGCGTTGAAGGGGTCACCGGCTTCATCAATCAATGTGAGCAGGTACTCGCGGCCACCTACTTCATCCAGTTCGCCTTGTTTTTCCAACTGCTCGGCTACCGTCACCATATCAGCCGGGTGCGCCTCGTTAAGAAGTGCCTGAATGGCGGCAAAAATAGACTGGTGCGCAGGTTGATAAAAGTCGGCCGGCTCAACCATTTCCGACAGGTCGTCCCATTTGCTGGTATCCAGCATTAAGGCCCCTAGCAATGACTGCTCGGCTTCAATGGCTTGTGGCGGTAGGCGATTGCTCGACATAAACTCTCCTTCAACGAAAGGATATAGTAACGTATTGGCGGCTCGTAGGTCGATATTGTTCGGGGACTGGCTGGTAGGTTTTATAAACCGTAGGTTTGGGAAACATTGGTCGGTGGTGATACTTGTTAGCCGAATCAAAGATTCGTCAAACCTACCGTTATGCCAGCATGGTTCAGGGTGCGGCTAGGTAGGTTTTTCAAACCGTAGGTTTGGGAAACATTGGTCGGTGGTGATACTTGTTAGCCGAATCAAAGATTCGTCAAACCTACCGTTATGCCAGCATGGTTCAGGGTGCGGCTAGGTAGGTTTTTCAAACCGTAGGTTTGGGAAACATTGGTCGGTGGTGATACTTGTTAGCCGAATCAAAGATTCGTCAAACCTACCGTTATGCCAGCATGGTTCAGGGTGCGGCTAGGTAGGTTTTTCAAACCGTAGGTTTGGGAAACATTGGTCGGTGGTGATACTTGTTAGCCGAATCAAAGATTCGTCAAACCTACAACAAATCCGGCCATTGAATGAGCACTTCATCAAGCAGCTCAAGGTCAAGGTTTAGCGAGGCGGCTTTGATTTCGTCGGTAAAGTCTTTCAACTCTACTGAAGTTTGCTGCTGATGGTCATCTTTGATTAGATCATTGGCTAGATAGTCGCGCACGCGGCGGCTTTGCGACTGCTCAGTGAGCATACTGGCGTAATCCAGTTCACCATCTTTGTATTGTTGCTCACTGGTTTTGCGCACCGCTTCGTTGAGTTCAACATAGCGGTAATTTTGTTTATCGGCCGTCATACCAAGCTCGATGTCCTGCCAACCCGGTAATGGCTCATAAAAGCTAGAAGTGAGTTCAAGCGTTTGAGTTTGTTTTATTAAACGCTCTTTCCACTCACCACTCACGCTGGTTTCTTGAGAGCCGCTAACATCAAAGCGTACCACTTCATGCTCTTTGCCTGGGTAAAAGTTTAATCGCTGGCGCTTGGCAGAAAAATCAAACTGATAGTCTGCCAACCCACTTAACAGCGACTCATCTCGTTGTGCTTGAAAATCAGTAGTTTTTGGCTCTGCGACGGGCACAGATTGCATCATTGCGAATGTTTGACTAAAAAAATCGACCACCTTGTCATCTGCTTTGCTGCGCTGGCCGGCATCCTCTAACAGTCCAACATAGTGGGCAACGGCTGCTTGGCGTTTAGCTTCATTGGTGGCCAGCACTGTAGTTAAATCAACGGTCATACTGGCTTGATGGCCGTTTAACTTAGCAGTGATTTGTTTCTCCCCATCCACTTGACTAAGTGCCACGCTGAACTCATTGCGGCCAACATTCACCGCCATATTAAGCGCTGTAATATTGCTTGGTAGGTCTTTAAACAAGCTCATATCTGGCATATCGCCCTTAGTAAGGCGGTCTATTTGACTTTGCCAGCTGCTAGCTACCTGGGTTATCGCTTGTTGTTCTTCTTCACTCAGCTCACCTTGCACGGAGAATTCAAAGCTCAAACCCGACAGCGCGCCACCTCGGCTAGATTTAACATGTGATAAGCGAATACTTACTTCATCGCCATCACTTGTGGTAAGCGATAGTGAAACACCATCTTTTGCCTGTTGGCCGCTAACTAATCGCTCAATGCTTTTTAAATCATCAATGGGGTCGCCGTTAGAAGTAAAATCAATTGTAGAAAAACTTGCGCGAAAGGACTCACCTTGTTTAAGGCCATATTGGGTGAGTGCATCTAGGTTTTTAAAGGGGTTCTTCTGCCCGTGCTGCATGGCTAGCACGGTACTAACGAACTCATCGCCTTGAGCATGCGAGAGCGATTTGTGATTCATCAATATGACTGGCGTGTCACTTTGATTAGCTGCCGTCGTGATCGATAAGGATGCGGTTGGCAACGTCTGCGATGCAACTGGTTTTATCTGGGTAATGGGAAACGACGTTATTTTCATGCTGCCATCCTAGCACCGTGAGTGGTTTGGTTATCGGCAGTCTTCAGTGGTTATGCATGCTAGTTTTGTAAGCATATGTAGCTGGCATACACTGAGCGCAAGGCAATGTTGCGAGCAAAAAAAACGCCACCCGAGGGCAGCGCTTTTTAGACTTACTGCAAATTATTCAGCTTCGATAACGATGCTTACTGTTGCAGTAACTTCTGGGTGAAGTTGTACTTCGATGTCGTACTCACCAACTTGACGCAGAGCGCCGTTTGGTAGACGTACTTCAGACTTGTCAACTTCAACTAGTGCAGAAGTGATTACTTCAGCTAGGTCACGAGTACCGATAGAACCGAACAGTTTACCTTCGTCACCAGCGTTAGCTGTAATGGTCACTTGGTGGTCGTTCAATTCGTTAGCACGCGCTTGTGCTGCAGCTAGTTTGTCAGCTGCGGCTTTTTCAAGTTCAGCGCGACGCGCTTCGAACTCAGCAATGCTTTCTTTGGTTGCACGAACTGCTTTACCTTGAGGGATCAGGTAGTTACGCGCGTAGCCAGCTTTAACAGAAACTTGGTCGCCCAAGCCGCCGATTTTGCCAACTTTGTCGAGTAGGATTACTTCCATCTCGTCGTCCTCTGGTTGTAACGCTCTATGAGCGTGACGATCAAATTCTTAAGCTTAGCGTTCTTGCTAAGCCACCCTATTACTGGTCGTGAGCGTCGCTGTATGGCAATAGAGCCAAGTAGCGAGCGCGCTTGATAGCAGTAGCCAGCTGACGCTGGTAACGAGCGCTAGTGCCAGTGATACGGCTTGGAACGATCTTACCAGTTTCAGTGATGTAGCCTTTCAGCGTATCGATATCTTTGTAATCGATTTCTTTAACGCCTTCCGCTGAGAAGCGGCAGAACTTACGGCGACGGAAAAAACGAGCCATGATAGACCTCCTCAGAATTACTCGTTAGTGTCTTCTTCAGCATCGTAATCTGCTTCATCAGCAGACTCTTCAGCATCAGCTTGAGCGGCACGAGCAGCTTCTTCACGAGCGGCACGTTCTTCACGTTTACGCTGATCACGTTGCTCTTGTGCCTTAACAGGCGAAGCCTCAGTGATCGCTTCATCACGACGGATGAACATGCTGCGCAGAATTGCATCGTTGAAGCGGAAAGTAGTTTTCAGCTCTTCAACAGTCTCTGCATCAGCTTCGATGTTCAACAAGATGTAGTGAGCCTTGTGAACTTTGTTGATTTGGTAAGCCAGTTGGCGACGGCCCCAGTCTTCGTTACGGTGCACCGCACCGCCGTTCTCAACAACAGAAGTTGTGTAACGCTCGACCATAGCCGGGACTTGCTCGCTTTGGTCTGGGTGGACCAGCAGCACAATCTCGTAATGACGCATAAATGCTCCTTCCGGTTTTACAACCTTTCGCTGCGTCGCGATAAGGTAAGGAGTTAATGTTAAGCCCAAAATGGGAGCGCGGAGTTTACTGGGTTATTGCCCAAAAAGCAACCAGTACGCTTGGATCGTTCAAGTTTCGTCAGTGGCGTCTAAGTAGAGAGCTAACACATCGGCTAACTGGTCAATTGTGAACGGCTTAGGTAAATGCGAGGTCATGCCTGCTTTTTTTGCTTGGGCAATATCTTCGGGCATTGCTGCCGCACTTAGCGCCACTATTGGTGCCAGCAGGCCCGTCTGGCGGAGTTGCTGAGCCACTTGGTAGCCACTCAACTGCGGCATATGGATGTCTAAAAACAGCAGATCAAATTGTTCATTCGCCTGCCAGGCCAAAAAAGCACCGCCTGACTCAAAGGTAATGGGAACAACGCCAAACAACCCAAGCATCGCTTGCGCCACAAGCAAGTTTGCATGCGTGTCGTCGACAACCACTACTTTAGCGTTGGGAAACTGTGGCAGTTCGTTGGCTTCAACATGGGTTGAAGCCAGTTTTTCGGTGGATTTTATGTCTCCTGCTTTCGCCAAGGTAAGTAAAAATGAGAACCGGCTGCCTTCACCGAGCTCACTTTCTACCTGCAAATGCGCTGAAGACATCAACTCAAGCAAACTATTACATATGGTTAGTCCTAACCCGGTACCACCAAACTTGCGAGTAATACTGTCATCTTCCTGACTAAATTGAACAAATATATTGTTCAACTTATCACGACTAATCCCTTTGCCTGTATCTGCCACAAAAAACCGAAGCTGATAGGCTTGTGAGGTCTGCTCTTGCACCACAACCCCTATTTCCACACTGCCTCGCTCAGTGAACTTAATCGCGTTGCTCACTAGATTATTCAGTATCTGCCCAAGACGCTGATCGTCAACTACCACTAGATGATCAATGTCTGGACTAACATTCAAGCGAAGCTGTAAATCTTTAGCCTTTGCCACATCACTATAAAGCGAGACCGTGGACTCAAACAGCTCAGTTAGGTTAACTGGCCGAGGTGACAACGACATTTTGCCTGCTTCTAGCTTTGATAAGTCTAAAATATCGTTAATTATGGTGGTTAGCGACTCCGTTGCTCTGCTTATATGGCCTAACTGTTGGCGCTGCTGCTCGTTTAAGGAACTCTGTTTTAGCACTTGTACAAAACCAACAATAGCATTCATTGGTGTGCGAATTTCGTGGCTCATGTTGGCCAAAAACTGACTTTTTGCCTGTGCATTTTTTTCTGCTAGGGCCGTCCTCTCGGCCAACTGTAACTCATGTAGTCGACTTTGGTGCTTATGCAGTTGGTTTTTTCTCACCCACCCAACAGAAGCGATCAATAACAAAAGCGCTACCAGCCATGTAGGTGCCAACTGCCAACTAACAAACATGCCAACCTGCTGTTGATTAACACTGGCAAACATCGCCAAGCGAGTTCGACTGTAAATATCACCAGAGTAGTATGAGTTACCAGCGGGTTGAACTTGCTTCCAGAGCCAATGTTCACCCTCTAGGTCAGCAAAACCTTGTTCACTATTGAATACATTGGGAAACTGATGATCAACTCGGAAGTCGTGGCCATACTCACTTGCCCAAAGCTTATTGACATCCTCATGAACAATCCAGTCGCCATTCTCTGCTGCTAGGCGAAATGGCACCGAATATGCGCCAGCCCATAACTTGGGTTCAATAAGGTAATTAATGATTAAGTAGCCATTGTTATTAGGCAAGTTAATGGCATATCGAATAGTAGGCTGAATGGGCAGAACAATCTCACCAAACTCGCGGTTAAGGGAGGGTGGGCCTATGTATACATCAAAGGGATCGCCAGCCAAAGCGTGCTGGTGATAACTTCGGTGGGATTTATTCTGCAGGCGCTCTTGGCCATTTACAATTTGGCCGTCTATAAACTCGATTCGAACTAGCTCATCGCCCTGAGGCGACAGCCAACGCGCTTGGTAGTAGTCGGGATTGCGGTAAACCAAAGACGATAGTTCATTGGTGACGATCGCGATCTTATCGCTGCTTATTGGCTGCGGATAGACCGCCATCATTGCGGGTGCACGGGCAGTACCTTGCAAGTGCTGAATTGGGTTGCTCAATTGTTGCCGCTGATCGGCCGCTAATGCTTGTAGTTCGCTGCTTACTTCTGCAATGGCTTGCAGGGATGTCTGGCGAGCCTGCATGAATGCAAAAACGGCTGCTAGCGCTATTATCAATAACAAAATAGGCATGGAAGCGACAACGGCTTGCCTGAACTTTGGCGGCTGCAAGTCTCCCATGCTAGTCCTCAATATGTACAGTAGATACTACCAAAGACTAGCTGAGTTATTACATTTTGGCCGAGTAAGTATCATTACAGTGTGCGCTGGCGCAGCACCTCAAACAAAATAATACCGGTCGCAACGGATACGTTAAGACTCTCCATAGTACCCACCATAGGAATTTTCATCAGACCATCACAATGCTCGCGCGTTAAACGGCGCAGCCCAGTTCCTTCAGCACCCATCACGATACCCACTGGGCCTGTTAGGCTAGTTTGATGAATGGTTGCGTCGGTCTCACCGGCGGCACCATAGAACCAGATACCACGATCTTTTAGCATCTCTAATGTGCGCGACAAATTAGTCACTTGCACATAGGGCACGGTCGAGGCAGCGCCACAAGCTACTTTGATCGCTGTGGCGTTCAGTGGGGCACTTTTATCTTTTGGTGCAATCACTAGGTTCACGCCTGATGCATCGGCACTGCGCAGACACGCGCCTAGGTTGTGCGGATCGGTGACGCCATCGAGCACTAGCACAAACGGGTCTCCCTCAACGGCATTCAAAATGTCTTCAATTTGCTCCTCACGAGCCATCGACATTTCAACCACCATTGCCAGTACGCCCTGAATACCTTGCTCTGGCAACTTGTGGGTTTTACACAAGCGGTTGAAGCTATCTTTGTTCATTCGCTTAACACGAATGCCCGCTTGTTTGGCATCTTTGCTGATCACGGCGATACGTTTGTCTTTGCGATCTTCTGCCACACAGATTTCGCGTATTTGATCTACTTGCTCGGTAAGCGCGGCTTGCACCGCGTGAATGCCATAAATGACAGATTCCATTTAACCTTTACTCTTCTTTTTGCCAGCTTTTTTACCGGCCGTTTTTTTACGACTATTTTTTGCAGCTTTGCCTTTTTTGGCCGCCGAACCGCGTTTTTTACGCTTTGGCTTTTCTAGTGAGCCGATTTTGTCATCGGCAAAGCTACCACTGTTGCCTTTACGGTGACCTTGCTTCACAGGTGCTCGCTTGGCTGCAGCCTTACCACCTTGGCGACGCTCAACTCCAACAATTTCAAAGTCGATCTGGCGCTCGTCTAGGTCTACTCGAGCAATTTGCACATTAATTTCATCACCCAAGCGATAAACCTTGCGCGTGCGCTCGCCAAGTAACATTTGGCGCTGCTCATCAAAGACAAAATAGTCATTACCTAAACCAGTAATATGAATCATGCCGTCGATGAAATAATCATCCAGCTGAACAAACAAACCAAATGGCCGCACCGCGGTGACCTTACCGGCAAACTCTTCACCGATACGGTCTTGCATAAACTCACATTTCAGCCAATTGACCACATCGCGAGTGGCTTCGTCGGCCCGACGTTCACACATCGAGCTGTGCTCACCCATTTCTGCCATATCGCTTAGCGTATATGGGTAGTTATGCTCAAACTGCTCTTTGCGCGTATCGGCAACACGTTTGATATTGGCACAACGACGATAGCTGCGGATTTGGGCGCGAATGGCTCGGTGTACCAACAAATCTGGGTAGCGTCGAATTGGCGAGGTAAAGTGCGTGTAAGCCTTGTAAGCTAAACCAAAGTGGCCATGGTTGTCTGGCTGATACACGGCTTGGTTCATCGAGCGCAGTACCATGGTCTGAATTTGCTCAGCATCTGGCCGGTTAGCGGTGTCTTTCAGCAGCTTTTGCACATCACGGGGTGACGGCTCAAAACCACCTTGCAAGAATAACCCTAGGGCAGCTAGCCAGTTATGAAGCTTGTCGAGCTTTTCTTCATTGGGCCCTTCGTGCACACGATAAAGCGCCGGAATTTTTAACCCTTCAAGTAGTTTGGCAGCACAAGTATTAGCCGCCAGCATGCACTCTTCGATAATCTTATGCGCCACATTGCGGGTACGCACATCAATCTGATCGATTTTTCGATGCTCGTTAAACACAATGATTGGTTCTGGCGTTTCAAACTCAATGGCGCCACGTATTTTGCGCTTGGCTACTAGCACTTCATAAAGACGATTGAGCGCTTTCAGTGGCCTAATGAGTTTTTTATCACGATCAACGAAACGCGCTGCAGCTGGGGCTGAAGGGTCTTCCAGTAGCGCTGCAACCTGGGTATAAGTTAGGCGAGCATGCGAGTGAATCACGCCCTCATAAAATTTATAATCTTCAATTTCACCATCAGTATCGAGTGTCATTTCGCAGACCATGGCCAATCGGTCGACTTCTGGGTTTAAAGAACACAGACCATTGGACAGCTCTTCTGGCAGCATTGGCACCACTTGGCCTGGGAAATAAACCGACGTTGCGCGCTCATAGGCTTCATCGTCTAAAGGCTTATTTGGCTGTACGTAGTGTGACACATCGGCAATGGCAACAAACAACTTAAAGCCACCACCTGGGCGAACAGTACACAGCACGGCATCGTCAAAATCTTTGGCGTCTTCGCCATCAATGGTTACAAATGGACGATTACGTAGATCAACGCGACCAGTTTTGCCTGCTTCTGCTACCTCGGCAGATAGTGCACGCGCCTGCTTTTTAACTTCCGCCGGAAACTCATGCGGAATATTGTAAGTGCGCAGCGCCACGTCGATTTCCATACCAGGCGCCATGTGCTTACCTAGCACTTCAGCCACTTTACCAATACCTTGCTTGCGACGGCTTGGGAACTCCTGCATTTCTATAACGACCATCTCGCCGTCTTGCGCCGGACCAGCGAGTTCGCTTGGAATGAGAATTTCGTTGCGAATACGAGGGTTTTCGGCAATTAGGTAACCGATGCCATGGTTCTGGTAAAAACGACCAACCAACCGCTGATTGGCGCGCTCCAACACTTCGGTAACAAAGCCTTCTAAGCGACCTTTAAAGCCACGCTCGGTGCGCACGCTCACCTTGTCGCCATCCATGCATAATTGCATCTGGCTTGCTGGCAGCCAAATCGGGTCGCCTTTCTCAGGTTTTAATAAGCCATGACCATCAGAGTGGCCACGAACGCGACCTATGGTTAGGTTCATTTTAGCAGCCAAACCAAACTGTCCACGGCGATTACTGACCAATTGACCATCACGCGACATGGCAATTAGGCGGCGACGCACGCCTTCAATTTGCGCTTCTTCAAAAATTTTAAGCGCCCGGCAGACAGTTTCTAGGTCTACTGGTGCGTCATGCTGTTCAATCCATGCCAATAAGTAGGTACGCGACGGCACAGGGTCTTCGTATTTGCCTGCTTCAGCCTTGGCTTCAGGATCTTGTTTTTGCCATGCTTTCACGTGACGTCCTCGGTTATTGTTTTGTTTAATAATATTACTTCCGTTTTTAAGTCATCCCCGCATGCTTTAGCTGGTCCGCACGCGGGGGGATCTAGCCACCCAACATTCAGGGTCTCTAACTAGACTCCCGCTCAAAAGACTGCGGGAGTGACAATTGAATTAGTCGTAGGTTGCACGACTTGTCGGGCAACGAATATATTGCAAAAAATTGTTTCCCAAAGCTTCGCTTTGTAAAACCTACGTCCTCAGTTGACACCTATATCCTAGGTTGCGAAGCCTTGGTGAGCAACATTTAGCCAATGGTTAGCCAGCTAAATACCGTAAAACCCCACTCGACAAAAACCAAAAACGCCGGCGTAAGGCCGGCGTTTTCACAATCATTTAGTAATTACTCACCAAATGCATGGCGAAGAACGATGGTTTCTTCGCGGTCTGGGCCAGTCGAGATAATGTCGATTGGGCACTCACAGACTTCTTCCAGGTACTTGATGTAACGACGCGCGTTTTCAGGTAGCGCTTCAAGTGTTTTTGCACCAACCGTGCTTTCAGACCAACCAGGTAGTGTCTCGTATTGAGGTTGTAGGTCAGCGAAGTCGTCACAGTCAGCTGGTAGGCCAGTTGGGTTACCATTCTTGTCTAGGTAGCCAACACACACCTTGATTTCGTCCATGCCGTCTAATACGTCTAACTTAGTTAGGCACATACCTGTCATGGAGTTGATGGCGATTGACTCACGTACCGCCACGGCGTCGAACCAACCGCAACGGCGAGCACGGCCTGTGGTTGCACCAAACTCATGACCACGGCTAGCCAAGCCAGCACCAACGTCATCAAATAGTTCCGTTGGGAATGGACCTTCACCAACACGAGTGGTGTAAGCTTTTGTGATACCCAAAACGTAGTCTAGGTAACGTGGGCCAAGGCCTGTACCAGTCGCCGCACCACCAGCAGTGGTGTTTGAAGACGTTACGTATGGGTAGGTGCCATGGTCGATGTCTAATAGTGCACCCTGTGCACCTTCGAACATGACATTGGCGCCGTCGCGACGTAGGTCGTGTAGCAAAGTTACGGTGTCTGCAACCATTTCTTTGATCGCAGCGCCCCATTCGCGGCACTGTTGCAAGGTTTCTTGCAGATCAACAGCAGGCTGCTTGTAGTAAGTTGTTAACTGGTGGTTGTGGTAGTCCAGCAGTTCCGCAAGTTTAACTTCAAGGTCGTCACGGTAAAGGTCGGCAATACGTAAACCACGACGAGACACTTTGTCTTCGTAGGCAGGGCCAATACCACGACCAGTTGTACCGATTTTCTTGTCACCACGGCGCTCTTCACGGGCTTGGTCGAGCGCTACGTGTACTGGCAAGATCAATGGGCAAGATAGGCTCACACGTAGGCGCTCACGTACTGGTACGCCACGCTCTTCTAGCATCGCCATTTCTTTTAGAAGTGCGTCTGGCGCAACGACGACACCGTTGCCGATAATGCACGTTAGGTTAGGACGTAAAATACCCGATGGAATCAGGTGCAATACCGTTTTTTCACCGCCAACAATCAGGGTATGACCCGCGTTGTGACCACCTTGGAAACGTGCAACTGCTGTTGCTTCGTCTGTGAGTAGGTCAACAATTTTACCCTTACCTTCGTCACCCCATTGGGTACCTAGTACGACGACGTTTTTGCCCATTTTAGTTGTCTCTTGCTTCATCTACAGAAAGTGCGCGCCATTCGCCGCTCACTTGTACCAATTCACTTGTGCAGCCAGCGAGCACGGCTGTTTCATCGCTCAGTGCTTGCACAACCACATTTCCTCTAGCGCGCCATTGCGCGACCACGTCTTCTGGCACATCATGCGCCGCAAAAATCCTTTCACCAGCAACCGTAACTGGGCTGGTAGACACCAATCCACGTAGGTCGATGGTAAATCCTGTTGCTGGGCGAGCTTTACCAAACACTTGCCCTGTGGCGTCGTAGCGACCACCCTCAGCAATTGGTCGGCCAATTGCTGGTGCAAACACACTGAACATTAAGCCAGTGTGATACGCCCAACCACGAACTTCGGCTAGATCGATATGAATATTTACACTTGGCCAGCGCTGCTCTACATAAGCAATAATCTCGCCTAAGTCTGCCAAGGCATTCGCGATATCGTCACCAAACTCCGCCAGCCTAACCTTAGCTTGCGCAATGACCTCACTGCCACCACTTAGGCGATCGAGTGACGCCAACATTGCCGCAGCACCTGAGCGACCTTCTCGCCACTTAGCCAGTTCTGGCAGTGCACGGCGGCGCAACATATCGGTTAACTCTTTTACCTCTTCGCTATTTAGGTCTGCCTGTGCCAACAAGGCGCGCTGGACACCCATGTGACCTAAATCTAGTGTTAGCGAATGACTCTCAGCCTGCTCGAGCGTGGTGAGTAATAAACCAATAATTTCTTTGTCGGCATTGAGCACTGGCGAGCCGAACAACTCACAACCAATCTGCTGTACAGCTCGCTGATTGTTGGCCGCTGTTGGACGGGTTCGAAGTACTGATTTGCAGTAGCTATAACGGGCTGGGCCAGGCGTTGGGTTGGCGTGTGCATCAATGCGCGCTACCTGTTGGGTAACGTCGGTACTAAGACCAAGTTGGCGGCCTGTTAACTGGTCAATCAGTTTAAAGGTTTGTAGGTCTAAGTCCCGGCTGGTGCCGGTGATTAGGGATTCTAGAAATTCCGCCGGCGGCGGCGCTACTTGTTGGTAGCCATGTACACGCCAGAGGTCTAGTAGCATTCGACGTAAGTACTCAACTCTAGCGGCTTCAGCCGGTAGCACGTCTTCCATGCCGTCCGGTAGTAACCAGCGTTCAGCGATTGTCATGATAAGCCTTAGCTTCGCGTAAACCAAAAAAAACCGGGCCATATGACCCGGTTGATGGATTCTACACCTACTGGTGGAGATTTACAGCTCAAATTTAATTAATTTCCGTTTGGATCACGCAAGTACTTGAAGAACGAATCGTTTGGATCTAACACCAACACGTCATTGCCAGAGTTAAATGACTCTGAGTACGCACGCAACGAGCGAGTGAATTCGAAGAATTCAGGGTCTTTGCCGAATGATTCCGCATAGATGCCAGCCGCTTCAGCATCTGCGTTACCACGGATAATCTCCGCTTCACGACGGCCTTCAGCGATCAACTCAGAACGTTGACGGTCGGCGTTAGCGCGAATAATTTCCGCCTGCTCTTGACCACGAGAGCGCAGGTCACGCGCTACCAGTTCACGGTCTGAGCGCATACGTTCGAAAACGTTTAGCTCAACTTCTTCCGGTAGATCAACGGCTTTTACGCGCACGTCCAGCACTTCAACACCCAAGTCATCACCCACGTTTTCGTTCACAATGCGAGTGATGCTTGCCATGATTTGGTCACGAATGTCCAAATCGCCCGGTGCAAGTTCGCTAACGGTGACGCCATCGTCGTTTAATGGTTTACCAGAGACAACCTCAAGTAGCGGACGAACACCAATTTCGTTACGCAACGATTGGTCGATACGCTGGCTTAAACGCAAAGTTGCACTGCGCTCATCACCATTGGTTGCTTGGAAGTAAACTTGCGGGTTTACAATGCGCCACTTAGTAAAGTAATCCACGACCAAGAACTTCTGCTCGGCTGTTGGATAACGACCCGGCTGGGTGTCCATGGTGAGCACACGACCATCTACACGACGAATGGTGTCGATAAATGGCACCTTTACATGCAAACCTGGCTGCACATCGGCTTTAATCACCTCGCGGAAGCGTAGCTGCACAGCACGTTCTTTTTCACTAACGATATAAAGTGAGTTGGCACCGATAAACACAACGGCCGCGATTAGAACCAATGCAAAAATACTCTTATTCATTCGGTCCTCCTTATTGGCCTGAGTTTGAACGGTTGTTTAAGCGATCAAGCGGCAAGTAGAGCACGTTATCACTGCCTTCACCATCAGCACCCATTAGCACCTTGCCACTGCGGCTGTATACATCTGATACGGTCTCTATGTATAGACGCTGGCGCGTGACGTCTGGTGATTGTTGATACTCGGCCAGCAGAGCCTCGAAGCGTTCCGCTTCACCTAAAGCCGTTTCGGTTTTAGAAGCAAAGTAACCCTGTGCTTCTTCAATCATACGCTGCTTTTCACCACGTGCGACCGGCACGATCTGGTTGCGGTAAGACTCAGCTTCATTGATGAAGCGCTGCTGGTCTTCGCGAGCTTTTACCACATCGGCAAACGCATCCACTACTTGCCTTGGTGCAGAAGTTTCTTCAATGTTTACCGCTGAGATTTGCACGCCAGTACCATAGGTTTCCATAAAGCTGCGTAAACGCTTATCCACTTCTTCAGCCAAGCCCACACGCCCAGATACCAAAACTTCTTCTAGGTTGCGAGAACCAACTTCATGGCGAAGTGCCGACTCAGCCGATTGTTCAAGCGACATTGACGGAGAACGAACATTCAACGCAAATGCTTTCGGATCTTCTACGTTGTATTGGATCGACATGCGTACATCAACGATGTTTTCGTCTTTGGTTAACATGGTTGAACGGTACGAGTACTCGCGAAGTTGGGTAACGTTAACAATTTCAACCGTGTCGATGATTGGTGCTTTAAATTTAAGGCCTGGCTGCTGCACCGTTTGGAATTTACCCAAGCGCAACACTACGCCACGCTCTTGCTCACCTACGGTGTAGACTGAGTTCCAACCGATAAAGATCACCAGCGCTACGCCTAACACACCCCACAGAGTGAGTGCGCTAAAACCGCCATCGCCGCCGTTATTGTTGCTATTTCGGTTACCACTACCACCTTTACCGCCTAGTAGCTTGCCGAATTGCTTGCTTAGATTATTAAATACTTCATCTAAGTCAGGTGGACCGTCCTGGTTAGGGCGCTTTTTGCCCCAAGGATCTTGGTCATTGCCTGGTGGTTCGTTCCAAGCCATGGTTACTCCTCGCCTGTTAGTAAACTTCTTTCAAGTTTAAATGGGTATATAACCCGTTATTTCAAATAATCTGGTACATCTTGCGCAATAAATCGCTCTGGGGAAATACCTAGGCGACTAAAGATCTGCATAATGTCTTTTCGTTGGATACGCACGCTTAGCAAAATTTCGCCATTCTCATCGTAACTTTCGTCGGTTACCGCATTGTAAGCATGCAACTGCGCCCTAAGGCTGCCATCTTGCGGCAATAATCGAAAAGTATCGATGACCAAGTCGTCACCTAATAACTCGGCGATCGCTGGCGCAATTAGGTCGCAGCCCTCGCCCGACTTCGCTGACAACCACAGGCGCTCCGGTTGACCCCGTTCACCATATTCAACTGCTGGTTGCCAATCGTCAAGCAAGTCGATTTTGTTATAGATCATCAACTGCGGAATATCATCAGCGCCAATTTCTTTTAGCACCAATTGCACCTGCTCGATATTCGCCTGGCGCTCATCACTGGCTGCATCAACAACATGTAGCAATAAATCGGCATTGGCTGTTTCTTGCAGAGTTGCTTTAAACGCGTCTACCAGTTTGTGTGGCAAGTGGCGGATAAACCCCACAGTATCGGCCAAAACAATATTGCCCAGATCTGGTACTTCAAATCTTCGCAATGTTGGGTCTAGCGTGGCAAACAATTGATCAGCCGCGTAGACGTCGGATTCCGTTATGCGATTAAACAGCGTGCTCTTGCCGGCATTAGTGTAGCCAACAATTGCAACGGAGTGCGTTTGCGAGCGATCACGGGCGCGACGATTTTGATCACGCTGGCGCTGCACCTTAGCCAACCGTTCTTTGATGGTGGTGATTCGAGCGCGCAATAAACGCCGGTCAGTTTCAAGCTGGGTTTCACCCGGCCCCCGCAAACCAATACCACCCGCTTGGCGCTCAAGGTGCGTCCATCCACGAACAAGGCGTGTAGATTGATGCTCAAGTTGAGCCAGTTCAACCTGCAATTTACCTTCATGCGTTCGGGCACGCTGCGCAAAAATATCCAAAATTAAACCCGTACGGTCTAATACTCGGCACTCAATTACGCTCTCGACGTTACGTTCCTGCGAAGGAGATAAAGCATGGTTAAAAATGACAACATCGGCTTCTTCGGCTTTAACAATTGCATGTAGCTCTTCGAGCTTACCTACACCAATGTAAGTTTTGGGATCAGGCTTTGAGCGCGAACCGGTCACAAGCGAAGTCACCTCGGCCCCTGCCGACGTGACTAACTCTTGAAACTCTAAAACATCTTCGCGTTCATTGCCCTCTGGAAATTCAATATGCACGAGCACGGCACGATCGCCGCCGGCATGACGTTCAAAGAACAATCATAGCTCCTTATTCGTCGGCCTTATCGTCGTCTTCTGATGGAATACGAACAACTTTAGATGGCACAACGGTAGAAATTGCATGCTTGTAAACTAACTGGCTTACGGTGTTTTTTAGCAAAATCACAAACTGGTCGAATGACTCAATTTGACCCTGCAATTTAATGCCGTTTACCAGGAAGATGGAAACTGGGATACGCTCTTTGCGTAACTGGTTCAGGAAGGGATCCTGAAGATTATGCCCTTTGGACATGATGAGGCTCCTTATTTCTAATAATTATTGATGCCGCAGTATGCAAGCCGAGCGATGCTTTTGATTGTTCGCCGCCTCTGTCTAAACAGTTTATACCGACATTCTGGTACATCGCCAGTAAAAAGCAGAGAATTCACTAAAACAAACCAACTCACTCGGGCCGCCATCAAGCCCGCACGGCAGTATCTGTCATAACTGCTATTGTGAGGGCAAATTTACCGTTTTCAACAATTCATTCAGATTTTCTGAATTCCCTGCTGTACAGGTCAATAAACTAGGCCACTTTTTCAACCATGTCAGTTGCCGTTTGGCAAGCTGGCGGGTTGCTGCCTGGCCAGTTTCTATCATAGAAGACCAGTCTTGTTGGCCTTGCAAGTAAGACCACATTTGTCGGTATCCTACGGCTCGAATGGCTGGTAGATCAGTATTGAGGTCGCCTCGATCGATCAAGGCTTGCACCTCGTCGGCAAAGCCTTGCGCGAGCATTTGCTCAAAGCGCAAGTTAATACGTTTGTGCAACCATTCTCGACTAGGTGGCATGACTGCAAACTGAACCAAATGATATGGCAGGTCGGCAATCGTTTGCTCACTGAAGGCTTGTTGCTGCCAAAGCGTAGACGGCTGTTTGCCTGTTAAGCGATAGATTTCCATTGCCCGCAATACGCGTTGTGTATTATTCACTTCAAGGCGCTGCATGATATCCGGATCGATTGTAGCTAACTGCTGCACAATATGGTCTAACCCGTGCTCGTTTAACTCTCTGGTCAGCTCATCGCGCAGCGCTTCATCGGCGCTAGGAAGGTCATCCATTGGATGAAATAGCGCTTTATAGTAGAGCATGGTGCCGCCAACCAGCACAGGCGTTCGACCACATGCGTGACTTTGGGCTATTAACTGATTGGCATCGCGGGCAAAGTCGGCAGCGCTGTATACTTCACAAGGGTCTTTGATATCAACCAAGGCATGTGGATACCTATCTAACAACTGAGGCTCCGGTTTTGCCGAGCCGATGTCCAAGCCTTTGTAAACCAGTACAGAGTCGACACTGATTAAGTCAACGTCGAAGCGATCGGCAAGCGCCAACCCTAGGTCGGTCTTCCCAACCGCCGTCGGCCCCATGATGGCAATCACTGTGGGTTTCATTTAGCGGCCTCGCAAAAACAGTTTATCGAGCTCGGCCATGCTAAGCTGCGTCCAAGTGGGGCGACCATGATTACACTGACCACTGCGCTCAGTATGCTCCATATCACGTAACAGGGCATTCATTTCGGGAATGCTAAGTTGGTGATGGGCACGCACAGAACCGTGACAGGCCATGGTGGAAAGTATTTCATTGCGTTGCGCCATCAGCCGATCAGATTGCCCATAAGTAAGAATGTCAGACAGCACATCGCGAACAAGATCCTCGTGCTTAGCCTTGCTTAGCAGTACCGGCGTTTGGTGAATAGCAATGTGTTCAGGGCCTGTGCGGCGCACATCAAAGCCCATACTTTGAAAGTAATCCCCATGTTCTTCAACTGCATCGGCTTCTCTTGTTGAGACAGCCATGCGTTCCGGCACCAACAAAGGCTGACTCGCTAGCCGGCCACCTTCAAGTTGTTGTTTCATGCGCTCATAGGTAATGCGTTCATGCGCCGCATGCATGTCGACAATAATCATGCCCTGCTTGTTCTGCGCCAAAATGTAAATGCCATGCAGCTGTGCAACCGCGTACCCTAAAGGTGGAATGTCGCCATTTTCTTCGGTGGTTGGCATTGGCTGGCGAATCGGCGCGGCTGCATACATTTCTTGATAGGCTGCCTGCGAGGCGGGCTGACTAGCTTGCCCATAGGGCCGTGGGTGTCCACTTGCATTAACTGGTGGGTGTCCAGCTAAGTGGCTAGTTTGCGAACTGGTCGATGGGTGTCCAGCTTGCCAGCTGTTGTTTGGCTGCTCGGCCAGCGCCATATTGGTTTGCACCGGGTCGGGTACTTGCGGCGCTAGCTGTTGTGGTGCAAGCGGCTCTTCCGTATCGGTTGTTTGCGGGCGTACTGAAGCGAGCGCCTTGTGTAGTGACGAGAATAAAAAGTCGTGTACTAGGCGGCCATCACGAAAGCGAACTTCATGCTTGGTTGGGTGCACGTTGACGTCAACCAGCTTGGGATCAATTTCTAGATATAGCGCAAATACTGGGTGGCGGCCGTTGTAGAGCACATCTCGATATGCTTGGCGAATCGCGTGGGCAACCAGTCGGTCGCGAACAACACGCTGGTTGACGCAAAAATATTGCATATCGGCTTGGCTGCGGGAGAACGTCGGCAGGCCTACCCAGCCCCAAAGCTTCATGCCAGCCGCCTCAACCTCCACCCGAATGGCTTGCTGCAGAAAGTTCTTACCCAACAAGTCGGCCAAGCGCTTCTCTTGCTCAATTTGCCGTGCTGCTGGACGCATCTGCATGATGGTTTTTTGGTTGTGCGTCAGCGTAATGCCTACATCGAAGCGTGACAGTGCCAAGCGGCGCACCGTTTCTTCCAAGTGATTAAACTCAGTACGCTCGGTACGCAAGAACTTCCGCCGTGCTGGGGTATTAAAAAACAAATCCCGCACTTCTATGGTTGTCCCGTTTGGGTGTGGGCAGGGTTTTACCTCGGCCACCATATCACGCCCGGCAGCCGTCACTTCATAGGCGCTATCTTGATCGGCAGTTTTTGACGCTAGGCGCAATCGCGAAACGGAACTAATGGATGCCAGTGCCTCGCCACGAAAACCAAGGCTGGCCACCGCTTCTAGTTCCTCTAGCTGGTAAATTTTGGACGTGGCGTGGCGCGCTAGTGCTAGCGGCAAATCGTCTTTGGCGATACCAAAACCATCGTCGCGGATGCGAATAAGCTTTACGCCGCCTTGCTCAACATCCATATGAATGTTGCGCCCACCAGCGTCGACGGCGTTTTCGAGTAATTCTTTCGCTACTGAGGCAGGTCTTTCGACCACCTCCCCGGCAGCAATTTGGTTGGCTAAGCGCTGCTCAAGGAGGCGTATAGGTCGATGTTCAGACATTTGGAACCTTTAATACTTGCCCAATGCGAATGTTGTTGGAACTTAAGCCATTGAGCGTTTTTAAATCTGTAAGTGGAATTTGGAAACGCTGTGCAATACCAGAGAGCGTGTCACCCCGGCTAACTTTATAGTCAACAAATTGTGGTGCTTCATGGGCACGCCAGTACACATATGTGCCTTCCGGGGCGGTGTTGTAACCGTATTCTTTCAGGCCTTTGAAAATCGCTTGGGCCATGGTTTTACGATAACTTTCTGTGCGCAACTTGCGCTCTTCGGCTGGGTTGGAAATAAAACCTGTCTCGACCAGAACCGATGGCACGTCTGGAGATTTTAACACGGCAAAGCCTGCTTGTTCGACTCGATCTTTGTGCAGCTTGGCTACCCCACCCAAATGTTTAAGAATGTCGGCACCCATCGCCAAACTTTCCGATAAATTGGCATTCATCGACAAATCAACGATCACTTCGCGCAGTGTTTCGTCCTTGTCCTCTAGTGAGATGCCACCAACACCACCAATAATGTCTGCCTTGTTTTCTTGCTCGGCTAGGTAGGCAGCCATGGTAGACGTGGCACCGCCTCGTGACAGCGCGAATACAGATGCGCCGCTTGGCTGTGGCGTTCTAAAGGCGTCAGCATGAATGGATACAAACATATCAGCTTGTAATTCACGGGCACGATCACGGCGGTCGTATAACGACACAAAATAATCATTAGTGCGAATCAGTTTGGCTGAAAACCCAGGTTCGGCATCAATTTGGCGGGCGAGCTCGTTAGCAATCGCTAATACGATATCTTTTTCACGCGTGCCAGCCGGGCCGATGGCACCAGGGTCCTCCCCGCCATGGCCGGCATCGATGGCAATGATCAAGTCGCGCCGACCAGAGGTATCAACCTTGCGCACAGGCGCTGCTGCTTGCTGCGGTGTATTGCGTTGTAAATCAATCACTAATCGGTAGGGGTGCTGACTGTTTGGCGGTAACTTCATGGCGCGATAATCGAGCGCTACAGGCATATCGAGCACGACGCGCAAACCATTATCACGAACCCCAGTGCGGATATTGCTCAAGCCAGTCCCGTCGAGCGCCAGCGCGTCAGGATCGGCATTTAGTTCAGTATCAAATAAGTCCACCACCAGCCGACTAGGGTTGGCGAGTTCGAATACACGATATTCAGCGCGAGCTTCTAGATCGAACACTAACCGAGTATTATCTGGCGAAGGCCAAATTCGAATGCCATTTAGGCTGTTGTCCGCTGCTGCCCATGTCACGCAAAATAGTGCTGCGACTGTTAGCAACCCACGTGCCCACTCCGTTATTCCACGCACCTTACCTTTACCTCACAACGCTAATGCTTGCTGCCATTGCCGCCCCACTTCTGTGAAACAGTCGACAGATAAGTTACGGCCCTCGCCGTGATCGGTCAACGTTAAAGCGAGATCCGGTTCAGTTAGTATGCCTTTTCCTTTATCTGGCCATTCAAATAATAAGATTGCATCACCAGATAAATAGTCACGTATGCCGATAAACTCCAACTCTTCTGGGTCTGCTAAGCGATAAAGGTCGAAGTGATGCACGGTAGCCGATGCTAACTCGTAGCTTTCTACCAGGGTGTAGGTGGGGCTTTTTACGCGGCCAGTATGGCCAAGCGCCTGCAAAAAGCCACGGGTAAACGTCGTTTTTCCCACGCCTAGGTCGCCTTGCAACCAAATAATCAAGGGACGCTGGGCAGGTAACTTGGCAACAAACTGTTCCGCTGCAGCAAGAGTGGCGGCTTCGTTGGCTAACAACATGGGCTATCCTCGGGTATCATAGCGCTAGTTTACCATTGGCACGTTTTTTATGACCAGCACCCTACCTGTAATCGACTTAGAGCAAGTAAAGCAAACCTTTAAACGCTTGGCTCCTAGCTTTGGCTTTGCTGACTTGCGCGTTTGCGACATTGACTTGTCTGATTATGCGAGTGACTTTCAACAATGGTTAGCGCATGGGTACCATGGCGATTTGGAATACATGGCTGCGCACGGCGAAAAGCGCTGGCGGCCTGAGCTACTGGTCGAAGGCACTAGAAGCATTATTGCGGTGCGTATGGATGTGCTACCGGACGCGCAACCAATGAAAACTCAACTGCAAGATCGAAGCAAAGCCTATATTGCTCGCTATGCGTTGGGGCGTGACTACCATAAAGTAATGCGCAAACGCCTCACTCAGCTGGCCAAAGCCGTCGTCGATGAGTGCGGCGCATTTAACTACCGCGCATTTGTTGATAGCGCCCCCGTACTTGAGCGACCAATCGCCGAAAAGTCAGGTTTGGGCTGGACCGGCAAAAATAGCCTTACACTGCACCCTAAAGCAGGCAGCTGGTTCATGTTGGGTGAGCTGTACATTGATATAGAACTGTCGCCCGATCAGAGCTTTCAGAAAAACCACTGCGGTAGCTGCACCAGCTGCATAGACGTTTGCCCCACAGACGCCATTGTTGCCGACGGCGTCATCGATGCGCGCAAATGCATCAGCTACTTCACCATCGAATCCAACCAACCCATCCCAGTCGAATACCGGACACCCATGGGTAATCGTATTTTTGGCTGCGACGACTGCCAAATCTTTTGCCCGTGGACCAAGTTTGCCAAGTTCACCAACGAAGCCGATTATCAACCGCGCAATAACCTCGACTGCGCCGACCTGCTCGAACTATGGCACTGGGATGAAAAGACCTTCCTACGCACCACCGAAGGCAGTGCCATTCGCCGCACCGGGTACGAGTGCTGGAACCGCAACCTTGCCGTAGCCCTTGGCAATGCACCAACCACTCAAACCGTGATCACTGCGCTAAAGGATAAACTCGGCCAGATCTCGCCGATGGTAGACGAACACATCGAGTGGGCGCTGCAAAAGCATCAAGCACGGGATTAACATCTTTTTTCGATGGACACCCACCGTATTTGTAGCAATTTCATCTTTTTTCGATGGACACCCACCGTATTTTTCGATTCCGCGCTTTACTTTGTTGGACACCCACCTATTCGCAGCGTGGATACTTCCTAAGACACCCACCCTATTTGCAGCAATTAAGTCTTGATTAGCACTCACAACAACTTGGCTAGCTCGCGTTTGCATTGAATGCATCGTTCTCTTGCGATCGATGCCGCAGACGGTGAATTTTGTTCATTCCCTACTTATCGATTTTTGTATCGCACTCCACACTTTTTTGGTGGGTGTCCAACATCTAATATTGATGGGTGTCCAACATCTAATAACCACAACGGCATCGTAGTTTTGCCATCACGTTAAACTGATTTTTTGACCACTGTCTTTTCATACACTATCTTATATTTACGATGGAGGTAGATGACATGACAATTGCTCGAGCTCAGCTCATTCAACTAGCACTCACACAGTACTACCATTGCATATCTAGGTGCGTTCGCCGTGCCTTTTTATGTGGGTACGACCACGCGACGCAGACATCATTCGATCACCGCAAGCTATGGCTTGTAGAGCGCATTCACCTACTTTCCAGCGTTTTTACAATCGATGTTGCCGCCTATGCGATCATGTCAAATCACTACCATTTAGTACTGAATGTTAACCAAACGGCTGCCAAAAAATTGACCGACCACGAGGTAGCCGAAAGGTGGCTTATGCTGTTCAAGGGAAACAAGTTAGTAGATCGATACCTGGCCGGAGATGAAAGTGTTGCTGAAACCGCACAGGTTACGCTCGCGAAGTGGCGCGCCCGACTGTTCGATATTTCTTGGTTTATGCGCTCTCTAAACGAGTACATTGCCAAAAAAGCTAACGAAGAAGACGATTGTACCGGCCGCTTTTGGGAAGGCAGGTTCAAATCACAGCCACTCCTAGATGAAAAAGCACTGCTTGCCGCGATGACGTATGTGGACCTTAACCCAATCAGAGCTAAACTATGTAAGAGCATACCTGACAGCGAATTTACCAGCGCGTATGAGCGATTGCATGGCAAACCTTGCAGAGAGAGTAATGCTCACACCCTAAAACCACTGATGAGCTTTATCGGCGACTCAGATGACCAAGACAGAGATGCATTGCCATTCACTCGAAGGCAATATTTCCAGTTATTGGACTGGTCTAGCCGTCAATCAGCGAGGGGCAAAACTGGGGTTGTCGATGACTACCAGCCACCACTGCTCGACCAACTATCGTTCAATGCAAGCGATTGGTGCTTACTTTGCTACAGCCTAGAAAAGCTTGGTCTAAGCGCAATGGGATCATTAGATAGAATAGAGCAATTTTATAAAGCAAGAGGCATAAAACGAAGGCCTCAAAACTCAGACTTAGCAAAGCTATTTGCCTGAAAGAAATCATTACCTGCTCTGCTGATTCGTTCATTGCGTATAGGTTAAAAAACGACGCGCTTTGAATGATTATGCACAACACCTCAAAAAAATCGCCAAACCCGCAAGGCAAAGGGCTAGTGCCCGTTTTGGCACAAATTAACCATCTGCAGCCAGTTGTAGAGGAAAGCGATTCAACACACAATGTGCTGATGCGCTATATCTTTTCAAGGTTGATACTGAATGCCCGTTTTTCGTTTCAGCCTACTAGATTTACGCGCTACACCCTATATTGGCACAACGAATCAGCTCTCTTGAGCATGATATCACCTGCTGAGTTTGGCGCAGATTGGCCATCTAAAGCAGTTATCGACTGCCAGCTGTGTAGTGACCTCACTTGGCAATGCTTGCATATTTATAGCCCAGAGAAGCTTGCACTAATCGCCGATCGCAACATTGATATCAATAACTTCAACTCTGAGAAAGCCCTAGAAGAACTACTTCCTTTCCACGACGATACTTTACCCTTTAATCAACGTGTACTTGCTTATGGTATGAGTAGAGGCGTGTCAGCTCACCTTGGCAACCTCGCAAAGTTGCCCCTTCACAAGCTGCTCAGTCAAGTCGTAAACCCGAAGCACACAATAGACGCAAACAAAGCCATACACATGATTTCCCAAGGAGCACAGGATGACTAAGTTAATCATATTAATTGCCAGCTTATTCACAATTAACCTAGCTTTTGCGCAAGAAAGCGGTGGGTGTCCAGCATACTTGGATCATGAGTTTCGCAAGCTGCACAGCGCTCAAACAATAAACCTTTGCGATTTACACTCTGATAAACCCATGCTTATCGTCAATACGGCAAGCTTTTGCGGCTTCACTGATCAGTTTGGGCCGCTGCAAGCATTACATGAAACATATGGTCCCTTGGGGCTGCAAATTGTTGGGTTTGCATCCGATAGTTTTAACCAAGAAGCCAATAGCGAAGCAGAAGCCGCCGATGTTTGCTATCGCAACTTTGGTGTTGATTTTACCATGCTGGCGCCCACCGACGTTACCGGGCCTAATTCGAATCCTGTATTTTCGCACTTGGCACAAGTGAGCAAAGCGCCAGAGTGGAATTTTGTTAAATACTTGGTCAACCCAGATGGTAGCGTAGCGCTTCGTTTACCAAGTAGGCTTTCACCCAACAACCCGTTAATGGTGGGCGAGTTAGAGGCAGCCTTCGAAACCCAACAATAAGCTTGGCACTATGAACATTCAAATTGGCCTACCTTGTGTTTACCCGTTACTATGCACGGCAATCACCATAGTATTATTGGCAGTGGTTGCCTACTTGCTCATTAGGTTTATCATTTTCGTTGTACGCCAAATAAAAAAAGAACACTCGTTAGGCCAGCATCTCGAACATACGATTAATCTCTATGCAAGGACAGCCATGAATTTCCAAGCCGCCACCCATGCAGATGCTCAAGCACTAGCTGAGCTTCGAGCAACTTCCATGAAGGAGAGCTTAGTGGCAATTGGCCGTTATGATGAAAGTCGAGTAAGAGAACGGTTTTTACAATCATTCACACCTGAAGACACCACGAAGATCATCGTTGATGAAACGCTAGCGGGCTTTTTTGTTGTGCGCCTCAAGGCTGATCATATATACCTCGACCACCTCTACATCACCCCAAGGTTCCAAGGTCAGCAATTAGGCGCAGGCGCGCTAAACAAAGTGTTTGCGATCGCACAATCAAAAAAACTGCCCGTTCGACTGGGGGCTCTGAAAGAAAGCAAGGCTAACGAGTTTTATCAAAGGCACGGACTTAAACAAACTCATAAAGATGAGTTTGATATTTACTACGAAAAAAGCTTCTAGCAACTCAAAAGCAAAAAATCATGGCTGACAAATGAGCGTTGATGAAGGCTGAGGAGATTGAGCGATCATATCTCGCATAATACTGGCTATTTCGTCTATTTTACTTTTATGCTTGCCACTAACTAGCAAATAGAAGTACAAATCGACGATATTTACCTCTGTAACAACCGTGTTCTGCAGTGAAAGTTGATCCACGATGTCCTCCCCAATCACTCCCATGAAAATGGTAAAATCGGCGCGCCCTGTGTCGATCATGCGAAACATGGCTTTGTCGTCTGCCGCTTCAATCAACTCTTCGGCATTTAGTTGCGCACTTAAATTTTTGTAACCCTGGCTGTTGAGTATTCCTACCATCTTCAGGCCAGATAAGTCGGCGCGTTCATTAACATCAAGGCCACTGTGATGTACCACTACCATATTCCCCACAGTGATAGGCACGTCAACATAGTAGATGTCATCAAACGCTTGCGCTTTTATAAAATCACTTCCATAGTCACTTATGACTAGTCACACATGACTAATAAAGAGGGTGCCATTGTGATTGAGAAAAAAATTCTAATCCTAGGTGCGCTGCAGCACAGTAGCCAACACGGGTATCAACTAGCACAACTGCTAGACATGGGACCATTCTCTGCAGTGCGAGTATCAAAAGCGAACGCTTACAAGCTATTAGCCGATATGGAAAAGGACAACTGGCTGTCGGTGACACGCGAGCAAGACGGCTCGCGCCCACCTAAACAAACTTATCAAATAACGGAGCTTGGCAAGCAAAATTTCATTGAGTTAATCAATCAGTCTTTGGCTCAACAAGCACCTAGCATGCACAGCTGGCTGGTAGCGTTTGATTTCCTCGATGCGCTTGAAGCTGAACATGTAAAAAGTCTACTCAAGGTCAAGCAGCAGATTGCCGAGCAAAAGCTTGCCGCTTTTAATGTTTTAACTGACGAGCAACTCGCCATGCACCCTAGCGTCGACTTTCTACATCAATCCGCAGAGCTCGAATATCGATGGATTAAACAATTGATTCACACACGTTTCCCGAACGAGGGTAAATAACATGAAAAGGTTTATAAAATGGCTAACCTTTGGCGCACTTGGGTTACTAGTAATGGCAGCAACCTTGCCACTGTTTATTAAGCCAACCCCATTACCAAACCTAGTAGACAGCATAACACTCGCGACTAGCACGAGTAATTTTGTGCAAATATTGAATAAGGACGGCGGAAGCACCGAGCTACACTATCAGGCGTTCGGCAATGCGACCGGGAATAAACCAACCTTTGTTTTAATTCATGGGAGCACGCTAAACGCCTCGAGCTGGTCAGGTATCACAGAAGACTTATCAGCGCTCGGACGGGTGATCGCATATGATCAGGTTCCCTACGGGTTAAGCTCAAAAACGTTGCCAGAAGGTGTGCAGGAGGCAGACTACTACTCGCTACCTGCAGCTGCCAGCCGATTGGACGCCCTGATGAAGGCACTAGCTCTCGACAACGTCATTTTAGTTGGCAATAGTTTTGGTGCAGTGATTGCAACTGAGCTTCTCGCCCGCAAACCCGACTATGTTAGCGGTGCTGTTTTTATCGCGCCGGCCGTTACCGTTAGCGGCAACAGCCCTACTTGGCTAATGCAATTGCCGCAAATGGACGGGCTTGGCGTTCTTTTGGCAAGGCAGCTTGGCGCTAGTGAAAGTTTCTACAGATCAATGTTTGCCGACGAAAGCGCCATTTCCTCTGATATGCTCGCAGGTGCTCGACTAAACACCGCAGTTAGCAATTGGGACACCGCTCTATGGCAATACTTGCGTAACTGGCGTTACAACCAAAACGAGCTAATGCAAACATTGGCGACAACAGACTACCCAGTATTAGTCGTAGCAGGTACTCAAGACGCTATTGTAAAAGTTGAGCAAAGCGCCTTTGTTGCTGAGCAGATTCCCAATTCGACGTTTATTGAGATTGCCCAGTGTGGTCACTTGCCACAGATCGAGTGCCCTGAACCACTATTTGATGCCATAAACCAGTGGGTGTCCACGAACCACTATTTGATGCCATAAACCAGTGGGTGTCCACGAACTAGCTAGCCTACGTCACATTCTATTCTGGCGCAGTTGCCGCCTAGCGCTTGCGAGGTGCTAAATGTGAGCCGGCTGCGATACACGGCTAGGATATCTTGCACGATTGCTAGGCCCACGCCCGAGCCGGGCACGCTTTCATCAAGGCGGACACCCACTCTAGTGACTTTATGTAGTTGTTCATTGGGAATACCAGGCCCGTCATCTTCCACTGTTAACTGCCAACCAGCCTGACGGGTGTTGAAGGTAATCAATACCTTTTGGTCTGTCCACTTAATCGCGTTATCAATCAAGTTGGCGACCAACTCATCAAAATCACCCTGCTCCATAAGCACCGTGCTTTTTGCATCTATTTCGCAGTTCACCACAACTTGCTTATCTGGGTAGGCCAAACTCACCGCATTGACGAGTTCTGCCACGCTTTGCTGCACATTGACCTGATGACTAACATAGAGCTTGCGGCTGGTTTGGGCGCGCGCCAAATAAAGCTGCACGGTTTGGTCTAGTTGCTTTAGTTGCTGGCGCAGCAATTTGGCCGAGGCATCAGGCAAGTTCGCCATTTCGTTGTTCATCACCGCCAGCGGCGTTTTTAATGAGTGAGCAATATTGGCAGCTTGCAACCGGCCGCGCTCTACAACCTGCTCACTATGGTCAATCAACAGATTTATCTCGTCACCAATTTGCTGAAGCTCCTTTGGGTACTCTCCTGCAAGCTTGGATTGCTGGCCGCTGCGGATGTTTGATAATTGCGCTGTCATGCGAGTGACAGGCCTAAGCGACAAATAAGTTTGCAGCCAGACGACCGCTACTAGGGCCGCTAGAAAAACTAGTAGAGATATGGCCGCTTGGCGGCTAAACGCCCACACATCTTGGCTAATATCGCTCTGTGGTCCACTGACCACAAAGGTAAGTTGGCGATTGGCCTCTTCGAACATAATTGTCTGGCGAAGCACTCGCAGTTGATTACCGCCTGGGCCAATTGCAGTGTGCCAGCCATCGGAGGTTAATGCGGTTAACATCGGTGGGTGTCCACCAACTAACGAGGGGGAGGTGGCGATGACGTTGGGTTGTTCGATAATCAGCCAGTACCAGCCAGAGATGGGGGAGCGAAACGCGGGGTTGGTCGATTCAATATTAATTCGCTCAACCGAGGCATCAACAGTGGCAATTAAATCTAGCACTTTGCCCGATAGCGTCTGTTCAAACCGTCGCTCTATGTATTGGCTAAATAGGAATACCAGTAACACACCCACGGCAATTAGTGCGAGCAGCGCACTAACGCCAGCGCCTAGGGTCACTCGCAATGTAAGTGACAGGGTTGAGTTACGGCGCGATGAAGTAATAGCCTTGCCCTCGGCGAGTTTTGATGGCGTCTTTGCCAATTTTTTTGCGCACTCGATTCACCAACACTTCAATCACATTAGACTGGTGGTCGAAATCTTGATTATAGATATGCTCTGTCAGTTCAGACTTGGAAATCACCTGTTCTTCACGCGCCACCATATAGGCTATTAACCGGTACTCAAGCGCGCTGAGCTCAATGGAAGCACCATTTAGCCATACTTTTTGCTGCGACAAATCTATGGTTAGGTTGTTTAGCTCCAATACCGACGACGCATGACCTGTCGTACGCCGATGCAAGGCTTCCACACGCGCCAGCAACTCTTCCATTTCAAAGGGTTTGGCCATGTAGTCATCGGCGCCAGCGCGCAAGCCGGCAACTTTTTCGCGCCAGCTATCACGCGCGGTTAGCACCAGCACAGGTACTTTATTGCCATCATTGCGCCATGCTTGCAGCACGCTAATGCCATCTTTTTTCGGCAAGCCCAAGTCGAGTACAACGATTTCATACCCCTCAGTATCACCCAAAAACCAGGCATCTTCGCCGTCATATGATTGATCAACGGCAAACCCATGGCGGCGCAACGCATGGGTTATTTGTTCATTGAGTTCGTTATCGTCCTCAACTACCAGTGCGCGCATTATTCGTCCTCATCATCGAGATCGTCATCCTGCTCATCGTCAGCGGCGACATTCGAGCTGTCATCAGACCAGTCATCATCTTCCCAGTCGTCATCCTCCCACTCATCTTCGAAGTCGTCTTCGAAGTCGTCCTCGAACTCGCTGTCTTCAAACTCGTCTTCTTCAAAGTCGTCATCATCGAACTCGCCGTCTTCAAATTCGTCATCTTCAAAGTCACTGCCGACAAACTCATCATCCTCTTGCTCAGCAAGGATAGCGCGCCATTCATCTCTATCTAACTCACGAGCACTGCCAATCTCAAAGTGGCGGGTCGATAATTTATTATCTGCGGTTAACACTTCAACGTTTAGCACCCGCCAGCTTCCTTGATCTACCACATGCGCTTCTAGCAGCTGGTCGCCTGGTGCGAGGGTTTCACGCACATCACGCAACAACTGAAACACTTGGTCATCTGCCTGAGATGCCGCTGCAATCATGGTTATCGTTAAGGCCAAGGGGCGTAACATTTGTTTGTCACCTTAAATTTCTGATCAGTGTCATATTATAGGGTCAAACCTTACACAATACTGACAGGATCAAGCTGCCAATGGTCATCGAATGGTAAGTCCATTTGGCTATCGCTCGCAATTAACAGCGTACCCGGAAAAGCAGCACATATTCTTTCCAATGCCGGCAGCAAACGCGCCGGTGGATCATCTAAGTATAGAACCGCCGGTGCTTTCGACAGCGCTCGGGCTAGGCGCACTTGCCACTGTTCGGTGCTTGTCAGCCCTCGCCCGAGCTCGCCAATTTTGTGCTCAAGCGAAAAGTCTTTTAACCCAACCCACTGAAGTATTTCTAGCAACTGTTCGTCACTAACGCCGCCACTTAGGTTGCGCCTCAGGCTTCCTCGCACTAGCGGGATTTCGCCCGTTTCTACGGCAATACTGCCATACAAAGCCTTGCGCGATAAGTTATGCATTTTTCGCCCGCCAACCATTACATAGCCACTTTTTGGTGCAAGTTGGCGAAAAAATAGTTTCGCCAATGCTGACTTCCCGCGACCGTGCACCCAAATGCGCCGCCCGGCGTCAGCCGAGGCTTGCCAAACCCCCATCCCGTCTAGCTGCACACTACGTAGCGCCACAGCCGCAGCGCTAGACTTTTTCAGCGAACCACCTGCACTTGGGCTAGCCATATTGATTGCCACCTGAGATAGGCGCTGGCGCGCGACATAAAACTTGCAGCCAAAAAGCCAAGCCTGAGATAACTCAACCAGGCTTGCCGACAGCAAGCCTAAAATCAACAGAGCGGCAGCCAAGTTACTTGCGTCACCGGCAAACTGAATCGATAGAAAAACAATTAACAATGGCGTTGCCGCATCGAGTAGGCCATTGGCTAGCATGGCTGGCCATTGCTGTGCTGCACTTTTAGCCCCCAGCTCTTCGCTAGCGTTGTTTAACCGACGGGTGATTCGGCCAAGCCAGCGCATCTGAATAGCCGCCAAGCGCGCCATCGTAAACTCGCCAACTTGACCACTCAATTTACCCCGCGCTCGGCGAATGGCTCGCTCGCTTTGCACCAAAAAATAGGTCAGCACGGCATGCCAGATCACGAACAGCAGCAAGAACACTGCGAAGGGTGCAACAAGCGCAGGCCAGTTGAGCAAACTGGCCAATATAATGGCTGCCACTGTCAGCAAACTTGTCAGCAGCTGCAGCCAGCCAAGCGCAATCCATCGTTTTAGCGCATTGGCATCGGATATTAAACGCATGATCATCACCCCAAACCTTGGCGGCGCCTGATCACTCGATACATTTAGCCAGCGCTCGAAAAATGTTGCCCGAACCTGAGCTATATAGCGCTGCCCTAAGCGTTCACCCTGAGTACGCACAAGAATTAATAACAACCACCTAAACAACAGCAGCCCGATAAACAGCAACAAGCCGGTAGTCGTTGCTAATAACGATAGTTTTGCCATGAGTAACGCCAAAAAAAACGTCAGCACAGCAACAACAATCGACATCAGCACTAGGGTGACTACTTGGCGACGCCATGCCTGCTGCCAAAGGGTAGGCCAGTTCATCTTTACACGTCCTATGAATAGATTTCTGCTTATCTTACTTAGGCTAAATTACATTGCCCTGAGTAAAGCTGTAAGCTTTTCGTCAGCTAGTATTTTTTACTTTGGTCAAACCAAACGGCTTTATGGAAAGGCAATGATCCGATTTCTAGTTCCACTGCTCGCTACCACCAGCATGGCCAACGCGGTTGAATGGCAGGGGGTGGGCGAGCAAACCCTCGCATGGCAAAACAACCCACATGGCATCACCCCGGCTCAGTCTGCTATTGTGGCTGAAACCTCGGCGCGAGGGCGCGCAAGTATTGACGACTGGCGCTTCGACTTATCGGCTCGCCAAACAATAGCCGACCCAAATACCGTGAATGCCCAGGTAATCGCCAGCAAGCTGCAGCACCAGCACAGTACTCGCCAGTGGCGCTGGCAGTATTGGTTAAGCGGCCATAGCGCCAATCGCATTAATGTAGACAAATACGGCGAGCCTGAACGCACTAAGGATGCGGAAGGCAAAACAATTGATGTCAGTGGCGCCTTTAATCGCTGGCAACTAGAAGTTGGCAGCGAGTTTCGCACACGTATATCAGCCAATACTCAGTTGTTTATTGAAGGCGAGTTTGACCGACGTTGGTACAAAGAGCAGTACCCGATACGAGACAACCGCAACTTTAATTTGTATCAAACGGTGGCGGGTTTATCGCATCGTTTGAACGATTGGCGAGTAGTGCTGAGCGGAGAGATAACCCACCAAAGATACGTGGCGACCAGTGAAGACAACAATACCCAAATCGAACTAGCGCTCGAAACCCGCCATAGCCTTGCTTCCAGCTTGCGTTGGCAGTTGCAAGCCAGTATAGAACGAGAGTTTGATGCCAATCGACAGGCCACAGAAAGAAACTGGCAGTTAAGTAATGAGCTCACCTGGCGCCCGACCAAAGCACTGACGCTTGCAAGTGAGCACACCCTTAGCCAGCCGCAAGAAAAATGGCAAACGTCGGATAATCTTGAAGGCTGGACTGGCGACGTTGCACATCGCATAGAGCTAACAGTAGACTACGACCTTGGTCAGTTTTATGCTGCGAACTGGACACTATTTAGCGAAGTTGACTTAGCCGACGATAAACTAGATTTTCCTAACCAGACATTTGCCGAACAAGAGTACCTAGTCGGGCTCGAAGTGAACTTTTAACCGATAAACCGCAGGAAAATGGCATCGTCGCCATGCTTGACGCGAAACACAATAAGGGACAGCCATGACTTGGATGCAGTACACCATTGAGCTAATCGACATCTTGGTGTGGCCTGCGGTTCTCGTGTTTTCACTGGTGTCCCTGCGCGCCCCGCTCGCCCGGTTAATCCCACTTGCCAAACGGCTTAAGTATAAAGAGTTAGAAGTTGAGTTTGGCCAAGGGCTCGCCGTGGTAAAACAAAAAGCCGAAGGCGCTTTCCCAGAACTCAAGCAAGATCGCAAGGCGCAGCTCATTGCCACAGCTAAACACTTGCCCAATGCTGCCGTACTAGGGGCTTGGAAAGAAGTAAACGATGCTGCTGAACTACTCATTCGCCAACGCCAACCAAATGTAGATTTAAATATCGACAGGCGCTACAAGCTGCTAGAAGACATACTGGCCAGTGAATCGATGATTGACACAAAAAAGGTAAAGCTATTCAGTGAACTTCGCCAGTTGCGCAACAAGGTTGCGCACGCTGTCGATTACGAAGTGGCGAGCACTGAAGCGGTAGAGTATATCGAGCTTTGTTTTACGCTCATTGCCCACCTAAAAAACATAGAAAGTAAAAAATAATAAAAATCAAATAAAGTAAAATAATAAATTAAATTTAATTACTTTTTTAAAATAAAAACTACACCTTTATTACGTGCTCTCGGTAGTACTTAAGCTCCGCTAACGACTCTTTAATGTCGTCCATTGCCTTGTGCGTACCCGTTTTCTCAAAGCCCTTCAGCACGTCTGGTGCCCAGCGGCGAGTCAACTCTTTAATGGTCGACACATCGATAGAGCGGTAATGCAAAAAATTGGCAAGCTGCGGCATGTATCGATAAATGAAGCGACGATCTTGGCCAATGGAGTTGCCACAAAGTGGTGAGCAACCCGGCGCAACCCACTCTTTCAGGAAGTCCAACGTTTGCTGCTCGGCTTGTGTAAGGCTCACGTTGCTGTGCTTCACACGCTCAACCAAGCCACTTTCACCGTGCGTTTTTTGGTTCCAGTCATCCATTAGCGCCAACACACTGTCGGGCTGATGAATCGCAATCACCGGCCCCTCGGCTAACACATTTAACTGCTCATCAGTCACTAGCGTTGCAACTTCAATGATATGGTCACGCTCAGGCTCTAAGCCGGTCATTTCCATATCTAGCCAAATTAAATTCGTTTCTTTATTCACTGTGCCACCCTTACTGTGCGTGTGTCATCCCGAGGCTTTTTGTTTTACTATTTTGGCACGCCAACTACATAGATGCACACATGGGCAAAAGAAAACTTAGCAAGCAGCAGCGCGGGCGCGTAAATAAACGTCGATTTTGCCAACCAGAAGAAGCCAACGGCTTGGTGGTGGCGCACCATGGTCGACAAATTATTGTTGAGCATGATGGTGAATCGCTTTTGTGCAGCAAGTCAGGGTCGGTACCGCCTGTTGTTGCCGGCGACAAGGTATTGCTTGAACTAGACAATAATGAGGGCAGTATTGTAGCGCTTGCCGAGCGACGCCAATTGCTCACTCGCCCTGACTGGCGTGGTGAAAAGCGCCCCGTGGCAGCCAACCTAGACCAGCTAGTTGTTATTGTTGCGCCTAGCCCGCCAACACCGGTTAACTTGATCGACCGCTACCTAGTGGCAGCCCATACAAGTCAATTGCAGCCAATAATCGTACTAAACAAGAGCGATTTGTTAACGGACGACTCGCCATACCATGAATACCTAGCAGAATACCAAGCGCTAGGCTATGCAACTCAAGTTGTGAGTGCGAACAGTGAAGAAGGCATTGAACAAATTCGAGCAATACTCGGCAATCATAGCTCGATTCTCGTTGGCCAATCTGGTGTTGGCAAGTCTTCCATTACCAAAGCGCTACTACCCGAACAAGAAATCGACATTGCCAACATTTCACAAGCAACGGGCAAAGGCCGTCATACCACAACCACCTCTCGCTATTATCATCTAGCCAGTGGCGGCAGTTTGATCGATTCACCAGGCATTCGCGAGTTCGGCTTATGGCATCTAGATGAACAAGATGTATACAACGGTTTTCTGGAGATCCAGCAAGAATCGGCATATTGTAAGTTTAGGGACTGTACCCACAGGAATGAACCCGGCTGCGCTGTACTGCAAGCAGTTGAAGAGGATCGCATATTAATCAGGCGTCTCGATAGCTTGCACGGCATTATTCAGTCGTTGACAGAAGTTGATATGCGCCATGACCCAAGCCAACTCAATTGAACCGGATTATTCAACACTGAGTGACCAAGCACTACGTACCATTTACTTGTTTGTGCGCAGTGATATCCCGAAGGCTTTGCAGAACGAGCAATGGCTAGAACCGGTCAAAGATTGGCTACTACAACACCGCAACCATCACCTGCAAATTATATTGCAGGACGAACGGTCAGCCTACGAACAACTAAGAGGCCTTAATCGACTTTGCCAGCGTGTTACCAGCAAAACGTCGGTAAATGTTATCACCAACCTGCCCCCTAGTTACGACCTCCCCACGTCATTTTTAGCCAATGACCAAGGCACTGCCGTGCTCTACCCTTGGCAAAAAGATGACCAAGTTCGCATAATTAATAATCAACCAGGTGAGCATCGATCACTGATAGACGACTTTGAATCAATTAGCCGTTATAGTCAGCGTTCAAAATATTTTTTGCCGTTAACCATATAGCGTTCACCAATAAAAATAACGTAACGCATAGTGACCGAGGGCCGATAGTGATTAGTACTCAAGCCAGTCAATTAACCCAGTGGCTAAGGCGCGTTAGTGGCACGCCTATTGCCATCATTAGCCAACAGCACGACATCGAGCGTGCTGTCGAGGCGGGTGAATTGTCGACGCTGTTACTTAACGACCCTTTATTAGCCATGCGTCTATTTCAGGCAGCCAAGCACATTCCCAAAGGCCAGCCAATTGAGACAGCAAGTCAGCTAATCGATTTACTCGGGCCTCGCCAAGTGCTGGCGCTATGCAAAGACATGAAACGTATCGATTTTAACAATACGCTTCATCAAGGCTTATTGCGCAGCGTTGGCGATGCCCTGCTCGCCGCCGAGCTACTCAAGTGCTGGTTTGCTATGCGCCACATTGAATTTACTGAAGCCGACTATTGGCAAACCATTTTTGATGGCGCACCAATTTTTGCGATGTGGTGGACAGACCCGCTAATTATGGAAGGCGCTGACCATAACACCGCTATTACCAAGTCGATTCAGCAGCGCATCGCCGGCCATTTAGACTGCCGCTACTTGCAAGTATTAGAAGCCATGCAAATGCAATGGGAGCTACCGGTAGCACTGAATCTAGCCAACAGCAAACACCCAAAAGCCATGGCAATGAAGTACTTTTTACCCTTTAGCCATGAAATTGCCCACTGCGCTCGCCGCTCTTGGCGTAGTGATCAGTTCCTTGATGCTTGCCGGCGTGGTGGCATTGCCTTGGGTATCAATCATTTTGCCACTCAGCTGCGTGGCTGGATGCTAGACGTGACCCACAACAATCCGCAAAGCTTGGCTAACCAAGCAATGCGCCAGTACGTCACCGACCAGCCATACGAACACAAGATTAAACCGCGACCTGCGCCAGTCATGGCAAAGCCTATTGATCATGATGGTCTCAACTCGCTGCTTTATAAAATGCACCCCAAGCAACTGGCCTATTTGGACCGCATCGATTTATTCGATGGTTTACTGGGCGGCATGCAAAGCTGCTTGCACAGCAAAGCCTGTTTGATCGCTGTGCCACACTTAGGCAAGTATGACGTGATGGCCTGGCGTGGCATGAGCAAACCACAAAGCGCAATCGCTCCTTCGTCAATTATGAAGAAGCTGAGTGAGCAGTCGGTTAGCTTGTGGATAAACGAAAAAAACAGAGCCGCGACCCTGCCTCATCTACCGGCATTTCTGGCTGGTTTAGCAGAGCAAAATGAGATCATGTTGCGCTCGGTTGTGAACCAAGGGCGCTGCCAAGCGGTTATTGTCGCCGTCTATCAAAATGCCACACCAGATCATTATCAACGCTTCCGCCAGTTAGCGACAGCATTCGGCACCGCTTTAGACGCCGTTTAACTACCATACAAACGGCAACTGAACTAATTTATCCTTGCACTAGCCGCACGCTCAATATCAATGCACAATATGGTGATGAAAGGAGAACCTTTATGTCACCGTTTGTTTTGCTACAGCATATTACCCCACAACACCTTCTGACTCGCATTATTGGGAGTTTAGCGGCTAGCCGTACCAGCTGGATTAAACAACCGCTGATCAACTGGTTTAGCAAAACATACAAGGTCAATATGGCCGAAGCGCTTGAGCCCAACCTAGAAGCCTATGACTGCTTCAACGACTTCTTTACGCGCGCCCTAGCGCCCGAGGCGCGACCTTTTTCGCCAAACCCGCACGCTTGGTTATCGCCGGCTGATGGAGAAATTAGCCAAGCAGGCAAGCTCACCGGTGACCGCATCTTACAAGCCAAGGGCATGCACTACACAGCCACACAACTATTGGGCAACAGCAACTGGGCACAAGAAGTGCGAGGGGGTGACTTTTGCACAATTTACTTATCACCGAGTGACTACCATAGAATACATATGCCTTGTGATGGCAAGCTGACTGACACCAGTTATATTCCTGGCAAACTATTTTCGGTGAATCAGAAAACCGCACAAGGCGTGGATGCTCTGTTTGCCCGTAACGAGCGCCTCGTTTGTCGCTTTGAAGGCGAGCAAGGCCCCTTTTATATGGTTTACGTGGGCGCTTTAATTGTTGCTGGCATTGAAACACCCTGGGGTGGCCGTGAAGTCCTTACTCGAGCACCACGCAACCGTGGTCATGATCACAAGTTAAAACAAGGTGAAGAGTCGGGGCGCTTCTTACTCGGATCAACGGTCATTCTGTTAACCCCTAAGGACGTAGCGAGCTTTGAAAACTGCCAACCAGGCACAAAAGTTCAGGTACATGTACCGTTAAATTACAGAAAAGACGATATTTGAGGTGTATTTAACCACTTGGGGTCTTGAGCAACGCAGCAAGTCCCGTTATGCTCGCTGCTTTAGTCATTAATGTAGTTTGAAATCTATGTCAGAAGCAGAAAAACAGGTTCCGCCAGCCAAGCAAGATGCCGCACCGGAAAACGATGCCCAGGCGAAAGCAGCTGAGCAGGCCAAGCGGGAAAAAAACCGCAAAGCAAACCTTGCCGCGATGCAGCTTTTGTTAGATGCCTATCCTGAAGTATTCACCTTAGAGAATGCTAGGCCGCTAAAAGTTGGTATCCATGAAGCTTTGGCAGAAGATGGCAAACTATCAAAAACCAAGATTCGCCGCGCGCTGGCAACCTATGTGCGCCAAACTGCTTACCTTAAAGCATTGGTAGAAGGCGCCGAACGTGTGGACCTGCAAGGCCAAGCTGGTGGTGCAGTCTCTGCCGATGAAGCATCGCACGCACAAGAAGAGCTCGCTAAGCGCCAAGCTCGCCGCAAACCACAGCAAAACCGCCGCAAGCCAATGAATAAAGGCCCTCGCCGCAACAGTAATGCAGGCGGTAAAGCAAAGCATCAGCAAGCGCCGCGCAAGCATAAGCCTGAGCAGAAAAAATCTGCCGTAGAAGAAGTAACTGGCACACCAGAAGAGCGCATGCAGAAGAAGCTTGAGCAGTTACTGGCGACAATGGGCAAAAAGTAAAAGTATTGAGCTAAAAAAAGCTGCTTCACCTAGGTTGAGCAGCTTTTTTTTATTAGCGGTTAGCGAAAGCGACTACCTGATCAATATCGCTGGCTTGCAACATCGCCATCAGCAAACGGTCAAACCCAAGCGCTACACCAGCACTGCGTGGCAACCCATGCGCCATGGCAGCCAATAGCTTTTCATCCAGCGCCACCGTCGGCAATTGATACTGCTGGCGAACCTCATTATCGTGCTCAAAGCGCGCTCGCTGCTCATCAGCATCAGTCAGCTCCAAGTAACCATTAGCCAGTTCTAGCCCCTGCCAATAAACCTCAAAACGCTGGGCGACCTCATGGCCTTGCCAATCTTTGCTGCGTACAGCCAAAGCAGCCTGCGAAGCGGGATAATCGGTTACCACAGAAATAACCGCCGGATCAAAACTTGGCTCAACAACATGCGTCATCAAGATATCCAAGCAGGCATTGCGGTCCAAATCCGATACATCAATCCACTCGCTTGCCAACGATTGTAGCTCAGCCAAGGTTGCCGAATGTGGATTTAGCCCATTGGTAGCCAGCGCAAACCATTGCTCATAGGTTCGCTGCACTGCGGCCACATGGCATTGTGCGGCAGTGCGAATCAAATCTATCACCTCAGCAATGAGCATCGGCAAGTCAAAACCAACTCGATACCACTCGAGCATACTGAACTCTGGTAGGTGCTTTTGGCCACGCTCATCGCCACGAAACACTTTGCAGTATTGCCAGCAATCACCATACCCAGCCGCTAGCAGGCGCTTCATCGCGTACTCAGGTGAAGTATGAAGAAAGCCACTATTAGTTTTTAAAGAGGAGATAAAAGGGTCACTGACTGGCTGATCCATCAGCAAGGGCGTTTCGACTTCCAGAACGTGCTGATGATAAAAGTACTCACGAACTCGGCGCAGCACCGTTTGTCGATGCTGCAGAGCCGAACGTGTTGCTGTCGGCTGCCAGTTCATTATTGCTTAGCGCGGCTGACGTACTCACGCGAGCGCGTATCAATGCGCAAGAACTCACCTTCTTCAATGAACAGCGGCACATTCACAACCGCACCCGTTGCTAGCGTCGCTGGCTTAGAGCCACCTTGCGCGGTGTCACCTTTTACGCCTGGGTCTGTTTGCGTTACTTGCAACTCAATGAAGTTTGGCGGCGTCACACTTAGAATAGCGCCGTTGAACAATACAATTGTGTAAACTTCTTGCTCTTTTAACCAATCTTTTGCTTCGGCAATGGCATTCGCGTCAGCACCTAGTTGCTCAAAGCTACCGTCTGTTTTCATGAAGTGCCAGAACTCACCATCGGTGTATGAGTATTCCATATCTAGCTCCATCACATCCGCTACTTCGATGCTATCGCCAGACTTGTAGGTTTTTTCTAAAATGCGGCCACTGCGGTAGAATTTCACTTTGATGCGGTTGAATGCTTGACCCTTACCTGGCTTAACAAACTCATTGTTGACCACAGTGCAAGGTTCACCATCAATTAGAAGTTTCGCGCCATTCTTGATTTCGTTGGTAGAATAACTAGCCATTTTTGGTTCTCACTCGTTATTGGATTTAATTTAGCCGCAATGATACCCCTAACTGATGTAAATGTGCATGCCACAAATGACTGGCAAAGTGAAATTCGCCAGATGATTCGCACCCCCGAGGCATTATTGGCTGCTGTTGGCCTGGGAGAAGAATGGCTACCCGCTGCACAAGCGGCGAGTAAACTGTTTCCTGTTCGAGTTACCCCGAGCTTTGTTGCTAAAATGCGCCAAGGCGACCCAAACGACCCCTTGCTTAGGCAAGTAATGCCGCTTGCCGAAGAGCTTTCCTCACCAGCAGACTTCATTGACGACCCGCTCAACGAAGAAGCTTACAATGTGGAAAGAGGAATCTTACACAAGTACCACAATAGAATACTGACTGTTACAACGAGTGCCTGTGCAATTCATTGTCGATATTGCTTTCGCCGCCACTTCCCATATCAAGATAACAGCCAAAGTCGCGCCCAGTGGCAGCAAAGCTTGGCCTATTTAGCAGACCACCCGGAGATAGACGAGGTAGTACTTTCAGGCGGCGATCCATTAATGCTTACTAACTCAGCCCTAGCAAGCCTACTCACCGAAATTGACCAATACCCAAATGTAAAGCGGATCCGCTTTCATAGCCGCATGCCCATAGTGACGCCAAGCCGCATAGATGATGAGCTGTTGCAGATACTTGCCAGCAAAGTGCAAAGTATAATCTTTGTGGTACACTCAAACCATGCCAATGAAATTTGCAAATATGTGGGCCATGCAGCAAAATTGCTAATAACTAACGGCGTTAGACTTTACAATCAGGCAGTACTTATGAGGGGCGTTAACGATAGCGCTCGATCATTACGCCGACTAAGTGAAGAACTATTTGCTATTGGTATTCAGCCTTACTATCTTCATTTGATGGATAGAGTAAAAGGTGCAGCGCACTTTGAGGTGCCAGAAAGTGAAGCAATACAGATACATCAAGATCTGCGCGCTTCAACTTCTGGTTATTTAGTGCCGCAACTAGCACGAGAAATTGCTGGCGAGCCATCGAAAACGATCGTGGCTTCTTCGGGATAAACGCTCGCAAGCACGGACTGCAACTAACAGAAGATGGAAGTCATATGCAATATACCTTTAAGCCGCAGGAAAGCATCTCGACGATCAGCTTTGCGCCAATGAGTGCAAGCGGCGTTCGTGAATGGCTAGAAGCATTGCCAAGAGCAAACGTGGGAGAATTATCACGCCAACTCTATATGGCACTTCAGCAACTATCTGTCCTGGCTACCAAACCAGCACTTGCCGCCGCCATACTACAAGAAACTTTGCCTCACCTAGAGCACACGGCTCAGCTATTAATGCAAAAGTTTCTGCTTGGCGGTCGGCGCGACGCTCAACAAGCGCAAAAAGCCATCAATCTTATTCACCATTTTTGCCGGTTAACCTATCGCTGTGCCAATAATCACCGTGTTGGCAAAATGAAGGCGCATAATCAAACATTGTTGGCCACTGAGCTATCCATTTTGCGTCTCGACTTACTCGCATATCAAATGTCTTACATGGATGTATCGAGTGATTACTGGGCAACTTTTAATGATTTGGTTGCTGAATGCATAGACAACAAATGGCTGGGTTTAGAAACTCGCCACGGACGTGTCGCCGACATACTTAAAAGCATTATTTTATTGTCCACCGCGCAAACTAATCAACTTCTAGCGCGCGATATTTTTGCACTGTCTGAGGTGCTAACCGACTGGGCCGGCGAAACCCATTTACAACCAAATAACCATGGCATCCTGTGCTTCCCTAAGACCAATTTAAAACCGGTCTCAAACCCTCAGATTGCCCAAAAGGAAAAAGCCGGCTTAAGCCTAGACACGCGCAAGCTCGCCTCGCAACTGGGCGATGCAGTAGCCGGTCAAGATATCAATCTTGCCATCCCCAATTCGGGAGGGCTCACCCTACTGACCCACGTGATGAAAGCCTGGTCGGGCTCCCTAGCTCGGCACATGCAACGCTCAGTGATCAACCATAACACTAGATGCCTACTGGGATTGGCCGCTATACATCAATCGCTCGATGCTTCCGGTGAACAGCAAGCTTTGTTTACCAGTGATTATAAGATTGCACTTGATCGACCAGATGAGCGGGATGTATGGAATGAAGCCTATCGAGGATCGTTTGTTGAGGCCATTGATCTACCGGAGCAAAAGTATCGACCACCCATGCTGACCGCTATTACTGTAACGGATTTGTCGCCAGGTGGTTATGGCATTCGGTGTAATGAGCCGCCCTCAATCTTTCAAACAGGTGAGCTAATCGGGATCGAGCAGCGCAACAACCAGCTGCATATTGGCTTAGTGCGCTGGCTCAAACAAGAAGGCAGTAGCATTAAAGCTGGTGTTGAACTGGTATCACCTAATGCAGAGGCTTGCCTCGTGCGTATTACCCACAGTTCAGGTCGCGATGAAGCTCCACAAAGAGGGCTTTGGCTAGAGAAGTCAGTCAAAGGTGGCAACCAACCGAGTTTAATCTTGCCAAGTGTCGCCTTTAAACCCGGCAATCAAGTGAAAGTAGATATAAGTCGAAAGACCTATCTGATGACCTTGGTCAGGAAAGTGAATGCCTCGGCTCGAATCTCGGTTTATCAGGTGAAACCAGTGGAAGAGCAAAAGCCGATTCGGCCAAACAAGCAACCTGATGACGGGTTCGATAGTTTATTTGAAATAAAATAAGGCACAGTAACTTGGCACAGGTGTATTTCTAACTACCAACGTTTTTGCCTTTGACAGCGCAGGCATTCCGCTATAGCTTGCAATGTAGTGTCAGTCCTTACCCGATTGACTAGTGTTAGGAATAATAATTGAGCATAGGCATGCCTAAAGACCAACCCATTCAGTTAATTCTGATTCACGATTCACAGTCGGAAGCTGAGCCTATAGTTGCCAAGCTTCGCCAACTTGGGCGACCTGTCCATAGCTATTTTATTGCCTCGGAAGGTGAACTTGAGCAGCAGTTATCACAGCGCCAGTTTGATCTAGCAGTAATTAAACTAGCAACACAAACGGTCAATGCACTTACCTGCATAAAATCTTTGCGCCAACAGCAAGCAGCAGTCCCCCGCTTAGTCATGATCGACGAGTGGAAGGACCAAGCAGTTAGCCAAGCGCTAGCACTGGGTAGTCATGCCATTTGCTCAGAATCGCAACTCGATCTGCTACAGCAAGAGGCCAAACAGCTGCTGGAGTTCATCGCTGCCAAGCGTGAAGTGAAACAATTAAAACTAGCCTTACAAGAAGCCGAGCAACGCAACAAACTCTTGTTAGACTCGTCAATGGATGCCATTGCCTATGTGCATGAAGGCATGCATATTTTTGCCAACCAAGCTTATATGGAGTTGTTTGGTTACGATGACATGGAGGAGCTGTCCTGTGTGCCAATTATGGACATGGTGGATGCCGGTGACCTGCCAGAGCTAAAAAAACACCTAAAGCAGTACGACGACAACGCCAGTGCTGTCATGCCATGCCAAGCTGTGCACAGCAATGGCGAGCAGTTTGCAGCGCGCATTACCTTCTCAGGTGCATTTTATGAAGAAGAGCGCTGCATTCAGTTAGTCATTCGTCGCAACGATGCCAACAATGCGGAGCTACAAGCCAAGTTAGACCAAATCAAGCAACAAGACCTGCTCACTGGTTTATTGAACCAACAAGCTTTCAATGAAGCGGTTTCTGCAGCCCATGGAGCAGCACTGCGCTCATCTAAAGCGCACCGCTCTCTACATTATATTCAGCTTACGAACATGATGCAGATTAAGAGTGATTTGGGCATTGCAGCGGCCGATGTGGTATTAGCTGATGCGGCCGAGCAACTGCGTAATACCGCAAAAGTTGGTGAACTAGGACGTTTAGCCGATGATGTATTTGCTTGGCTAGCACCAAGTAATCTAGCCTCTCCTGAGGGTGGCGCGCGCAAACTACAGCAAATTTTATCTCAGCACCTATATGAGGTAGAGGGTAAAACCATTCCAGTGAAGGTGGTAATTGGCGTATCACTCATAGATGAAATGTGTGACGACGCCCGACAAGCCTTTACTGAAGCACACCAGGCAGCAAACAATGCCAAGGTAAACAACCAACCGGTACAAATGTTTGACCGCTCCGATGCTTCTAATGTTGCCGATGAAGGCCTAGCCAAGCAAATTGAGCATGCGCTTAAGTATGATCACTTCAGCTTACGATTCCAGCCAATTGTTAGCTTGCGCGATGATCCACAAGAAACCTACGAAGCCTTGTTAAGGATGAAGGTAGGCGAGACGGAGCACTTCCCGCACGAAATTCTTGCCACGGCTGAGGCCGCTGGCTTAGCAATGGAGGTAGACCGCTGGGTAGTGGAAACAGCCATTACTGAGCTGGCAGAGCATCGCCGCCAAGGTGCTGATACCAAACTACTCATCCACCTGACACCCTCTACTGTGCGAGACTCTGCTTTCTTACCTTGGGTAAACGGCACTTTGCGTAAGAACCGCCTTCCGGGCGATTCCGTGGTATTCCAAATTTCAGAAGAGAACGCCCTAACCTACTTGAAAGCAGCAAAAGCCTTTAGCAAAGCACTAGGCGTGCTTAAATGTCGCTTAGCCATTGGTGGATTTGGCTATATGGATGACGGTCTGAGCCTACTGAAGCACTTGCAAGTAGATTACGTCAAAGTCAGTGGTGAGTACGTGAAGCAACTGGATACCGACGAAGGTACCAATAGGCTGAAACAATTAATTGAACTCGCCAAACAACACGGCGCTTCAGCCATTGTGCCGCAAATTGAAGACGCTTCTACACTTACCACGCTATGGAGCTGTGGCGCAGACTATATCCAAGGTTATTATCTCCAAGAGCCAAGCTCGGATATGTCTTTCAACTTTTCGCCTGAATAAAAAAAGCACCCTCTGGGTGCTTTTTTTATTTTGCTGGCCTGGCGAGAGCCATTACTTTTTAAACGGCACTACATGGCATCGCGATCACGATAGCCTAATAAGTATAAAATACTGTCTAAACCAAGCGTCGAAATTGACTGTTTCGCCGATTCTTTAACAATGGGTTTGGCACGGAAAGCAATACCCAACCCAGCAACACTCAGCATTGGCAAGTCATTCGCCCCATCCCCTACGGCAATCACTTGCTGTAGGCGAATACCCAAGCTGGCGGCGATTTCTTGCAGCAGCTCTGCTTTGCGAGCGCCATCAACAATGATCCCTTTTACTTGCCCAGTCACTTTACCATCGACTATTTCTAGCTCGTTTGCATGAATATAATCAATGCCTAAACGTTTCTGCAGATATTGAGCAAAGTAGGTAAAACCACCTGAAATAATGGCAGTTTTGTAGCCTAGCGTATTAAGCGTAGAAATTAGGTGCTCAGCACCTTCGGTAATGACCAAACGCTCGGCAACCCCTTGCAGCACATCTTCGCTTAGACCCTCTAACAAGGCTAAGCGCTGGCGAAAGCTTTCTTGGAAGTCAATTTCACCACGCATTGCCGCTTCAGTAATGTCCGCAACTTGCTCACCAACCCCTGCTTCAATGGCGAGTTCGTCGATCACCTCTGCTTCAATCAGCGTTGAGTCCATATCGAAGACAACCAAGCGGCGGTTGCGGCGCCAAATGCTGTCCTCTTGGAAAGCGATATCCACATTGTGCTCAGCAGAAATATTTAAGAAAGCGGCTCGCATCGAATCTGAGTTAGTCGGCTGACCATACAGACTCATCTCAATGCAGGCCTTAGAGCTATTGGTGTCGCTTTGTAACGACTCGCGACCCGTTAAGCGCGTAATGCTTTCTATGTTCAACCCATGCTCAGTCACAACCGCCGACATCTTGGCAATATGCTCAGCGGTGATTTGACGTGCAAGCAAGGTGACAACGTGCTTTTGTTGCCCTTGACTGGCTACCCAGCTCTCGTACTCAGCGCTTTTTACTGGGCTTAGCTTTAGGGTTAACCCCAGCTCGTGCGCCTTAAAGAGTAAATCACGTACTACCTGCGACTGGTCGTCCGGCAATGACACCAGCATGCCCAAGCTGACGTTATTGTGGATGACAGACTGCCCCATATCGAGGATACGCAAGTTGGCTTGCGCCATAATATGAGAGAACTGTGCTGTGATGCCGGGTCTATCAGGCCCGGTAACCGTTACAAGAACAATATCTGACACGTTTATTAGTCCTGCTGCTGAGTCAACTCGATAACACGCGCCACTTCAGCTTCTAGTGCTTCGATCAAGTCTTCTGTTTCATGAGTCGACATTGCACGTTTGCGGTTTTTGCCCATGCGGAACAGCCCAAAACGGATGGCCTCAAGGCGCTGCTGCAGCTCTTCTTGTTTGTTCATCTCTAACTCTCCAAATTGCCCATAGCGAAAACTTTCTAAGATAGGTATTTTAGCTACTTCATTGACGGATTACAGCACGCATGTTCAGTAAAGCGACAAAAGAATACTTAAAAGTTAGCCTGCCGTTGGTTTTGGTATGTTTATTTACCATCATTGCCCTGTTTTTGTTATTGATTCGGCCGATGCTGCTGAACCAACAAAGCTGGCAGCAACAAAACCTTAGCGCCATTGCCGATATGACCAGTAAACAAATTGCCGCCGACGTATTGCAGCAAGACTGGTTGGCCGCTCAAATCGTGTTAGCCGACATCATCAAACTACCAGCGGTGGGCGCTCTTGAACTGGAATACGCTGATCGGGTCGAGATCCAACTCGGGGAACTATCAAGCCAAGACAATTGGCAAACCTTTCCCGTGTCATACAACGGCAGTCAAGTTGCGCTCATTCGTTTGCAAAACTCAACCACCCTGATGTACCAACAAATCGCCACGCTGATTAATGGTGCGATTGTTTTGCTCGCCATTGCAATAGGTGTTTCAGTGTTAGCCGCCGTGCGCATGCGCCAACAATTTCAACTTCAGCGCAAACTTGTTACCCAACCGCTAGCGAATTATGCACCAACACATTTAAGCAAGCGTCTCGAATCCGTGCAGTCGGTAGGTGACATGACTGAACTAATTAGCGAATGGCTGCCTGAACTACGCTTAGCCATTACTGCGAACCAACAGTTAACGAGTCAGCAAATTAATCGACTACGGCGTAACATGACGCAAGAATTGGTGCAAAAGTCAGGCCAGCACATCGTTTTGTGGGCCGACAGTCCTTCACAAAACGATGACCAACGCCAACGCATTCAGCAGCTGATGTACCGTATAGCGCCGATGTACCAAGGGCGCTATAGCCCAGTAAACAACGCCATTGTATTTGCCATAGAACAAGAGCTCAGTGAAGCCGCTTGGCAAGCTGTGTGCTGTGCTTGGGTCATCCGTGCTACCATTGCCGACGATGATCTTGCCATCGCTCTACATAGCGGCGAACTGCGCATGCAGGTTGATGATTACTGTGGCCTGAAACTAGCCAGAGCTAGCGGTACCATGATTGAAAATGGTCAGCGCATGACTCAGTTTTGCCCTGCTAGCGCCATACTGATTAGTGAACCCACGTTAGATTTGCTTGACAGCGACCGTTTGCAAACCACAATGCACCGCGACATGCCATTGCCAGATGGTGAGCTGCTATCGCTGTGGTTGCTCGACGATTTGGCCAACCCCTATGGCTCTGTTCTTAACCGACAAGCGCAGCAACTGGAGTTAACCTAGTGCCCGCTGGAAAGCTACTTTTTATTGCCACATTAATTGCCCTAGCCGCCATGGTGCTGACCGCGTTAGCAATTGGTGGCGCCCCGTTGGCGCTATCGCAGGTGATCTACCAACTTGGACATCCATTTCAAGGCGACACGCCAATCAACAATATTATTTGGCAGTTGCGCGTACCCAGGGTGTTACTTGGCATTATCAGTGGTGCCTTGTTAGGCATCTGTGGCGCTACGGCACAAGGCATTTTTCGCAACCCACTAGCAGAGCCCGGCCTGATTGGTGTGACCGCTGGCGGGTCGTTAGGCGCCGTCATCGTAATAGTTTTCTGGACCAACACCCCGTTATTTGTTTTACCCCTAGCGGCATTTGTCGGTGGTCTGCTCGCTACACAGTTAGCGGTAAAGGTCGCCAAGCTTGCGGGTAATCAAACCATTACGCTCATTTTAGCCGGTTTAGCCATTAACATTATTGCAGGCGCCGGCGTTGGCATTGCAGCGTATTTTGCCGACGCCAATCAACTGCGTTTGATCTTATTTTGGAACCTTGGCAGCCTTGCCAGCGCTAGCTGGTACAAAGTACTCATTAGTGGCGCCTTATTGATTGCCGTGGTTCCCCTCATTTGGCAACAGTGGCGCTTGCTCAATGCGCTCTTGCTTGGTGAGTCGGAAGCGCGACATCTAGGCTTTGCCGTGCAAAAACAGAAAAAACGCTTAATTATTTGGATGTCGGCAGGGGTTGCCGGTGCCGTTGCGTTTACTGGCACCATAGGCTTTATTGGCCTGATAGTGCCGCATATCGTGCGCTTATTGGTCGGCCCTGATCATCGTTGGGTGCTGCCGATTTCCGCTACGATTGGTGCCACGTTTTTACTGCTCACAGACCTGATTGCCCGCAGCTTGTTCAGCCCACTTGAGCTGCCGCTTGGCATTTTAACCGCTCTGATTGGTGGGCCAATTTTCATTTGGCTATTAGTCAGACAGTACCGCAGGAGTATGGTATGAGCTTGTCGGTCGTTGGCATTGAGGCCTATCAAGGCCAGCAACAAGTGCTGAAAGACGTCACGCTCACGGTGAAACCCGGCGAGCGAATTGCCGTGATTGGTCAAAATGGTGCCGGTAAATCAACACTACTAAAGTGCATGACCGGCGAGCTCACACCCAAGCGCGGCAAGGTCCTGCTAAATAAAAAGCCCATTCAGCATTGGGATGATGAAGAGCGCGCGCAATTGATGGCGGTTCTGCCACAGAAGTCGACCTTAGGCTTCGACTTTTTAGTAGAAGAAGTGGTGGCCTTTGGGCGCTACCCGCACAATACCAGTCACCGGCATAACCAAAAACTGATCAAGCAGGCGCTAGAACACGTGGAACTAAGCCACTACCGTCAACGTCACTACACACAGTTATCTGGTGGTGAGCAACAACGCGTGCAGCTAGCACGGGTACTGGTGCAAATTTGGGAGCAAGTAGAGCTTGGCCACCGCTACTTGTTATTAGACGAACCGACCAACGCCCTCGACTTACATCATCAAGAAGAGTTATTTAAACAAGTGAGTCTATTTGCCCGCCAGGGAATCGGCGTGTTATTTATTTTGCATGACGTCAACCTTGCTGCCCGCCATGCCGATCAAGTGGCCATCGTACACCAAGGGGTTATTGCAAACCTAGGACACCCCCGCGACGTATTAACTGAGCAAGCGCTGGCCGAGTGTTTTGGCCTGCAAGTTGCTCAGGTTATGCATCCAACATTACAGGTGCCGCAGTTTATTCCGCTATGAAACAGTTTATTGTTGATCATATCCAAGAAGGTTGCGCAGCTAGTCTAACGCGCGAGATATTTGCTGTTCGCCGTGGTGGCCAGTTATATGTGTACCAAAACGAATGCCCACACTTGGGGGTGAACCTAGAGTTTCAAGAAAACCAGTTCCTCGACAGCCAAGGCGCTCACATCATTTGCAGTACCCATGGTGCCTTGTTTGAGATTGCTACGGGCGAGTGTATTTTTGGCCCTTGTAGTGGTGACTACCTTGAAGCCATAGAGTTTGATTGGCTTAACCCTTCAACCATCACGATAAGATAGTATGTACATTGGTCGTTTTGCGCCGTCTCCCACCGGTAAATTACACCTAGGTTCATTGTTTGCGGCCGTGGCATCATGGCTAGATGCGCGCGCTGCAGGTGGGCAATGGTTGATACGAATTGAGGATTTGGACCCACCACGCGAAGAGCTAGGGGCGAGTCAACATATCATCGACACGCTAGCGGCCTATGGTTTGGTATCAGATCAACCGATCATTTTTCAATCGCAGCGCCATGAAGCCTATGAAACCGCGCTCTCAACATTACAAACAACCGGCCAGTTATTTTGGTGTCGCTGCTCGCGCAAGCAACTAGCAGGCCTACCTAGCTACCCAGGCACCTGTTTTGCTTATCAATCTACCCGCCCTGATGCTGCAGCTAAGTTTAGAGTGGATAATTCACTGTCATTTAACGACCGCTTGCAGGGCCCACAAGACTACCCACCGTGTGAGCCATTTGTTGTGCGCCGCCGTGATAAATTATGGGCTTATCAGTTAGCCGTTGTGGTTGATGACGCCTTTTCTGGGGTAACCGATGTGGTACGGGGAATTGATTTGATCGACTCAACACCCATGCAAATCGCGCTGCAGCAAGCACTTGGCCTGCCAACACCAACCTATGCCCACTTGCCGGTAATCGTAAATCCTGATGGCAGCAAGTTATCGAAACAAAACTTGGCGCAGCCTATTTCGGTTAACAATAAAGAAGAGGTGCTACAAAACGTTTTAGCAAGACTAGCAATCGATGTGGCGCAGGGGCCGGTAGAACAGATGTTAAAACAAGCCGTGTTATTGTGGCAGCCGCAGCGGTTACGTGCGACTACCACACAAGCGCTTTAATCGCGCGTAGGCATATTGCGGGCGTAGAAGATTTCCTGCATTTCGTGCTGCAAGCGACGCTCTATGTCAGCCTGTTCCGCGTCGGATAGCTGCGCAACACCCGCACCAAATAGATAATCATCGAGATCAAACTCACGACGTAACATTTTGGTGTGGAAAATATTCTCTTGGAATACATTCACGTCGACCATCTGATACTTCTGGCGGGTTTCTTCCGTCATGTAATTCTGGATCGAATTAATATCATGGTCGATGTAATGCTTGGTTCCGTCGATATCACGGGTGAAACCGCGGACTCGGTAGTCTACCGTTGCGATATCAGAATCTAACGCGTGGATTAAGAAATTCAAAGCACGCAACGGTGAAATCACCCCACAAGTCGACACGTCGATATCGGCACGGAATGTACTAATGCCATCATCTGGGTGACTCTCTGGATAGGTATGCACGGTAATATGAGACTTATCAAGGTGAGCAACGACCGATTCTGGCAGTGGACCAGGTGCTTCTTCAGTCGTATCAGCACCCAGGTGCTCTACTGGATGCTCAGCAATCAGAATGGTAACACTAGCGCCATGCGGCTCATAGTCTTGACGAGCGATGTTTAACACATTGGCACCGATGATCTCGGTCACTTGTTCAAGAATCTCAGTTAACCGGTCGGCACTGTACTGTTCGTCGATATAATCGATGTACTCTTTCTTTTGCTCTTCGGTTTTCGCGTAACAAATATCATAGATATTGAAACTGAGCGATTTTGTCAGGTTGTTAAACCCGTGGAGTTCAATGGTATTCTCCATCGCGGCTGAGCCTCCAATAGTAGCGGAGTGGATCAAAATTGGCCGCGTATTATGCGGCCAATATCACCCAATCACCTAGTTTTTTTTGCGACTTTTTAGCTCGCTTCAACAATTTTTACATCATGGGTAATGTCTACGCCAGCGGCAGCCAGCATAATCGATGCAGAGCAATACTTTTCGGCTGACAGCGCCACCGCACGTTCTACTTTTTTGGCGTTTAGATTGCTGCCCGTTACTTCAAAAGTTATGTGAATTTTTGTAAACACTGCCGGCACGGCATCGGCTCGCTCGGCAGTAAGCTTGGCCACGCAGTCGCTAACTTGCTCACGCATCTTTTCCAGCGTTGTCACCACGTCGAAACTCGCACAGCCACCCAAGCCAGTTAAAATCAGCTCCATTGGACGGAAGCCACGATCCTGACCACCGTATGACTCAGGCCCTTCCATAATAACTTCATGGCCTCGTTCTACCGAACCGGTGAACATTACCCCTTCTTTCCAAGACACTTCTGCTTTCATTGCGCTATCCTCAAATAGTGACAGGGCGCAAGACTAATAAAGCCAGAACAACTCAGCAATAGCCAGATGCGATAAAAACCGACATAATGAAAAATAAAGTCAGCCAGCTACTAGTGAGCCATGACATATGGAAAATATGAATTCGACTAAACACTTAGATTATTTTTTGTCACAGTGCCACCGCCGCAAGTATCCAAGTAAAACTACTTTGATCTACGCCGGTGATCGCAGTGATACGCTGTTCTATGTGATTAAAGGGACGGTATCTGTGGTCATTGAAGATGATGATGGCCGCGAAATGATTATGGCTTATCTCAATCCAGGGGATTTCTTTGGTGAGATGGGTTTGTTTGATGAAGTAGAGACGCGCTCAGCCTGGGTAAAAACCCGTACCGAGTGTGAAATCGCGGAAATCAGCTATGGTCGCTTCCGTGAAATAGCCCGCGACGACCCAGCGGTGCTTTATTTCATCGGCGAACAAATGGCCTCACGTTTGCGCAATACTACCCGCAAAGTAGGTGACCTTGCTTTCTTAGACGTGACAGGCCGTGTGGCCCGCACCCTACTTGATTTGTGCGAACAGCCAGATGCCATGACCCACCCTGACGGCATGCAGATTAAGATCACTCGCCAAGAGATTGGTCGCATTGTTGGCTGTTCACGCGAGATGGTTGGCCGCGTATTAAAGGCACTAGAAGATCAAGGCCTAATTGCTGTGAAAGGCAAAACCATGGTGATCTACGGCACGCGCGGGCGCGACGCTAAGCTTGCCCAACCACTTGCACGCGCAACGGGCAGCAATACCGACGCTAGTTAACCGCGACATAATTATTAAAAAGGCCATCACATTGATGGCCTTTTTTTATGGTGTTAAAACCCACCTGTACAACTGCGCACCGCAGCGAGCAGCAAAAATACGCCAAACATAATCATGAGTATGCGAGAGTATTTTTGCCACTGTTCAGGTGACAAGGTGGTGGGGTTTTTACTCGTTACCAGCAACACTACCGCCACAACGGCAAATAGAATGGCAAGTATATAAACGATCACCGGCATTAGCTAAACAGCTCCTTCAGGGCAGTACCAGGTTCAGGCTGGCGCATAAATGCTTCGCCAACGAGGAACGCATGTACTGCTTTGTCACGCATGGCTTGCACATCGTCTTTCGTTGCGATGCCCGATTCAGTCACTACTATGCACTCATCTGGAATCATCGGCAATAAATCCCAAGTCGTTGCTAGCGATACCTCAAAGTTATGCAAATTACGGTTATTGATACCCAGCAGGGTATTTCCAAGCTTTAGCGTGCGCTCGCATTCTGTGCGGTCATGCACTTCAATAAGCACATCCATACCCAGTTCAATCGCTTGCGCGTTGAGTTCGGCCATTTGCCCATCGTCGAGCGCTGCTGCAATAAGCAGTATGCAATCGGCGCCCATTGCCCGTGCTTCAGCAACTTGGTAAGGGTCAACAATGAAGTCCTTACGAATAACAGGCAGTGAGCAGGCTGCTCGTGCTTCAATTAAATAATCAGTGGCTCCCTGGAAGAAGTCCACATCGGTTAGCACCGACAAGCACGCCGCACCGCCTAATTCATAGGATTTAGCGATTGCGCCTGGGGCAAAATCTGCGCGGATCACCCCCTTTGATGGGCTCGCCTTCTTGGCTTCGGCAATCACGGCTGACTGACCAGCGGCGATTTTCGCTTGCATGGCCGCGACAAAACCACGACAGGCATCTTGGTTTTTCGCTTGTTTCTCTAGTTCAGCTAATGACACAACTGCCGAACGTTCTTTGTTTTCTTCATGCTTGCGCGCAATAATGCGCTCGAGAACAGTGGGTAAACTCATCCGCGGTATACCTGGGTAAATTGTGCTAATTCGCGTAGCTTCTCGCCGCTCAGACCAGTTAAAATCGCGTCTTCGGCTCTGGCTACCCCTTCTTTAAGCGTGTCGGCAATGCCTGCAACATACAGCGCTGCCCCGGCATTCAGTGCAATCACCTCGGCTGCTTTTTCAGCCACCGGTGTGGTGCGCTTGCCAAGTGCCTCTTTAATCAACGCCAATGACTCATCGGCCGACGTCACACTTAGATCATCGATTGCTTGTGTGGTTAGGCCAACTTGCTCTGGTGTAACACTGTACTCAGTCACTTTGCCGTTTTTCAGCTCCGCCACATGCGTTGGCGCCGCTAAACTAAATTCGTCTAGGCCGTCCTCACTGTGCACCACAAGGACATGTTCACTGCCAAGCTGATTCAACACTTCGGCCAGTGGCGCGCATAGTGCTTTGTCGAACACGCCAATCACTTGCCGTTTAACCCTTGCAGGGTTCGTCATTGGCCCTAATAGGTTAAACAATGTACGCATCCCTAGTGATTTTCTTGCTGGCATTACGTGGCGAACAGCGGCATGGTGCATAGGTGCAAACATAAACCCAACGCCGACATTTTCAACACACCGAGCAATTTGCTCTGGGGTTAATTCTAGGAAGATGCCTGCCTGCTCTAGTAGATCTGAGCTGCCACTGGCTGACGACACCGATCGGTTGCCGTGTTTAGCCACATAACCACCCGCAGCAGTAATCACAAAGGCCGCCGCCGTTGACACATTAAACAGGTTTGAACCATCACCGCCGGTGCCACAGGTATCAACGGCCACCACATCCTCAGGCAACTCAACCGGCGTCATTAGGCTTCGCATCACGGACACCGCTGCAGCAATTTCGTCAATGGTTTCACCCTTTATCCGCAACGCAACCAGAAAGCCACCTATTTGCGCGTCGCTGCACTGGCCTGTCATGATGTCGTTCATCACAGCGGCCATGTCGTCTTTGGATAAGTGTTGACCGGCCACAACCTGTGCCAGTGCCTGAGTTATGTTCATTGCCACTCCTAATATTCTTATAATTCCTGCTGGCGCTAACGCTTAGTACGCTGGCTTTGATTGGGTTAAAAAGTTGCTCAGCAGTTCTAGCCCATGCTCAGTTAAAATTGATTCTGGATGAAACTGTACGCCAAAAACCGGCAAAGCGTTGTGCGCAATTGCCATAATTTCGCCATCATCTGTCTGCGCTACCACATCAAAGTTTGCTGGCATTTCGTTAATAGCTAAAGAGTGATAGCGATTTACTCTATATTGCCTAGGCAGGTCGGAAAATATGCCAGTATTATTATGCTCAATCACGGATGTTTTACCATGCATGACCGACTTAGCACTGCCAACAATGCCACCAAACGCTTGGGCAATACATTGATGGCCCAAACAAACACCCAATATTGGCACCTTACCAAAAAAAGTATTAATCGCAGCAATAGAGATGCCGGCTTCGTTTGGCGAGCATGGCCCCGGTGAAATGAGTAAATGATCGGGTGCCATAGCTTCTAGTTCTGCAACGGTGATTTGATCATTGTGGAATACCCGCACATCAGTATCTAGCATCTGCAGGTACTGAACAAGGTTGTAGGTAAACGAATCATAGTTGTCGATAACGATCAACAAAACACTGGCTCCGGCGTGATGAGTGCCGGCATTATACCAAAGACTCACAAGTGAAAGAAAAGTGATTATGGGCGCAGTAAAATATTATCGCCACGCGGCAAAGGCAGGTGCCAACGCGTTAACTGTTTTTGGCTAAAAAGATAATGACCTTGGTCAGGGCTGCGCACTTGCAGTAATTCGCCGGTGCGTAAATAGTGACTCACTAACCGACCGGCTTCAGCGCCCTGTTGCTCGCCATTAATGACATAGCCACCAATGGCCATATCGTCGGCAATGGAAAATGACCAAAAGGAGAACACAGGCACCGGACTATTGGAACTCGTCCAACGCGAAACCTCATCAATTGCTATCGGGACTGAACCTTCATTCTGCAATCCAGCATAGGTGCCTAGAAATAGCGCATCAACGCTGTCTGATAAGTTTTCCACATGCGCTTTCCATGCAGAAAACTGATCGAACTGATAGGCGTTAACTTCAATATTCGACACTAGGCCATTATTGCCAAGCGTTTCATCTACTATGGTATCGGCAGTTAGCCGGCTATCTAACAAAACATCGATGCGATCAACCTCAGGCAGAAGTTGGCGAATCATAGCAATGGATCGCTTTAGCTGCGGGCGCTCTAGCACCCCGGTCATACGAATCCCCGTGGCGCCATAATCACGGGGATTAGCATTGATACCCAGATAAACCGTTGCCACTTGTCGCTCAATTAAGCGCGGCGCTAACAACTTGAGCGCAGCATCATCGGCTAGTACAACTACCTGTGGCAACTCATCAATAACAAGCTGCCAAGCCTTCTCAACATTAATCGTTATTGTTTCGTCGGATGCCTGCTTGGCATCAAGAAACACATGGATTGTTTGGTGCTCAGGTAACTGGTTCTCTAACCCGCGGCGGTAGTCTTCGACCCAAGGAAATTCAGCATGATAGCTATGCACAAACACTATTTTCGCCAGTGCGAAAGATTGCCCTGTACTCGCCAGCAGCACTAGCAGCAAAGCAAGTGCACTGCGAGACATCATTAGCCTGCAATCCCAATACGAAGTGCTGCTTGATTGAGTACCTGATAGATTTGCTCTTGGCCAAAAGGCTTAACCAAATAATCATCCATGCCTGCTTCGATGCCTTGCTGTTTAGCCGTTTCGAAGGCATCAGCTGAGAGCCCAATTATTTGTACTGACTTGTTAAATAAACGGATAGCTTTCGTTGCGTGCAAGCCATCCAGGATTGGCATATGTAAATCCATTAACACAATATCAGGCTGCCAATCTCTGCATGCTTGAACAGCCTGCTCACCGTCTTCGGCTGTTTGAATTTCAATGTAAGTGCCACCAAGCATTGCCTGCGCGACCATAAGGTTGGTTGGGTTATCATCAACGATTAACAGTTTCGCCTGCCAACTTGGGCGTTCCACTTCTGCTTGCTGTACCTCGCCTTCACGGCGTTCACTGGTTATTAGCGCTTGATAGTCGAGCTCCACTCTTGTGCCAACACCCACCTCGGACTCAAACAACATGCCCAAACCCATCTTTTCAGTTAATTGCTTAACAATACTAAGTCCCAACCCGGTAGAGTTCGCTTCATGATCCTGCCCCTCTTGTACAAACGGCTGAAACGCCCGACTAATGTCGGCAATTCCCACGCCAGTGTCTTCTATGAATAACTTGCCATTTTGCGTACCAACCACCACCTTACCGCCTTTTGGTGTGTACTTAATGGCGTTTGACACCAAATTACTGATGACTTGCATGAGCCGCTGGCGATCAACCAAGATCCAGGTGCCATATGACTGTAACTGCAGGCTGAGGGTAATGCCGACTGATTCAGCGCGCGCTCGAAATAGCGCAATGAGCGATTCTAACTGAACTTCTAACTCAATCGGCTCGTTACTAAACGACATTTCACCGGAATCTAGCTTGGCTACATCAAGTATATCGCGCAGCACATTCAAAAGATGCGCGCTGTTACGCGCAACTATGGTCAAATCCTTCTGCAAGGGTTGACTCTCTGGTCGCTGCAACATTAGCTCAACTAGCCCAAGCACAGCATGCATGGGTGTTCTTAGCTCGTGCGACATAGCTGAGAAAAACCGATCTCTGGCGGCCAACGCCTGCTGCGCAGCAAGTTCAGCTTTTTTAAGTGGCGTCACATCGGTATGGGTGCCAGTGAATCGAAGCGGCTCACCGGCGGCGTTGCGCTCAACAATTTTGCCGCGGTCGAGAATATATAACCACTCACCACTGCTATGGCGCATGCGATGAAGGTTTTCATAGAAGTCAGTTTTGCCTTCCATGTGCGCTTGTATATCTGCCATACAGCCATCAATATCGTCGGGGTGCACTCTACTAGACCAGTCGTCCAACACCATATCCAGATCTGCTAGGGTTAACCCCAGCATTTCAGCCCAGCGGTCATCAAACACCACATCATTGGTTTGTGGATACCAGTCCCACATACCTAAGCGCGTACCTTGCAGCACCAACTCAAGGCGATCACGGCTCTCGCGCAGTTCATGCTCATTGGCAACTTGCGCATCAATTTCAAATAGGCAGCCTATCATATGGGTTGCACTGCCCCGATCATCGCGCTCAACGAAGGTTCGGTCCTCTACCCAATGATATTGCCCGTTGGCCGCTTTAAGACGATATGGCTGGTGGGAGAAGCAAGTTTGCTGCCCTTGCAAGCCCGCTTGTACTTCCTTCATCACACGCTCTAGGTCTTGAGGGTGAATAAGGCTTTCGTAAGCGACAGCGCCATCAACGAGGGCAGCATTGGAGTAGCCCAGTATGCGTTCGATATTCGGCGAACAATACAATACAGGCCAGCCAGGCTGATTCGCCCAAACGATTTCAATCTGTGGGGATATCTGTCGAATTCTGTCTTGAAACTGCTGCATCATTGAGCTCCAGTGATTCCACTAAAGCGTAGTGCAACTTTGCTTATTTTACCGCTTTATGCAAATGAGGATTTTCTAGGGTGAGATGTCCTTCTGTCCGAGTGATTGATGCCAGCATATGTTGGGCTATTTGTAACGGTTCAATTGGCCGGTAACTGGTGGGTAGCAAGTGTGAAAATGGCCGCAAAACAGCTAGCGCTAGCGCCTCGCCAAAGCGAAAGTCTGGGCGACCGCTGGCATCAATTAAACCGGGTCTCACAAAGGTAGTGGCCGGAAAATCACAAGCAAGCACAGCTGCCTCGGCTGCTTTTTTGGTACTTAAATACAAGCCGGTGCCAGTATGCGCGCCTACCGATGAGTTGAGCACAAAATGCTTAACGCCTTCGGCTTTACAACGCTTAGCAATGGCTTCTACCAACCCTAAATCCACCGCTTTAAACGCCTCTGCACTGCCGGCCTGCTTACGTGTTGTGCCGAGTGCACAAATACAAGCATCCACTTGCCACCACGGCAATTGTGCTAACTTGTTAAAATCAATAACTGGGTTCACCAGCTTAGCATGCTCAATCGCTAACAAGCGCCTAGTCGGTGCAACAACCTCGGTAATGGAGTCATCAGCGAGAGCTCGCTCAAGCACGGCTTTACCGACAGCACCCGTGGCACCAAAAAGCAATAATTTCATCACAACTCCTATTGTATGGATAACTCACAGATACTGTGGATAACTTTGTTAATTACTGCAAAATAACCACCGCTAGCCAAGAGATTACGCGGCTTGAGTTAAATTGGCGCAGTAATATACAGTTCACTTTTTTGTAATAAAAACAACAACTTAACAAGGCAAAAAAAAAGCCAACGACTCACCTCTTGGGTCAGCGCTGACTTTTTTTATACACAATTTTTCGCTAATTATATAGCTTCAACCTGTTGCCATTGCTGCCAAGCTTGTGGTAATTGCTTTAACGAAAGCAGAACCACATCTGGGTTCGAATCACTAATAGGCAACCCATGGTTGTAACCGCCTTCCACAGCAAATACTGGCAAGCCAGCATTTTTACCTGACGCAACGTCGGTTTTTGAATCACCCACCATAATCGCCTCGGTTACACCAAGTCGCTTCATCGCCTCTTGCAGGGGTTCAGGGTCAGGCTTATTGGTTGAGCAGGTGTCACCACCGATAACCACAGGGAAAAAACCCTCTAGGTCTTGCGCTTTTAATACATCGAAGGCAAAAGCTTCTGGCTTATTGGTCACTACCGCCATAGGAATGCCTTCACCATATGCCCACTCCAGTGCTTCAATTGCACCGCGCAATGGAATCGAGGCTTTATGACTGCTTTTAGCATAATGCGAGGTAAAATCGGCAAGCACTTGCTCAAGGTGGTCTTCGGCATCCATCGAGCCTAGAGCACGCTGTACCAAAACGCGGGTACCATTGCCAACCCAGGTTGCAACTTGCTCAACCGTTACATTAAGCAGCTGATTTTGTGACAACGCGGCATTTAGGCTCTCGGCTAAATCAGCAACGCTATCTACTAAGGTGCCATCTAAATCGAATAGCAGTGCGGTACTCATTTTACCCCCGCTAATTCGCTGCGCATTTGGTCTATCACGGCTTTGTAGTCTGGTGCGTTGAAAATTGCAGAGCCCGCAACAAAGGTGTCGGCACCGGCCGCTGCAATCTCAGCAATATTATCGGCTTTCACCCCACCATCGATTTCAAGGCGAATATTGCGACCCGTCGCATCAATTTTGGCGCGCGCTTCACGCAGTTTATCCAGTGTACCTGGAATAAACTTTTGGCCACCAAAACCTGGGTTCACGCTCATTAGCAATACCATATCAATTTTATCCCAAACATAATCTAGGTAATGCAGAGGTGTGGCAGGGTTAAACACCAAGCCAGCTTGTACGCCAGCGTCTTTAATCATCGCTAACGAGCGGTCGATGTGCTCCGAAGCCTCTGGGTGGAAGGTGATCATGCTGGCACCCGCCTCAATAAAATCACCAATCAGCCGATCTACTGGTTTAACCATAAGATGCACATCGATTGGGGCGGTAATGCCATAATCACGTAGGGCTTTTAGTGTTGCTGGACCAAAGGTTAAATTTGGCACATAGTGATTGTCCATAACATCGTAATGAACCCAGTCGGCGCCCGCTTCGAGCACTTTTTCAACGTCCTCTCCTAAACGCGCTAGGTCGGCTGATAGGATGGAAGGGGCAATGAGGAAATCAGTCATGTTCGCAACACTCCGGTCTGCTCTGTCGATATGCGCACGCATTCTACCCTGCTTTGCATGGATTTGCTTGTTTAGCGTTGTAACTGCTGCAAATGGCGCAGTCACCGCGGATGAACTGCGCCAGCGCGCCGATCAATTGCCTTATTTTGACGAGGTTATTGAGTTTATTGACAACGAGCAGGTCTACCCAGCCTTATGGCAACCGTTTCGCACCGAGGCGCCGCAGGGCACTGTGGTCATGCTCCACGATGCCAGCCAGCATGCTCTATGGCCAGACTTGCTGCAAAAACTGCGCTTAAAACTGCCTGATATTGGTTGGAACACGCTTAGTGTGTCAGTGCCAGAGCGCTACAGCAGTGAACTAATGCAGCAAGTGCGCGAATTATTAGCAAGCAAAGGCCAGTTTAATGTGGTGATACTCGGCATTGGCACTGGTAGTAATCAAGCCTTGCAGTTTGTCTCAGCACAACTAGGCGGCCAAGGTGACTTCGGCTGGTACTTGGTGATGGTGAACCATCGCGACCGCGATGTGGCGAGCTTTCGCCAGCAGTTACAAAGCCTCACGATGCCAGTATTAGACTTGTGGGTGGCGGATACCAGTGATGCCGAGTGGCTTGCAACCCATCGAATGGCTGCTTTGCGACGCAGTGGTTCTGACAATATCACGCAAATTCAGTCGGCTTGGCCAATGACCAAATATGATGACAATATGGATCACATGGCGCGGCGAGTATGGGGTTGGGTGCGCAACAATGCCGCTGGTCAGGAAGCGAATGTTCGAGCGACACCCCGTTATTAACCTTGGCAACCAGCTATTGAAAGGTGCGATACTGGCGCCAATGTTTGTCTAAGCGGGTATATGCTGCATTAATGTGCTTCGCTTTTTGCTCATCACTCGGGTGTTTGTCGGGATGATATTGAGAGATTAACCTGCGGTAGGCGCCTTTGACATCCTGCCATTTGGCTTGTGTCGTTAGTTTAAATACTGCTAGGTCATCTTTAATGCTGGTCGTCGCCTGAGGTACGCGGCGTTTAGGCTGCGCTTTACTCAGCAGCGAAGCAAACTGCACTTGATTAATGTTTAGCACTTGCGCGATACGTGCTAACTGAACGCGCTCTAGTGACTGCAAGCTGCCATCGGTTAAGCAAAAGCGAATTTGCCACTCCACAAAGCAATGCGCGATCCACTGTTTGTCTTGATAGCGCTGATGCAACTCGGTCAACTTATTTAGCATCGGCCAATCGGCTACTTTCCCTTGATTAAACGCCAGCATGGCTTTTTCAGTTTGTGGGTCGGTTAGCTGCAAGCGTTTCATCAGGTCGCGAGCAAACGCGATTTCGTATTCGTTCACGCGCCCATCTGCCACCGCAAGGTGCCCCATCGTGGCGAACAAGGTTTCAACAAACAACGGCGAGCGAAACTGCGCAGCAACCGCCACTGTTTGCGCTGCTTGTTTTACCTGACGTTTTTTCTTCCCTATGGCGCCGCCCAAAAACTTGGCTGAGGCGCGGATGAATGAGCGATTCATCGAAACTCCAACGATGCTAGTGCTAACTCTAATGATTTTATATGATTGTGCGGTCTATTGCCCAAGGAAACTGCCCAACGCATGCCAAAGCCACTTAGCCCATACTTATTATTTGCCATGCTACCGGCGTGGTCACTGGCTGACTGGCAACCCATCGATCAGGTGCCAGCAGGTTTGCGCCAGCAAATTTCGCCGGCCTGCACAGGTGCGTTTATTGATCCTTTTGTCGCGGGTGATGCTAACCAAATTCAATATCAAGGTGATTTCAGCGAGTACAGCTTAAGCAATAATGAGTACTTATTAAGCGGTAATGCCAGTGTTTTGCAGGGCAATCAATTTATTGCCGGAGATAGTATAACGTTCAATCGTGAAACAGGTGTTGCAAACGTTAGCGGCCAATATGAAGTTCGCGAACCCGGTTTTTACGGGCAAGGCAGTCGAGTGCTACGCGATGAAACAGGTGCTTTTCGCGCCAGCGATGGCCGTTTTGTGTTACACGACAGCCAGCTCAATGGGTTTGCCGAGCAATACGAACAATTACCCTCGGGCAAGGTAAGGCTGCGCAATGTAAGCTTCAGTCGCTGTGCGCCAGACAGCAACACTTGGCGGGTTGGCAGCCACCGCCTCACGATTGACCGCCAAGCCGGTCGCGCGCAAGCCATCAGCGCTTGGGTAAACGTGTATGGCGTCCCTGTGCTGTGGGTACCCTACTTGTCGATTCCGCTGACCGACCAGAGGGCGACTGGTTTATTGACCCCAACGGTAAAATTCGGTGGCGATGGACTACTACCTACAGCCATCAGCCAGCCTTTGTATTTAAATTTGGCACCGAACTATGACAGCACACTCACTTGGCATTGGTACAAAGAGGTTGGTAGCCGACCAGATGTAGAAATACGCTATCTAACCCAGCGTCACCAAGGCCAACTAGATGCTTCCCGATTTATTGCCACGCGTAATTTCGCTAACGCCAACCCAGAGCTCTCTAGTCGCTGGTATTGGCAGTTTAGTCACCAAGGCCAGCCAACCGAAAATTTAAGCTTGCAGATTAAAGCCGCCGACGCCAGCGACCCACAATGGCAACAAGACTTTGCTTTTGCTGATGACCCAGTAACAAGCTACGACCAATACGCCAAGCTAAAATGGCGCCAAGGAAATTGGCAAGCGGGTCTGTTGATAGACAGAACCGAGCCAGCCAAACCGGATGAACAACTGGTGCTGGCGGATCGAAAGTTCCGTTTGTGGCCGCAGATAACACTCGGCTACCAAACAAGCTTGCCAAGCCAAATACGTGGGCAAGCCAATAGTGAACTGACACAGTTTAGCAAACCAGATATTGCAGCATTGGCTGAGCAAGTGAGCAATGACCTAACCGTGAACCGCTGGCGCAACCAAATAACCCTGAGCCGCAGCTGGGGTAGCACCGCTTTACCAGGCCAAATATCTGCGCAGGCAACTAGCATTCAACATTGGTTAGACTACGAAGACGAGTGGCCACAAGAGAAAACCACACCACAAGCAGCCATTGTGCCGAGCCTAAATGTTAGCCAAGGCATGCGATTAACCAGTGAGCCGAACAGGCTCGGCGTCAAATTTAGTTTTGAACCAAACGTACGTTATTTGTATGTACCCTTAGTCAACGAGCAACAGTTCAATCCTGTGGTCGACACCAAAGTTGCCAGCGACCAATACAGCAACCCGAGTCGGTTTAGTGGTGGTGATGCGTTGGCGGACCTAGAGAGAGTACAGTTCTCGCTCACTCACCGCATATTAGTGGATGGGCAAACTAAGTTTAGTGCGCAGGCTACCCAAGGGCTCAAGTTAGCACAGGAGCGCTTAACCATAAAAGGCGATCAGTTTATCATCGCAGACGTAGACCCGGATTGGCAGCAAGTGCCAACAGGCATTCAACTTAAAGCCGCGTGGACACCTCGTAGTGACCTAGAGTTTTCTGGTGTATTGGAGTTCGACTACATAGAGAGCACCAGCAGTCGGTGGCTCGAAGCGGATAGCTACGGATTAGCAAAACGCAACTTTGCCCTGCATTATGGCGGCCAGCGCCAGTTCCTTAACCTTGCTTGGCAACGAGAGGGATTAGAGGACGAAGCACAGTTTGATGACGAACTAAAAGCATCGGGTCAAATACGTTTAAGTGACACGCTTGGCGTGTTGGCAGGTGCGACTTGGCACAATGAAGAAGGCAAGTACAATAACGTATCTCTGCGCAAGGTAGTTTATGGTGCTGAATGGGATAGCTGCTGCAGCCATATTCGCGTGGCATATCAACAAGATATTGCACCCAAAACAGAAGCGGGCGCGCCAGTAGACGATGCCCCCTCTCCGTTTGCTAGCATTGACGATGGGTTATTTATTGAAGTTCGCCTGAAAGGCGTTGCCGCCCACAATGATGGTATCGATGAATTATTAAGCCAGTTTAAAGGGTATGCTGGACGCCTGTTCCAGTTCCGTTAGGAGTATATATGCGCAAGTTAATAGCAGTTTTCGCCATGGCATTGGCCACACTCAGTCAAGCTCAGCTGCTCGACCGGGTGGCCGTAGTGGTGAACGAGTCCGTCATTTTGCAGTCGGAAATAGAACAGCGCGCTACGCAAGTGCGCCAACAAACTGGCCAGGCCATCACCCCACAAGTTGAGCAACAGATTATTGATCAAATTGTGCTAGAAAAGTTGCAACTTGAGCAAGCTGCTCGGCAAGGCATAAGCGTTGATCAGCGCACGCTTGAGCGCGCCCTAACTAACTTTGCCCAGCAACAAGGGCTATCACTGACTGCTCTGATTGAACGCATGGGTGATGACTTCGCTTTGTTGCGCGAGCAGGTGGTAAACGAGCTCACCATTCAACAGCTGCAACGGCAAATCATCAGCCGCGAGGTAACCGTAGGTGAGCGTGAAATTGATGAATTTTTAGCCAGTCAAGCAGGGTTATCGGCCACCAATGTGCAGTATCGCCTTCTCTATGCACGTTTTACCGAGCAAAGCGAAGCGAACGCGGTGGCTGAACAACTTGCGCAAGGTGCAACATTGGCCGACTTAGTGCCTGAGCCTAGAGATTTAGGCTGGCGTGCTGTTGAAGACCTACCATCTATCTTCCGTGACAACGTGCCAGGATTGCGCCAAGGCCAAGCCACACCTGTTATTGAATCGGGTGATGCGTGGCACCTAGCAGTCGTTAGCGACATTGATGATGGCAGCACAGTGATCGAATACCAAGTTCGCCACCTGCTGGTTGGTACTCAAGGCCGCAATACCGAAGCGGCTCGCGCGATCATTAATGATCTAGCCCAACGTATGCAGAATGGTGAAAGCATGGCGTCATTAGCTCAGTTCTCGGAAGATGGCGGCAGCGCGCAAAACGGTGGTTTACTACCTTGGTCGGCAGCAGAAGGCTGGGTGCCCGAGTTTGGAGAAGTCATTAGCGAGTTGGAAGTGGGTGAGCGTTCGCAGCCATTTGAAAGTCGCTTTGGCTGGCATATTGCACAACTAGAAGACACTCGCGTCAGCACCAATGGTGAAGAAGTCAAACGAGCGCAAGTCCGCCAGCAACTAGGTGAGGCCAAAACTCAGCGAGCACTTGAGCAGTGGCTACTCGACTTGCGCAGCCAAGCATTTATTGAGGTGAAATAATGCGAATCGCTGTGACTATGGGCGAACCTTCGGGTATCGGCCCCGACCTGTGCGTAATGGCTGCACAGCAGGCTTGGCAGCAAGTACTGGTGGTATATGGGTGTACTGCAACACTCACCGCCAGGGCAAAACAACTTAATCTACCGTTGGAGTTACTGCCACCAGCCGACCAACCAGCGCCGGCGGGCAGCTTGTACGTGATCGACTGCCCAGTCAGCGAGCCTGTGGTGGCCGGTCAGCTCAACCCAGCGAATGCAAAGTCGGTAATCAACCAGCTCAGCCAAGCCTGTGATGCTTGTTTAGATGATGAATGCCAAGCGCTGGTTACCGCCCCGGCTCATAAGGGCGTTATTAACGACGCTGGTTATACGTTTAGTGGCCACACGGAGTTTTTCCAAGAACGCTGTGGTGTTGAACGCGTGGTCATGATGCTAGCCTGCCCTGGGCTGCGTGTAGCGCTGGTCACAACGCATCTACCGCTGCGAGACATTGCCGATGCCATTACCGAACAGCGCTTAACTCAGGTTGCCACCATTCTACACCAAGACTTGCAGCAATCGTTTGGCATCTCAGCACCCAAAATTTTGGTGTGTGGGTTAAATCCACATGCTGGCGAAGGGGGCTATTTGGGGCGGGAAGAAATAGAGGTGATCGATCCAACCCTGCGCAAGCTCTGTGAACAAGGGATGGATTTTTCTCAGTCGTTACCAGCCGATACCCTGTTCACCCCTAAATACCTAGATAATTGTGACGCAGTATTGGCGATGTACCACGATCAAGGCTTACCAGTACTCAAGCACAAAGGCTTTGGGCAAGCGGTGAACATCACGCTAGGCTTACCAATCATTAGAACCTCGGTTGATCATGGTACCGCCCTAGATTTAGCAGGCTGTGGTAACATCGACAGCGGAAGCTTTGTTGCAGCGGTGCAACAAGCACAAGAGATGGCAACTGTTAGGAAATTGAATGCATAAGGCACGCAAACGCTTTGGTCAAAACTTTTTGCACGACCAACGTGTCATCGATCGCATTATTAGTGCGATCAACCCTAAACCTGGGCAACGCATTGTTGAAATTGGCCCAGGCCAGGGCGCAATGACAGAAGGCTTATTGGCTGGCACACAAGGGCATCTTGATGTGGTTGAGCTCGACCGCGATTTGGTACCAATTCTGCGGGCGAAATTTTTTCAAGCCGCAGCATTGACCATTCATGAAGCCGATGCAATGAAGTTCGATTTTTCGGCCTTGGCGCAAGCCAAAATCCGTGTGGTCGGTAACCTACCGTATAATATCTCCACGCCGTTGATCTTCCATTTGCTCAGTCACAAAGACAGCATTAGTGATATGCATTTTATGCTGCAAAAAGAAGTGGTAGAGCGCCTGTGTGCCGAACCTGGCAGCTCTGCTTATGGCCGCCTAGGGGTAATGGTGCAGTATTATTGTGACAGCACCCATTTGTTTAATGTCGGCCCTGGTGCGTTTAACCCACCACCTAAAGTTGACTCAGCCATTGTTCGATTGATGCCGCGACCAGCAACACTGCAAGCAAAAGATGAGCAAGTATTTGCTAACTTGGTGCGCCAAGCTTTTAGCCAGCGGCGTAAAACGCTGAAGAATAATTTGAAGGGATTGTTGACCGCCGAGCAAATTGAATCGCTCGATATTAGCGCCAGCATTCGCCCTGAAAAAGTATCCGTTGAACAGTTTGTTGCATTAAGTAACCTGCTATGAGTGATCGCATTAAAATATCCGTGAGCAGCGAGTTTGACCGTCAACGAATGGCGGCCAACCAATTGCAATACATTTTTAAGTATCGAGTGCAAATCGACAACCTAGGTGATGAGGCCGTACAGCTGTTACGCCGCTACTGGATCATCGATGATGGCAATGGCCAGCGCCAAGAAGTGGAAGGGGAAGGTGTAGTTGGCGAGCAACCTATTATTGCTGCTGGCCAAAGTTATGAGTACAACAGCTTTGCTGTGTTGCCTTCGCCCACAGCAACCATGTCTGGCCATTATTTAATGCAGCCAACGAATGGTCGCAGTTTTCAGGCGCCGATCGAGGCGTTTGTACTCGCCCAACCTTTAGCTTTGCACTAACACGAGGAAGTTATGGCACGCTATGCCGTGGGAGACCTGCAAGGTAATCTCACACCATTGAAACAGTTGCTGGCTATCGTTGACTTTCAGTTTGGCAAAGACGAACTCTGGTTAGTTGGCGATATTGTTAACCGCGGCCCAGAATCCTTGGCTAGCCTTGAGTTTGTGATGCAACACGATCATTGCATGCAAATGGTATTGGGCAACCATGATTTAAGCCTGCTAGCGAAAGCGCATGGCCATGGCAAACCAAGCAAAAAAGACACCATTGACGAGATACTCAACGCCCCTAAACGCAACAAGCTGTTTGATTTTCTTTATCAGCAGCCTCTAGCCCATGCTAGCGACACCTATTTAATGGTGCACGCTGGCCTGCCGCCCGTGTGGAGTGACCAGCAACTGATTGACTACAGCGTAGAAGTAAGCAGCGTGTTGCAATCAAAGAAACAACGCGCCCAGTACTTCGACAACATGTATGGCAATACACCAGATACTTGGCACGAGCAATTATCGGGCTGGGAGCGCTTACGCTTAATTACCAATTATTGTACACGCATGCGCTTTTGCGATGCTCAAGGCAAGCTTGAGTTTGCCCATTCCGGCAGCCCAGACTGCGCACCAGAGGGGTTTGCACCCTGGTTTAGCTGGCCAAATCCAAAACGCCAGCGCCAAATTGTTTTTGGCCACTGGGCGGCTCTTATGGGCGCAACTGGGCACAGTGAGATCATTGGCTTGGATACGGGATATGTATGGGGTAACCAGCTCACTCTAATTGACCTAGACAGCAAACAGCGCTGGCAAGTTCAAAAACCTAGTTAAGTGATTGGTATTGCTTACCAAGCCACTAGCACGTCGTCAACTTGCAAATTGAGCTGGTGCCCTTGTACTGGCAGCTCTGCCACCACTAGATAGGGCTGAACCTTAGTGACTGTTGCCATAATCTTGGTATCGGTAAGCTGCCAAGTGGCTTGTCCTTGCCTGTTAAAAGCTTCTGTTTTGCGCAGCACTGCCAACATATCCCCAGGGCGCACACCACTGGTTGAACTCACTTCAAACATTATTTTATTGCCATCAACATGGCTGATGTTTGCCATAAATGGCTGGCAACTGAGTTGCTCGGCAACACTTTCTGCTACGTCAGCCAGCACATTATTTACCGCTTGCCCATAGTCGGTGCGAGCAAAAGCGGGCGTTAAGTAGCCAGTACTTTGCGTGCGAGGCACGCGCCAGTCGGCTTCGATATCAATCAACCATTGATTGACCAAAGCACCGGATTGCGCATCGTGGAGAAATACCTTCATGGCAAATTGCCGACCTCGGTTGGTTGACCCCATACCAAGCTGTTGCTGTAACTGGTTAACCCGAGTGACAGGCCCGACTTCGCCACCTGAGCTTAGGCTCACTACCACACCACTGAGGATATATTGGCCACCTAGCTCGCGCGTGGATTGCGCCACCGCATTGGTCAGTTGATCACGCTCGTTAATATAGGTGGGTGCCGACTGCGGCATTGGCTGGGCGCTCATGTAGCTAGCATCCAATACTAGGTGCTGGCTACTTTGCTGTAACTGCTGAGCAATATATTGGGCGGTGCGAGTGGGAACTTGCTCTAGCTTGCCTAGTCGCGCACCTGCGTTATCGATTAGATCAAAGCCTGCAACAACGACCGAGCGGCGAAGGCCGTTGGAAGGATAACGGCAAACCGCTTCGGGGGTTACCTCGGCTTCAATTTTTACCCAGACACTGTTAGCACGAACTTGCTCTTCTACAATGGCCACCGTGGTAACGCCAGCTCGGGTTTGTGTTTGAATTTGAAACTGCACAATTTCACCCGACTGCCACTGCGATTGGCTTTGCACACGCACACTGCCCATCTCCGCCGCCATGGCCATGGCTTGGCGTACCGCTGCGTAGCGCGCAGCAGAGACATCACCATAATGAATTTCTGCTTCCCCGGTCGCTTCAACCGTTAGAGCAGCAACCGGAAGGGCAATCATCATTGTCAGCAAGAGTAGCAAACGCATCGTCATATCCACGGGTATCTTATGTTCGATTAGTCGATAAAGTACATGCCGTCGTTATTTAGGCCTATAGCAGGGCCTTCTTGGCGTGAGTGATCATTTACCACGCCATAAAGCGATTCGTAGTTGCACCCCACATTAGTTCGGTCATTCATATGGGTGCGCAAGCAATTACGGAAGCCTTCATGGACAACCATTTCCACTACGGTTTCATAAATGCCGGGTTCAATTTCTGTTTGGGCAATGACGCGAGCGCCCATGATGGTGGTATCAATAAAGGCTTTTAGCTGATCGTTCGTTACCGCTAAGTTTTGAATGGTAGTATTACCACTTAGGTTAGTGCCATAAACCCTTTCAGCCAGCGAGCGATAGGCATCAACCTGAGATGCGCGCATGGCCAGAATTTTGCGTTGCCCAGACGTGATTGCGCTGTTTTGCATCGCCATCGTGCCATAGCCTACAGCCCTAAATGTACTAGGCGCTAGTTCAGGTACCTTTCGGTTGAGTTCGGCAATATCCTCGACGATTTCGGCGCGTTGACGCTCTTCTTCACTTTCGCCAAACGGCCATAGTGCACACCCCGACAGCAACACGGCACTAAACAGCAACAGGCTGATTCGTTGCAGTAACATCATTTGCTACTCCATTCTTTTGTCATCATTGTTTGCCTTATCGGCGGCTGCTCTGTTTGCTTGACAGTTTTTCTCCACAATCAATCCATGAACCAGTCCACAGTTACACAATTTAACAGCATGAAAGAGTTAACAAATCCGGTAAAACATAGGCCTACCCGATTAATTAATAGGCAGTTTATGGAGCGGATTAGTAAGCGATTAGCGCTGTATTTTTACATTTTGCTACCTGCTTTGTGGCTTTCTACGCTGGCTCATGCCGATGGCTTCGATGGTGGTGATGCGCGCTCCATGGCAATGGGTGGCACGGGGACAGCATCGGCCGACCCTTATGTAGCGCAGTTGTTTAACCCAGCCTTGCTTGCCAACCAACGCCAGTCGTACCGCTTCTCGCTGCTACTGCCTGCCACCAGCGCTTACCTTGATGACCAAGAAGGTCTGTTTAGCTATGTGCAAGAATTTGCCAATACCGACTTGCAAGCCATTCAAGACTTAGAAGGCCTGCAGCTAAACGCCTTGCTCACCGCGCTCAATGGTGCCGATCCAGATGACCCGACAGCAAGCGAGCAGGATAAGCTTAGCTTTAGTGAAAACTTGTCTCAGCTCACGACAGGCACAGGGACAGTTCTGGCCGAAGTCGGTGAGTTAATTAATCTTATTACCAACTCTAACAGCAGTGACCAGGCCGACCCTGCCATTGCCGCCGCGGCACAAGATGTTTATCTCGCAAACGACAACTTGCGAGGCAACAACCGTGCGTTTGAGTCGAAGCTGCTGAGTTTGCAAGCAGAATCACAGCGCGTTCAAGAAGCGCTAGTCGCCACAAGACGAGGTATTGTTGGGCTAGATAACCGCTCGTTAAATGTTGGAACGCAAGTGACTGCCGGGGCTAACCTAGGGTTCAGTACGTTCAATACTGGCTTTACCTTTCACAGCAAGAGTGCACTGGAGCTCAATGCCTTAGTAGAAACCAGTGACCTAGACCCAATAGAACTCGCGGCAGAAGAAATTGATAACATTTCTGGCGCCGCCAGCGACGCCTCCAAAGCGGTTACCGATTGGTCTAATTCGATAGACGGTCTCACCACTGCCCTAGAAAGCTTTAACCTAGCGCGGGCACAATACAATGCATGCACAGATTTCAATACCTGCGCCACTGCCTTAACTGCACTGCGTACTCAGGCAGAAAACATCAGCGCGCTCTCTAACCAGATTTCTGACGATAGCGTTTCGGTAAATGAAAAAATTAGTGGCGTAACGAGCTATACCACACCAGGCTGCGAAGTAGGCGCGGCGAACCCGAAACCAGAATCAGAGTGCCCGGTACGCAATGGCATGTTTAACTTTAACTGGTTCTCCCAGCAATTGACCAATACCCAAAATATCGCCACTGCCATTCGAGCAGCGGGTGTTGTGCTAACCGAAGCTGCTATTACCTATTCAGCAGAGCTACCTTATTTTGGTGGTTTTGCGGTGGGTGTTTCGCCTAAACTGCAACATTTTGGCGTGGTTGCGCGAGATATCAAACCACAAGAAGCCCAGCTACTAATTGATAACCCTTGGGTCTTGCTGGAGAACCAACGCAGCTATTTTGGTGTTAATGCCGACATTGGCTTAGCCAAAACTTGGCAAGTCAGCCCAGAGGGGCAAGTAACGGGTGGCCTAATGGTAGCCGATATCATGCCCATAACCATTGAAATTTTACCCAGTGACGATAACCGTGAAGGCGCTTCAATTGAGCTGCGCCCACAGCTACGCCTTGGTGCGGCCTACGACTGGGCTGGTTTTGCATCGGTAAGTGCCGATATCGACGTTACCCGCAACAGCTCAGTTGGCATAGGCAAACCCTCTCGCTACTTTGGCATAGGTGGCGAATTGGACCTATTCAACGCAGCAGCCTTGCGCGTTGGTTATCGCGACAATCTAGTCGATGATCTACCTGGCGCCATTAGTGCAGGCATGGGGGTGACGCCATTTGGTTTAGGGGTGTCGGTGGCGGGGTACTTTATTCCATCGGCGAGCTTAACCGAGGCCATTGCAACCTTTGGCGTAAGTGGTCAATTAAGCCTAAAATTCTAGGAGCTTGGTTGTAGTTTACCGGCAGTGGCGCTAACCTTGCGCCGCGGAGGTAGGTGATGCAAAAGTATCTAGTAGGCGGGGCTGTGCGTGACCAATTGTTGGGCATAGCAGTGAAAGATAAAGACTGGCTAGTGGTCGGGGCGACCCCTGAGCAAATGCTGAAGGCTGGTTTTCGACAAGTTGGCAAAGACTTCCCTGTTTTTTTACACCCCAAAACCAATGAAGAGTTTGCCCTAGCGCGCACCGAAAAGCGTTCGGGCAGCGGCCATACCGGCTTTATCTGCGACTTTGCACCGGATGTGACCGTTGAACAAGATCTTTGCCGCCGTGACCTCACCATCAATGCCATTGCCCTTGCCGAAGACGGCACCCTCGTGGACCCTTATGGTGGCCAACAGGATCTACAAAACAGAGTTCTGCGACATGTATCTGAAGCGTTTAGTGAAGACCCACTTAGAGTATTTCGAGTGGCACAGTTTTATGCTCGCTTTAGCGATCTAGGGTTTACCATCGCACCTGAAACGCTCAACCTAATGGGTAAAATGACCGAGTCAGGTGACTTGCGCTCACTGTCGGGTGAGCGCGTATTAGCCGAGCTGCAAAAAGCTTTAAACTGCCCTACCCCTTGGCCGTTTTTTTTGGCCTTACGTCAATGCGGTGCTTTAAAACAATGGTTCCCGGAGTTAGACGCACTATTTGGCGTACCACAACCACAGTACTATCACCCAGAAGTTGATACAGCCGTTCATGTTTCCATGGCATTAGCGATTGCTTGCACCGAGCAATTGCCCGAAGCTGTGCGCTTCGCGGTGCTTTGCCATGATTTGGGTAAAGGGCTTACCGATCCGAATGACTGGCCGCATCATCGTGGCCATGAGCGTTTGGGACTAGCCCCGATTAATGCATTAAGTGAACGTTTGCGCGTTCCAAAAGCGTGGCAAAAACTAGCGCTAGTCGTCGCCGAGTGGCACAGCCATGTTCATCGCATACACGACTTAAGCCCAGAAACCATCATGGAGTTGCTTACAGCGCTCGATGTTTGGCGCAAGCCAGAGCTTGGCGAGCAGTTTATGCAAGCCTGCCAGTGTGATTACCGTGGCCGCTCAGGTTTTACCAACAAGGCTTACCAGCATATAGACCTGTTGCGCCAACTGATTAACGCAACTCAACAAGTAGACGTGCAGGCGGTCATTGCTGATGGCTTTGCTGGCAAAGCCATCAGTGAGGAAGTAGCACGGCGGCGATTAGGGGTTATTCAGAACCTTTGTAGCCCCACTTAGGCAATAAATCTTGCTCAAGTTTCATAGCTTGCAAGATACGTGCGACAACAAAATCGATCATATCGTCAATGGTTTTAGGTAACTGGTAAAAACCAGGGGCAGCTGGCAGCACCGTTACACCCAACTCTGAAAGGGTCACCATATGGCGCAGGTGAATAGTATTCATCGGGGTTTCGCGTGGCACCACAATCAGGTTGCCGCGCTCTTTGAGCACCACATCCGCTGCCCGCTCAATTAGGTTGTTACTGGCCCCTGTGGCAATGGCCGATAAGGTGCTGGTTGAGCATGGGCATACCACCATGGTATCCGCACTAGAGGAGCCAGATGCCATTGGGCTCATCCAATCATTTTCACCATAGATTTTTACCGATCCCTTTTGCCCCTGATAGCGCTCATCTAACCATTGCTGTTGAGCACGCAAACTACCAGGCCATTGCTCAGGCGTTTCTATATTGATCACCATTGCCGCGGCTTTCGACACAGCCAAATGCACGCTATGGCCTTGCGCCATTAAAACGTCAAGTAAACGAATACCATATTGCGCGCCCGAGGCACCAGTAATCGCAAGGGAAACTTCCATGAACACTCCAAAGGGTAAAATTACTGCCTAGTTAGGCGAGCATTATCAATTATTGTAAGACTATACTGTCTAGTACGGTAACTTAGTTCGAACTGTCCAGTGCCATCATACTGAATCTAGTTAAGGAGTCGAAGTGGCAATGCCAGAACCACAGGAACAAAACAAAGATCTGGAATGGAGTCTGGAAAAGTTTCGCAAGCGTGAGCGTGCACGCCAATTCATTATGCAGTTTGAAGGCCAGCTTTGCGTTTATTCCCCATCAGTTGAGCAGGTGTATTCAAACTACACCCTCAACTTTCCCTCGAAAGAGAACGCTAAGCTGGTAGTGTTGCCTAACCCCTATGCCTTTCATGATACGTTTATTAGTATTGAAAGAACGGCAATTCGCGACACTGGGCTTTACATTATTCCCGGCGAGCTAGTAGGCAAGCGTGGCTTGCACATGATGATCAACAACAAGAATGGCCAGCCGCCTAGACCCATTCCAGCCGTGGCAGCAATCAATAAAATGCTGGCATCAGCAAGCTCGAATGACCCTTTCGTGCCGGTTATGATTAAAGGTGACCTAAGAGAATTTCGCGCCGAACATCCCTGCATTCATTTGCACCGCATTAAGCTGTCGAACCTACATTTGCTTTCCGAGTTTGAGCGTCGTGATGTACAATCCACCGTATTTCGCAAGCTCGATAAACTCAACAAGATCATTCATAACTTCCAATAATGTCTACATCAGCAGAAAGTGCGCAGGACTGGTTACGCAGCCAGCCGCGCAGCAACGAAGAAATTGAACAGGTACTTAGCAAACTTTATCAACGCCTTGAGAAGTTTGCCGACCAGCCAGACGTTGACTTATCTGGTTCGGAAGGTGCGATAGAAGTGCTAGAGCAAGCACTGGCGCAACAGCAAGCACCAGAGGAAGCACCCACTACCACTGCAGCACTAGATTTAACTGAGCTAGGTGATGGGCAGGTAGATATTGCAGATGCACCAAGCTCTGAACAAGAAAAACGCGCGCGCTTCGAAACTTTAAAAGCCCAGTTAAAAACTCTATAGCCAACAGCAAAAAGTCTTAGCGGTCGCTTATCAACATCACATGCGCCTGCCCAAGAAGTGCTGCTGGCATTCCCTAGTATTCAAGCTACACAATCAGGCAGGCAACCAAGAAAAACTGCCTTGACTGTCATATTTCTGCAACCTATAAGCAACTCATATAGTACCGGTCAATACATCCAAATCCCATACACCACCTAGGCTGAAAGTGCTCACTAGAGCATACCTCAATCAATGCCACGGATTGGCAGCAGTTGCACGCTTGACTGTGGCTTTATATAAGGAAAATGATGATGAAAAAAATGCTAACACTAATCTTGATGACACTTTCACTTGTTGGTCTAAGCTTGCCAGCCATGGCAGCGGAAGATGTGATGGAAGAGACGGTTGCGCAACTGGTAACCGTTAATATTAATGAAGCCGACGCAGAGATGCTGGCCGACTTATTAGTGGGTGTTGGGCCTGCGAAAGCAGAAGCCATTGTGGCTTATCGCACTGAGTTTGGGCCGTTTGCAAACGCTGATGAGTTAACAAACGTGCGCGGTATAGGTCAAGCAACGGTAGACAAGAACCGTACCATCATAGAAATCTAGCCTAGTAATTTGAGCGGCATTGCCGCTCAAATACCTGGCTGCCAGCCTTGTGTAATAGGGTAGCGGCGGTCTTTACCAAAGCCTCGTGGTGTAATTCTTACACCTTCTGGTGCTTGGCGGCGCTTGTACTCATTGCGATCGATTAACTTCACTACATGTAGCACGTCTTCACGCTCAAAACCAAGCTTAATAATGTCCTCAGCGCTCACATCACATTCAACATAATGATGAATAATGGCATCTAATATGTCGTAAGGTGGTAAGCTGTCTTCATCTTTTTGCCCAGGTGCTAGTTCAGCTGACGGTGGCCGCTCGATCACTCGCCAAGGAATACGCACGCCATCACCCTGCTCGTTGCGCCAACGAGATAGTTCCCAAACCAGAGTTTTACTACAGTCTTTTAGCGCGTTGTAACCACCACACATGTCACCATACAGCGTCGCGTACCCTACTGCCATTTCCGACTTATTACCGGTAGTGAGCACCATATGGCCCAATTTATTCGATAAGCTCATCAGTAGCAGGCCACGCAACCGCGACTGAACATTCTGCTCGGTCACATCTACCGGCTGGCCGACAAACTCTGGTGCCAGAGTTTCCATCACAGCGTCAAAGCCTGGCTCTACGGATAACACCCGGTAGCCTACCCCTAGAATATTGGCTTGCTCAGCGGCATCTGCAATACTCATTTCAGAGGTGTAGCGAAATGGCATCATTACCGCTTCAACACGCTCGGCGCCAAGTGCATCGACAGCGATAGCAAGTGATAGGCCTGAGTCGATACCACCAGACAACCCTAGTACCACGCCAGGAAAACCATTGCGGTTTACATAATCGCGCAAACCAGTCACTAGTACTGGCCAAACGGTGGCTGGGCGTTCACTTGGCCAAGCAGCCACTTTGCCGGGAATAACCACATCTGCATCACAATAGCTACCCAGAGCGATGACTTCACCTTGGGCATCTACCCAGATTGAGCTGCCATCAAACACCAACTCATCTTGCCCGCCAAACAGGTTAACGTAGGCGATGGCAACGTTAAACTGACTTGCGAGTTGCTTAACCCAGGCTAAGCGCTGTTCATGGCGTTCAAGGTGCCAAGGCGAGGCATTGGCTACCAGAATATGCTCGGCACCTAGCTCGGTAAGCTCGCTGACGCGCTCTTCTACCCAGCAGTCCTCACAAATTAGCAAACCGAGTTTTTGGCCATTATGGTCAATGACCAATGGCGCATCACCAGCAGTAAAATAACGCTGCTCATCAAACACTTGATAATTCGGCAGGTGGCGCTTGCGATACCAATGTAATATATCGCCATCTTTTACCACAACGAGGCAGTTATATAAGTTGCCCTCTTCGCGCCACGGCAAACCAAATACTAGGGTTTGTGGTAGTTTGGCAGCGCAAATACTAGCCAGCGCCTGCTCTACGCGGGCTTGTAAACTGCTGCGCAATAATAAGTCTTCAGGAGGGTAGCCTGTAAGCGTGAGTTCTGGGAACAATACCAGAGTATTGGGTTCGGCTTGCTGCGCTTTGGCAATAATGCGCTCGGCATTTTGCTCAATGGCACCAACAGGAAAAGCATCTTGCACAAGGGCAAGGGCTGGCAAAGTTGTCATAGCTACCCCTTAACATAATCGGCCGCTATTGTCCGGTTTCCAGCTGGCGGTGCAAGCTTTGCAAGCAAGGTTTTTGTCGCAAGACAACTTTCATTGCTAAGATGCCGATAGAGGTATTCATTTTATGCAATTATTCGACGCACAAACATTTCGCCCCCGAGTCATCGCCATCTTTATGACCTATAGGCTATGCCTGGCCGCTATTCTGTTTTTGGCTTACTGGTTCATGCGCGACACATTTTTACTACCTTCGTCATTCGACCCGCTACAGTTTTACGTTTTGCTTGGCGTTTACGTCATTGTGATTTTTTTAAGCTGGGCGGCAATGTGGGGGATAAAACAGGAGCAGTATTCAAGTACCGCTGTTTTACTGCTGGACGTACTGCTACTCAATGGCTTAGCTTATGTTGCAGGCGGGCCAACCACCGGCTTGCATACGTTAGTGTTAGTCCCTATTGCACTGGCAGGTATTTTACTGCCAACCAAATCGGCTTTTTTTATTGCTGCAGTGTCAACTTCGGTACTGGTTTACAGCACATTTTTAATCGATATCGCCAACGCACCGCAGGTGGCTGTACTTGGGGTCATCGAGTTTGCGACCGTTGCATTGGTAAGCTACCTAAGAGTGCGTTTGACCCGCAGTGAGCAGCTTGCCAAAGCTCAAGAGCTAGATATTCGTGAGTTGCAAATTCTCAATCAGCAAGTCATCGACCGCTTGCGCACACCCATTATTGTTGTGACTCGCAAAGGCCTGATTAAACTACAAAACCAATCTGCACAAGCAATCTGTTTGCTCTCTACCAACCAGCGCCTAGCCGGTGCACTGCTCTCGGCGCTCGATAAATGGTTGGTGAGTGGTAAACAGCCCGAAGCAGAGTTAGCTGTAAACGATGAATTCCCAAGTGTAACGGTAAGCTTTAGAGCCCTTACGGACGATAGTGCTTCGGATATTATGATTTTTATGGAGGATGCTCGCTCAGTAGCCCAACAGGCACAACAACTTAAACTCGCCTCACTAGGCAGGCTCACAGCTTCAATCGCTCATGAGATTCGCAACCCCCTTTCGGCCATTCGACACGCCGAACAACTGCTTGCTGAAGCAGAGTATTTATCGGATCCGGACCGACAATTGCTGAACATGATTGAGCGCAATTGCCAGCGCGTAGACGGTATTATCAATAATGTGCTGCAGCTAGGGCGCCGCCAGTCGGTCAACTCGGAACGATTTGATTTAGGGCCAGTAATGCAAAGCGTGATTGAGGACTACCGTAGCCGATTTGCTCAGGTAAGCTTTGAAGTAATCAAGCCCGAGCAGCTAGACATTCGCTTTGACCAATCACAACTACTGCAACTATTAAACAACCTATTGGATAATGCCGTTCGCCACGCCAGCGAGCCTAAAACTGTGCAGCTACAGGCAGGTGTGGTGGAGGCGACTCAGCAGCCCTATCTCGATATCATTGACTCGGGTGAAGGGCCCAACGATGAAGTACGCAAACAGTTGTTTGAACCTTTTTTTACCACTGAAAGTAAAGGAACTGGCCTTGGGCTTTATATTTGCCGAGAGCTTGCCATTAGTAACCAAGCCGAATTAAGCTGCATTGCAGATGGACAAGGTCACTTTCGTGTTTTATTCAGCCACCCAGACCGGCGCTAGGAGATAACGTATGTCAGCAGATGTTCTACTTATTGACGATGAACCAGATATTCTCGAACTCATGTCAATATCACTCGCTAGGCTATCGTTAACCACTGAGCGAGCCGCTTGTGTGGCCGATGCACTAGCGAAACTAGACACACAACAATACCGGCTGGTGCTTACCGATATGAACCTGCCGGATGGTAACGGCATTGATATTGTTCACAGCATTAAGGTTAATCAACCTCAATTGCCCGTTGCTGTGATTACCGCTTATGGTAATGCCGAAACGGCCGTGGAAGCGATGAAAGCAGGTGCTTTTGACTTTATTCCCAAGCCAGTTGATACCAAACAGCTCAATGCTTTGATCGACCAAGCATTGCGCCAAGGTGACGATGTTGTCGATCAATCTGCCATCACCCAACGCCTCATCGGCAGTTCAAATGAAATGGAGGCTCTGCGTCAGCAAATTACCAAGGTAGCAACCTCGCAGGCGCCAATTTTTATCAATGGCGAATCCGGCACAGGTAAAGAGCTGGTTGCTCGCATGATTCACCAGTCGGGTACACGCCGAGATGGCCCATTTATCGCGGTAAACTGTGGTGCGATTCCTGAAGAGTTGATGGAAAGTGAGTTCTTTGGTCACAAAAAAGGCGCCTTTACCGGTGCCACTCAAGAGCACCTAGGCTTTTTTCAAGCCGCTGACGGCGGCACCTTGTTTCTTGATGAGGTCGCCGAATTACCGCTTTCGATGCAGGTAAAACTGTTGCGCTCCATTCAAGAAAAAAGCGTTCGCCCGGTAGGTAGCACCAAAGAGCAAAGCGTGAACGTGCGCATTCTCTCTGCAACCCACCGAGACCTTGCCGATGATGTGGCGCAGAACAAGTTCCGCCAAGACTTATTCTACCGCTTGCACGTGATCGACCTTAAGGTGCCTCCTTTGCGCCAGCGTGGTAATGATGTTATTGAGCTTGCCGAGCATGTGCTCACTCGCATTGCCAATACCTATGAAATGCCCACTAAGCAGCTTAGCGAACCAGCCAAACAGGCACTGCGCACTTATGACTTTCCCGGTAATGTGCGTGAGCTAGAAAACTTGCTTGAGCGTGCTGTTGCACTAAGTGATGGCCCTGTCATTGCCCAGGTGGACTTACCTAATAACTTTGCTGCCACAGACATTCCCGAAGGTAACAGCCAGGTGTCGAGCCGAAATGGTGTGCCACTAGAAGAATGGCTGGCGGATATTGAGCGCGAGGAAATCTCCAACGCACTAGAGCACTGTAAATGGAACAGAACCGAGGCCGCAAAAGTACTTGGTTTAACCTTTCGTCAATTACGCTACAAGCTTAAGAAACTAGAGATTGAATAACTCACAGGTATCTTGGGCTTGGCGTTCTACACGAACCCGCCCAAGCGCAGATATGACAATTCGCCTGCCTGGCTGCCCTTCAGCACAGAGAAAGATCGACCCCGAAACAGCATGTCCTCGCGGGTCGAAACTGAATTTTTTGCGATTACTGACGATTAACACACTCGGCGGTAAGTCAACAAACTGCACCACTTGATCGCCAGATTGATTGTGCTCAATGGCGCTCGCACCCTGCCCACGCGCAGCGGAAACAAACCCACTGCCCCATACATATAATCGCCTTCCAGCAATACCCGAGCTGATGTCAGCATCGCATTGCCCAGCGTATAGTGGACACAAAAACACAACGCTTTGACGCTGTATCGCCTCGCTGCGCATTAACGAAAGTTGCGCGACAAGCTCGTTGCTTTGTTTGGTTAGTTTTTCCTGCGCGATCAACTGGTAAAAAGATGGAACACCCACCGACAACAGGATTGCCATGATGGCAACCACCAGCATCAACTCAATTAACGTTAATCCTTTCATAACAAACTCCCTTCCTTGGTGTGTTATTGCAAGTTAGCTCAGCGTCGCGGGTTTATAGGTAAATAAATGTTTCTAATTGTCAAAGGCAAGCTCCCGCCAAGCATAGCGTGAACGGCCGTCTAGTGAACTAAATGATGACGCTGCAAAGGGATTCGTCCGTGGCGCTACCCTGACAGACGAGTCAACTCTTAGATCATTTTGAAAAGCAACCAACGACGAAAGAATTGTTGACCCATAAATCCAACTTGGGTCTTCAAGCTCATTAGCCGAATCATCCGGGTTGGAGACATCCTCTCCCATGACATATAACAAGCCCATCGGTGGTATTGATTCTGTGCCTGGATAACCAAAGGTGCCGTATAGCTCGGCTCTGCCGGTTACAATTACCTTGGTGGTTTCGCCAAAGGTACAGCCTAGGAAATTTTGTGCAGCACCAGCACCAGAATACGGGTGCGACCTAACCTCAAGGTCACCTTCAATAATCACAACATCCTCATCACTATAATCACAACCCGATGCCGGAATATCGGCGACGGCCACCCGAGGATATGCGGCATTATTTAAAACTTCAGCTCGGGTATTACCATCAAAATATTGGCCAAAGTACTGGTCATCACTAACCGGAGGGCGTTGGCGAGCAGGGTTTACATTGGTTGGCTCACTGGTTTTACCACCCTGACTAACCAAAGGATTAGCGCTAGAAAACGTGGTAGAACCATAGTCTATTGACCCCATAGAGCTTGGTAATACGCACGGATCAGGCACATTGTTGGCATTAAAATCTGCGAGCGTACAGTAATCTCCGTAGTACACGGCGATGTCTGAGGACGGGTTATCTAACTGGCGGTTAACACTAAACGCCGCGTCAACCGCACGCGGAAGCTGGCGGGTATACAAGCCTTGCAGCATCACTCTTGTACCGTCTAGGTCATTACCACCATTGGCATCAACCTTCACAGTCACTCGATACGTCATCATCCAGAAGTTCGACGGTGGTAAGTTGTTTGGCAACATCGCGGCAACCGGATCAGCACCTTCTGCAAGGTTAAACCCACGAAACTCAATCAGGTATTCAACGTCATAGTTTTCGGTCTTGTAAGCATTGATATCATCCGGGTCTGGTACCGGAATCGATACTGATAGTGAACTGGCATTAGTCCACTGATTCGTTTCAGTGCCTTTGTCACTCCAAGGGCGTGCGTCTTGGAAGTCTTCTAAACTTTCCTCCAACCAACGTATGGCGTTTTCTTCTTCTTTATTGTTGCCTGTTGTGAAGTCATCCGGCACAAGTGCACCATCCTCAACGCCGGCGACAATCTCACTTGGTGTCATCGCGATAGGGAATACGCTATGAGCGCCAAAACTAAACGGCTCAGAGTTGGTCATCCGGTCACGCACACCTGCATCAAAAAAGCCACGCATGCACAGACCATTACGGCAGGTGTTTTCAATAAAACAAATGGTCGTACCGGCATCGCAGCTAGCTGGCACAGCTTGTGACTGGCGCAAGAATATTATTTGGCCAAAGTTAGCCATACGCTGGTGCACAATTTCTTCGGCACGAATGAGGCCTGACTCGGCTGCTTGATAAGCGTAGTTGCGCTCTAAGTTGGACCCTACCGCCTGTGTTTCAATTTGCACTAGGCGCATAGCCGTCACACCTGCAATGGTTAGCAGCAGCATAAATACCATGGCAGTAATTAGAATGGAGCCTTTTTGATAGTGCGGCATAAACTCTCACATAGAATACATACACTGTTCTATGTTTGATTATTGCCAATAAAGGTAGGCACTTCTTCTACTTGCACAAATTTACACAACTAGGTCATTCAGTGACAATTGACTACCTTGAAGGATAGTAGTGAGCAACAATTTTTTGACGCTCGAAGCAGCATTAATTGATCACTTCATTGCGAAGTGTCATCAAGCGGCTATAGCGTTTTTCAAATGGTTGGCCATTCACAACCAAGTCTGATTGCAAGGTAAAGTCGAGGCGAAGTGAGACCAAGTCTGCCCACTCCAAACTTGCATCGGCATTAATTTCTTGCGCTGTGGCGTACACATTGACCGAGCGCACGCCATTTTGCATGGGTGAACTGCTAGTTGCTAAGCCATATTCGAGTTTAAATTCAGTTACACCATCTAATAAAGCGCTTGCATGTGAGCCATCTGTCGCTAGAGCATTAATGCGTATCAGCTGATCGTTGTTATTCAAGGCATAGCCTAAAAACTCCACGACCATAATGGTGCCACCCGCTGGAAAGTCCTCACTACCTAGCGTACCTGGGTTATCACAACTTGGGTAATCGCCAACAATTTGGTTTTCGCAGTTTTTAACAAGCGTGCCTGTTCCCGCCCCCTGCGAATGGGTAATATTTGTGATTTCTCTAGCGCCAACTGGCGTATCATTTACTTGGGTAAACTGCGAAACTTGATCACAATCTGGCGTGGCCATATAAATTACTTGGCCACGTAAATTTGGCATCTCTTGCTCAAACATGGCTTTAAAGTTGGCGCCTCCGCCACTGCCTGTTGTACGGGTTTGCACGCGCCCCTGCTTTTCTGGGTCGCCTACCAACAGGATGAAATAATCCGAGCCTATTTTGATTGAGTTGTAGGTATCCAGCGAAATGCCTATTAACGCTGCAGAGTCGACTGCATTGGTCGCAGTTTTACTAAAGCCTTCTAACTTGGTGTCATCCACAATGCTTGGCAAGGCGACACCGCCAGATTCGTTGACTTGCGTGATATTGACCATATTTGCCGCCTTGTCTGGGCGACAGCCAAAGGCATACCCCACACGTTGCAAATCGGCTTCGACCAAATCCATCAAAATTTGCGCATTCTGATCCATAATTGCAATTTCCCGGGTTGCCGCATAAGACTGCTGACTCTGCACAAAAAGCGTCATTACCCCAGCAGTTAGCACGAGCCCAAGCACCATAGAAATCATTAACTCAACTAGGGTTAATCCCGTTTGTTGGCGCATAATTAAATCTCCGATGAAAACTGGAAGGTGAACGTTGAAGCGCGCGAGGCCGAGGGGTTGGCAACGTTATAGTCATCACGCGGTACGACAACGCTAATCACCGCACCATAACGGGCAAAGGTTACCGAGTTACGTGTTGTGGTATTGCGAGTAAGTACAATGCTGGCAGGAATTTCAGGGCACGCAGGTGTGGCGTTATAGTCAATTTCAATCCCTAGGTTTTTGCGCAGCGCGTCGCACCAGTGGAATAAATCCCAGTTAGCCATTTGTGACGCCGTGCAACGATTGCTCGGGTTACTGCAATCTCTACCAGGTGAGCTTACTTCCGAGTTTAAAGTGATTTGATAGCCCGGCGAGCCCGAAGCAGGATTCACAGCATTAAAGTTGGCACGCATGCGCTCGAACATGTCTTTAGCAAGAAAATTGGCACGGTTGTAATACTCTGCCTCTTTTGCCTGCTGCAGCGTGTAGGTTTGCAACGACATCAAACCGATGACCCCAACGGCAATAACCAGCAAAGCAACCAAGACTTCAATTAGGCCAAACCCAGAATGGCGACGCATGCATACCTCGAATTGCATCAATAGACTTATACATAAGTGTAGTCGACACCATCCTAAGCGTTATTTTGCCGTTTACTTACTTCCTTCTGTTCAGCACACTGCATGGGTAGATTGTGTTTTAAGCTAACGCGATGCAACATTCGGTTACTTTAAGTCACATCAAGACAATTTATTGGCATAAAAAAAGCCAGCACTCTGGCTGGCTTCTGCATTAATTGGGCTAATTAGCCACCCCAACATTCACTAATATGGGCGGCGGTACCAACTGGGCCAAACTTATTGTGGATAAGCGTTTTGCAGTTGGTGTCTTTGTCTTGCACCGAAGTAGACTTCGCTTTAATTTCCACTTTGAAGTTAGCAGCAGCAAAGTCTGAGGCAGACGTAGCTGCTTCTGGATATTCGACGGTGTAGTGCTCAAACGTAAAACCATTAACCGCTGATGGCGATACCGTTTGATTAAGCGATGCCAAGCGCACTTGCTCATTGATTAACTTGAGCACCTCTTGCTGAGCCTCAGAGCGGTTGGCTTTAATAACATAGCTCTGATACGACGGGATGCCAATGGCAGCAATGATGGCGATAATCGCCACCACAATCATTAATTCAATTAGGGTAAAACCTTTATTTTTCACAACTCAACCCTTCAATTAGTAAAGTCTAACTCTCGCCAAGAATAGCGCGAACGGTTGGCTAATGCACCTGCGACATCGCCTTCAAAAATATTATTGTACGGAGTAACCTTTATGGAGTTCTTCGCTGTAAAACCATTCTCAAATGCTATGACAGACCGAAAAACAGTAGACCCACTCATGTAATTATCTCCGCCTGACGACCCCGAGACATAAAAAAGACCTACTTTTGGCATTACAAGCGACGCGCCAGGCGTTACGTCGGTATGAAGTCGCCCATTTATCCAAAGCCGGGCATCTGGGTCAATGTTCCAGTCAGATGCTGTAAATGCCGTACTACCCAAATCCACATCACCATCAATGACAACGACCTTCTTCCCTGTCATATCAGCACCAGATAAAAACTCAGCAGGCGAAAACACAGCTCCGTCATTAACCGCTGCATCGTATACTGCCGTTTTGCTAGCGCCTTTGAAGTATCTTGCAAAATATTGGTCGGTGTCCATAGCCGGTTTATCTGGGTTATCTTGAACGCTCCAGTTGCCATTTGCACAAGTAGCCTTGAAGCACCCACCAACATTATCAAAGCTGGGCGCCCAGCCAGTATTGCTGACCCCATCAGCAACCAGTGGCGGAATATCCGACTTAAAATGGCAATAGTCACTGCCATTCAACATTTCGTTTTCCAGACAGTTTTCACCATAGTCAATAGTGACTGCTGTACCATCAACCCGGGCAAACTCGCCATTAATTGACATAATCGCATCAATTGATTGCGGAATTTGCCTCGTATAAACCCCCTGCACCATGGTTCTTGCGCCATCAAAAGCCGTTGTCGCTGTACCATCCCGTGCCTCCTGAGGAGCAACTTTAACCGTGGCGCGATAGGTCATCATCCAATATTGTGAAGGGGGCATATTTTCGGGTTTTAGTGCATCTGCTACGTCCGCCCCTTCAGCAAGGTTAAAACCCAGAAACTCTACCAAAGCATTCGCTTGGTACGTTTCTGTCGTAACAAGACCACTTGTCGAAGTAGTGGTTACATTCACGTCGATTGCCATGCTATTCGACCAAGCATTTCCACCATACCAGCCACCTGGCTCCCAAGGTTTCTGAGCCGTCAAGTCACTTAACTTCCGAGCTTGCCAAGCTGATTTATCGGTTGTAGCAACTGGGGAGCCGGAGCTGTCACGAGTATAAAGCGCCACCCTTGGCGAGTCAGTTGGCACAGTTTCTGAGCCACCAATCTCACTCGGTTTTAGCCCGAGTGGAAACATGTGATAAGGGCGGACACCCGTATCAGCAGCTGTAATGCGTTGCCTCGCCTTGGTATCAAAGTAACCAACTGAACAGAAGCCGCCTACACACTGGCCTTCATAAAAACACACAGTAGACCCGGTACACAGGGCAGTTCGGTCGGCATAGCTCATTCCGTAGCGACTGAGATAGTCAGTCGGATCCATAGTGTCTTCGCCTTCGGCAAAAAATAACACTGAATCAAAGTTTGCCATACGTTGGTGAACAATTTCTTCCGCACGAATAAGTGCGGCCTCTCCAGCTTGCTGGGCATATGTGCGTTCAATACTTGCGCCAACAGACTGCGTATCCACCTGTACAAGTCGCATTGCCGAAACCCCTGCAATCGTCAATAACACAAGAAAGACTAAAGCGACGATAAGCACTGAGCCCTGTTGGCGTGATTGGCTTAGTTGTGTTGTTTTCATCATTCGATCACCAAGTTTCGTAAGGTAATTAGGCGGCTATAACGCTTGGAAAACTTATCGGTGGTAACAAAAGTATCGCCTTCTAGTGTGAAGCTAACTCTAAGAGCTATAACTGAACTCCAGTTCGGCACATTTGTGGCACTGTCATAGCGAGCCACAGAATAAACACCGTTGGAAGTTACCCCACTATGAGAGCCATACTCAACAGTGAAGTCAGTGACACCACCTGTGAGTACTTGATAGTCGGGTGAGCCGATTGCTGAAATTCTTATTAACTGGTCGTTCTTATCCACTGCATAGCCAAAGTACTCCAGCACCATGATGGCCCCAGCTGGCGTGATGGTGTCATCAACGGCACTGCCCGTTGCAGAACAATCGAAACTACCTGATTCTTTGTCTTCACAGTTCGACAAACCGTCTAAAGAAGCACCAGATACTGGCTGAATACCGGTATGAGTGACCGAAGTGCCACCAGCAGCCGTATCGGTCGACTGTAAGAACTGGGCAACCTGAGTGCAATCTGGTGATGAAATCATAACGACCTCGCCATTGAGATCATCAACTGAGTCATCAAACCTCGCCGAGTACTGTCCGCCCGACTGAGCTGTTATGGCGCCAACCTTGTCGGGGGTCCCTGCCCAAACCATAAAAAAATCAGTGTCAGGTTTTATGTTGCCTTGCACACTAGCCGCCATCTCAGTTAAGTAGGCATCAACAAGTGGGCTGCCGGCAGCCGTGTTGTAACCTTTAAGCTGTGGATTGGTGCCAAACCGATCGCCCACAAATGGCAACGGTTTCGTTCCAGCCGCAAGCAAGTTGGCGGTTAGCGGGCCGTCATAAGTACGACACCCAGGCGTGAAACCGATACGCTGTAAATCCCGTTCGATCATGTCAAAGATCACTTGCGCATTTTGGTCTAATATTGCGATGTCTCGCGTGGCACTGTATGAACGCTGGCTTTGAATAAATAATGAAATGACGCCGGCGGTGAGTATTAAGCCAAGCACCATGGAAATCATCAGTTCAACGAGTGTTAATCCCTGCTGCTTCATTTAAATCTCCGAAACAAAGCTAAACGTCATGTTGTCTGTTGAGCCTGCCATATCATCGTAAATGGGCACCTCAATAGTAATATTTGCTTGGTATCGAGTGAACGGCACTGCAGCGGCTGCGGCAGCAGCATCTAAGGTTACGTCAATACTTGCTGGTAGGCTGTTACAGGTAAAGCTTGCGCGATCGTCGGTGGTTGTTTGAAACCCCTTAGCTAGCTCAAAGCACCAGTTAAATAAGTCCCAGCTCGCCATTTCAGCTGCTGTGCAAGCATTGCCATTACAGTCGGCAGTGGTCGTTACACTGGCGTTAAGCGCAACCGTATAGCCTGTTGCGCCCTGAGTGTTGGCACGAATTCTCTCGAACATATCCTTAGCTAGAAAGTTTGCTCGGGCAAAGTACTCCGCCTCTTTTGCCTCTTTCAGGGTGTAAGTTTGCAATGACATTAACCCCATTACCCCAATGGCGATTACCAGTAGCGCAACCATTACTTCGATTAAGCCAAATCCTTTCATTCGTTTCATTGTTTACAACCCAAGCTTATCTTCAGTTAGTGGCGGCGTTGCAGTTTAAGGTGCTGCTGCTTAAGTCGATGACTTCGCCGCGCCCTAGTGGGCTAATTTTTATTTCTTTACCGCCCCGTGTATCGGCGTCATCGTCACACAGTACCAGTGATACCGCAGTGGTTTCGTTTAGCGTGCCGCGTGGCGACAAGCTAAAGAATCGCTTCGTACCTTTAATCGTCATCTTGGACAACGCAGGAATGTAGTTAATTAGCTCATCACCTGTATCGAAGCTACCTAGCGTGCCACGGTCGATAAAAAACAAGGCTCCGTTGCTGTAGTCAGTCGCTGATGCCGTGGCATAACAAGCAGAGCCAGCAGAATCATTTGGCCCAGTTTGTGCGGCACACATAGTGACATTACTACCTGTGCGCACGGCTTCTGAACGCATGAGCATGATGGCGGCATACACTTCGTTAGATTGTTTGGTAATGCGATCGTTACGAATATATTCACTGAAGCTTGGCACGGCTATGGTTGCCAAAATGGCTAGTACGGCCACAGTGATCATCAATTCAATTAACGTAATACCACGTTGCTTCATGGAGCGACTCTCTTACAAGGCTAAGGTCGAGGATAAGAATATGACAGAACTGCGCAAGGTTTGCACAGACAAACGGTGATGATAAGCGGATAAACGGTTAGGATAAAGTGAGAATTGTGAGGCGCTTAGCGCCTCTACGCGACATCAACAATGTTGACGCGAAACTGAATCGTTTTACCCGCTAGCGGGTGGTTAAAGTCGACGTGGACGAAGTCGCCTTCCAACTTACTGATGGTGCCTGGAATTTCACCTGACGGGTCTTGAAAACCAATGACCAAGCCTGGCTCCAATACTAAATCTGGGCCAAACTCATGACGCTTAAAAGTTTGCATGTTCGCAGGGTTAGACTGCCCAAAGGCTTTTTCCGGCGGCATCGAGAAAGACTGCTCATCGCCAGCTTGCAAGCCCACTAACACCTCTTCAAAACCAGGTAACAAGTTACCGTCGCCCATTTTGAACGTGGCAGGTTTGCCGTCAAAGTTTGAGTCCACCACACTGCCATCTTCGAGCGTTAGCTCAAAATGCAGGGTTACTGTGCTGTCTTGATTAATCATATTACTTCTCTGAATCGGTTTTGTTTTGCTTAGTACGCTTTGGCTCTAAAAACAGCGCATCCACAATAAATAAACCGGCGCCGCAAGTGATGGCGATATCGGCGATGTTAAACGTTGGGAAGTAACGGTTTTGCCAATGAAAGCTAATAAAGTCGACGACATGATCGTACAGAATACGATCGATGGCATTGCCCAGTGCACCACCGATAATCAATGCTAGACCAATGGCCAATATGAGCTCTGACTTGTCTTTTAGGCGGCTTAACCAAACCGCCATCACTGCCGACACCACAAAGGCAATGGTTTTAAAGAAGTACACTTGCCAACCACCAGCGTCGCCCAAAAAGCTAAACGCAGCACCAGGGTTGTAGTGCAACGTCCAGTTTAATATTGGCAATACTTCCACCGGTGAGTTGTAGATAAGACTGCTGTCGGCAATGACTTTCGTCCACTGGTCCAAGCCAATAATGACCAGGCTCAAAATGAGCCAGGCACTATAGCCTGGCAAACGCTTAAGCATAATGGCGTTCCTCGCCCTCGCCCGCTACGTTCGTCACACAGCGGCCGCATAATGTTGGATGGTCAGCATACTGACCGACGTCTTCACGATGATGCCAGCAGCGCTCGCACTTTTCATGTGACGACTTCTCAATCATTACCTTTAGGCCTTCCAGCTCAGTTGCTTCAGCGGTTTCATCTGCTTCGCTCAACGGCTTAACCACTGCACCGCTGGTTAGTGTGATAAACCGTAGCTCTTCGCCAAGCTCATTTAGCAAAGCTGCTAGTGAATCATCCGCATAAAGGGTGATTTCTGCTTCTAAGCCACTACCAATGATTTTGTCACGGCGCTTGCCTTCCAACACACGGTTGGCTTGCTCTTTTACTTTTAGCACTTGCTGCCAGAAGTCAGAGTTGAACTTAGCGTCATTGGCTAGCGGTGCTAGCTTGTCGTACCAAGTTTCTAGGTAGACTGAATCGCCACGCTCGCCTGGCATGTGCTGCCAGATTTCTTCGGCGGTAAAGCTTGCCATAGGCGCAATCCAACGCACTAACGCTTCGGCAACATGGAACAAAGCAGTTTGACAAGAGCGACGCGCGACCGAATCGGCTTTAGTGGTGTACTGACGATCTTTAATGATGTCTAGGTAGAAGCCACCTAAGTCGATTGAGCAGAAGTGGTGAACCTTTTGGTAAACCACGTGTAGCTGGTATTCGTCGTAGGCTTGTTTAATTTCTTCTTGCAACTCCAGTGTGCGAGCAACCATCCACTGATCCAGAGCGATCAGTTCGTTGTTGGCTAGCATGTCTTTGGCTGGGTCAAACCCTTCAAGGTTCGACAGCAAGAAGCGTGCAGTGTTACGGATACGACGATACGCATCAGCAGTTTGCTTCAAGATGCCTTTCGACAAGGTCATGTCGTTGGCGTAGTCAGTCGAAGCAACCCACAAACGCAGGATGTCGGCACCAAGGTCGTTAAATACTTCCTGAGGTGCAACACCGTTGCCCTTTGACTTCGACATTTTGAAGCCTTTTTCATCAACGGTGAAACCATGCGTTAGCACTTGTTTGTACGGCGCCACACCATTGATTGCGATACCGGTTTTTAGTGAGCTTTGGAACCAACCACGGTGCTGGTCTGAACCTTCTAGGTATAGGTCAGCTGGGTATTGACCCAGCTCTTCGCGCGCTTGTACAACCGAGGCGTGCGTTACACCTGAGTCGAACCAAACGTCTAGCGTGTCAGTCACTTTTTTGTACTGCTCAGCTTCATCGCCGAGTAGCTCAGCTGGGTCTAGCTCCCACCAAGCTTCCATACCGTCTTTTTCAACACGCTTAGCCACTTCTTCCACTAGCTCAGGTGTGCGAGGGTGTAGCTCGTTAGTATCTAGGTGCACGAACAAGGTGATTGGCACACCCCAAGTACGCTGACGTGATACACACCAGTCTGGCGATTGACCAACCATGGCTTCAATGCGGTTTTGACCCCAAGCAGGAATCCACTGCACACCTTTAATGGCTTCCATCGACGCATCTTTTAGGCCGTTAGCGTTCATGCTGATGAACCACTGTGGCGTAGCGCGATAGATGAGTGGCGTTTTAGTACGCCAGCAATGGGCGTAGCTGTGGCGAATGGTTTCGTGCGAACCCAAACGACCTAGCGCTTCTAGGTGCTCAATGATTGGCTTGTCAGCTTTATAAACGTGGGTGCCGGCAAACTTTTCAACGCGGTCACGGTAAACGCCGCCGTCAGTTAGCGGGTCGATTGTTTCGATACCGTACTTCTGACAAACCTGGAAATCTTCCATACCATGGTCGGGTGCTGTGTGTACAAAACCTGTACCAGCATCCGTTGTCACGTGCTCACCCAATAGGATTGGCAATTCACGATCATAGAATGGGTGCTTAACTTTTTTGCCTTCTAGCGTTGAACCTTTAACCGTCGCCAATACTTTAGGCTCGTCTAATTCAAAGCGTTTAGCAACAGCTTCTGCAAGTGCTTCAGCAACAAAGATACGCTCGCCGTTCCCTTGTAGCAGCACGTAGTCGATGTCTGCACCAGCAGAGATCGCCAATGACGCAGGCAGCGTCCATGGCGTTGTGGTCCAGATGACTAGGTTAACCTCACCTTCACCTTCAGCGTTTGGAACAAGTTCGTCGACCTGAGCATATTTAACATCGATCGCTTGTGAGGTTTTATCGTGGTATTCAACCTCGGCTTCGGCCAAAGCAGAACCACCCACAACACTCCAATAAACTGGTTTAAAACCACGTACTAGGTGGCCATTTTTGGCAATTTTACCCAATGAACGAATGATGTTGGCTTCCACATCATAAGACATGGTGAGGTATGGGTTATCCCAATCGCCAAACACACCTAGGCGCTTGAAGTCTGCCATTTGCAACTCAACCTGCTTTTGTGCATATTCACGGCACTTTTTGCGGAACGTTGCGTGGTCAACTTTCACACCGGCTTTGCCAATTTTGGTTTCTACCTTGTTTTCAATCGGCAAACCGTGGCAGTCCCAACCCGGCACATAGGGCGCATCAAAGCCAGCCATGGTTTTTGACTTCACAATGATGTCTTTCAAAATTTTGTTGAGCGCATGGCCTAGGTGAATCTCGCCGTTGGCGTAGGGAGGGCCGTCGTGCAGAATGAACTTAGGACGACCAGCGCTAATTTCACGAATCTTTTGGTAAATGTTCTTCTCTTGCCAGTTTTTTAGCATTTCTGGTTCACGAGATGGCAAATTACCGCGCATTGGGAACGCAGTATTTGGCAGATTCAGTGTGGCTTTATAGTCGGTCATGCCTCTGATTCACCTATTTGAAAGAATTGTTTGGCTGCTTGCACGTCTTGCGCGATTTGCGCTTGCAAGGCAGCAATATTTGGGAATTGTTTTATATCACGGATGTGCTGAAGAAACACACATTCGATGTGCGCGCCGTATAAGTCTTGTGAAAAATTCAACAAATGAACTTCAAGCGCACTGCCTTCTTGCACGGTAGGCCGGTGGCCAATATTGGCAACCCCCGGCTGCACCCGGCCATCAGGCAGTTTTACTGCTACGGCAAACACACCAGCCAAAGGCGATGCATGCTTGCCATATTTTACGTTAATCGTTGGCGTGCCGATGGTACGCCCTAGCTGCTTGCCATATACCACGCGCCCGCTTAGGGCATATTGATGCCCTAATAATTGCTCACTGGTGGCCAAGTCAGACTGTGCCAGTGTTTGGCGGATGCGTGTAGAGCTCACTCGTACGTCATCTTGCTGGATCGTTGAGCTTGCCGTCACTTGGTAATCAAACTGCTCTCCGAGTGCCTTTAACACACCCAAATCACCCGAACGGTCACAGCCAAAGCGAAAATCGTCACCAATAAACAAGTGCGACACGCCAAGCCCTTGTACCAGCACCTGCTCAACAAACTGCTGTGCCGTCAGTGAGCGAAACTTTTCAGTAAAGTTAAGAACGACTAGATAGTCGATTCCAGCTTGTTTTAGCACTCGACACTTGTCACGCAGGCCAAAAATGCGCGCCGGCGCGGCATCTACATTAAAAAATTCACGCGGTTGAGGTTCAAAGCATACCACCACAGATGGCAGCTGACTGGCCTTGGCTGATGCTACAACCCGATCTAGGATTACCCGATGACCTAAATGCACGCCATCAAAGTTGCCGATAGTCACAACACTACCGTTTAATTTGGGTAAATTGTGTAGACCTCTGACTAACTGCATGGTTGCGCCTTTGCAAAATGGAACGCGATTATAGCGACTGCTGATTAATTCAACAAATTGGATATCAGGCTATGGTTTGTAAAACCCAACCGTAAGTTGCACGGCGCGTGTTTTTGCGCCGGGCAACAGGGTTAATGGCTTTTTAGCATTCTTGGGCGGATGCCAAGTGCTAGTGCCACAATAGTAAAGCTCACCATGCCCCCCACTACCATAATGGCAAGCCAGAGAATTCGATCCACTTCCGAAGCCATCAGCCACCAGTCGGTTTCCGGCTTGCCAAACAACAGCACCACACCCATTACACAACCGGCCACTACCGCAGCCCAGCTTTGTTTAATAATTTGGCTCATCGGTGGCGCCACTTCGAGCTTTCGCAAGCCAATATACAAACAAGCGGCATTAAACCAAGCTGCCAAACTAGTAGAGAGCGCCAAGCCAACATGACCAAGCGGCCAAATGAGAATTAAATTTAACCCCATAGACACCGCCATCGCCCACAAGCCAATTTTTACGGGTGTTTTGGTGTCTTGGCGAGCAAACCAACCTGGTACTAGCACCTTTACTAACATAAATGCTGGCAACCCTATGGCATAGGCAATTAACGCATCCGACGAAGCCAGAATGTCGGACGCTTGCATTTGGCCACGCAAGAATAGTGTTGCTTGCAAAGGCACGGGCAATACAATTAGTGCCATGGCGGCTGGTACTCCTACCAGCAAGACCACGAAGATGGCCCAATTAATGGTTTTCTGAAAGGCCTGTTTATCAGCTTTGGCGTGTAATACCGAAAGCGTTGGTAATACAACGGTGCCAATCGCAATGCCAATTAACCCCAGTGGTAGCTCTGATAGTCGGTCGGCATAATAAAGCCAAGAAACCGCGCCATCGGCGAGCAGCGAGGCAAGCAAGGTGTCTAGTAATAAGTTAATTTGAGCAACGGATGCACCAAACAGCGCCGGCCCCATTAATTTCAGTGTTTTGCGCACTCCCTCATCTTTGGGCGCAAGCTCAGGTTTACCTAGCATACCCAAGCGCGCTAAAAACGGAATTTGCAACAATAGTTGTGCAACCCCAGCAATCAGCACACCCCAAGCCGCGCCATAAGCCGCCACTTCAAAGTACGGTGACAACCAAACCACCGCAGAAATCAGGCTTAGATTCAGTAAAACAGGTGTCAACGCCGGCACGGCAAACTGGTTGTATGCATTTTGAATTCCGGCTGCTACCGAAACTAAAGAAATAAAAAACAAATAAGGAAAGGTGATTCGCAACAATTCGGCGGTAATCGCAAGTTTGTCAGCTTCATCGCGATAGCCCCAGGCAAACACTTGCGCTACATAATCAGCGCCAACAATGCCGAGCAGCACCACGGCCCCTACTACTGCCGCTAGCATAGTGGTTACCTTGGCAACATAGCGCTGTACTTCGGCATGATTAGCCAATGCTTTATATTCATTTAGCACCGGCACAAAAGCCTGTGAGAACGCCCCTTCAGCAAATAGGCGTCGAAAAAAGTTGGGTACTTTAAATGCCACATAAAAGGCGTCGGTTGCCCCGCCAGCACCTAGGTAGCTAGCAAATACCATGTCGCGCACAAAGCCGAGTACACGCGATACAAGCGTGCCTGCCGATACGATGATTCCCGAACGTAGAAGTCCTTGTTTGGCCAAGATTGCGTCCCCAAAGAGCAAAGGGCGCTAGTTTAACTAAGCGCTAGAGTGGGCACCAGAGCATGGAGCGTATTTCTTTGGCTGGCGATTTGTTTGTAGTGGCACTAGTATCCGCTGGTACAATAAAAATCAGAAACTTACGGCTAACGGTCGAATATTGAACGTTTTATTTGACATCTTAGTGCGCGATCAATAAAATCCGGCGTCCTTATAGATTAATACACCGAATTTCTTAGGAGCGAATCGTGGCAAACTCTGCTGGTTCAAAGAAACGCGCACGTCAGGCTGTTGTACGCCGCGCTCGTAATGTTGGTCAACGCTCAATGGTCCGTACTTTCGTTAAGAAGGTCTACGCAGCGATCGAAGCCAAGAATTACGACGAGGCCGTTGCAGCTTTTAACAACGCACAGCCTGCACTAGACAGCATGGCACGCAAAGGCATCATTGCTAAAAACAAAGCAGCTCGTACCAAGAGCCGCTTGAATGCTCAGATCAAAGCGCTTAAAGCTTAATCTGATTGCCTAGCGATTAAAAAAACCGGCTTATGCCGGTTTTTTTATGCCTGTCATTCCCGCGAAGGCGGGAATCTAGTTACCAAAGCTTAAACACCAACTAGACCCCCGATAAAAGCACTCGGGGGTGACATCAAAGTCATTCCCGCGAAGGCGGGAATCTAGTTACCAAAGTTTAAACACCAACTAGACCCCGATAAAAGCACTCGGGGGTGACGCTGATGCAACAAAACCGATTCTAAAACCTACCCGACTGAAAATCGCGGATGGCTTGTTCAATCTCTTCGGGCTTATTCATCACAAATGGCCCGTACTGCACAATTGGCTCATTAATTGGCTTGCCCGCTAATACGATCGCCTTGCCTTCGCCACGCAAGGTAAATGCCTCACCAGCGCCTAACTCCACAATACTACCTGCAGCCACCACTTGGTCGTTACTAATTACCAACTCACCTTCATATGGGTGCACCAGCGTTGTGAACGAATCCGGTATATCTAGGTTTAGCTCACCACCAGTTAACGCAATATCCAAAAAGGTTGGCTGAATGGCAATTTCGCCAACCGGGCCTTGCACGCCATTAAACTCACCGGCTACGACTTTTACCGACCCATGTTCAAGCTCAACTTCTGGAATCACGTCTGGATCGAACTCTTGGTAACGTGGCGCCATCATTTTGTCTTTCGCCGGTAAATTCACCCACAACTGAAAGCCAGACATTAAGCCAGATTCTTGTTCGGGCATTTCTTCATGCACAATGCCGCGCCCGGCGGTCATCCATTGCACACCACCCGACTGAATGACACCCTCACGACCTGTGTTATCACGGTGGCGCATTTTGCCTGCCAGCATATAAGTCACCGTTTCAAAACCACGATGCGGGTGTGAAGGAAAACCAGCAATGTAATCGCCTGGCTTATCTGAGTGAAAGCGATCAAGCATCAAGAATGGGTCGGCATGGCGCAAATACTGGGTGCCAATCATGCGGGTTAAACTGACGCCTGCGCCATCCTGTGTTGGTACACCCTGCACACGGCGCTTAATGGTACGCAATGCCATACAAACCTCCTAAATTAGTCATCTATAATGATCACTCTAGCCTTGTATTACGCAGCAACAAACCGGAAGATCTTGTGCATGTTTATCAAATTATTTGAATAGGGTGACCACCTTGGCGCACAATCCACTAAGCCTAGACTTATTACGCGCACTTGATGCCATTGACCGCTATGGAAGTTTTGCTGCCGCGGCTGAGCGTTTACACAAGGTGCCATCGGCATTGAGCTACACTATTCAAAAAGTGGAAGCCGACCTAGAACTTGCGCTGTTCGACCGCAGTGGCCACAAAGCTAAACTCACCGAAGCTGGGCACCTGGTTCTTGAACAAGGCAGATTTATCCTAGACGCCATTGACGGCTTGGCCGATCAAGCCCAGCAAGTAGCGAGTGGCGTTGAAGCCAAGGTAGACATAACAATCGACACCGCAGCCGAGCAAAGCATACTTTGGCCGGCACTGGCCGACTTTCAAAAACAGTGGCCCTTTGTGCAACTAGAGCTGCACCATAGCGTTATGTCACAAGGCTGGGAGATGCTGCAAGAAGGCAAAGCTGACATTTTGTTGACCCCAATGAGTAACAAACCACAACTAACCGGCATTCATATTGATGAACTCAGCCCTTACGATTTTGCTTTCTGCGCCGCAGCGACTCACCCACTAGCGCTGCTAAACCAAGCTGCCAGTGAAGATGAGCTAAAGCAACATGCCATTGTCGTCATTCGCGATAAAGCCGAGCGGCTACAACCGGTATCCTTAGGCTGGCTAGCCAGTGCTAAAAAGGTATATGTGGCAACCATGGAAGATAAAATCTCGGCCCAAGTAGCAGGCCTAGGCGCTGGCTATTTACCCCTTGCTCGCATTCAAGCACAGTTAAGCAGCAACCTACTTGTGCGCTTAGACCAGCACCGACCACCTAGACACGAAGCCTTGGTGGCCGCTAGCCGCAGCAACGAAAAAGGCCCGGCTACGACTTGGCTACTGGATCGGTTGCGTGCAGATTCACATCCGGCATCCAAGCGGTAAATAAAAACCCAATAAACGCGATAATACTAGAGGTAAAAAACACGGCTGCTAGGGAATCCGACCAAGATTTGGCAACCAATGGCTGCATCGCCGCTTGGGTAGTTGGGTTATTCACCACCTGATCAATCATCTCTGGCGTCAGCCCTTGCACCTGCAACTGCTGCAGCTCGGCAAGCGCTTGCGTTGGCAGCTGGGCGGCAAACTGGCTTAGCAGGGCTGCATTGCTATCCGACAAAACAAAGGTAAACAGCAGGCCTATCATTGCCAACCCGAGTGTTGCGCCGACCTGGCGAATAAAGGTGGCATTACTAGATGCCACACCCATTTGGTCTCGCGACACTGAGCTGATCATAATCTGGGTGTACAGCGGCAACGTTGGACCAATAGACAAACCCAATACGAATAACGACAGCGCAAAGCCCAAGAAAGATAGCTCAGGCGACACCCAAAAGGCATACAGCATAAATAAAACAGCTTGCACAAAGGTGGTGGGCACCAACACTGGCTTATAAAAACCAATACGCGAGACCAACTGGCCAGACAATACATTGCCCAATACAAAACCAAAGGTAAGTGGCGTTAGCGCCGCCCCAGCAATGGTAGCCGACACACCAATGGCATTTACGGCAAATAGTGGCACATAAATAATGGTGCCTAAAAACGACATCCCCAAAACAAACGTCGCAAGCCCTGCACGCCCATAGACTGGGTTGCGAAACAGGTGCACATTTAGCACTGGCTCTTTACTCACCCACTCGTGGTAGATAAATGCTGCTGTCATCAAAACACCAAACGCCAGTGCAATCGCCATACTTGGCAACAAAGCGCGGGTTTCACCGAGCTCTGCCATAACCAACATAATTGGCACTACGCCCAAGACTAATAACAATACGCTTAACCATTGAATACGCCCACCGCGATCGTTTTTTAGCGGTGGCAGCTTATAGGCGATGACTGCCATGGCAATCAATCCCAGAGGAAGGTTTAGCCAAAACACCCATTGCCAGCCGAAGGCATCGGTCACCAAGCCGCCAATCCAAGGGCCAATAAGAGAAGCCAAGCCAAACATAGCGCCCAACAGCCCCTGAAACTTTGGCCGCTCACGCGGTGTAAACACCTCGCCAACGATGGCGAACACGTTGGCAAAAATACCCGCACTACCCAAACCTTGCAGCGCGCGCAGCAGCACTAGCTCTAATGGTGAATTAGCAAAACCACACAACACACTGGCTAGCACAAACAAGGCCACACCCGTTAGTAAAGTGGCCTTGCGACCATAAATATCCGACAGCTTGCCCCAAATCGGTAACGACACGGTACTAGCTACTAAATAAGAAGTCGCTAGCCAGCTAATTAACGATGCCGGAAAGCTCAGGTCGCTCGCAATAGACGGCAGCGCAGTGGCAATAATGGTTTGATCGAGCGCAGCAAGAAAAAGTGCAGTAAGAATACCAACAAGAATGGCAACACGAGAAACAGCTTGCGACATATCCCCTCACTGTAATGAAGACCTAGAGGCTAACTTAGCAACTAACCTAGCGAGTACAGTTCAATACTACGCACTAAGCAGCCATACTAAACAAGCCACACCTAAACAATCGGTAATGTACGCAGGCATAGTGCAAAAAGATTAACCAGAAAGCAAAGAAAAAAGCGATGCAATAGAAGCCAACAGCCAAAAACGCAAAAAGCCGGCATTAAGCCGGCTTTTGAAATCTAATCAGGCAATGCCTGAGTTTAGATTAGAAGCTGTAAGAAGCAGAAAGAGTTAGCTTGTTCGCTTCGTTTTCAGCAAGTGTTTCGTTAGTGAATGCAGCTTTGTAAGTTGCACCAACAGAAGACTTGTACGCAGCAGAAACAGTTGTCGCTAGTTTCTCAGCGATTGAATCATCTTCGTTCTCGTCAAGGATGTCACCAGCAGAGAATGTAGATTCAGCTGCGTAAGTGATCATGTCTTGAGTTAGCGAGTATGAAACGCCAGCTTCGAATTCGTCGCCAGTTTTGTCTTCGTCTGCTTCAGTAGTTTTGAATTTGTACTGAACGTGTGCACCTAGACCGTCTTGTGAGTAAGCAACTTTACCTAGCGCGTGCAACGGATCAGTTTCCGCGTCCGTTAGAAGCGTGACAACAGCAGCAGTAGTAGTGATTGGACCAGTTACTACAACAACTTCCGCACCAACGTCAGTTGTAGATGCTTCGTTCTGGTTTTGGTTGTTTACAACAGCCTTAATGGTTGCTGGACCAGCTTTAGCTGTCACACCCAAACCAACGTGAGTTTTAAGGCCGTAGCTCTGACCACCAAAGTCTTCACCGGCAACAGTGTTGTCTTCGTCAGCAGCAAGGAAGTGAGCTTGGCGAGCAGCAACGTTTGCGTGAAGTGTTACACCGTCCGCCACGTCGCTAGAGTAAGCAACACCTAGGCCAAAATCGTTACCTTCAGCAGTTTCGTTCACACCTGCCGTTGAAGGATCGTCAAGCGTACCTGAGTTACGGTTAGGGCTACCAGCACCTTCAAGCTGAGCTGAAAGACCAGAAACACCTGCTAGGTTAGAAAGGCGGATACCAGCATCTACACCGTAAGACTCCTGGCTTACGTCTTCATGTAGACCGAAGTATTCGTGAGTGTTGCCTAGACCACCAACTTGACCGAACTTGATGTTGCCGTCAGTTACAGTTACGTCTTTTAGGTCAGCAGATGCGTTGATCGGCTCAGCAACAAGCGTCGCGTTGAATACATTGTTAGTTAGGTTTAACTTCGCCCAAACAGCTTCAGAGTCACCGTTTTGGTTTGTTACGAAAACCTGTTCGTTTGTAATATCAACAACTGCCTCAGTGTACAGTGAACCTGTAACAGTGATGTCAGCGCCTTTAGTGATGTAAAAATCTGCAGCAGCCTGCGCAGAGATGGCAGCAGCCAGAGCTGTCAGTGAAGCAATTTTCAATGCTTTCATTGAATGATTCCCCTTTTTATTATCGATTAACCGGTTTTTGCACCAGGTTGCTTGTAGTCTACACAGACCGAGAATTTACACAACAGTCTGTTAGAATTTCTAGTCGCAAGTCTGCTTAATTGTTGTGACAGACTTATGACAAGTATCTGTACGAGTTCGTGGTCAAACTTCACGGCAATCGCAACTTTACATTACAACCCGATCACCGAATTTAGACGAGCTCGTGAACTAGTTCCTATTACAACCAAAACGAATTGTGTCGGTCAACCCGTTTTTTTGAACTTTTTTTGCTTTAAGGCGACAAAAGTCAATATTGCACCCACCTTTTTGTTAATTTCCAGTAAATCGCACCGCTGTTGGCACGATAAATTCACCGAAAATGACGCTTTATAGGTGTTTTGTCACAACAGTTTCACCCTTGTCGCCAGTATTTCACTTTGGTGACAAAATAGTCTACTAGGGTGTTAGCCTAGCTCTAGGTTACAAAATTTTACAGATCAAGCACGGCGCGCATGTCGTAGAAGCCGTTTTCTTTGCCTTGCAACCACTTTGCCGCGCGCACTGCGCCTTTGGCAAATGTTTGCCGCGAGCTTGCTTTGTGGGTGATTTCAACTCGTTCACCTTCGGTTGCAAAAATAACCGTGTGATCGCCGACGACGTCACCTGCGCGAATGGTAGCGAACCCTATGGTTTGGCGGTCACGGGCGCCTGTTTGGCCTTCTCGGCCGTAAATAGCCACGTCGTAAAGGTTGCGACCAACGCCTTCGGCAGCGGCCTCACCAAGGCGTAGGGCGGTGCCAGACGGCGCATCGACTTTGTGGCGGTGATGAGCTTCAACGATCTCGATATCGTAATCATCACCCAGCGTGGCAGCCGTTTGTTTTACTAGGTTAAGCAGCACGTTTACTCCAACGCTCATATTCATTTCGAATACCACGCGAGTTTTATCGCCGGCTTGCTTTAGTGCCTCTCGGTTATCTGCAGTTAGGCCAGTGGTACCCACGACAATGCCTTTACCGTGCTGCGCGCACATGGCTAGGTGCGCCATGGTGGCTTCAGGCGAGGTGAAATCAATCAGGATATCGAAGTCGTTGAGTACTGTGTTGAGGTCGCTTACTAGGGCGACGCCTAGCTTGCCCACACCCGCAACTTCGCCAGCATCGGCGCCGATGAGGCTTGAATCAGGTAGTACAGAACCTGCGCCAAGCTCTACACCTTCACTTGCAGTAATTTCTTGAATAAGGGCCTTGCCCATACGGCCAATTGCGCCGGCTACAGCAATACGTGTCATGATTTCGCTCCACATTTTTGCGCTACTTTATCACTTATTTGGGCGGTCGCGTAGGTGGAGGATAGCCGGTGAGGTTTTTGAATGCGGTGGCTAGATTCCCGCCTGCGCGGGAATGACCGATAAAAACGACCAAAGCCGTCATCCACGAGTGGTTTTATCGGGGATCTAGCTATTGGATTGTGAGTCTGCAACTAGATTCCCCCCTGCGCGGGAATGACTGTTGCCCGGCGCGAAAGCGCGCCGTACAACCTACATCTCGCCGAAGAATTTCTTCACTGAGTCGAAGAAGCTATTACGACGCGGTGAGTGTTTTTTCTCGTCCAGGGTGCCACGGAACTCTTCTAGCAGTTCTTTTTGGCGCTCACTGAGCTTCACCGGCGTTTCCACAACCACTCGGCATAACAAGTCGCCTACTTCTGGGCTGCGCACAGGCTTGATGCCCTTGCCGCGCAAACGGAATAGTTTTCCGGTTTGTGTTTCGGCGGGTACTCGCAGCTTCACTTTGCCATTTAGTGTTGGCACTTCTAGTTCACCACCTAGTGCTGCATCGACCACAGAAATCGGTACTTCGCAGTATAAATTGCCGCCTTCGCGCTCAAATATGCTGTGCTGTTTTACCGCTACTTGCACGTAGAGGTCACCCGATGGGCCGCCATGCATACCCGCTTCACCCTCACCAGAAAGGCGAATACGGTCGCCGGTGTCTACACCAGCTGGAATTTTCACGTTAAGGGTTTTGGTTTCTTTCTTAACGCCTTGACCATGACAATCATTACATGGGTCGTCGATGGTTTGCCCTGTACCACCACAATGGTGACAAGTTTGCTGTACAGCGAAGAAACCTTGGCTCATACGTACTGCACCAGAACCACCACACACACGACAGGTAACAGGCTTAGCGCCATTTTTGCCGCCAGTGCCATCACAGGTGTTACACGGCACAGTGGTAGGTACTTTGATCTTTTTCTCAACGCCTTCAGCTGCTTCTTCCAGCGTAAGTTCCATGGTATAGCGTAAGTCGGCGCCACGCTGCACATGACTGCGACGACGACCACCACCGCCACCAAAGATATCGCCAAACACGTCACCAAAGATGTCTGCAAAGTCGGATGCACTATGAGCACCACCGCCACCACCAAAGCCACCTTGGCCATTGACACCAGCATGACCAAAGCGGTCGTAGGCTGCACGCTTATCGTCGTCTGCTAGCACTTCGTATGCTTCGGATAGCTCTTTAAACTTGGCTTCCGCGTCTGGATTATCAGCATTACGGTCTGGGTGATACTTCATCGCCAGCTTACGATAAGCTTTTTTGATATCTTTTTTATCGGCGCCTTTTTCAACACCTAGTACTTCATAGTAATCACGTTTAGACATAATACTTTGCTCAATCTGTAACACGTTTGGGCAGAAACCTTGGCAGAATGGCTTTTTAAGTGAGCCACTCTGCCAAAATTTCTGGCTAATGCACTAAAAGGCGGCCGAAGCCGCCCTTTTCTCTCTAACTCTAAGTAATTTTCGCGGTGCAAAATTACTTATCGTCTTTAACCTCTTCAAACTCAGCATCTACGGCATCGTCGCCAGCGTCATTATTCGCCTGCTCGCCAGCCGCTTGATCTGCACCTGGCTGACCTTCAGCTTGCTCGGCGTATAGGCGCTGTGCCAACGCTTGCGCTGCGGTCGACAGTGCTTCAGTCTTCGCTTCAATCTCTGCCTTGTCTTCGCCTTTTAGGGCTTCTTCAAGGTCTGTGATTGCCGTTTCAACTGCTTGCTTCTCTTCGTCGGTCGCTTTATCACCAAGGTCGGTTACTGTTTTGCGAGCCGTGTGGATCAAGCTGTCAGCAGTATTGCGTGCTTGCACCATTTCTTCGAACTTTTTGTCTTCCGCTGCGTTGGCTTCAGCGTCTTTCACCATTTGTTCGATTTCTTCGTCCGACAAACCAGAGTTGGCCTTGATCACAATCGACTGCTCTTTACCAGTCGCTTTATCTTTCGCCGACACATTTAGGATACCGTTGGCATCAATGTCGAACGATACTTCAATTTGTGGCACACCACGTGGCGCTGGTGGAATGTCAGCTAAGTCAAAGCGGCCAAGTGATTTGTTCTGTGCTGCTTGTTTACGCTCACCTTGCAGTACGTGAATGGTTACCGCACTCTGGTTGTCGTCTGCTGTAGAGAATACCTGCGACTTATTCGTAGGAATCGTCGTGTTTTTCTCGATCAGCGGCGTCATTACACCACCCATGGTTTCAATACCTAGGGTTAGCGGCGATACGTCTAGCAGTAGCACGTCTTTCACATCACCAGCTAATACGCCACCTTGAATTGCAGCACCCATGGCAACGGCTTCGTCTGGGTTCACGTCTTTACGTGGTGCTTTACCGAAGAACTCTTCAACGCTCTTCTGTACCAGTGGCATGCGAGACTGACCACCTACCAAAATCACTTCGTCGATCTCCGACGCATCTAAGCCTGAATCTTTCAATGCTTGACGACATGGTTCTAGTGAGCGAGTGACTAGTTCTTCTACTAGAGACTCAAGCTTCGCACGCGTAATTTTCACGTTAAGGTGCTTAGGACCTGATGCATCAGCAGTGATGTATGGCAGGTTCACATCTGTTTGTTGCGCCGAAGATAGCTCAACTTTGGCTTTCTCAGCCGCTTCTTTTAAGCGCTGCATGGCCAATGAATCACCGTGTAGATCAATGCCAGAATCTTTCTTGAACGATTCCGCTAGGTATTCGATCACACGTAGGTCGAAGTCTTCACCACCTAGGAAGGTATCACCATTGGTCGACAATACTTCAAACTGCTTTTCACCATCTAAGTCAGCAATTTCGATGATCGAGATATCGAATGTACCACCACCAAGGTCGTAAACGGCAACAGTCATGTCTTCTTTGCCGCCTTTTTTATCAAGGCCGTATGCCAATGCTGCCGCAGTTGGTTCGTTGATGATACGCTTTACTTCCAAACCAGCGATTTTACCCGCATCTTTTGTTGCTTGGCGCTGACTGTCGTTAAAGTAGGCCGGAACCGTAATCACTGCTTCGGTTACCTTCTCACCTAGGTAGTCTTCAGCAGTTTTCTTCATTTTCTTAAGAACTTCTGCCGACACCTGTGGTGGCGCCATCTTGTTGCCACGTGCTTCTACCCAAGCATCACCGTTTTCCGCTTTAACGATTTTGTACGGCACCATTTTGATGTCTTTTTGTACCACTTCGTCTTCAAAACGGCGGCCGATTAGACGCTTAACCGCATAAAGCGTGTTGTCTGGGTTAGTTACCGCTTGACGCTTGGCTGGCTGACCTACCAATACTTCACCGTCTTCTGCATAAGCAACAATAGATGGTGTCGTGCGGTCGCCTTCGGCGTTTTCGATAACTTTAACTGAGTCACCTTCGAGGACTGACAGACAGCTGTTTGTGGTCCCCAAGTCGATACCGATAATTTTACCCATGATATTTAACTCCAGCTTCTGTGACCGGCGGCGCTTGATTCGCTTGCCTGGTCAATATTTCAATTATTCGTTTGCTTGTTACTTATATGGAGACAGCGTAATTATTTTCAAGCTGTCTCATCGATCGAATTTGGTGTTGGGCCACCCTTGCTCACCATCACCATGGCCGGGCGCAATAAGCGGCCGTGCAAGGTGTAGCCTTTTTGCATCACTGCCATCACCGTATTAGCAGGCAGCTCTGGATTGTCTACCATGCTCATTGCTTGATGCAGCTGCGGGTCGAACGGCTCATTTTCTGGATTGACCGGTTCAATGCTGAACTTGGCAAAAGTTGCCAAAGTCGAGTTCAGCGTCATCTCCACCCCTTCGCGCATGGCAATAAAGTGCTCGTCTTGCTCTTCTGGCAACGACTGCAATGCACGCTCAAGGTTGTCTACAACCGTTAGCATTTCTTTGGCGAACTTTTCATTGCCAAACTTATGCGCTTTTTCAACATCCTGCTCTGCACGGCGGCGAACGTTTTGCATTTCTGCATGATTGCGTAGTAGTTGATCTTTAAGCTCAGCTACTTCAGCCTGCAGTGCAGTCACATCAACGTCGCCTACTTCTGGCGCGTCGTCTTGAGCTGCTTGCGCTTCCTCAACCTGTGCTTCGTTTACTTCTGGCACTTCCTGCTCTTGGTTTTCTGCCTGCTGATTTTGTTCACTCATGAAACTTCCCCGAACATGATTCATTGCACGTGCCTAGTTAATAGGGGCTGCTTTTGGCATTTCAACCACCGTTGATTAATTTTTTGCCAATTACTTGCACAACGGCGAAATCACATTTACTGTATACTCATACAGACTACATTATGGACCCTGTTATGCTGCTGACACTGTCGATTAAGAACTTGGCAATTGCTGAGCAGATTGAGCTCGATTTCCGCCAAGGCATGGCCATCATTACCGGTGAAACCGGGGCGGGAAAGTCATTAGTAATTGATGCCCTTAACCTGTTAGCCGGTGGCAAAGCCGACCCCGGGCAGGTTCGACACGGGGTTGATCGAGCCGAGATATCGGCTGAGTTCGACGTTAGCAACCTAGCTGCTGCCAAGGCATGGCTAGCAGAGCAGGACTTAATCGACGGCAACCACCTAATATTACGCCGTGTTATTGCGCGCGAAGGCCGCTCGCGAGCGTACATTAATGGCCAAGCGGTACCGCAATCGCAGCTCAAAGATATTGGCCAACAAGTATTAGAAATTCACAGCCAACACGCCCAGCAAGCTTTATTAGACAGCAAAAACCACATGTATATGCTGGATGAGTTCGCCGGCACCACAGCCTTGCGCCAGCAGTTGCAAAAACAAACGGCTAACTGGCAAAAACAACTTCGTGAACTTGAACAACTTAAACTTCAGCAAGATGAAATGTCGGCTGAAATCCAACTGCTAGATTACCAGTTAGAAGAGCTGGAAGCCCTGAGCCCAACCGAGCAAGCTTTCGAAGAGATTAATCAGCGCCACGACGAACTAGCCAACATTGAGCAAATACAAATGGCAGGCTGGCAAGCGCTTAGCCGCTGTCAAAACGATGATGGTGAAGATGTTATTAGCGCACTAAATTATGCCCTGCAGCAGCTGGCATCGGTTAGTCATCCAGGCTTTGACGACGCCGTTGAAATGCTTGAATCGGCTAAAATTCAAGTGCAAGAAACCGTGTCGTCGGTGCAGCATTTGTGTGACAACCTAGAGCAAGATGACGAGCTGCTTGCGAGCTTAGCTGACCAACTACAGCAATATATGAGCCTTGCGCGCAAACACCAGTGCGCGCCACAGGAGCTAGCCAGCGTATGGCAGGCGCTAGCAGAGCGGCGCCAGTCACTTTTTGTTAGTGATGACGACATTGCCGAGAAAACAGAAGACGTAGCGAGCGCTAAAGCAGTTGTTCAAGCAACAGCCGATCAACTAACGCAAAAACGGCAAATAGCTGCCAACAAGCTTGCCAAAGCGGTCATTCCGCAGCTGAAAGCACTGAGCCTTATTCACGCTCAGTTTGAAGCCAAGCTAACCCCAATTGCTGATGAAAACCACATTGCACTAGGGCAAGAGCGCGTTGAGTTTGTTGTGAGCATGAACCCAGGCCAACCACTACAAGCCTTACAAAAAGTCGCCTCGGGTGGTGAATTATCACGTATTAGCCTTGCCATTGAAGTAGTTTGCGCCTCAACTAGCCAGCTTGCCGCCTTGGTGTTTGATGAAGTGGATGTTGGCATTAGTGGTGGCACCGCGGAAATTGTCGGCCGCCTACTCAAACAGTTATCACAACAAGTGCAAGTGCTATGTATTAGCCACCAACCGCAAGTTGCCGCGCAAGCAAGTCAGCACCTGTTTGTTAGCAAAACTGTTCAACAAGGCAATACTCGCTCAGCCGCTCGCTGGCTAACAATGGATGAGCGCACCGAAGAAGTCGCACGCATGCTAGGCGGCGTAGAGCTCACCGAGCAAACTTGGGCGCATGCGCGTGAAATGCTGCAACAAGCGGAAGCGCATTAAAGGTTAAAGGCATTCCCGCGCAGGCGGGAACCTAGTTACCAAAGTAAAACCTCAAACTAGATCCCCGATAAAACCACTCGGGGATGACAGCCCGTAGATTCCACGGCGCGTGTTTGCGCTGGGCAATAGTCATTCCCGCGCAGGCGGGAATCTAGTTACCAAAGTAAAACCTCAAACTAGATCCCCGACAAAACCACTCGGGGATGACATTCCGAAAATTGCGCCGGGCAACCTATGCAACCAAAAACAAAAAAAGCCACGTATTGTGGCTTTTTTTAATCAGCGATTTATTAAAATGTTATCACTATTCTTGAATCAACAAGCGCAATACTTCAGTTCGTAGTGCTTCTTTATCCGGCGTGCCTGCTTCAACATGCTGAATAACACCGTTGCGGTCGATTAAAAATGACGTTGGCATCGCCTCTACGCCATAAGCAGTTGGCAAGCGCCAGTTTTCATCCCAGCCCCACGCCACAGGAAAGTCAACCGGGAAACGATCCAAGAAACGAATAGCGTCGTCTTTCTTCTCATCCAAGCTAATGGCAATTACTTCGAAGCCTTGCTCCAACAACTCAGCGCGCAGCTCGTTGTACTCTGGCAGCGATTTGCGGCATGGTGCACACCAGCTGGCCCAGAAGTCTAACAACACCACCTGGCCTTGATACTCTTGCAAACTAATCGTACCGCCAGCGTTGGCAAGTGCTTCAGTTTTAAAGAATATTGCGCGATCACCCGCTTCCACTGCTAGCGCAAAGCTGCTTGTTACGGCTAGCAGCATAGCCAGAACTAGTTTTTTCATACGTACTCCAACGCCTTGGCGCTATTTTTTTGGTTTGACGTACAGCACCAAGCTGTGGTCTACCAACTCAAAACCGTATTTTGCCGCAATTTCATGCTGCAATCTTTCGATTTCGTCATCAAAAAATTCAATCACTTTGCCAGTTTCCATGCAAACCATGTGGTCATGGTGCTCACCGTCAGCGAGTTCAAAAACCGCTTGGCCGCCATCAAAGTTATGTTTAATAACAATACCGGCCGCCTCAAACTGGGTCAGCACTCGATACACAGTCGCTAAGCCAATTTCGTCCCCACGCTCAATTAACCGGCGGTAAACGTCTTCAGCACTCAAGTGCTCTTCGCGGTTCGTCTCTAATAGTTCATAGATCTTTAAGCGCGGATGCGTTACCTTCAGCCCGGCTTTGCGCAGTTCGGCTTCTTCATGACGATCGTTCACAGGCCAACCCTTCTACTTAACTTTGAATTTGCTTACCATGATCATAAAGGATCAGGAGATGAAAATGTATCGCTACTTGTTACTCTCGGTATTTTTGTTTGCTGGCTGCGCAGCAATTACCCCTTATGAGCGCACTATTCAGCAAGGCCAACTAATAGAAGACGCTACGCTAGAGCAAATTCAAGTTGGCATGAGCCTAACCGAGGTTCAACAATTACTTGGTCAATCTACTATTACTGAGTCTAGTAGTAATCGGATTGACTATGCTATTGATCGCGGTGACCGCGTTGAACTGCTGTCCATTTTCCATGATGGCAGCCAAGTCGTCGATATTCAGTAATTATTTTGCCGCCCGCTTGAGCCGAGCCGCTTTTGGATCGGCAATCAGTGGGCGATACACTTCAATACGCTCACCGGCCTTTATTTCTTGCTCTTCAGGCTTTTTCACAGCCTTTCCATAAATACCCAATGGCGCTTTGCTTAAGTCTAAACCTTCGAATTCAGCATCAAGCCCACTCGCCATTGCTGCAGCACGCACTGTAGTGCCTTGCTCTACTTTAATCGCCACAATTTTTTGCTTTTCTGGTGTGGCGTAGACAACTTCAATATTAATCAAGTTCATGACTAAACCGCTAACTTATCGGCACGCTCTACAAACAGCGCCACCATATGATCTGACATATCGGTCAGTACCTTTTTAAATGCAAGCCCTGCAATAGGGTTTTGCACTTCAAAATCTAACGAGAAAACAATCTTGCACGCTTTGTCGTTCAGCTCAACAAACTGCCACCCGCCACTTAGATGCTTAAGCGGGCCATATTTAAGGCGCATTGCAATAGATTTACCAGGGTCATTTGTGTTCGCTGTAGCAAAGGTTTGCCTGAACGGACCTTTGCGAACTGATAACTCTGCTTCTAATTGATTACCGCTTTGTGTCAAAATGCGTGTACTAGCAATCTCTGGAATGAACTCAGGATATCGTTCAACGTCATTCACCAGTTCAAACATTGCTTGCGCTGAATGAGCAACCAATGCCGATCGTTCAATTTTCATAGCTACTTCTTTAACCGCTTGTAGGTAGATGACCTCTCAAGGGTTAGATAGTACCGAATGACGCTATATCCGACAATTGCACAAGGTTATTTATGGCTAAAAAGAAGAAGTTATCGCCCGGAAATATCGCCCAGAACCGCCGCGCCACGTTCGATTTCGCAATCGATGAGCGCATTGAAGCTGGTTTATCTCTGCAAGGCTGGGAAGTGAAAAGCCTGCGCCAAGGCAAAGTACAACTACACGATGCATACGTTATTTTTCAAAATGGCGAAGCCTATTTAGTTGGCTGCGAGGTCACCCCATTAAACACAGCTTCAACGCATGTGATCTGTGAGCCAGGTCGTGCCAAAAAGCTATTGATGCATGGTCGCGAACTCGATAGGTGTGAGCGTGCCGCCAATCAAGACGGCTACACCGTTGTAGCGCTGAACTTACACTGGAAAGGCCCATACATTAAATGTGAAATTGGCATTGGTAAGGGTAAAAAAGCGCACGATAAACGTGAAACCATGAAAGATCGAGATTGGAAAAAGCAAAAATCTCGCATCATGAAGCATTCGGCGCGCTAACCTTAACACTCGCCAATAACAGTGCTTGGCAGTTAGATGTAACAACTGTTACAATCGCTGCGATTCTTATGGGGACGAAATGGCTTCGACGGGGATCACAAAGCTTTAGGTGCATGTCGAGTTGGCAACCAAACTCGTAAATCAAAGTTGCAAAATATAGTCGCAAACGACGACTCTTACGCACTAGCAGCTTAATAACCTGTCTAGCGCCTTCCCACCCCAGCCTCCGCTTGTAGGACGGGGACCAATGGGGAGTCAAACCCAATCAAGCTAGCGTGGATGCTCCCGCCTGAGAGCTGAAGCGTTAAATCTAATTCGGGCTAGCGTTTTGGTGGCGTGTCTGTTCGCAGCCATAGCGCGAAACTCAAAGACAGACTAAACATGTAGTACCGAGAGTGGCGGATTTGCGGACGCGGGTTCGACTCCCGCCGTCTCCACCAACATCTTAAATTAAGACGCCTTCGGGCGTCTTTTTTTATGTCTTTAGCCGAAGCTCTTAGTTCATTATTCAAGAACTGGAGTCAAAAGTGCGCCATTGCCATCACAGCTAGCCTAGACTATATTCAATATTGTTAAATATGAATACTGGAGGAAAATTATGGCCACAACTAGCTTGAGCTTAGGGGACCATTGGGAGGCATTCATCAAAAATGAAATTTCAAGCGGTCGCTACGGCTCCGCCAGCGAAGTGGTGCGCGATGCATTACGTGCCATGGAAGAGCGCAAATGCAAACTCGAAGCTCTTCGTGCTCACCTATCAGAAGGAGCAAACCAAGCCAAAAATGGTGAGTTTGTTGATGGTTTTTCTATGGATTCGCTGATCAGCGATCTGGATGCTGAATCCTAATGCAGCCGGCTAGAAAAGTCCGAGTAACCCAACGCGCGCGGGCCGATCTTAAAAATATTGGTCGCTATACCGAGCGGACCTGGGGCAAAACCCAGCGTAACCTTTACTTGAAGAGCATTGAAGCGCGATTTCAATGGCTGGCGGAAAACCCTCTGCTGGGCAAGCACCGCACGGATATTTGCGAAGGGTACTACAGCTTCCCTGAAGGGCAGCACGTTGTGTTTTATCTATTCAGTAGCACCACCATAGATATCATTGGCATTCCCCACAAGGAAATGGACACTATTAGCTACTTTCAAGAAGGCTAAAGCCTGTTCTCGACGCCTGAAGTTTCAACAGCAAGCGGCACTAAGCATTATTGCCAACTTAAAGCTGAGCGGCTGGTTCGATAACAATTGCCACCAACACCTTAAATTAAGACGCCTCAGGGCGTCTTTTTTTATGCCTGCATTTATTGACCACATTCACAGCCAGCTTATGCTTGCCTTTCTTAGCGGTAATAAAGTCAATACACTGTGCGCAAAACAATAGTTAAGGATTTCTGCTGTGCGCGCTTTTTTCCACCGATCACCAATCACTGTGACAACCGTTGCGTTGATCACACTGGCATTTTTTGCCTTTAACATTATGACCCCACTCTGGGGCGACGACTGGTGGCGCGCAGTACCGCCGAGTAACTTTTTTGATATTTTCTCCCGCATTGCGTCTGAGTACATGAACTGGACGGGGCGTGTGAGCGTGTTGTTCGCCACATTTTTAATGCTGCTACATTACCCCGGTCACACGCTAGTTTTTGCCATTGCAAATAGCTTGGTGATGTTTTCGGTTATGTACCTAACCATCACGACCATTGCACCGAAAGCAACCGATATCCACAAAGCCATCATTGGGCTGCTTACATTTATTCTGCTCTGGTTATTACCTAGTGCTTTTGGTGAGGCCACACTTTGGAAAACTGGTGCAATTGCCTATTTATGGCCCGCTGCCATCATGCTATTAATTGCGAAACAGCTATTATACCCAGTTGAACTTAGCCGTATTAAGCTGGCATTTTATTTTGTGTTGGCACTTTGGCTTGGCAGTGCTCTAGAGAACCTATCGGTTAGCGCAGTGATCTTCACGCTTGCGCTGTTTATTGTGCACCCGGTGAGCAGAACAAAACAAAACTGGTGGTTATTAGCAGCACTGGTCATCGGCACTATAGTGTTATTGGCGGCACCGGGGAACTTCGCCCGCTTTGCCGCACAGGATGATGGCCAGTCCTTGTTTGTGCGGGCATATCCGTTGTTTAAGCGTATTTGGCAGGTAGAAACGACAGAAACCTACAGTGTATGGCTAATTAGCGCCCTTTTGCTTGCACTGGCCGTAACAGGCGTTCGAATCAAGTCGATTCAACCTTTGGCATGGCTATTTTTAGCCGTGCTTTGTGCCACAACCATGATAGGCTCAACTGGGGTGAACTATGGCGGTCGCACAGCATTTGTCGCGCAGTTTTTTATTGTGTTAACCATAGTAAGCCTTGCACACCAGGCGCTTAGCCACTGGCAGCACCCTAGTAAATATCTAGTCATTGCCATACCAAGTGCCGCTTTTGCTTTAAGCCTAGCGGTGGCACTGCCGCAATATTTGGCGATACATAAACAGTATCAGGCTCGTTTAGAAACGATGAAATACTATAAAGCTGCGGATATCGAGCGTATCTATGTGCCATCTATGGCAATTCCATACCGCCGTGGTTTATCGGATGACATTGTTGATGGGCCACTTTTTCTGCGCGATGTACACCAGGATATGCCGGGCAATGAATGGCGTAATAGTACCTTCGCCCAATATCATGGTTTTAGTTTTGCAACGCGCCTAGACCGCCCTCGCCTGGCGTTTTTACCACAACTTCGCGGCCAGTTTACGACTATTGCCGAAACCAGTGGCTACTGGCTTGGACAAGCTGAAGATGGACGCTATGCAGGCATGACACCTGGCGGCATTTGCCAGCCGCTTGAGCATGAGGACATTCGATTAGAACCAAGGTTCGATACGCACTTGGTGAACAGCGACAACCTAGTGGTGACATTGAATTATTGTTATTACGAAAGCGAGTGAAGCTGTTATTTAACGTTTAGCTTTGCTTAGAGCTGCCCGCTAGCGATAGCATGTTGTTAGTAGTGTAACTGGGCAATGCGTCCATGCGGGGGCTTCCAGCCGGCCCATCCATGGCCCGTCGTTCGTCCCTTCAAAAGCACCTCGTGCTTTTGATTTTGCTTCGCAAAACCGGGTCTCACTCATGTCTGCAAGCGAATCATGCTCCTGCGATTCGCCCTTGCAGACGTCCCTGTCTGCAAACACCCGCTACGCGGGTGATTTACAGACCTACCTGTGGTGAGTTACAAGCTACCTTGAGGCATAAAAAAACCCCGCAATGGCGGGGTTTTTCTGGCAGAGGGATCGCTTAGCGAACCACTTTACCGTCTTTCTTGAACAAGTGGCACTTAGCTGGGTCGATGTACATTGCTACATCATCGCCTGCTTTCGTGTTGTCGTAGCCAACTTTCTGCACAACGATGCGCTCAAGTTCTGCAGTTTTGCAGTATAGGAATGACAACGCGCCCAATACTTCGATTACGTCTACTTTAGAAGCAACTTTCACGTCTGCATCAGTCACTTGCGTCTGAGAGATGTGCTCTGGGCGTATACCCATTACCACTTCATCACCTGCTGACAGTTGCGCTGCATCGTTACGTGTTAACGGAACAATTTCACCACCTGGTAGGCGAACACTTGCAACGTTGCCATTCACTTCAGCAATCGAAGCGTCGATGAAGTTCATTTTTGGCGAACCGATGAAACCAGCAACGAATTGGTTGTCTGGGTTTTCGTATAGTTCCATTGGTGGACCAACTTGCTCTACACGGCCATCACGTAGTACTACGATCTGGTCAGCTAGCGTCATCGCCTCAACTTGGTCGTGTGTTACGTAAACCATGGTCGATTCTAGCTCTGAGTGCAGCTTAGCAATCTGGATACGCATTTCTACACGCAATTCAGCGTCTAGGTTAGATAGCGGCTCGTCGAACAAGAAGATTTTCGGGTTACGAACAATCGAACGACCAATGGCTACACGCTGACGCTGACCACCAGATAGATCTTTTGGCTTACGGTGTAGAAGGTGATCAAGTTTCAGAAGCTTAGCAGCGGCTGATACTTTCTTCTCAATCACGTCTTTTTCTACTTTCGCCATGCGAAGACCGAAAGACATGTTTTCTTCTACCGACATCTGCGGGTATAGCGCGTAAGACTGAAATACCATCGACACGTCGCGGTCAACTGGTGGCATGTCTGTCACATCTTTACCATCAATAAAGATTTTGCCGCCAGAGGCTTCTTCAAGACCTGCAATGCTGCGAAGAAGCGTTGACTTACCACAACCAGATGGACCAACGAATACGATGAACGGGTTGCCTTCAAAGTCTAGGTCGATGCCGTGCAATACCTGAACGTCGCCGTAAATTTTATCTACTTTATCTAATTTTAAAGTTGCCATGATTCTAAATTCCTATAACTGATTATTCTTTCACGCCGCCAGCAGCAAGACCTTGGATAAATTGTTTGCTGGCTAATAAGAAGGCCACAATAGTTGGCACAATCATAATTAGGATGCCCGAGAACATCATATGCCATTGGGTATCAAACTGAGTTTGGAACTGCTCTAGACCACGTGGTAGCGGCATCAAGCTGGTATCAGTTAAGAAGATCAATGGTAGGAAGTACTCGTTCCATGCCCATACGAATGCCAACAAGCAAACGGTGGCAATAGCTGGCTTAACCAGTGGCAAGACAACCTTTAAGTAAATTTGGAATGGTGATGCGCCGTCCATTTTTGCCGCTTGTTCTAGCTCAGGCGATACACCTTTTAAGAACGACGTCAAAATGAATACAGCCGTTGGCATCGTCATCGCCGACAGTACCAAGATGACCGACCACAGCGAGTTCAATAAGCCTAGTTGCTGAACAACCCAATACAATGGCGCCAGTGCTAAGCGAATTGGAATGATCATACCTAGTAGGAAACATACGAAGATGATCTTAGAGCCAGTGAATGGCATACGCGCTAATACAAACGACGTCATTGAACCTAGCACTGCTACGATAACAATGGTAGAGATCGTGATAATTAGCGAGTTCATAAAGTAGCGACCAAACTCAGCTTGCACCCAAGCTTCAGAGAAGTTGCTCCATGTCCAGCTACCACCTAAGCGGAAGCCACGACCGAACACTTCTGTTTGTGCTTGTACACCGTCAACTGGGTCAACAAACTCAAGTATAGCACCACGGCCAAGGTTGCCTTCTGCACCGTTAAATCGGGCAATCACCTCTAGGCGACCACGAAGCTCACCTTTTTCGTCGTCGAAACGGGCGCGATTCTCTTCACTGATTACAGCATCTTCAATGGCTTCAAAACGAAGCTGTTTGCCGTCTTCAGTCGTGTGTACAAGTAATGTGCCTTCAGAAATGACGGCACCTTCAGCACCCCATACATACACATTACCTTGACCAGGTGATGGTGGCATAGAGATTGGGCTTGCAAGTACGTTACCGGTAGATGGCTTGGTCGCGTTTACAACTGCCAAGTAAAGCGGAAACAGCACAATGAAAGACCAAGTTAGAAGCAAAATTTGTACAAAAATTTGCTCCCAGGCTTTTAATTTAAAAATCTTTTCCATGTCTGGCTCCTACTTCTTGTTGTTCTGGATCGCACTAAAGATCGCAGCAGGCATGATCACAAGCGAGGTTAGAATACCAACCACAGCCGCAACACCATAACCTAGAACAGGGTCTGTTGAACCTGCACCAAAGGCTGCACGGTATAGGTAAGAACCCATTACGTCAGCACCATAGCCAGGACCACCAGCAGGGCCAAAGATCAACAGCGTCATATCAGCGTTGTTGAACGTGTCTACCATGATGATTACGAAGATAACGATGATCGCAGGCATCAGAACCGGTAGTACCACGTGACGGATCGCTTGCAAGCGGCGAGCGCCGTCAAGGAATGCTGCTTCAACTAGGTCTAAGCGAACCGCAACAATGGCCGATAGGATCAACATGATCGCAAAGCCCATACGGTGCCAGCTAAAGAAAGAAGCCAACATGTAAATAGATAAGTCTTTGTCACCCATGAATGGAATTGGCTTTTCTGCCCAGTTCCAGTCTACCAACAAGGTATTTACCGGGCCGTTGTCGCGGAAAATCATGTTCATAAGAACCGCAACGGCTGCACCAGCAAGTGGGTAAGGTAAGAAGAAGATAACTTTATATACTTCGCGGCCGTATGTTTTGAAGGAAAGCAAAAGCGCGAAGATGGTGCCAATCACTAGCATCGCCGTGATGATTACACCGAAGAAGATGATGTTATTACCAAGGGCGTTTAAGAAGCCGTCTCGGTAGTAAGGATCAAAAAAGATCAGTTTGAAGTTTTCTAGCCCAACGTATTCCATCGGACCAATACCTTTCCAATCCATCAAGGCCATACCGAACAGGCCAATCAATGGAATGAAGTTAAAAATACCGTAGAGAATTACCCCAGGCATCAACAGTAACCATTTCTGGATTTCTGCCTTGCTGCGGTAGCTCATCAGACGATCAGTATTTTGGCTCATACCGTCACCGCTTTTCTAGTTTGAGAGAGAGAGAGAGTTGGCGAGCCTTGCGGCTCGCCGGTAGGGAGGGAACTGCTAATTATTGGCAGTTACCAGCGCCTACGTAGTTCCAGCTGTTTAGGCCTTCCTGGATTAGAGCAGCAGCTTCTGCACCAGATAGATCACCAGCCAGCATACCTTGGTAAGCCTGTGCAGATAGAGAGCCATATGTAGGCTGCTTAGCGTTCAAGCTTGGCGCTAGGAACGGCTCGTATGCAGCTGCATTTGCCATCTGTGCAGAGATTTTACCAACGATTGGGTGCAGACCTTCCGGCTTATCGTAGTCACCTGCGTAAGCTGGGATTTCTGAACCAATTTCTTCTAGGAACAACTGAGCGAATTTAGCAGTAGTAGTGAACTCAAGTACTGCTTTCACTGCGTCACGCTTCTCAGTGTTCGCGTTAACTGCGTAACCACCGTCTGGGTGCGCTACAACTTTACCATTTGGACCTGGGATTGGGCCGTACTCAGGTACGAAGTCAGGGTTAACGTCGTATAGACCGCCAGCCGCTTGAGATACCCATACACCAGTAGTCCATGCACCGTCGATCATCGCTAGCGAGTCACCTAGTACAACAGGAGTACGCATGCCGCCGTAGTCGGTCGCAGTTGGGTTAGCGTTCATGATGTCGCGCCATTCAACAACTTTGTCGAATGCAGCAACAACTTCAGCGTCAGTGAAGCAAGCTTCGCCAGTCTCTAGCTTACGCTGAGTGTCGTCGCTTACCATACCAGCCATTACTACTTCGTTCATTACCTGGTTTAGGTACCAGCCGTCACGGCCGTCTACGTGTAGACCAACGAAGCCAGCGTCAACAGCGTCAGCCATCAATGCTTCGAACTCAGCCAAAGTAGTAGGAACTTCAGCGCCTAGCTCTTCAAGCACAGCACCGTTGTAGATTACAGATTGTAGCTGAATTGCGCTTGGTACAGCGTAAGCAACGCCATCAGAAGCAACAACACCAGCAGTACCGTTCATGCCAGAAATGTCTACACCTAGCTCATCGATAGATAGTAGGGCATCAGCACCAACGAATGGGTCGTACCATGCAACACCAGACTTAGCACCGAAGAAATCAGGGCCGCCTTGGCGTAGAGCGATACGTAGGCGAGACTCATAGTCTTCTGAAGAGATGCGTTCCATCTCAACAGTTACGCCTGGGATCAAGTTTTCAGCGTTAATACGATCCCACAGAGCAGTTTCTTGCTCGCGGAATGTCCAGAATTTTACGGTTTCGTCAGCCAAAGCTGCTTGGGCAGTTGCCAAAGAAGCTACGGCAGTTACAGCTGCAACAGTAGTTTTCAAGAGTCGCATTTCAGTTCTACCTCTTGTTGTTTTTTTGAGAGAAGCGAAGCCAATATAAAACCTCGTCCAAACCTGTTCAATCCCTAAATTTCGTTTTTTTTCGATTTAATTGAACAGAGTCAGTGTTATCTCATCGAATAAAGCCGGATTTATGCCAACTCGATCACACTTCGAAAAGCGGTAAGAAATTGAATACCAAAATAAGGTCATTGCATACCGCCAATGTTCAGAGACATCGAACCGTGTTGATCATCCATCACATGCAGGATCGAAAACACCCCATCAGTCTGCTTTGTATCTTGCTTTGGTGCAAGCCAAAAAATTGGCCTTTTCATTACATTCTGTTGCTTTATGTCATCTTTTTAGGGCTTGCTAGTCATTTGAAACAGTGATTCTGTGCCTTAGCGCGCTTAGATGACACCGATCAACTTGCTTGCAAATGCAAGAGGTACTATATTGGTTGCAAACCAGTTAACCCTACTTAGACGCATAGAAGAGCGATCATTTCGAGGTAGCTATGACAGATTTTTTATATGTAGGCGTAGATGGCGGTGGTACATCGTGCCGGGCACGCTTACAGGATGCCAATGGTAATACCATTGGTGAAGGCCTTTCAGGTAGTGCCAATGTTTATCAGAACCCAGAAGGCACTTTGGTGTCGATTATTGATGCCGTTGACCAAGCACTAGTTGCCGCCGGATTCACCCCAGATGATAAAGCTCGCGTTCATGCAGGGCTTGGTTTAGCCGGCTGTGAAATTACGACTTCACAGAAATTCCTTGATGCATGGGACCACCCGTTTGCCTCTATGGTTTATCAAAATGATGCGCATACCGCTTGTTTGGGTGCACATGGTGGCGAAAACGGCGCCATGCTTATCATCGGCACCGGTATCAAAGGCTGGCTAATTGAAGGCGAAGACATTCATGGTTGGACCGGCTGGGGCTTTCCACTAGCCGATCAAGGCTCTGGTGCCTGGCTAGGCTTGCGCGTTTTACAAGAGACGCTTCGTGCTGTTGATGGGCTACGCGAGCACACGGGTGTCACCAAAGAAGTCTTGGAAAAATTTGATGGCGACGCGTCGCAGATTGCCGTTTGGGCTGCCACGGCTAAGTCGGGAGACTATGGTCAGTTCGCGCCATTGGCCGTGCACAACAAGAAAAATGGCGATGCGGTTGCCGTGCAAATTATGCAAGAACAAGCAGACATTGTTGCCGAGATGCTTGATCAAATGATCAGTCGTACTAATGGCAAGATCGCTCTATTGGGTGGTTTAACGCCATTTGTGAAAGAAAATCTGCCACAACACTATCTACAGCATTTTGTCGACGCCCAGGATGATGCACAAACCGGTGCCTTGGCGATGATTCGCCGCGCACGAGGAGTGTGAGATGAGCGATAAACTAAGCAATTTAATTGCTGCCTTACAGCCAGATACAGAAAGCCCAACGTCGCTATACATTCAGTTATCGCGCCGTTTAGAACAAAGTATTCGCGAAGGCATTATCCAAGAAGGTGAATATCTGTTGCCAGAGCGCGACCTGGCAACTCGCCTAGGCCTTTCGCGAGTTACCGTGCGCAAAGCCATTAATAGCTTGGTTGAGCGTGGCTTACTGGAAAAGCGCCAAGGCGCAGGCACCCGTGTTCGCCACTACTACAGTGAAACGATTCATAAGCCACTGTCGGTGTTGAACAGCTTCTCTGAGGACATGCGCGCTCGCGGCATGGATACTGCTGATCAGTGGATTAGCAAACAAACTGCCTACCCGTCTCCACGTGAAGCACAGATGCTTGGGCTATCACCCGATCAACGTATTTTGCGATTAACACGTGTGCGTATGGCAGCTGGTATACCAATGGCTTTTGAGATTGCCAGCATTCCAGTGACGGTGATTGCTAGCGAAGAAGACGTAACGACATCACTGTACGACGCACTAGATGCAGCCGATGCCCGTCCAATTCGAGCCATTCAAACAATGACTGCTGCCAACGCAACCGAGCAGATTGCCGAGCAGCTACGCATCGATCCGGGCTTAGCGGTGCTTTATATTGAGCGCCAAGGCTACGATCACAACGGTAACGCCGTTGAATATACCCGATCACATTATCGCGGTGACCTATATGATTTTGTCACCGAACTACGAGCAACAGAATAAGAGGTCAGCATGCAAGCACTTGTAGGCGCGAACGTATTCGACGGCATTGAAACTCGCTCAGGGTTTGCCGTACTAGTTGAAGGCCAAAACATTGTTGGCTTTTTACCAGAAGAAAAAGTACCAGCCGGCACCGAGATCGTGAAACTAAATGGCGGCACACTAGCACCAGGTTTTATCGACGTACAAGTTAATGGTGGCGGCGGCATCATGCTCAACAGCACACCAACCGTTGAGGGCGTTAAAACCATGGTGGCGGGTCACCGCCGTTTTGGTACCACGGGTATGCTGCCAACATTAACTTCTGATACACCAGAAACATGCAAAACGGCAATCAAAGCCTGTTCTGCCGCCATTGAAGAAGGTGTTAATGAAGTGCTCGGCATTCATGTCGAAGGCCCATTCTTCAACCCTGTGCGTCGTGGTGTTCACAAAGAAGAATACCTACGCGCGCCAGAAGAAGAAGACACCACTTGGAAATCTTTGATTCCTAATGGCACGCTACTTTATACCCTAGCGCCAGAAATGGTTGAGAAAGACAAGATCACTAAAATGATCGCCGCCGGCGCAAAAGTATCCATTGGCCATACCGGTGGTACCTATGAAGATACTCGCGAAGCGCTAGATCTAGGGGTGGATGGGTTTACCCACCTTTATAATGCCATGACACCTTCAACTGGTCGCGAACCAGGTGTGGTAGGCGCAGCCATTGAAGACCCTCACTCTTGGGTTGGTGTGATTGTTGATAAATACCATGTTCACAGTGCAACGCTAAAGTTGGCCATTGAAGCCAAACCAACTGGCAAAATTATGCTGGTAACAGATGCAATGGCCACTATTGGCTCAGACGAAAAATTCTTCCTGCTTTATGGCGAGCGCATTGATGAAAAAGATGGCTGCCTAGTGAGTGCGGAAGGCAAGCTAGCCGGCTCAGCAATCAGCATGATTGACGCGGTAGAGAACACCGTTGAATGGTTAGGCTACCCACTAGAAGAAGCATTACGCATGGCATCACTATACCCAGCTGAGTACTTGGGTCGTGGCCATGAGTTAGGTCGAGTGAAGGCGGGCTATAAAGCCAACTTGGTTCACTTCGACGATGAATACAAGGTGACTGCAACCTGGGTTGCAGGTGAACACGAAGCTTACTAATACGGAGAATGAAGAATGCAGGTTGTCATTCTAAAAGATGCTGCAGAAGTAGCAGCATACGGTGCGAAAATTTTTATCGAACAAGTTAAAGCGAACCCAGCGTCAGTGCTAGGTTTAGCAACTGGTTCAAGCCCAATCGAGCTATATAAGCGCGTAATCGACGCCAATAAAGCCGGCGAAGTAAGCTTTAAAGACGTCACCACTTTCAACCTAGACGAATACCTAGGCTTGGACGGTGACCACCCACAAAGCTACCGTTATTTCATGAACGAGCAGTTGTTCAACCATATTGATATCGATAAGGCGAACACCTTCGTACCAGACGGTTCTGCTAAAGATCCAATCGCATCTTGCGCTGAATACGAGCAAAAGATTGCTGCCAAAGGTGGCGTAGACGTTCAGCTACTAGGTATTGGTACTAACGGCCACATCGGCTTCAACGAGCCAAGCTCATCGCTAGCATCTCGTACTCGTGTTAAAACACTAACGCAAGCCACCATCGATGCAAACAGCCGCTTCTTCGCTGAAGACGAATTCCAGCCGAACCTATCGATCACCATGGGCATCGGTAGCATCATGGAAGCGAAAAAAGTTGTGCTGATCGCAACGGGCGAAGGCAAAGCTGACGCTATCAAAGACACAGTAGAAGGTCCACTTTCTGCTCGCTGCCCTGCTTCAGTGCTGCAAATGCACGAAAAAGCCATCATCATTTGTGATGAAGCGGCTGCAAGCAAGCTAGAAGACAAAGAGTTCTACCAGTACATCGAACAGCAAAACGACAAACTACTAGCTGACTACTACGGCGCGTAATTTGTCTCTTTGAGATGCTTAAATGGCGACCGATTGGTCGCCATTTTTGTTTGAGATGTATGTGCCACGAACCAAAGCTTCGGGCAACGGTCATTCCCGCGCAGGCAGGAATCTAGTTGTAAAACCCAAGTATTAGATCCCCGACAACACCACTCGGGGAAGACAATTAGACACCCGATAAAAGCGCTCGGGTGTGACGAAGCATTTTGTTTCCCAAACCTTAAGTTTGTAAAACCTACGCCGCGACTGATTCGCTTACTCCAGTACTTACCCCAGTCACGACAGCATCAATCGTGCGCAATGGCTCCAATGATTCTAGGTCTTCTAGGCTTAAAGGTAGTTGTACCGTTGCCGTGCGAATCACTTTTTTATCAGCCAATAAGGCTTTGGTTGGAATTGGATTGGGTGCGCTAAACAATGGTGCTGCCGCTTGTGCCAAACGATTATCGAAGGCTTTATTGGTTAACCCTTCGGCCACCCAATCGGCAACTTTCTTTGGCCAAACGTTACTAGCAACTGATACTAAACCCACTGCACCCAATGCACAGTGATCGGCAAAATTGTCATCATCGCCCGAGAACCATTGCAGTGTTGGGAAGTCTTTGACTAGCTGAGCAAACCGAGCAGGATTACCGCCCGACTCTTTGACTGCCCAGCAGTTAGGGTGATTCTGTACACGCTCAATTGCCCCATCAACCAATGGCACACCGGCGCGGCCTGGGATGTTGTACAACATGCATCGGCGACTCGACGCATCCATCAGTGCGTTAAACCAACCGGCTTGGCCGGCAGCGCCTGGTTTGGCGTAGATCGGCGTCACGAGTAAATAGGCGTCGATCGGCCAGAGTTCCAAATAACGAATCCAAGCAAGCTGGGCTTGCAGATCAAGACCGCCGACACCCACCATGATTGGCACAGATAAATTTTGTTGGCAGGTAAATTCAACCAGTTGCTCTCGCTGGCCGATGGTTAAATTACTACCCTCGCCCGTTGAGCCCAGTATCAGTACGCCATTGCCCGCTGCTTCTTGCATGCGCAGCAATTTTTTAAAGCTGAGCAAATCCAAGGTGCCGTCTTCATTAAGCGGTGTAACTAGGGCGGTCCACAAGGTGGTAGATGATAACTGGGTCATAGGCTCCTCACTGATAACATAGCAAGGAGAGGGATCTAGCGCTTTGCCGCAAGGCAATTGATTGAGCACTCCACTGACAGGTCAGTGACAGTCCAAGGGATTCAGCCCTTGTGACCAGCGGCCGTAAGCATTAAGCCTTACCACCACTTCGGCCCTGCTCTCCCTCACCATGCATCAACGAAGCTTAATCTTCTCAACATGGCTACCTAGGCAAGGCACCTCTCCTAAATTTTTCGCTATTGGACGTTTTTTTAACGCCTCTGTCAAGCACAGTGATCAGGTAGTTATATCGCTGTTTGTGGAAGCCATTGCTTCGCAGTCGCTACCTCTGCCTTATGTGCCGGCTTGCTTAATAATAAAGAGCGGCCACAGGCAGTGTATTGCTGTGCGGTATAAAACAGGTAACTGTCTTGATCCTCTTGCGCGGCATGCACCTGCCAAATGGCCACCGGCTGGGTTTGTAACCAGCATTCGGCTTTGCGCAGCAAATCACTTGCTAACCCTTGTCGGCGAGCACCTGGCGCCACAAAAGGACCATTGATTTCGCCAACGGGGTCAGACAGCAAGCTCACCAGCTGTTGCGCATGCACCCAACCCAATAACGCACCTGAGTCATCTTCGGCTACCCACATTTGGTGCAGTGGGTTGGCGCTCACTTGATGAATGCGGCGACGACAGGTTTCACGCGAAAGCCCCTCACCAACCTGTTGCATCAGTTGCGTAAGCGGCAAATCATCTTCTGGTAGAACGGGACGAATAAACGCCATAATTGCTTCTCTTTATAACGATTCGGCAATGTTCTCAGGCGAAGTTAACAGTTAAATGACAACAGAATGAAAATTTTCATAAAGGTGAAATGATCACCGATAGAAGTTTTCGGTAGGATCGGGGCGAGTTTTAAAGCGTCGATGCTGCCATAAGTATTGCTCTGGTGCGCGACGTATTTCCTGCTCTAACCATTGATTATACAGTGCAGCATTGTGCCGCTCGTCGTCACCAAACTCAATTGGCGAACACGCGCGTCCAATATAGCCATTTGCAGTTCGGTGGCAGCTCATTGGCACAACAATCGCTTTGCTGAGCTGAGCTAGTTTGGCAAACGATGTAACCGTTGCCGTTTCAACACCAAAAAACGGTGCAAAAACCGAAGCCTGGCGACCTAAATCTTGATCTGGGCCGATCCATAATGGCATTTGTTCTTTGCGCAGTACCTTAATCATTTCTCGCATGGCTTTGCGATCTATGGGCTGGCGACCAAAACGCGCCCGCGACTGGCTGATTAATTTATCTAGCCTTGGGTTGTCGTGTGCTCGCTGAATCACGGCAAAAGGCGTGAGACTTTGCAAGAAGCAACCAAACAGATCGAGTGAGCCAAAATGGCCACTAAGAATAATCACCGGCCGCCCCGTGGCAATAGCGTCATCTAGTATTTCGCGATGCGCAATGGTAAACCTTGGCAGCCAGCGCTCAACTGGCGACATCAATCCTGTTGCGGTTTCTAGCAGGCTTTTGCCCATGGAATAATAGGACTTTTTCACCAACTGGCGTTGCGCCGCTCGGTCCAACTCTGGAAAACAAGCCTCAATGTTGCGGTAGGTCGTCTGGCGGCGTTTTTTAATTAGGTAATAACTTAGCCAACCAATCATTGTGCCAAGCTGCATTTGCGCCCGAAATGGTAAACGTGATACCAACCACAAGATGCTGATGTAAAAATAGAACGGTAACGGGTGATAAGTTTTTTGCTTAGCCAAGGTAGATGCTCAAGTGAACGGCATAACGTTTGTATTCAAAAGCAGGCGGGCAATGCCCGCCTTAACACATTATTTTACTAATGCATTCCACTCTGGATACTCAGAGCGCTGACCTTTCACTTGGTCGAAGTACATGCTTTGCAGCTTGGTGGTAATAGGGCCACGCTTGCCTTCACCAATAATGCGGCCATCCAGCTCGCGAATTGGCAATACTTCAGCCGCAGTGCCTGTGAAGAAGGCTTCGTCGGCAACATAAACTTCATCACGAGTGATGCGCTTTTCAATCACATCATAGCCAAGCTCTTTGGCCAGAATAAAGATGGTGTTGCGCGTAATGCCATCCAAGCACGAGGTAAGCTCTGGGGTGTAGATTTTGTTATCACGAATAACAAAGATATTTTCACCTGAACCTTCTGCTACATAACCCTCTGGATCGAGCAACAAGGCTTCTTCGCAACCACTTTCAATGGCTTCGCGCAGCGCCAGCATCGAGTTCATGTAGTTGCCGTTGGCTTTCGCTTTACACATGGTGATGTTCACGTGGTGGCGAGTAAACGATGAGCAGCGTACTTTAATGCCAAGGTCACGTGCTTCTTCCGACATGTACGACGGCCAATCCCAAGCGGCAACCATTACATGAACTTTCAGGTTGTCGGCACGCAGGCCCATGCCTTCGCTGCCAAAAAACACCATCGGGCGCAGGTAGGCGTTATCTAGGTTGTTTGCCGATACCGCCAGTTTCTGAGCGTCATTTAGCTCATCCTTGCTGTACGGCATCTCCATGCCTAGAATTTTGGCACTGCGGAACAAACGATCTGTGTGTTCTTGCAAGCGGAAAATCGCTGTGCCTTTTGGGGTTTGGTAGGCTCGCACGCCTTCAAAGCAGCCCATACCATAATGCAGCGTGTGTGTTAGCACGTGTGTTTTTGCTTCGCGCCAATCAATCAACTCGCCGTCTAGCCAAATCTTACCATCGCGGTCAGCCATGTTAGGCATTGCCATGTTGTGCTCCTAAACCTTATTCACTTCTCTGAGTGGGCCATGCATGATGCTTTGCCATAGGGCAGTGACCGCTGCACGCGCCTCAGTTAATGCTTCTATTTCTAAGCTATCCGTGAGCTTGGTCTCGCGCAGATGAAGTAGGCAGCGGTGGGTTGCACCACGCAGTGCTAAATAGGCATTTTGTGCCGCATCAGCTTCAGCGAGAGAGAGATACCCAATATCACGTAGCGTATCTATGATGCGCATATTATCAGAATACTGAGTTACTTGCGGATAGTTAGCGCTCAGCGCCAAGACTGCATATTGCACCACAAATTCGAGATCAACGATACCACCCGGATCGTGCTTTATATGAAAGACTTGGTTTTTTTCAACCTGTTCAACTGGGCTAGCCAAGTGTTTGCGCATTTTGTCGCGCATTTCTATCACTTGTTCGCGCAGTTTCTCTGCCTCTCGTGGCACTGCCAAAACCGCATGGCGTATGGCTTCATAGCGTTCTCGAACGGTTAAATCACCTGCCACATAACGAGCTCGTGAAAGCGCTTGATGCTCCCATGTCCATGCTTCATTGCGTTGATACTTTTCAAAGCCTGTCAAAGTGGTAACCAATAGCCCAGAGTTGCCACTTGGGCGCAAGCGCATGTCCACTTCATAAAGCATGCCGGCTGGCGTGAGCGTTGCTAATAATTGAATGATTCGCTGCCCCAAGCGAGTGAAAAACACGTTCGTGTCTACCTGCTTGGGCCCTTCGGTCATTTTATTGGCCGCACCATTGTGCATAAACACCAAATCTAGGTCGGATTCATATGACAGTTCAATCCCACCGAGTTTGCCATAGGCTACAATGGCAAAGCCTGGATCGCACAACTCACCTTCTTCGTTCTGTGGTCGCCCATGTTTGATCGTCAACTGCTGCCACGCTAGGTCGATAACGTGCGCCAATATGGTTTCGGCTAGCCAAGTTAAATAGTCCGAAATTTTCATTAGTGGTAGAGCTTCGGTCACTTCACAGGCGGCAGCACGCAGAACGCGCGCTCGCTTAAACTGGCGTAATACGTCCATTAGTTGCTCAGGGTCGTCTTCCGGTAAACGAATCAGCAATTGGCGCAGCTCATCCATCAGCTCGGCTTTGCGGGGCAAGCGGTATAGATGGGCCGGATCGGTTAGCTCATCAAGCAAGAATGGCGTTTCTTGTAGCTGTTTAGCAATCCACGGGCTCAACACCACTAGCTTCACTAACTGGCGTATTGCTACCGGGTTTTCATTGAGTAGTGCCAAATAAACCGAGCGGCGCAAAATGGCTTGAATAATCGGTGAAATACGCTGCCAAGCGGTGGCGATTTCTTGCAGTTGTACCAGTTGCGCAATAAGCACTGGCATAAAGGTATCCAGCCTTTCACGGGCTTCACCAGTTAGGCGCTGCACGTCTCTTAGCTCATTAAACTCAGTTAATAGTGGCGTTAGCTGTTCAGCAATTTCAGGCTCAGGCAGATGTTCCGCTGCCAAGGTTTGCCAATATTTCACATATTGCTCATGTTTTGGCGAGGTGGGTGCTTCATCGGCAATAAACTGTTCAAAGTGGAAGCGCACACGCTGGCGCGCATGATCGATTGCTTGCAGCCAGGCTTGTTCAGACTCATAACCAGCCGCATAGGCTAAGCGCTGGCGGGCGCTTTCATCAGCTGGCAATAATTGCGTTTGTTTGTCGTCCATGCCTTGCAGCAAGTGCTCGGTATCGCGCAATAAGCAATAACAGTCTCGCAACTCATCAACCACTTCGATTGGTAGGTACTCGCCGCTTTTTAATGTGTCGAATAACTGATAAATCGCAACATCCTGCAAGTTAGTGTCTTGACCACCACGTATTAACTGAATGGCTTGAACAATAAACTCGATTTCGCGAATCCCACCTTCGCCAAGTTTGATGTTGCTTTGATTAGCTTGCCGACGCACCTCATTGGAAATCATCCGTTTCATATCACGCAGCGAGTCCATTACTCGAAAATCTACATACCTTCGAAACGAAAAAGCCCGCAAGGTGTGCCTAATTTGCTGCTGCAAGGCTTCACTGCCAGTAATCGCGCGCGATTTAATCATCGCAAATCGCTCCCAGTCACGACCTTGATCCTGATAATACTTTTCTAAAAAGCTTAGAGGCGTGGCCAACGGTCCACTTTGCCCCCATGGTCGCAGGCGCATATCGGTTCTAAAAACAAACCCATCTGGCGTTGATTGGTCCAAAAGTTTGATCAGCAGGCGGCCTTGTCTGGTAAAAAACTCCTGATGCGATAACTGCTTTTCGCCCGAACACTCGCCCTCACAACTGTAGGCAAAGATCAAATCAATATCGGAACTTAGGTTAAGCTCCCAAGCACCAAGCTTGCCCATACCAATTACCACCAAACGCTGGGGTTGATTTGAGTATGGGCACAACTGCGGCTCACCATAACGTGCCAGCATTTGTGCATAGCTATAAGCCTCAGCCAGTTGAATGGCTGTATCCGCTATTTCGGTCACTCGTCTTGTTGTTTGCTCAGTTGAGTAGAAGCGATTAACGTCGTTATAAATCACTTCCGCAATAGCAAGGTTGCGCCAACGACGCAGCGCACTCATCACATCAGCTTCACTTCCCTCGGCCACTTGCACCTGGAGATTGGCCAGTTCATTTGTAACCAATTGTGTAAGTTTGCTACAAATTTCTACAGACTGGTCTATGTTTAATGAGGCAAGTTGCTTACTAAAAAAGTTCGATGCAACACATGCTTTGGCAATGGTTGGATGAGCAGTTTGGTAATTGTTCAAGACTTTGGCAACGCTTGGCTGGGCACCTAAATCGGGCATGGGTGAACTCCTTGGCAAACTTTTCTACAAGGTAATGCCAAAGCCTAAGCAAGTGAAGCAAGAAAAATAATAAAAAAGCACAAGGACTTACTGGATGGATATCAAACGCATCTTGATCGTCGATCAGCAGTGTATTTATCGTACAGGGCTTAAGCACTGGCTTAATCGCCATTATCCGCAAGCACGCATTGTCGCGGTCAATTCTCGGGCGCGGGCAATGAAAGTATTGCGCAGCTGGGCACCGGACTGGCTGTTTTTTGATGCCCAGTTGGCAGCAGCAAAACCGGACGCAACTCTATCGCAGCTTTTGGCGCTGGCCCCCGAAACGCGCCTTTTTACCCTAGGACTGTGTGACACACGCGTCCCCCATCAAATGCTTGATCGCAACTGCTCTATTCCACTGCTAGCTAGCCAGCTCGAGCAGCCTCAAACTCAGGCACAGTTTAACCTAACACCTGCTCAAAGGCGGGTATTGAACGGCCTTTTGGCTGGGCAAATTAACAAACAGATCGCAAGCGACTTAAACATTACGGAGGCAACCATCAAAGCACACCTTACCGAGATCTATCGCAAGCTTGGCGTTGCCAATCGCACCCAAGCATTAGCCAAGCTTCACACAGGGTTACATTAGACCAAAGTCGAATACTGTAATTGGTATTCGATGATAGGCTGACTTATGTCACAAAAATAACAATACAGGAGTGACGATTTATGGCGTTTGAGTCAAAAGAACATGCCAAACAATATTGGCGCAAAAACCTTAAACTGATGGGATGGCTATTGGCAGTCTGGTTTATTGTGTCATACGGCTTTGGCATTTTATTAGTGGATGTTCTCAACAACATTTCCCTTGGTGGCTTCAAACTAGGTTTCTGGTTTGCGCAGCAAGGCTCTATCTTTACCTTCTTGGTGCTCATCATTGTCTACATCGTTGGCATGAACCGCATTGACCGTGAATTCAACGTGCAAGACGATTAATAAGGAGATCACAGATGAGTACTCAACTATTAATTTATATCTTTGTCCTATCTAGCTTTGCGCTATACATCGGCATTGCCATTTGGGCTCGAGCTGGGTCAACCAAAGACTTCTATGTCGCCAGCGGTGGTGTTCACCCTATTCCAAACGGCATGGCAACCGCCGCCGACTGGATGAGCGCCGCGTCGTTTATTTCAATGGCTGGCTTAATCTCCTTCCTTGGTTATGACGGCTCGGTTTACCTAATGGGATGGACCGGCGGTTATGTGCTGCTAGCACTTTGCTTGGCGCCTTACCTTCGTAAATTCGGCAAGTTTACCGTGCCTGACTTCATTGGCGACCGCTACTACAGTCAAACAGCTCGAACCGTTGCCGTGGTTTGTGCGATATTCGTATCATTCACCTACGTTGCAGGGCAGATGCGTGGTGTTGGGGTTGTATTCTCCCGCTTCCTCGAAGTTGACGTGAACATGGGCGTCATCATCGGTATGGGTATCGTATTTGTTTATGCGGTATTGGGCGGCATGAAAGGCATTACCTACACTCAGGTTGCACAATACTGCGTAATGATCTTTGCCTATATTGTGCCTGCCATCTTCATCTCATTGTTGATTACTGGCAATCCAATTCCGCAAATTGGCTTTGGTGGTACAACTACAGAGGGCATTGCGGTACTCGATAAGTTAGATGGGCTGAACCAAGACCTAGGGTTTGCTGCCTATACCGACGGTACCAAGTCGATGATTGACATCTTCTTTATTACCGCCGCACTAATGGTGGGCACGGCTGGTTTGCCGCACGTTATCGTTCGCTTCTTCACCGTGCCAAACGTGACCGATGCACGTAAATCAGCAGGCTGGGCGCTATTCTTTATTGCGCTGCTCTACACCACAGCACCAGCAGTTGGTGGTTTTGCCCGCATCAATATGATTGAAACCATTAACGGCGCCGATGGCGCCGGCACCCTGTATGCAGAACGTCCAGAGTGGGTGCGTAACTGGGAAACCACTGGTCTCATTAGCCATAATGACACCAATGGTGACGGTCGCATGTTCTATTCTGGTGATGATCGCAATGAAATGACCATTGACCGAGATATCATGGTGCTGGCCAACCCAGAAATTGCTGATTTACCAGGCTGGGTAATCGCACTAGTGGCAGCGGGTGGCTTGGCGGCGGCTCTGTCGACCGCAGCCGGTCTATTGCTTGTGATTTCGACATCCATTTCGCACGACTTGTTAAAACGAAACCTGATGCCGAATATTACAGATAAACAAGAGCTTATTGCAGCGCGTATTGCCGCGGCGGTGGCCATCGGTATTGCTGGCTATCTAGGCATTAACCCGCCAGGGTTCGTTGCTCAGGTAGTGGCGTTTGCCTTTGGTTTGGCTGCTTCAAGTTTCTTCCCTGCGATTATCTTGGGCATCTTCCACAAGCGTATGAACAAAGAAGGCGCCGTGGCAGGCATGATTGTTGGTATTGTATTCACTGCCAGCTACATCATCTTCTTCAAGTTCATCAACCCTGCTGCCAACACGCCAGATAACTGGTTCTTTGGTATCTCACCAGAGGGCATTGGCACACTAGGCATGTTGTTAAACTTTGCGGTTGCGTTAGTGGTGTTTAAGTTCACTAAACCGGCACCAGAAGAGGTGCAGGAAGTGGTTGAGTCTATCCGCTATCCTAAAGGCGTTGGTGAAGCAAGCGCTCACTAATTCTTCTCACTGGTAATAACCAAGGGGTGGCAACCGCCACCCCTTTTGCTTGTAAGGGGCAGCCGATGACTAACAACCCCTATCTAGATTTTCTAACTCGCTTTCCACCATTTGATGAATTACCAAACAATATTTTAGAGCAACTTAGCGGACGCCTTGCCGTTTCATACTTACGCCAAGGCGAAGCCTGGCCGTCTAAACCCGGTTTAGCAATGATTCGCGCTGGCGCGTTTGAACTTTACAATCAGGATGGCGAACTGATTGACCGGCTAAGTGAAGGTGAACTGCTCGGCGTTCAGTCTTTGCTTCAGCGTCAGTCTGCAAATGTACATGCCACCTGCATTGAAGATGCACTGCTCATTTCTTTGTCGTTAAACGACTGTGATTGGTTAATAGCGCAAGCACCCATCGTCGATACTTTTTTACGATTACTCGGGGAACGCCGAGTTGCATGGGGGCAGCGCAGCGCGCAACAGCAAAGCCTGCCATCACATGACAAAGTAATGCATTGCATGAGCACGGACTTACTGACAGCGCCCACTTCAATAACCATTCAAAATGCTGCCGAGTTAATGACCGAGAAACAAGTTGGCTCACTATTAGTCGTTGAGAACCAAGAACTCCTCGGCATTGTTACCGACCGTGACTTACGAAAACGTGTGGTAGCAACTGGGCTGCCACTGAACACTTCGGTGGCGAGCATTTTAACGTCGCGCCCAATCACCATTTCGCCCAACGCGACAGTGTTTGATGCCATGCTGATCATGGCTGAACATTCAATCCACCACCTGCCGGTTGTCGACCGCCAGCTTTGTGGATTAATTACCAGCACCGACGTGTTGCGCTATCGAGAGCTAGACCCAGTCAATGTCATCAAACGCATTAAACGTTGCCATGATGTTGAGCAAATCAAAGAAGTAGTCGCCTCGTTCAAGCAAGTATTGCAGGCGCTGCTGGCACAGGGCGAAGAAGGCTTAAGTTTAAGCCGTTTTTATAGCAAGTTTTGGGATGTTGTGAGCCGGCGGCTACTGAGCATTCATCAGCAGCGACTAGCGTATGATTCGCCTTTTGCTTGGCTAGTTTTTGGCTCGCAAGCACGTGAAGAAATGCACCTAGGTTCAGATCAAGACAATGGCATCATCTACCCTGATCACCTTAGCGACACGGTCAACCTTCAGGCGCTGGCAGAGGCAGTCAACAAAGACCTAGACACGCTTGGCTTGGCTTGGTGTCAGGGGGGGGTGATGGCTAGCCAAAAAGCCTTCTTCCGTTCGGTGAGCGAGTGGCGCGCCCATTATCAAAAGTTAATTGACCAAGCCAACAGCGATGCTGTGCTAGCACTTGAGATTCTGCTCGACATTCGTGTTATCGATGGCGACCACTCACTAGCAACCGCCATTGATGACATTGCCAAACAAGCAGCCGGTAAAGCGCAACTGCTTCTTGCTGAACTAACCCGAGATTTACTGCGCACGCATACGAGCAGTGGCTGGTTGGCAAATTTGTTAAATCAAAGTAAGCCAATTAACGTTAAAACCCAACTGCTCACGCCAATTAATGACACCGCTCGGTTATTGGCTTTTGCCCATGGTATTCGCAGTGCTTCCTCTTCAAGCCGCCTAGTCGCCTTATTAGATTTAGAACCTGATCTGCCGATTCAGGGGTTAATTGATGGCCACGAGTTTTTATTGCAGTGGCGCTGGCGTCAGCAGTTGCAAGGAACAGATAATTTGATGGTTCCCAAACAACTAAAACCCGTTGAGCGCTACCAGCTTAAAGAGCTATTAAAGGCCATCGACGAATTACAAAAGCTACTGGGTTACAGGTATCTTCGGCGTGTTTAAAGCATCAGACGTAGCGAAAATTGACTCGAATTTAATGCTTGCAGAGGCAGGATTTGTTGCTCTGGATCTCGAGCTGACCTCACTCGACACCAAACTCTGTGACATTGTTTCTATTGGCGTGCAGCCGTTCGACTTAACAGGATTTAAACCTGCACAAGGATGCCACTGGCTTGTGCGCGCAGACGTTGGCAGTAGCGCGGTGGTGCACCAAACAACTGATAACATGCTTGCGGATGCACCACATTTAAGCCAAGTATTGCCGCAAGCACTGCTAGCTTGTGAGCAAAAGATAGTGGTTGTTCATAACCGGTTTATTGAGCAGCCAGTGCTTGCCAGATTTGCCAAACAACTACTCGAGTGGCGGTTTGCGCCGATTTATTTCGATACCATGGCGTTTGCGATGCGCAAAGCAGGTCCACATCGCGACGAATTTAAATATAACGCATTTACCCTAGAAAACTGCCGAGCAGATGCCGGCTTACCCAATGTGCCAGCGCATAATGCGCTAGTGGATGCCCAGGCGACAGCAGAACTTTGCATTGCACAATGTGCGCAAATACCAAAAAAACTAACAATTGCCCAAGCGCAAAAACATTTTGTCTGATGAATTGTTGGTCAATGGTGGTATGATCGCCCCCGAAATTTTATTGGAGACCTTGCTTGTGATCGAGCGCTTAAGAAACATTGCGATTATTGCCCACGTTGACCATGGTAAAACCACCTTGGTTGATAAACTTCTCAAGCAGTCGGGTACGCTTGACCGCAAAGAAGTGGAGGCCGAGCGCATCATGGACTCCAACGACCAAGAAAAAGAGCGTGGCATTACCATTTTGGCGAAAAACACCGCTATTAATTGGAATGATTACCGCATCAACATCGTCGACACGCCAGGGCACGCCGACTTTGGTGGTGAAGTTGAACGTGTGATGTCTATGGTCGACTCAGTACTACTATTGGTAGACGCCGTTGATGGCCCAATGCCACAAACGCGCTTCGTAACCAAAAAGGCGTTCGAGCAAGGCTTAAAGCCAATTGTTGTAATCAACAAAATCGATCGTCCAGGTGCGCGCCCAGATTGGGTAATGGATCAAATCTTTGATTTGTTTGACAACCTAGGTGCTACCGATGAGCAACTGGATTTCCCGGTGGTTTACGCATCTGCGCTAAACGGCTTCGCTGGCTTAGACGCCGACAACATGGGCGAAGATATGACGGAGCTATTCCAAGCCATCGTTGACCTTGTACCAGCACCAGATGTTGACCCAGAAGGCCCGTTCCAGATGCAAATCTCGGCCTTGGACTACTCGAACTTCGTTGGCGTCATCGGCGTAGGTCGTATCACCCGTGGTTCGGTTAAGCCAAACCAGCAAATTGTTGTGATCGACAAAGAAGGCAAGCAGCGCAAAGGCAAAGTTGGTCAGGTAATGACTTACCTAGGCCTGCAACGTAGTGAATCAGACAGCGCGCAAGCGGGTGACATTATCTGTGTGACAGGTGTCGACCCACTAAATATCTCAGATACCTTGTGTGACCCGAATAACGTTGAGGCGCTTCCTGCACTTTCGGTGGATGAGCCAACCGTTACCATGACTTTCCAAGTAAACGACTCGCCGTTTGCTGGTAAAGAAGGTAAGTACGTAACCAGCCGAAATATTCTAGAGCGCCTAGAGAAAGAACTGGTACACAACGTAGCCCTTCGTGTTTCAGAAACCGACAGCCCAGAGAAGTTCCGTGTATCGGGCCGTGGTGAGTTGCACCTTTCAGTACTAATTGAAACCATGCGCCGTGAAGGTTTTGAGCTTGGCGTGTCGCGCCCAGAAGTGATCATCAAAGAAATTGACGGTGTTAAGCAAGAGCCATACGAAGATGTGACCATCGACGTAGAAGAGCAGCACCAAGGCTCTATTATGGAAGAGCTAGGGTTGCGCAAGGGTATTCTGAATAACCTAACCCCAGATGGCAAAGGCCGTGTTCGCCTCGACTACATGATTCCATCACGTGGATTGATTGGCTTCCGTAACCAGTTTATGACGCTGACATCAGGCTCTGGCATCTTAACCAGTCGCTTCGACCACTATGGTCCAGTGATTGAAGGCGAAGTAGAACATCGTAAAAACGGTGCGTTGATCTCAATGGCAACCGGCAAAGCCTTGGGTTATTCATTGATGACGCTGCAAGAGCGCGGCCGCCTGATGATTCAACCAGGCTTTGAAATTTACGAAGGCATGGTAGTAGGTATTCACTCACGTGCTAACGACTTGGTGGTAAACCCTACCAAAGCGAAGAAGCTAGACAACATGCGTGCTTCGGGTAACGATGAAAATGTTAACCTAACGCCGCCTATTCGCTTCACGCTAGAGCAAGCACTTGAGTTTATTGAAGACGATGAACTAGTGGAAGTAACACCAGAGAACATTCGTATTCGCAAGAAGTTCCTAAGCGAAAACGAGCGCAAGCGTAACAAGCGCTAGTAGTATTTGGCACCAGCGCTTGCTGGTGCTACTCCCCCTCATTTTTCGCTTTGTAATCTGCACTTCCTAGCATATATTCCGCACGCAACGATCCACACCCCCGTTGCATGAGGACATCATGCTGGCCAATCAATCCATAATTAACGCCTTAGCGACTCAGGGTTACTGCGTCATTGACCAAGCCCTAGAGCCAAGCCTTGCCCAGGCACTATGGCAAGTCGCATTCGATTTCCAAAACGATTTTAGTCGTGCCGGCATAGGGCGCGGCGATGACCATCAGCTAGCCAGCAACATTAGGCGCGATGAAATCAGTTGGATTCAAGGTGACACACAAGCTACCCGGCAATTAATGCAGGCAATGCAAGCGTTACAATCTGATTTGAATAAATATGCATATTTGGGCTTAAAAAGGTTTGAGGCTCACTATGCCCACTATCCACCTGGTGGTTTTTACAAGAAGCATTTGGATGCCTTTAGAGGCCAATCAAATCGCGTGGTGACCTTGGTATATTATTTGAATCCGAACTGGCAACCCGAGCATGGTGGTTGTTTGCGCCTGTATGATGAGACGGATCAGTTTTTGTTAGATATCGAGCCAACTTTCAATCGGCTAGTCATATTTATGAGCGAAGAATTTCCGCATGAAGTACTGCCCACCCATCAGGATCGCTATAGTATTGCGGGATGGTTTAGAACGGATCAACTTGATGCACTGCTAGGGCAATAATGCCTAGACAACTCGTGAGCGACAGGCAATAAAAAAGGCACCCACGGGTGCCTTTTTATGACTCTCTCCAACACCCACTAAGAAAAAGCAGCTGTCACCTTTTAAGTTAGCTCATTCTTGCTAGATTTGATGTCGCAAACTGATCGAATTTAATGATCAATATTCATAAGCAACAAAACCACTGGTAGCCAATACAGACCCACAAAGATACCAATTCCACCCCGGTTAAGAACCAAATTAGTCTATGTGATTTTGATCCTTATAATTTGGCCCCACACTTACGCCATAACGCTTTAAGGCGTAGTCGAGCACCGAGCGAGCGATAAGAGGTGAATCATTATTTAGCACTTCATCAACCAAGGGCCGTGCCCAAGTCATATCAATTTGTCGCAATACCGACTTCACTCGCAGCAAGGAGCTAGCACTCATTGACAGGCCATCAAAGCCCATTGCTGATAACAAGATCGCACCAGCTGGGTCGCCAGCGAACTCCCCACAAATGGTCACCGACACACCATAAGCATGTGCCTCATCAACAATATGTTTAAGTGCTTTGAGCACCGATGGGTGGAAGGTGTCGTAGAGGTCCGCCACGCGCGGATTGTTGCGATCAACCGCCAGTAAATACTGGGTTAAGTCGTTTGACCCAACCGAAAGAAAGTCAACACGCGAAGCGTAATCACGTATTTGATACAGCGCTGCCGGCACCTCAATCATCACCCCTACTTCAGGGGTTTTGATGTCGTAGCCTTCACTTTGCAGCTCATGTTCTACCCGGTGAATAAGGTGTGAGGCTTCTTCTAGCTCAGTGGTACTACTCACCATTGGCAGAAGTATTCTTAGATTATCTAGCCCTTCACTGGCGCGCAGCATGGCTCTGACTTGGATTAGGAATATTTCAGGGTGATCGAGCGTTACACGAATACCGCGCCAGCCCAAGAAGGGGTTTTGCTCTTCAATAGGGAAGTATGGCAATGACTTGTCGCCGCCGATATCCAAAGTACGCATGGTGACTTTTCGCGGCGCAAAAGCTTGCAGCTGCTCACGATAGATTTCAATCTGCTCACGCTCAGTAGGGAATCTCTCGCGCATCATAAATGGCACTTCAGTCCGATACAGCCCAACGCCATCAGCGCCTCGATCTTGAGAACGCACCACATCCGTTAACAAGCCAGTGTTGACCAACAAAGGAACGTTGTAGCCATCCAGCGTTTCACAAGGTAAATCTTTGAGTCGTTCGAGGTCGGCGGCAGATTCTTCTTCTTCGACAACAATGGCTTCAAAATAGCTCAGTTTTTCAGCCGTTAGGTTGTGATAAAGGTGGCCGCGATAGCCATCGACTACCAACTGCTTACCGTCCATCACCTTGACCGGCATATCTACCAAGCCCATTACCGTAGGGATCCCCATGGCACGAGCAATAATGGCGATATGGGAGTTGCTGGAGCCTTGGCGAGAAACAATTCCCACAATACGGTTTTCAGAAATTTGTCCAAGAATGGCAGGGGTCAGCTCATCGCCAACCAAAATAGCGCGCTCTGGTAACTCACGCGTTTCATCATCATTACTTTCTAGGTACGACAATACTCGCCGCCCCATATCGCGAATATCTGCCCCACGCTCGCGCAGATAAGGGTCATCCATCGCATCAAACTGGGATGAGTACTCCATCACGACGGCGGCTAATGAGCCACTAGCCGCGTAACCTTCGTTAATGCGCCGCGCTACTTCATCGCCTAGTGTCGAGTCTTCGAGCATATTAAGGTAGGCGCCAAACAAAGCCTGCTCTTCGGGTTGCAACTGATCTTGCAGCGCTTTACCGGCCTGCTTAATATCTTCGCGCACACGTTCAAACGCGGCTTTTAACTTGCTCACTTCGCGTTGAGGGTCTTTGCAAGCATATAGCGGCACGTCTTCAAGCTCGGTGCCACCGACTACAACGGCTTGACCAATGGCGACACCGGGCGCGCCAGCAACCCCATCGAAGCGGATATTTTCTATGCTATCGGCACTTTTGCCTGCCATGGCTTTCATGCCACCAGTGGCTTGGGCATGGGCAATCACACCGGCTAACTGAGCCCCCATGGTGACCAAAAAGGCTTCTTCAGCTTCATCAAAAGCGCGCGCTTCGGTGCGCTGCACCACCAGGATACCTAATAGCTTTTTCTGGTGAATAATGGGGGCAGCCATAAAGGCCTTTAAAGATTCTTCACCCAGCGAGTGGACATAATGGAAGCTCGGGTGATCACTGGCGTTAGCCAAGTTCACCGGCTCTTCTCGGCGACCAACCAAGCCAACAATGCCTTTGTTCTTCTCTAGCAGTAGTGTGCCAACGTCGTTTTTGTTTAACCCTTCCGTGGCCATCAACCGATAGCGCTCAACCGACTTATCCCATAAAAACGCCGAGCATACTTGCACAGACATGCTTTGCTGAATACGCAATACAAGCTTCGCCATCGCCGCGTTCAAATCTGGCGCAGCGTTTACTTCTTGGACGATTCTTTTCAGCGTTTTCAGCATTGCATCCATGAGCTCTCCTTAAAATAAGCTTCGGGCCAACCGCGGTTGCAGCTCGGTTAGCGCGGCGCGATATACATCTCGTTTAAAAGGCACCACATTCGTTAGTGGGTACCAGTAGCTTACCCACTGCCACCCATCAAACTCTGGTGTGTCACAGTCGGTAACATTCACTTCACTATCGCGACACATCATGCGTAGCAAAAACCATTTTTGCTTCTGCCCAATGCAAACTGGCAAGCTGTTATAGCGAATCATGCGCCGAGGCAGCTGGTACTTGAGCCAACCTCGCGTGCAGGCAACAATGCTAACATCATTCTCGCTGAGGCCAATTTCTTCGCGCAGCTCTCTATACATAGCAGCAATGGGCGTCTCATTCGCCCGAATTCCCCCTTGAGGAAACTGCCAGGCGTCTTGCCCTAACCGGCGAGCCCAAAGCACCTGTCCGCGACCATTGGCGAGAATGATGCCTACATTGGGTCGAAACCCATCTGAGTCAATCACCTTACCACCTCATACTCTGTTCTAATCTGATTCTTTCATTGTATGAGGAAATCGGCAACTAATTGGCAGAAAGTGACGCGATAAATACCTAAAAAACCAAGTCAGCTTGTGTTTTTATCAATCAGCGTTTCAGCAATCACCATTGTTTGCACTAGCTTGCCGCGCATTTTATATCGGCTCTGTTAGCCAGCATGGTATCTCGGTATCATAGTTTAGAGTTTCATTGATAACCTTGATTAGGTTTGCGATAAAAGGATATGCCCATGGCACTGGCCATTTTTGATTTAGACAACACATTGATTCGTGGTGATAGCGATCACGCGTTTGGTGAATTTTTGGTCGCTGAAGGGGTTGTGGATGCCGAGCACTACCTTGAAAAAAATGACTATTTTTATCAGCAGTACCAAGCGGGCACGCTCGACATCCATGAATATGTTGAGTTTGCTCTGTACCCATTTGCCAAATTAAGTGTTGATGAGATAACGGCGCTGCAAAGCAAGTTTTTGGCTGAACGCATCGAGCCAATTCTGCTAGATAAAGCATTTGCCCTGTTACAAGAACACAAAGACCGTGGCGACTTTAACCTTATTATCAGTGCCACCAATGATATTGTTGTAGGGCCCATAGCTAAGCGCTTAGGGGTAGACGACTACATTGCCACAACGGCCGAATTTAAAGATGGCAAATATACAGGCAAAGTTGCCGGCACGCCGTCTTTTCAAGCAGGCAAGATCACCCGCCTAGAGGCTTGGCTTGAACACAATCCGCAGTCGATGACAGGCAGCTACTTCTACAGCGATTCACATAACGACCTACCACTGTTGAAAAAAGTGGATCACCCAGTGGTGGTTGATGCGGACCCTACCCTACTTAGCTATGCAGAGGCACAACAATGGGCAAGTATTTCGTTGCGCTGATGGCTTGTGCTGTGCTTATTGGCTGTAGTCTTGAAGAACAAAGCGTTGAGGCATCGCAGCATTTGCAGCAACGCCTCAGTCAATTTTCACAAATTGTTGCAACCAGCAATGAGTTGATGCAATCCGCCCAATCCCTACCCTCTGCGCCACAAACGATTGAGCAGGTCACCCTAACGTTGGCAGATTTGCACCGACGAATCGCCGCTATAGACCCACTGCTTGTGTTACCTGATGACTCCGAGCAAAGGTGGCAGCGCATTTATTTCCCGGGCGCTAATCGACAATACTTGTTGCCTTCACCTGATTACCCGTTTGCCGGCATTATTGCCGATCGCACCATCGCCCTAGTAGCCGATAGCCTGATTGATGAACATCAGGTTGTAATGGCCTCCGACCAGGCGCTAGGTATCGACGCTTTGATGATTGTTGCCAGCAGCATTACGCCTAACGATACGCTGCTAGAGCGCAAACACAGGTACCTAGCCGAGGCAACTGAGCAACTACATAGAGACCTTGCCTACATTAACGGGCGCTGGCAGCAGTTAACGATCGAGGGAGCGTCGCAATCTTTGCTCGAGCAATGGCAAGCCGCATACAACAGTGCCGCGGCTGCTCGGTCTTTGCCCAGCAGCACGCTACAGTCGATGCTAATTAATAAGTAGGCAATACTCTAACCATGGCCGACTTAATATATTCGCTTTCTGGCAAGGCAGGATGTATGGGGTGGTCGGCCGCTTGGCTAAAGATGCCAGCAATCTGAGTTTGGCGATCGATTTTTCGACCACTGGCTCGAATAATGTCGATAAAGCGCTCGCGCGACAGGTGCATTGAACAGCTGGCACTTATTAGCCAACCCTCTTGGCCAAGCAGTCTAAGCGCTAGCTCGTTCAGCTTTTGATAGGCCCGCTCGCCGGCTGCCTTGTCTTTTTTGCGCCGAATGAATGCGGGTGGATCGACAATCACCACATCAAAGCGCTCTTTTGCCTCGGCAAGCGCTTTCATTTGATCAAAGGCGTCCCCACAAATTGCCGACACATTGGAGAGCTGATTTAGCTCAGCATTAGCTTTCACTTCATTGCAAGCAAACTGTGAAGCATCCAAACAGACAACCTCACTCGCACCAAAGACTGCCGCTTGTACGCCCCAGCCACCCACATAGCTGCACACATCCAAAACTCGCTTGCCCTTCACCAACGATGCAAGGCGTTGACGGTTATCGCGGTGGTCATAGAACCAGCCAGTCTTTTGGCCATTTATAATAGGAATACGGAAATGCACACCGTTTTCAATACAAGGCACATACTCAGGGACTTCACCAAAGGCCACGACGACTTCATCGCTTAGCCCCTCTTCTTGGCGCATTTTGCCATCGTTGCGCAGCAACACACCCTTAGGTTGCATGACTGCAACTAAAGCATCCACTAGCAGCGCTTGATACGGTGCTATCGATGAACTATTGATCTGCACAGCGAAATAATCACCGTAGCGGTCAATCACCACACCAGGCAGCCCATCGCTATCACCATGAACTAAGCGATAAAACGGCTCTGGGAAACACTGCTCACGCAAAGCCAAGGCGTTTTGCAACCGGATTTTGAAAAACCGTTTAGATAATCCTTCTAGTACTTTTCGACTCACTAACCGCAATGCAATCAACTGAGATGGCGAAGCAAGCGCCGAACCCAGCGGTTTGCCATTGGCAGCATAAACACCAACCAAGTCACCGCTGGCCAAATCAGATAATGGCGACTTTTGTGTATCTATTTCGTTACTAAACACCCACGGGTGGCCTGAACGTAGGCGTTTTTCCGCCCCTGAGCGCAAATAAACTTGCTGCATTTTATCCTCAACTTGGCAAAAGACCTGCTAGCCTATAAGGGTGACTACCAGTGTTTATAAGCGGCAAGTATACCCGAAGTTATTCGCTTTCGGAGCCGCAGCTAGCGTAATAATAGGACTTCTTCGTAGATGACCGCTGACGCCATTGAAAAAATATTGCAGGGTATAAGAATCCCCCCTCAGCCACAGGTGCTGGTTGACTTACATATGGCTCAGCTCGACGGAGACCTAACCATTGATCATATGGCGGAACTGATTGCCAATGACGTGGGGCTGGCTGGAACGGTTATCAAAATTGCTAACGCCACCCTGCCGCGTAAAAACCGCTTAAGCAGCATACAGCAGGCCGTTACACGCATAGGTATCGACATGGTGTTTCAAATAGTCAATGGGCTTAGTATAAAAGGCGAGCTGAGCGATGAAGAAATCACCAACCTGAATCAATTTTGGGACACGGCCCACGATTGTGCTATTGCCTGCAGCGCTCTCGCCAAAGAGACTAAAATGGTCGATGAAGGCCAAGCTTACGCGCTAGGTTTGTTTCATAACTGTGGCATGGCCCTTATGCGATCGAAATTTGACGACTACTTTGAGATTACCGCCAAGGCTTACCAAGCTGATCTAGCACGGTTAATCGACCTAGAGAATCACGAGTACAAAACTAATCATTGTGTTGTAGGTTATTATACCGCCAAAGCCTGGAACCTACCCTTGCTCCTTTGCCAAGTGATTGCAGATCATCATGACATTCCGCGCGCACTAGCGACATGGCAAGAAGATTCACCCGGACGGCTACTTTTTTTACACCTAAAAGCCGCCGAACATCTATGCCGGTTTTACTACACGCTTGGCAATGCAACAGAGGATCATGAGTGGGCGGTGTTAAAAGACCTAGTCAGCTCTCAGCTTGGCATTGGCGAGTATGACTTAGAAGATATCCGCGCTCGCCTAATTGACCACGGTTCGCTGACCACTATATCAAGCTAGCCTAACGCTAATCAGTCACTTTTGATTCGTCAAAACAGGCAAAATAGTGGTATCTGCTACCGCAACGAAGGCGGGCACCGACAAGTCACTGCCACCATACTGCAACTCCTGCCCTTGCCAATCTACAATGGTGCCTCCCGCGCCTTGCAGCAGTGCATGCGCGGCAGCCGTATCCCACTGCATAATACCCTCTGGGCGAGGATAAATATCGGCATCACCCGCAGCAATTAGGCAGAACTTATAGGCAGCACCAGCTTCGCGGCGGTCAACTATGTAGCCCTCAGCTTCTAGTTTATCCTGCCAATTTCCTTGATATGGCCCTCTGCGCGACCCTACTGCGGTAATGTGCTTACCCACAGTACGAGGCGTTAGCGCCGCGCCATTAACGAATGCGCCGTATTGGCGGCCACCATAAAAGCTTTGCTCAAGCATTGGCATGGCCACCAAACCAAGCTCAAGTTGGCCATCTTTAATAAGTGCGATATTAATACTGAACTCACCAGAGCCTTCCATAAACTCGGCAGTGCCATCCATCGGATCCACTAGCCAAAAAGTATCGCGCTGACTGGCAATAATATGTGACGATTGCAGCTCTTCAGATATCACTGGCACGCCCGGCATCATTCTTTTTAAGCCCGTTACCAATGCTTGCGAAGCGCGGGTGTCGGCCTCTGTTACCGGCGAATCATCACTTTTTCGACTAACCTTGATCTTGTCTTTATTGGCGTAATCGGCTCGCAATTGCTGGCTTACTTGCTCGACCAGTGTTTGCAACTCAGAAAACCAAACCGGCAGCGATTTCATGCTGCTAACTCCTTTGCCTTTTGTTAGGCTCTGGCAAAATTGAATTGGACAAGCACATGCTTAATTGGCAACAAATAGACACCGTCATGTTAGATATGGACGGGACCTTGCTCGATCTACATTTTGATGAGCATTTTTGGACCAAAGATATTGTTCATGCTTACAGCCAACAGCATGGCGTAAGCAATGAAGAGGCGCAAGCCTTTCTTGACCCTTGGTTTAGCCAAACGCATGGCACCCTGGACTGGTACTGCACCGATTTTTGGTCGCGCTTAGCAGGGTTATCGGTGGCGCGCTTGAAGCGCCAATGTAGCCACAGAATTGCATGGCGCCCTGGCGCGCGCGAATTTGTTTATTGGCTGAAGTCACAAAACAAACAGGTTTGGCTGACCACCAATGCCCACCGGGATGGTTTTATGGTTAAGGCGGAAGTGACCGAACTGGATGCACTGATGGATAAAATCATTATTTCGCATGAGCTTAACGCCCCAAAAGAACACGATATCTTCTGGCAATACTTACAACAACAGCACCCATTTGATAAAACGCGCACCCTATTTGTTGATGATAATGAGACAGTACTCGATGCCGCCAATAGCTACGGCGTTAAGCACTTGCTCACCATTAGCCAGCCTAATATGCACCAGCCAGCGCGAGAGAGCGTACGCTACCCGGTAACGAATGACTTCTATGAACTATATCCATGCAAGCAGTAAGAATTGATAAATGGCTGTGGGCTGCGCGTTTTTTTAAAACCCGTTCACTCGCCAAAACAGCCTTAGAAGGTGGCCATGTACATTACAATGGCCAGCGCGCTAAACCATCACGAAATGTTGAAGTTGGCGGCAAACTTCGCATAAGAAAAGGCCAACAGACCTTTGAAATTGAAATTTTGGCCTTATCTGAGCAACGGGGGCCAGCACCAGTGGCCCAAGCCCTCTATAGCGAAACACCTGAGAGCGTAGCCGAGCGACAACGACAGGCAGAGCTGCGCAAGCTCGCCAAAGCCGCTGACGCCACGCCGCAACAGAAGCCAAACAAAAAGCAGCGCCGCAATATTCGCGCGATGAAACACGGAGCCGATTTATGAGCCAAGCCGATAGCAATCAACGATTTTTATTTGAGCAAACCGAAGTACGCGGTGAGCTTACTCAGCTTGGCGATACGCTTGCTGCCATTAAAGAACGTCACGACTACCCTGCCAACGTTATGCAGGTGCTAGGTGAGTTTGTTGCAGCAGTAAGCTTACTTGCTGCTCGAGTAAAGGTAGATGGCAGCATTATTTTGCAGGCGCAAGGTGAAGGCCAAATCAATATGCTGATGGCCGAAATTGTTGATCATAAAAATATTCGCGCCATTGCTCGCTTTGAAAACGACATTGACCAAAGCCAACCACTGCTCAGCAAAGGGCGCTTAGCCATTACCATTGAGCCTTATATTGGCCAGCGCTACCAGGGCATTGTGGAGCTGCAAAAAGACAATGTTGCTGGCGCACTAGAAGACTACTTTGAGCGCTCTGAGCAATTAAAAACTCGTATTTGGTTGGCCAGTGATGGTAATCGTGCTGGTGGTTTGTTGCTCCAGGCACTCCCCCACGCAGCCGAAGAAAGCAGCTTACAGCGCCAAGATACCGATGCATGGGACCGCTTAGTACACCTTGCCGATACGGTTAAGCAAGAAGAACTGCTAGAGCTTAACAGCGAAGAGTTGTTATTCCGCTTGTATCACGAAGAGCAAATAAAAGTGTATGAGCCAACTGACCTGCAGTTTAATTGCAGCTGCTCAAAAGCTCGTGTTGCAAGAGCCATCACGCAACTAGGCGAAACTGAAGCGCGGGAAATTGTTGCTGAGCAAGGCGCAATTGAAGCAGACTGCCAGTTCTGTCGTCATGTGTATCGCTTTAACAATGACGACCTCGATGAGATGTTTGACAGCTCGCGCCATTAAGGAACCTTATGTCTACGGTATTACAACTTGTTGCCAATGAGCTTGGCATCCGCACCAGTCAGGTAGAGGCTGTTGTTCAACTATTAGATGACGGCGCGACCGTGCCGTTTATTGCCCGCTACCGTAAAGAAGCAACGGGTGGCTTAGACGACCAGCAGCTGCGCAAACTTGCCGAGCGTTTAACTTATCAGCGTGAACTCGCAAGCCGAAAAGACGCAATTTTGGCCAGCATAGATGAGCAAGGCAAGTTGACTGATGCCCTGCGCCAACAAATTCAACAAGCGTTGAGCAAGTCTGACCTCGAAGAACTCTATTTACCGTTTAAACCCAAGCGCGAAACACGTGGTCAAAAAGCCATTGCTGCCGGTCTAGAGCCATTAGCAAACGAACTCTGGCAAAACCCTCACAATGACCCAGAAGCGCTTGCTGCTAGCTTTGTTAATGACAAAGTACTAGATACCAAAGCCGCATTAGAAGGCGCACGGTTTATTCTAATGGAGCGCTTTGCCGAACAAGCAAACGTTCTATCGGCGCTGCGCAACTGGCTATGGAACGACGGATTGTTAGTTAGCCAAGTGATAGAAGGACAAGCAGAAACCGAACTAGGACAGAAGTTCAAAGACTGGCACGCGTATCAAGAACCCATCAAGAAAGTGCCAAGTCACCGGGCGCTAGCCATGTTTCGTGGGCGTAACGAAGGCGTTTTACAGCTTAAAATTCAGCCAGTTGCCGAAGACGATAAAGCAGCCCAGAGCATGGCCCAGTTATATTTAGCCGAACAGCTCGGTTGGCAGCATCAAAAGCGCCCAGCCGATACCTGGATAAGTGAGGTCATTCGCTGGACATGGCGGGTAAAAATTTCGACCTATATCGAAACCGAGCTATTTGCTCGCCTACGTGATAGTGCCGAAGCCGAGGCCATTAAGGTATTTGCTAGCAACCTAAAAGACTTGTTACTGGCAGCGCCAGCCGGGCAATTTGCCACCCTAGGCTTAGACCCTGGTTATCGCACCGGCGTTAAGGTGGCCGTGGTCAGTGATACCGGTGACCTGCTTGATCATACGGCGATCTTCCCGCATGCGCCGCAAAACCGTTGGAATGACGCGCTCGCTACCCTTGCCGCCCTGTGTAAGCAACATCAAGTAAAATATATCGCAATTGGCAACGGCACGGCCTCGCGCGAGACCGAAAAACTTGCCCGCGAACTTACCAAAGCCTTGCCAGAGCTTAAGCTATCGCCTGTTATGGTGAGCGAAGCAGGCGCTTCGGTTTACTCTGCCTCAGAGCTTGCAGCAAAAGAGTTCCCCGACCTAGATGTCACAATTCGAGGCGCAATTTCAATCGCACGCCGTTTACAAGACCCATTAGCAGAGCTGGTTAAAATTGATCCAAAAGCAATTGGTGTTGGGCAATATCAGCATGATGTAAACCAAAGCCAGCTGAAGAAATCGCTGGACGATGTGATTGAAGACTGTGTAAACGCCGTTGGGGTGGAGCTGAACTCAGCGTCGCCACATCTACTTGCCAAAGTAGCAGGTTTGTCGGCAACGTTAGCGAGCAACATTGTTGCCATGCGCAGCCAGCTTGGCCGCTTTGACTCCCGCAAGCAGTTGCTGAAAGTACCGCGACTGGGGCCAAAAGCATTCGAGCAATGTGCAGGCTTTTTGCGCATTCGCGACGGCAAGGTGGCACTCGACAACACAGCGGTGCACCCAGAAGCTTATGATTTGGTAGAACAAATTGTGGCCCAGGAGTCGCTTTCGCTGGATCAGTTGCTTGGCAACAGTGGCAAACTAAAGCAAATTGATATTCGCCGCTACGTGACCGACAGCATCGGTGAGCCAACCCTAAAAGACATCCTAAGCGAACTAGCCAAACCAGGGCGCGACCCTCGACCTGAGTTTAAAACAGCAGAGTTTGCCGATGGCATCGAAAAAATTAGTGACCTGCGACCAGGCATGAAACTGCAAGGCGTGGTGAGCAACGTCACCCACTTTGGTGCTTTTGTTGATATTGGCGTGCATCAAGATGGCCTTGTACACATCTCGGCACTATCGGACCAGTTTGTTAGCGACCCAAGAGAGGTTGTGAAAGCCGGTGACGTCGTGAAAGTCACGGTATTAGAAGTGGAACCAGAACGTAAGCGCATTAGTTTGTCGATGAAGCAAAATGCTGAACCCGTTGCCCAGGCACCGAATAAAGCAAATAAGTCGCCACGAAAAACCCAGCAGCAACCAGCACCTGGCAACTCAGCAATGGCTGACCAACTAAGTGCGTTACTGAAACGTTAACCAAACCGTGCTAGCAGGCTGCATTGAATTCTATTATGCAGCCCCCATTTGCTTGCTATTACGTTTACTAATTGGAAGCGCACTCAATGAGCGTGAAAGAACTACTGCCAACCCTTACCAAAGAAGACTTATTGGTAACGCGTGGTATCGAGAAAGAAGGATTGCGAGTGAATGCCTATGGGCATATTGCGCAAGACGATCATCCATACGGTGCTGGGTCTGCCTTAACGCACCCACATATTACCACCGACTACTCGGAAGCCCTGCTTGAGTTCATCACGCCTGTTCGAACCAGTGCGCAAGCGGTACTCGATGACCTGCACGCTTTGCACCACTTCACACTTACGCAAATGCCATCACAAACCATTTGGCCAGCATCTATGCCTTGCAAGGTAGATGGCGAGTTAGATATTCGTATTGCCGAGTATGGTGATAGCCATTTAGGCCAACTTAAGCATGTGTATCGCCACGGGCTTTGGCATCGATATGGGCGACTCATGCAGGCTATTGCTGGCATGCATTATAATTTCTCGGTACCTGAAAGCTTGCTGGCTAAAATTGCGCAAGCACAAGGCAGCGAGCTCACACAAGACAAACAAACCGAGCTGTACTTCAACCTAATTCGCAACTTCCGACGCTACCAATGGCTGTTACTGCACTTGTTTGGCGCTTCACCGGCATTTGACCAAAGCTTTAAAGTGGGTCGCTCGGCCAGCTTGCCTAAGTTTGCCAAACGCAGTCACCTGCTCGACACGGCCACCACGCTTAGAATGAGTGACATTGGGTACTCCAACAACGTGCAGAGTGACCTGTTCGTTTGTTTCAACAGCCTTAATAGTTATGCCGCAACCTTGTCGAACGCCATGCAAACCTCGTTTGTTGGCTATGAAAACATTGGTTTGCAAGATGGCAAACAGTGGAAACAGCTCAACACCAACGTGTTGCAAATTGAGAACGAGTATTACAGCGACATACGGCCAAAGCGCAATGCCAAAAACGGCGAAAAACCACTGCAAGCGCTTACCAAATATGGCGTTGAATATATCGAAGTTCGCTGCTTAGACTTAAACCCATTTGAACCGCTGGGCTCTAACCTTGCCCAACTACAGTTTTTAGACACCTTCTTACTATGGTGTTTAATGAGCGACAGCCCAAAACTTTCTGATGAAGAATGCCATGCAGTTCGGGTAAACCAGCAGCGAGCAATCAATCATGGTCTTAACAAAGATGCGCTGCTGAAAGACGGCGACACCGAACGAACCATTGGTGAATGGGGACTGGCGTTAATCGATGACATGCAAGCCATTGCCGACCAACTTGAAGGCCAATACTCAGGCACGCGTGCGGCACTAGACACCATGCGCGAAAAACTTAAGGGCAATAGTGAAACGGTTGCCCAGCGAATGGTGCGCGAGATGAAAGCAGAACAAGCTGATTTTCAAGACTGGGCTGAGCGGCTAGCCGTGGCGCATAAACAAACGATTTTGGCGCAAGCACCAAACCCAGAGTGGCAGGCGACCCTTACCGAACAAACGAAAGCGTCTCATCTTGCCGAACAGCAACTAAGCAAAGAGAGCCAAGGCAGCTTTAATGACTACCTAGCTGCCTGGTTAGCCAAGTAGCCGGTTAACTTTGCAATACGAAACTGGTGAACAACACCTGATCGATTAGTGTGTCACCAGTTTCCTGCAACATCACACCTTGTACCGCATCCAAAAGCTGATTACGCATAGCTGCCTGCGCTTGCGCAGAGTGCATGGTTTCTACAGACTGGCGCGATAACGTCATGATGATGGCATGGCGTAGTGCATCAGAATGTTGAATTACGTCTATAGATGCTAAATCGTTGCGTGCTTTTAAGGTTATGTTCACCGCAACATAGCGAATCTTGGTATCCTCTCCGTTGCCGTAATTAACAACGAATTCGGGTTCCAGTGCAATATATCGCTCTTGCGCGACCGCGCTGGTAGAAATAAATGTAAAAAACATGCTCAAGAGCAAAGAACAAAATAACCACGCTCGTATGCTTAAGCCATTGTGATATTGGGTCACTAAGGAGCCTCCAAGATGTTAACAACAATAAACTGGCGCACGCTCAACATCGCCGCCGTGCTAGGCACCATCATAATGATGTTGGTTGCCCGCTATTATTTTCAAATATACCTAGGCCTAGAGCCATGTAACCTATGTATTTTCCAGCGTTTGGCCACCATTGCCGTTGGCGCCATCGCATTCGTCGCCATCTTTGTTCACAAGGGCAAAGCCTATCGCTGGGTTGTGGCCTTGGCATTTATATCGGCAATCGTAGGCGTAGCCTTAGCCGGTTACCAAGTATGGTTGCAAAACCTGCCACCGGAAAAAATTCCTGCTTGTGGTCCAAGTTTAGATTATCTACTAGACATTATGGGTCCTTGGGAGGCAGTTGTAGAAGTATTCCGTTCATCTGGCAGCTGTGCTGAAATTCAATGGCAGTTCCTTGGGTTGAGCATTCCAGGCTGGACAGGTGTTGCGTTCATTGGCTACGCCATTTTCTTCGCCGTGCAGTTCTTCACGCCAAACTGGAACCGTAAGTAATTACCAACCTGTAATTAAGCGACAGCACGCTAGATGTGTGCTGTCGTTCAGTAATACTGACCGTTGAACCCTGCATACCATGCTTCCCAAACTTGCCTATGCTTGTTTATAGTGTTCATATAAAGTGAAATTGTGAAGCAGATAACAAAAAGGCACCGCCATGTTAGAAAGTTGCAAAACCGCCCAAGAGCGTTGGGGCGGCGTTCACCAGATTATCGATAGCTGGCTAGCAGAGCGCCGAGAGCTGATTAGCCTTTACTTTGCTTTAGAAGGCATTACGCCATTCGAGAAAAATCGAGATAGTGAAGAAGATAAGCTGACCAAGTTCTGTGAAGTATTAGTAGACTACATTTCTTCTGGGCATTTCGAAGTGTATGAACAGCTATTGCATGAAGCGAAAGCATTCAATGATGGCTCGGAACGCTTAATCTCACATTTAATGCCAAAAATTCAGACCACGACTGAAACGGCATTAGATTTTAATGACTTGTTTTCTACGGCTGAGCTTGTGCAAGCAAATGTAGCCAAAGTACATGACCAACTGTCTGTGCTTGGCGAAGCGTTGGAAGAGCGTTTTGAACTAGAAGATCGCTTGATTCAAGACATCCACGAGGCACACCGAGAAGTCGCTTAATTTATGCGCCACACGTTCACCTCACTGTTCATAGCGTTGGTGCTAGCTGGTTGTAACAGTAAGCCACTAGATAGCTGGCAACTGGTAGACAATGGGGTATTAACGGGCGCATTCTCCCCGAATGGTCAGCTAACGCTAATTGGCACCCTTTACCAGGGTGGTGCCGTTTGGAATAGCCGAACCACTAACACCTTGTTCCGCTGGAATCATCAGGCCGACTTCTACACAGATATTGAGTCGGTTGCCTTTTCGGCAGACAACCGAGTGGCGCTAACCGCCGATCGCTACACACTAGTGAGCTGGTCCACGGAAACCGGTGAGGCATTTGGCTATTGGCGAGCCCCAGCTGAAATATCAGCCGTGGCACTGAGCCGCAATGGTGAGTTTGCTTTTGTTGGCATGGAAGACGCGCAAATATCCAAATTTAATGCATTACTTGGTGGTGTTGAAACCACCATGTTTCACCAAGGCCCAATAAACGATTTGGCCATGTCGGCCAACAGTAATCGCCTAATTAGTGGCAGCGAAGATTACACCGCCAAGATATGGAACAGCGAATCTGGTGAGTTACTACTCACTCTCCCTAGTGAAAATCAAGTCACCAAGGTTGCCATTTCGGATAATGGTCAACTAGCCTTAACAAGCGCGCCAAGTGAGCCAGTGTTAATTTGGGCAATTGATGGCAAACGCGCCATCCGCGAAATTAACCTAGGTATCAATGCGGCACTCGCATCGGCAGTATTTATTGAAAATGATCAACGGCTATTGTTGGGCATGCGCAATCGCCAAGTTCATCTTTATGACATTGCCGCCGATAACATTGTTAAGACATGGCAACTTCCGGGGGACAGTGCATGGGCAGTCAATACTAGTCGCGACGTGATAGCGGTGGAGAAATCCGGCGATTTCATTTTGGCACTAGTATCCGATGGTCAATTGCATCTGATGAAGGAATGAGTTCGAAAGCAACTGCACGTATCATTGCTCTGCCAACACCCGTTCGTGTGTTGGTCGCCAACGCAAAAGGCGGGGCTGGTAAAACCACGCTAGCAACCAACTTAGCGGCCTTTTTAGCCCGCCGTGGCCAAAAGGTTGTATTAGTTGATCATGATAACCAAGGGTCGTCACAACAATGGCTCGAAGCTCGCCACAGCGACCACCCCGAAATACATGGCATTGCCGCTTGGCAAACCAATCAACATGCCACGCGCTCGTTTCAATTAAACAATATTCCGGCGCGCAGTGAGTTTGTGATTCTCGATAGCCCAGCCGGTTTAACCGGGCAAGCCCTAGACGATTTAATTCGCCAAGCCGACATTATCATCATGCCGGTGACGCCCAGTGCCATAGATATTCGTGCCACAACTGGGTTTGTGCGTAATTTACTGTTATCCAATAGTTTACGTGGTGAGAAAAAACGTGTGGGTGCCGTGGCGAATCGAGTTAGGCGCAACACCCTGGTTTACATGAAGCTGGAGCTATTTCTGAAGTCGTTAAAGATTCCGTTTATTTGCTCGCTACGCGACACCCAAGACTATGTTCGTGCAGCCGAGCAAGGCCTAGGCATACATGACTTGGGCAAACTCAGCGCCTACGATGAAGACAGTTGGCGTCGGCTCATTCAATGGCTGGACCGCGCGGCCGAGCAGGTTCGGTTAGAGCGCACCCCACAGGCACTTCGCAACCAAGCAGGCGGCAACGCTAGTTAGCGTCAACCGCTTGCATAAGCGCCTTCGACTCTGGCCATTGCTGCCAGTTTGGCCACACCTCAGTTAAGCGCTCTTGCCAGTTTGCAGAACTCACTTGCTTGCTGGCTAGTCGATACCAGTGCGCTAGTTCAACGCGCTCTTTTTGCAGTTCTAGGTCTAACAATTGAGAATAAAGTTTGCTGTCACGCATCTTCTGGCGTAACTGGCGAACCGGCAACACAACATGCGTATGCCACTGCGCCAGCATGTCATCTGGCTTGTTTGGCAGTTCATAGCCATGTTTTGCCGCCCAAAGGGTGGCCAGCCATTGGTTGATCCATAACCCTTCCCGTTCCTGCAGCGCCAATAAAAGCTGCGCGTTTTTGCCTTTTTGGTAAAACTGGATTGCAAATTGCCAGAGTGGCGAGTCTAATTGCAACATTATTTATTCCATTCAATCGTTGTTTCAAATTAGTTGCGCCATGATAAAACTCGAATCAATTAGCCTGCAACGCGGCCCCCGCGTTTTACTCCAGCAGGCATCAATGACCATACATCAAGGCGATAAAGTTGCCCTAGTAGGGGGTAATGGTACGGGCAAGTCGTCGCTTTTTGCCTTACTAAAAGGTGAGATACCCGTTGATACCGGCGAGCTGCATATTGCCAAAGACTGGCGTGTAAGCTGGCTTGACCAAGAAGTGACCGACCTTGAACGCAAAGCTTTAGACTATGTGATTGATGGCGACCGCCACTTGCGCAAACTGCAAGCGGATTTACAGTCGGCTGAATCTGGTGGTGACGATATGGCGATTGCCCGCGCACATGGCGCATTAGAAGAGTACGGCGGCTACCAAGTTGACCACAAAGCCGAAAACATTCTTGCAGGCCTAGGGTTTAGCGTAGATCAGATGCAACAACCAACGGGTAGCTTCTCGGGTGGTTGGCGGATGCGCATCAGCTTGGCGCGCGCCCTATTCTGCCCGTCTGATTTACTACTACTCGATGAGCCAACCAACCACTTAGACCTAGGTGCCTTGTTATGGCTTGAGCGCTGGCTGCAAGACTACAAGGGCACACTGCTATTTATTGCGCACGACCATGCCTTTATGGATGCCATTGCTTCCCATACGGCAGCCATTTACCAGGGTACGCTCAACTGTTTTCGTGGTAACTACTCAAGTTATTTACGCCAACGCACTGAGCAAGAAGCACAACAGCAAGCCGCATTTGATAAACAAGAAGCCAAACGCGCTCATTTGCAAAGCTTTGTCGATCGCTTTCGCGCCAAGGCCACCAAGGCTAAACAAGCACAAAGCCGCCTTAAAGCACTAGAGCGATTAACCGCGAACGCGCCAGCGCATGCTGAGTCGGGCATATCGTTTCAGTTACCTGCCAACGACAAACATTCCGACCCAACCCTAGTAATAGACCAGGCAACGCTTGGCTACGATGCCAACAACCCCGTGCTCACTGGGGTGGATTTCTCGTTGCGCCCACAAACGCGCATTGGTTTAATTGGCCCAAACGGTGCAGGTAAATCGACGCTAATGCGTACACTGCTTCGCCAAGAACACTTGTTAGCTGGCGAAATTACCAAGGGTGCACATTGCAACATTAGCTACTTTGCCCAGCACCAACTTGAAGAGCTCGACAGCAAAGCAACCCCATTGCTCATTATGCAGCGCAGCTTCCCAAAAGAGCACGAACAAGTGCTGCGCGATGCGCTGGGTAAATTTGGTTTTGATAAAAACAAATCTGAAACCCCACTAGAAACCCTATCTGGTGGCGAGCGCGCTCGTGTGGCGTTCGCCCAAATTAGCTTGCAGAAGCCAAACCTGCTGCTACTAGACGAACCGACCAACCACTTGGACTTACAAGCACGACAAGCACTCAGTGAAGCGCTACTGGCTTATGAAGGCGCACTCGTGCTGATCTCGCACGACCGCCACCTGATAGAAGACAGCACAGATGAACTGTGGTTAGTAAACGACGGCAAAGTAAAACGCTTTGATGGCGACCTAGCGGATTACCAGAAGCTGCTCAACGACGCCCAAAAGACGGCTGCGCCTGCAAAAGAAGCAGACAAACCAGTGGTGGATAAAAAGGCCCAACGCCAAGCGGCAGCGGCCAAACGTGCACAGCTAAAACCGCTAAAAGACAAAGCCACTAAGCTTGAAAAGCAAATTGATAAACTGCAAACCCAGTTAGCAGACATTGAAGAGCAACTAGCGGACACCAGCCTGTATGAGCCACAAAATGCCGACAAGCTACAGCCACTTCTGAAAAACCAGGGTGCGATGAAAGCCGAGCTAGATGACATTGAAATGGCGTGGATGGAAGCACTTGAGGCATTGGAAGCTGCCGAAGCAGACTAAGGCAACGGCGGTCGCCCGTTATAAAAGGACTTATATAATGAACAGTGACCTAACCAAGCAGCTTTGCCAGGCGATTCAGTCTGTACCTGAAGCCATGGCACTGCTTGGTTTATTACAACAGCTAAACCTGCCAAACCACTACCTCGCTGGTGGCTCGGTGACACAAATACTGTGGAACCAAAAGCTAGGTTTGCCAGCGCTCGATAAAGTAAACGACTTTGATGTGGTGTACTTTGATCGTGAGCACGACAGCGAAGCCCACTTTCAACAGTTAATCGATGCCCATAAACGCTTCGCCATGCCGGTCGATGTGGTCAACCAAGCCAATGTGCACACCTGGTATGGCAAAAAGCATGGCAACAACATTGCACCTCATCAAACAACCGAAGATGGCATTCGCACCTGGCTCCCCTGCTTTGCTGTGGGTGTGAGGTTAGAGAGCGTTAGGTTAGAAAGCAGCGACGAACTAACAGTATTTGCACCGTATGGTTTAGAAGACCAAGCAAACATGATCATTCGGCCCAACAAACGCACCATGCGCAAAGAAAACTACGATGCCATGAACGCAAGCTTTAAAGCGCGCTGGCCTATGGTGAGTGTTTTGGATTGGTAGTTAGCCGAGGAAAGCCAGGGAGGAAGCAAAACCCTGCAGCCTCATTACAACGCGCCAAATGGCATGCTATTTATATTGTCACTTTGGTTATTTTATATATTTTTTATTTCTATATATTCTATTTTTATTATTTTTTACAATATAACACCCGATACTCTCACTGGCTTATTAAATTAGACCCATGAGGTTCATGGGGTAGCTCAACCGTAGGTTTCACAAACCAGAGGTTTGGGAAACAACTTGGCGCGCTCTGCTCACCATCAACAAGCGGCAATACGCCAACCAACTTGGCAACAAGCTCAAAAGGTCACTCGCTAGCGAATGCCCTTAGCCAAAATGAATCCGCCAAACAAGTTCAGTTTTTCGTCACGTTGTCGCCTGTTCAAATCGGCAAACTTGTAGTAGCTTCGTTACATAAACTAACGCGCATGCACAGTTCTGGGCTGGTAAAACCCTAAGCCTTTCTAAACGCTAGGTAGGCACCCAGTTTTTGGCTTCGAAGCTTGTGGGTATAAATCTTTGCAGGGTAGTTGTGTGCATGCACGTTACATAACTGTTAGCTGCCTTGTGAGGAATTATGCGTACTGAAAACTATAGGAAGTGGCTGGCAGCCCAAAATTACCAAGGCGGAACAATAACCGCCCAAATGCACAGGGCAGGAAGAGTCGAGGAGCATTACGGCGATCTCGATGCGCTCTACGCAGAGGATAAATTGGAGCAGCTAATCCAAGAGTTGACCTATACCACTCAAGATCGACGAAACAACAGGCCTAATGAAACTAAAATCCCCTTTGAGGGAAATGCATATAACAACTTGGCATCATATCGTGACGCTGTCCGTCGCTATCGCCGTTTCTTGGAAGATGATATAGAAAATATTGAACCTGAAGTTGTGGTGCTCGACGACGCTCCAGAGCCCGAAGCAAAACCACAGACCATCGGCCTAGAAAAAGACATGCAGGCTGCCATTCGACAGAACATCGGCCAGATCGAACAAGGCCTTCGTATTACTGATAACGGTAGAGAACGTTCAGTTGAAACCGGGTTCATCGATATCACAGCCGAAGATTCCGATTCGACCCCTGTCGTTATCGAACTAAAGACCGGCGTGGCTGGGCAGCGTGCAGTCGCTCAAATACTGAGTTATATCGGGAGCGTGATGGAAGAAGAAGGAACCGATAATGTTCGCGGCATCTTGATAGCGTCTGAGTTCGACCGGAAAGCACGCGCTGCGGCCAAAGTCGTTCCAAATCTGACGTTGATGCGTTATAAGTTCTCCTTTCAGTTTTTTCCGGAATGAATTTAGCCCAGTGCAAGTGGCAGCTAACAAGTCGCTCGCGTGGGACGCTGCGCCGCGATGCGACTCGCGCCCCACAGATTGAGCGTTATGTTTAAAGGGAGTGATAATTGAGCATTTCTGAAACAGTACCAACGCCACAGGAATTTCTTATAGAAACTCCTTTATATGAGATTGCTTCGTATAAAGATGCTGACCTTGAACAAGGTAGGTTACTGAGATTTTTTGACGAGACATTTGATTCTTACTGCCCTCAGTGCAACTCACACAGCATTTTTGAGCGCTGCTGGCAGTACTCTAAATCTATATGAATAACGTGGACACCCACCAGAAATATGCTAGAAGTATGCTGGATGCAAACTGTTTATTTGACCAGCCCCACCCGGTCAACTACCTTAAAATAACTTGGAGGTAGCCGCCATGACCACTGCACGAACTCGGAAATAACGTGGATACCCACTGCTTGGTTGGCTAGTCGAAACTCAGGAATAACGTGGACACCCACTGTTTGGTCGGCTAGTCGAAACCCACAACACGCTAGCCAATCGCTCGCTGCAAGCTAAAAAAATTTGGTGGGTGTCCAGCTTCATCCGAATCGATTCAGGCTTTTCGATCAATACACTATTCATTGATTAATTCTCTAAGGGTGGCTTAGGCACAATCACTCCTGCAACTGGTATGACTCGAGGGAGCTTAAAAACTGCTATCTCACCCAAGTAACAAAGTCGCCAAAAAAATTGTAACAGTCGCAGCGTAGCCTCAACACAAAAACGCGAGGCAATATGCTTAGATACGCTAAATTGAAATTCACCCTGCTGCTGGCAAGCTGTGTATCGTTGTTTGCTTGCCACCCGTCTCAGGTGAGCGAATCCCAACCGAGTGCCCTTTATAACGTGCAACTTGTTGGTAGTGCTGCCGCCTATGAACTAGCGGTTCAAAGCTTGCTTAACCTCAGCACCATTGAAGGAAATATGAGTGCTACGGGTTCCACTAGTGGGCAAAAGTTGCTCTGTGCAGACAGCACAATAGACGGTAGTTTTTACCTCGGCCAGCCTGATGAAACCTGTGCCGGTGTTGAGATGAAAAAGATTGGCTATTTGGGTATTAGCATACTGAATCAAACGGCACCGGTAGATAATCTCTCAGTAGATCAAACACGGTTACTACTCACCCAAAGTTACTGGCGTGACGTTAACTCTGTTTTGCCGAACACACCAATCAATCTGGCAGCACACAACCCAGACCTGGCAACCTATGTCGTTGATCTTTTACTCGACACCTCTGCGACGATCGCCACACAAGGCGAAACCGTTTTGGCCAGCGTGCCAAACGAGAATGCGATTGCAATAGAGGGGATTAGACCCTCAGCGAACATGCTAGATGCGTACCCTTTGGCTCAGCCCTTGTATTACCTATACCGCCCTAATGCTGCAAACCAGGCATTAATGGAGCATTGGCAAAACAACCAAGGCGCTTTTTCTGAAGCCTTTATCTGGTTAATTAGCGATTGAGCCTATTAATCTGCGACTTCCCGAAAGCTTTTATTTTGCAAGCAAGTATTCCACATCAGCCATACTACCCAGCATGGTCCCTGGCTGTGCTGCCGTTGCCGTCCCGCAGGCAGCGGCAAACTGGCAAGCTTTTTTAAGTGGCTGCCCACTTTCAAGCTGTGAGACTAACCCTGCTACAAACGAGTCGCCTGCGGCGATGGCGCTGCGCTCGGTAATTTTAGGTGCAGCGACTTTCTGTACCGCATTGCCATTAGGAGCGTCATGAGAAGCGCCATCGAAAAAGACCGCACCATCGGCGCCAAGGGATATCACTACCGTTTCGGCGCCCTGTTCGATAAAACACTGGCAAAGCTGCTCTAGCGGCAAATCACCAAACAAGGCTTTGGCTTCATCGATATTGGGTTTGACTACATTTGGCTGTGTAACCAAAGCATGGCGCAGCGCTTCACCGGACGTGTCGACCACTACTTTGCAGCCTGCGGCTTTTAATCGCCTAACTAACCTGGCGTAATAATCCGTTGGTACCCCTGCAGGCAAGTTGCCGGCGAGTACCCACCAGTCGCCAGCTTTCGCTCGTTGGCTCACTAGTTCAGTGAGCCTAGCTAGATCCAACTGACAAATACTTGGGCCTGTGTCATTGACCTTTATGTGCTCGCTGCCCTGTGCGATAGAAACGTTAATACGCGTTTCACCCTCTACTTCTAAAAGCCGAGTAGCAATGCCTTCACAGGCCAACATGGCTTTGAGCTTTTGACCATTGGCGCCAGCAATCATGCCTAGGGCAATATTGTTGCAACCTAGGTTGTTGAGCATGCGTGATACGTTAAAACCTTTGCCACCGGCGTCCTCGCGGCTGCTCGTCGCTCGGCTAACCGAATTCATTGCAATCGTTGGCACTGTGAGCGCTAGGTCGATGGCAGGGTTTAACGTAAGGGTATAGATCATAGGTTGAACAAGTTGGCCAAGTTGTTGTTGAGCGTTTGGCTTAGCACTTGTGGGGTTACGCCTGAAATGTCGCAGACCTCATCTGCAACAACCAACAGTGCTTTCGCTTGGTTGTGCTCAAGCGGCCAATTATATGGCTTTAAGCTAGGGGCGTCGGTTTCAAGCAACATGCCCTCGCCTTTAAGCTGTTTTACCACCTCGCGCAGGCGCTTGTTATTTGGGTAGGTAACTAAGCCGCCAATACCAATATACCAGCCCATCTCAATTAGCTGGCGAGCTTGGTTAACATTGCCATTAAAGGCATGCACCACACCGCGGCAGTTTGGGTATTGGCTAATAACTTCAATAAGTTCAGGCACCGCCCGCACACAATGGGCAATCACGGGTAAGTCGCGCGCTTGCGCAAGCTCAATGTGAGCCTTAAAGCTCTCTATTTGCAGCGCAAAATCGCCTTTGAGTGCATCCAGCCCAGTTTCGCCTATGGCATTGCAGCCAACTGGCAAGCTAGTTAGCCAGTCACGCCATTGCGCGTCTACCCACCACGGGTGCACGCCAAGCGCATAAGGCTGTTGATGTTTGGTGGCATAGTGGATCACGCGCTGCCAATGCTGAGGATCGGCGGCGGGCACTAAAAAACCTGAGATGTCGGGCGATGTTTGCTGGCTGTCTATTTCAGCAAAGTCGCCATGGAAATGGCTATCGAACCACATGCTCAACCTGTGCTTCAATCTTTTGCTCGTCTTTTTGTTCGGCTTTTTGTTCAGCCAAGTGTTCGGCGTTACTGCCAAAGCGCTCAATGTATTGTGAAACGGGCAATAAGGTGATGCCACTGTCGGCAAGAATTGGCAATGCTAGCTCTAAATAGCTAAGCGTTGCCTCATAAGGGTGGCCAATTACTAGGGCATGCCCTTTTTCGTCTAACAATCGCATGGCATAGAGCATTTGTTGGCTAACAAAGTCTACGGTCGCTTCATGGTCAAGAAACACATCGCGTTTGGTCACTGGCCAGCCATGTAGCTTGGCACTACTGTAAGCATTGCTATTAGCAGTTGTAACACTATCAACAAAGTACATTGCTGGCAGGTGCTGCTGAAACAGAGCATCCATTGCTTGCTTGTTTTCGGTAAGCAATGAGCCAAGGTGGTTATTAAACCCTCGTGCATGCGGCACGCTGGCAAGCGCTTCGTGTAACGTAATTAAGCGCTCACTATCAGTCATGTCTGGTGTTAGCCCGTGGGCACCCAGAGGGAAACCAGAATGATTGGCCATAGGCTGGTGCAACATCAACTCATGGCCGTTTTGAAAAGCACGCTCAGCTAAAGCGCTAGAAAAGGGACGATTAGGCAATACCGCGAAGGTAATGGGAGCTGGCAATGCCACTGCCCGCTCGCCGAGTGTTCGATTGTTACCTAAGTCATCGATAACAATCGCGAGGTATTTATCACCAGCCCATGCCAGGCTGGAGATAAATAGCAGTAGGCTTATCCCTAGTCGCTGCATTAGCGATTAAGAATGGCCATACTTTTTAGCGTCGTCAGCGCTTGGAATAGCTGGTAGTCACGCTCTAGCAACGACTTTTCTTCTTCGCCCGACTCATTGGCCACATCGCTTGTGCGGTCTTCTTCACCATTCGGGTTCATCAAGTGACCGCCAAGGTCAGCTTCTTTCACAATGGCACTGTCTTGCACTTCAACTTTAGCCCGCGGCACTATCACGTCTGGCTGAATGCCAGTGGCTTGAATTGAGCGGCCATTTGGCGTGTAGTAACGCGCGGTGGTTAGCTTAATTGCTGTTTGCTGGCCTACCGGCAAGATTGTTTGCACAGAGCCTTTACCAAAGCTCTCGGTGCCCATCACAATGGCGCGACCCTGGTCTTGCAACGCACCAGCAACAATTTCCGACGCTGAAGCAGAGCCTGAGTTGATGAGCACAACAATTGGCACGCCCTGGCTTGGGTCTGCTTTGGTAGCAGTAAATATGGTCTTGCTATTAGCTGCTCGGCCTTCGGTGTACACGATGGTGCCTTCAGTCAGCATGGCGTCCGATACTTCCACGGCCGCATCCAAAACGCCACCTGGGTTGTTGCGAAGGTCAACAATTAAGCCTTTTAACTCGCCACCGGCTTGTTCACGAACACGCTCAATGTGTTCAACAAAGTCATCGCCAGTGCTTGCCTGGAATGCGGCAATGCGAATATAGCCGTAGTGCTCGTCATACACTTCAGAGCGAACTGACTGAATGCGTATGATGTCGCGCACAATTTCAATTTCTAGTGGCGCAGATTCACCCTCGCGCGCTACCGTAAGCATAATACTGGTGCCAGGCTCGCCGCGCATGATGTCAACCGCTTCATCCAATGACATGTCCATCACCGATTCGCCATCTAGTGCGGTAATAAAATCACCCGCTTGAATACCCGCTCGGAACGCAGGGGTGTCATCAATAGGGGTAATGACTTTTACAAAGCCATCTTCTTCGGTTACTTCAATGCCTAAGCCACCGAACTGACCCGAGGTACCGACCTGCAGATCTTCATAATCCTTTGGTGTTAAGTAAGCAGAGTGCGGGTCTAAGCCTTCAAGCATACCCTGAATGGCGTATTCGATGAGCTGCTCGTCGCTCACGTCATCCACATAAACGCGCTTGATTTGCTCAAACACATTGGCAAGTTCTTGCACTTGCTCAAAAGGCAGCTCGTTTGCTGCGCGCGGGCTAAACGCTTGCACGCTTAGCATTGTCCCCAGTACAACCCCTGCAATAAGGGCCGACGTCCACTTGGTTATTCCTCGCATAAGATCCTCTGCATACTTTTCTTAGGCTCTAATTAGCCTATGTGCAGGTGTAACACCCGCATCATGTAGGAAACATTAATCCCTAAAGGGTAATCATGGCATAGTTTTATCGTCGTGCTAACCATGATACCGGATTTACTGGCGATCCATTTTGCCGAACTTCAAAATACAAGCCCGTTTGGTTAAAACCACCACTGCTACCAACCAAGGCTAGCGCATCACCAGCGCCAACACTTTGGCCATCTTCTACCAACAGGGCATCATTACGACCATACAGGGTTAATAACCCACCACCATGGTCGACGATGACCAGCATACCAAAGCCTTTCAGCCAGTTGGCAAATACCACACGCCCATCATGCACCGCCGTTACCGGTAAACCAGCATTGGCTGCGATCACAACACCTTGCGAGCGCACGCGGCTATCACCCAAAGGCGCACCGTATGCCTGCACTACGCGCCCTTGCACTGGCCAGCCCAGCTGCCCATTTGGTACCGGCGGCGCTGGCTCTGCCTCTAGCGCGGCAAGCGCTTGGCGCATTTCTTCTACTAAGGCTGCCATGCGAGCTTGATCGGCTCGGGTTTGGCTTAATTGTGATTCGGTGCCGGCTACGTTTTGCTGTAAATCATTAATCACTTGCCGACGGCTTTGTTGTTGTTGTACGAGCTTTGCTTGCGCTCGGTCTAGCGCTTGTTGATCGTTGCGCAAGCGCGTTCTGTTGGCATTAATCTGTTGTTTTGTTTCATTCAATGCAGCTAGGTCAGCTTGGTAGTTTTCTAGCACTTGCCGCTGGGCATCATTAATGTATTCAAAATAGGCGAGCGTGCGGGCGAGCGTTGCTGGGCCGTCTTGGCTTAGCAACATTTTGAGCATGGGTTGGCGCGAAGACTGATACACCGACACTAAAATTTCGGCCACGGCGTCTTCCTGCTCTGCTAGTGCTTGCTGCAGGGTTTCTTGCTGGCGGTTTAACCGGGTTTGCTCACTGTTTAATCGTGCAATCTCTCGCTCTAGGGTATTTTGCTGAGCTTTATTTTGCGCAATGGCACGATCCGACTCGATCAGCTTGCGTTCTTGTGCCGATAGCTCACGGTTTTGCTCGGCTAATCGCGCTTCAATACGACTCACCGCCTCGGTAAGTTGTTTTAGCTTAAATTCACTGGCTTCTTGCGCACTACTTAGTGCACTCAGCAAGGCAAGCATCAGAAATATAGTAACAGTGCGTAAATTCATTTCGCTATGCTAGCCCAATCGCTTAGTTGAATCATCTTCCAGATTTAAAGATTGCTCTCCCGTTAAGCAATCTGCTGCCCAGCGCGCGACTTGCTTGGCATATTGTTCACCAATCGCTTCGTGCAGTATTTCATGGCGCGCTTCGTTGTACAGCCACACAGATACCGGCTGATGGCGCACTCGTGCAAGATAGCGAGCGGAGCGTGCAACGGTTTTGCCAAAATAACTCAGTGGGTCGCCCTTGCCTGCCGTCATTAATATTGGGTATTTATCTGGAATATGGGCTAGGGCTTTGCGGGTAAACGCATGCTTGCCTGCTCTAGCTAGCGCCACAGCGGTGCGGCTTGGTAGTGGAATGTTACAAAACGGGTCGGCAAGATTTTGAGCAACCGCTTCTGGGTTACTACAAAGCCAATCTTTAGGGGTACGGTTTTCGGTTTTTCGATTAAACCCTAAAAAGCAAAGGGCCTCGGGCAAGCCACCTTGCTGCCAAATATAGCTACTTGCTTTAAGCAGCGGGTAGCCTAGTGTGGCAATTGGATTAAGATCACCAGCACTAGACAGTAGCGCCAAGCCAGTCAGCTGGCAGTGTTGATCGGCTTGCATTTGTGCCGCATAGCAGGCAATAAACGCACCCATGCTATGCCCCATTAGCACAACCGGGCCAGAAACAGTTTTGAGTAACGAGAGTTGCACCTGTGCTAGGTCGTGTAAGTCTTGTGTTTGCACATCGGCAATCAGACCATTTTTATGCGACTTGCCATGGCCTGGATGATCGATACCAATCAAACTTACCTGCAAAGCGTTGAGTGCTTCGGCTAAGCGTTCATAGCGGCCTAAGTGTTCTTGCACTCCATGGCAAAACACAACGGTGCCAATGGGCGCTTCGGCAAGCCAACTATATTGCGTGAGATGACCAAACTTAGGGTCTTCTATTTGTTGTAACTGTAACGACAAAGCGCTACTCCTTCACTTTTGTTAACGCTAGAATAGCGGATATGAAATTATCTAAAAGCGCTTTAGAGCGTTTAATCGCCAAAGGCCAAATAAAGCCAGACGACAAGCAAGCCTTGGTTCAGGCTTTTCAGCAAAGTAGCGGCAAAACTAGCCCGCACAAGACGGCTTTGCGCCAACTAAAAAAGCGAAATGACTTGTATTCCAACAACATGGAGTACTGGGATCAGATCATTTTGTTATATTGGCTCGAGGTTTATCGCGCTGATTTATATGAATTGGTATACGCCATTCCTAATGGTGGCCTGCGTGGTGGCGCTGCTGCTGGGCAAATGAAAGCCACTGGCCAAAAATCGGGTTATCCAGACATCGCACTCGACCTACCCAGAGGGCGCTTTCATGGCTTGCGCATAGAGCTCAAGCGGGGTGATGGCAAAGGCCAGCTCAGTGATTCGCAAAAATTATGGCGCGATCGCCTGCAAAATGCCGGTTATGCCTGGGTGTGCTGTCACGGTTACCGGCAAGCCATATCAGTACTGACCGCATACGCTGATTTGGGCCACGGTCAGTTCGATGGCGCCAGCCTACTTGAGTTTGACGAGCTACCGCCGTTTCCGGTTCTATATGAAAGAACCACTATGCAATTTTTTGCGAGCAATTCTTAATTGTTAAAAAAGTGGTCTGTCGACCACTTAACTGACACACGTCAACATCCCATCTTGTAAGTTTCCTACACTCTTAGCCATCGAGATTGATTACTTCAGTCAGTTCAAAGCTCGCTGGCTTACCTAATCAATTTTCAAACTTCAAAATCGTTAGGGGTGTCACTATGACAGTTAAAGACGAAGCAACGCTCAACGCCCTTGTTGAACGTGTTAAAAAAGCGCAAAAAGAATTTGCGACCTTCACCCAAGAACAAGTAGACAAAATCTTCCGCGAAGCGGCATTGGCTGCTAACAATGCTCGTATCCCACTAGCCAAAATGGCTGCCGAAGAAAGTGGCATGGGTATTGTTGAAGACAAGGTTACCAAAAACCACTTCGCATCTGAGTACATCTACAACAAGTACAAAGACGAAAAAACTTGTGGCATTCTAGAAGAAGACGCTGAGTACGGCACAATGACCATTGCAGAGCCAACAGGCATCATCTGCGGTATCGTACCAACGACTAACCCAACATCTACCGCGATCTTCAAGTCTTTGATCAGCTTGAAAACTCGTAACGGTATCATCTTCAGCCCTCACCCACGTGCTAAGCGCGCGACATGTGAAGCGGCTCGCCTAGTACTAGAAGCAGCGGTTAACGCTGGTGCACCAAAAGACATCATCGGCTGGATTGATGAGCCAAGCGTTGCACTATCTAACCAGCTTATGCACCACGAAGACTTGAACCTAATCTTGGCGACTGGTGGCCCAGGTATGGTGAAAGCAGCATACAGCTCTGGTAAGCCAGCCATTGGTGTAGGCGCAGGTAACACGCCGGTAGTGATCGATGAAACAGCTGACATCAAGCGTGCTGTATCTTCTATCATCATGTCTAAAACGTTCGACAACGGTGTTGTTTGTGCCTCTGAGCAGAGCATCGTAGTCGTAGACGAAGTTTACGACGCAATCAAAGAACGCTTCATGACTCACGGTGGTTATGTTCTTAACCAACAAGAAGCAGACAAAGTACGTAAAGTGCTTCTGAAGAACGGTGCACTAAACGCAGACATCGTTGGTCAGCCAGCAATTAAGATTGCTGAAATGGCAGGCGTTAAAGTACCAGCCGACACGCGTATCCTTATCGGTGAAGCAGAAATCGTTGGCCACGAAGAGCCATTCGCTCACGAAAAACTATCTCCAACATTGGCGATGTTCCGTGCGAAGAACTTCGAAGATGCAGTAGAAAAAGCAGAGAAACTAGTAGCGATGGGCGGTATCGGCCACACCTCTACTCTGTACACAGACCAAGATGCAAACGATGACCGTGTACGTTACTTCGGTGACAAGATGAAGACCGCACGTATCATCATCAATACGCCAGCATCTCACGGTGGTATCGGTGACCTATACAACTTTAAGTTGGCACCGTCTCTAACACTGGGTTGTGGCTCTTGGGGTGGTAACTCTATCTCTGAGAACGTTGGTCCTAAGCACTTGATCAACAAGAAGACTGTAGCGAAGCGAGCTGAAAACATGCTGTGGCACAAACTACCGAAATCTATCTACTTCCGTCGCGGCTGTTTGCCAATCGCATTGGAAGAGCTAAGTGACAAGAAACGTGCACTAATCGTGACTGACCGCTTCTTGTTTAACAACGGCTATGTTGATGAAGTCATCGACATCCTAAAAGGCCACGGCGTTGATACGGAAGTATTCTACGACGTAGAAGCAGATCCAACACTAACTGTGGTAAACAAAGGTGTTGAGCTAGCGAACAGCTTCCAGCCAGACGTAATCGTAGCCCTAGGTGGCGGTTCTCCGATGGATGCAGCGAAGATCATGTGGGTACTATACGAGCACCCAGACGTCCACTTCGAAGACTTGGCAATGCGTTTCATGGACATCCGTAAGCGTATCTACAAGTTCCCTAAATTGGGCGTGAAAGCAGAAATGGTCGCGATTACGACTACTTCTGGTACGGGTTCTGAAGTAACACCATTCGCTGTTGTAACCGACGACGAAACTGGCGCGAAATACCCAATCGCTGACTACGAACTAACGCCTAACATGGCAATCGTAGATGCGAACCTAGTAATGAACATGCCGAAGAGCCTAACTGCTTTCGGTGGTATCGACGCGGTAACACACGCAACAGAAGCTTATGTTTCTATCCTTGCGAACGAGTACAGCGATGGCCAAGCACTACAAGCATTGAAGCTGCTACAAGACTACTTGCCAGCAAGCTACAAAGAAGGTGCGAAGAACCCAGTAGCACGTGAGAAAGTTCACAATGCAGCAACGATCGCTGGTGTGGCATTTGCCAACGCGTTCTTGGGTATTTGCCACTCTATGGCGCACAAGCTAGGTGCTGAGTTCCACGTACCACACGGTTTGGCAAACGCATTGTTGATCTGTAACACGATCCGCTTCAACGCGACTGACAACCCAACTAAGATCGCGGCGTTCTCTCAGTACGACCGTCCAAAAGCGAAGTGCCGCTACGCAGCAATCGCTGATCACCTAGGCCTAGGTGGTAAGGACAACGACGAGAAAGTTGAGAACTTGATCAAGTGGATCGACGGCTTGAAGGCTGAACTGGACATCCCAATGAGCATTCGCGAAGCGGGCGTACCAGAAGCAGACTTCCTAGCGAAAGTAGACGAACTTGCTGAAGATGCGTTCGACGACCAGTGTACAGGTGCGAACCCACGTTACCCACTGATCAAAGAACTACGTCAGATCTTGCTAGACAGCTACTACGGCGAAGCGTACAGCGACGAGCCAAAGCCAGCTAAGCCTGCTAAAAAAGCAGCGGCTAAAAAAGCTGAAGCTTAATTAAGTACTGACTCTCTCCTAGATGAAAGCCCGGCTCATTAGCCGGGCTTTTTTCATCCGTCACTCCCGAGTGCGGTTATCGGGAGTCTAGTTAAACAACTAAATACCAGGGCAGACCTCCTCAACTAGATTCCCCCGAGTGTCGGCCAGCCAACGACTGCGGGAATGACGACTTCTAAAAAACCTAGGATTCCCGCCTTTCCTCACTAATTAATCATTTGATTAAATTCGATTAATAAACGACCTAGCCCTACCCCACAGCGCCCACTATGATGAAGTTAATCACTTGATTAAGAGCGTTATCATGAATGTGCGTGAGCAGTTGTTAGACTCAGCTAGATACCTATTTCTGCAAAACTCCTACGGCCATATCTCGACCCGTCAAATCGCCGACCGAGCCAAGGTCAACTCAGCGATGATCGCCTACTACTTTGGTAGCAAAAGCGGCTTGTTTCGGGAAGTAATCAAAAGTTACGTTGGCAAGGTTTTGGAGAGTTTAAAAGAACATGCCCCGCAGCCAGACCAAGATGGTTTGCATAACATGTTTAAGTTTTTCTACCAGCAGATTCCACCCGAGCTGATTCGCCTAATGGTTCGCACGCTTATCTATGAGCGCAGTGAAATGCGCCAATGGCTGCTAGAAAACCTCATTGGCAACGCCTTTGGCCTGATCGACAAAATGGCCGAACAGGTGATTGCGCATAACCCGGATTGCAAGATTCCAGCCCGAGTTCTAAGAGTATCTCTGCAAAGCCAAATTATTTTCCCCAAACTCGCCGAGCAGCTCTATCAAGAAGTCGATGGCGAAGCCTTTGATGATAAATTTTATGACCAGCTTGCCAGCCTAATCGCCGGTAACTTGGCCGCCAATTTCCATTTACCGGAGCAAACCAAATGAACTGGCAACAACGTATGTCGGCCTGGTTAGGCCACTGCACCCAAGTCATGATGCAAGCACCCAAACGATCACTACTCATCTTGTTGGTCTTGCTACTCGCTATGGCAAGTAATCTAAGATTTATCACCCTAGACACCGACATTGAAAACTTTATTGATGCCGAGGCGCCGGCCCGCATTGCCTACAACCAGGTCAAAGAAACTTTTGGCCGTAACGACGTTGCCGTAATCGCGCTTTCTGGTGATGTGCTATCGGCCGAATTTTTAACCGATTTACAAGCCATTAGCACGGCACTAGAAGAGACCAATAATGTTGAAGATGTAATTTCGCTGTTTACCCTACCCTATCAGGTGGCGACCGAAGACGGCCTATTGGTCGAAGATTTAATCAGCGAAATTCCAACCTCTGAACAGCAGTGGCAAGCCTTAGCAGAACGCATTCAAGCCAGTAAACAAGCACGGGAAATGCTGATCAATGATGACCTCAGCGCCACTACAATTATTGTTAAACCGCATACCTATCAGCCGATTGCTGTCGCCGAAGCGTTCAGCTTCGATACTGATTTTTCATTTGATGCTAGCACTGAAAAAACAGATCGTATTCCGCTTACAGCAGAAGAAAGCAAAGCCGTGGTGGCTGATGTACAAGCAATCATTGACGCTTATCCAAAGTACAGCCCGCATCAGGCTGGTATGCCAGCGCTCACCACTCAGCTCGAAGCAGCCATGCAATCTGAGATGCTAACCTTTATTCGCTTAACTATTTTACTCATTGCCGTGGCACTACTGATTGCCTTTAGGCGTGGCTTTGCCGTCATCGCCCCATTGGCAGCCGTTGTCACAGCGTTAGTACTCACCATGTCAACATTGGCCGCGGCCGGGCAACCCGTGCAGTTGCCATTGATTATGTTACCTAGCTTTTTGTTAGCCATTGCCATCGGTGATGCCGTACACCTGCTCACCCACTACTACCGAAAGCTCAATATTGGTGAAAACAAGGTAGCGGCGATGCGCCATGCCGTTGAGCAAACAGCCGTGCCGATGTTTTTAACCTCTTTAACCACGGCAGCTGGCTTATTGTCGCTAGCCATTGGCGACATGGTGCCACTGCGCAACCTAGGTATATTCGGTGCGTTTGGCGTGATGGCGGCTTTTGTGTTCACTATTACGCTTATTCCAATATTGGCAGCACTAGTCAAAACCAAACCTCGCCAGCTAGACGACGAACATAGCCCACTGATGCAACGTATTAGCCAGGTAGCTTGGCAACACAGTGGCAAGTTGGCGCTTGTATGGCTGGTTGCAGTACTCATTGCATTTAGCCAAATTGTCCAACTTAGGTTCTCGTACGACCCAATGGCTTGGATGCCCGACAACATGCCCGTAAAAGTAGCCACTCAGGTAATCGATGAAAATCTCGGCGGTAGCATTAACCTAGAAGTTTTGTTTGATACTGGCAGACCTGACGGGGTGAAGGCACCTGAGTTTTTGCAAACTTTAGCACAATGGCAGCTAGATATGGTGGCTCAGCACGATGACATCAGCACGGTTAGCTCGATTGTTGATGTGATTCAAGAAACCCACAAGGTGCTAAACCCAGAGCAAACTGACCCGTTTGATTTACCGACCAGCGAGCAACTGGTTAACCAAGAGCTTTTCTTGTTTGAAACCAATGCCGCTGGCGAGCTCGGCACCTTTGTTGATAGCACTTATCAAACAGCTAAAGCGACGCTCGTTTTACCTTGGAAGGACATTATTGAATACGAGGTGCTGTTCAATGAGCTTCGGGCCGAAACCGCTGACTACTTTGTTGATAGTGCCGATACCTCGGCTTCAGGCATGTTGGCAATTATGGCCGATACCATGGCAGCATTGGCATTCACCACAGCCGAAAGTTATGGCGTTGCGGCGATTGCGATTACCATCATGCTGATGTTATTGCTGGTATCTTTCCGCCTTGGATTACTGGCTATGGTACCCAACCTAGCCCCAATTATTGTAGTGATGGGCCTGATGGTGCCACTAGGTATTTCACTAGACATGTTCACCATGCTAGTCGCCACCATTGCAATTGGTATAACCGTCGACAATACCGTTCACTTTACCCATCATTTCCGCCAAGCACATAGAGATGGTCACTCAGTACAGACATCGCTGGAGCACGCCTTCCAAGGTGCTGGCAAGGCCCTGCTAACCACATCTATTGTGCTGACTTGTGGTTTTTATGTGTTCTTGTTTAGTGAAATGAAGAGTGTATTTAACCTAGGCTTTTTAAGCGGCACCGCCTTCTTATTGGCCATGCTGTCTAACTTCACTATTACGCCATTTTTATTAAAGTGGTACTACCGAGGCGAGCTCAATGATGCGGCTTCTACTCGCTAGTAGCCTAACTATTGAAACCAATAAAAAAGCCCAGCAAACGCTGGGCTTAAATCACGCTAGCTTGGCACTATGTTATCGGCGGCGTGCTAGTGCCAACAATGGCAATAACAATACCGCGAAGCTTCCAAAACTACCGATTGTTACCTGATTAGGAATGGTAATCGTAGTAGCCACAGGCGCATCACTTACTAATGGCACATCGGTTACCTTCGCCGTAGGTTGAGCAGTTGGTAACGCTGTTGGCTGCTGAGTTGGCGCGCTTGTGACAACACTTGTTGGTTGCGTTGTTACAATTGTCGTCACTGTCGGCTGACTTGTTGGAGCCTGAGTTGGCACTGCTGTTGGGACTTGAGTAGGTTGAGTATTCGAGCATTGACCTACTTCAGTCCAAGCATCCTTCCAGTACAAGCTATTGCCTGGTGCGTAAGCAGGCTGACCACACCAACCAAACTGTTTACACTGATACACCTTACCGTTGTTGGTAACTTGGTCACCAAACTTGTAAGCCACACCATTCTGATAAGCTGGCGCGCAGCTAGTAACTGATGTAGGTTGCGGCGTAATGATAGCCGTTGGTTGACTAGTTGGCTGAGCAGTAACAACAGGCGTCGCAGTTGGAATAACCGGCGCGGCAATTTCAATCACATAACCATAGCCAGCTTTGTTAACGTAGACGCTGTTACCCGATGCTGAGCGAATTGGTGTTACCAGCGAACCGTTTAGCTGACCAATGCGAGCAGAAGTTAGCTGGCTATTCACCGCAAGTGCCAGATCGTATGGCCATTGCTCAGACGTCGCTGCAGAAGATAGTGTTACAGACACCTTATCAACGTCCTGACCTTGTGCATCAAACAGGCGGAAGCTGACTGTTGAACCAGCAGGCAAGTCTTGTTTAGCTTGCAGGTTTTCTAGGCGTTGCCATGGCGTTGCGGTGCTGCCACCAGGGAACTCAACGTCCATACAGGTATAAAAAGCTTCACCCGAATCAGAACGTTGCCAAACATTAAAGATGACATGTTTGCCCGAGCGCTGTGGCAGATCAATCGTCATTTCATAAAAAGCACCACGAACAGAATCATTGCGTTGTAGTGGTACTTCACCAATACGAGCAAACTCTTCAATGTTATCCCAAGTCAGCGCTTCATTGTTGTAACCAGGCTTGGTGACATAAAAAATCCAATCGCGAGTTTTATGTGGTGCTGTGGCTAAAAAGCGGAACGTATACTGACCATTAGCATCAGCTTGAATTGGCGTTGCCTGCCAGTCATCACGAACCAAATCATAACCTGGATACCAAGCAGCATTACCCGAGCAAAGCTTGCCATCAGGTACCACAGCACGGTGATTACCATTAGCGCTACCTTGAGCAACAGCGTATGGGTCATAACCCGCAAGGGTACCGTGCACAGCCTTCGCAGCAGCACATGCAGGGTCTTGTGGATTTTCGATATTGCCATTCGAACACATCAACTGACGTGATGGTGGCTCAATCATTGAACCATGGCCAAAAGCCATAGCCGAAGCCAGCGTGGCAGAAAGTGTTAGCAGTGTCTTTTTCATAGTTTGAATAACCAGACCAATTTAGAACAGCGTCAGATTATCCATACCTAGATGTATTTATCTCAGCTAATGAATGATTTTGCTGAACACCCTTCAACCCTGCAAAAGAAAACAATTTAACAATACTTTTGGGTAGTTATGACATTTTTTGGCACATATTTATTCAGTTTGCCCTAGGCACAAAAAAGCCCAGCATCTGCTGGGCTCTTGGCATAATCAACAATGATTATTTGCGGCGACGGAAGATCGCTAGCAACGGTAATAGCAACAAGCCAAAGCCACCGAAGTTACCAATAGTAATTTGATCCGGAATTGGAATTACTGTGGTAGATGGCTCAGTGCTCGGTGCAGCAGTTGGTGTTGCAGTTGGTGCGGCCGTTGGCGTTGCAGTCGGTGCAGCAGTTGGTGTTGCAGTTGGTGCGGCCGTTGGTGTTGCAGTCGGTGCAGCCGTTGGCGTTGCTGTTGGTGCAGCAGTTGGCGTTGCAGTTGGTGTAGCCGTTGGCGTTGCAGTCGGTGCAGCCGTTGGCGTTACAGTCGGCGTTGCAGTTGGCTCAGAACCACAGTTTCCAACTAGCTCCCAGAAATATCCAGCTTTTGGCGCTTCCCAAACACCTGGGTTATTTTTAGCTTTAAACAGCTGACCATTGTATTGGTAAACTTCACCATTTACGGCGTTTGTCTCACCTGCAACAAATGTAGGCTCAGTACATACACCAGGAGCAGAAGTTGGTGTTGCAGTTGGTACAATCGTTGGTGTAGCGGTAGGAGTTGATGTCACCGGAATGATTGGTGCATCAATCTCTACAACATAACCGTAGTTTGCGTTGGCTGCGTAAACGTAGTTCGCCGTTGCACTATTCTGAGGAGCAACATTACCATTCGCTTGAACTTGTCCAATACGCGCATCGGCTACTTGGCCATTTACTGCTAAAGCAAGGTCGTATGCCCACTCAGCCGCAGTCTTCTCTGAGGCTAGTTCAATGCTTACTCGATCTAAGTCAGCACCAGTCTCATCAAACAAGCGGAAGGTAACTGTCGCACCTGCTTCCAAGCTCTGGAAAGCCTGTAGACGATCAAGTTGCTTCCATGGTGAATCAACAGCGTCACCAGGGAAAACGACATCCATACAGGTGTAGAAAGCTTCACCAGAGTCTGAACGCTGCCAAACATTGTAGATTACATGTTTACCAGTACGCTGAGGTAGTTTTACGGTCATATCATAATAACCGCCTTTTAAACCCTCTTGCTTGATTAACTCAACATCGCCTTCAATGCGGTCAAATTCTTCAATGTTGTCCCAAGTTAGCGCTTCATTGTTGTAGCCAGGTTTGGTTACGTAAAAAATCCAGTCTTTCGTGCGGTGTGGAGCCGTGCCCCAGAAGCGGAAAGTATAGTTACCGTTGGCATCAGCTTGGATAGGAGTAGCAGTCCAATCATCACGTACCAAATCCATGCCCTTGTACCAATTTGCATCCGCTGAACACAAACTGCCATTCGGAACGACCGCGCGATGGTTGCTATTAGCATTCGCTTGCGCAATCGCATACGGATCATAAAACTGTAGGGTACCAGACTCCTGAGTAGCAGCGGCGCACGCAGGGTCCTGAGGGTTCTCAATATTACCTTGCGCACAAGTATATACGCGAGAAGGGGGATCAATCATCGTACCGTGTGCAAACACTAGCGAAGCTGGTGTTAGCATCGATACTGCTAATGCGATTTTTTTCATTATATGTTCACCTCTTTCCAATCCAATTGGAGTACTAATCAATACCTGATGATATACATCAAGCAAAACACTGCGAGCGCGGAGGTGCAGAACTGAGTGAGCCTTCACAGTTTGATTTTGGTCAATTGGTGAAATTTGAACCAATTCTCGCAAGGGGGTGTGTCGAGTATTGGCAGCGCAAAGAACAGACGCACTAGATAGACAGGCATAAAAAAGCCGGGCATCCTACCCGGCAGTTTTTTCTCAGCATCCTCTGCTGGTCGCATCCTAGCTCGGCTTAATCAGCCGACATCCTATCCTGCCGTCCTGGCAGTTCCTTTCCCTATTTGATCCATAAACTCTGCATTCCAGCAGACCTTCGTCCTTGCTTTCCTAAGTTCCTTTGCGAACCATCCAGTTCGACCGCTTCCCTGTGTCGTCATCCTGTCGACGTGAGTAACTATAGTAGGTTTGCTAGTGTCGGCGTTAGAGACATTAGCTCGGATGTTTGTAGGAGATTTGCCATAGATGGTGTGAGATTTTTTGTTTGGGTGATTTTTTTGGTTGGGTGTAG
>NZ_QPEP01000010.1 GCF_003577475.1 Salinibius halmophilus
CAGGCAACCTTGATCATGAACTTGAACATCTCCTCAATGAATTAAAAACCAAGCAGTATCGTGCTCAACCAGTCCGTCGGGTCAGAATACCCAAGGAAGATGGCACAGAGCGATTACTGGGCATTCCAACCGTTAGAGACCGAGTAGTACAGCAAGCTCTAACCAGCCTGCTGATGCCAATCTTTGACCCAAGCTTTCACCCGTCTAGCTACGGGTACAGGCCGAACCGAAGTGCACAAGACGCTATCACCAAAGCCACGCTTTTTATTCGCCGCTATCAACGACAACATGTTGTCGATATGGATCTATCCAAATGCTTTGATCGGCTCGATCACGAGCTGATCCTAAGCAGTTTGAAAAAGCGGATTAGGGATAGAAGTGTGCTTGCACTAGTCAAACAATTTCTGACGAGTGGTGTGATGGATAATGGTCAGTGGCATGCCAATACCCAAGGCAGCCCACAAGGCGGAGTAATAAGTCCATTACTAGCGAACATTTACTTGGATGCGTTTGATCAAGAAATGAAAAAACGCAACCATCGTATTGTTCGCTACGCCGATGACATATTGATCTTGTGTAAAAGCAAAGCAGGGGCAAAGAATGCCAAAGCTCAAGCGACCAAAATACTCACAGAACAGCTGAAGCTCAACGTCAACGACCGCAAAACCCACATTGCCCACAGCGATGAAGGGATAAAGTTCTTGGGTGTTGAAATACACAGCAAGTACACGCGAATCCAAGACAAAAAGCTCAAGCGGTTCAAATCCGAAGTTAAGAGGCTTACCAAAAGAAATAGCGGTAAGCCTTTAGTGGAAATCCTTAAACGATTAAATCCGCTATTACGAGGATTCAGTCAGTATTTTCGAATTGCGAATGCGAGCCGTGCATTCAAACAACTAGCAAGTTGGATACGAAGGCGATTGCGCAGCATACAGCTAAGGCTCTGGAAAAAGCCAAGCCGCCTGCACAGACGCCTGAGGCAGTTAGGGTACAAACCACCATTTAAGCAAATAAGCCTGACAAGGTGGTGCAATGCCCGAAGTCCACTAGCAAGTTATGCGATGCCTAATAAGTGGTTTGCGGAGCTAGGTTTATATAATCTTGAGGAAGTTAAAACGGGAATTCTGTCTGGACGAGAACAGATAAGAAGTATGCAGGAGCCGTATACGAGGTCCGTACGTGCGGTTCTGTGAGAGGGNTTATCTTCTTTAATTATTGTTCAACGGCGACTTCAATTGGCTGGGCGCGAAGCAATACCCCAAACTCAGGGTGATCTAGATAGTGCAGCTCGTTTGAACGCATTCTCGCCGCTTGCTCAATCACTAAAGTTTCTATCCCTTGTTCGACGGTTGGTGCATCTTGAAGGGCCTGCATGCGCGCTTCTGGTGTGTCTTCAATCGTGACGGTTTGGCTAATGATTTCAACGTCACGCTGCCACTCAACTTTGCTATCTATGTGAATAAACCGGCTCAAGCGCAGCGACAGTTCGCCATTAAGCTCCCACGTGCCGTTGCTATCAACAGCTTTAATCGCTACCGGAAACTCGTTTGCTTGGCCTTCAATCATCGGCTCGTACCAGCTCCAATAGCCAAGCGTGGTATAGCGGCTTTGGCGGGCAAACTGATCGATGGCAAACTGCAACTGGCGATCTGCTTCGGGTACTAATGTACGTGCTTTAGGCTGGTAACTATTGCCGACTCGCTCAATGAGCGCTTCCCCTTGAAATGGAACGCGCAATGGCTGTGCATTAGAGGTTGGCGCAGGCATGGGTAGGGTCGGTTGTATCGGCTGTAGGCTAAACTCACGACGGTTAAGCTTGTAGGGCCATTGCTCAGGAAACTTTCCAGCCTCTGATGTTTGGCTAAATACCAATACGTCAATTTGGTACCAGCGCTCGGTGGCACTTACGGTGGCACTGAGTGCTACCAACAGCAAAATGGCTAATCTCACGCTACATCCTCTCGAGTTTTAAATTGTGCCATCAGTCCTTCTACCAGCTCAAAGCGTTTTACCGCATTGTCGGTACTGCGGTGAACAATTAAGCGTTCACCACGCAGCTGATAGTTGCTCGGTTTCGACTGTACCAGCATAACAAGATGGTAGGGGTCGACCAAGGTTTTACTATCGAAGTCAAACGTACCACCATCTGGACCAAAGTCGATACGGTTGATTTTTAATGCTTCACATTGCATGCGCAAGCGAGTTTGGCGGAACAAGTTCTTTAGTGGCTCAGGCAATAAACCAAATCGGTCGATCAACTCAACCTGCAGTGATTTGATATCGTCATCATCCGCCGCACTAGCAATACGTTTATAAAAGTTTAGTCGGGTGGCGACGTCTGGCATGTAATCATCAGGTATTAGCGCTGGCAGGCGTAAGTTTACTTCGGTATGGCTGCTTTGCTCGTCGAAATCAGGGGTGATGCCAGCACGCATGGCGGCAACCGCTTTTTCAAGCATTTCCATATAGAGTGTGAAGCCGATGGCTTCCATTTGCCCAGATTGCTCTTCACCTAACAACTCACCTGCACCACGAATTTCAAGGTCGTGGGACGCAAGGTTAAAGCCAGCGCCCAAGTCTTGGGTGGCGGCAATCGCGTCTAGGCGTTTTTCGGCGTCTTTGGTTAACGTGGTTTTTTCTTCTGGGGTCAGCAGCCAAGCATAAGCTTGGTGGTGCGAGCGACCAACACGGCCACGAAGCTGGTGTAGTTGCGCTAGGCCAAACTTGTCGGCACGGTTGATGACTATAGTATTGGCCGAAGGGATATCAATACCGGTTTCGATAATGGTGGTACACACCAATACATTAAAACGCTTGTGGTGGAAGTCACTCATCACTCGCTCAAGTTCGCGCTCACTCATTTGGCCATGGCCGATACCAATACGTGCTTCTGGGACCAGCTTTTGAATGGTCTCGGCCATTCGGTTGATGGTTTTGACTTCATTGTGTAAGAAATATACCTGACCGCCGCGCAGCAACTCGCGCAATAGTGCCTCTTTGATGAGCGATTCATCAAATCGGCGGACGAAAGTTTTTACCGATAAGCGTCGAGCTGGTGGCGTGGCGATGATCGATAAGTCACGAATGCTGTGCATGGCCATATTTAATGTGCGCGGAATCGGCGTGGCCGTCATGGTTAGGATGTCAACCTGGGTGCGAAGCGCTTTGATTTTTTCTTTCTGTGCAACACCAAACCGGTGCTCTTCATCAATAATCAATAAGCCTAAGTCTTTGAAGCGAATGTCTTTTGATAGCAGCTTGTGGGTTGCAACAATAATGTCGGTTTTACCAGCCGCTAGGCTTTCAATCACAGCGTCGGTTTGTTTGCCGGTGCGAAAACGGGATAGCACCTCAATGTTGATTGGCCAGTCAGCAAATCGGTCGCGGAAGTTTTCATAGTGTTGTTGTGCTAACAGCGTGGTGGGTACCAATACGGCCACCTGTTTGCCACCATGCGCTGCCATAAACGCCGCACGCATGGCCACTTCGGTTTTACCGAAGCCCACATCACCACATACCAAGCGGTCCATCGGCTGTGCTTTCATCATATCTTGCAGCACAGCATTGATGGCTTGTGCTTGGTCTTCTGTTTCTTCAAAGGGAAAACCCGCAGCAAAACGTCGGTAGTCTTCACCAGGATACGGGTATTGATGGCCTTCGCGCGCTTCCCGTAGGGCGTAAACGCCTAATAATTCGGCGGCGGTATCTCGAATTTTCTCCGCCGCTTTGCGCTTAGCTGTCGTCCACTTATCGCTGCCTAGGCGCGATAGGGGTAGATGCTCAGTATCGCCCCCAGCGTAGCGCGAGATAAGCTGCAGCGACGAGACCGGTACATAGAGCTTGTCGTCGTTGTTGTAGGTTAATAGCAAAAACTCATTCTGTTCGCCGCCCACATCTAATGTTACAAGCCCTTGATATTGACCAATACCATGGTCTGAGTGCACGACCAAGTCGCCTTCTTTTAGTTCACCAAGGTTTTTGATGAACATATCGGTGGCATCTTGCCCACGCTTGCGGCGCTTGCGCTGAGCAACCTGGTTGCCGCCAAATAATTGCCCTTCGCCAATCAGTTCAATGTCTAACTCGGGTATGCTGAAGCCAAATTCAATCGGCGCCACCATGATGGCGGTTGCTGTTGTCGCTGTAGCGAACTCATCAAAATGCTCGATGGTTTTTGGTGTGATGCGAATTTTTTGCAGCCAATCAATTAGGGCTTCGCGCCGACCAGGTGACTCAGCAATAAACAGTGTGCGCTGCTCACTCTGCAGTAAATGGGCTTCTAATGCCCGCAGTGGCTGCTCGTCGGTATGATCAATCGGGTATTCGCCGCCTTTTAATAACCCTAAGTTGTGGTGGCCTTTGTTATTTGGGTGCTCTGCACTGCTTAGGTGGATGCGCGGTAGGCCCTTCAATGCTGAAAAGAATAGTTCCTTGCGCTGATACAAGTCTTGCGGTGCTAATAATGGCCGGGTTATGTCGTGCCGCAACGACTCGTAGCGTTGATTCACTTCTTGCCATTGTTGGTCAACCTGAGCTTCAAGCCCTGCAAAGCTGGTGATAACCGTGTTTTCAGGCAAGTAGTCAAAAATTGTCTCTAGACTGTTAGGCTCAAAAAACAAGGGTAACCAAGCTTCAATGCCGGGCGTCATTATGCCTTCGGAAATGTCTTGGTAAATAGGACAGTGGTTTACATTGACATCAAACGCTAAGCGGAATTGCTGGCGAAAGCGACTAATGGCTTGCTCATCAGTTGGAAACTCATGACCGGGTAACAAAGAAATGCTGTCTGCTGGTTTGATGGTTCGCTGATTTTCAGGGTCGAACCAGCGTAGGGTTTCTACTTCATCATCAAAAAACTCAATCCGCACTGGCTTGGCCGCACCCATTGGATATAAGTCAACGATGCTTCCGCGCACAGCAAACTCGCCGTGTTCCCACACGGTGTCGACACGTCTATAACCACTAGCGGCAAGCCGTTGCTCCAGACCAGCCATTGAGAGTTGCTGGCCGGTCTCAATTTTTAGGACTTCAGCGCCAATATAGCTGCGAGGGGCCAAGTACTGCATTGCCGCCGTTACTGTTAAGAGAATGACGCCGTGCTTAACTAATGGTAACGACGACAGCGTTAGCAGTCGATCTGAGACGATATCTTGGTTTGGTGAGAACTGATCGTAGGGTAGGGTTTCCCAATCCGGTAGGCGATAAATTTCAACATTTTGCAAAAAAACTGAGAGTTCTTCACTGAGTTGCTCTAGCTCGTCGGAACGCTGGCAGATGCAGACAACAGGCCCCTGGGCATCTTTGGCAATTTGCGCAATCTGGTAACCGCGGGCGGGTAGGTCTACGCCGCCTAACCATAGCTGGTCACCAGCATGCTGAGGGATTTCTAAAACCGACATCTAATGAACTCCGTTGCTGGGTTTTTGACATATTTTTACCGATCGTAAGCAGATATACCACTTTGTTGGCAACAAAGACCTAGATTGACTAGGGTTACAAACGGTATACTCACCCGCAGTTCAGGGTGGTGCCCACGAATTATAGGGTGCCGAACATTGACGTTTGAAGTGGCTAACTGGTTTAACTACCAGCTTTTGCCGTTCATCAACACTTGGGCAAGGTGCATGATTAAAATCAAAAAAGGCCTTGACCTGCCTATTACAGGCCAGCCGGAACAGCGTATTGACGCTGGTGCCGCTGTGTCGACGGTAGCGCTTGTTGGCTATGACTATGTTGGTATGAAGCCAACCATGGCAGTGCGTGAAGGCGACAAGGTGAAAAAGGGCCAAGTGCTTTTTACCGATAAAAAAACAGCGGGTGTGCAATACACGTCGCCGGTGGCAGGCGAGGTGATCGCTGTTAACCGTGGCGCGCGACGAGTATTCGAGTCGTTGGTTATAAAAAAAGAAGGTGACGAAGAAGTTACATTCAAGCAATACAGCAGCGATCAATTGGCGGGCCTCGAGCGTCAGGCGATTGTGGATCAGTTGGTTGAATCGGGTCAGTGGACAGCGCTGCGTACCCGCCCTTTCAGCAAGGTGCCTGCGATAGATAGCACACCGGCTGATATCTTTGTCAACGCAATGGATACCAACCCATTGGCGGCAGACCCTGCCGTAATCATTGCTGAAAAAACTGAAAGCTTTAAAGCGGGCTTACAGATTCTGCGCAAGCTAACAGAGGGCAAGCTGTTTGTGGTTAGCGCACCGAATAGCAATGTTCCTAGCATTGACGGCGCAACGACCGAGCAATTTGATGGCCCTCACCCGGCTGGTTTGGTTGGCACCCATATTCATTTCTTATCGCCTGTACATGCTGAGCGTTCGGTTTGGCATATTGGTTATCAGGACGTCATCGCCTTTGGTGAACTGTTCTTGACTGGTCGCATCTACACGCAGCGAGTCGTTGCGGTGGCTGGGCCAAAAGCAAAACAACCACGTCTTGTGCGAACAGAAGTGGGCGCTAGCCTAAATGAGCTGGTCGCGAACGAAGCCAAAGAAGGTGATAACCGCATTATCTCTGGTTCGGTGTTTGGTGGTCGTTTGGCGAAAAACGCAACCGCCTACCTTGGTCGTTTCCATTCTCAGGTATCGATTCTGGAAGAAGGTCACGAACGCATTCTATTCCGCTATCTGAGAGCTGGTTTTAACATGCACTCGGTGACGCCAATTTTTGCTTCGGTGTTTGGTAAGAAAAAACTCGACTTCACCACTACTACTAACGGCTCTGAGCGTGCGATGGTGCCGATTGGTCAGTATGAGCGTGTGATGCCGCTTGATATTCTGCCAACTCAGCTGCTTCGTGCACTGGCCGTTGGTGATATTGAAACGGCAGAGCGTTTAGGTTGTTTAGAGTTAGATGAAGAAGATTTGGCACTTTGTACGTATGCCTGTGTGGGCAAGTACGAATACGGTCCGATTCTGCGTGAAAACCTGACTCGAATCGAATTAGAGGGCTAAACCATGCTGAAATCTACACTACATAAGCTAGAGCCACATTTTCAACCTGGTGGCAAACATGAAAAATGGTATGCGCTGTTTGAAGCGGTAGATACCATTTTTTACAGCCCAAACAGCGTGACCAAGTCGACTGCGCACGTACGCGACGGCATTGACTTAAAACGCGTGATGATCACGGTATGGTTGATGACCTTCCCGGCGATGATCTTTGGTATGTACAACATCGGTTTACAGGCTAACCTGGCGATTGAAGGTGGCTTGTCGATGGGTGAAGGTTGGCGTCAAGCGCTGATCGGCCTATTTGCCGGTAACGATCCAACGAGCATTTGGGACAACTTCTGGTACGGCTTCTGGTACTTCATGCCGGTCTATCTGACGGTCTTCGCCGTTGGTGCATTCTGGGAAGTACTGTTTGCGATTGTTCGCAAGCATGAGATCAACGAAGGCTTCTTCGTAACCTCTGTGCTGCTTGCGCTAACACTACCTCCTACTACCCCACTTTGGGCGGCTGCACTGGGTATCACCTTCGGCGTGGTATTTGGTAAAGAAGTCTTCGGTGGTACCGGTAAAAACTTCTTGAACCCAGCACTGACTGGTCGCGCGTTCTTGTTCTTTGCATACCCTGCTTATATGTCGGGTGATGCGGTATGGACAGCCGTCGACGGTTTTGCTGGCGCAACGGCACTAAGCCTAGCGGCAGACCCATTAATCGGCTTCTCAGGCATGGTTATTGATGCTGGTGGTCAGGCGATTACTTGGATGGATGCCTTCATCGGCACAATTCAAGGCTCGATGGGTGAAGTATCAACGCTGATGATTTTCATTGGTGGTGCAGTGTTGCTGTCAATGCGAATTGCAGCATGGCGCATTGTATTGGGCGTGTTCCTTGGCATGGTGGTGACCTCGACGCTGTTCAACCTAATTGGTTCAGACACCAACCCAATGATGAACCTGCCATGGTACTGGCACCTAGTACTAGGTGGTTTTGCCTTTGGTATGATCTTTATGGCAACCGATCCTGTGTCGGCGTCGATGACAAATACCGGTAAGTATTGGTTTGGTGCCTTGATTGGCGTGATGGTGGTCTTGATTCGCGTAGTGAACCCAGCCTACCCAGAGGGCATGATGCTGGCGATTCTATTCGCCAACTTGTTCTCGCCATTAATCGACCACTTTGTTGTCCAGCGCAATGTTAAGCGGAGGGTTGCTCGTGTCAGCTAAGAAGGAAACCGTTGGATACACAGTCACGGTAGCGTTCCTTGTGTGTCTAGTCTGCGCGATCGTTGTATCGGTAGCCGCAGTATCACTTCGTTCAACTCAAAAGCTAAATGCTGAGTTGGACATGAAAACCAATATCTTGGCATCTGCAGACTTGCTTGAGCCAGGTAAAACGGTTGAAGAGTCGTTTGAGCAGATTGAAACGCGCGTGATTGACTTGGAAACTGGTAAATTTGCAGATGATATCGACGCTGCAACGTTTGATCAGCGCAAAGCAGCGTCTGATCCTGCTCGTTCTGAAAAGCTATCAGATGACCCAGCCGGTATCATTCGTCAAGAAAACCATTCGTTGGTTTATATTGTGCGTGATACAGCAGGAGAAGTAGATAAAGTTATTCTACCTATCCGTGGATACGGCCTCTGGTCGACGCTCTATGGCTTTGTTGCACTTGAGTCAGACTTAAACACCATTGCTGGCTTAGGCTTCTATGAGCATGGGGAAACACCAGGCCTGGGTGGTGAAGTGGACAACGAACGTTGGAAGGCGCAGTGGCCAGGTAAGCAGGTTTACTTGGACGGTGACGTTGAAATTACTATCACCAAAGGGGGCGCTGCAGATGCTTCAAGCCCTTATGAAGTAGATGGCTTGAGCGGTGCAACACTAACCACTCGTGGTGTGGATAATTTTGTTAAGTTCTGGTTGGGTGAGCGTGGTTTTCAGCCATTCTTACAAAACTTAGCAGCAGGTGAGGCGTAATCATGGCTAAAACTAAAGAGATTATGGTAAATCCGCTGTTCAACAATAACCCGATTGGTCTTCAGATCTTGGGTATTTGTTCGGCATTGGCGGTAACGACAAGTTTGCAAGTTTCGTTAGTTATGACTGCTGCGGTAGTGTTCGTAACGGCATTCTCGAACTTGTTTGTTTCGATGATTCGAAACTACATCCCTTCAAGCATTCGCATTATTGTGCAAATGACCATTATTGCGTCATTGGTAATCTTGGTAGACCAAATGCTGAAAGCCTTCGCATACGAAATGTCGAAGCAGCTTTCGGTATTCGTTGGGCTAATCATTACCAACTGTATCGTGATGGGTCGTGCCGAAGCCTTTGCGATGCAAAACCCGCCTGGCATGTCGTTCCTAGATGGTGTGGGTAACGGCCTAGGCTACGGTGTGGTATTGGTATTTGTTGGTGCATTCCGTGAGCTATTTGGCACGGGCAAATTGTTAGGCCTCGAAATTCTACCATTGACTACTGAAGGTGGTTGGTATGAAGCCAATGGTTTGATGCTGCTTGCCCCAGCCGCATTCTTCTTGATTGGTGGTTTCATCTGGATTATCCGAACATGGAAACCAGAGCAAGTCGAAGCACCTGAGTTCAAGATTAAGCCAAACGTGGCGAAGGAGGCGCAATAATGGAAGCCTTAATTAGCTTGTTCGTTAAAGCCATTTTTGTTGAAAACATGGCACTGGCGTTCTTCTTAGGGATGTGTACTTTTATTGCGATCTCTAAAAAAGTAGATGCAGCCATTGGTTTAGGTATTGCTGTAATTGTGGTACTCACCATCACTGTGCCAGTGAATAACTTGCTTTATAACTACCTGCTACGTGAAGGTGCGCTGGCTTGGGCTGGTTTACCGGATGTTGACTTAAGCTTCTTGGGCTATCTGTCATACATTGGCGTCATCGCTGCAATGGTACAGATTCTTGAGATGGTGCTAGATAAGTACATGCCAGCGCTTTATAACGCTTTAGGTGTGTTCTTACCGCTGATTACAGTGAACTGTGCCATTCTTGGTGCGTCACTGTTTATGGTAAACCGCGACTATGGTTTTGGCGAGTCAGTGGTATATGGCCTTGGTGCTGGGGTTGGCTGGGCGTTAGCAATTGCTGCGCTGGCTGGTATCCGTGAGAAGATGAAGTACAGCGATGTGCCAGAGGGTCTGCGTGGTTTGGGTATTACCTTTATCACTGTTGGTCTGATGTCACTTGGCTTCCTTTCATTCTCTGGCGTGCAGTTGTAAGCAGGAGGAAGCATGGCAATAGAAATTATTAGTGGCGTTGTGCTGTTTATCGTTATTGTGCTTGCACTGGTAGCGATCATTCTGAGCGCGCGCTCGAAGCTAGTGAACACTGGCGATGTAGCAATCGAGATCAATGAAGACCCAGAGCATACTTTGACCACCGAAGCGGGTGGCAAACTGCTGCAAACCCTAGCTGCGAACAAGATTTTCTTGAGCTCAGCTTGTGGTGGTGGTGGTTCTTGTGCTCAGTGTAAGTGTAAAGTTTTGGATGGTGGTGGCGAAGCCCTACCAACCGAAGCATCTGCGTTTACCAAGGGCGAGTTAAAAGAAGGTTGGCGCTTGGCTTGTCAGGTTCCGGTTAAACAAAACATGAAGATTGAGGTGGAACCTGAATTCTTCGGTGTTAAAAAGTGGACCTGTACTGTTGAAGCAAACCCGAACGTAGCAACCTTTATTAAAGAGCTAACGCTGAAGCTACCGGAAGGCGAAAACGTTGATTTCCGCGCTGGGGGTTATGTTCAGTTGGAAGCGCCACCTCATCATATCAAGTTTAAAGACTTTGATATCGAAGAAGAGTACCGCGGCGACTGGGAAAAATTCGGCCTATTCGATCTAGAATCGAAAGTAGACGAAGAAGTGATTCGTGCTTACTCAATGGCGAACTACCCAGAAGAGAAAGGTGTGGTTAAGTTCAATATTCGTATTGCAACGCCACCGCCGGGTACCGATCATCCACCGGGTCAAATGTCATCGTACGTCTTTAACCTCAAGCCAGGTGATAAGATGGACGTGTATGGTCCATTCGGTGAGTTCTTCGCCAAAGATACCGACGCAGAAATGGTATTTATTGGTGGTGGTGCAGGTATGGCGCCAATGCGCTCGCATATCTTTGACCAGCTCAAGCGTTTGAACTCTAAGCGCAAGATCAGCTTCTGGTATGGTGCCCGCTCTATGCGCGAGACCTTCTACAACGAAGAGTATGATCTACTTGCCGAAGAGAATGAAAACTTCGATTGGCATTTGGCGCTGTCTGACCCGTTACCAGAAGATAACTGGGATGGCCTGACTGGCTTTATCCATAACGTGTTGTACGAAAACTATCTGAAGGACCACGAAGCGCCAGAAGACTGTGAATACTACATGTGTGGGCCGCCGATGATGAACGCTGCGGTAATCAAGATGTTGAAAGACCTAGGTGTTGAGGATGAAAACATCATGCTCGACGACTTTGGTGGATAATGCTTGATGACTAAGCGAATCTTAATGATGGGAAGCCTTTTGGCTTCCCTTTTACTTTTGGTAGGTTGTCAGAAAGAGCAGTTGCAAAGCTTTTCTGGTCGTACAATGGGTACGCAGTACAACATCACCCTAGTGGGTAATGAAGTACAAGCGGGTTTGGTCGCGCGCCAAATCAGTGCCGAGCTCTCTGATTTTAGCGATATTTTTTCCACCTATGTACGGGACTCAGAAATTAACCAAATCTCGCAAGCACCCGTTGGCGAATGGATTGCTGTTTCTGAGCATATGTATCAGCTGTTGTCTCTGGCACTAGATGTTTCCCGCCAGTCTGGTGGTGCCTTTGATCCAACCATTAGACCGCTGGTTGATATCTGGGGATTTGGGCCACTACAACGCCCAGATGCTGTGCCCGCAGAGCAGGAGATTGCCGATGCCTTGGCAGCTGTTAACTGGCAGATGCTAGAGTTAAATGAAGGCCAGGTTCGAAAGCTTGCGCCGCTAAGTTTGGATTTGTCTGCTATTGCTAAGGGCTATGGTGTAGATGTTATCGCAGACATGCTAGAGGAAGCAGGGTTTCAGCGTTATCTGGTTGAAGTTGGCGGTGAGATGCGTCTTAAAGGCTTAAAGCCCAATGATGAGATTTGGCGTGTTGCGGTAGAAACACCAGATTCAGTGGTTCGCCAAGCTTATAAAGTGCTAGAAATAACGGATATTGCCTTGGCGACTTCAGGTGACTATCGCAATTATTTCGAAGAGAATGGTAAAAGGTACTCTCACACGATTGATCCACGCAGTGGTTGGCCAATTGAGCATGATATGGCATCGGTGTCGGTACTAGCGAGCTCAAGTGCTTTGGCGGATGCTTGGGCGACCGCTATCTACGTTGTAGGGCCTGAGCAGGGGCAACAGTTGGCTTCGGCTAACAATTTAGCAATGTTCATGATAGTTCGCCAAAATGGTGAGTTTGTTGATACAATGACCCCAAAATTCACTGAGCTAGTGAACGAGGAGTAGATGATGTTGCCAACTATGCTTGCCGTATTTGTATTGATGTTAGTGATTGTTGCCGGTATGGCGATCGGTGTTATCATGGGGCGCAAGCCGATCGCAGGCAGCTGTGGTGGTGTAGGGGCTGCACTGCAAGATCCAGACTATGAGTGTCCGGTATGTGGTGACGATCCGAATAAATGTGAGAATAAAAATGAGGATGCGCAGCTTGCACCTGCTAAGGTTCAAGTATACGACGCAACCAAAAAATAATGAGCGCTTCCCGCGCTCATTAACTTGGGCGAGGGGATATGGCAGAATTTAGCTACGACTTAGTAATCATCGGCACTGGACCAGCAGGAGAAAGTGCCGCAATGCAAGCGGCCAAATCAGGGTTGTCGGTTGCAGCAATAGACAGTCGCGCCATTGTTGGCGGTAACTGTACACACAAGGGTACCATTCCTTCCAAAGCACTACGCCATGCTGTCAATCAGCTAATGCAGGTGCGCAAAAACCCAATGTTCACCGATTTGCAGTCAACCATTGACCGGTTTTCTTTCGCCAAAGTTCGCGAAATGGCGATGCGTGTTGTCGACGAGCAAGTGCGCATGCGCACTCGTTTCTACGCCAAAAACGGTGTTGATCTGTTTAATGGCGAGGCCAGATTCGTTGGTAGCCATCAAATTGTATTGAGTGGCGGTGAAAACCACCATGATCAAATTAATGGCAAAAAGTTTCTAATTGCGACGGGTTCTCGTCCATGGCAGCCGCCAGGCGTAGATTTTAGCCATGCCAATATTTTTGATTCCGATAAAATTTTAACGCTGGATCGAAATATTCGCCGCATTTGTATTTATGGTGCTGGGGTAATTGGGAGCGAGTACGCATCTATTTTCTCTGGGCTAGGCATTAAGGTTGACTTAGTTAACCCAGGAGCGAAGCTGCTTAGCTTCTTGGATGATGAAATCTCGGACGCGCTTAGCTATCACTTGCGCAACCAAAGTGTGTTAATTCGCCATAACGAAGCGTTTAAATCTGTTGTTGGCCATGATGACCATGTGGTGGTGGAGCTTGAGTCGGGCAAAAAGATCAAAGCGGATGTGTTTTTATGGGCTAATGGTCGCACGGGTAATACCGACACCCTAGGCCTTGAAACGCTCGGATTAGAAGCCAATCGGCGCGGCCAACTAGAAGTGAACGAATACTTCCAGACAGCTTGTGAGCACGTATATGCCGTTGGTGATGTGATTGGTTGGCCATCGCTGGCTAGTGCAGCCTATGACCAAGGCCGCATTGTTGCTGGCCATCTAGCAGAGGTACCTGGCGCTGATCATAGTGCAGAGATTCCAACTGGTATTTACACCATTCCAGAGATTAGCTCGGTTGGCATGACTGAGCGCGAACTCACCGAAGCTAAGGTGCCTTATGAAGTGGGCAAGTGCTACTTTAAAGAAACGGCACGCGCGCAAATTACTGGTGAGCAGGTTGGGGTACTGAAGCTTTTATTCCATACCGAAACCAAAGAGCTGCTAGGCATTCATTGTTTTGGGGATCAGGCGGCCGAAATTCTTCATATTGGTCAGGCCATTATGGAGCAGAAGCATGGTGGTAACACCATTGAATACTTCATCTCCCATACCTTCAACTATCCGACGATGGCAGAGGCGTATCGGGTTGCAGCCTTTAATGGCTTAAACCGCTTGGGCTAGTGATCAGCCAGGTTAAAAAAAGCGCCAACTGGCGCTTTTTTTATAGATAGCGATGAATTCTCAGTGCCGGTAAATATGGGTTGGGGTCGATGCTGACATCACTGCGCTGCGCCCGTTTGCGTTGGCCTGGTGTATAAGGTTCTGGGAAAGATATTTTCTCTGGCGGGTGCATCGCAAATACTGGCATTGGCGCATTGAACGCTTTGCGTTCGCCATCGGCAAACCAAAGGTTAGCCCGCAATACCGGTGCTTGGGCTTGTACTTGTGCGAGCGGTTCGTCTTCAGGTAGCCGGTTTAGTTTGTCCCAATACACCTGAATGTGGTCCAAGGCTTGATTATGCTTCTCAAGAATCTTTGCCACATCAACAACACTTAGGCGTTTAATGCTGCGACCCGACTGATACCAGCTGTATCTAAGGGTGTTGATTGGCTTTTCAAACACAGGCAGTTGCCGCCATAGCTGTTTTAGATGCAAGCGACCTAGCTGATGGGCGGCGAGGCTTATGTTGAGCTCAGGCAGGCGTTGCATAAAATCAGCTTGCCAATCATTGTTTTTAAATGTGGCCAGTTGCGTTTTGATTGACAACTTAAGCTCATTAATTCGATTAACCTGTATGGCTAGTTCATCTGTGGTCGGCACAACACCATAATAACAACGCGTTTCACGCCCATCTTGGCCGTCTAGATACCAAACATCACGCAGGGCTTTGGCAACTGTGGCATCTTGCCAGTTTGGTTGCTGCCATGGCTGCTCCGCAAAGCCATCAAGTTCGCCAAGCAGGGTTGCGAGTGTTTCGAAGAACTCAATGTTTTGCATTATACCGTTACCTTTGAAGTGATTATAAAAGCACGCCGGTGCGTGCTTTTATAGTATACTAGCGGCTTGCGACCATATTTTCTAGTGTCTCGATATCACGGCTAAATAAACGAATGCCTTCGGCGAGTTTTTCAGTCGCCATCGCATCTTCATTTAGTTGCCAGCGAAACGCTGCTTCTGTCACCACTTCTGCGTGGCTGCCATCGGCGCTACCACTTAGCTGTTGGATGACTTCCTGTTGGCTGTTTTGCAGTTCACTCAAAAGCGCAGGGCTGATGGTGAGTTTGTCACAACCAGCCAAGGCAATGATTTGCTCAGACGAGCGAAAACTCGCACCCATAACAATGGTGTTGTAGCCATACTTTTTGAACGCTTGGAAAATGGTGCGCACAGAAGCCACACCAGGATCGCCTTGTTCTAGTGCTTCTGGCTGGTTGGCTTTGTACCAGTCCAATATGCGCCCAACAAATGGCGAAATCAGCGTTGCACCTGCTTGTGCCGCCGCCATCGCTTGCACCGGCGCGAATAGCAGGGTGATATTGGTTTTTATGTTATCCGCTTCTAACTGACGTGCAGCTTGAATGCCTTCCCAGGTGGCGGCGATTTTAATCAGTATGCGCTGTGTATCAACGCCGAGTTGCTGATACAGTTGGATAAATGCTTTCGCTTGCTCGACGGTTGCAGCTTGATCAAACGACAGTCTTGGATCAACTTCAGTTGATACATAGCCAGGCACTAGGCGACTGATTTCGCGGCCATACAAGGCGGTTAAGCACATTGCTGTTGGAAGTTGCAACTGCTTGGCAAGGGCTTCGGCCTCGCCAAGCAGTTCTGAATCAGGGTTTTGCTTCAGCGCTTTTAAAATAAGTGACGGGTTGGTTGTTGCGTCGTCAGGTTGATATTGAGCGATGCTATCGACGTCGCCGGTATCTGCAACAACAGAAGTAAACTGTTTCAGTTGTTCTAATGCATTCATTGTGTGTGGTCCTTGGTTACTGCGTGATGAGTAGACTCAATAGCCTTTCCTTTTCACTCATCGAAAATTTATGCTTGGCAAGCTATGCGAAGCAAAACTATCCCTTTTTTCTGTTAACCAAAAGTTACACGTTTTTGTGTTGGTTGCAATGCTTATCTTGCGACTTACTTTGCTACCAATGCAAGGGCATCGAGAATGACCTGAATATCGGCGTCGTCCTTATGGATGTTTTCGCTCAGGTAGCGGCGGAATTTGCGCCCGCCCGGTACGCCGTGAAATAGCCCCATTAGGTGTTTGGCGCTATGACGCAATGGACCAGGCTGCTTGGCAATGTAGTCATGGCAGTAGCGCTCGACGAGTTCATGGCCGCTAATCGTTGGGCGGCTATCACCGAATATCCGTTGATCTACCTCGCTTAGTACCATGATGTCTTGATAGGCGGCTCTGCCTAGCATAACGCCATCTAGGCCCTGATCTAGCAGGTGCTGGCTTTCATCCAGTGTTTTGATACCACCATTAATAACGATGGTTAAGTCGGGAAAGTCTTGTTTTAGCTGAATGACTTTGTCGTACTGTAACGGTGGGATCTCACGGTTTTCCTTCGGGCTTAGGCCTTTGAGAATGGCTTTTCGGGCGTGCACAATAAACACCTTACAACCACTTTCGGCAACGGTGCCAACAAAGTCACGCATAAACTCGTAGCTGTCATGATCGTCGATGCCGATGCGGTGTTTAATCGTTACCGGAATGTCCACTGCGTCTAGCATGGCTTTCATGCCATCTTTAACGAGCTCGCTATGGGCCATTAACGCTGCGCCGATCATGCCTTTTTGAACTCGGTCAGAGGGGCAACCAACATTTAGGTTAATTTCGTCGTAGCCCCAATTTTGGCCAATTTTGGCACACTGGGCTAATTCTGCTGGATTCGAGCCGCCTAGCTGCAGGGCAACAGGGTGCTCGGCGGCATCAAAATCAAGGAATCTATTCTGATCACCGTTTAGCAGCGCGCCAGTTGTGACCATTTCGGTGTAAAGCAGGGTGTGTTGCGTTAGCTGGCGCCATAACCAGCGAGTTGCTGGGGTAGACCACTCCATCATAGGAGCTGTAGAAAATCGCCAAGGAGAGAATTCAGACATAACGCGCGCCCGGAGTTAGTTACGTTGGGCGCGCGATTTTACCAGTAGTGTAGGATGATTACAGCATCATTACGCCAACTAGGCCAACAATTGTTAGGACAATGGTGTAAGGCAGTGCCATGATAACCATACGACCGTATGACAAGCGAACCAGTGGCGCAATTGCCGAGGTTAGTAGGAATAAAAACGCTGCTTGGCCATTTGGTGTAGCGACCGATGGTAGGTTTGTACCTGTGTTAATAGAGACCGCTAGTAAGTCGTACTGTTCTTGTGTGATCACGCCATTGCTCAGCGCTGCAACCACCTCGTTGATATAGACCGTCGCCACGAATACGTTATCAGAAATGGCCGACAGTATGCCGTTTGCCATGTAGAACATTGCCGGTTGAATCGATTCGTCTAACGCTAGTACCCACTCAATAACAGGCGAGAACAAGTGTTGGTCATGGATGACGGCAACAATGGTGAAGAACACAACAAGTAGGGCGGTAAACGGTAATGCTTCTTCAAACGCCTTGCCTAGTTGATGCTCTTCTGTCACGCCGTTGAAGGCAGTTTGAATAACAATGATCGCCAAGCCAATGAGGCCTACTTCTGCTACGTGAGTCGCCAAGGCAATAATAAGGAAAACTGCCGCGAAGCCCTGTACCACCAGTTTGGCGATGTCGCGCTTAGTGCGTTTTTTGTCTTCTTTTTCTTGGAAGTCACAAAGGATGTTGTACACCGACTGGGGAATTTTCGCGCCATAGCCAAACCAGCCAGTGAGTTCCAAAACAATTACCGTCAGCAAACCAGCAAAGAAGACTGGAATCGTAACCGGCGCCATACGCAAGAAGAATTCTAAAAAGTCCCAGCCTGATTTAGAGGCGATTAACAGGTTCTGAGGTTCGCCCACTTGCGTCATTACGCCACCTAATGCGGTGCCAACAGCGCCGTGCATTAATAGTGAGCGCATAAAGGCGCGGAATTGTTCTAAATCAGCACGTTGGTCACCTTGTAACTTATCATCTTTGGAGTGATCGTGACGTCCTGATTCAGCTCCCGATGCGACCCGGTGGTAGACTGAATAAAAGCCAACTGTCACGGCGATTAGTACCGCAGTTACCGTCAACGCATCCAAGAAGGCTGATAAAAATGCAGCCATGAATGAAAAAATGAGTGACAGAACAAGTTTAGAACGGACACCAAGTAGAATTCGGGTAAAAATGAACAGCAGTAGGTCTTTCATGAAGTAAATGCCTGCTACCATGAACATCAGTAGTAGGATTACTTGGATATTGCCTTGTACTTCGTGGTACACGGTGTAGGGGTCGGTTAAGCCAATAAAAACGGCTTGAATCGCAAGCAAACCGCCCGGTTGAAGTGGGTAACACTTAAGTGCCATCGCCAATGTGAAAATGAACTGGGCGATTAACATCCAGCCAACCACGGTGCCGCCCGCGTCGCCCAGCGCAAAGTAAGCGATTGGGTTGATGATTAAGAAAGCGATGATGGCTTGCTTATACCAGGTTGGCGAGTTACCCAAAAAGTTCTGAGTAAATGCCCGTTGATACGTGGTTGGCATTGAAGGTCCTACTTAGTTTTGGTTGTTAGACTGGGTCGTTCGCGCGGCGCGCGAGGCAAAGGTAACCAAATATTGAAATATTGCAAGAAACATCCATGTAATATGTGGTACAAAGTTCAAAATTTTTTGGCATGTAAGCTTGCTGTGCAGAACAGGTGTAGTAAAGGATGAATAACGGAGCTTTTAAGCTAGTCAAATCTGAGTTAATACAATCGCTTCAGTCGGCTGAGTCGTCTTTTGATGCTTTTGTATCTGACCATACTGATTTGGAGAGCCTTAGTGATTGTAGTGCGACGATGAATCGCCTGCGCGGCACCTTTGCCCTCATGGAAGATATTGGTGTCTCCAAACTCTGTGCTGCGATCAGTCAATCCGTCGAAGCTTTATCAACACAATCCGATAATAGCCGGCTTATTCAAGCTTGTTCGCATGCCATTTTGGTGGTTGGGCGCTATGTCGAGTACCGAGAATTCGGGGATCCAATCCACCCAGACTTGATGCTCGAAGAGATCAACCGCTTAAGGCTGGCTTCCGGCGAGCGTGTGCATCCCTTAGACTGGTTTAATCCGGTTGCAATTCGCCAAGAATGGTTCAGCCAGATAACAGTCAGCATTTCCGATCAGGATAATTTGGCTCGTCTCAAGCGCGTTCACTTGTTAACGCAAGCTGGATTAGTGCAGGTGACCAAAAAAGAACGTTTGACGGCGGTATTTAAAGCAATGGCTGAGCTGTTTGAACGTGCCGGTCGGGCGCAAAAAGATAGCTCGTTATCGTCAATGTTCACAGTGATGGCGCAACTTTGTGAGTCGCTCAGTCTCACTCAGCCGTTTATCAACAACGACCGCTTGCGATTGTTTGCTCAGTTTGAGCGCACGCTTTCCAATCTACTGCAAACAGGTACGTTAGGTAGTGGTCAGGTAAATGACCTTAAGCGCCAAATTGTCTATTTGCTGTCATTGCAACCGGTTCGCAGCGAGGCATGCAATAAGCTACTCACGGCACTGGGTGTTCAGCGGGCAACAACAGACGACGCAAAGCTAGCCGAAGAGTATCGTTTGCTGCACGGCCCTGGTGCGAGCGTTTTAACGTCAGTGTCGGATGCATTGCTTGAAGAGCTATCCGATATTCGTGAACATATTGAACAAGCTGAGCGCAGTAAAACGGCTATTAACTTGGATATTCAGGCGCCAAGAATGGCTGGTGTCGCTGAAGCGCTGGCGATGGTTGGGCTGAGCAGTGCGGCGAATGTGGTTAAGCAGGTGTTGCATAAGCTAAAGAATGCGGCAGATATCCAGGATCCGGCTTTGTTGGCGAATGTTGCAGACGGCTTTATTTATGCTGAAACTGCGGCAGCAAGATTAAAATCTGGCACGCGCGATTCAGGCGCTGAGTCGCCAAACCAAGCCTCGGCACAAGCTGTGCATGACCATGCACGTATTGCTTTGATTGACGAAGCTGAACAAGGGCTAGCGGTCATTAAGCGTGCCATATCGGCCTATATGGATCATGACGGCGATAAGCTACACCTCACTAATATCGATGTGTCACTTCGTGGCGTTCGAGGTGCATGCGTGTTCCTAGGTGCTGAGCGAGCCGTGAAGGTCGTTGACATGATTAGCCGTTTCGTCAATGAGCGCCTGTTAGCTCAAGGTGAGGAAATCTCTCAGGCGCAGTTTGATCAAATGGCAGAATCCCTAAGTGGGTTAGAGTTTTACCTTGAGGCCTTATTGACTCGTTCTGCTAGAGCGGATGAGGTGTTGAATATGGCTGAAAAGAATATCAGCCGCTTATTCTAGCTCGTTCAAGGTAAATAATTCAGGTAGCCGTGAGGCCAGTGGCAGGCTACCTTTTACCTTTAGCTTCCCTTGCATAACAGCAGTCATGCCGCTTAGCCTTCCTTTCCCCAATGCTTTAAACGTTTCAAGTGAGGCCGTTAAGGTCACATCGGGCGACTCATGGTAGCCTGTTTCACCACTCGCGTGCGTATTATTAATGGCCACCCAAGCCGCCCAATCGTCTACTTGAAACTGGAAAACAGCGGTTAGGTCTTTGCTTGCTTCCGTACGTAAGCGTTGGGGAAGGGTGGCGAGCCAGTGTTGAATATCCATAGTGATCCATTGACAATCTTTAGCAAGGGCGCAATCTTATCACGTTTGTAGCGATGAACTAAGCAAGCTCCCGGCTTGTACATAGGAGAAAAGTAAATGTGGGCTGAGTACGGCATTTTTGTATTAAAGCTAGTAACTGTAGTGCTAATAATTGGGCTTGCCTTGTTAATGATTGCTGGCGCTAGGCAGGGTGCAAAACAAGATAAAGGCGGCAAGCTGGTGGTGAAGAAGCTAAATGAGAAGTATGAAGCCTACGCCGATGCCTTAGATCATATGCGGTTGGATAAAAAAGCCTATAAGGCTCGTGTGAAGCAACAAAAAAAGGATGCAAAGCAGCAAGATAACAAAGACGTTGTGTACGTGCTGTCCTTTGAGGGCGATATGGAAGCCTCGCAAGTTGATGCTTTGCGTGAGGAGGTAACAGCCTTGCTAACAACGGTGCAAGCCGGTGATGAGGTTGTTATTAAACTGAACAGCCCAGGTGGCGTGGTGAATGGCTATGGCTTGGCGGCTAGTCAGATACAGCGCCTACGCGACGCCGGTGTGAAAGTAACCGTAGCGATCGACCAGGTTGCTGCCAGCGGTGGTTATATGATGGCGGCAGCTGCCTCGCACATTTGCGCAGCACCCTTTGCATTTGTTGGGTCTATCGGTGTCGTGGCGCAAATGCCGAACTTTCATCGTTTCTTGCAAGAACGCAAAATTGATGTGGAGTTAATTACGGCAGGAAAAAATAAGCGCACGCTAACCATGTTTGGTGAGAATACTGATGAAGCGCGCGATAAGTTTAAGCAGGACATTACGTCGATTCATGACCAGTTTAAAGCGCATGTCGCGAAAGGGCGCAGAAGTGTAGAAATTGATACGGTGGCGGATGGTGACTATTGGACAGCGCAAGAGGCGTTCGACAAAAAGCTAGTAGATCGTTTAATTACTAGTGATCAACTGTTGCAAGAGTTGTCGGCGAGTAAGTCGCTGATCTCGCTGTCCTACAAGCGCCGGGTGCCATTGGCGCAGCAGGTCAGCAAGTTTGCTGATACGCTACTGCGCTCATTTGCCATCCGTGCTAGGCACTACTGAGTAACATTAACATGGATTGTTAGGCGATCTCCGGGCTGCAAATAGCGGCCCAAATCATCATTCCACTCGCGCAATTGGTTGACGCTCACGCGAAAACGCTGACCAATAGACGACAGCGAATCACCGTTGCGCACCGTATAACTAACTCGACGCGTAACGGTTCGATCACTGGTGGTAGCGGCCACTTGTTGAGTGGTCCAAATTACGAGTTTTTGACCAATTCTAAGGGTGTCGCCTGGCGCCATGTTGTTCCAAGCTGCCAATGAGCGACTGGATACCCCATATTTTTGCGAGATAAGCCAGAATGAATCGCCAGCTTGCACTTCGTATTCAACTCTGTTGCCTTCGCGCTCACGTTCCTGGTTGGCACTTAACCGGCTTTCTGATGATAAGCGGTATTCGCTCGCACTTGCCGTTGGAATCATCAGGGCTTCGCCCACACGAATGAGATTGCCAGTGATACCATTGACATCACGGATAACATCAACCGTCGTATTATATTTTTTCGCCAATACAATTAGGCTCTCGCCGCTTTTTACTACATGGCGATTCCAGTTAAGGCGCTCGTTATCTGGCAGTTGGGCCAACCCTTCACGCAACTGATTAGCATGATTGATAGGTACCAAAATTCGATGCGGCCCTTCTGGACGGGTAGCCCAGCGGTTAAATGCAGGGTTGAGCATATAAATCTCATCGGTGCTCACACCAGACAGTTGCGCGACCTGAGCAAGATCAATTTGTCCAGCAATATCAACCACTTCAAAGTAGGGCTCGTCTGTGATGCTAGGCAGCTCAATGCCATACGATTCAGGATCTTCGATGATGGCAGATAATGCCAATAGTTTAGGCACATATTGACGTGTTTCGCGTGGCAAGCTTAGCGACCAGTAGTCGGTGGATTTACCAGCTGAGCGGGCGGCTTCTTGGGCTCGGCGAACCGTGCCTGCGCCGCTGTTATAGGCAGCCAGCGCTAGCATCCAGTCGCCATCAAATTGATCGTTCAGCTTAGCTAAGTAAGTTAGCGCAGCATCTGTCGCTGCAATCACGTCGCGGCGGCCATCATACCACCAGTCTTGTTCAAGGCCGTATGCTCGCCCAGTAGAAGGAATAAACTGCCAAAGTCCAGACGCGCGCCCATGCGAGTAGGCAAAGGCATCGTAGGCGCTTTCAACAATGGGTAATAGTGCTAATTCGGCAGGCAAACCACGCGCTTCAATTTCATTCATAATGTGATAAATGTAGCGGCTTGAGCGCTCAGAGACGCGATCTATATAGCCTTGATGGCGAGCATAGTAAGCGATGTGTGGTTCCATTCTGCTATGCACATCGTGATCTAGCTGCATCTGGCTGCGCAGTCTCGCCCACAAATCGTCTGGATACTTAAGGCGGATGATTTCTTGTTCTAGCGCTTGCGCACCAAGGGTGTTGGGTGCTTGGTAGTCGGCGAGTGGTTGTTGATTCTCAACGATGGCCTCAGCTTCTACCGGTTCTGGCGAGGCGGCTATGGTGGGCTCGCGAGTAGGGATATTGTTGGAGGACGTTTCGCTCGTTGCTGTCGGTAAAGTTTGACAGGCGGCCAGAAAAATCCCTGACAATACAATGGTTGCCTTAATAATTCGCATGATAAAATTAGATTAAGCTTTGCTGAAGAACCGCGTATTCTATTGAATTGTGTAAAACTTGGTCAAGTGTAACATCTAAATGGTATGAGATTTGGTGTTATATGAACCCTAACTGAGGTCGTTTATGCGTGTGCAAGAGGCACAGGTCGCAAATTGGTTTTCATCACCGCTAGGCCAGGCGCTAAGTCAGGCACAAGCAGATGCGGTTAAGTCTTTGCTGCATGCGCGGCTCTATTTTCATTCGGCACAAATTGATGCAGGTGCGTATCAGCCCCTTTGGCGTTCAGAGCGCACTGGTTGTGGCTGTATGGTAACCGAGCAGCCTCATCAAGCGCTTTGTGCATCAGTGTTGGCACAAAGTCACGAGTTACCGTTTGCTAATGAAAGCCTAGATTTAGTGATTTTGGCGCATACACTAGATTTCGCTAGTGACCCATATGCTTCTCTGCGAGAGGTTAATCGTTGTTTGACTGCCTCGGGCACGGTTGTGGTGGTTGGGTTTAATCCGGGTATTTGGCAACTGGCTAGATGGTATACACCTACCAGAACCTTGTTTTCTGGGGCTAGGTTTTTGCCGCGACGGCGAGTTTGTGACTGGTTGAATGTTTTGGATTTTGAAGTAGAGAGCTCTGAGGTGTTATTTCCCTCTTGGCCGGGTAATCACTTTGGCGGTGCGAGCGATCGCATAGCCGCTTGGCTTGGAAAAGTGGTACCCTTTACCCATGCAGCGTATGTGTTGGTGGCTCGTAAGCAATCGCCTGCTGCCATCGGACAGATGGGCTTGCGCAAAGCCCCCATTCGCACCGGCATGGTAACGCCAAGTCTGACTAGAACGATAGGTAATACATGAAGCAAATTGTACTAGATACCGAAACAACAGGTTTAGATCCTGCTGGTGGTGATCGCATTATTGAAATTGGTTGTGTGGCGATGGAGGGCCGTAAAGTAACTGGCGAGCACTATCATGTTTATCTGCAACCCGATCGTGAAGTGCCAGAAGAAGCGATCGCAGTACACGGTATCACCAATGGGTTTCTAACCGATAAGCCACGATTTGCCGACGAGGCAGCAAGGTTCGTTGAGTTTGTTCAGGGCACGGAGCTGGTCATTCATAATGCGGCCTTCGACGTCGGTTTTATCAACCATGAGTTTAAGCTACTGGCCCAGGCTGGTGGGCCAGACTTTGGGCGCTTAGAAGATCACTGCCAAATCGTCGACAGTCTCGCCATTGCTCGCAAGCGCTTCCCAGGGGCGCGCGTGTCACTTGATGCCCTGTGTAAAAAGTTTGATATCGATAATAGCCGCCGCACACTGCATGGTGCGTTGTTAGACTCAGAAATTTTGGCTGACGTTTACTTGATGCTAACAGGTGGGCAAACAGCGCTAACTTTGGAAATGCAGCAAGGCAATCAGCAATCTGGTGGTCTCGATATCGGTCAGGTAGATTTATCAAAGCTGAGAGTGCATCAAGCATCGCAAGCAGAGCAAGCCTTGCATGAAGCATACCTTGACCAACTGCAAGAGAAAGCGGGTGTGGTAGTATGGCGCCAATAAGGCGCCCTCTAGCTAATTGGCTGCTATTTTTCTGTCAGTGCTGATACGACGCCTTGAAGCAATGACAGTTCGCGGCGGGTAGGGCGGCTGCGACGGAAGTACTGACGTAGTCGCTGCTTTAAAATTTCATCTCGCTCATGGCCTTTCATATAGTCTGTTTCAGCCAATGCTCCCTCTAAGCGCTGATAAAACACCTCAAGTTCTTTCACCAGTGGGTAGGGGTCTTCTTGCCGGTCGAAATCTGGACTAGTTTGCTGAGCGTTGAATAGCTCATAGCATAAAATCTGCACCGCTTGAGCAAGGTTAAGAACTGGATAATCTGGGTTGCCATCAATGGCGACTTGAAAGTGGCAAAGTGCCAGATCTTCATTGGTTAATCCTGAACGCTCGCCACCAAAAACAATCGCTGCAGGCGCTTGTTCTAAGGCCGTGTTAGCAGCCTGTTTCGGGTTAAGCTGTGGCACGCGCTGGCCACGAATGCGAGCACTGGTGCCAATCACGGTTTGCCGGTCGGCAATGGCTTCTTGTAGGGTGTCAAAGACCTCTACTTGCTCTAGGATATCGATCGCCCCGGCGGCCATCGATTGCGCCTGATCATCGATGCCAAAGTGAGGGGCTACCAAGCGCAGTTTTGTTAACCCCATGTTTTTCATCGCCCTAGCAGCCGAGCCGATGTTGCCTGGATGCCAAGTTCTAACCAAAATAATTGCGATATCTTGCATAACTAGTCTTCAATCAGCGAAATTCGAGCTGCGGTAATGGTGTTGTCTTTTACCTGCAGAATTTCAATTGCGTAATGGGCGATTTTTAGGCTCATGTTGGCATCAGGAATATCTTCAAGGTGCTCAATGATTAAGCCGCTTAAGGTTCTTGCTTCTTCTGTTGGCAACTCCCACTTTAGTGAGCGGTTGACTTCGCGCACGCTAGCACTGCCGTCTATCACATAAGAACCATCGCGCTGCGGGTGTATGACCTTTGAATCGCCTAGTTGGTCGGTTGTGAACTCACCAACAATTTCTTCTAGGATATCTTCCAGAGTCACTAGGCCTTGGATATCGCCATATTCATCAACAACCAAGCCAATACGCTTTTTGTCACGCTGGAAATTTAGTAGTTGCGTTTGTAGTGGCATGCTTTCTGGCACAAACAGTGGATCACTGGCCTTGCGCGTCAGCATTACTTTCTCTGGCTCGTCGGCCAGCATAAATTCAGCGGTGTCGCGCACGTGTAACATGCCAACGACCTTATCAAGATCACCCTTAAAAACTGGCATGCGGGTGTGATCGGTTGTCGCGATGGCCAGGCGAATTTTTTCAATGTCCCAATCTAGGTCGATACCACGGACTTCGTGTTTCGGGACCATAATGTCTTCAACGGTGACGTCATCGAGTTCCAGTACGCCAAGTAGCATGTTTTGGCGCTTAGCTTGTAGATGCTCGCCTGACTCGCTAACGATGCTGCGCAGCTCTTCTTTGGACAGCGCATCACTGGCCTCAACACTGTGACGAATACCCAATAACCACATTAAGCCAGCAGCAATTTTTGTAATAGCCCAAACCGCTGGCGCAAGCAACGACTTGAGTGGCTTTAGAATATGAGAGGCCGGATAGGCAATGCGCTCAGGGTTTTGCTGGGCATAGGTTTTTGGTGTGACCTCAGCAAATACCAATACAACAATTGTAAGCAGCAGTGTGGCAACTGAAATCGCTAAATCGGTATTGTCTGGGAACATTCGCATGGCAATAACAGTTGCCAAAGATGCAGCGGCAATGTTGACAAGGTTGTTACCGATTAGAATTACGCCAATCAGTTGATCTGGGCGTTTCAAAAGTTGCTCAGTTCGATTCGCCGATTTATCTCCATCGCGGGCTTTGTGGCGTAAACGATAGCGATTTAGCGACATCATGCCAGTTTCTGAGCTGGAGAAAAAAGCGGACATTAAAATCAGTGTGGCAAGCGAAAAAAACAGCAAGCCTATGGGCACGTCGTTCAAGAAGGGACAACCTGTGTGATTAATGAAGCCCTATTTCACTGATAGGGGTGGCCGATGTCAAGAGCCGATGACCATTGATGTGACCACGAAGCGAGAGGCAAAGTAACCAATTCCTAACACTAGACTGCCGATAATCGTTAAACGAGCAGCCATTTCGCCTCGCCAGCCCGCAATCAAATGACCGAACAGTAAGACAGCAAGGACTAACCAGCCTAGCAAGGTTGCAATGCTTTTGCTAAGGCTGCCAGAGGCCGAATCAGGCGACACGCTTAAGCCTATCGCCATCGCCACGGTTAAAATGCCAAAGCCAATCATCAAAAGTTCAACGTGTAGACGCTCAGTGGCTTGCAGTGGCGGCAATAGCCAAATTGTGCGGCTAAGCTTGTGGCGCCGTAGTTGGCGGATTTGAATGATCACAATGGCGGCCATCAGTGCGGCGATGGAAATAAATGCGTAGCTAGTGATGGCCAGCAACACATGTAGAAGTAACATAGGGTTGCTGGGTAGCTGATTGGCAACAGGCGTAGGAATGAGTACACCAGTCACTAACGCAAGCGCAGCCACGGGTGCTGCGAGTACATATAAAGCTCTTAAGTTGCGAAAAAAAGCCGACAAAACTAGTAGCAACGCCATTAAGCCTGTAATAGATGCAGCAACAAGGCCCAGAGAAAGTGGTTGCCCGGGTGTGAAAATCACTAAGCCACTGGCGATAGCTAGGTGTAGCCAGACTGCTGAAGTCATAACAAACTGCGGCATCACCCCAACCGTTTGGTTATGCTGAATACGTCGGCTTACCTGCATGGTTGCTAAGGCATATAGTGCGACACAAAAGAGGGTGAGAAGGACAATCATTATATTCATAGGCATAGTTTGCCACATGCATGTTTTGCAGCAAAGCATTATGCCTCTATAATGGCTGCAAATTTTACCCAATTGTTGTGGATCCATATGTTTAAGAATTTATCCGAGCGCTTGACTCATTCCTTGAAGTCAGTCACTGGTCAAGCAACGCTGACCGAGTCGAATATTAAAGATACGCTGCGTGAAGTTCGTATGGCGTTGCTTGAAGCCGACGTTGCCTTGCCGGTAGTGAAAGACTTTGTCGAAGCGGTGAAAGCTCGTGCGGTGGGTAGCGAAGTCGCCAAAGCACTTAACCCAGGTCAGCAGTTCTTAAAAATTGTGCAAGAAGAACTGATCCACGTAATGGGCGACGCCAACGAGTCCCTAGATCTTCGTCAACAGCCGCCAGCCGTGGTCATGATGGCCGGTCTGCAAGGTGCTGGTAAAACGACTTCCGCCGCCAAACTCGCGAAGTACTTGATTGAGCGCGAAAAGAAAAAGGTAATGGTGGTATCCGCTGACGTTTACCGCCCAGCTGCAATTAAGCAGTTAGAAACGCTAGCGGAACAAGTTGGTGCAGAGTTTTTCCCAAGCTCGATTGAGCAAAAGCCTATCGATATTGTTAACGCGGCCAAGGCACAGGCCAAAACGGCTTATGTTGATGTATTAATCGTCGATACAGCAGGCCGGCTCGCCATTGATCAAGATATGATGGATGAGATTGCTGCATTGAATGCGGCAGTAACACCGGTAGAAACCCTGTTTGTGGTAGATGCCATGACAGGTCAGGATGCTGCCAATACTGCGAAAGCATTTTCTGATGCGCTGCCATTAACTGGTGTGATCCTAACGAAAGCGGACGGTGATGCACGAGGTGGTGCCGCACTGTCGGTGCGTCATATCACTGGCAAGCCGATTAAGTTTATTGGTATGGGTGAGAAGGTGGACGCCCTTGAGCCGTTCCACCCAGACCGAATCGCTAGCCGTATTTTGGACATGGGCGATATTTTATCGCTTATTGAAGAAGTTGAGCGCAAGGTAGATAAAGAAAAAGCCGAGAAAATTGCCAAAAAGCTTAAAAAAGGCGGCAAGGGCTTCGACCTCGAAGATTTTCGTGATCAGCTGCAACAAATGAAAAATATGGGCGGTGTTGGCGGCTTACTCGAAAAATTGCCGGGCGCTGGCAATATGGCCCAGCTGCAACAAGCTGGCTTTAACGATAAAATGTTTGTACGCATGGAAGCCATTATTAACTCCATGACTCCGATGGAGCGCCGATTTCCGGACAAAATTACTGGTTCACGTAAACGCCGTATCGCTGCCGGCTCGGGCACTGATATTCCAGAGGTGAACCGATTGCTGAAGCAGTTTAAGCAGATGCAAAAGATGATGAAGAAGATGAAGGGCAAGGGCGGTATGGCGAAAATGATGCGCGGCATGCCAGGTGGTTTTCCGCCAGGCGGGTTTGGCGGTGGCGGCATGCCGTTTTAATTTCTTAGGCCGCATTAAAAGCCCTGCAGCGAACCTGCGGGGCTTTTTTATACGGTCGGATTACTCTTTTGTGCTCGAATCGCTGCAATCGTAAAGGCGTATTGCAGCAAACATACAACACTTAAAGCAATGCCAGCTAGCATCACTGGACCAGCGGCGGTCACTACTAATACATAAAAAACAAAATAGATGGGTGCGACGAACAAAAACCACTGCATGGCTTTAACGTTCGCTTGCCAGAAAGCCGGCAAGAATCCGAGCAGTGCGGCACTGAAAATTGTTGCCCAAAACAACCCTGCAAGTATCCATTCGATCACTCGTCCTTCTTGGACTGGCGGAGAAAAAATAAAAACTGCAGCCAATATAATCAACACCTGCAGTAAGATAAATTGGGCAGCTAAACGATGGTAAATACCTTGCTTCATGGCAGAATGTCCAAAACATTTTCAGGTGGGCGGCCAATGCGAGCCTGGGTGCTGGTTTCAACGATCGGACGCTCCATGGCCTTGGGGTGCTCGGCGAGGAATGCCAATAAATCGTCTGGCTCGCTTGCAAGGGTTAAACCCGAGGCGACAAACTCAGCTTCTTTTGGGCGAATCATCGCACTAACGCCTAGATCTAATTTTTCTGCAACGCGCTTTAGTTCTTCCAGTGTCAGAGGTGTGTCGAGATACTTAATCACCTTTGGTTGGTGATGTTCGATCAACGCCAGCGTTTGGCGCGACTTGCTGCACCTAGGGTTGTGATAAATATTAATGCTCATAGGTCTGCCAGTATTGTTGCAATTTTTCTCGTTGTGATAGGTGCCAAAGTTCGGCATGCGGCCCATCGTCGGGTCCTTCATATAACCCTAAAGTACGGGCTTTTTGAAAGAACCCTGCTCGTGGTATATTGCCGGCGCGCTGAACCACTACCGCAGAAAGTAGTGGTTCATTGGCGACCGCATCTTGCTCCATAATGGCTTCGAGCGCCTGCGCGACTTGTCCAATCGTGCGAGGCGGCGATAGCTGTAGGCGCTGTGCGAGTTCGGCATATGTTGTGGTTTCGCTGCGCTGGGCATGTGCCACAAGCATGCGACGTAAACGGCTAATTTCTATCATGCGGCAAATAATGAACCCTTTATTTGAGGTGTCAACAGTCAGTGCAAGATGATGTTTTCTTCGATCAGTTAGCTGATCGGTTTTCAGACAAAATATATGGCAGCACCAAGGGGCGTTTGCGCTTGGCAGTTCAGCAAGATGCAATCTCTCAGCTACCAAGCTTTTCTAGCCAGGCTTGGCGTGTGCTAGAAATTGGTGGCGGGCTTGGGCATTTGTCGGAGTGGTTAGCACAGAATGGTCATCAAGTTCTTATGACCGAACCCTCCGAGAAAATGGTTGCGGCTGCTAAGCAACGTTTGCAATTAACCAGTGTTGATGTTCAGCAGGCAAGTTATCAATCGCTGTCTGTCGAACAGCATGGCCAATTTGAAATGGTAACGGTTTGCGCTGTGCTTGAGTGGCTAGCCGACCCGCAGGCTGCCTTAAAACGAGCTTATGAGCTCACTGCGCCAGGTGGTTACCTGGTGGTGATGGCATATAATCGCGATGCGCAGCGCATGACACGGTTTCTGAATGGCACCGGGGTGCAATCCTTATTGGATCGCCCAGGCAATGGCCGCTGCATGATGCCGACTACATTATTTAGCGCAAGTGACTTGCGTGGGTGGCTCGAGGCGCTTGGTGGTAATGTGATTGATTGGCGCGGTATTCGTTGTATCAATGACTGGATTCCAGATTTGCCATTTGAAGAGATACTGCAAATCGAAACGGCCATCAATCAAGAAGAACCTTGGCGCTCATTAGCAAGATATCAGCACATTATCGTGCGTAAGTAGAGATCACTACCTTATCGCCACTGCTCGTGCAGGGTAGGCCACCACTCGTAAGCGCTCTGGTCTGTTGGCACGCTATGCAGCTTGGCTTTCAGCTGAACACCAAAGGAGGTGGTAGGGTAGTTTTTAATTGTGCCTGCAACGCGCTGAGCAAATACCTTGCTTTTTTCCTTGTCGGTGGAAACTAATATCGCGGCCAACTCATCTACATCAGGTCTGGCCATGATATCTGTTGTGCGCAGGCCCTGCTTTAGCGCGGTGGCAATGTCTTGCATATAAGCGGCCCAGGCATCTGTACCATGTTCTTCGATGATTTCTTGCGCATTGGTAAATTTGAAGTGAGCAACAGTGAGCGGCAAATCACTGCGTTGGGCGCGCTGGCGCTCCACTTCAAGAATGTCTTGAAAACTTGCTGGGTCGTGAAAGAGTGTGTCGTTATCCAGGGTGCCCATTAATTCAAGTTGAGATTTGGCATCTTCTAGTTCATGGCGCGCTGCAGCCGCCTGGGTTGCATCATAAATAACCAGTGCTACTTGCGTGATATCGCCACGGATGTCACTAAGTGGTATGAACGTAGCGTTCTGATACATAAATTCGGTTTGGCCAGTAATGGGGCGCTTATTGCGGAAAAACAACACGTAAGGGCGTTGCTCCCAGGTAACAAAGGCCTGAATTTTAAGCACACAGGTTTGTTTGATTTTTCTCTCAAACCACGGCTTGTCTATTTTGGGGAATAAGTCGTAAATCGACTTGCCGATCGCATCCTCGGCTGGAAAGCCACTGTTGTGAGACATAAACCCGTTCCACAACTTTACTGTGCCATCCAGTTCGAGAATCGTAATGCCCACATCGATGGCGTGCAGCACGTCTAGCAATGGATGAAAATCTGCAAGGGCTGATTCGCTCATCTTAATTCCTACTCTTCTAACAAAAAGTTGATTTTGTTGTTCAAAATCTCGATAGACTCTGAGGTAAACAACAATAGCAGCTCAAACGTTGACTCTTTATTCTCTAAACGATAGGTCACCTCGATGGCCAGTGCTTGCTCCCAAGGAATAGCAGGCTGATCAAATAGACCATCTACTTTGCGATGCTGACCCAGCACCTCCGGCAGAGACTGAGCGAACTCTACATCTATTTGCTCAGCAAAGCCTTTAAGGCAAGCACCAATTAGAACGTTCGCGGTATCCATCAGTAGCTCAAGCTCATTACCACGACTGCCCGTTGACTCGCTGCCGAGTAGATGGGCTAAATCTGGGAAGGTTGCATCGGTTAACAACAGCAGGGCTTCGCCGGATATACGGTCACCTGAAAAACCTTGGCAGACAGCAGACACACGGTCGTTTTTGTCGAGTGCTGCCAGTGTCATGGCAAGTTCGGTGCGCGCCAATAGATTAACTTTCGGCACGGGTAGGATAATGTAGGTATCAAGCAGACGAGCAAGCAGGTCGGCGGCTCGTCCCATGGCGACGTTTACCAACTCTTGGTATATATCTCGGTACTCTTCGTTCAGATCAAGTGCCTGTGATGTCATATCTCACCTTCTTGCACTATGCCGTAAGTCACTAGTGTTTCCTTGGCTTTTTCTGAAGTGATTGGCTTGCGAATAAACTCCATAGCCCCCAGCTTTTTTACCCGCTGCATGGCTTCCGGCTGAATATCACCGGAAACAACGATTACCATGGTTGGTAAGTCTTCGCTGTGAATGATGCTCAATGTTTCATAACCATCCATGACTGGCATGGTTAGATCCAAGAATGTGACTTCGGCCTTGCCAGCACGAATGATTTCTAGCGCTTCTTCACCATTGCTAGCTTGGCTGACTTCTACGTCCCATGATTTAGGTAGGGCTCGTATCATTTGTTTGCGGGCGAAGGCTGAGTCGTCGCAAATTAAAATCGGGGTTGGCATGCTGAACTTATCCTCAACTCGATGCTACTAAGTCAAGACAATAGCAGGCATTTTGGCAAGTTTTTAGTGATGTGTGTCAGCGCGCTTTTAGGCGAAATATGCAACTTGAGCAGGGCAGGTGAAACCCATACAATTAGTGCTAAATAACAAAGGGTGAATCCTCGAGATGACAACCGAAAAAGTAGATGTATTGCTGGTTGGCGCTGGCGTAATGAGCACAACGTTAGCGATGTTGCTGAAATCGCTAGACCAATCCTTATCTATTGCGATCGTAGAAGCATTAGATGCTGAGGCTAAAGAGAGTACAGATGGCCTCAATAACGCTGGTACAGGCCATGCTGCCTATTGCGAATTGAACTATACCCCTAAGCAAGCAGACGGTTCGATCAATACCAGTAAAGCGTTTACCATCAACGAGCAGTTTGAAGTATCACTGCAGTTCTGGTCATACTTAGTCAAGGCTGGGGTAATTTCGAACCCAGACGACTTTATTCGAGCAACGCCACATATGAGTTTCGTATGGGGGGAAGACAATGTGGCGTTTTTGAAAAAACGTCACGAGTTGCTCAGTGCACATCATTTCTTCTCGGATATGCAATACAGTGAAGATCGTGCAACCTTAAATGAATGGATGCCCTTGGTGATGTCTGGGCGTGATGCCAACACACCTGTAGCGGCAACTCGAGTGCCATACGGTTCGGATGTTGATTTTGGTGCTTTGACCCGCTTAATGATGGCACATTTAAAAGAAAATGGTTTGTCTCTGCACACGCGCCATAAGGTGGCGAATCTTCGCCAGGCGAATGATGGGCGCTGGCAGGTGAGCTGTAAAAGCGAAGAGACTGGCGCCATTAAACAGTTCGATGCCGGTTTCGTGTTTTTGGGTGCCGGTGGTGCCTCGTTGCAGCTATTACAAAAATCAGGCATCAAAGAAAGCGTTGGTTACGGTGGCTTCCCAGTGAGTGGTCAGTGGTTAATCTGTCGCAAGCCTGAGATTGTTGAGCAACACCACGCCAAAGTATACGGTAAAGCCCCGATCGGTGCGCCACCTATGTCAGTGCCACACCTAGATACCCGCGTAATCGAAGGCAAAAAGGCGCTGCTATTCGGCCCTTATGCTGGTTTCACAACTAAGTTCTTAAAGCAGGGGTCTCTGCTTGATTTGCCATTTTCGGTCAAGCCGAACAACCTCACCTCTATGCTTACGGCGGGGTTGTCCAATGTGCCACTTACTAAGTATTTAATCAGCGAAGTCATGCAGTCGCATGAGTCGCGTGTTGAGGCATTGCGCAACTTCTATCCAGATGTAAAAGCTGAAGACTGGGAGCTTGGTGTCGCTGGTCAGCGCGTGCAAATCATCAAACGCGACCCATCCACCGGCAAAGGTAAGCTAGAGTTTGGTACCGAAGTCATCACTAGCAGTGACGGCTCGCTGGCCTGTTTGTTAGGGGCGAGTCCAGGGGCGTCAACGTCGGTCAATACCATGGTAGGAATCGTGGAAACCTGCTTCCCAGAGCGCGTGGCAAGCGAGTGGCAGGCGAAGTTGAAAGAAATGTTCCCAAGTTATGGTGAGAAGCTAGTCGACAATGCTGAGTTAGCCAAGACCGTTCGTGATCAAGTTCTGCAAGTATTAAAGCTTGTTTAACGATAAACGGGCACCTTACGGTGCCCATTTTCTATTCTGCTAGTCAATGCCTACCACTTTGTGTGTTTGTAACGTCAAGCGCCACTCTGAGTGTTGCAAACAATAATTAATCGCCTGTTGCGTGTGCTCATTTCGTGCCGGATAAATACTGTCGGCGTCGTAAGGGTTCAACGGCGATAGGTAGCGAACCTTGGCTGATATGTGCGCAAAGCGCTCTGGTGGGGCGCTGGGTTGCGGAAATACCAGCTTCAGTTCATCACAAGCTTTTAACACCACGTCTGAGGCACCTTTCGGACTCAAGCAAACCCAATCGATACCCTTTGGAAGTGCTTTCGTACCATTGGTTTCAATCGCAATGAAATAGCCATGTGCATGTAGCGTTTCGATTAATGGTGAATCAACCTGCAAAGCTGGCTCGCCGCCGGTTAATACGACAAATCTGTCCTGAGTCTGGCCTTGCCAGAGCTGATTTAGGTGAGACACTAGGGCATGTGCATCAGCAAACTTGCCACCATTTTGGCCATCGGTGCCAATAAAGTCTGTATCACAAAATGTGCAGATGGCATCGGTTCGGCTAGCCGCTTTGCCGTTCCATAAGTTACAGCCGGTAAAACGACAAAATACGGCTGGGCGCCCTGCTTGAGCGCCTTCGCCCTGCAGGGTATAGAATGCTTCTTTTACTGAGTACATATTATTGGTGTTCTATTAGTAGTGCTTTAAAGTCATGCGCGGGAATAGGGCGGCTAAATAGGTAGCCCTGATAACGGCTACACCCTTGCTGGCGTAAAAATTCAAGTTGTGGTGTTGCCTCAACCCCTTCGGCAGTGGTTGCTAAGCCAAGGTGACTGGCCATCGCCAATATAGAAGAAACAATGGCTTCATCGTTAGGGTCATCGAGCACGTCACGGACAAACGACTGATCAATTTTAAGAATATCCACTGGCAAACGCTTCAAGTATGACAGCGATGAATAGCCAGTACCAAAGTCGTCAATCGAAAAGGTGATACCCAAGGCTTTGAGTTGGCGCATGCGGGCAATCACGTCTTCAACATTGTCGATCACCATGCTCTCGGTAATTTCAATATCCAGACATTGCGCCGGGATACCGGTTTCGTCTAGTGCGGATTCAACGCTTTGGATAAAGCTTGAGTGCGAAAACTGGAATGCACTAACGTTCACGCCCATCGCCATATCGGTTGTCCAAATGCCTTCATCCAGCCATTGTTTAACCTGCCAGGCAGCTTGTTTAAGTACCCATTCGCCGGCCCGAAGTACCAGACCGGTTTGTTCTAGTACGGGTATGAACTCACCTGGTGACACGATACCACGCTCAGGATGCATCCAGCGCAGCAAGGCTTCTGCACCCGTTATTTGATTGGTTTGACAGTCCATTTGAGGTTGGTAAACCAAGAAGAACTCATTTTGCTCAATCGCCTCACGCAAATCGTGCTCAAGGCGCAAGCGGTTCGATGCTGCATCGGCCATCGCCCGTTCAAAAAATACCTGAGTGTCTTTGCCACGGTTCTTGGCTTGGTACATGGCGGTGTCAGCACTTTTAAGCAACTCATAAGCTGTCGCGCCCTCATCCGGGAACAGCATGATGCCAATCGAAGCTGAAATGACCACTTTGCGATGGTAAATCTCATAGGGTTGACTAATAAGGTCGCGCAGCCGGTCAGCCCGTTCATTGGCGAGTGCCTCGGCCTCTTCTGCCGTATCAGCAAGGTCACCCAGGCAGATAACAAACTCATCGCCACCTTGGCGAGCGACGGTGTCGATTTCTCGCACCACGCTGCGCAAAATGCGCGCTACGTGTTTAAGGAACTCATCCCCCGCCGCATGACCAAGGCTATCGTTGATCGATTTAAATCCATCGAGATCAACAAATAGTAAGGCTGAAAACATTTTATTGCGCCGTGAACGCAAAATAGCTTGGTTCAGGCGGTCAATCAGTAAGTTGCGGTTAGGCAGGTCGGTTAGCGCATCATGATAAGCAAGGTGCTGGATCTTGTCGGCACTGCGTTTTAACTCGGTGGTGTCGATGGCCACTGTTAAGCAACAGCGGCGATTTTGAAACTCAATGGCAAATTTGCGAACTTCAAATGAGCGAGTTTCTGATAGCGCATCATGTATTTGAACCTCTGGATACATGACCGGGTTGCCAGTTTGTATCACCGAAACATCGGAGGCGAATAAATAATCTCGCTCTCTGGCATCAAAATAGCTAGCGAGCTCTTCCCGGTGAATGCCCTGAATTCGGTCTTCTTGAGTACCAATTAATGAGCGAAAGCTCTTATTGCTTAGTTGAATGGTGCCCGGCTCATCAACAATTAGGATCGCTTGCGGTAAAAAGTCTACGAGTGAGCGAATTTCTTCGTAAGTTTGGCGCAGAGTGGTATTCGCTTTATCGCGTTCCGTAAGTAGCGTGTCTGCCGTGTCGATAAAGCCGTTGAGTTTATCGACTAAGTGGCCGATTTCATCTGACTCATTGCGCTTATTGCCGGTAATTTTTTTAACTTTTTTGCCACCAAGACGAATTTGATCAAGTTGGCGGATCACATCGGTAATAGGCTTGGTTGAAAGTATATAAAAGATTGAAAAAATAACGAGTGCTGTCAGTACAACCCAGCCAATACTTATGATGATCATTTGCGCAGCACGCTGGTAAAACTGAGCGTAGGCGGCGTCGAGGTGTACACCAATCTCTAGGCGTCCCACTGGCTCTGCTGCACTATCTGTTGTATTGGAAAACAGCTGTTGACTGTAATGTAGCGGCACATACTTAACTTCGGTGTGATCGAATATGCGAAAAGGTAAAAGCTCTGAATTAATCGTTTGCTCGAAGCGTTCTAGCTCATTGCCTCGCTCGTCGTAAATGACCCCATATTCAACATAGGGGTAAGAGACGATGCCCATCAGAATATCTTTTGCCAGCTGGTCGTTGAGTTCAAACACGGCTCGGTTGGCGGAATGTTCCGAAGCTTGCAGCAAACGTTGAATGTTGTTATCGAGCTCGCGTGATTGCACGCGAAAGTCTAACCAAATTGATAATGCACTCGCTAATAACGCCATAACAAACGCGATTGCGACACCATAGCCAGCTAGGCGAAACGCAAGGATGTTATAGTTGGGTTGCTTGAGCATTAATTGATGATCACTTTTGTGAAACGAGTCGCACTAAGTCTAGGCTGAGCAGACCACTGCTGACAAGGGGTATAGTGGTCTTTTTTCTACGGGCTGATTAACCTTTGATCAAATCAAGTAGTTTTTTCCGGTTAAGCAGTAGGTAAAGCACTGCAATTGGGTTGCCCAAAGCGAGTGTTGCGATGGCCCATAACCAACCTTGCCACTTACCGTGCTCAAGTGTAACGATCAGGATGCTGATTAAAACCAGGCCAAGATAGAGGTCCACCATGGCCACCTTGCCCCAAGATGCTTGCCAAATTGGGCCGAAGGCTTCAAACATTGAAATATCTGCAATAGCCTGAATAATGAGGTATACAAGCCAAACGCTTAAGGCCGTTAACGCTACTAAACTAATATTGATAAATAATCTGTGCATTCCAGTTTCCTTTGCCCTCAGAACGGCGGATATTGGTGAGCCCGTTAAAACTTAGTAGTGCTTTGTCAGCCAGCCGGTAAGTTAAGCGGATGTCATCAACGAACAAGGCAATTAATGGATTGTTGATTCGAACTTGAATGTCCATCTGCTCAGTTGTCATGGCGACCGCTTTTGCTTGAAAACGAATTGGGCTTTCTCTAGTCGTTGCCAAAAACAAAAACTCGAGTGTTTCGCCAGCCTGTAGTTGCTCAAAATTGTGCTGAATGTAAGGGTGGAATCCAGCATCAAAAACAATGTTGTCTTGCTGTTCTACAACGAACTCAAGCGTTTCATCCGGCGTGACGCGGCTGACATATATTTTGTCGCCACGAACCTCAACTTGCTCGGAAAGCTGAAACCTTGAATCGGTGAAGGTAAAATCTGGCTGCCAGCTAGGAGCGTTGTAAGCCACTTGTTTATTGGCAAAACGCTCGCCGTTTTCATCTAAGTAGGTCACGGTTTCGCACAACTGCGCCGAATCACAATTGTTGTACTGATGCACTTCTTGGTAGCGAGTACCGTCTTCTGTAATGGCTTGACCAGTGAACATCATTGAGGGCGCTAGTACTAGCGCCGCCAGGGTGTTGCTCATGATAATTTACCAATGATAGCTGGTTGCTGGTCTTTGTTGCGCGACATGACAAACTGCATCACCGAAATCGCGCGCTCTGTAAAGCCACCTTCGCAATAGCACAAGTAATAACGCCATAAGCGGCGGAAGCGCTCATCATAACCGTGCGGTTTAATGCTGTCCCAGTTGTTTTCAAAGTTTTCATGCCAAGCGCGCAGTGTTTTGGCGTAATCTTGACCGAATTCTTCCATGTGGCGCACAACTAGATCGGTACCCTTGCCAATCGAGTTCATCATGCGGCTGACTGAAGGTAGGTGGCCACCTGGGAACACATGTTTTTGAATGAAATCCATGTTGCGCTTGTAGCTGTCATACCGGTGGTCTTCAATCGTGATGGCCTGAATGAGCGCCCGGCCAGTTGGTTTTAACAACTTTGCACATTGCTTGAAATAACCATCAAGATACTGCTCGCCGACGGCTTCAATCATTTCGATGGATACTAGGTGATCATACTCACCGCTTAGGTCACGGTAGTCTTGCATGACCACAGTTACTTGATCTGCTAACCCTTCTTTTTCAATCTTTTCTACCGCATAGTCGCGCTGCTGTTGCGAAAGCGTTGTGGTGGTGACCTTGGCGCCATAATATTTGGCAGCATGAATCGCTAATCCACCCCAGCCGGTACCAATTTCAATGAGACTATCGCCAGGTTGAATATTGAGCTTCTGACAGATTCGATCTAGCCGGTAAACTTGCGCGTCGTGCAACGACATTTGCTCGTTTTGATAAATTGCCGATGAGTACATCATGGTGGCATCTAAAAACTGTTCGTACAGCTCATTGCCCAGGTCATAGTGGGCTGAAATGTTTTTGCGCGAGCCGGCTTTGGTATTACGATTGCGCCAGTGGCCCAGTGCGCGCAAAGGGGCGAGTAGCCAACCTAATTTGCCAGCTTTGTTTTCTAGCCAAGCAAGGTTGCGAGCAAATATCCGGATCACGGCAGTAAGATCTGGTGAGTCCCACTCGCCTTCGATGTAGGCGTCTGATGCTGCAACGGCGCCGCCTAGTGCAAAGGCTTTCGCCGCTTTGATGTCATTGATCACGATCGAGCCGTGAAGGTCACTGTGTTTGTTGCCGCACTGCAACTGTACACCCTGGTAATAAAGGGTCAAGAAACCTTCGGGTAAGTCAGAAAGGCCTTTGAACAATTGCTGAAGCCAAAAAGGTAATTGTGACAGTTCTGCTGATTTACTTGTCGTTATAGATTTCACGATCTGCTCCATCACCCGGGTGGCGATAAAATGGTACTCGTTTTAACCAAAGCTTTAATGCATTCCAATATATGCCCCAGATAACCTTGAACGTCATCGGCGGGTACAACTTTAATACGCCAAGTAATGTCTTGCGGTTTAATGCTTTGCGCTTAAGTGTTAGCGTAGCATCGAAGATTTTGCTTTCTTCATGGTTTTCTAAGTGCGCAACGAGTTGCTGATTTGGGTCCGAAAACGACCACTCGTATTGCTGGTTCATTGGCATGAACGGCGAAATATGAAATTGCTTTTGGCGGTTGAACTGAAATAATTTGCCTTTATCTTGCGCCTCGGAAATAGGTAGCACATATTGAAAGCGTTGACGCCAAGGCGTGTTGGTAATCTCTGGCACGATAAATCGCAGGGTTTCGTTGGCGTCGTAAACATAATAAAAGGTGACGGGATTAAAGCAGACGCCAAGGAACCTTGGATGCGTGAGCATGCAAACCGTTGCGCCGTCTAGTTGTTCGCCGGTGCGCTCGGTTACCAGATCAAGAATAGCTTGTTTTAAATCTGGTGTTTCTGGTTTGAAGTAGTCGCTGCGGTGCCATGCCACCAGTGCACGCCGATTGGTGGCCCAGAAGGGCACACCGTCAAAAACATGATCGATTTGGTCTAAGTTCAAAAACAGCATGTAGAGCTTGTAATCCAGCTTGTGCTGGCGCGGTGAAAACCGACGATGCCGAACCCCGCCCTCATAAATAGCACTTTCGATCACGCCTTTACTCCAAATTGTTGGCACACATTTAAGGCTGATACCACGCCGTCTTCATGGAAGCCATTGCGCCAGTAGGCACCGCAGAAGTAGCTGTTATTGTGACCACTGATATCTGCGAAACGCCTTTTTGCCGCTTCGCCTTTCACCGTGAACAATGGGTGTGCATATTGATAAACACCGAGTATTTTATCCGGGTCAATATCAGCTTTGTTGTTGAGCGATACGCAGAACGTCACTGGGGCGTTTTGCAGCCGCTGCAGAATATTCATGTTATAAGTTAAGGTAACTGGCTGCTCTGAACCTGTTTCGTTAACGAGGTAATTCCATGCTGCCCATGCATTTTCACGTTTAGGCAATGCACTGGCGTCGGTGTGCAAGATCACTTCGTTGTCAGCGTAAGGGATAGCAGTTAAGATCTGCTTTTCATCAGCGCTTGGTTGCGCTAATAGCGCCAATGCTTGGTCGGAATGACATGCAAATATGACTTTATCAAAGCGCTGTTTTTCTCCATTAATAACAATATCAACACCATCGGCATCACGCTCCACTCGTTCGATATCAGTGTTGAGCTGGATACGATCCTTAAACGGCTTAATTAATGGTTCGATATAACTGAAAGAGCCACCCTCGAGTACATACCACTGCGGTCGATCTTTTAAGTCTAGTAGGCCGTGGTTCTTGAAAAATTTAACAAAAAACTGGGCTGGGAACTTCATCATGTCGTGCTCGCTGGCACTCCAAATGGCAGAGCCCATAGGGATAAGGTACTTATCGCGGAACCAGTCGCCCAAGTTATGACGTGTTAAATAGTCGGCGAGTGTTTCAGAGTCGCCTATATCATTGTCTGCCTTGGCTAGTTTGTTGAAGGTCACAATGTCTTTCAACAACTTGAGGTACTTTGGACGTACAATATTACGACGCTGGGCGAATAAGCCGTTGGCATTGCTGCCGCAGTACTCTAAATCGGCGTGATCATCACGCACAGAGAAGCTCATACTGGTGGCCAGTGGCTTAACATTAATTTCCGCTAGTAACTTTTCAAAATTAGGGTAGGTGCGATCATTAAAAACAATAAACCCAGTGTCGATGTGCCAAGTTTTGCCGTCCACTTCGACGGGTTTGGTCGCAGTATGGCCACCAATATAGTCGTTCTTTTCGAACAAAGTAATTTCATGGTGTGGGTGTAAATAATGGGCGCAAGTTAAGCCTGAAATACCTGTGCCAATGATCGCGATTTTGCTCACTAAAAGTCTCCTTGGAAGCGTGAAATTTTACCGATTATTTTTCTTCGTATTCGAATAGGTAGCGCATTGATTAGCTTTAATATGCCAATAAATAACCGTGGGAAGTTGATGACTGGTCGCCCCTTTGTAATGCCTTTTGCCATAATATCGGCAGCTTTTTCTGCCGTGATACGCATGGGCATTTGAAAGTCATTCTTGTCTGTAAGTGGTGTTTCGACGAAACCTGGATGCACCGTGCAAACCTTAATTGGCGTATTGGCTAGGTCAGCTGCCATAACTTCGCCAAAATGAGACAACGCGGCTTTCGAGCTAGAGTAAGCTTGTGCTCTTGGCAGTGGCAAAAACTGGGCACTTGACGATACATACACTAAGCGTGGCGCATTGCTTTTATTCAGTAACGGCAATGCGCGCTCAGTAAGGTCAACGATTGAGAAAAAGTTCACCTCAAATGTACGGCGAAAGACATCTACTGGCATGCTGGGTAAATCGATATATTCACAGATGCCAGCATTGGCGACTAACCAGTCAATTAGGCCGTAGTCTTGTTCTATTTTGTCAATCGTAGCAGCAACCGCCGCTTCGTCGGTTACGTCAAGTGGCAAAGCGATGCAGTGTTCATACTCATTCGTTAGCGCCTGCAATTTTTCTTGCGTGCGCGCACTAACAAGCACTCGATGGCCTTGCTTGAGTAAGTTTCGAGCGAGTGCTTCGCCAATGCCAGTGGAAGCGCCCGTGATCCAAATCGTCTTCATGCCAACCTTCCTTTCAACCAGCGCACGCCAGCGCCGATGACTGGTACATTTTCATAGAGCATTTGGCCACCATCAAAGTAGTCCCGGTGTTCAATAATGAGCCCGTTGGCTATTTTTACTTTCGTTATGCCATTAACGATCACTGCTTGCCCACCTTTGATGCGTGGGTGAACAAAGGTCATATCCCATTCAATGTAGCCGTGCTCATCGAACTCAACCGATGAGCGATAGTCGAAGTCAATGCTCGTCACGTTTTTATACAAGCCGCGAAAATCTTCGGTCAGCGCCTCGATGCCATGCACCCGGTGGAAGGGGTCTTCGAATACTACATTTGCATCGTAAGCTTGCGCTAATAGCGCTGTGTTAATCGTATCGCGGTTGAGTTGTTTGTATACCGCTTGTAGTTTGTCAACTGCTCGCATGCAGGTTACTCCGGTATGCGGTGTGTTTGCGTAAAGTCTAATCTTGGCCACTCGTAATAGGCATGCAAATACCACTGCTGTGCGACATACTCTGGTGATCCCTGGCGCTTCAGTTCATGCCAAAGTAGCGCTAATGGCACCACAAGCGACACTTCCTCTGCTTGGTAACCTAGAATGGTGTCATGCAGATTGCGCTTACCTGCTTCATCTAGGTGACTTGAGAGGTAACCAAAAATATGTTGCAAGGCGTTGGTATGGCAGCCTTTTTTGGGAGGCTTGCGCAGTGCAGGTAGCACCAGTTCGATATACTGCTGAGCAACCTGTTTTAGATCACCAGACAGATCAGAAAGTTGACGGCCTGCCAGGCGGTAGGCTTCTTGGCTGCACGCCAGTAACAGATATTTGATTTTGCTATGAAAGGCCAATAACGCCTTTTTCGTCAGGTTGTTCTCTAACTGACGCCACTCTCGGTATACCATTAAGCGAATAATAAACTGCGTGTAGAGGCCTTGATCCTGTAGTCGCCCAGATTCTTCCATTGGCATTAGTGGGTAGCGTGCTTGCAACTGTTGGGCGTAGATACCCTGTGCTGATTCATCAGCAGGATATCCATTTGGTAGGTATTGTTTTACCCGAAATAAACCGCAGCTTGGCGACTTTTGCATAAAGATATAGCCGTCAAGTTCGGGAAGTTCGTCCTCAGCTACTTGCTTGCCATAATCTGCTAGCTGCTCAGTGACATTGATTGACGCATCAACGGTGCCGACAGCTTGCGTGCCAGAATCTGTCGCGATAAGGCGGATAGGAGGTCTAGGTGTGCCAAGTCCAATGGCGACCTCGGGACAAAAGCCCACGAGGTCTGCCACCTTGCTAAATTGATCGGTGACCAAGCGACTGCGCTTGTGGCCACCGTTATAGCGTACCGGCTCACCAAGTAGGCAGGTCGATACGCCAATCCGTAAAAGTTTATCTGTCATAACTGCCTTGTGTGCTAATTTTTATTCTTATACGCAGTGTGGCACAGCTTGGCGCAGTCTTCCTTTAAAACCTTTTAATTTGTATGGCTATTGTCAAAGGCTACACCCGATAAGCCGACACTTGTTGATTTAGCTTCACTGCTAGTTCAGCTAGTGTTTTACCAGACATGGCGCTTTCCGAGGCTTGTGTTTGCAGCGTTTGCGACGCATTGTGCAGGGCGTTGACCAAAGCTGCTATTTCTTCGGTCACGGTTGTCTGCTCATTAGAGGCTGCTGCCACGGTTGTATTCAGTGCGGCAATGTCATTAATCGCGTTCGCGAGCTCCTGCCAGCGCTGTGAAACATTGGCAATTTGATTAACGACTTCATCGGTTTTTGTTTCGCCACTGCGCATCCTTGATACTGTGCTTTCGGATTCCTGCCTTAGGCCTGCTAGTACATCGGCAATTTCTGTTGTCGATTCCTGCGTTTTTTGTGCAAGGGCTCTTACTTCATCCGCTACGACTGCAAATCCTCGCCCTTGTTCCCCTGCACGAGCAGCTTCAATCGCCGCATTCAGTGCTAGTAGGTTGGTTTGTTCAGCAATGCCGTTGATGACGTTCATCACTTCGTCGACGCGGTTAACACGCACGGATAGCTCACCTACCGCCGAGCTTGCGTCAACAATTTCTTGTCTTAGGTTGGCCATCATGTTCGACACGGCTTGCATTTGTTTGTCGCCGGTGATGGCCGTTTGATTGGTTTGTTCGGTGCGCTCGGAAGTTTCGTTAGCACTGCTAGCAATCGCTGCTGCCGAGCTTGATAGCTCTTCAACTGCAGTGGATGCTTGTTCCGTTTGTTGTCGCTGATCGTTCGCTGAGTTAGCTTGAATTGATGCGTTTTGAGATAGCGCCGATGAGGCTTTGCTAAGCTCATCGGCAGATGTCTGTAGGTCAGCAATCAATTTGCATAGGCGCTGATGCATCAGCATGGTTGAGGCATTCAGCTGACCAATTTCTCCAAAACCTTTACCGTTAGGTGTATCGGTTAGGTCGCCGTCGGCAATTTTGCGTAACGCAGAAGACGTTGCTACTAGTGGGCGAGTGATAAACTTGCTGATTAACCATAATGCTAACAAGACTACGACAATGCTGATCACAACAACCGAGGCGATGGCTGTGCGCACCAGCTGGGCTGAAGTTTGCTGTAATTCTTGACCGTGCTCTGCAGCTGACGTGGTTAATGCATTGGCCAGCTCATCTAGCCTGGCTGAGGGTTCGCGATCGATGCCAGACACTGCTTTATCACCAGCTGTGTGATTGTAGTTGGCGGCAGTAAAATCATTAAAACCGCGGCGATAGGCCACCCCCATACTGTCGTGGGAATCTAAAAATGCTTGTGCATCGCGGCGAAACTCAGGTTTGCTTGCCAAGAGGGGCAGTAGTTGCTGGCCTAGCGATTGAATAATCTGCTCCTGCTCTTGGAACTGGCGCCAGTACTTTTCACGTTGGTCGGTGTTGGCGCCTCGAATCAACACATTTTTCCACTCTTGCACTTGGCGTTTGAACTCAATATTCATTTGGTCGGCGAGTTGGGCTGCTTTGATTTCAATATTCACAACCTCGTCATACTCGTTTAAGTCATTACTAAGACTGTTAATGGCAATGATTGCGGTGATGGCGAGAATTGCGACGGCGCTGGCCATGATGCCAACGACTGCCTGTTTAATGCTTGTGAGTTTCATGCTAGCTACCTGTTGTTCTTAAGTGCCGCTCGCTCGATCCTGAGTTGGCAGTTATTTGAACATTTCGAGTTTATAAAAATATATTCACCACATCGGCAATGCCCTGCCTTTCTTTACTGTAGCAGAACAATTTTTAGAGGATGCTAGAAATGGGCTTGCAATCGTTTTTATGACTCGGTAGTATTCGCGGCCGTTGTGGTAGCCCACTGGTTCCTCGCAAGAGTGATCCGTAAACCCCGCCAGGCCCGGAAGGGAGCAACGGTAGCGGTGAGTCTCTGTGCCGAGATCAGCTGGTGGGCTGCCTCCATTATTTTATCCCCTCGCAACAAATTCTAGCCAGTGACGCGTCTACCCGTTAGCATTGAGACCCAATATCTAAACATGCAATGGATGGAGCAATAATAGCCAATGTCATATCAGGTGTTAGCCCGCAAATGGCGCCCACAAACCTTCGCTGAGTTGGTCGGCCAACAACACGTATTGCAAGCGCTCGTCCATGCCTTGGAAAACAACCGACTACATCACGCCTATTTATTCACCGGCACTCGCGGGGTTGGCAAAACAACCATTGCCCGTATTTTGGCGCGTGCTTTAAACTGTGAACAAGGCATATCGCCAACACCGTGCGGTCAATGCGGTGCTTGTAAAGAAATTAGCGAAGGGCGATTTGTTGACTTGATCGAAGTCGATGCTGCGAGTCGCACGAAAGTAGAAGACACACGCGAGCTACTGGAGAATGTTCAGTATGCGCCAAGTAAAGGGCGCTTTAAGGTCTATCTAATCGACGAAGTGCATATGCTTTCAACGCATAGTTTTAATGCGCTACTAAAAACACTGGAAGAACCGCCTGAGCACGTAAAATTCCTTTTTGCCACGACCGACCCGCAAAAGCTACCAGTCACTGTGTTATCACGTTGTTTGCAGTTTAACCTGCGCAATATGACCCCAGCGCAGGTATCGGGCTACCTGGCCAATATTTTGGCCAAAGAGTCTATTGGTCATGATGGCGACGCCTTGGACTTATTAGCCAATGCCGCACAAGGTTCGATGCGTGATGCATTAAGCTTAACCGACCAAGCGATTGCCTATGGCCGTGGTGAGGTGCGCACCGAACGTGTTGTTGAAATGCTTGGCACCATTGATCGTGGCCGAGTCGTGAGTCTGGTTGAACGCCTGCTACAGCAAGATGCTGGCCAGTTGTTCCAGCAAATTGAACAAATCGCTTCGATGAACCCGGATTACGAACAGGTACTAGATGAAACACTTCGGCTGCTGCACCAGCTCGCGTTAGCACAGGCCGTCCCAAGTATTCTGCGCCATGATGACAAACAAGCTCAGTTGCAATCATTGCTGGCGAAAACGTCAGCCGAAGACATCCAGCTATTCTATCAATGTGGCTTGGTTGCGCGACGAGACTTAGCCTTAGCGCCAGACCCACGCATTGGTTTTGAAATGGCGTTCTTGCGCATGTTGGCCTTTGTTCCCAAGCTGCAGTCACCAGAGCGTTTGCAACAGATTAATCGTGAACAAAATAGCGAGCCTGAAATCGACCCCGAGCCTGCTGCGACGCAAACTGCCACTGAGCAGGCACCTGAGCCCGTCGTTGAGCTAAAAGCGCAACCAGAAGCGGCTGAGACGACAGCGGTTGAGCCTGATCTAAGCGATGATGCGCCGCTTGAGGCCGAAGAAGCGCCGCAAGACATTGATTCGGTTGTGGCGCCAGAGGCGTTGCAGCCTGATTCCCTAGTACCAGAGGTGCCACAGGCTGAGACCGTACTAACAGAACAGTCACCAGAACAGTCACCCGAGCTCGCTCAATCCTCCACGACTGAAACGCCAGTTGTTACCGAGATTGCTGAGGGGGAGGATAGCAGTGAACGCGATGCTGGGTTTGCCGCCATTTGGCAAACCAAGTTCAACCGCCTTGGTCTTCAAGGTATGTTAGAATCCATGGTGTTTGACGGTGAAATGCGCCTGGCAGGTAATGGTTGGCAATTAGTGCTCGCACCCGAGCAGCAAGAAATTTGGTCGGGTGAGCGCACGCAAGCACTGCAAGAGAAATTATCGCAATTTTTAGGGCAGGCGCCATTAACCGTTGCGTTTGATGCCAATCGCCCCAATACCCCTAAGAAGTGGCAAGCCGAGCAGGCAGCTATCAAAAAGGCGCAGGCGATTGAAGTGTTGCAGCAAACGCAGTTTGTACAGCAACTTGGCACTCAGTTCGCTGGCCAGTTAGACACCAATACAGTACAACCATCGGAGAGTGAGTATGTTTAAGGGTGGTATGAATCAGCTGATGCAACAGGCTCAGCAAATGCAAGAAAAAATGCAAAAAGCGCAAGAAGAGGTCGCCAAGGCAGAAGTGCAGGGCGAGGCCGGCGCTGGCATGGTGAAAGTGATCATGAATGGTCGTCACGATGTTAAAAAAGTAGAGATTGACCCTAGTGTGCTGACAGAAGACAAAGAGTTTTTAGAAGATTTATTGGCTGCCGCGGTCAACGACGCAGTTCGTAAAGTCGAGTCAAATACCAAAAAGATGATGGATGAGGTGACCGGTGGTATGCAGATGCCGCCAGGTTTTAAAATGCCTTTCTAATTAAGAAGGAAGCCCTATTTTGTCTCCGATCTTGGATGATCTTGCCAGAGCGCTGCGCGCCATGCCAGGCATTGGCCAAAAGCTTGCTGATAAACTAGCACTTTCCATGGTGCAGGAGCATCGTGAGCAGGCAAACCTACTACACCATACATTAGGTGAGGCACTAGCGCGCATACAGCCGTGCCAGCGTTGCCGCATGGTAAGCGATGCTGAGCTGTGCCACATATGTAGTGACCCCCAGCGCGAAGCGACCACCTTATTAGTGGTGGAAACGCCACAGGATGTGCAGGCCTTTGAAAGCGCCGGTGTGCTGTACTGCCGCTATTTCGTGATGGGTGGTCACCTGTCTATGGTTGATGGTATCGGCCCAGATGAGCTTGGTATTGATCAACTGCTGGCGCTTATTAGCAACGAAGCAACCAGAGAGGTAATTGTTGCCACGAGTCCAAGCGCGGAAGGCGAGGCGACGGCTGCCTATATTGCCAAACGATTGCAGGACATGCCGGTGAATGTTAGCAAGCTTGCCCGTGGTATCCCCAATGGTAGTGACCTTGCGGGCATCGACTCAGCAACCTTAGCCAGTGCACTGAAAGCCCGTCAGAATTGGAGAGACCATGACTGATTATGTCGTGTTAGAGAGCTTCGAGGCGTTGCAAAGTGCGGTGAAAAGCTGGCGCACCAAACCGGTCGTAGCCCTAGATACTGAATTTGTTCGCACCAGAACTTTTTATCCCAACCTAGGGCTGCTTCAGGTGTTTGATGGTGAGATGACCTTCATTGTTGATCCATTTATCATCGATGACCTAGCACCGTTGGCAGACTTGATGCTTGATGAGTCTGTACTCAAGGTGCTGCATGCCTGCTCTGAAGACATTGAGCTAATTGACCGTGTACTTGGCGTACTGCCTAGTCATGTTTGGGATACTCAGATTGCCGCGCAGTTCGCTGGTGAAAGCAACGCCATTGGTTTAGCCAAGCTAGTTGAGCAATCGCTTGGCGTAACGCTACCAAAAGACCAAACACAATCCGACTGGCTGGCTAGGCCGTTAACACCGCAGCAACTTTTGTACGCCGCTGAAGATGTGCATTATCTTTATGATGTTTATTTAGGCCAGCGCAAGCTGTTAGACGAGAAAAACTTGTCTGACTGGGTTCTGGAAGATACCGCTCTGCAGGTAGCCAGTAGTTTGCCGCCAGCGCCAGATGACTATTACCAGCGCCTACGCGGTGGTTGGCCACTTAAAGGCGAGCGCCTGTGGTTGTTAGCGCAACTAGCAAGTTGGCGCGAGCAAACCGCTCGCCAGTTAAATTTGCCGCGCGGGTTTGTGATTAAAGATCCGCTGCTGATTGCCATTGCCGAACGACCGCCATCTTCACCCCGCCAGTTGTCAGCAATAAAAGGCATGCCTCAGGCATTTGTACGTAAATATGCCAGTGCTGTGATGGGCATGGTGCGAGCATCGCAAACGGTCGAGCGTGATCACCTACCCGAGCGCATAGCAGGGCCACTGCCAAGTGCTGGCATTGAACAAATGAAGGCGGCAAAAAAATTGGTCGCTCAAATTGCTGAACAACTGGGTTTGCCAAGTGAGGTGGTGGCCAAACGCAAACCAATGGAGCAAATGCTGCGCAGTGGTTTGTTTAGTGGCCAGTACGACATTCCAAAATTTTTCAGTGGTTGGCGCAAAGAGCGTGTTGCGCTGCCATTAATCGATTGCTTTGAGCAAGTTCGCCTAGGACATTTAGATGAATCGTAAATTTGTACGAGTGTATAAAACGGCCAAGCGAGAGCAGTTATACCTCTATGTTGACCGTCAAGAAGACCTTAAGCGTGTACCCGAGGCATTGTTAGAGCAATTTGGCAAGCCAGTTGTGGCAATGGAAATATTGGTAGATGACTCCAAAGAACTCGCCAAGCTATCTGGCAAGCAGCTGTTAGAGCACATTGAGCAACAAGGTTTTTATTTGCAGATGCCACCGCAAAAAGAAGATTACATGTTAGACCTATACAAAGCTGAGCGGCGCGATGCGTTCTGAGTTTTGGACACTGCCACTTAGCGAGCTTGACCAGCAAGAATGGGAAGCGCTCTGTGATGGCTGTGCACTCTGTTGTTTGCAAAAGCTTGAAGACGACGAAACCAATGAGGTTTGGTACACAGGTGTGGTTTGCCGCTATTTAGACAGCAAATGCCACTGTAAAGTGTATGATCAGCGCCATGAGAAAGTACCGAACTGCGTGCAACTGACTCAGGCTAGAATTGACGAGTTTCATTGGTTACCGCAAACCTGTGCTTATCGGCTGCGGGCGGAAGATAAGCCTTTGCCCTCATGGCATCCATTGTTGGCGGGTTCGCGCAAGAAAATGGTGCGCAAAGGCCAAGATGTTTGGGCGGTTGCAGAAGTAACCGACGATATGGTGCCAGAAGAAGACTGGCAAGATTGGTTAATATTTAAGGCTTAATATGATTTATGAAGCATGGTACCAAGGCTCATGGTGGTTGTTTGCGTTGTTCGCTGTGCTGTGTGCCGCTATTTTATGGCGTTGGGCGAGTACGTTGCGCTGGCCTTGGCAACTACTAATTGTTGGCACACCCCTGATCGCTTTTGCCTTTCCGCTAACCGTTGAAGCCGAAGTGGACTATTTAGCGCCTGCCTTTATCCAATTTGGTTTTGAGCTGGTCGACTCCGGGTTCGATATCGCCAGCGCTTGGCCGCTTTATCAGCTGCCGGCCTTAGTACTCCTACTATGGGTGCTGTTATGCATCGGCTTAGCCTTTTTTACCCGTAATCAAGCGACGAGTGAGCAGGACGACCCTCGTTAAAAACCTGTGCTAGGCTTCAGTCATACGTTTACCTGCCGATACATTGGCTTACGAAAGGTTTATGAAAGGGTGACTGATGCGCCGCTGTCTGCTTGCAATCGTTCTATTTGCCACTACTGCGGTGGCACAAGATATTCGCATACTGATTGATATCTCAGGGTCGATGGCGGAAAACGATCCACAAAATCTGCGCCGCCCAGCACTTGAGCTGTTGATTGAATCCATCCCGACTGGTGCCAAAGCTGGCGTGTGGACATTTGGTCAATACGTTAATATGTTAGTCAAACATGAAACGGTTGATCGAGCGTGGCGCCGCCAAGCGCGTGCAGAGCTTGATGAGATCGTCTCGATTGCCCAACGGACAAACATCGGCGGCGCACTAGAAACCTCAGCTTACGATCTAAATCCGGTGGCGCCGAGCGAGCCGGTCACCTACTTGCTCTTAACCGATGGCTTTGTTGATGTAAGCCCAGCACAAGCGCGCAATTTTGCTGAGCGAAATCGCATACTACAAAACCTGCTACCCAATTTTCGCGACGCCAATGCCACCATACACACGATCGCACTAAGCGAAAGTGCCGACACTCAGCTATTGGATTTTCTTGCCTACCGAACCGATGGCGTGTCAACCATAGTGACCTCGGCGGATGATTTGCCGCGTATCTTTGCCGACCTATTGGGTGTGGCGGTCGCCAGTGAGCAAATTCCGCTAACCGACGAGCAAGGCTTTGTTGTCGACGACTCTGTTAGTGAAGTAACGGCGCTTATGTTCGTTGAACCAGGCGGCGACCTAATGCTGCAGTCGCCAGCCGGAGAGATTATTGATCAGGCAACCAATCGCACGGATGTTCGTTGGTATCGTGATCAGCGCTATGCCTTGGTGACTATCGTTGAGCCAGTTGCTGGCGAGTGGTCGGTGGTGGGCGCATTAGCGCCAGGCAGTCGCGTCAACGTAGTGGCCAACTTATCACTCGATGTTGAACAGCCAATTACAAACCTAGTGATAGGCGAGTCAATAGACCTTGCAGCCAGCATGGTGGCGCAAGATGTCATACCTGAGCAGATATTGGCACAAACATCGGTTGTAGCACAGCTGTCTGAGCCCGGTCAAATGCCGGTAAAAACGCAAACACTTAGCCGCAGTGGTAACCAGTTTACTGGGGTGCTGGATAACTTACCGGGTGGTAGCTGGCGACTGGATATCACTGCAGAAAGTGGCACGTTTAGCCGTCGACGCAGTTTTTTGGTGACGGTGCGACAGCCGTTTTCTGCCGAAGTCACCAATGCGACGGGTAACTATCAGGCCGTTTTACGCAGTCATAGTGAGCGCAACCAAGTGACCCAAGTTCTGGCTGAATTTGATGATGGCAGTGTGGTGGCCCTTAGACCTATAGACGACTATTGGCAGGCAGATCTGCCTGCAGCTAACTCTGTTCAGATGGTGGTAACATACGAAAGTGAGGCAGGGCTTAAACAGTGGCGCTCTGGCGTGTTTCCGATGACCAGTGCCGATGCCTTTGTGCAACCGATTATGGCGACTGCCACGCCAATGCCTGCGACACCAACACCACAAGCTACCCCTATGGCAACACCAGAGCCGACGCCAGAGCCAACAGTTGAGCCAACTCCGGAACCAACTCGAGAGATGACGCCGCCCGTATCGCCAACGCTTGAAGTGGATATGTGGGCGCAAGCTGAAGAACAGCAGGGGATCAATTGGATTGCGTTTGCTATTGCTGGTGGCATCGGGGTGGCAGTACTGGGTGCAGCTTTTTATCTATTTAAACGCTATGAAAGCAGAATGCGTGAGGAAGAAAGTATTGAGCTTGCTGATGAGGATGCTGAAGCACCAAGTACTAGCGCGTCCATTGACGTGACACTCGATGACATAGATTTAGACGAATCTATGATAGACGATAGCTCTGAATCGTCTGTGCCGACGCCTGAGCCGGACCAAGCACCCGCACCAGAAAGTGAACCTGATGACGATGATTTTTCTGACCTCGGACAGCCGGAAGAAGATTTACCAGACGACCTAGATAGCTTGCAAAGTGAGCTAGATAAGTTATCGGGCGAAATAGGCGACCCAAATATGGATATCGACGACACCAACTTTGACTTGGATGATGAAGACCTTGATGTAGGCGAGGACGCTGCCCCAGGCGATGACTTAGATTCTGGTCTTGATGATGACGACCTCTACAAGCCAGATGACGAAGACAAGTAAGCCGCAGTGATTAGCGTTATAATGTTGGCGAATAAACACGAGACGATAGGTTATGTGTGAATTATTGGCCATGAGTGCCAACACGCCAACAGATATCCGGTTTTCTTTTGCTGGCTTGCGCCAACGAGGAGGGAGAACTGGGCCGCATCGTGATGGCTGGGGGCTTGGATTTTTCGAAGCAGGTGGGTTGCGTTGTTTTCATGATCCACTACCTGCCAGCGAATCTAAAATAGCAGAGCTGCTTTCACAGTTACCTATTAAAGTGAAGGTTGCCATTGCTCATATTCGCCAAGCAAACGTTGGTGCCATTGAGCTAAAAAACACCCACCCATTTCAGCGCGAAGTAAACGGCAAGTATTGGTGTTATGCGCATAATGGGCAACTAGCCGATAGTGAATCTCTGGTTAGCTCGCACGGGTTTCAGGCCGTTGGTACAACCGATAGCGAGCGCGCCTTTTGTTGGTTGCTCAACCAAGCGAAGGTGGCCAAGATTGACCTTACAAACCCCCAGTCTGGCTACACCTTTTTAAAGCATCGCTGCGACCAGCTTCGTCGGATGGGCGTGTTTAACATGCTGTTAAGCGATGGCGATACGCTTTATTGTTATTGCACAACTAAGCTGCATTGGATTACCCGGCGGGCTCCGTTTGGCCAAACACACCTGAGCGATGTAGATTGGCAGGTGAACTTTGCCGAAGAAACTAGCCCTAAAGATGTCGTAACCATTATTGCTACCCAGCCGCTAACGCTCGATGAACAATGGCATGCCATGCAAGCCGGAGAGTTAACGGTTTGGCAACAGGGCGAAATGCTTAAACTAGGCTAGGCTAAAAAGTAACGACGGAGCGCGGAGGTTGCATGTCGTTACTGATGAACTACCTATTATCTTTGCCGCATTTACACAGCAAAGCGAATGCTTTGTGTGATGAGCACGAGAAAATTAGTTTTCGCACACTGTTTCAGCAGACGCAACGCTTGGTTAATGGCCTTGCCAAGTTGCCCTTGCAACCAGGCGACCGCGTGCTTGTGGCGCCATTGCCCATGCGCTGGGCGTTGGTGGTTACTTATGCCTGTTGGTGGTTGGGTTTGGTGGTTGTGCCGGTGACTCCACGCTATTTAAGAGAGGAAAACCTAGCGCTGCTCAACGAGCTGGAAGCCAGCGCTGTGGTTGCTGACACCAACACGCTTTTGCGCCTATTAGGTAATGAAAGCTTTGAGTGCCCAGATATTCTTTTGCGCCCGCCTAAGAATAAGTTGACGGGTTGGTGGAATGGCCATGATCAAGTGCGAAGCTTGGCGCGCTTGTCATGTAAAGGGGAAACGCCATTACGTGATAGTGACGATGCTTTGGTTTATATGCCAATGAATGTTGGTAAACCCTTTGTACTGTACAGCCAATCGGCATTACTTCAGCAAATCAAGCAGCTTCAGCAAGCCTTGCACCCAGTGCTGCAAGCACTTGACACCCCAGTGCTTGCTGGCGTGCCTTTGTGGCACAGCTTTGGCTTTGCTGCGCACGTGCTATTGCTGCCAAGCGCAGGCATTGCATCGTTTTTACCTCAGAAATTTAACCGCCAAACCCTGCAAACAACGTGTTTAAAACACAAGCTCAGTGCTGCAACCGGCGTGGTGGAGCAGCATACCTTGCCAATCAAACATTTGTTTTTATCCGGCAGTTACCTAAGCAAAGATGAGCGCCAACAGCTGCCAGAGAGCAGTCAGGTTCATCTAGCCTATGGTTGTCGTGAAAGTGGGCCGGCATTTGCTACAGGGCTAAATAATCAGCATCACTTACAGGCATTGTCAGGCAGTGAGTTCAGCATTCGCAATAACGCCGGCGACAAGGTCGACATTGGTGAAGTAGGGGATCTGTATATTCGTGGCCCGCAATTGTTCTCTGGGTATTGGCGGCGCCCGAATGCGACAAGAAAAGTGATGCAAGATGGTTGGTTGGCAACGGGTGATCTTGCTAGACGTAGTGAAGGTAACACTTTTTCCGTGCTTGGCCGGCGCAGTCAATGCTTTCAAGTAGCCGGTGACTGGGTGATTGCGCCGGTTATGGAGCGTCAACTTAAACAAGCACTGGCAATTGAACAAGCCAGGGTAGAGCCGATAAAAATCAACGAAATAACAGTGGTCAAACTGACCGTGTCGGGTGAAGCTGTTAACATTACGGAAATAGAAACTTACTGCCGGTTACATTTTGCTGGACACCTCGTTCCGAAAGTCATTGACGTGGTAACAAGCATAGAGGCTGACCCTTTAGGCAATGTGATTCGACAGGATAATCAAATAATAAATAAAGAGGTGGTCTAATGAGTTCTGTACAAGGGTTTGTGCCAACCTATCCCGCACCAATGAGTAGCACTGTTGATCCTGATACGTATCAGTCAGTCGTCGACGTGTTTAACCAAGCGGTTACCAAATATGCCCATTTACCAGCGTTTAACTGTATGGGCCACAAAATCACTTTTAAAGAAGTTGATGACGCGGCGGCGAAGTTTGCCAATTGGCTACAGAATGAAAGTGGGCTGCAGCCCGGTGACCGAGTGGCCGTGCAGCTACCCAACATACTGCAGTACCCTGCGGTGGTGTTTGGTGCCATGCGTGCTGGCATGGTGGTTGTTAATACTAACCCGTTGTACACCGAACGTGAGATGGAGCACCAGTTTAATGACAGTGGTGCTAAGTTACTGGTGGTTTATGCCGGCATGGCTGACAAAGCAATCAATGTGCAGCCGAAGACAGATATCAAAAAAATTATCGTCACGGAGTTGGCAGATTTTATGCCACAGCCGAAGCGCTTTATTCTCAACGCTGCGGTAAAGCACGTTAAGAAGATGGTGCCAGCCTACGATAAGTCTAAAACCTTGGCACTACTAGATGTTCTAAACTGTCGAGCCAAGTATTTGCCTGTTAATGTAGGGCGCGATGATATTGCTGTGCTGCAATACACGGGCGGCACCACTGGCGTGGCGAAGGGTGCCATGCTGACGCACCGCAACTTGATTGCCAATATGATGCAAGGCACCGAATACTTCAAACTAGCCTTGGACTACGAAAAAGAAGCCATTGTTGCACCTTTGCCGCTTTATCATATTTACGCGTTTACCGTGCACTGTTTAGTCATTATGAACACGGGTAATGAGAACGTACTGATACCGAATCCGCGAGATATTCCTGGCTTTATAAAAACGCTGAAGAAGCTGGATAATTTTACTGCCATGGTTGGCCTGAACACCCTGTTTAATGCCTTGATGAATCATCCAGACTTTGATCAGATTGACTTTAGCAAGGTAAAACTCACGCTTTCTGGTGGCATGGCGCTCACCCATCATACCGCTGAGCTTTGGCATCAACGTACTGGGTGTGAAATTTGTGAAGGGTATGGGCTGACTGAAACGGCGCCGGTTGTTGCGTTTAACCCGCCGGGTCACAACAAGGTGGGTACCATCGGCTTGGTCACACCTGGTGCAGAGGTATACATTGATGATGGCCAGGGCAATGCGCTAGGCATCAATGAGCCAGGTGAGTTATGTGTACGTGGGCCGCAAGTTATGAAAGGCTATTGGCAACGACCGCAGGATACAGCCCATGTGCTAAGCGATGATGGGTGGTTTAAAACAGGCGACATTGCGCAGCTTGATGAAGATGGATATTTAAAAATTGTTGATCGCAAAAAAGACATGATTATCGTCTCTGGCTTTAATGTTTATCCAAATGAAGTAGAAGACGCACTAGCGGAGCATGACGCCGTGCTTGAATGTGCTGCGATTGGTGTGCCAGATGATCAAAGTGGTGAGGCGGTAAAAGCCTTTGTGGTAGTCAAACACCCGGTAACAACAGACGAATTAATTGCCCATTGTCGACAACACCTGACTGCCTACAAGGTACCGCGCCAGTATGAGTTTGTTGATGAGCTACCAAAAACCGCTGTAGGTAAAATTTTACGCCGCGCCTTGCGTGAGGAATGACGCGCCCGATATATTTTCTTGACTCGATGACAAACTGAGCTGTACTTCTTTTATGTCATCGAGGGGCGTTCCGCCATGGAGCATCGGTATCTTGCTTGGTTGTTAGTATTTGCACTGCATTGTGTTCTACACAATGCAGTGCATGCGAGTGTAATGCCGTCTAATGATCTTGTTGTGTATTCCGATATTAACGAGCAAATAAAAAATGCCCGTGCTGAGCGTGATTTTGACGCCTTGGCTAACAGTCATCAGCTATTCAATTCTAGTCGAGGCGTATTGGGAGATACACAATATTACAAGCTAATGATGGCGCTGTGTTACGCCTATATGCAGTTTGGCGACTACGAGCAGGCCGGTAGCTTGGTTGCTACTCACCTCGCGGCGTTACAGCGCTGGCAACCCACTGGTGACGGGCTTGAAACCAAAGCCAACCTATTTCATATTTACGGCCAAAACCTCACTCGCGAGGGGCGAATTGCTGATGCAATTGGTTATTTTCTTGATGCCGAAGCGATGTTCGCCAGCATTGATGCACAGCACCCGTCCCTGTTTTCTATTCAAGTGATACTCGGCGAGGCGTTTTTGACGGCTAGCCTGTATGACAAAGCGTTAGCGAGTTTCAACCAGTCTATTTTGCTCAAGCCACCCGAGCGCACCGATGGTGTAAGTTACCTGGTAGGTAAACAAGTGCGCGCTTATTTAGGGGCGGGTGATGTGGCAATGGCTCGATCTTTACTAAACGAGTACATGTTTGATCCGGTCGATCCTAGAATTGACTATTATCTATATTTTCAGTTGGCGAATGGCAAAACTCTGTTAGTGGAAGAGCGGTTTGAGACGGTATTGCAGCTATACAATGTTGTTTTGCCAACGTTGATGCGCCAACGCGATACGGCGTTAAAATCGCAATGGCTTGCGCTAGCAGGGCAAGCTGAGCTGGCACTGGGCAACTGGGCGGCGGCCGAAGCTTCCTTAACGCAGGCGCTGAAAGACTTAAGTGCGAGTGCCTATATTGAAAACTTGCAGGTATATGAGTCTTTGATTGAGTTGTATGAACAGCAGGCGCGTTGGCAAGAGGCACTCACCATGAGCCAATTGCTGCAAAATGCCCAGCAACAACTATTCACATTGGCCAACCAAGTGCGTATTGCTGAGCTAGATGCCGTGCGATCACTACAACAAGCTGAACAGGCAAGAACGATTGCCGAAGCTGAAGTGGCTTTGTTGGCCAGTCAAAATCAGCAAGCAAGGCTGTTGTTTTGGCTCACGGCAACTGGTGCTTTAATACTAGCCATTTTAGTTGTTGTGTTGATTTTTCAGTGGCGTCGAATCCATCAGCGTAACCAAATGCTGGCGAAATTTGGCTTTGAAGATTATTTAACCGGTTTAGGCAACCGCAGAGCGTTTCAGCAAGCATTAAACGATAGCCATGGTATGCAGTTAGCCATCGTTGATTTGGATGGTCTAAAACGGATCAATGATGAGAATGGTCATGATATGGGCGATAAGTTGATAACAAAGTTTGCTAAAGCATTGCGCACCGCCTTGTATGCAACCGATGGCAAAGCCTTTCGAATAGGCGGTGATGAGTTTGCTGTTTTGCTAGGCCAAGCCTATTGTATCGATTCGATCATCGCCCAAGTGATATCGCGAGTGCGCATGGCAGGATTTGAGCAAGCGGATGCTAGCTATGGTAGTACCATCTTTGATGGTAATGTGAGTCATTGCATGACCATTGCCGATGCGGCGATGTATCGCATGAAATCACAGCGCAAAACAGCACGCACGAGCCGCTAAGACTCGGCTTGATTGCCGTATAGATGTTACAATTGCGCCAATTTAGAATTTTCTGCAAGGAATACCATGGCGCTCGAGCAGTTAACGCAACTTGCCGCAAACATCGATCAAGTCCTTATCAAAGACCAGCATTGGCTGAGGGTTGAATACAATAAGCTAAAGCAAAGCTTGCAGCAGGGCGTGGAAGATCATGAACGCTTGCTAAAGTGGCTAGAGCGCTACGAGCAATCCCACAATCAGGCACAAACACGCCAAGCAAGTGTGCCTAACATTGAGTTGGCAAGTGGACTACCCGTTAGTGAGCGTGGCGATGAGATTGTTAAGGCGATTCAAGAAAACCAAGTCGTGGTGCTGGCCGGTGAGACGGGTTCAGGTAAAACGACCCAGCTTCCTAAGTTGTGTTTGCAAGCCGGACGGGGTGTTAAAGGCCTCATTGGCCATACTCAGCCAAGGCGTTTAGCGGCGCGCTCGGTGGCGGCGCGTATTGCCCATGAGCTGGGTAGCAGTGAGGGTGATCTGGTTGGTTATCAGGTGCGTTTTGACGATAAGGTTAGTGATAAGACGCTAATCAAATTGATGACCGACGGTATCTTGCTAGCAGAAACTCAGACCGATCGGTTTTTAAATAAGTACGACACCATCATCATCGACGAAGCGCATGAGCGCTCGCTCAATATTGACTTTCTGCTCGGTTATCTTACCCAGCTGCTTAAAAAGCGCCCTGACTTAAAAGTGATCGTTACCTCTGCCACCATTGACGTCGAGCGCTTCGCTAAACACTTTAATGCACCAGTCATCGAGGTCAGCGGTCGTACTTATCCGGTTAGCACGCACTATTTGCCGATGGATAACCTAGAAGGTCCAGGGTTGGATGGCGCCGATGCAATCGAGTATGCGGTGAAAACGCTATTCGATATGGAAAAACGCGGCGAAACGCCGCACAAAGGCGGTGATATTCTTGTTTTTCTAACCGGTGAAGCAGACATTCGCGAAACTCACCATCAATTGAAAAAAGCAAACCTAGGCCATATCGACATTCTGCCACTCTATGCCCGCCTAAGTAGTAGTGAGCAGCAAAAAGTATTTAACCCGCAAGGGCGCAGGCGGATTGTGTTATCAACAAACGTTGCCGAGACGTCGCTTACTGTGCCTGGCATTCACTACGTTATTGATACAGGCTTGGCTAGAATTAGCCGTTATAGCTATCGCTCTAAGGTGCAGCGCTTACCAATAGAGCCCATTTCCCAGGCAAGTGCTAATCAAAGAGCAGGGCGCTGTGGTCGTATTGCTGAAGGTGTGTGTCTGCGCCTGTACAGCGAGGATGACTTCAATAGCCGCCCGGCGTTTACCGAAGCTGAAATTCTGCGCACTAACCTAGCATCGGTCATTCTGCAAATGTTGCACCTAAGATTGGGTGACGTACACAAGTTCCCGTTTATTGATAAGCCTGATAAACGCATGATCAATGACGGCTATACCCTGCTACGTGAGTTAGGTGCCGTTAGCAAAGATCGCCTAACAAAAATTGGCCGCCAGCTAGCGCGCTTACCGGTCGATCCACGCTTAGGGCGCATGCTGATTGCTGCCAATGAACGCGGGGCATTAAAAGAAACCATGGTGATTACCTCGGGTTTGGCGATTCAAGACCCGCGTGAGCGCCCGCAAGACAAACAAGCGCAATCAGATCAAAAACATGCCGTGGATAAAGACCAAGATTCAGACTTTGTTACCTTGCTGAACCTGTGGGCGCGCCTAAATAATGAAATGGCAGAGCGCAGTGGTAATCAGTTTAAAAAATGGTGCAAAGCTGAGTTTATTAACTATTTGCGGGTGCGAGAATGGCACGATATATATCGCCAGCTCAAGCAAAGCGTGCTGCAACTTGGTTTTAAACTGAATCAAACACCACCAGATTACCAGCAGCTTCATACCAGTTTGCTATCCGGTTTACTTAGCCATGTGGCCATGCTGGATGAAAAACGCAGCTACAAGGCCGCCCGCAATCGCCAGTGCATGATTTTCCCAGGCTCTGGCCTTGGCAAAAAAACGCCCAAGTGGATTATGGCGGCAGAGCTGGTTGAGACCAGCCAATTATTTGCCCGAGTCGTTGCCAAAATTGAGCCACAATGGGTTGAACCAATTGCTGAGCATCTAATTAAGCGCCAGTACAATGAACCGCATTGGGCGAAAAAACGTGCGCAAGTGGTTGCCCTAGAAACCGTTACGTTATACGGGCTGCCGATTGTCGCTGGCCGGCGTGTGCACTACGGGCGCATAAAACCAAAAGAAGCACGCGAGATCTTTATTCGCCAAGGGTTGGTAGAAGGTGAGTTTGAATCCAAAGCGCGCGTTCTGGCAGAAAACCGCCAACTCATTGAGTCGATTCGTGATTTGGAAAACCGCCAGCGCCGTCGTGATATCTTGGTAGACGATGAAACCCTGATTAACTTTTATGATGAGCGCCTTGGCGACGATGTGGTAAATGGCATCGGCTTTCATGCTTGGTTAAAAAAGGTGGGCGATGAGGCGCTGCGCTTAACTGAAGAAAAGTTGATGCGCCACAGTGCCGATGCCGTAAGCGACTATGACTACCCAGATCAGCTAACTGTTGGCGCCTTAAAGTTACCGCTTGAATATGCTTTCAATCCCGGTAAGCAAGATGATGGGGTAACCATCAAGGTGCCAATTGGTGCACTACGGCAAGTGCCCTTGTATCGTTTGGATTGGTTGGTGCCAGGTTTGCTGCGTGATAAATGCATTGCTTTGGTTAAAAGCTTACCTAAAAGCCTGCGGCGCAACTTTGTGCCAGCTCCAGATATGGTGGACAAAGCGCTTGATCGAATGCAACCCGACGACATCCCGCTAACGCAAGCGCTGGGCACAGCGCTTAGGCAAATTACTGGTGTGGCCATACCAGAGGATGCCTGGGAAACTAGCAAATTAGACGAGCATTTATCCTTGCGTGTGTCTGTCGTTGATGAGCAAGGCAAGGAACTAAAGTCGGGTCGTGATATTACCGAGCTTTGGGCGCAAATGGAGCAAATGCCAACGAAACCTGTAAGTCAGGTTGCGCAAGTGGATATTGAACGCTCAAATATTGCCAGCTGGGACTTTGACGAGTTGCCTGAAGCCTATGAATACAAGCAGGCTGGTATGACGATTCGAGCGTTTCCGGCGCTTGTTGATCAGCAAGATAGTGTTGCCATTGAGCTATTCGACCAGCTTAGTTGGGCCAACCAAGCGCACGAACAGGGCGTCATTCGGCTACTGCGCTTGTCACTGCCAGACCTCGAAAAATATGTGCGTGATCATTTGCCTAAGCTGAAACAAATGGCACTGTACTTTGCGCCCACGGGAACCGCTAAGGTGTTGCTCGAAGACTTTATCAATGCCGCTTTCGCTAAGCATTTTCTTGCTGACGGGTTGCCACGCAGCCAAAGCCAGTTTAAACAGTTGTTAAATGCAAAACGCGGTGATTTTGTCGATAGTGCGTTTGCACTGGCCGAGGTGGTGCACGACATACTCCAGGCCCATCATCAGGTGCGCAAGCAGTTGAAGGGTTCCTTAAACTTTGCTGTTGCATTTATGTATAGCGATATTCAAGCCCAGTTAGACCAGTTGATTTATCCTGGGTTTATTCGCCAAACGCCGCCGGAATGGTTGCCGCATCTAGCTCGGTTTATTCAGGCCTGTGATGTGCGAATCAACCGCGCTAGTGGCATGAATGCAGGCGAACAAGCAAGGGTCGAGTTTCTTCGTGAGGCCTTTGAAAAGTATCAAAACCGTAAACAGCGGTTAGAAGCTGAACAGCGCATTGATCCTGAGCTAATTACCTACCGATGGCTCATTGAAGAGCTGCGGGTAAGCTGGTTTGCGCAAACCCTAGGCACAAGCGTCACCATTAGTGATAAGCGTCTCAATGCACAATGGGAAAAGGTGAGTAAGCCGACTAGGTAATAAAAAACAATATAAATCTTATATATTTAAATAAAATATTTAATAAATTGAGATTATGGAAGTATAAATATTTTTGGGTTTGCTCTGTTGGTGGAGGGTGATATGCGCTTTTTTCGGCAAACCCGGTGGATCGGGCTAAGCTAAAAAGTGTTTGTTCAGTTCCAAGGGGATTGCCAATGTCCACGATGAATGCCGCTGAAGTCGCCAAGCTAATGGGTGTAACTGAATCCAATGTGCGCCGCTGGGCAAAAGAGAAGTTGCTTCAACCCGTCGACCCAAAAGCAGGTATGTTGGAGTTCGATAAAGAGGCGGTAATGAAATATAAAGACCTACACGAGCGCCTCTATGGGCGCAAGTAATGTGCAACTGGCCAGCTTAGCTGGCCAACCTTCCCTGCCAACAAGGGTTGCCATTATCCTAGATTTGGCAGCGTGATGGTAAAAGTCGTGCCTTGCTCACTGGTATCAAAGCTTACGTTGCCGCCCATTAGCGTAGCTAGCTCGTATACCAGTGCCAAGCCAATGCCGACGCCCTCTGCTTTGCGACTTGCGCCAGTGTGGCCTTGGCGGAACCGTTCGAATAATATCGCCTGGGTGCCTGCATCAATCCCTTGACCCTCATCCTGAACACTGATGATTGCTTGTTCATCGGTCGATGTAAGGGTGATGTTTATGTGGCTATTTTCAGGTGAAAACTTAATCGCGTTAGATAGCAACTGGTGAATGATTTGCTGCACTCTGTCTGGGTCGCCATAAGCTAGCGCGCTCGTTTCAGATCGATCAAGGTTTAGGGTGATATTCTTGCTACTGGCTTCGTTTTGCATAAAGTTCATCACAAACGTCGCTAGTGGGTACAGATCAATGTTGCTTGAAGACAGGGTAAGTGTGCCTTTGCTCATTCTGTCTAGGTCTAACAGGTTGTTAATCAATAGCCCGAGGTGAGCTGTGTTGCGCCTAGCAATGTTGAGAAGATTAGCGCCCTGAGTGTCTAGGTTTTTGGCCAGTTGATGATCTAGTAATGCCAATGACCCCTGAATGGCGGTGATGGGGGTTTTAAGCTCATGGCTGACGATGGCCACAAACTCTCTTTGCACCAACTCGTTTTCACGTGCTAACTGTTGGGTGCGCAACGCACTTCGATATCGAGCGCTTGCTAGTAACAGCACCGCTACAGCGAATAATAAGGCCAAAGGATAGGAAGCTAAGCGAATTTGATTGCTGCGAACATGCTGGGTCGATGCAAACGCACTCAATGTCCAGTCTACCCCGGGGACTGCCAGCTTGCGGTGTGCTGACACATACAGGGTAGGTAGCTCTGGCTTGCCAAACAAAAGCTGCTGTTGGTCGTCGGTTAGTTGAACACTTGCCGAAACCTGATCAAGGTGTGCCAGTATCAGGTCGGCATCCATTACAATACTGGTAATCCCCCAGTAATCACCATCAATATAGATAGGCGAGCGATAAATAAAGCCTAGGCCACCTTGCACTAGGTTTATCGGCCCAACAAGTTTGGGGGTGCCTGAGTCGATGATGGCTTTGATCGCTGGCCATTGGTTGGCTAGATCGGGGTAGTAGATTCCTAAAGCAGCTTCATTCCCTGCAATTGGGTGGATGAGCTCAATACGATTGCCCGGTGCTACGCCAATATTAATTAGTTGCTCAGTTTCAATGAACATACCGGCTAGCCAGTTTTGCATCACCTCGTTGTCTAGCCTGCCGCCTTGGCTTTTGATGTAACTGTTTAGGCCGTTGCTCAGTGAAATAGCGCTATTGAGGTCTCGTTCAATTTTTGCACTCGCTGTATCTAGCCGTGCCGACAGGTTGTTTTCTATGCCAGAAATTTGCGCTTGGGTGCTTAAGTGTACCTGGCGTTCAATGGTCGCTATGCTAAGTAGAGCAATCATTATCGGTAATAGATAAACCTGCTGCCAGCGCTGCCAGGTCATTACTGATCTTCAGCTTGAATGTGGCTTAGGTGCTCAAGCTCTCGATGCAATAAGGATTCGTCGCCGATATTGAGCTCTACCATGCGCTTTAAGTAGGTAATGCTTTCTAGATCAATTTGTTGAATTTCGAAGCGCAAGTGACTGTCATCAAACGAGACCAGCATGGCATCCATTAGCAGTTGGATGTTGCTATCGGGAATGTTGACCGATATTTGGACTAATTCGCTGGGATCAACGGCGAAGTCCATCTCTGGTTTAGAAGTACAAATGCCATGCAGAGACATATCTATCACTTGGCATGTAACTGTCGTTTCATGGCAAGTAATAACAGCCGGTGCACGGTAAGCGACACGCGAAAATAGACGTCGTTCAGTCATCACAGAGTTCCTTAACTGTTTTCATTAACTGTAGTTGACAATCTAGTGATTGCCCAAGTCGTTGTAAGCATATAAAAGTGCTAGGTGCAGGCTAAGTCAGATGATCTATTAATCACCATTACAGCGTATTGAGGGCTATTAGAATCTAAGAGGTACACTCATGACGGTATTGATTGTTTGCTTGATGGTTGCGGCGTTTCTACCTTACCTAGCCAAGGTGCCGTTAATGAAGGCAATGGCGGCGCTAGGTGGATATGACAACAATCATCCAAGAGCTCAACAAACTGCACTGACAGGTTTTGGTGCGCGAGCGTTGGCCGGCCATCAAAATGCATTTGAATCGTTGGCTGTATTTGCACCGGCGGTCGTGGTTGCCATCGCAGTAGGGCAGGATTCAGCTCTGGTACAAGGGCTTGCGGTGGCTCATGTGGTGTTGCGAGTGATTTACCACGTTTTGTATCTGGCTAACCTCAGCACGGCTCGCTCACTTGTTTGGGTTGGTGCGATTCTAGTTCCCTTTGTCATGCTAGCTCTGTGTATACCCTTGATTTAGCGATTGAATCTAGTTGCCAAGATGGTCAGGCTCTGCGACATTAACGACTCTTAATGATCTTAGAAAGGAGCGGTTATGTCGCAACAAATTCGTCCTTGGGGCATGGATATGAATGCCTACTTGGTTTTAATGCACCTGAGCCAGTTTGCTGGTTTTGTTATTCCACTTGGTGGCTTTATTGTGCCAATCATTATGTGGATTGCTAACAAGAATGACTTTCCTGAAATTGACCAGCATGGCAAAAACATTGTCAACTGGATCATCTCAGCGACCATCTACTCAATTATCAGCGTGATTTTGATGGTTGTACTGATCGGTTTTCTAACACTTGCCATCGTAGGCCTATTGGGCGTCATTTTTGCCATTATCGGTGCGCTTAAAGCCAATCAAGGCGAGTATTGGTCATATCCGTTATCTATCAAGCTAATCAAGTAATCACCTGGCATTGTTTTGACCCATCGTTTGGTTGTGGGTCTTATTCCTAAAACCCCGTTAATCGCTCGCTAGTCGATTGGTAGACTGGTAGGCATTAATGGGGGATTCCTAAATGCATATTTCCAATTTTTACAGTGTCTCGCCAGCAGGTCTGCAGATTAGTCGTGAGCAGGGTAGTCAATTTGCCAAGTCTGTTGCCGGTGATTTTAATCCATTGCACGACGCCGATGCCAAGCGTTTTGTTGTGCCAGGTGATTTATTGTTTGCCATTCTACTGACTGAGTTTGGTGCCAATGAAAGCATGAAGTTTCAGTTTAGCGGCATGGTGAATGATGAGATGCAGCTGACTTTGCAGCGCGACACCGACCAAATGTCGGTGTTACATGGTGAGAAAGTGATGACCAGTGCCGCGATCGCTGGCCCATCTATTCAGTCAGCTGAGTTTATCAAGCAATTGATTCTGGCTTATGTCTCGTTTTCCGGCACTACGTACCCGCATATTTTAGTGCCAGTGATGCGCCAAGCTGGGGTAATGATTAACCCAGCTAGGCCAATGGTAATGTATCAGAGCATGGAAATTGAACTAAACGGTAGCGCCAGCGGCGAGATCAGCCTGCGCCCTAGCCAGCACCAGTTTGATGTAAATGGCAAACGCGGTGACATGTACCTGAACTTTGATATCTTGTCTGGCGATGAGGTCATCGGCCGCGGCTCAAAGCATATGCTGTTGAGTGGCTTGCGAGCGTATGACGAATCGGCTATTACAGCATTAACCGAAGAGTATGATGCGTCGAAAGCATCGTTCGCCTAAGCATCGATTGAACCAAAAAAGGGCTGCACTGCAGCCCTTTTTTGTCTTTGGATAGAATAATTATCCATTGATTAAAAAGTGAACAATAATGCTGGCACCATAACCCAATGCAATCACTGGGGTCCACTTTAGGTGGCTAAAAAAGGTGTATTGACCGCGGGCTTGACCCATCAGCGCAACCCCTGCGGCTGAACCAATTGACAATAAACTACCCCCAACACCGGCGGTCAGCGTAACCAATAGCCATTGCACATGATCCATATCCGGCTGCATGGTAAGCACGGCAAACATGACCGGAATGTTGTCGACAATGGCCGACATAATGCCAACTAACACATTGGCCGTTGTGGCCCCAAGTTGACCGTAGAAAAATTCTGAAGCCGCAGCCAGATAGCCAATAAATCCAAGGCCCCCTACGGCCATAATGACACCGTAGAAAAAGAATAAGGTATCCCATTCTGCTTTGGCGATTTTGTTAAAGATATCAAAACCTGCATGAGAGTCTGTCCCTGGCGGGTGTTCACTGCCAGAGTGCCAATGCTGGGCACGGCGGCGCAGCCAGTAACCAAACAATTTTAAATAAGCAAGGCCTAACATCATGCCGTAAACCGGTGGAATATGCAGGAAGTTGTGGAAGCTTACCGCGGTAATAATGGTCGCCAAGAACAAGAATACGATTGTATAACCACCAGGGCGCACAATCGTCGATGCTTGCTCTGAGTTGTTTGGCTTACCGGTTGGTATCGCGAAATGCATTACCGCAGCGGGTACCAAAAAGTTCACCACGGCTGGCACAAATAAGGCGAAAAAACCGCTAAACTCGATGATGCCTTTTTGCCATACCATTAATGTTGTGATGTCACCAAAGGGGCTAAATGCACCACCAGCATTGGCCGCTACGACAATATTGACACAGGCAGTGGCAACAAACTGAGGTTTGCCCTTGCCAACAGCCAATACCACGGCACACATGATCAAGGCAGTGGTTAGGTTATCGGCGACAGGTGATATGAAAAACGCCAACACACCCGTTAACCAGAATAATTGGCGGTAGCTAAATCCAGTTTTAACTAGCCAGTCGCGCAGGGCGTTGAACACATTACGCTCAATCAGAGCGTTAATGTAAGTCATGGCAACCAACAAGAAAAAGAACAGCTCAGCGTATTCAAGGAAGTTGTGGCGAATGGCGGCTTCAACGGTATGATTGTCGTCGCTGCCCAAATATGCAATGGCGATCAAAATCCAAATCAAGCCTGCAGCCAATAACACCGGCTTAGATTTACGCAGATGAATTTGCTCCTCAAAAATAACCAAACAATAAGCTAAGCCAAAAATAATTAATGCGCTTATGCCAACCCAGCTTGTCGTTAGGTCGGTTAATGCATGGCTCGTTTCACTAGCAAAACTAGGTGTGCTAGCAAACAGCAGTAACAAGGCGATCAGGCGTTTCATTGATTCTCCAAAAGATTACCAAATGGTTAGGTAGGCGCATTATCGGCAAATTTGTGGCGGCGTCAATTGCTAAAAGATTACATCTTCCTGTGTTGGTAATAGCCTGACTGATTCAGCACGTATCGATTAGATAATGTATGATCGTTGGCAAGGCTACATGAGAATGAATTGATGGAATTACACCCCGAACAGCTTTATTTTTTGCCGCTAGGCGGCACGGGTGAGATAGGGATGAATCTCAACCTGTATGGCTACAACAATCATTGGCTGATGGTTGATTGTGGTATCACATTTAGTAAATTGCCGGGCGAGCCCGATGTGCAAATGCCAGATCCTAGCTTTATTGCTTCACGGCGTGAGCAGCTCACCGGTATCGTCATTACCCATGCGCATGAAGACCACCTTGGCGCATTGCCTTATTTGTGGTCCATGTTGCAAGTACCTATTTATGCAACGCCATTTGCTGGGGCGGTCATCGAGCGCAAGATGGCAGAAGCCCTGTTACTCGACAAAATTGATTTGCGAATTGTTGATACCAGCCGCCCCTTGGTCCTCGGCGATTTTAGTTTGCAATGGGTAAACCTAACCCACTCAATCCCTGAGCCCTATGGTTTGCTCATTCAAACGCCGGCTGGCAACGTGTTTCACACGGCAGATTGGAAACTCGACCCAGACCCCGTTGTTGGCTGGCCTGTTGACCCAAAATGGTACAAAAACTTGCAAGGCGTGGATGCCATGGTGTGCGATTCAACTAATGCCAACCAAGCCGGCCACTCAATTAGTGAAGGAGCCCTATATGAGGGACTGTATGATCAGGTGGTTGGCTGCCAGGGCAGGGTAGTGGTGACCTGTTTTGCTAGCAACCTAGCCCGCTTGCACACCCTGCTTGGCGTCGCGCGCGACTGTCAGCGTGATGTTGTTCTGCTTGGTCGCTCATTGCAAACCATGGTGCGCTTAGCTAAGCGCCTCGACTATTGGCCGCAGGACTTGCCTAACTTTGTCCATCCTAACGAGATGGGCTATATCCCTGAGCGCCATTTAATGGTCATTGCCACCGGCAGCCAAGGCGAACCCAGAGCTGCGTTGGCGCGCATGGCTGCGGGCATGTTCCGTGAGTTTGATTTAACCAGCGGCGATAAAGTGATCTTTAGTTCGCGGGCAATCCCTGGCAATGAAGAAAGCATTGCGCGGGTACAAAACCAGCTGCGGGCATTAGGGGTGCAGGTCGTAGATGATGATAATGCCGGTAAACCAATTCATGCCTCAGGTCATCCAGCCAGTGATGAGCTTGAGTTAATGTATCAGTGGGTGCAGCCTCATTTGTTGGTACCAACGCACGGTGAAGTTCAGCATATGGCTGCCAATGCCAAAATCGCTAAAGCGGCGGGTGTGCAGCGCACGCTAACCGGTGTTAATGGCGACTTATTTATGCTTTGCCCACAAGTTGGCGTGCAAAGAAAAGCGGCGGTCGTGGGGCGATTAGGGTATGATAACGGGCGTTTGGCTGCTGTGTTGCCAGCCGATGACAACGCTTAGAGAGGTATTATGGAAACGCTTACGATAGTTCGCCCAGACGACTGGCATATTCACTTACGTGATGGGGATGTGCTGCGCAATACGGTCCCAGATGCAAGCCGCTACATGGGGCGCACCATTGTGATGCCCAACCTGGTACCACCAGTGGTGAATGCCAGCGATGCGCAGGCGTATTACGAGAGAATTATGGCAGCGAATCCAAGACCCGGGTTTGTGCCGTTAATGACCCTTTATCTGACCGAAAAAACCACGCCCGACGACATTAGAGCAGCCAAAGCAGCAGGGCTGGTGAAGGCGTGCAAATTGTACCCGGCAGGGGCCACCACCAATAGTGAATCTGGTGTGCGCGATGTAAAGAAAATTTATCACGTACTCGAGGCAATGCAGGAAGAAGGCCTGCTGCTTCTGGTACACGGGGAAGTGACCGACGCTGAGATTGATATTTTTGACCGCGAAAAAGCCTTCCTAGATAAGTTCCTCGCCGATGTGGTGAAGACCTTCCCGAATCTTAAAATTGTGCTCGAGCACATTACCACGAAAGATTCAGTTGATTTTGTCAATGCCCAAGCCAACAATCTAGCGGCTACCATTACTGCGCATCACTTGCTGTATAACCGTAACCATATGCTCGCCGGTGGCATTCGCCCACACTACTACTGCTTACCAATTCTCAAGCGTAACCTGCACCAACAAGCCTTAGTTGCTGCGGCAACGTCTGGCAGTGAGCGCTTCTTCCTCGGAACAGATTCAGCGCCGCATGCTAAAGGCAAAAAAGAAACTAGCTGTGGTTGTGCTGGGGCTTATACCGCCCATGCAGCCATCGAGCTGTATGCCGAAGTGTTTGAACAAGCCAATGCACTTGACAAGTTGGAAGGGTTTGCCTCGTTGCACGGACCAGATTTTTATGGATTGCCGCGCAACTCTGATACCATCACGCTAGTGAAAAAACCATGGCCCGTCGCGGCTGAGCTGCCATTTGGCAGTGAAGTGGTGGTGCCAATTAAAGCCGGTGAGGACATTCACTGGCAAGTAGAACAATAAAAGGAAAAAAGTATGGTCTGGGCGTTGCTGATCGTTGCGGGTCTGTTGTTGTTATGGTTAGTCCTTCGGCTGGAGCGCAAACATCGCTATCAGCGTAAATGGCAGCGCTATGCGCGCCAAAATGGCATGCAGTACTACCCGAAAGCTCCAGCGGCTTTGATTCGCGCCCTTGGCCGCTTTAACCTGCTGCGCCATGCAAAACCTGAGCACTTAACCCATTTGTTATCGCTCGACCAGTACCCATATCGGGTAACGGTCATGCAGCACAAACAACTGCTAAGACTAGGCACAACCCGCACACCGCATGCCCAAACCATCTTTTATTTTGATACTGGTCGCGCCCTGCTGCCGGATTTTGAGCTGCGCCCCGAGTACGCCATTACCCGTCCAGGTAAGCCGTTGAAAGCCTATGATATGCCGCTCGCCGATGCCTCGGCATTCTCACGCTTATTTCGGTTAATGTCGCGCTCGCCAAAGGCGGTTCAGCCCTTGTTTTCCGATGAATTAAAGCAGTTCTTTCAGAATCATCGTACCTACTGTATTGCCGTTGAAGGCAGTAAAGTCATCATCTACGAGCCAGGCATCGAGATCTCTGACAAGGCGCTGCCAAATAAGCTTCGCAAAGCAGAAAATATTCTGACAACAATGACCTCTGCCGCGCTGCGCCAGAGCTACGCACGGCGCCAACAAAAACGGGCAAGTTAATGCTAGAAAATTGGCCATCATGGCTGCGCCGCAGCGTGTTTACCCTAACTGGTGTTGCCTGGGCAAATAAATACGCCTGGCAATGCCAGAACAAAACAAACAGTCAGCATGAAATGCTCAAAACATTGTTTACCGACAGAAAGGTTAAATTGAACGTTGTTGGTGAAGAACAACTTTCTGGTTTGGATGCTTGTATTATTGCCGGAAATCATCCGCACGGTTTGTGGGATGGCATTGCACTGGCAGTGCTTGCTAGTCGATCAGGGCACAAAACCAAGGTGGTTGCGCGCGATTTTTTAAACGTGTTTGAGCCACTTAGGCAAACATTCTTAACGGTAACACTGAACAATAATCGGCAAATTAAATCTCGCAAATCACCCATCGCGCCAGCTCAGCAGGTACTGGCTAACGGAGGGCGCGTGGTCATTACGCCAGCTGGGGGGCTGAGTATCGCTTCACCATTTTGGTCGCAAGCCGTCGACCCGCAGTGGCGCACTGGTGTCGTGCGAATGATGCAAGCAAGTGGGCAACCCGTCGTGCTGGTGCATATCGACGCCGGTCACTCACCCATGCGACAACTGTTGCACCGCATCCACCCTATTGTGCGGTCTTTGGCGCAGTTATTAATGTTCCGTTGGCAGCGCACCAAACCACTCACGCTCACCGTTGTGGATGTGATCCAGCCAGAAGACTTACCTTATCCAGATATGCAGTCGAATGCTATCTGGTTACAGCAAAAGCTATCAGGCTAGTTAGGCTGAACCAGTGGTGGGCGTTTGCCCCAAATCCAAGCCAAAGTCAGCCCACTGACAAGATGCCATACACCCCAAAAGGCAGCAATGAGCATCATGCCACCAACGGTTGGGTAGAACGTGAAGAGCAGAATGAGTGCCAACCCAGAGTTCTGAATGCCCACTTCTAAAGTGATGGCGCGGCGTTCACTGGCTGGCAGGCGCGCCAGCCAGCCGGCACTCCAACCAATAGTAATCGCCAAAAGATTATGGCCAATTACCAAAGCGGCAAACTTAGGTGCGTGCTCGATGAATAAACTACCGTTATTGCCAAAAGCAATGGCCACAAAACCCAAGAAAATCACCAACGACACAGTGCGCATGATCTTCTCTAGTTTGCTGGCGATATCGGCTCGGTAATGCGCAAACAGCATGCCCAGTAATAAGGGTGCACCAAGCACCAAGGCAACCAAAGTCGCCATTTGCAAAGGTGATACGGCAATGTTGGCAACCAGCTCACGAGTATCGGCAGACAAACTCGCGTAAAAAGCAAAGTTAAGCGGGGTCATTACCATGGCAGCAGCCGATGATATGGCCGTCATACTGACCGAAGTTGCCAAACTGCCACGACTTAACCAGGTCATAATGTTAGAAAAACTACCCCCCGGGCAGGCTGCAACAAGGATCATACCTAGCGCCAGTGACGGAGAAATGTTTAATGGCTGAATAAGCAGCCAAGTAAGCGCCGGTAACAAAACAAACTGACAGAACAAGCCAATCAGCGGCGCTTTTGGTGCGAGCAACACATATTTAAAATCTTTTGGTTTAATCGACAGTGCAGCGCCAAACATCATGAAGGCAAGCAGTGCATTCAATAACAATAGACTTTCTGGATTAAACTGTATTTGCACTTGATCTAGAGCCATAACCTTCACTTATGTACGCTTACGGATATATCTTACCGTAAAAATCGATCACTGTGTGATATCTGCCAATGCTAATGTTTGGTAGGCTTACGCTGTTTAACCACTTTTAGGCTAGTTATGATAAGTGTGTCGCAAGCGTTAAATCGTCGCCGTTCCATTCGAAGCTTCACTGATCAACCTGTCGCCCGAGCAACCATTGAACAGATATTAGCCACCGCGCGCTTGGCCCCCTCTGGTGGCAATATTCAGCCAGGTTTTTGCCATGTGCTCAGTGATACCGCTTTATCAAGTTTAGTTGAACGCCTACAAGTTGCCGCACGCCAGCAGGATTTTCAGCCAACTTATCAATATTACCCCGAGCCATTAAGCGCGCCCTATAAAAAACGCGTGATGGGGGCGGCCAAGGCGCTATATGCTTCACTGGCGATAGACCGGCTAGATAAACACCAGCGCTTAGCACAACAGTTGCGCAACTATGCCTTTCATGGCGCCCCAGTTGGCATAATTGTCACCATAGACAAACAACTAGCAGCGGGTAGCTGGGTGGACTTAGGTGCCTTTATTCAAAGTATTATGCTGCTGGCAACCGAACAGGGCTTGGCAACCTGTGCCATTGGTGCGCTAGCGCCACTGGACCATGTGATCAAACAGCAGCTAGCACTGCCGGATAATCAGCAAACATTTTGTGGCATTGCGCTGGGGTATGCCAGTGACCACCCGGTCAATTCAACAGCAACAAGCCGTATCGCCCTCAGTGAGTTTAGCCAGTTTTATAGCGATTAAACCTGGAAAGCTACCCTAAATGGAGCCTCAACATATTTCTAGTAACAAGGCACTGGCCAAGCCACCACCGGCGGCGATGGTGCAAACGGTTAAATCGCCTGGCTGACCGATTCGACAAGCTTCTACCGCTAATACCGTACCCGATGCTGCAATGGCATGGCCTCTGGCCAGTGCACCACCACGTTCGTTTACCCGACTCGGGTCAATTCCTAAGTCGGCGATGGTCACCATAGCCTGCACAGCATAGGCTTCCATTATTTGCCAATGGTCGATTTGCTGTACCCTAAGTCCCTGCTTGGCGAGCAGCTGCTTAACACATTCTATCGGCACCAAGGCCGGTTGCTTAGCGCTGCCTGTTGCTTGCTGGCTAGCAATGACTTTGGCCAATGGCTTGCTGTTGGTGCGCTGTAAATAGCGTTCACTGGCTAGGGCGACGATGGCTGCACCATCGGCTTCTAGAGCAATACTTGCCGATGTGAGGCCATAATCATTATCGCCGACAATCACAGGTAGGCGCGCCAATAACCTATCGGTCAAGGTGCGCTGAGCAGGGTCTGGGTGCTTAGCAGCTTTGTTATGAGACTGCTTGGCAAACTCATGTTGGGCTTGGCGAGTAATGCCTCGTGCGTTGGCTAAGGCTGCCGCCGCCTCGCTCATGTCAACGTCGTCATTGGGCGAAAAAGCAGGGCGCAGGTAAGCTTGATAGTCGCCATTCTGGGTTCGCGCCAGGCGTTTTGGCCGCTGTGAGTAAGACTCAACACCACCAGCGAAGACTAAATCAGCTTGCCCAGCATTAATGGTGGCAATCGCTTGAATCATGCTATCCAAGCCACTGCAGCACTGCGTGTCGATGGTACTGCTGGGAACACATAGGCCTGCATCCAGCGCGCAATATCTGGCTGGGTTGCCGCCCGCTCCTAGGGCATTGCCGAGGATTATTTGCTCGGGTCGCCCAAGTGCAGCCAGTGACTGCAGCAGTGGGCGCGTTAGGTCGGCTAGGCTTGCCTGTTTGTGCAGACCGTTAGCTGGCGCTATTAGGCTGCGCTCAGCGCCGATTAGATAACAGCTCACGGACAGCTCCTAAGTCGATTTTACCAGCTCGATTGTGCGGCAGAGCGGGCAATTGTCGCAAGGTTTTTGGCACACGCGTTTTACCCAGTCGCCGAGCTAACTCGGTTTTAAGCCAGTCAATATCCATTTGGCTGTCTGCGATGAAAGCACCCGCGAGTTTTTCGCCACGCAGCGGACAGGGCAAGCCGACAATCACGGCATCACGAATACCTGCAAGACTTCTCAGCTCGCGTTCTACCTCTTCTGGATAAATGTTTAGCCCAGCTGTATTAATCATGCGCTGATGGCGGCCGTTGACAAACAAATACCCTTGCTCATCTAGATAGCCAACATCATCAACGGTGACCCATTCGCTTGCTGGTAGGTGCTCAGGCAATAGGTAGCCAGAGAATGTCATCGGGCTGCGTACCCAAATGCGTTGCTGGTCATCAAACTTTATATCAACGCCGATCGCCGCTGGTTTACCAACACTGCCGGGTGGCGTTTGGCGGTCGCTAATGGCAATAAAACTGGTTTCTGAGGCACCATAAAACTGGCAAATGTCGGCAGAAGGAAAATGTGCCTTAGCGAGGGTGACATCATCGGCTAACAAAGCGGCACCACTGACCCAAATCTTTTTTACATTCGTGTAAGTTGCATGGCGCTGACAAAGTGCTCGCAGTTGAGCTGGTGTGGTGAATACCCAGTCACAGTTGCCAAGCGCTGGCTGCAGCAAGGATAAGCTAAAGTGATCCATGCTAGTAAAATGACAGCCATAATGACAGGCATAAACGCCAGCAAACAAATGCAGCGAGTGTGATAAATCACCCGTGGTGACAATGGTTTGTGGCGCTTTTCCCAGTGCAGCAAAACTCGCTAGCCAGCTTTGATGGTTGCGATAAAACGCTTTTGGTTCCCCGGTTGAGCCCGAGGTGAACCCCACATAAAAGGTATCGGCGGGCAAAGCACTCGTATCGGGAATGACCCGCCTACTTTGTGGCCAGTCACTAGGAAAGATAACGGCTGGCCGACCCGCTGCCAAGCGCTTAAAAAAAGCCTGCAGCAGCGGCGCCATGCCAGGCTGGCCGTTGTGGACACAGCGCGTCTTGGCATGGCAACGAATGCGCTCAAGCACGGTTGAACTGTTCCGGTAAACCACGGGCAATCGCCGCCACAATAATGGTGGTCAGTACAGCTTTGATTAGGTCACCCGGAATAAACGGCGCCATAAATAGGGTTGCCGCTAAGGGCTCCATGCCAGTGTTGAGAATCATGCCTGGGATGCCAATGGCGTATAACACAACAATGCCGCCTAGCACCGATGCTAAAAATGTCGCGAATTGATTGGCTAACCCAGAGAATTTTTCATAAAACCAGCCAGTGGCAAAGGCTGCGATAGGGTAGCCAATAATAAAGCCTGCTGAACCACCTGCTAATAAACCTAATCCGCCACGACCGCCGGCCAATAGCGGCAAACCAGCCAGCATCAGCAAGGTGAACACCAAGATGGCAAAAAAGCCATTGCGTTTACCAATGATTATGCCTGCCAGCATCACCCCCATCGACTGTGCCGTGATGGGAAGCGTGGCGGTAATATCGATTTTTGGTATCAGGCCTAACGCCGCCATAATGGCAGCAAACAGAGCAATTTGAACGATGTCCAGCGTTTTAAACTGTAAAGCCTTCATAAGGATTCCTTACATTTATTGTTTAGGTATGCCGCCACGCGCGTTGATCGCATCGGCGACATGTTGCGAAAAAACCAAAGATTGAATGATCATGGGAGCGATCACTAACCAGTACTGTTTGCCACCACCACGCGCTTTCCAAGCATCAATTAGATGATCCAAAATGGCGATGAGCAATGGAATAAAACGAATGCATAACGACATGGCAAAGGCGATCAGCTCGGTGGCCAAGCCTAGCTTTTTTAATGGCTGCAGTAACCACAGCATCACCTCGGTAATATCGTCCATCGACGAGGTTAGGGTGATGGCATTAGCCAATAAGATCAGCGTGCTCATTCTTAGTACAAGCAAAACACCAGCATGCCAGCCAGCAAGCCACCATTGCAGAACCAATAGTATTAACAATGACCACAAAATAGGTCGAAAGCTGATTAATTGTTTTAATGCTTCGCCACCTAATGTCCCGTACAGCACAAACGTAAGTACCAGCCCAGCACCCCATAACCACAATGAGTTCAGCGGAATAAGTACCAGGCTAATTAGGGCAAGGGCGAGTAACTTATAGCTCACTCTTATGCGATGAAGCCAAGTAGGGGTTGCGAGGTATAAGCTGATCATAGGTGGTTTCTTTGCTCGGCATTGGCTTCATAAGCGCGAATCACCTCTGTTGGCTGTCCATCCATCTGAACCTTGCCGTCGGCTAGCCAAATAACCCGCTCAAACTCGGCAAATGTGTGTGGTTCATGGCTTACCATAATGACTTGCTGGTCGAGGTTGGCAATGACCTTAGCCAGTTGCTGGCGCGTTGGGTAATCTAGGGCAGAGTAAGGCTCATCGAATAACAAGGTGCTTGGCTGCATCAATAAGATAGAAAGAATACACAATAATTGTTTTTGCCCTTCCGACAATGACGCCACAGGTTTATCGCGCCAATGGCTGCGTTGGTAGTCGGCCAGTATGGTTTCACTCGCCATGATTGCCTCGGCTTTGCTGTAGCCAATATTGCGCAAGCCAAAGCTGAGTTCTTCAATAACGGTAGGGAAGATAAGTTGATGGTCGGGGTTTTGAAAAATTAAGCCAATGGTTCGACAAAGCTTCTTAGCGCCAATTGACGTGCAGTGTTCGCCAACGGTTATGGTGCCGCTATCTGGTTGCATTAAGCCGCACAACAGACGCAAGATGCTGCTTTTACCTGACCCGTTATAACCAATAATGCCAATGCGCCGTTCACTAAGCTGCAAATTGATCTGCTCTAGCACGCTTTGCTGAGCACGCATCAAGGATACATTTGATAAAACAACTTGCGGCTTCATACAGTGACCAAAAATAAACAAAAACGGCGCGATTGTACGCGCCGTTCTGTATTGTGTCTGTATGAAATGCATACAGAGGTAAAGCTTACTGCTGCTTAGCCATTTCCGCTTTGACTTGTGCCATATCTAGGCCGCGCACCTGCTCAATCAGTTGCTCCATGCCTTGTGGTGGCAACATGCCAGGCTGCATAAATACGCCAATGCCATCGCGAAATACGGCTGTCGTTGGAATCGATCGGATACCAAACTCGGCTGACAGTTGCTGCTCCACTTCAGTATTCACTTTGGCGAAGGTGATGTCTGGGTGTTTTTCTGAAGCGGCTTCAAAAATAGGTGCAAAACTTTTACAAGGGCCACACCACTCCGCCCAGAAATCAATAATAACAATGTCGTTGTCAGCAATCGTCTGTTCGAACGTTGCTTGCGTCATTTCAATCGTTGCCATGTTATGCTCCGTACTATTCTGTGTTTCGTTTAATTTAATCAAATGCAACACGTGTTGTAATTAATTTATTTGCATGACACTGTTGCACGAATGGGATAGCCAAAATGAAGTTTTATCAAGTTGATGCGTTCACAAGCCATGCATTTGCCGGCAATCCAGCGGTGGTTTATGTGTTAGATCACCCCATTCACCCAGCGCGTATGCAAGACATTGCCCGCGAACATAACTTGTCTGAAACTGCCTTTGTGCAAAATCATGGATTGCGTTGGTCTATTCGTTGGTTCACGCCAACTGCCGAGGTAAAACTGTGCGGCCATGCGACGTTGGCGGCAGCAAAGGTGCTAAGTGACTTGCTTGGCGTTAGTGGAGAGCTCATTTTTGACTGCTTATCTGGTGAGCTAATCGTCAATAACGCTCGTTCACTCATTCAGCTCGATTTTCCTGCCAAACCCATTGCAGCCGCACAGATACCCGAACCAATTAGTGAGTTTGCCAGTGCTCATAACGGGATTGTTCAGGGCTTTAGTGGTCGAGATTGGTTGGTGCTTATGCCCACGCAAGCAGCCGTTGAGCATGCGCAGCCAAACTTAGCGGCATTAGCCAAGCTGCCTGAGCAAACCCTTTGTATTACTGGTGAAGGGGATGATTGTGATTTTGTCTCGCGCTTTTTTGCGCCGGCACTTGGGGTGTCAGAAGACCCTGTAACGGGCTCGGCGCACTGTATGCTAGCGCCGTTTTGGGCAGAAAGATTAGGGCGCACTGATTTACTTGCCCAGCAGTTATCTGAACGCGGTGGGGAAGTGAGTTGCCGAGTTTCTGGTGATCGGGTTATTCTGCAAGGAGAGGCTGTCGTTGTTATGCAAGGTGAATTGCTAGTCTAACAGCGCCAGATACGCTTAGCCTTTGTGATCATAGAGCGAGATTTGAGTTTGACGATAAATGAAAGTCAGCCGCCAGGCACATCAGCATTAAAGAGCGCCGAGCACTTTATTGTGCCTAATCGTATCGGTGGGCAACTATCCATTTGGCGCTACCATGGTGAGCAGCCAAAAGCGGATGTGGTATTGGTGCACGATTTGACCAATAACGCGGCTGTTTTTGGCGATCAGCAGCAGGGGCTAGTGCAAAGGCTTTGCCAAAATGGCTTTAACGTTTGGACCTGTAACCTGCATGGGTATGGTGATAGTTGGCCACAAATCTCACGCAAAACTCGGTATTCCCTAACAGAGGCCACTCAGGGCGATCTCGCCTTGGTGGTGAAAGCCGTGCAACGCTATCAAGCATTGCCTATTTTTCTATTAGGCAAGGGGGTTGGTGGTGTGTTGTGGCAGCACTACTTATTATCGGCAACGGTACCAAACCTAGCTGGTGTGGTGCTATGGCAACACCCGTACTTCACGCCAACGCCAAAGCGCCGATTTAAACGACTACTGGCTCTATTTGCTGGCTTTCAGCCAGGCCGTCAGCGAGTTGTGCCTGAGTTCTTTCGCCAAGCAAAGCGCGAGAGTGCGCCCAAAGTAACGCGTGCGCCGGTTTCATGCTATGTCCATCAGGCTTGTGAGATCGACCAATACGACTTGGCTGAACGGTTGGGCAAACACAATAGTCAAGTTCTGGTGGCCGCAAAGGCTGAGCAGGAGGCTGCCATTTGTCATTGGTTGCAGTCCAACTTCGCTCGCTCGATTAATTAGAGATATCTTTTTCGCCTGGGTACATTGGGTTGGCTGCTTCGCCTTGCAGCCATAATGCAAACGCAAGTACATCGGTAAGCACAGGTTCTAACCAGGGTGGCATTTGATCGTGGGTATGACTAGCACACAACAAAGCAGCCAGTTCTTCGTTTTCAAATAATGGGATCGCTAGCTCGTGTGCTAAACGTACCATCTCGATCGCCTCATCATCGACGCCCGTGGCGAGCACTGTAGGGCTTTTTCTTTCAGAATATTTTAGCGCGACTGCTTTTTCACTCATGCTTTAATGTCCACTTGCTGTTGTGGGTTGTCAGGCTTTTTCTTCTTCGGTGGCATGCCATATTGGCAGGCGACTGGCTGGCATTGCACATGATTGTTGAGTAAGGCTTGCAAGGTTTCTGTATGTGCTTGCAACAACTTTAAGGTTTGTGGTGTTTCACTCCACAAGGTTAAGGCAAGACTACTGGCATTAAACCTTAGTTCGGCACAAATCGCTGCTAGGGGTGGCAGAGTAAAGTACACCTTGACCCGCCAAGTACGTTCGCTCGCCTGTGTTGCTTCACTGGCTTCAATGTCATACTCGACGGCTTTTAATGTTTGATTGTGAAAAAACGGCAGCCAATGATTGGTAAGGGGAGAATCGGTTTGCAAGTTCACTGCTGCATGTTGCAACTGGGCCACCGTTTGGTGTTGCAATAAACCGTTGAGTAGCTGCGGTAGTCGACTTTCTGGCGTGTCGGCAAGAAAATTGAGCAGTGGCTGGCCGCCGCTCGTTGCGGGTTTATGCATAGCCATGCTGGCGGCTTGCATTTGCAGTAAGTCTGGCGTTTGTTTGGCTATGTGAGCAAGTAATTGGGGCAATAAATTATTGGTTTTCGCTTCGCTGGTGTTGCTTTGCAGCCATTGTAATACCGACGCTAGTTGGCTAAGTGGTGCGGTATTGCTTGCTTGCTGTGTTGGCAGTTGCAAGCTTGGTTTGCTCGCCTGAGTAAATCCAGCTAATAAGCTCGTTTGCTGGCGTACCTGCTGCAGTGCTGGCGCAGGTGGGTTGGTCTGGGCCTGTTTTGGCTTGCTTACATCGGCACTGGTTGTTGGCTTGGATTGGCCGGTGAGCACCTGCACCAGTGCATCCTTGGTCGGTGTCGGTAGCTGCTGGATTAGTTGATTAATCTGGCGAATAATGACCGGCTTTTCAGGCGCTTGATTGGTTAGCTGATTGGTCAAATACTGAATGGCCACCTGTATTTGTTGTGTTTTGCTGGCCGTGTCTTTAGGTGCCTGAATAACGAGCTGGCCTTTGTCGGCTTGTATCATCAAAACCGCGCCGCGCGGTAAAGCCGTGTTTAGCTTGGCCTCAATGATGCTGCCGGCGGGTAAGTCTGGGTGTTTGTTAGGCGAAGGCAGTACCAGCAGCGTGCTGCGAAATGACTTGTCTGCCATCGCACTGCTGTCTTGGATCAGCACTGATAAAAGACCATGCTGAGCAATGCTCTGCTTAATGGTCGCAACCGTATCCAAAACTGGGGTGCCAGTATTTTGTTGCACCCTGGGTTGGATTAGGTTGAGTGCCTGTATTAGTTGTTCGGCTTTGTTTACCATAGTTGTCATACGCTACATTAGCCGCCGCCCTTAACTTAGGGTAGCATTGCCGCCCAGATTACGTGTGGAATGAGTATATGTTGTTGTCGGCCGACGCCATTGTTGCTGAACGCGATGAGTTAGAATTATTTAAACCGCTCAGTTTTTCGTTGTCTGGTGGTGAGGTTGTGCACCTAGTTGGACCGAATGGAAGTGGCAAGTCAACCTTGTTGCGAGGGTTGCTTGGCTTAAACCAAACCCTCACCGGTGATATTACTTGGCACTCTGATAGCCGCTGCTACGTTGGTCACTCACCGGGGCTAAACGGTGCCATCACTGTGGCCGAGAGTCTGCGGTTGTTACTGTTATTGGATGGCATGCAAACAACGGATGAGCAAGTCGAATTTGCTTTAGCGCAAGTGGGGTTGCATGCCTGGCGTTACCAGTTATCAGGTAGGCTATCGGCAGGCCAAACCCGCAAGGTGGCGCTAAGCAGGCTGTATTGCTTGGATGCGCCAAGAATTTGGTTGTTAGATGAACCCTTTACCTCGCTAGATAAAGCTTCAACGCAGAAACTGAGCCAGCGCATTAGCGACCATGCTCGGCAAGGTGGCGCTGTATTGTTAACTAGCCACCAAAATCTTGAAGGAATGGCACACAGAACCTTGGAGCTCGACGTATGATTGCGTTATTAATCAAGCGTGAGGCGGCTTTGGTGGTGCGCACGCCACAAGATTGGCTAAACCCGCTATTGTTCTTTTTTATGGTTGCCGTGGTGTTTGCCGTGGCGATACCGGCGCAATCTGGATTAGCGGCAGAATTAGCGCCTGGCGTCTTGTGGGTCATTCTATTGCTGGCGCTTATGCTAAGCCTGGATAGTATGTTCTATGCTGATATTCGTGATGGTTTCGTTGATCAGGTACTTGTTGGTGCTGTTCTGCCCAGTTTGTTTGTGCTGTTAAAAATTTTAGGGCATTGGGTAAAAATAGGATGGCTGGCAGCCTTGTTTGCCCCAATATTGGCGTGGGCGTATGGTATGTCGGGCATTGCGGTATTTATTTTGGTATTGTCGGTGTGGTTCGGCTCATTGACGATTCTGGCCATTGGTAGCCTGGGTGCAGCGCTTACCAGTCAGATCGGCAAGGGTGGTTTGCTTACCCCTTTGTTAGTTTTACCCCTTTATATCCCGACGTTAATTTTTGCAATTAGCTCGGTGCGGTATGCTGCCGCTGGCTTGCCCTATCTTGCGCCATTGTTATTCACCTTGGTGTTGGCTTTGGTGGCAGTCGTATTCATGCCAGCGGTGACAGCATTTGCATTAAAAATAGTTGCGGAGTAGAGAAATGTGGCAACGGTTTAAAGTTTGGTTTCATAAGTGGGGCTCGCCGCGCTGGTTCGTTGAGATTGGTCCTGGCTGGCAAAACAGCTTATTAGTGATAGGGCTGGTTGGTATCGCGGTGGGCTCTATTTGGGGCCTCGCGTTTGCACCCTATGACTTTCATGAGCAAGGCAACTCTGCTCGCATTATATACTTCCATGTGCCTTCGGCAATTATCGCCCAGTCGCTGTACATGGGTATGGCGATTATGGGTATTGTTTTCCTAGTCTGGAAAATAAAAATGACCATAGTATTCGCCCGCCAGATTGTTCTAGTCGGCATGCTGTTCTCGGCATTGGCATTAGCCACTGGCGGTATATGGGGGTTGCCTACGTGGGGCACTATGGGCTTGATTACCGATCCTCGGATTTTCTCTACCGCAGCCATGTTCTTTTTATACGTTGGCATCTGGGTGCTAAATATGGCGCTAGATGACGTCAAAGTTGCCGATAAAGCAACCGCAGTGTTGGCGATTGTTGGTTCGGTTAATTTGCCAATTATTAAATTCTCGGTTGAGTGGTTTAACAGTCTGCATCAAACGGCGACGTTTACGTTAACCGAACCACCAAAAATGTTGCCTGAAATGTGGCTGCCACTGCTGATTAACGTACTGGCATTTTACTGTTTTGCTGGTGGTGTGGTGCTGGCGCGGGCGCGCTTTGAAGCGCTTAGAAGAGAACGAAAGAAGTCTTGGGCGCAAGAACGTATCAATCAATTAATAGGGCAGTGATATGTTTCAATTTGACAGCTTCGCTGAGTTTATTGCCATGGGTAAGCACGGGCCGTACGTCTGGTCAGCCGTTGGTTTGTTCGTGGTGGTAGTAGCGGCCTGTTTGGTCAGTATTAAATGGCAAAAGTGGCGCTTGCTAGCGAGTGAAAAAAGAATTCGGGCACGTGAGGAGTTACGCCGATGAAGGCGCATAGAAAACAAAAGCTTATTTTAATTTTTGCTGGTGTGGCCGTGTTGGCGCTTGCACTGAGTTTTATCGGCATCGCTATGCGCAATCAGATCAATCTCTATTATAGTCCAACGGATATTGCCAACGGTCTTGCCTCACCAGGGCAAACCTTCCGCGCTGGTGGTTTAGTGGTAGATGGCTCAGTGAGTCGGGATGAAGAAACCCTTTTTGCCCAGTTTACCGTAACCGATGGTGGCAACGAGTTAGTGATGCAGTACATCGGCATACTGCCCGACCTGTTCCGCGAGGGCCAAGGCATTGTTGCGCAAGGTAGTTTAAATGGCGACGGCGTATTTGTTGCCGATGAAGTATTTGCCAAACACGACGAAAACTATTTGCCACCGGAAGTTGCCGAAAGTCTCAAGGCATCAGGACATGATGCTTATCAAAACTACGATAGTGGGGATTACGAATGATTCCAGAGCTTGGGCTCTACGCCATTATCTTGGCTACCATTTTATCTGGCTTAGCGGGTTTGTTGCCGTTGCTGGGTTGGCGTTGGCAATACGCCAACCTGATGGGCACTGCTAAGCCGTTAACATTGGTAACGACAGGCTTTATCGGCTTAGCGTTTATGCTACTGGTATATGCATTTGTTGTTGATGATTTTTCGCTTGCTTATGTGGTTATTCAATCAACCACAACCTTGCCAGTGTATTACAAGGTCAGTGCCGTTTGGGGCGGGCATGAAGGGTCAATGGTACTATGGGTGCTTATGCTATCGGGCTGGGGGGCTGCTGTTGCACTGGCATCACGCTCGCTACCGCAAGACTTGGTATCGGTTGTACTAGCGGTCATCAACTTGGTGCTGTTCGGCTTCATGTTGTTTATCTTGCTGACTTCCAACCCATTTGAGCGGGTATTGCCGAATATTCCAATGGACGGGCAGGACCTGAACCCATTGTTGCAGGACATTGGCCTTATCCTACATCCTCCGTTGCTGTATATGGGGTATGTCGGCTTTGCTGTGGCGTTCGCCTTTGCCGTAGCCGCTCTGATTACTGGTCAATTTGACTCGGCCTGGGCGCGCTGGGCTCGGCCATGGACAGACATCGCCTGGGTATTTTTAACCCTTGGTATTGCCTTGGGTTCATGGTGGGCATATTACGAACTCGGCTGGGGGGGCTGGTGGTTCTGGGACCCTGTTGAAAACGCCTCGCTCATGCCATGGTTAGTGGGCACAGCGCTTATGCACTCGCTTGCCGTAACAGAAAAACGCTCGGGGTTTAAAGTCTGGACAGTGCTCTTGGCCATCTTTGCCTTTGCTTATTCTTTGCTTGGGACCTTCTTGGTTCGCTCTGGGGTGCTGACGTCTGTTCATGCCTTTGCTAATGACCCGGATCGTGGCATGTTCATTTTAGGCTTATTAACCATTACTGTTGCTGGGTCGCTGTTGTTATTTGCTCTGCGCGCCAACCGGTTCAAAGAAAGCATAAGCTTTAACTTGCTATCGCGTGAGTCATTCTTATTGATCAATAACGTCCTGCTAGTGGTCAGTGCTTTTATTATTTTAGCTCTGACATTAATGCCATTGGTGTGGGACGCCATGGGTGGTGGTTCGATCTCTATCGGTGCGCCATTCTTTAATATGATGATTAACCCCATTGCACTGCTTTTGGTATTTGCTGTAGGGGTGGGCCAGCTGCTGCGCTGGAAACAGCATAAACAAGATGGTTTTGGTCGCTGGCTGCTTGTTATGCTCGTGGCCAGTGTTGTGCTGGGCTGGGGCTGGGCATGGTGGATGGGCGACGCGCTCAGCATCTGGTTAGTCGTATCAGCAGTTTCGATTGTCTGGGTACTGCTCAGTACGGGGCGCGAAATTCACCATCGTATTGCGGGCAAAGCGAATAAATGGCAGGTGCTGCGCCGCCAGCAACCTAGTTGGTATGGCATGATGTGTGGCCACCTAGGGGTCATTATGGTTGTGCTGGGTGCGGCATTTGTTACCCACTTTGAAGAAAAGATAGATGTGCGTTTGGTTGATGGTGACCGCATCGAGTTTGCTGGTTATGACTTGCATTACAAGGGCATTAAACATGTTGAGGGCCCGAACTGGGTATCTGATACAGGGGTATTCGATGTTTATCGAGGCGGTGAGTTAGTCACCACCTTGTATCCGGAAAAACGCTTTTATACCGTTGCGCGCCAAATGATGACCGAGGCAGGCATTGATGATCGCTTGTATAGAGACCTATATGTGTCACTTGGCGAGCAGCTTGACAGTGGTGCTTGGACGGCTCGTATACAAGTGAAACCTTATGTTCGATTCCTGTGGCTTGGTGCCCTTGTGATGTCACTGGGTGGCGTGTTGGCTGTGCTGGATCGCCGTTATCGGAGGCAAGCATGAAAAAAGTATGGTTATTATTGCCATTCACCTTTGTCTTCGCCTTGATTGTGGTGTTCTTCTTTGCGCTGCGCGATGAAACGGATAGCTCAATTTTAGAATCGGCATTGCTCAATCAACCATTACCGGAGCGGCCACTGAAACTGCTCGATGGTGATGAGATGATTAACCTCGCTGAAGTCGCCCAAGATGGTCCATTTCTGCTTAATATTTGGGGGACTTGGTGTCCGGCGTGTCGCACAGAGCACCCAGTGCTTAACGAGCTCGCTGCGCAAGGTATTCGTATTGTGGGGGTAAACTACAAAGACGAGCCACTGGCGGCGAAAAAGTGGCTAATTGAGTTACATAATCCTTATTTTCTTAATGTGGAAGACCCAATTGGTAACTATGGCTTAGATCTGGGCGTTTATGGTGCACCTGAGACCTATTTTATCGACGGGCAGGGGATTATTCGCCACCGAGTGGTTGGTGAGGTTACGCGAACGATGTGGCGTGAAGAATTGCAAAGTATTTGGGAGTCTTTATGAGGTGGATGCTGGCCTTATTATTAATGTTGCCGCTGTTGGCCCAGGCTGCTGCTGTCGGTGAGTTCGACCGGCAATTTGATGACCCACAAATGGCTCAGCGCTATAGTGATTTAACCAATCAACTTCGCTGTCCAAAATGTCAAAATAACAATGTTGCCGACTCCAATGCTCAGATTGCCCAAGACATTCGCGCACGCGTTTATGATTTGATGGTGGAAGGGCAATCGGATGATGACATTGTTGATTACATGATTGACCGCTATGGTCGTTTTGTTACCTACAAACCACCATTAACGGCAGGTACGCTAGTGATATATGCCGTGGCACCACTATCTGTGTTGATTGGTATTTTTTGGTTTGTTGCCTATGTCCGCCAGCGCCAATCAGCCCAAGTTGAGCCGCTCGCGGCAAATGAAAAACAAGCGTTCTATCGTTTGTTGGAGGAACGCTAATGTTTTGGTTAGTTGCCGGAGTAATGACCGCCATAGCAGGCCTAGCGCTTTATTGGGGGTGGCAGCGTAATATTGGCTCGCAGCTTGAGCATGCAAGGTGGCAAACGCAAGTTCGTATTGCTCGCAAACGTATCGATGAGTTGAAACTGTCGCTAGAAGAGGGCGAGATTGACCAGCTGGCCTTCGATTTAGAAGAAGCAGAAATTGCCCGCCCACTGTTATCAGTCTCGCAAAAACAGCAGCTTAACCGGCGCCTGCCTATGGCTTGGGTGGCCGTGCCTGTTCTCTTTGTCGCCATCAGCTCGGTGTTGTTATATCAAAAGTACGGAGCCCAGGAAGGCTTGCAGTTATTGGCGATGCGGCAAGCGGGTATTGATACACCAGCTGAGCGCAACGAAGCACTGCAGGTGTGGCAAGCTTGGCAAGATAAACGCCCGAAAGACATTGAGGGCTGGTTAGGTCTTGCACTGGCGTACAGTCAAGGTGGGCGTTTTGAACAAGCCGAGCAAGCCTTCTTATCGACGCTTGCGGCGCTAAACCGTCAAGAGTCACCCGCCGAACTAGATGAAGCCTATGTTTACGCTAACTTGGCACAAAACCGCTTTAACCAAAACCAGCAGCAGTTCGATCAGCAGACCGAGTTGTGGTTAGACAAAGCACTAGAGCTTAACCCGGATAGTGAACTAGGTTTGGGCTTGCGTGGTGTGCAGGGCTTTGCCAATGAAGACTGGCTGCAAGTTATTACTGCTTGGAATCGATTACTGCCAATGCTGGAGAATGCTCAAGAGCGAGCCGCCATTCAAGGGGCAATGGCGCAAGCGCGTAGTGCCTATGTTAATGCTGGCGGTGATCCGGCTGCGCTGGCTGCCATCGAAGGGGTTGGCTTTGATGTGCTGATCAACCTAGAGGCGGATCGGCTTAACCTTGAGGATTACCCGGTGTTGTTCCTCATCGCCCGTCCACAGGGCGCAACCATGCCGGTTGCGGTTAGGCGTGTGTTAGTGGATCGCTTCCCAATGACTGTTCGCCTAAGTAGTTTGGATAGCATGGGAAATGGCATTTCAATGCTTGATTTTGAGTCATTGGAAATTGTTGCTAGGTTGTCGCAATCCGGTAGTGCTATTGCCCAGGAGGGAGATTGGCAATCGGCCCCTGTACTAGCAGACATACCAGAAGACTACGTACCACTAACGCTTAGCATTGATCAGCCGGTACGCTAGCAGTGGCATTCAAGTGCTGAGCTGGTTAGAATCCGAGACTTGTCACTTTGTTAAAGGATTCATCGCAGCATGCGTTTAAAGGCCATCCGGCTTGCTGGTTTTAAAAGCTTTGTCGATCCAACCATGGTGCCGTTTCCTTCTAATATGACGGCCGTGGTTGGGCCTAATGGCTGTGGTAAATCCAATGTTATCGACGCCGTGCGCTGGGTAATGGGCGAAAGCTCAGCCAAACAGTTGCGCGGTGAGTCGATGACGGACGTGATTTTTAATGGTTCAACTCAGCGCCGCCCGGCTGGGCAGTGTAGTGTTGAGCTCATATTTGATAACACCGACCGCACCCTAATTGGCCAATATGCGGCCTATGATGAAGTCTCGGTAAAGCGGGTTGTCACCCGTGATGGGCAAAGTAGTTACTTCCTCAACCAAGCTAAGTGCCGCCGCCGCGATATTACGGACCTATTTTTGGGGACTGGCTTAGGTCCCCGCTCTTACGCCATCATCGAACAAGGCATGATATCGCGCCTAATCGAATCTAAGCCTGACGAGCTTCGCATCTATGTTGAAGAAGCGGCAGGTATCTCGCGCTATAAAGAACGTCGAAAAGAAACTCAGCAGCGCATGCAGCGCACGCAGGATAATTTGGTGCGTTTAACTGACTTGCGTGATGAGTTAGGCCGCCAGCTTGCCAACCTGCAAACGCAAGCTGAAACCGCCAAGCGCTATAAAGTGTTAAAAGCAGAAGAGCGGCAAAAGCGTGCTGAACTAGCTGCCATGCAATGGCAAACACAGCAGCAGGCGAAAGCTGAACTCGCGACACAGTGGTCTGAACACCAGCTTGCGGTCACTGAACTTGAAACCGAACAAGTTCGTTGTGAAACACTGCTTGAGCAGCATGAGCTTGCACTGCGTGACCAAGCCGACCACTATGAGCGCCAGCAGCAGGCTTTCTATCAAGCGGGCACTGAGGTTGCCAAAGCTGAGCAGTTGCTAAGCTTCACCCGCCAACAGGCCGAACGTGCCAATACCGATATCTCAGCCCTGCGCCAGCAAGAAGCCGAACTGGAAGAGCGCCAAGAGCAAGATCTCTTGCGAGTAGAGCAACTTCAGCAAAACCTTGCAGCACTGGACACATCTGCCAGTGACACAGAGCTCGCTGCTCTGGTGCAACAAGTGCAAGATGCGCGCCAGCGCCTAGAGCAGCGTCAGCACGAGTTGATTCGCTTGCAGTCAGCCAGTGGTGGGGTAGAGGCCGAGCAAGCGTCGATTAAAGAGCAAATTGCAAACTTGCAGCGCCGCCGCAGTCGTGAACAGTCGCGGTTAGCCAATATGTCTGAACAAGGTGATGACTTTGACCAGCAAGCGTTAGCACAAGCACAGGCTGATGCTGAACAAGCACAAGAAGCTTGGCAGGCCATTACCGAGCAGCGCCAAGTAGTCGAACAGCAGGCCAATGAAACACGGGCGAAAATAGAGGCCTTGCGCCAACGACGCGATGCCAATATGGCTGAATTATCGGATGCCAAAGCCGATTTGGCCACGGTCAATGGCCGAATCGCAGCAATGCGCGCTTCGTCTGCCGATGATTGGTTGGAAAAAAATGGCTTAGCCAAATCACGCTTACTGGATTTATTAACCGTGCATGACGAGCGCTGGCAGCCGGCGATTATGACCGTGTTAGGTCATCTGTTGTCAGCCCCAGTAACCGACGACCTAGCTCGACTCAGTCAACTGCTACAGGATGCGCAAGAGCTAGATTTATTCGCGTTGCAAACCAGTGACGCAGCACCTGCAGCGCCCGGAAGCTTAGCAAGCCAACTGTCAGCACCGGTTGATCTATCAATTTGGCTAGCTGACGTATTTTGCTGTGAATCGGTTGATCAGGTGCCGGCAATGTTGGCACAGCATAACAGTGTGGTGTTGCCCGATGGGCGCTGGTTTGGTCAACATCATGTGGCGCTGCGCCGCGGTGCCGATAGTCAAAAAGATTGGCATGGCGAACAGACTCGCTTAGCGGCTGTGGTCGATGAGTTAGAGGTCGCATTAGAAGATATTGATGTCGACATTGAATCACTGCAATTGCAGCAATCTGGTAGCCAGCAGCGCTTGCAAGACTTGGTAGCGGGTGAACAGTTGCAGCGCCAGCAGTATGACGAAGCCTTAGCGCAGTATAATGAGCTAAATAGTCAGTGGCAGGCAATTGCCAGCCAGCGCGAAGCCGTGGCACAAACCCGTAGTCAAGTGGTTGATGAGCTTGAGGAAATTGCAATTGAGCTAGAAGAGCTCGAGATGCGCCTTGAAGACCTAGAAAATGATGCCACTGATGATGAGCAGGCTTTGTTGCTTGAAGATGAAATTGAACGCCTACGTTTGCTCGTGGGTGAGCGTGAGTCGGCAGTCAATGATGCGCGCCAAGCACGCCATCAGCTAGATATACAAGCTACCCAGTTGCGCGAACAACTAAACGCTGCCAAGCAGGCGAGCGAACGCACAGGTGAGCAACTTGGCGAACTGGTTGAGCAAATCAACCAATCGCAAGCGGTTAAGCCAGTTGATTCGGGTGAGCTTGAAGCGGCACAGCTTGCTTTGCAAGAGGCAACAGAGTGGCAGGGCGAGTGTGAAAAACGCATGGCACAGGCCAAAGCGGTGACGACTGAAACCGAGGCGACGATTGCCAGTTTGCGCGATCAGATCAAGCAAATTGGCCACAAACAGTTAAGCGAGCGGCAAGCGCTAGAGGCGACCAGTGCCAAACAAGCTGCCGTGGATACCCGCTTGCAAGCCTTGCAAGAACAGTTGCACGAGGCAGATATCAATGTCCAGTTGGTGCTGCAAGAAATGCCAGACGATGCCAATGAAGAAGGCTGGAAGCGACGTGTTTCGGCGCTAAAAATGGAAATAGAACGTTTGGGGCCAATCAATCTAGCGGCGATTGATGAATATGAAGTGCAAGGCCAGCGTAAGCGTTACCTGGATCAGCAGGACGAAGAGCTTAACAAAGCGCTTACCACCCTGCAGGCGGCCATAGATCGTATTGATAACGAAACCAAAACGCGCTTTGAAACTACGTTTAATGCCATTAATGCGGGTCTGTCGCAACTGTTCCCTAAGGTGTTTGGTGGTGGTACTGCTTGGTTAGCACTAACCGATGATGACATGCTCACCACTGGGGTAAGTATTATGGCTCGCCCGCCGGGCAAGCGAAATAGCACCATCCACCTACTTTCTGGTGGTGAAAAAGCGCTAACGGCGCTAGCATTAGTGTTTGCCATCTTCCAATTGAACCCAGCGCCGTTTTGCATGCTAGATGAAGTGGACGCACCATTGGACGATGCAAACGTTGGACGTTACGCTGAATTAGTATCGGCGATGTCCGATCAAGTACAATTCATATATATTACACATAACAAGGTTGCGATGGAGAAAGCACACCGCCTGGTTGGCGTTACGATGAACGAACCAGGTGTATCGCGACCGGTCACCGTTAATTTAGAGCAAGCTACCGCATTGGCAGAGGTTTAAGGGGCTATAACAGCATGGATTTTATTCGCGATTGGCTAATTTTATTCAGTATTGTGGTAATCGCATTTATCGCATGGGACGCGTGGCGCCGAGTCAAGGCGAAGAATAGTTACCAAGGTAAGTACATTAAGCCAAATGCTGATGCTGATGATATGGTCAGCCCAGTGAGAAAACGCCAAGCGACGGCTGACGAGGTGGATCATGGCCGACGCACATTACGACTTGATGAAGACGATGATGAGCCGGTGCCAATGCTAATTGATGAGGTAGAGCAAGGCGAGCCTTTGCCTGACTATGAACCACCGATCGAAGCCTTTGATGAACCTGAGCTAGAAGCATTGGAAGACGAAGTAGTCGAGCCTGAAGCACCTGAGTCGGCGCAAGAGCAAGTTGAAGAGCCGGTTGAGGTTGACGAGGTGCTGATCATTCATGTGTTTGCCAAAGACGGGCAGCCAGAGTTTGAAGGGGCTGATTTGCTAGATAACCTGCTAGCGGCCAACTTAAAGCACGGTAAAATGGATATCTTTCACAGCCATGATGAGCAGGGCCGCTTGCAGTTCTCGATCGCTAATGGCGTCAACCCAGGTACGCTCAACCCAGATACCCTAGCTGATCAAACGACACCGGGTGTTAGTTTGTTCCTGCAGTTGCCACACCCTGGCGATGCCAAGGCAGCATTGGATCATATGTACAAGGTAGCGAAGTTTTTAGCTGAAGAGTTCTCGGCTGCTTTGCTCGATGATCAGCGCAGTGTACTAACGCCGCAAACAATCGAACATTATCAACAGCGTATAACTGAATATCAGCGCGCGCAGATGATTCCGCATTAGACCGATTATGACAACAGATACCGTTTCTCAACAGGTGCGCGCGCTCGTCGAGCGCATCCGCCAGCTCGACCATGCCTATTATGTTAATAACGAATCTCTGGTTCCAGACAGCGAATACGATGCGTTATTAAATCAATTGCGCCAATTAGAAGCGCAGCACCCCAGCCTTGTAACAGCCGATTCACCAACCCAACGTGTTGGGGGTGCGGTGGCGCAGGGGTTTACGTCGGTCACGCATGATGTGCCAATGCTCTCGCTCGACAATGCCTTTGATGCTGAACAGCTGGTGGATTTTGACCGTCGCGTCTGCGAGGGGCTTGGTGTTGCACAAGTCACTTACGTGGGCGAGCCAAAGCTCGATGGCGTGGCGCTTTCTTTATTGTATCGCGATGGTGAACTGGTTCGTGGGGCAACCCGAGGTGATGGCTTAACAGGCGAAGATGTAACGGCCAATGTGCGTACGATACGCAATGTGCCATTAAAGCTGGTTGGCGACTATCCTGCTGTACTAGAAGTGCGTGGCGAGGTGGTCATCCATAAAGCGGACTTTGAACAACTTAATAAAAAAGCAGAGTTGGCCGGCGAAAAAACATATGCCAATCCACGCAACACCGCCAGTGGTAGCCTGCGCCAACTCGATTCTGCTATGACTGCCAAACGACCACTTAAGTTTTGTGCTTATAGCGTGGCGCAAGGGCAGGACGGCTATGATTGCCATAGTGAGTTGATGGAAAAACTAAAAGCATGGGGCCTGCCAACCCATGATGTGCAAGCAAGCTGTCAATCAATCGACGACTGCCATGCATTTGTTGAGGAGATGTCGGCGAAGCGCGAAGCGCTGCCTTACGACATTGATGGCCTGGTATTTAAGGTTGATCAATTTGCCCAACAAGAAGAGCTCGGATTTGTTTCGCGAGCGCCCCGTTGGGCCATTGCATGGAAGTTCCCGGCGCAAGAAAAGCTGACCAAATTATTGGGTGTTGATTTTCAGGTAGGTCGCACCGGTGCGCTCACCCCAGTCGCCCGCCTTGAGCCGGTGAATGTTGCTGGTGTAATGGTGAGTAATGCAACCTTGCACAACCAAGATGAAATTGCTCGTTTAGGGGTGAAAATAGGTGACATGGTCAGTGTACGCCGTGCGGGAGAAGTGATTCCTCAGGTCGTCTCGGTCGACTTATCGCAGCGCCCAGACGATGCACTAGACATTGAGTTTCCAAGTCAGTGCCCAGTTTGCCACAGTGATGTCGAACGTGTTGAAGGTGAAGCGGTAGCCCGTTGTACGGGTGGTTTGGTGTGCTCGGCCCAGCGAGTTGAAGCGCTTAAGCACTTTGTCTCGCGCAAAGCGATGGATGTTGACGGGCTAGGCGATAAGCTGCTAGAGCAACTGGTTGCGCGTGACTGGATACAAGGGCCGGCCGATTTATACACTCAATTAGACGTTGTCAAGTTGGCGTCTTTGCCACGTATGGCGGAAAAATCAGCACAAAATGTATTGGCAGCACTTGAGGCCAGTAAAAAGACGACCCTTGCCAAATTCTTATACGCCCTAGGTATTCGCGAAGTAGGGGTGAGTACTGCCAATAACCTCGCTGCACAATATGGTACGCTTGCGGCCCTAAAAGAGGCTGCTTTGGTGCCTAGCGATGAGAAAGGCAATTGGGTGCTACAAGAAGTAGATGATGTTGGACCCATTGTGGCAGAGCATATTCATAACTTTTTTGCCCAGCCAGAAAACACCGCGCAAATTGATGCCCTAGTGAGCGCTGGCATTAATTGGCAAGAGATTGAGCAAGACAATGATCGACCACAGCCGCTCGCTGGTCAAACCTGGGTGCTGACAGGTAAGTTAGAACAGATAAGTCGTGCTGATGGGGAAGCCGCATTGCGAAGCCTAGGTGCCAAGGTGGCTGGCAGTGTGTCGAAAAAAACCACTAAGGTAGTTGCTGGCCCCGGTGCTGGCAGTAAACTGGCGAAAGCTGAGTCGTTGGCCGTGCCGGTAATCAATGAGGCCGCCTTTATGCAGTTGTTACTCACCTATGATGTGGAGTTTGGTGAATGATTGGCGAAAGCGAATCCTTGGTATACGGCTTGATTGTAGATGAGCCTGATAGTGATCCAGATTATCTAGCGACAGCCCGTCGCCATAACCGGCAAGTCATTCAGAGCTTAGGTTTCGAAGATGGCTTTCCGGCTATTATCAGTACCCAGTTTTCTGTGCATGGTGGTATGCAGGGGTTTGGTACCCATCAGCCGCAGTTAATACATTTTTCTATGAGCTACCCTGGGGTGGAATACTACTGGCAAACATGGCTGAAAAAGTTTGAGTCGGTACTCGCTCAGCTTTATTGGACCAGTGCTAGGGTGCAGCTAGAAACTGAATTGTCGGGCAAACATTGTTTTAGCTGGACATCAGATCAAACTCGCCACTTGCCCAACCAAGGCATTGTTATTGCAACCTGTGAATGGGCGCACGACATCATATGATTATCCCAGTCAGTGCACTAGAACCAGCTACCTTACGTAACCTTATTGAGAACTTTGTTACCAGTGGTGCCAGTGATATTGAACACCTAGATTGGACGCTGGAAGATAAGGTTCAACATGTTGAGAGAGGGTTGCGCGCTGGGTCGCTGTATATTGTTTTTGATGAAGCCAGTGAATCTTGCACAATCCTTACCCTAGACCAATGGCAAGAGATGAATAAATAGTGATGTGGTTAATAATATTGGCGGTTGCCATCGTATTGGGTTTGGCTGGCTATGCTGGGTACCTGTTATGGCAAGTAAAGCAGCAGCGCATCAAGCTTGAAGCAAGCCGAGCGCAACGGCTAAAAACTGAGCAAAGTAAACACGATTACGTTGCCGAAAGTTGTCGTGTCATCGCGCGCCATATTGTTGAAGGTGAGTTAAATATCTCAGAAGGTGCCATCCGCTTAAAAGTGCTGCTCGACAACATTAATTTGTCAGATATCGATAAACAACGGTTTGTTGCCTTTGAGCGCTTGTACGAGCAAGTAAAAGATCTTGATACCCATGACGCGCGTGCGCAACTAACGGTTAACGAACGCAAGGCGCAAGACCGTGTGCGCCACAAGGCTGAGTATCAACATCAGGAAAGTGTTACCAATGCCGCGAAAGCGTTACTGGAGTTTGATCTTAACCGCTATCGCCCGAGTTAGTCGGGCGCATTAACAATTACGCGAAACCGCAATACGATCTGGTCACCAGCGTCTAGCAGTGGAATGGTCCACCTTAATTGGGTGATCTGATCAAGGCGCTGACCTTGCAATTGGCTGACTGGAAAAAACTGACCGTTGGCGTTGCCAACAAATGGATTGAAGCGCGCTTCAGGTAACTCATAAAGCTTGGTGAGCTCTGGAATCGGGTTATCGACCTCAAAATTGGTGGCAGCACTGGTGCCAATATTGTTGATGTGCAACTCCATTAAAATAATGTCGCCTGGATCAACGAACTCTACCGGCTGTTTAACCACCTCTCCCGCTTTGGGCACCTCAATAAAGGCATAGCTGTCTAAAACTAATTCCGCGTCAGCACTGGCAAAAAAACTGATACCGACGAGTAGCAATGCAGTTAGCAATCTCATTGCATTCCCCTTGTTATAATTTTTTTGCCAGCCTAACCCAAATTGGCTTGTTTTGGGAATGCCTATGCGACTAAATCGCTGAGATCTTGCAATAAATAGTTAATCTGTTCAGCTTGCAAGGTGAAATCCGTGGCAGCCGCCATGGTATCGTCGTCTTGGTAGTCATCATTGTCGTCAAACAGGGTTTCACTGAACTTAATGCGCTTGATCAACCCATCTTTGTCCAAGATAAACTGGATGCGATCACGCCAGTTACACAGAAGCTTGCTGACTTGCCAGTCGTCGGCGAGGAGCTGTTTGCATTCATCTAGCGATAGTTCATGGTTTTTGTGGCGAGTGATGGTGTCTGTCTCGCCAGTTTGGCGCAGTTCAAACTCATCTCCGGCGGCTAGCAATTCTCCATGTTCACCAACGAAGGTCTCGGTAAGTAGGTTGGCGATATTCAGTTTACTGGCTAGTGGTACCGCTGGCAGCGTGCCCAAAGCCTCGCGCAATAGTGATAACAGCTCATCGGCGCGACTGGCACTGCCAACTCCAATAATCACATAACCAGCGTCGCGATTGATATACAGCCAATGTTGCTGGGTGCGAGTAAATGCGCGTGGTAGCAGTTCAAAAGTAATCTCATCTTTCAGCGTCTGGCGCTCATTACGACCAACTTTGCGACTTTCTTTTTGTTCAATCTGCTCTACTTTTTCAGCCAAGGCTTCGCTAATAACCGAGCTTGGCAATAGGCGCTCTTGGCGCTTAATGGCCATAAGGGTGTTATGCCCTTGGTTGAAGCAAAATGCGTCGCCGCCTGGCAGGGGTGGGCAGAAGCCTAGGCTAACTTGTTGCTGCTGACTGCAAGGTTGAAATTCATGCTCAGCAAGTGCCTGTTCTAGCGTGGTATCGTCGACTAATTGATCGGTTTTGATAGGAAAGATGACGAGGTTCTTAAACCACATGCATTACCCCTTTGCTTGTTGAATAAAGCAAGGCATTATGAACCAGCGATGGAAACCTGCAAGAGAATAATAATGACATTAGTAAAGCAGTATTTTGGTTGGGGCTTGTTAGTGCTACTTATGGCAATCGTTGAGCTACCCTTTCTTCAGTTGAAGCAATATTTCTACTTTGATCAACAGTATGTTGAGTTAGGCCAGGTGTGGCGTATTGTCACGACCCACCTAGTGCACATGAATCTCACCCACTTTGCGATGAACTTTTTAGGGTTGGCGATCATCGCTTGGGTGGGGCCGCGTTGGCTAACGGATTGGCGGGCGTTGCCTTTCAATTTGTGGCTATTTTTGCTGGTGGGTTATGGTATTTGGGAGGTTGCCAAGGCCGATCCTGCCTTTAATGCCTATTTTGGTTTTTCTGGTGTTCTGTATGGTTGGCTGGTAGTAGCCTTGGCTTTCGCACCAAACTACAGCATTCCTATTCGCATCTTGGCGGCTGGCTTTATCTCAGCGAAAGTGTTGCTCGAGCAAATACCTGGCTTTAGCTTTGTTGCCACAGATGCTGCCATAGGCGCGCCTGTGATGGTACAGGCGCACTTGTTCGGGCTATTAGGGGCAATCATCGTCATGCCTATTTTGTGGCGCTTGTTCATTAAGCCCGCGCGTGCAACACCTCAATAAAACGTTTCGCAGCATTGCTCATGGTGCGCCCGCGCATGGCTAAGTAGCCAAGGTGGCGCACCGGTGTGGCCGCCGAAACCGGCAATTCAACCAAGGGTGATTGGATCATGTTGCGCGGCAGTACCGACCAGCCAAGGCCGCTCGCTACAAGCGTGCGAATGGTTTCAATATAATTCACAGGAATGGTTGGTCGCAGTGGTAGTTTGTGGCGGCTAAATAGCTGCGCCACTAGCTCGAACGTGGTGGTATTCGTCTCAGGCAAGATGCAATCCGAGTAGGCCAATTCGTTAAGCTGTACCTGCTTTCTATTCGCCAATGGGTGTTCACCTGAGGCGGCGAAACACAATTCATCGCGCCATAGTTTGGTGGCATTTAGTTCGCTGCTCAGTTGTTTTGGCAACGTAATAAATGCCAACTCTATGCGCCGCTGCTTGAGTGCGGCAATCGCTTCCTCGGAACTCATAAACTGAAGTTCTAGGTTTACATCTGGGTGCAGTTGCCGGTAGGCCTTTAATACATGCGGTAAACGGTGTATGCCAATATGGTGGCTGCAGGCAATATTAAGTGTGCCAGTCACATGTAGCGCTAAATTGTTCATTACCAGGCTGGCTTCATCAAGCTCTGCCATAATGCGTTTGGCAATAGGTACTAATGCTGCGCCTGCCTCGGTTAGCTGTAGGTTGCGACCAATGCGATCGAACAAAGGGCTGCCCACCTCATCCTCTAACACCTTGATGCGCTTGCTCACCGCAGGTTGTGAGATGTGCAAGGCTTGGGACGCGGCGGAAAATGATCCAAGTTCGGCTATTTTTACTAAGGCCGCCAAGCCTTGTAAGTCAAGATTCATAGCTCATGGTTATAGATGTTATGAAAAATATCAATTTGAGTGATTGTAGCAACCGACGTATCATTTGTCAGTGTTGCAGAGTGAGTAATGGAGCTCGTTATGGGCAAAACCTTATATGACAAATTATGGGACGCACACGTCGTGGATACGCGCGATGATGGCACGTCATTATTGTATATCGACCGGCAGTTGTTGCATGAAGTGACCTCGCCACAGGCGTTTGAGGGGCTGCGCATTGCTGGGCGCAAGCCATGGCGCATAGCGGCTAACCTAGCTACGCCAGATCACAATGTGCCAACCAGTGCCGCCGAGCGTACGCAAGGCATCAATGGCATTGCTGATCCGGTGTCGAAAATTCAGGTGCAAACCCTTGATGACAACTGTAATGAGTTTGGTGTGATGCAGTTTGCCATGGGTGACCAGCGTCAAGGCATCGTACACGTAGTCGGCCCAGAGCAAGGTGCCACGCTACCTGGCATGACCGTTGTTTGTGGTGACTCGCACACGGCAACCCACGGTGCATTTGCTGCACTGGCCCACGGTATTGGTACCAGTGAAGTAGAGCATGTGCTTGCGACACAGTGTTTGTTGCAGCGCAAAATGAAAAACATGTTGGTTCAGGTGAATGGCAAGGTTGGCCCTGGCATTACCGGTAAAGATATTGTTTTGCATGTGATTGGCGTTATCGGCACGGCTGGCGGCAATGGTTGCGCCATTGAGTTTGCCGGTGAAGCCATTCGAGACTTGTCGATGGAAGGTCGTATGTCGGTGTGCAATATGGCCATTGAAGCCGGTGCTCGCGTTGGGCTAGTGGCGGTGGATGAAAAAACCATCGACTATTTAAAAGACCGCCCGTTTGCACCAAAAGCGGAGCAGTGGCAGCAAGCAGTTGACTACTGGCGCACCCTAGTATCAGACGCTGATGCACAGTTTGACAAGGTAGTGGAAATTAACGCTAGTGATATTGAGCCGCAAGTGTCTTGGGGAACGTCTCCTGAGATGGTTGTGCCAGTGTCGGGCAAGGTGCCAGCTTTAGCACAAGCTAAAAGTGATGTGCAGCGCAAAGACTGGCAACGTGCTTATGAGTATATGGGGTTGGCACCAGAGCAAAGCATCGAGTCCATTCAGTTGGATCGTGTGTTCATTGGCTCTTGCACAAACTCGCGTATTGAAGATATTCGTGCGGCTGCAGCCGTTGCCAAAGGTCGCAAGGTAGCAAGCTCGGTTAAACAAGCCATGGTGGTGCCGGGTTCTGGTTTGGTTAAAGCTCAAGCCGAAGCAGAAGGTTTGCATGAAGTGTTGCTCGAGGCTGGGTTTGAATGGCGTGAGCCAGGTTGCTCAATGTGCTTGGCGATGAATGCCGACCGCCTAGGAGCGGGTGAGCACTGCGCCTCTACTTCAAACCGTAACTTTGAAGGTCGCCAAGGTTTTGGCGGGCGCACACACCTAGTTAGCCCAGCGATGGCAGCGGCAGCAGCCATTGCTGGTCATTTTGTCGATGTACGTACCATGGTGGAGGAAGCATGAAAGCGTTTACCGTAGAGCAGGGTATCGTTGCACCAATGGATCGTGCCAACATTGATACCGACATGATTATCCCAAAGCAGTTCTTGAAATCGATCAAGCGCACCGGCTTTGGCCCTAATTTGTTTGATGAGTTGCGCTATCTTGATGTTGGCCAGCCCGGCATGGACAACAGCAAGCGCCCATTAAACGAGAGTTTTGTGTTAAATCAACCGCGCTACCAAGGTGCTTCGGTACTGTTGGCACGTGAGAACTTCGGATGTGGTTCGAGCCGTGAGCACGCGCCGTGGGCGCTAGACGATTATGGCTTTCGTGCTGTGATTGCGCCAAGTTTTGCTGATATTTTCTACAACAACTGTTTCAAGAATGGTCTGTTACCAATCGTATTAGACGATGCCATTGTTGATCAGCTGTTTAGTGAAGTGGCCGCAACGGAAGGTTACCAGCTAACGGTTGATCTATCTGAGCAAGTGGTTGTAACCCCTGGCGAAGAACGATTCGCCTTTGAGGTGGATGCGTTTCGCAAGCATTGTTTATTAAACGGCCTGGATGACATAGGCCTGACCTTGCAAGAAGCCGACAAAATTAAGAACTATGAGCAGCAGCGTAAGGCGGTAACGCCATGGTTGTTTGCTGACGTGTAAGGAATCAAAGTGAAAAAAGTACTTGTATTGCCAGGTGATGGTATTGGCCCTGAAATTGTATCACAAGCCGAAAGAGTGCTGGCGGCAGTGGTTGCCAAGTTTGACCTCGATATCGAAACGAGTCACGGACTTATTGGTGGTGCTGCCATTGATGCGACAGGGAAACCCTACCCAGAAGCAACCGATGCAGCGGCAAAAGCGGCAGATGCGATTTTGTTAGGTGCTGTTGGTGGTCCTAAATGGGATGCCCTAGATATGGCAATTCGCCCTGAAAAGGGATTGTTAGCCATTCGCTCGCAGCTTGGTTTGTTTGGTAACTTACGTCCTGCCTTGTTATACCCTCAGCTGGCGTCGGCTTCTACGCTTAAGCCAGAAGTAGTATCCGGTTTGGACTTGTTAATCGTGCGTGAATTGACCGGTGGTATCTATTTTGGTCAGCCGCGTGGTATTCGCACACTAGAAAATGGTGAGCGCGAGGGCTTTAACACATACGTTTATAGTGAATCGGAAATCCGTCGTATCGCTGTTGTTGCATTCGAGGCGGCAATGAAGCGCGATAAGCGTGTTTGCTCGGTAGACAAAGCAAACGTACTAGAAGCGACTGTGTTGTGGCGCGAAATCATGGAAGAGGTGGCTAAAGATTACCCTGAAGTCGAGCTGTCGCACATGTATGTTGACAATGCCGCAATGCAGCTCGTTCGCGCGCCAAAGCAGTTTGATGTTATGGTAACGGGTAATATGTTCGGTGACATCTTATCAGACTGTGCAGCCATGCTAACAGGTTCAATCGGCATGCTTCCGTCGGCGTCACTGGATCAAGCGGGCAAGGGTATGTACGAGCCAATTCACGGCAGTGCCCCTGATATTGCTGGCCAAAATGTGGCTAACCCGCTGGCAACCATTTTGTCTGTTGCCATGATGTTGCGCTACTCACTGGGTGAGTTAGCTGCTGCCGATGCGATCGAACAAGCAGTTGTAGCAGTACTAGATCAAGGTTTGCGTACTGCAGATATCGCAACAAAAGATGAACAAGCTGTCTCAACAACTGCCATGGGTGATGCAGTCGTTGCAGCATTGAATGCATAAGTTTTTGGAGTTTTTATGTTGAAAGTAGGTTTTGTAGGCTGGCGTGGTATGGTCGGCTCAGTACTGATGGACCGTATGCAGGAAGAAGGTGATTTTAACAACATCTCTGCAACTTTTTTTACCACCTCGCAAGCTGGTCAGCTAGGCCCAGATTTCGCTGGCGAGGCAACGCCACTGCAAGATGCAACAGATATCAAACTGTTAGCTGAGCAAGACGTGATTGTAACCTGCCAAGGCGGCGACTACACATCAGAAGTCTACCAGCCATTGCGTGATTCAGGTTGGAATGGCTACTGGATCGATGCAGCGTCATCACTGCGTATGCAAGATGATGCTGTCATTGTTCTAGATCCAGTTAACCGCAGTGTGATCGATGATGCTTTAAAAGCTGGTACGAAAACCTATGTGGGCGGTAACTGTACCGTGTCATTACTGTTGCTAGCGATTGGTGGTCTATTCGAGCAAGACTTAGTTGAGTGGGTAACGCCACATACTTATCAAGCTGCGTCAGGTGCTGGTGCCCGCAACATGAAGGAGCTGCTGGCGCAGATGAGTGCGCTGGGTAAAACAGCAGAAGAAAATCCGTCGGCAGCAATTCTTGAGCTAGACAAAAAAGTTACCGAGACATTGCGTAGTGAAGCATTTCCAACGGAAAATTTTGGCGCCCCGCTTGCTGGTAGCTTGATTCCATGGATCGACAAGGCGTTACCGTCAGGTCAGAGTAAAGAAGAGTGGAAAGCACAGGTTGAAGCGAACAAAATCGTTGGTCGTTCTGACAATCCAGTGTTTATCGACGGTATCTGTGTTCGTATTGGCGCCATGCGCTCTCACAGCCAAGCATTAACGATTAAGTTGAAGAAGGATTTGCCGGTTGCCGAGATTGAAAAAATCTTAGCTGCGCACAACGATTGGGTTGAAGTGGTGCCGAACGACAAAGAAGCAACGATGCAGAAGTTGACGCCAGCATACGCCACAGGCACCCTAAAGATTCCGGTTGGCCGAATCCGTAAACTGGCAATGGGTGGCGAATATATTTCAGCCTTCACCGTTGGCGACCAGTTGCTGTGGGGTGCTGCTGAGCCGCTGCGCCGCATGCTAGGAATTTTGGTTGAACAGTGATCTAATTCAAAAGATTGATCTAGGCCGGTTTCATACCGGCCTTTTTTATTGCCGGAATAGCGCTCAGTGATTGATTCGTCGTCGCGAATCTTTAATACTTAGTGAAATAACGCAAAATTCGCTAAACTAAAGCGAATTCGATATATTGCGAAATAAACGAATAGAATAATTGGGAAAGGAACTGACAGATGCTACGTAAACTCGCCTTAGCGGTCGCTACCGCTGGTAGTTTGTATTCTGCGCCGGCGATGGCCTTAGGGCTTGGCAGTATCCAACTAGACTCTGCACAAAATGAGCCGTTGAGTGCAGAAATTGTATTAGCTGATATTGATGGCCTGGCGCTAACAGATATCCAGCCAGAACTAGCTGATAACGAGGACTTTCAGAGAGCGGGTATTGAACGCTTCTTTTTCCTTTCCAACTTAAAGTTTGAACCTTTCGTCGACAGCGACGGCGTAAGCAAGATTCGTGTGACAACCTCGCAGCCAGTGGTTGAGCCCTACTTATCATTCTTGCTGGAAGTGAATTGGCCTACTGGCCGCTTGTTAAAAGAATATACAGTTCTGCTCGACCCGCCGAGTGTGGCTGGCAAATCTGCCCTACCTGAAATTCGTGTTGCAACAAACAATGATGCGGGGACGTCGCAACCGGTTGCGCCATCGCAGGGCGGCAATATTACATCGACCGCCACCATAACCAGCCGCAATGAAACAGTCACCACGACAACTGAACGCCCAGTACGCAATGAGCAGCTGCCAAGTGGTCAATACCGCGTTGAAAGTGGCGACACACTTTGGGTGATTGCACGCGACAGCCGACCTCAAGGCGCGTCGGTAAATCAAACCATGGTTGCTATCCAACGAATGAACCCGAATGCGTTCCTTAATGGCAACATTAACCTGATAAAAGCGGGCAGTGTACTTGATTTGCCAAGTGCTGATGACGTTCGTCGTTATGCAGCAAACCAAGCCGATCAGTTGGTCGCCGAGCAAAATCGTGCGTTCAGCAGCGGTGCTCCGGTAGCGCAAGAAGAGACGCTTATTGCCACACCTACTCAGCCAGATGAGCCGGTGCAGGCTGAGCAGGATGCTGACGGGCGTTTGGAGGTGGTGAGCGAAAGCAATCCAGATGATGCCAACAAGGTTGAGCAGCTAGAAAATGAGCTGGCCATTTCGCAAGACGAAGTGGACCGTCTGTCGCGCCAAAACGAGTTGTTAAACTCTCGTATTGCCGACTTAGAGCAAAGCCTGCAAGACATGCAGCGCCTAATTGATTTGCAAAGCGAAACGGCTGCCGTGATTGCAGCTACAGCGACGCCAACGCCGAACGCCACCGGTGCAGTGGGCGAGGTAATGGTCGATGCAACGCCCGTTGCAGCGGAAACGCCTACCAGTAATGAAGCCGCGCCTGTTGCGGCAAGCCCAACGCCAACCTTAACGCCAACACCTGCACCTGTAGCGGTAGTGCCTGAGCCAGAGCCAAATCTATTAACCAAGGTGACGAATTGGCTGACAGGTAATATTCTAAATGCTGCCATTGTTGGTCTAGGTGCTTTTATCATTGTTGCCGGTGCAATTGTACTCGTAACACGTCGTCGTAAAGAAGATGACCTCGATGATTTGGAAGAGGAAGATCTGGACGCACTGGATGGCTTTGATGAAGAGGTCGATTCGTTGCCTGAGGCTGATCATGAGGCGCCGGAAGCTGCGGAAAATAGCAGCGAGCCAGACGAAGAAAATCCTTTCTCAAACACCGAGATGTACTTAGCTTTTGGTCACTTCGATCAGGCGATGGATGAGCTTGATGCGGTAGAAGGTCGTGGTGTTGCGTCGCATTTGGTTGACGAAAAACGCCTTGAAGTACTCGCTGAGGCCGGTTTGCGTGACCGTTTTGAAGTCATTGCACACCGAGTTGACCTGCCGGCTGAAAAGCTGCAAGCGTTGCAAGCCAAGCTGAGTGAAAATGAAGTTGCTCTGCCTGACTCGTCTGATGATGTCGACCTGTCGATGGACTTCAACGAGACAGCCGATAACGACTTGTCATTTGATGAAACGAGCTTTGATGAAGGCGAAGAGCTGAATCTAGATTCGCCTGAAAGCGCTGCAGAAGCAGCCTTGGATGTTGATGAGTCGAATGATCTAAACTTTGATGCGCCTGAACCAATTGCTGAAGGCATGGATCTCACTGAAGAACAGCTTGATTACAGTTTTGATGAGCCTGCAAGCGAGCAGGACGACGGCCTAGATTTCGATTTTGATGCGCCAGCCCCTGAGTCGCAGTCATCTGTCGATGAATCGCCTGACAGTGGCGATGACTTTGCCGCTGATTCAGGCATGGATTTCGATCTGCCAGAATCAGATGCAACGCCAGAAGCTGAAACCCCTGCAGCGGAAGCACCAAGCAATGAGTTTGATTTTGATGAAGTGCCAGCAGTTGAACCGGTTGATTCAGAATTACCTGCAGCTGAGGAGAGCTGGGAAGCACCAGAGTTTGAGAATGTTGAAGAGCCAGAAGAGCAGGTAAAAGATGCTGAGCTTGATATGGGTCTTGATTTTGGCGACCTAGATGCAGACTTCGATGAGCTAAGCAGCGAACTTGAAGCATCGATGAATGATCCTGTGCAAGTGTCGAGTGATGCACCAGATTCACTCGATGATGACTCTGACGACGACTTCGGTATTTTGAGCAGTGCAGATGAGTTTGGTACCAAGCTTGACTTGGCTCGCGCCTACATTGATATGGAAGACGTTGAGTCGGCTCGCGACATTTTGCAAGAAGTGATAGCAGACGGTGATGACGAGCAGAAGTCACAAGCACAGTCGTTACTAAGTGAGCTGAACTAGGCTTTATTATTTGTTCGGCGGTGACTTTCTTTAGTATTTCGCCGGAAACTTTGGTAAAAAGCACCGCTTGTCGGTGCTTTTTTTGTTGTGAGATATGACTGAAGAATTTCGTCCAGATGCCCCAGATAAAATCCACCGCTATGCGCTAGGCGTAGAGTACGATGGGCAAGCGTTTTATGGTTTTCAGCTGCAAACCAATGCGTTTCCTACTGTGCAAGGGGTGTTGGAAACAGCCGTTGGTAAAATTGCTAATGAAGCTGTCCGCTTCTCCTGTGCCGGCAGAACCGATACGGGTGTGAGTGCGAGTGTGCAAGTGGTTCACTTTGATACCAGTGTTGAGCGCCCAATACATTCTTGGATACTGGGATCTAACCGCCATCTGCCAGATGGCTGCAGTATTCAGTGGGCAAAAAAAATGCCTGCCAGTTTTCATGCGCGTTTTAGTGCACAGGCCCGACGCTATCGCTATTGTATTGTTAACCGTGACTACCCACATGCGATCAATCGCCGTGGTTTGGCATGGTATCGCCATCCGCTCGATGTTGAAAAAATGCATGCGGCAGCGCAACTGCTAGTAGGTGAGCATGACTTTAGTTCATTCCGTGCTGCTCATTGTCAGGCTCACTCACCGGTGAAAAATCTGCATTTTATTCGTGTTGAGCGATATGGCGATATGGTTACCATAGATGTGAAAGCGAACGCCTTTCTATATCATATGGTGCGCAATATTGCTGGTTCGCTAATGCAAATTGGTGCCGGCGACTACCCGGTTGATTGGTTGGCTGAGGTGTTTGCCAAACGTGATCGCAGACAAGCTGGTATTACAGCGCCGCCGGAAGGCCTAACGTTTACTGGGGTAGACTATGATAAAAAGTTTGAGTTGCCTTGCACCTATCGTGAACCCGTTTTTTTAAGTTGGATTGACCATGCGAACCAGAATTAAAATTTGTGGGCTGCGAACCCCAGAAAATGCCTTGGCCGCCGTGGCCGCGGGCGCTGATGCCATAGGACTGGTTTTTTATCCGAACAGTCCGCGCAGTGTAACCATTGCCGAGGCTGCGGCCATTGCTCGCGCATTGCCACCGTTTGTTAGCAAAGTGGCCTTATTGGTCGATCCGTCAGAAAGCTTGGTTAAACAAGTGATCAATGAAGTTGGGGTCGATGTGCTGCAATTTCATGGCAATGAGTCGCAAGCGTTTTGCCAAGCATTTGATAAGAGCTGGTATAAAGCCGTGCGCGTCAAAGATAAACAAGCCGTGGCGCAAGCCTTGCAAACTTTTGATCAGGCGAATGCTTTGTTGTTAGATGCCTTTGTTGAAGGGGTGCCTGGTGGTACAGGTGAGCAGTTTGATTGGTCGCTGGTGCCAAAAGATGGCCCTCGTATCATCCTTGCTGGTGGCTTGACTCCAGATAATGTGGCTGATGCAATGGCTGCGACTCGACCTTACGCGGTTGATGTAAGTGGTGGTGTTGAAGCAAGCAAGGGAGTGAAAGATCCCCAGAAAATGCAAGCTTTTGTTAAGCAAGTATTGGCAGCAGACATGGCGCGCTAGTGAAATTGCTTCACAGGTGTCTGCAGTGATTAAGCATAGGTATGCGATCATGGATATCGCATAATGATGGAAGGATTTAGGGTAGGAATTTGAAATGAGTAGCTGGTTAGAGAAAATTGTACCGTCGATCATGCGCTCTGAGCGCAAGCCATCAAGCAGTGTGCCTGAAGGGCTTTGGGATAAATGTCCTAGCTGCTCGGCTGTATTGTATCGCCCAGAGCTAGAGCGTAACCAAGAAGTATGTCCAAAGTGCGACCACCATATGCGTTTATCTGGTCGGGCGCGAATTAATGTATTTTTAGACGAAGACGGCCGCCAAGAAATTGGTGCCGAAGTTGAACCGGTTGACCGCCTAAAATTTAAAGACAGCAAGCGCTATAAAGATCGTATTACCGCGGCGCAAAAATCGACAGGCGAAAAAGATGCCTTAACCGTAATGTCTGGCAAGGTGGAAGGTGTGCCAGTTGTTGTGGCGGCATTTGATTTTAAATACATGGGTGGTTCCATGGGCGCGGTTGTTGGCCACAAGTTTGCGATGGCCGTTGAGCATTGTTTGGCAAATAACTTGCCACTAGTATGCTTCTCAACCTCGGGTGGGGCGCGCATGCAAGAAGCCCTGTTCTCGCTTATGCAAATGGCAAAAACATCGGCTGGCATTGAAAAAATGCGTCAAAACGGTCTGCCATATATCTCCGTGATGCTAGACCCTTGTTACGGTGGTGTGTCTGCGTCGTTGTCTATGTTGGGTGATTTGAACATTGCCGAACCAAAAGCGGTTATTGGTTTTGCTGGTCGTCGCGTAATTGAGCAAACTGTTCGTGAAGCACTACCGGATGATTTTCAAACGGCAGAGTTTTTACTTGAGCATGGCGCGATCGACATGGTGGTTCATCGCCATGAGATGCGCAATGTCATCGCTCGTAACCTGGCTAAATTTATGCAGTTGCCGGAAGTCGCTCGTTCATGACCTTAGCGGATTGGTTACAGCGCATAGAGCAGTACCACCCAAGCGAGATTGAGCTTGGGTTGGATCGCTTGCGACACGTTTGGCAAGCAATGAACTGTAGGGTTGATGCAACCGTTGTCACGGTTGCTGGTACCAATGGTAAGGGCTCAACTTGTGCATATATTGACGCATTGTTAACCGAGCATGGGTTGTATACCGGCCGCTATAGCTCGCCGCATTTTCATCAATTTAACGAACGCATTTTGATTGACGGTCAGCCGGTCGATGATGCCACGCTTGTAGCTGCCTTCGAGCACGTTGATCGAGCTCGCGGTGATATCCCACTTACTTATTTCGAGTTCACTACGCTTGCTGCCTTTTATTGTTACTGGCAAGCAGAAGTGGAGGTTTGGATTTTGGAGGTTGGGCTGGGTGGCCGTTTGGATGCGGTAAACCTGCTCGATGCGGATGTCGCTGTACTAACATCGGTTGGTTTAGACCACCAAGACTATTTAGGGGATACCCTAGAGGCAATCGGTCGTGAAAAAGCGGGCATTTGCCGCTTTGCACGGCCCTTTGTGATTGGACTAGCGTCGCCGCCGGAGTCGGTTTTGAGAGTAGCCGAGCAGACAGACGCTGAGGTTCTTCTGCGTGATCTGCACTTTGGCGATACGGACAGTGGCGTGTATGTCGGCGAGCAAACATTCACAGTGCCAAAGCTTAATTTACCTCGCATCAATGTCGCCACCGCGATGCAGGCGGCGCAGCGCCTTGTTGACCTTGAACCGGCGCTAGTGAGTAAAGCTTTGGCCAAGGCTGCTTTGATTGGGCGCATGCAAACGATTAGTTGGCAGGGTCAAACGGTCACGTTAGATGTAGCACATAACCCTGAAGCGGCGACTAACCTTGCGCAGCAATTAGCAGGCAGTTCATTCGCAGTGGTCTTTGCTGGCTTAGTGGACAAAGATTTAGCCGGTGTGGTCAGTGCTTTGCAGCCAGTCGCTGATACCTGGCACCTAGCTGGATTGGATGTGCCACGAGGCTTATCGGCGCAAGGGTTGGCTGAGCGCACAGGTCTTGCTGCGGATTTGTATGCAACGCCGCAGCTGGCACTAGAAGGCGCACTACGCACAGGTAAAAATGTGTTAGTCTGTGGCTCGTTTTTTACTGTTTCTGCGGCGTTATCATGGCTGAGCAATCCAACAAAAGATTAATTCTTCGACGTGTACTAGGTGTTATTTTAGTCGTCAGTGCAGGTGCATTGGTATTCCCGCGGCTATTTGATGGTAGTGGCGTGGTGCCAACGTCCCAGCGCGTTGACATCCCACCCGCGCCAGTTGTTGAACTACCACAGCCAGCTGAAGTGGTCGAGTATCTCGATCAAGAGGATGCGCTCGAGTTATTAGCGGAGCCAACGCCAAGCGTGCAGTCACCAACACCGAGTGTGTCGACCATCTCGGCTGGTTGGGTGGTGCAGCTGGGAACCTTCTCAGATGCGGCTAACGCCGAGCGTTTAGTTGAAAATGTGCGCGCTGCAGGGGAAGTGGCCTTCGTGCGAGACTTGATCGCCCGCGATGAACGCGTGTTTTATCAGGTCATGGTAGGCCCAGTTGCTGAAGAGGCAACGGCTCGTGAGTTAAAGCGTCAATTAGACGAGCAATTTTCTGTGGCAGGCTTAGTGCTTAAGTTCACGCCTTAATGTTGGTGATTACACGAGGCTCTGGTACACTGCGCCCGTTTTAGATACCTAGGTCAATCATGGTCCTGATCGATTGGATTATCGTCATAGTAGTGCTGCTCTCTACCTTAGTGAGCCTAGCACGCGGTTTCGTCAAAGAGGCCATGTCATTGGCTAGCTGGGTTGCCGCTTTTCTGCTGGCCCGTTTAATGGCGCCTCGTCTCTCGATTTATTTTGTTGATTGGTTTGAATCACCAACCGTACAAGTCGGATTAGCCTTCGTTGCCGTTTTTATCTGTGTGCTGATACTTGGTGCACTCATCTCTTTTTTATTTCATTCAGCAGTCGAACAAGTAGGCCTCAAGGGCTCAGATCGACTGTTGGGTAGTGTATTTGGCTTTGCCCGTGGCTTATTGGTTGTGGTGTTGGGGTACAGCTTAATGCAGGTATTTTCTATGCAGCAAATGTGGCCAGATTCCCTTTTGCTGCCATATGTCGAACCTATCGCAGCGTGGACAGCTGATCACCTTCAGCAGGTCTCCGCTACACTTATCGAGCTAAGCAATTAAGTAGAGGAAAGCAGCAAATGTGCGGAATTGCAGGCATTTATGGGTATTCGCCGGTCAATCAGCAGTTGTATGATGCATTGACCGTACTGCAACACCGAGGGCAGGATGCTGCCGGTATTGTGACGGCCGAAAGTGGCAAATTTTATCTACGTAAAAGCAATGGTTTAGTGCGTGATGTGTTCCGTACTCGCCATATGAAACGCTTAGTGGGCAATATGGGCATCGCGCATGCTCGCTACCCAACAGCTGGTACGTCTAGTTTGGCCGAATCACAGCCATTCTATGTCAACTCACCCTATGGCATTGCCTTGGCACACAACGGTAATCTAACGAACTCAGAGCAGCTAAGTGAAGAGATCTTCCGCGAAGACCTTCGTCATATCAATACCACGTCTGACTCAGAAGTATTGTTGAACGTACTTGCCCATGAACTACAAGTAATTGGCAAGTTAATGCCAACAGCCAGTGATGTGTTTGCTGCGGTTCGTGCTACGCATAATCGCTGTCGTGGTGGTTATGCCGTGGTTGCCATGATCTCAGGCTATGGCATGTTAGGTTTTCGTGACCCGAATGGCATACGTCCAATTTGTTATGGTATTCGCCATACTGAAGATGGTCGCACTGAGTACATGCTGGCCAGTGAAAGTGTGGCATTAACGGCCTGTGGTTTTGAGATGGTTCGCGATCTCGCACCAGGTGAATGTATTTATATTGACAGTTCTGGTGCCATGCATAGCGAAATTTGTGCTGATAACGCCAAGTTGAGCCCTTGTATCTTTGAACACGTTTATTTTGCACGCCCAGATTCAATCATCGATGGCATTCCGGTGTATCACGCGCGCCTTGAAATGGGCAGTTCGCTCGCCAAAAAGATTAAACGAGAGCGTCCAGAGCACGATATTGATGTAGTGATGCCAATTCCGGATACCTCGCGAACGTCGGCGCTGCAACTCGCCACCGAGCTTGGTGTCGAGTATCGCGAGGGGTTTATTAAAAACCGCTACATTGGCCGCACCTTTATCATGCCAGGCCAAGCCATTCGCAAAAAATCAGTGAAGCAGAAACTCAACCCAATCAATCTTGAGTTTAAAGACAAGGTTGTACTGCTGGTAGACGATTCAATCGTGCGTGGGACAACGTGTGATCAAATCATTGAGATGGCCCGCGAATCTGGCGCCAAAAAAGTTTATTTTGCTTCCGCTGCTCCGGCTGTTCGTTACCCAAACGTTTATGGTATCGATATGCCAGCGGCCAGTGAGTTAATTGCACACGGGCGCACAACTGAACAAGTACAAGAAGAAATTGGTGCGGACTGGTTAATTTACCAAGACCTACCAGATCTGATTGATGCTGTGCAAGCAGCTGCGCCAGACGTCAAAATTGAGCAATATGACTGCTCGGTATTTAACGGTGAGTATGTCACTGGTGATGTGACAGCTGATTATTTGGCACGCATAGAAGCGGCACGAAATGACTCAAATAAGTCAAAAAGCTTGCCAGCCGATGAATCGGGCATGATTGACTTGCACAATGATGATACCAGCGAGAATGGCTAACGCAGTCAGCTAGGGATATCGACAAAACCGCGGCGCTTTAGTCGCGGTTTTTTTTGTGCTTTTGAAAATCACCGCAAAAAGCTATTCATATCAACGACTTATACTAGATTTGCTGGAACATTATGACCTCGTTTGCAAATTGCTTGTGCGTAGTCTGGGTTTTCGGTTATGAACACGTTACGATAACACCATAGGGCAGAAAGCCTAGTCGAATAAATAAGGACACCCATGCAAGTCAGAAAAGCTGTTATCCCTGTTGCTGGTTTAGGCACGCGTATGTTGCCAGCCACTAAAGCCATCCCAAAAGAAATGCTGCCTGTGGTAGACAAGCCGATGATTCAATACATCGTCAACGAGTGTGTTGAAGCGGGTATTAAAGAAATTGTCTTAGTGACGCACGCCTCGAAAAACAGCATCGAAAACCACTTTGATACATCGTTTGAACTTGAAGCAACATTGGAGAAGCGGGTTAAGCGCCAATTGTTGGAGGAAGTTCAGTCTATTTGTCCGAAAGATGTGACCATTATGCACGTGCGCCAAGGTACTGCTAAAGGCCTTGGTCATGCTGTTCTATGTGCTCGACCACTGGTTGGCGACAACCCGTTTGCAGTCGTGCTACCAGATGTTTTGATTGATGATGTCGCAGCGAATCCAAAAGCCGATAACTTGGCAGAAATGGTCAAGCTTTATAACACCACACAAGAAAGCCAAGTAATGGTAGAGGGCGTGCCGAAAGAGCAGGTCGATCAGTATGGTGTGGTTGATGTCAACGGCGCTGAGTTGAAGCCTGGTGGTGTTGCACCCATTAAAAACATGGTGGAAAAACCGCCAGTTGAAGAAGCACCTAGTAACCTTTCGATTGTTGGTCGTTATGTTTTATCTGCGGCAACCTGGGACTTGCTAGAGCGTACACCACCAGGTGCAGGAGACGAGATTCAGCTAACCGACGCCATGTTTATGCTGATGGAAAAAGAAACCGTTAATGCCTACTACATGAAAGGCCGCTCACATGATTGTGGCAGCAAATTGGGCTACATGATGGCCAATGTGGAATACGGTTTGCGTCATGAAAAACTCGGTAGTGAGTACAAAGCGCGTCTAAAAAAACTACTCAAGTAGTTTTATTCTGGGCGCATAACCGTTGTTATGCGCCGCACCAAAATTTTAATCTCTGCAAGATGGCCAAAACTAGGCGATACTTCGTATAACCCTGTGTTCAACTAAGTGCTTAAGGAGTCGCTATGGCTTGGTTATTGGTGTTGGTTCCAGCTTTGATTGTTGGCGGTTTCTGCTTTATTTGGCGGGACGATAAAGTAGGGCGCTACACCGCAGTTATTATTCCAGCATTGCTTGCGCTTATTGGCTTTGCCTATGTCATTACCATTGCTGATGTGAACGGCGGTTGGTCGCTGGCAACGGTAGCGGGTTGGTTGTTTATTACGGCCATTGCAGGTGCAGGTGGTTTGGCTGGCTTTTTTATTGGCGAGTCGCTTGTTGGGCATGAGACGCCAAAGGAAGATCAATCATAAAAAAAGCTGGCTAAGCCAGCTTTTTTTATATCTTCAGCAAAGCATTATTTTGCTGCATCTTTTAGGCTGTCAGCAATCAAGAACGCAAGCTCTAGTGATTGGTCAGCGTTAAGACGTGGATCACAGTGCGTGTGGTAGCGCTCAGCTAGATCATGCTGTGTTAGGTCGTACTGACCACCCAAGCACTCAGTAACGTTGCGGCCCGTCATTTCAAAGTGAACACCACCAGCGTTGGTGCCTTCCGCTTTGTGGATCTGGAAGAACTCTTTTACTTCCGACAGTACATCTTCGGCGCGACGAGTCTTGTAGCCATTCTCTGTTTTAATGGTATTGCCATGCATTGGGTCGCAAGACCAAGCAACGTTTTTGCCTTCTTTGCTTACTGCGCGCAGTAAGTCAGTGAAGTGCTTCTCTACGTTACCTGCACCCATACGAACGATGATATTTAGCTTACCTTCTTCGTTGTTCGGGTTTAGGCTGTCGATGTTGCGAAGCAAATCATCAACGCTTGTTGTTGGGCCGGCTTTTAGACCGATTGGGTTCTGAATACCACGGGCAAACTCAATGTGAGCATGGTCAGGCTGGCGTGTACGGTCACCAATCCATAACATGTGCGCAGAGGTGTCGTACCAGTCACCCGTTAGGCTATCTACACGAGTGAAGGCTTCTTCATAATTAAGCAGCAGCGCTTCGTGTGAAGTGTAGAACGACGTTTCTTGCAGTTGTGGCGTGGTGATGCCATTAATACCAACTGCTTTGATGAACGCTAGGGTTTCTTCCAAACGCTCAGCTAGATCGTTGTAACGCTCAGCGAGTGGGCTGCGTTTTACGAAGTCTAGGTTCCATTGGTGTACCTTGTGAAGGTCAGCCAAGCCACCACGGGCAAAAGCGCGGATTAGGTTAGAGGTTGCCGCCGACTGATGGTAGGCCTTCAGCAAACGCTCAGGGTCTGGAATACGCGCTTCTTCAGTGAACTTAATATCGTTGATGATGTCACCACGATATGCAGGGAGTGTTACACCGTCGATGGTTTCGGTATCAGCAGAGCGTGGCTTGGCAAACTGACCCGCTACACGGCCGATCTTAACAACTGGTTTTTTCGCGCCAAAAGTCAGCACGATGGCCATTTGTAACATGACCTTGAAGGTGTCGCGAATATTGTCAGCAGAAAACTCGGCAAAGCTCTCCGCGCAGTCGCCACCTTGCAGCAAAAACGCGTCGCCGCGAGACACTGCAGCCAATTCTTGCTTTAGGTTACGAATTTCACCAGCAAATACCAAAGGAGCCTGACGCTTTAATTCTGCTTCTACTTCGGCGACCTTGGCTGCATCTGGGTAGGTCGGTTGCTGTAAGATTGGCTTTTCTCGCCAGGTTTGCGGAGTCCAAGTGCTCATTGTGACTTTACTTCCTTACTACGTTTAACAATAACTTGTAATGGATGTGGAATGGCCACGCCTTCCACGCGTTTTGCTTGACTGCGGCAACTGTAGCCCGGTGCAACAAGGTTTTGCTTGTTTTGCACAGGGTCCTGCCAAGACATATTCCAGAGCTTGATAGACGCTTCCTTGTTTCGCGTTTCATGCCCATATGTGCCTGCCATGCCGCAGCAGCCAACACTTTCGTGTTGTAGCACCAAGCCAACTGATGCAAAAACCGTCGCCCAATCCTTTTGGGAATTGGCGGCATTGGTCTTTTCGGTACAGTGGCCGAGTAGGTGATAAGTTTCACCGCCTAGGTTGATATTGCGTTGGCGAATTTCTTCTGCATGTTTAGCAAGGAATTCTTGCACTAACATGACTTCCGGGCTGTCGTCGCCAACATACTTTTTGTATTCAGCACGATAGCTCAGGGTCATCGATGGGTCTACGCCCACCAAGGGTAAATTCAGTTCGGTAAACTGGCGCAGTTTGTTTGAGGTGCGCAGCGCTACCTTTTTGAAGGTGGTCAAAAAGCCGTGCACGTGCAATGGCTTGCCGTTGGCCGAGAATGGCATGATTTGTGGCTCAAAGCCCATCACCCGCATCGACTCTAAAATGTCTAATACAACCGCCGGGTCGAAGTAGCTGTAGAACGCATCTTGCACCAAAATAGGGGTGCGCTGGCGCTCTTCTCTGCTTAGTTTTGCCAACGCTTTAGGGTCGGCAAACTGAAAGCCGCGTGCCTTGGCTTCTTTGGCAAAGTTGATTTTATCCAGCATTGGGCTGTCGACCATGCCAGCAAACTTAGCCAGCGCCCATTTTACTGGTGGTAGGCTCATTGGCAGATTGTATAACCACGGCACTGGGCGGAATACTGGCATCAAAAACTCAAGTGTGCCGATCAAGTAATCTTTTAGTGGTCGCGCATAACGGTCGTGATACAGCTCCAGGAAGCGAGCACGGAACTCAGGCACGTCAACTTTAATAGGGCAGGCGCCAGTACAGCTCTTACAAGCCAAACAAGCACCCATGCTCTCGTACACTTCGTTGCTGTAGTCGTAATCATTGCCAGCAGTTCGAATTAGTTTGCCTGGGTAGCGCGCAGCTGTGGCAATCACACCACGTGAGCGAATTTTATCGGTTACTTGTTGGCTGTCGATGTCACGCTCGCTTAATAAGCGCAGCCATTCACGAATTAGGCTTGAGCGGCCTTTTGGTGAATGACGACGATCGCGCGTGACCTTATAACTTGGGCACATGGCATCGGCTGGGTCCCAGTTATAACAAGCGCCGTTACCATTACAGTACATGCCAGTGTCGAACTGCTGCCAGCTTTCTTGTTTGATCGTTGCATCTAATTCGCCACGTGTGGTCACTTCATCAATTTTATAAAGTGGAATGTCTTCTTTTGGCGTAGCGATTTTGCCAGGGTTAAACTGGTTGTGTGGGTCAAAGCTGGCTTTGATCTCTTGTAGAATCGGGTACAGGCTGCCAAAGAATTTCGGCGCGTATTCCGAGCGCACACCTTTACCGTGCTCACCCCAAAGTAGACCGTTGTACTTTTTCACTAGCTCAACAACTTCATCGGTCACGCTGCGAATCAGTTTGGCTTGTTCAGCATCTTTCATGTCAATGGCAGGGCGCACGTGAAGTACACCTGCATCGACGTGGCCAAACATGCCATAACGCAGGTTATAACGATCGAGCACAGCGCGAAAATCCATAATGAAATCGGCTAGGTTTTCTGGTGGCACAGCCGTGTCTTCAACGAACGGAATAGGTCGTGCTTCACCTTTGGCATTACCTAAAAGACCTACTGCCTTTTTACGCATTGCCCATACTTTTTTCACATTGGCATCGCCTTTAGCAATACCATAAGCAAAGGCTTGATTCGCTTGGCCTTTAACGCTGTCTAGGTGATCAAGCACCGACTTCATATTGGCTTCGAGAGTGGCTTCATCATCAGCGGTGTATTCAACAAAGTTCACACCAGCAATGTCTTTGCCTTCGGCCGCTGGGAAGAAGTCTTCCACCGTGTGCCAAATTAGGTCGTCTTTGGCGAGCTGCAGTACAAAGCTGTCGACCGTTTCGATCGAGCTTGGCTGGTGCGCCATGAGAGCCTGCGCGTCGCGCATCGAGGCTTCAAAGCTTTCGTAACAAACACAGATTAGAGAGGCGACTTTAGGAATCGGCAATACATTGAGCTTGGCTTCACTAATTAAACCAAGCGTGCCTTCTGAACCACAAATCAGGTTGTTTAAATCAACTAGGCCGTCGTCGTTGCGGATGTGCGCCAAGTCGTAGCCAGTTAAACAGCGGTTTAACGGCGGGAATTTTTCATCAATGTCGGCCTTGTTGTGATCAAAGGCAGCACGAGCAGTGCGGTAAATATCACCAATGCGGCTATCGCCGTTGTCCATGCCATCAATGATGTCGTCGGTGATTGGTGCCGTTTGCAGCACTTCGCCGCCATGAATAATGGTGCGCGTTGCTAACACGTGATCGCGAGTTTTACCGTACAGCACCGAGCCTTGGCCTGAGGCGTCGGTCGAGATCATACCGCCAATGGTAGCGCGGTTCGAAGTTGACAATTCTGGAGCAAAAAATAGGCCGTGCGGTTTTAGGGCAGCATTTAGCTGATCTTTGACTACCCCAGATTGCACACGCACCCAGCCTTCCTCGGCATTGATCTCCAGAATCTGGTTCATGTGGCGCGACACATCAACAACAACGCCATCAGTGAGCGACTGACCATTCGTGCCGGTGCCGCCCCCACGTGGACCAATCTTCACATCATAAAACTCAGGCTGTGCCAAAATACCCGCAATAATCTGCAAATCCTGCTCGTTGGCAGGGTAGAGCACACCTTGTGGTAACATTTGATAAATCGAGTTGTCGGTGGCGAGAACGGTTCGCTGACTATATTCGGGCGACACATCTCCCTTAAAGCCAGATTTTTGCACTGCTTGGAAAAACTTCACATAGTGCTGTTGGATATTAGACAGCTGATGTAAACGTGGGATAGCAGTCATATTTTACTCACTACTCGTAACAACTTTAGGCACAAATGCCGTGAACGCCTACTCGTTATGGTTAACGGCATCGCTATGGGCACGAGATTATACGCATAATTTTGAATATTTCTTGCCAACTTTGGCTTACAGTCTCGATTATTGATAAAAAATTGACGCAAATGGAGTAAATATGGGCCCTTGGTGGCATTTTGCTAACAAATTGGTTTGGTCGGTCATGGCCATTTTATTGGTCTATTGCTTATTAGTAATAGACTTTAATTATATCTATCCTGCCCTGGCAGGCAGTGTTTGGCTGATATATCGATTGTGTTGGCGTCTTGGCTGGCTGGCGCGCGACCTTGAACAAGTGGTTCCTAGTGTGTTAGGCGGTGTTCTGAGCGTTTTGGCGTTCATCATGGTCGACTCGGGTTATGCGCCGGCCGTGCTCACCGTATTTATGGGGCTTATTTTGCCGCGTTGGTGGCTGACTAAAGTGGCTAGGCGTAATTTTGTTCTGCGCAAAAAAGTGCCATTCGCGCTCAAAGACTATGATCAAGGCTGGGTGATGATTGAGTCTGGGCAGCCAAGGCTCGACTTGTACCTACGCGCATGTGTGCCAGATGTGCATTGGCGCCTAGATCGAAGTGCTTTGGCAAATCCCGGTTGGCGCGAGGCTTTTGAAGCAATGGGCATGCCGCCGAACAAAGTATGGCCACTAATCGCGCGTATTGAGAATGGTCAAATGCAGCTTGTATGGTCACCAGAATGGTTGTTTCAGCCGCCAGCGGATGACGTGTTCGTTAATCAAGACAGGCAAAGTAGCTGAATGCGCCCTTCAAGGCGGCAAAATGCCGCCCAAATGGGTATACTTGCCGCGTTAACTCATAAACTGATAGGAATACTCAATGCGTCGCGATCTCGCTTTGCAATTTTCTCGTGTGACTGAAGCTGCTGCGCTAGCTGGCTATAAATGGTTGGGTCGAGGCGATAAGAACATCGCTGATGGTGCTGCGGTTGAAGCCATGCGGTATATGCTGAACCAGTCCGATATCGATGGTGAAATTGTGATTGGGGAAGGTGAGATTGATGATGCGCCCATGCTCTACATCGGTGAAAAGCTAGGCCATGGCGAAGAAGAAGTTGATATTGCGGTAGACCCAATTGAGGGGACCCGCATGACAGCCATGGGCCAGGCTAACGCGGTAGCAGTGCTAGCCGCTGGCGAGCGGGGTTGCTTTTTGAAAGCGCCAGATATGTACATGGAAAAGCTTGTGGTGGGCCCAAAAGCAAAAGGTCATATTGATCTCAACCTGCCATTAGAAACCAACCTTCGTAACGTGGCCAAGGTGCTAAACAAGCCAATAGACCAGCTGACAGTGGTGACACTTGCCAAGCCTCGTCATGATGAGCCGATCAAGCAAATTCAAGCGCTAGGCTGTCGCGTGTTTGCGCTGCCTGATGGTGATGTGGCAGCGTCAATTTTGTGCTCGATGCCGATCTCTGAAGTAGATGTGATGTACTGTGTAGGTGGCGCGCCTGAAGGCGTTATTTCTGCTGCAGTTACGCGTGCTCTAGGCGGTGACATGCAAGGTCGCTTGTTGTTGCGCAATAAAGCCAAAGGCAACAGCCCAGAAAACGATGCGGCGGCGACAACTGAGCTGGCGCGCTGTAAAGATATGGGTGTAGAGGTGGATCGGGTCTATAAGCTAGAAGAGCTGGTGAAATCAGATAACTTGGTGTTCTCGGCAACGGGTATTACCAAGGGTGATTTGCTTGAGGGCGTGCGCCGCGATGGTGATGTAGCCATCACCGAAACCCTGCTGGTTCGTGGTAAGTCGCGTACGGTTCGTAAAATCGAATCCATTCACTATGTTGCGCGCAAAGACGACGAAATCAAACGTATTATTCTATAAGTGTTTGTAGGGGTTGCCTAAGTGGCAATCCCAACTGTTATTCCGTTAGTCTGCGATTGGCTGACTTCCTGGTAAACGCCATCGAAACTGCGCCAGGCCCGAGATATACTCCACCAGATAAACTCATCACTGACTCCAACAGGCGAATGCCATAAGCCTGACAGGCTTCTTTGAAGCGTACATAGGCTTCTAATTGGCGCAGCCATGCCACGTCGTCGGCTACCGAAATGGCAATCATGCTGTTATAGATCTCGTCATTGCGAATGGCTTCTTGGCAAATATCGATCACTTCATTAATGGCATTGCGATAGCCTTTTTGACTATTAATGGCTTGGGTGTCGCCGTTGTGATTGATGATGATTGGGTAGCGCTGGCGCAAGCGGGACAGCCATTCATAATGCCACGTAACTGAGTGGTCGTTTTTCAACCGTGCGCGCTTGCGCATATAAATGGGCTCTCGCAACACCAAATAGTTCTCGGTGCGCCGCCTAAAGAAGTCCATGCGCGCATTGATAGCCGTTTGATCAATGTAGGCTCTGCCACGTTGATTCATCGATAGGCTATGATCTTTATCTTCTAGTTCAAGCATTTTCTGTAAATGCATTACCACTAGCCCATGGCCAGCAAACATTGAACCCGAATCACAAGGGTAGATATGGACTAGCTTGTTACTCGGTGTGCGCAGCTCATTGTTTAGCTGAGAGGCAGCTTCTTCTGCATTGCTCAGCGTCGGTGAGCGATTGCGCATAATGCTAACAACGTAAATTTCTTCGGTCTCTTGCTCGGCGAGTTGCTGGAAAATTTTTCTGAACTGCTCGACTGACGGTGGCTCAGTGCTAGCCAAGGCAGGGAGTTCTAAGCGGCCATCGCGGTAGATTTTTTGCATGCGTTCAGGTTGGCGTTTATCGGGAAAACGCAACCCGTTGATGCGGATTGTGGCACTCGCCAGCTCAATGTGAGGCTGTTCAAGTTGCTCATGTGGCAAATCACAGGCACTGTCTATTACAATCGCAGTGGTCATAAATAGTTATCCGCAATAATTAATCCTTCATCGGCGCGACTTAACTCTCTATAATGTCGGCCATCATTAACTTAGGACAATACCATTATTATGAGCAAAATTAGAACTCGTGTTGCCCCGTCTCCAACCGGCGATCCTCATGTTGGCACAGCTTATATCGCACTTTTTAACCGCGTATTCGCCAAGAGCCAGGGTGGCGAATTCATTTTGCGTATCGAAGACACCGACCGCGCGCGTTCAACGCCAGAAAGTGAAAAAGCAATTCTTGACTCGCTGAAGTGGTTAGGTCTGACATGGGATGAAGGGCCAGATTGTGGTGGTGAGCATGGTCCTTACCGCCAAAGTGAACGTGGTGATATTTACAAAAAATACGCCGATCAGCTAGTAGATGAAGGCAAGGCGTTCCACTGTTTCTGCACAACCGAGCGTTTGGATGCCATGCGCCGTGAACAGCGCCTAAACAGCCAGCCACCGGGTTACGATGGTCGTTGTAAGGGCCTATCTAAAGAAGAAGTGGCTGAGCGTTTGGCAGCGGGTGAAGAGTCAGTGATTCGTCTGGACGTACCACGTGAAGGCGTATGTGAAGTGCCAGATATGCTGCGCGACCCAATCGCCATCGAATGGAAACAAGTTGACTACCAAGTACTGCTGAAATCTGACGGTATGCCAGCCTACCACCTAGCCAACGTCGTTGATGATCACTTAATGGGTATCACGCACGTGATTCGTGGTGAAGAGTGGATCTCGTCAACGCCTAAGCACATTTTGCTGTACCAGCACTTTGGCTGGGAAGCACCAACGTTTTTCCACTTGCCGCTACTACGTAATGCCGACAAGTCGAAGTTATCGAAGCGTAAGAACCCAACGTCGATCACCTTCTATGAAAAAATGGGTATCTTGCCAGAGGCGCTATTGAACTACCTTGGCATGATGGGCTGGACCATGCCAAATGGTGATGAGAAGTTCTCGCTGACTGAAATGACTGACAACTTTGATATTAACCGTGTATCACTAGGTGGTCCGGTATTCGACGTTGAAAAGCTAAACTGGCTAAATGGTCGTTATATTCGCGAAGACATGAGCACAGATCAGTTTGTGCAAGCGCTGAAAGACTGGGCGTTCAACGAAGAATACATCAATAAGTTCATGCCATTGGTGCAAGAGCGTGTTGAGCGTCTTTCTGATGTCGCACCGCTAGCGGCGTTCTTCTTTGCTGGTATGCCAAATATCAAAGCAGAAGATTTCGCTCACAACAAGATTGACGAAGAAACACTGCAGAAGCTTTTGCAGTTCGGTCTATGGAAGCTTGAAACTCAGCGCCACTGGAACAAACCAGCGATCATGGCAGACGTGAAAGCAGTGGGCGAGCACCTTGGTCTGAAGTTAAAAGACGCACTGTTCCCCTTCTTTGTTGCCATTACTGGTGAGCCACGCTCGGTTTCTGTATTGGAAGCCATGGACTACCTAGGCCCTGATATGACCCGTGCACGGCTTCGTCACGCGCTTGAAGTTGTTGGCACGCCTTCGAAGAAACAACTGAAAAGGCTTGAGAAAGAGTTTGCCGAAATCGGCACCTTCATGGACTAACCTGATTTTTGGGATGGACAATGCAAGCAGTTAGATGGACTCAAAATGACCGGCGCCCGCGTATGCGGGCAATGGTCAGTCAAATTGATCCAGAGGAGATCCTGGCATCGGTTTGTGTGCCAGGGCCTCAGGGTGAAACCGTGCATTGGGAGCTATATTGGCACAATAAAGCCATTTACTTTCGCACGTTAGACTGGTTTCAACAGCGTGGCTCAACTGGTATTCAATGTGAGGATATTGGCTTTGCCCCAGCGCTGATTAAGTCTGTCTTTGCTGACCCTAAGCACCGCCATGCCCCTGGCTTGGCGTGGCAGCTTAATCGCAACGATGAGCGCATCTGGGTGGCTGTAAAAGACCAAGTGCGCACGCTTGAGCGAGTGCCTGAGTTTGGTGAACTGGCGATCTGGCTTGAAATTGCCAGTATGGCAGGTACACCATTGCCAGCGCCGTCGCACCCGTTTTGGCATCAGGTAAATATTCTGGCGTCGAAAAAAAGTTAATAAAATCAGATATTTGGGGGTTGACCGAAGGGGATAACTCGGTAAAATCTCCAACCGTTCCAAGATGTGGGGCTATAGCTCAGCTGGGAGAGCGCCTGCATGGCATGCAGGAGGTCAGCGGTTCGATCCCGCTTAGCTCCACCAATTGGAATTAAAGATCAATCTCAGATCGTAGGTCTGTAAATAACCTCGAAGAGGTTTTTGCAGACAATTCATCCCAAGTTGTAATCGTCATTGCAACGTCAAGTAATTGGGGCTATAGCTCAGCTGGGAGAGCGCCTGCATGGCATGCAGGAGGTCAGCGGTTCGATCCCGCTTAGCTCCACCAAATCTTTGAACGGTTTCCAATATATGGATGACCTAACGCGGTCAGCGCAACGCGGTTGCCGGTTACATCCCGCTTAGCTCCACCAAATCTTTGAACGGTTTCCAATATATGGATGACCTAACGCGGTCAGCGCCGAGTGTCGGCCCAGAACGGGTTGCCGGTTACATCCCGCTAACTCCACCGATTTTTCACTTATTGCTATAATCATGTCTTCAAGATCGCTTCGCGATACTTAAAGACCTACATTCACATCGGAACTGCGTCTCTATGCGTGTATCTCTGACATGTCTATCTGAGCACCCTGATTTTTATCACCAAGTCCGGCAAAGTTATGTGCGCCAGTGGGGGAGCTTAGAGTCAGAGCATAGGTTGTTTGATCGCCAGCTGCAGCGCCACAAGGTGCTGCTAGCGTTGCACAATGGCAACCTGGTGGCCAGCGTGCAGATCAGGCGTGAATGGTGGGGTACTCGGTATTGGTTGGCTAACTTGCTGGTACTGCCAGCTTATCGCCAACAGGGTATCGCATCACAGTTGGTTAAGCATGCGCAACGAAATCAGCGCCTCTACGCGCGCACCGAGCACCTTGATGGTGGCTTATATGCCAAACTTGGCTGGCAGGTGATTAATACCAATAGCAGCTGGGTGGTGATGCGCAGTCGTTAAGTTTCTCGCTCAACAATCACCTCATTACCGATCACTTGTACTAGCATAGGCTTGCAGCATACTTCGCAGTCCTCTATGTATTCTTGGTCACCATCGGCTGGCACGTAAACAATCTCGATGGGTGCATTGCAATGAGGGCAGGTTGTGGCTGATAGGTCGCTTAACATAAGGTTCCACCATTAAAAATCTGTTCACCGATATGGTAAAGTACGCGTCGGATTTTAGACTAGTGTGCCCTATGCTTAATTTTTTTCGCCTTGTTAGTGTTATTGAAGGTATCTCGTATTTGCTAATTTTGAGCGTGACGCTTGGGTGGCTAAGTCGAGATTATGTCTCTGTGCTGGGGATGGGACACGGTGTGTTATTTGTGATCTATATTGCGGCGTTGTTCGCCTGCGCACTGTGGCGTAAGTGGACATTGTTATACACACTGATGCTGTTTATCGCATCCCTGATCCCGTTTGCTTTTATTGCGGTGGAATGGCATTTAAAACAAACGGCAAGCAAACAGCTTGCTAGCAAGTAGACGGCTACAGGCAGTTCTTTGGTTTAGGCAGGCCAGCGAGGCGGCAAGCAGGTTTTGCTGGGCTTTCGCCAAATAACATCATCAGCTTCATGCTACTGGCATACTCAGGCGCTTGCTGTTTCAGTGCTTTCACCATTAAGCGCATGTTCGGGCTGCGCTCAAACTGTTGGTAAAAGCTGCGCAGCGCATTGATTACTTGCCAGTGTGCTTCGGTGAGCGAAATGTTCAGCTCACTGGCCACTTGTTCAGCAAACTCTGGTTGCCAAGCGTTAAAGTCTTGCAGATAACCTTCTTCGGTGCAGGCGTACATACTAATACCAACTAATCACTTTTTCAGCGTTGGCGCATTGTAGCGCAATGTCGTCCATGCTCAACTGCTGTGCTCGGTTTAGGCCGTATTGTGCGCACGCTTCTTGCTCATAATACGCATCAATATCACATGATATGCCAGCGTCTAGGCAAATGATGATGTCTAACTCTGACTTTACCCGCAAAAGTGTCGCTAGGCGCTGAGGGTTGCCCAATAGATGTACTACCATACGGACACACTGCTGGCTTGTTGTAAAAGTGTCTGCAGCTCGATATCGCTGACAGGGTTCAGTGCTATTTCGGCGTCGCTTAGATTGAATGCGGCGCTGTCTTGTTGCGCGACTAGCACAGTGGGCGCATCAAACATTTCTAGCATGGCTAAAGATTTACTAGCTAGATGGTTGCCAAAAGCGTTCAGCACCCCTTGCCCGACAAGTACAACCTGTACGGGCACATCAAAGGTAATCATACTAAGCGCGGTATCGAGTGCATCACGCGCCTCAAGAGTTTCGATCAACACGACCGGGTTAGCCAAAATACACCACCTTATTGCCCGCAAGTTCGGCTTGAGTTAAATCGACTAGGCTTGCCATCTCAAAGCCTGGTGCTAGTTGTGGTTGCTCATCTTTTACTAAACCATGGCGCTGGGCCGCTGTTGCACAAACTTGTAAAGCAAACCCAGCTTGCTCTGCAAGTGTCTGCCAAGCAACTTGAGCGTGCCACTCGTTTTCAGCTGGGTCTGCATAAGGTAGGGCAGTTAATACCCCCTCGCCATAAAAGAAGACGCTGCTAATGGTTTGCCCGTTGTTGAGCAGTGCAGACGCAAAACGCCAAGCCGTTTTGGCGGCTTGGCGTTGGTTTGGCAGTGCTTTTACAACTAGAGTAAAAGCGCTTGTTTTAGTCATCGCCAGAGAAGGCCATGATTAGGTGCAACAGGCTAGTGAACAAGTTATATAAGCTCACATACAAGCCAACGGTTGCCATAATGTAGTTGGTTTCGCCACCGCGTACAATGCGACTAGTATCGAACAAAATGAACAACGACATGATCAATACAATACCGGCAGAGATCGCGATATCAATGATGCCATATGGCATAAAGATCGAAGCGATCAGCGCACCCACAATCACCAGCATGCCAATCATGATAAAGCCACCTAGGAAAGAGAAATCTTTCTTAGTGGTTAACACAATGCCTGACATGGTAGCGAAAATCACGCCAGTGCCAACCAAGGCTTGCATCACCATGCTCGCGCCACCTGGCAAGCCGACTACCATGCTAAGCATTGGCCCTAAGCCTGCACCGAGCAAACCGGTGAAAAGGAACACCATAGCCAAGCCTGTGCTTGAGTTAGCAGTGCGTGGGATCACGAACCACAACAAGCCGATGGCTGCAATGGAGAACACCAATGACATCATAGGTGTTACAAAGCTCATGCCAAGCCAAGCCATGAAACCTGAAAAAACGAGTGTCATGCTCAAAAGTGCATAAGTATTGCGAAGCACCTTGTGTGTGGCGAGCAAGGATTCACTGCGCTGAATTGTTTCTTGATTACTTTCAACCATAACCATCCTCCTAGTGTTAGGTTAATAATGTGGGGTAAGTCACTAAAACTCAAGCCCCACAGATTACCCTTTAGTGATCTTCTGGGGTACATACGATCAAACGCAGGGCGTCGATGTGTAGCTGAGCGCCTCCCTCTAGTGCTGATAGTAGCGCGTCTCGTTGCGTTTCTAAAGCTTCAACTTCTTGCTGATCGAATAGTGGGTTGTTACTAGCAATCCACTGCAGTTGTGATAAGCGCTCGTTCAGCTGGCGCTCAACGGCCTGCTGAGCGGTTTGGCTAAACCCATCAAGGTCTGCTGTGGCGAGTGTTGGCAAGGCGGCGAGCATGGTTGCTAATTCATCTCGCTTCATTTGCAAGACTTGCCGTGCCACCTTTTTTGGAATGTTGGTCAGCAGTGGGTCCAGCTTTTCACCTGGTAACGCCGCGGATAAATTCTTAGTGCCGGTGGCTTCGGTTAAAATGCGCAATGTTTGTGGCGCATGGTACTGGTCTGGCTGAAAGCGACGAGGACCCGGTACACGTAGCGTAATCAAAGCTTCTAACAGGATGGTGCCCGCCGGCAATGCTTCGGTGGTGAAGCGCATCACCGCAGCGGTGCCTAGCTCACCTGTTGTTAGAATCTCCAGCAACCCTTGTACTAGCGGGTGATCCCAAGTTAATAAGTCTATGTCGTCGCGAGCTAGGGCAACACTGCGTTTGGTGGTAAAGGTTTTACCCTCACTAGGCAAGCCAGGCAGGGATGGCACCAGCATGTTGTCGACGGGCTGAATCAACATGGTGTCATCGTCAAGTTGCTCGTAGAACACATTGAGTGCGTTGAGCACGGCCTCAACAAAGTCAGCGATGTTGTCATCACCGGTTTGGGCGCTTACAGCCTCGGCTAGTTGTGCCGCATATGGCTGGCGGCAGCTTGCTCGTTCTAGTAGAACGTCACGACCATTTTCCATCGCTGCAATGAGCTCGTCACTACGTTGGCGAGCATCGCTGATCACTGCTTCATCAACATGTTTGCTGACATATTTCTCCACCCGATCCATAAACTCTTTTTGCACGCGCGACGCGACAGGATTTGGGCGAGTAAAAATGCCAAGCGCTTCATCAAACCAACGCAAGCGAGCGCGGGCGGTGTCATCGACTGTTGGCACATGTATTTGAATATCGTGTAGCTGACCAATGCGGTCTAAGCGACCGATGCGTTGCTCTAAGCGGTCTGGCTGTGTTGGCAGGTCGGCCATTACTAGGTGCTGACAGAACTGAAAATTGCGCCCCTCAGCGCCAATTTCTGTGGTGAGCAGCACGGGGACATTTTCTTCCGGGTCAGCAAAATAAGCTGCCACGCGGTCCAGTTCATCAAGGCGTTGGCCATCATGCATCAGGGCTGCATGTAAGCCTTGTTTGCTCCAAAGCGCATCGGCAATCTCGTCTAATAGCGCTTTTGAGCGAGCAATCACCAGTGATTTTTCTGATTTATGCTCGGCAACAAACGTACAGACCCAATCCACCACGCTGTCTGTATCGTGCTGCACCAACTCGCGCTTTGGGAAGCCAGGGATATTACGGCGCAGGTTGCGGAACAGTACTCGGCCAGTACCGTGGCGGTCGACTAATCGATCCAAGGCCAGTTGATGATCAGATTTAATGGCCGACTCGGAAAGGCCAGTAAGTTTAACAATATCGGCCAGCTGCGCAGGGGTTTCATTTTCTTCTGATAACGCAACGGCAAGTTCAGCCATATGCTGCTGATCAGCTTCCAGTTCTGCTAGTTTCTCAGCATTATCAAACTGTCCCGGCTCAAGCAAGCGCAGGCGTGCTAGGTGTGCTGTTTCACCAAGCTGCTCGGGGGTGGCAGAAATCAAGATAAAGCCAGGTGCCATACGCGCTAAGCGTTCTACTCGTGAAAAGGCTGCTTGCTCTGGCGTCATATGTTGGGCTTCATCAATGATCACCAGCTCAGGCATCAGCATGAGCAAGCTAGCCGAGGCTTCGGCATCATTGAGCCAGTTAGTCGGAGCAATGATTAGCTGATGGTTGCTGTCGATATCTTCAGCTGTTTCAGGCAACGACGCGTTCAGGTTAAAACGGCGTTTTAATTCTACAAACCATTGAAAGCGTAGGGCGTGCGGCACCAAAATCAGTGTTGTAGATGGGCCAAACTTAAGCCAGCGGCGCGACAGTATATAGCCCGCTTCGATGGTCTTGCCCAAGCCTACCTCGTCGGCCAGCATCACGCGTGGCGCTTGTCGGTCGGCGACTTCTTTGGCAATGTAAAGCTGGTGCGCCAGTGGTTCAGCACGCACACCAGTGAAACCTTGCACGGGTGATTGACTCCATTGGCCAAAATGCTGCCACGCTTGTTGGCGCAGGCTGAACCATTTGCCCTTATCTAGTTGACCCGAAAGCAAACGTGTTTTGGCGTTATCCTGGCGAAAGTCTGGCGAGAGCTCAGTCTCGCACACCATAGCGTCGTCGGTCGTGCGATAAAAAAGTAGATTATTGTGCTCAAAGACCTCTTCAACGGTATGGGTTTGGCCTTCCTTGTCGGTAATGCTGTCCCCAGCGTGAAATGCAACGCGCGAGAGTGGCGCTTCATCGGCGGTAAACAGGCGTTCGGTTTCAGCTGCATCGAAGGCGATCGTGATTCGGCGCTCATCAATTTTGAGCACAATGCCCAAGCCTAATTCGGGCTCAGATTGGCTCACCCAGCGTTGACCTATAGAAAATTCAGACATTACCTGACTCATTAATACGTTAGCCTCTACAGCAGGTGCTCACAAAGGGCGCGAATTCTAACGATTTACCGATGAAATTGTAGTCTTGACATGCAGTTCTTGCTGTTTAATTGGCGAATACTGATCAAAACAGCTCGGGTTCACTGCCTTGTGGTGGTAACCAAACTCGAAACTGCTCTTGCCAGCTTTGCAGCGAGTGGTCGTCTTTTATGGGGGTGAGTGCATGCAATGCTTCCCGTTCTTGGTCACAGGTTAGCTGTTCAGCGAAGTCGATAATATTAGGCGCAGGGTGCGAAGCCAGATAATTGGCTAGCCAAGATAGATGCTGAAGTTGTTGGCGAACAATATCAGCGTGCTGCAGTTGCCATTGATTGTCGACATCATGCTTGCGCTCGCTTGGGTCGATGGCGGCGGCCATCGCTTGAATACGAACGGCGAGAAACGCTTGCAGTTTGGCTTGATCGCTAATCATGCTGGGCTCCATCAGATGACTAATTAGAGCCTAGCAGGTGGCAAAAAAAATGCCCGCTAGGCGGGCATTTTTGGCACTTAGCGCTTCGGAAGGCGCCACATCAATAAACATGGTGTTAGTACAAGCGTTAATATGGTGGCGAAGGTTAAACCGCCGCCAATCGCTGTCGACAGCTGTGTCCACCATTGTGATGAGGGCGAGTTGAAAGTGATCGAGTTATTAATAAAGTCGATGTTCAACGCAATCATCATCGGCAGTAATCCAAGCACGGTGGTCACCGTTGTCAGCATGACTGGGCGAAAACGCTGGGCAACCGTGCGCAGAATGGCGGTACGAGCATCAATGCCTTGGCGATACAGAACGTTGAATGTATCGATCAATACAATGTTGTTGTTCACCACAATACCTGCCAGTGCCACAATACCAATGCCACACATCATGATGCCAAACGGCTGATTGGTCACCAGTAGACCCAGCAATACACCAGCTGTTGAAAACACAACTGAGGTTAGAATCAAGCCAGCTTGATAGAAGCTCGAGAACTGGGTGACAAGGATGGCCAGCATTGAGAAGATGGCAATACCAAACGCAACGCCCATAAACGCACCCACTTCTTGTTGCTCTTCAAAGTCGCCAACAAAACTAGCGCTGACATTGCTTGGCAGCTCACCTGAGCGATTAGCTTCTACAAACCGCTCGGTTAGCTCGTTCATCACCAAATCCAAGCGTGCATCACCCACCAAGTTGGCTTGTACATTCATTGCCAGCTTGCCATCGGTGCGAGAAATGGTTGGCTGCTTCATTTGTGGGTAGCGCTCAATAAAGTTCGAAATTGGCACCTGACCCGACACCGTCGCAAGGGTAATTTGGTCGATTTGATCCAACTCACGGCCGTTGTACGGGTAGCGTAGGCGAATATCGAGCTCGTCTGAGCCAGTCGCTGGCCTAAATGAGCCAACATTAACACCAGTGGTCACCATTTGGATTGACGTACCAACCGATGCGATATCGGCATTAAAGCGTGTTGCGGCTTCGCGATCGACCAATACTTCCCATTCCACACCAGGCATAGGTAAATCATTGCCAACGTCGGTTAGGCGCCCGTCATCTTCAAGCCAGCGAGTGATGGTGGCAACGCCTTTTTGCAAGTCCTCATAGTTATCGGACACAACTTCAATTTGCATGTCGATACCCGTAGTTGGACCCATCGCCGGCACCGATTTTTCTACTCGAACACCAGCGATTTCACTGGCTTTATCCACTAGAGCTTGCAGTTCGGTTTCGCCAAACTGACGTAGCTGCCAGTCAACAAACTCCATCTGAATGGTGCCTATGGTATCCTCGGCAGCACCACTGCCAGCAGCCGCAACGACCGTGGTGTAGGCTGACTTCACCACTGGCTCTTGCAGAACAATACGCTCCACTTCGCGGACTATTTCATCGCGCTCAGCTAGCGACAGGTTGCCGCGAGCTTTTACTTGAATGTTGCCAAACTCAGAATCAATTGCTGGGAAAAACTCGGTGCCATTATCCGACCACATAAACAGGCCAATGAGCACCAAGATTACACCGAAAACACCGCCCAGTACGCCAGCAGGCCCCCAAACTCGGTCTCGGGTAAAGAAGGCGATCATGCGTACATAACCACCTAAAAAACCAGTCATCTTAGTTGGGTCGCCTTCTTCGGCTAACTCAATGTTCTTTTGCACCTTTGGCGTTGCCGGTAGTGCTTTGCCTAATAGCATGCCAAAGGCAGGTACCACAATCAGCGATACCACAAGCGATGAGCCCAGTGTTGCCAATACGGTGATTGGCAAGTACTTCATAAAGTCACCGGCAATGCCTGGAATAAAGAGCAGAGGTATAAATACGGCAAGTGTTGTGGCAGTCGATGCGATGATTGGCCACGCCATTCGAGTCGCTGCTTCACGATAGGCCGTACGCCGGTTAGCGCCTTCCAGTAAGCGACGGTCGGCATATTCAGTGACAACGATGGCGCCGTCTACCAGAATGCCGACGGTGAGGATCAATGCAAACAAGGCAACAATATTTAGCGTGTAACCCATGGCATGGATAATTAAGATGCCGGATAGGAACGACGCAGGAATCGCCAAACCGACCAAAATAGCTGAGCGCACCCCTAAAGCCAGCAGGATAACTATGGTCACCAAAAATGTGGCAAGAAGCACACTGTTGTACAGGTCGTTAAGCGTTGTTCGCACCTGTGCTGATTGGTCTTGGGTAAAACCAGCGTCAATACCTTCCGGCCAAAACTCTTTGGTCGTCTCAACTGTGCCGCGCACTTCATCGAGTGTGCCAATGATGTTGGCACCAGCGCGCTTAACAATCTCGAGCGTTACGGCAGGGCGCCCATTTACCCGTGAAATTTGCTCGAAATCTCGGTAAGTGCGTTGACCTGTGGCGATATCGCGGAAACGAACAATGGTGTCACCATCTTTTTTCACCGGCAGGTTAAGAATATCTTCTTCACTAGAGATCAATCCCGGTACTTTAACCGCAAAGCGACCCGCGCCTGTGTCTAGGTTACCGGCTGTTACCAAACGGTTGTTGTTAGCGATGACGTTATAAACTTCTGAGTGAGACAGGTTGTAGCTCGCCATCAGCGTTGGGTCGATGATGATTTCTGCTACTTCTTCTCGGTTGCCACGAATAGGCGCCTCTAGTACGCCAGGAATCGCTTCAATGCGCTCCTGCAGGTCTTCAGCGACAGTGTACAATACCCGGTCGTCCACATTACCAGAGAGTGTTACCACCATTACCGGAAACGCCGCTAGGTTAATCTCCATAACATTGGGATCACTAGCATCTTCGGGCAGTTCAGGTTTAGCGCGGTCTACACGGTCTTTGGCATCGTCGATTGCTTCGTCAATGTCGACCCCAAGTTCAAATTCCAGTTGTAGCGATGCACTGCCTTCGTTGGCCTCAGAAACAATTTCTTTCAACCCTTCAAGGCCCTTAAGCTCTTGATAGAGTGGGTTAACTAGCATCTTGTCGGCATCTTCAGGCGAGATACCTTCTTGCGTTACGGTAACAATAGCGAATGGAATGGTGACATCCGGCTGCGCTTCTTTTGGTATGGTTAAGAAGGAGCTGATGCCCATAATCATTAGCAACGCAAACAGCAAGATCACTGTGCGCAGCTTTGATAATGACGCGTTAATTAGTCCTAGCATGCTAGTCTCCTGCGTACTCAACGGATACCAGTTCACCAAGCTCTACAAAACCCTGGCCACGCGTAATGATATTGGCACGCTCGCCTAATCCGGTAACCCAGGCGCCGTCTGTTTGCGAGCGAAGTAACTCTACTTTGCGCCACTGTACGCGGTTGTTGCTATCTAGCACTTTTAAGCCAAGGTCACCCTCGTTATCAAGATTGAGCAACGCTGGCGAGACAAAGTGGGCTTGCCTGGTTGGTAAGCGCAGTGAAACCTCAGCGGTCATGCCATCAGCTAAACGGCCTGTCTCGTTGCTCGCTTGAAGTTCAATGGCAAAGGTGCGCGTGGCAGGGTTGGCCGTTTTAGATATAAAACGCACTTGTGCAGCAAAGGTCTCGCCAGTCGTCAGGGTGATCTCTGCTTCGGTATCTAGAGATACTTTACCTATATCGCGCTCGGCAACCTCAGCGTGAATGACCACTGGGTCAAAGTCGATGATTTCACCCACTGGTTGGCCGGTACTAACAAAGCTACCAATTTGCACGGCAAGCGAGTTGAGGGTGCCTTCAAAAGGTGCTTTAACGCTTGTGTGCTCAAGGCGCAGCTCAAGCGACGTTACTTGGGCTTTCGCTGATTCTAGCGCCGAGCGCGCCGCTGCGAGTTGGGTTTGGTTTTGCAAACCACGGTCTACCAAGTTTTCGGTAGCGTTATACTCTTGCTGGCGCTGATCGACCAGTGCCCGTGCTGAACGTAACTGCGCTTGCAGATCATTTTGCTCAAGCTCAACAATGGTTTGCCCAGCTTGTACAAACTCACCTTTACGAGCATTGATGGAGCGAACTTTGCCGGCCACCTCAACAGCAACCTGAACTCGGCGGTCTGCAGCAGTCGTGCCTGTAACCACTAGCTCATCTGTCATGGTACGTGCCACTGACCTGTCAACTAGTACAGAGGCCAGCGTGTCAGGGTTTTGCTCGGCTAAAGATGGTGGCAGGCTTTGTTCCTCGGCCGAAACAACACCAATGCTCAGCCAGCCGACCACTGAAAGAGTTAATACTGCGGCCGCTATTTGGCCTGAATGAATGCGCATGCTCGCAAATCTCCTAGGTATCGAAACGCTATAACCTTTATAATCGCTGCCAGAAATGAATATTCGAGGACAACTATGCCACTGGTAACTCTAGATGAAGTTTCCATCGCTCATGGAGATAAACCACTGTTAGACCATGTTTCCTGGCAGCTAGACACGCAACAACGTGTCTGCCTAATGGGGCGCAATGGTACTGGTAAATCCACAATGTTAAAACTGTTAACACAGCAGCTTTTGCCAGATTCAGGTACGGTTCGATGGGATGAGGGGATCACTTTTGGCTATTTACCCCAGGATCCACCCGAACCAACCGATGAACTAGTCCGTGATGTGGTCGCTGCGGGTAAAGGGGAAGCAGCCCAGCTACTGCAAGAGTTTCAGCAGCTTTCAATGGACCCTAATGCTGACCTAGATCGGTTAACTTTTCTTCAAACACGGATAGATGACCTAGACGCATGGCAACTTGAACAGCAAGTGAACCAACAGCTAAAACGCTTCGGGCTTGATGGCGATCAACCGCTCAAATCTTTATCGGGTGGTTGGCGCCGACGTGCTTGGCTTGCCCGAGCGCTCATTAGTAACCCAAGTGTGCTGATTTTAGATGAGCCGACTAACCACCTAGATATTGGTGCCATTGAGTGGCTCGAAGAGTTTTTATTGTCATTCCAAGGGTCAATTATTTTTATTACCCACGACCGCCAGTTTGCCAATAAGGTCGCCAATCACTTTGCCGAGTTAGATCGCGGCAAGCTTTACCCTTACAAAAGTGATTTAGAAGGGTTTTTGGCCTACCGCGAAAAATGCCTAGAAGATGAAGCCAAAGCCAATGCTGAGTTTGATAAAAAACTAGCACAAGAAGAAACCTGGATTCGACAAGGCATTAAAGCCCGCCGCACTCGCAATGAGGGCCGAGTGCGAGCCCTCAAACAGTTGCGTAATGAACGTCGCGAGCGGCGCGATCAAATGGGCAAGGCTAGTTTTGACATTGGCCAAGCAGACAAGTCGGGTAAGTTAGTCTTCGAATTTAAAGACCTAACGCTCTATACCCCAGAAAAACCCTTGGTCAACGGCTTTACCAGCCAGGTAATGCGCGGTGATCGCATTGGTTTGGTAGGAGTGAATGGCTGCGGCAAAACGACGTTGCTTAAGGCCTTGCTAGGTGAGCGCGAGTTAAATGGTGGCACACTGCGCACAGGTACCAAGCTGGAAGTAGCTTATTTCGACCAAACGCGGGCGCAAATCGACCCTGATAAAACGGTAATTGACAACCTAGAGCATGGTTCTGATTTTATTGGTGAAGGAAAGCGTCACATTCTAAGTTACTTACAAGACTTTCTATTTACCCCAGAGCGTGCCCGCAGCCCAGCAGGGGTGTTAAGTGGTGGTGAACGTAATCGCTTGTTGTTAGCCAAAATGTTTTTGCAGCCTGCTAACTTGTTGATTCTCGACGAGCCAACCAACGATCTCGATGTGGAAACACTAGAGCTATTGGAAGAACAGTTAACCAACTTCACTGGCACTGTTATGTTGGTATCGCACGATCGTGCCTTTCTTGATGCCCTAGCGACGCAATGCTGGGTATTCGAAGGTGATGGTGTGCTGCGAGAATATGCCGGTGGCTTCGCCGATGCCAAAATGCAAGGCGCACGCCTACCGACCGAAGAGGTCGTCAGCGAAAAATCAGCCGCGAAAGCGGCTGACAATCCGCCTGCCAAGGCAGCAGCGAAACCGGCCAATAAACCAAAGAATAAGTTGTCTTACAAACTACAGCGCGAGTTGGATAGCTTGCCGGGCGAAATTGCCGAGCTTGAAGCGAAAGTGGAAGCTAGCCAAGCTGAGCTGAGTTCCTCAGAGTTTTTAGCGTTACCACATAGTGAGCAGATGCCTAAGTTTGAGGCCCACAGCCAGATGGAAACCGAGCTTGAGGGCAAAATTGAGCGTTGGATGGAACTAGAAGCGCTACAGGAGGAATAATGGGATTAATTATCACTGGGTTGGCGTTTGCCGTCGTCGTCGGCGCTTGGTTGTGGCTGCGACCAAGCCCAAGGGAGCGGCGCATTAATAAGCTGCACACCGATGCGTTTGCCAATGGCTTAAAACTTAGATACGAAAGCCTGCCCGATATGAGCAATGAAGGCCGGGTGCGCGAAGCCAAAAAGCCGTTTACTTTTTTTAATCGCGAGTTCAAAGAAAAACAAGCCTGGCCTAGCTACACCCTGTTGCGCACGCAAGGTGAGAGCAGTAAGTACCTGCCTGTCGGCTGGTATTTGCAGCAAGGGGAAAAGCTTGACCGCGATGTCATTGAGCAACATCTTTTTGCCAAGCTGGCTCAGCTACCAGAGGAGGTGGTGGCTGTCACTCAGTGGCCACTGGGTATTGGCATTGCTATTGATGAGCGCCGTGAACTAGAAATTGAACAAATTAAACAGTGGCTGGATATTATACAGTGGAATTAAATTCACAAAACCAATCCAATTGTTTCCATTAATTCCCAAAAAGCAGGGGCTAACCGACAAATGTTAGCCTTTTTTTTTACCTTGCTAAGCTCTTTAGGGTGGAAGGTCAGGAAAGAGGCAGAATTATGTTTGCAGGTCAGACCATTTTTGTGGAGCGCAACGGCGAGTTCGCTGAACTCATCATCGATGCCGTTGATAAATCAGTTAATACACTCTCGAAAGCAGCGCTACAAGAGCTCGACGATGCGCTAAAAACCGTGGCCGCTAGTGATGTAAAAGGCCTACTCATTTATTCAAAGAAAAAAGACTTTGTGGTGGGGGCAGACATCACCGAGTTCATTCCTATGTTTGCGCGTGGTGAAGAAGCGCTTGTAGCAAACTTGCTGCGCACACATGCAATTTTTAATCAGCTTGAAGATATGGCCATTCCATCTGTGGTGGCCATTTCTGGCAATTGTTTGGGTGGTGGTTTTGAGCTAGCGCTGGCTGGTGACTTTCGGTTAGCTACAGAGGATGCCCGCATTGGTTTGCCAGAAACCAAGTTAGGGATTTTCCCAGGCTTTGGTGGCACCGTGCGCCTAAGCCGTCTACTCGGCCCAGACAATGCACTAGAGTGGATTGCCACGGGGAAAGATCAGCGAGCCAAACGGGCACTTAAAGATGGTGCGATTGATGGCATTGTAGAGAAAGACAAGCTATTGGACGCGGGTCGGGCACTGCTAGCAGACGTGGTCAGCGAGAAGCTGTCTGTTGCAGGGCGTCGGGCGCAAAAAACTGGGCCATTAAAATTAGCGGAAATGGAACAGTTGATGGCCTTTCAAACGGCTAGAGCGGTGATTGCTCAGCAAGCTGGCAAAAACTATCCAGCGCCACTAGCCGCCTTAAGTGCCGTGCAAGATCATGCTAACTTGCCACGCGACGCAGCCGTGCGGGTAGAAGCTAAGTACTTTGCCAAGGTTGCACGTGGGCCGGTGGCAAAAGGCCTAATTTCACTGTTCTTGGCTGATCAGCACTTAAAGAAAGTTGCCAAAGGCTGGAGTCAAGACGTGGCCGATGTTGAACGCATGGCCGTTTTGGGCGCTGGCATAATGGGCGGTGGCATTGCTGGGCAAGCAGCCAAGTCTGGTATGCTCGCTTTGATGAAAGATGTCGCGCCACAAGGCATTGAGCAAGGCTTAGCCGAGGTCAGTGGGGTGCTGGGGCGGCGCGTTGCGCGCGGGCGCATGAAGCAAGAGGACATGGTAGCGGCATTAAACCGTTTGTGGCCTACGATGAGCTATGGTGATTTTGATAAAGTCGATGTCGTGGTGGAAGCCATTGTGGAGAACCCAGACATCAAAGCCAAGGTTTTGGCCGAAACAGAACAACAGGTTCGCCCAGATGCCATTATTGCCAGCAACACCTCCACCATTCCTATCACTTTATTAGCCCAGTCCCTACAACGGCCAGAAAACTTTGCTGGGCTGCATTTTTTTAATCCCGTCCACCGTATGCCATTGGTCGAAGTGATTCGTGGTAAACAAACCTCAGATGAAACCGTCGCTAAGCTGGTAAAAGTTGCCTTGCAAATGGGTAAGCAGCCGGTCGTCGTCAATGACTGCCCAGGCTTTTTTGTAAACCGGGTGCTGTTTCCTTATTTCTTCGGTTTTCTCTCGTTAATCGAACAAGGCGTGGATTATGCCCGCATCGACAAAGTGATGAAGACTTTTGGCTGGCCAATGGGACCGGCTGAGTTGTTAGATGTTGTAGGCTTAGACACCGCTGTACATGCCCGTGCGGTGATGGCCAAGGGTTTCCCAGATCGCATGGCGATAGCTGGCGAAGGGCCGTTGGAGGCTTTGGTTACGGAAGGGCGCTTGGGTCAGAAGTCGGGCAGTGGTTTTTATCAGTTTGTGCCAGATAAAAAGGGCCGCGCGCAACCACAAGTGGATAATGAGATCGTCGAGCGGTTTGCCAAGGCGGATGTGGCCATGAGCGATGAGCAAATTGTCATGCGTATGATGATTCCTATGGCCTTTGAAACCATTCGTTGTTTGGATGAAGGCATTGTGCAGTCTGCTTCCGAAGCGGATATGGCATTGATCTATGGCCTAGGCTTCCCACCATTTAAGGGTGGCTTGCTGCATTGGCTCGATCAGGTTGGCATGGCCACAGTATTGAGTGCGAGCGAAGCGTGGCAAACGCTTAGCCCATTGTATGCGCCACCCGAGGGTGCAACCGCCAACCGTAAGTTTTTTGCATAGGAGGATGCGACCATGACATTTAAAGATAATGATGCCGTTATTGTCGATTTCGCTCGCACACCAATGGGCCGCTCTAAAAATGGTAGCTTTCGCAATACGCGTGCTGAGTCACTGTCGGCTAATTTAGTTAGTGGTTTGCTGGCACGCAATGAACTGCTGGATGCCAGCAAAATAGATGACGTGATTTGGGGGTGTGTTAACCAAACATTAGAGCAAGGCTGGAATATTGCTCGTATGATGCAGTTATTGACCGATATCCCTAAAACAGTGCCAGCGCAGACCGTCTCGCGCCTCTGTGGCTCCTCTATGTCGGCACTGCACACTGCTGCCCAAGCCATTCAGTCTGGCAATGGTGATATGTTCCTTATTGGTGGCGTAGAACACATGGGTCATGTCAGCATGATGCACGGGGTTGACCCAAACCCAGCGTTGTCAAAAAAAGTCGCCAAAGCTGCTGGCCATATGGGGATGACCGCCGAGCTGCTAGCGCGCCTGCATGGTATTGGGCGCGACATGCAAGATCAGTTTGGCTATCGCTCTCACCAACGTGCACATCAAGCCACAGTGAACGGCTGGTTTGACAACGAAATCATTGGTCAAGAGGGCCATGATGAGCAAGGTAGACCTTATTTAATGCTGCATGATGAAACCATTAGACCAGATACCACGGTGGAGGGGTTAGCTGCGTTAACGCCGGTGTTTGACCCGAAACAGGGGACGGTTACCGCCGGTACCAGCTCGCAGATTACCGATGGCGCAAGTGCCATGATTGTGATGTCTGGGGCGCAAGCGAAGGCCCTAGGGGTGGCACCGCGTGCAAGGGTTGTGTCGATGGCAGTGGTTGGGGTGGACCCTTCTATTATGGGCTATGGCCCAGTACCTGCAACCGAACTGGCCCTCAAACGTGCCAAGCTCTCGATGCAGGACATTGGCGCGGTAGAATTAAATGAAGCCTTTGCTGCGCAAGCTTTGCCTGTGTTGAAAGACCTACACTTGCTCGACGACATGGATGACAAGGTCAACCTGCATGGTGGCGCGATTGCCCTTGGGCACCCATTTGGCTGCTCTGGCGCTCGCATCACTGGTACCTTACTGAATGTTATGGAGCGCAAAGACAATCAATTTGGTTTAGCAACGATGTGCATTGGGTTAGGGCAGGGGATAAGCACCATTATTGAGCGGATCTAGTCTAGCCATGCCGCTGGGTTAACTGCCCGGCGGCTTGCCTTGTTGCATCCTAGCGTCTTCCTCCATCAGGGCTTCAACAATGATTTGGTCGGCCTCTTTTTTCATTTCTTCTTCGCGATGCGACTGGTAAACACCGCTGACTTGTTTGGCAATTTCCTTGATCTTGTCGCTCTTGCCTTCGAATTCTAGTTCGGAAGCTATGAGCACCTCTTTGGCGTGTTTATAGTAAGCCGCGGCCTTGAGACGATCGCCCATGGCTTCGTGGTTGTCACCAATGCGCAAAAAAGACTGTACTTCGCAGCGCAACATCAAGGTACGCAAGAACGTCTTATACTCGTTTGCTTGTGCCCCAGTAATGCCGCCTTGTTCAGCCAGCTTGCTAATCATGCGTAGTGTGCGCCCAACATGTTTGCGAAGTTTTGCGGTTTCCCGCTCACTTTCTGGGGCGTGCAGCGGCTCGGTTTCAAGGATATCTTCATCATTGGCAATTTCTTCACGAAGTTGCTCTAGGCGTTGTTGCCAATAAGTAAGGTTTTCCGATTCTGCTTCGGCGTCGAGGTTCAGCCAAAGGTTCACAACATACTGCATTTCTTCAACAATGGCCGAGGCAATCGCTTGGCGGCCGCAGTACTCACGAATGATGCCAAAGGTCTCGATCATTTCTTGTAAACGCAAATGATAGGCGCGCACAGTTGACAGCTTGGCGTTCTGCTGCTCTTCTTCTTGCGTAGCAACTTTGGCGATGACGATGCCGCCAACAACCAAAACAAGCAAAACAAACGTAAACAGCACAATAAGCATACAACTCCTTGCAAAAACCTTGTGAGACTCACATTAAGGGTACTAAATTTTAAAAAAAGCGGTAGATAAACTTGACCTCGGTTGAGTTTCCCTTGTATACCTCGCGCTTTAGTAAGGCAATTTAAACATTTGACGTTAGCCATAGGACATTTTCGGCATGGGCAAAGCTCTGGTAATTGTGGAATCACCGGCAAAAGCCAAAACAATTAATAAGTATCTTGGCAACCAATACATTGTGAAATCTAGTGTTGGTCATATCCGTGATCTCCCTACCGGTGCCTCGGGCAGTAAAATAGACCCAAAAGAGCGCGCCCGATTAGCGGCAGAAGCGCGCAAGTTACCACCAGAGGAGCGTGAGCGCCGCAAGCGTGAGCGCAAGCATGTGCAATTAATTGAGCGCATGGGGGTGAACCCAGAAAAAAACTGGGAGGCGCATTACGAGCTCTTGCCGGGCAAAGAGAAAGTGGTAGAAGAGCTTCGTCGAGCCGCTAAAACAGCTGACGTTGTTTATCTCGCAACCGATTTGGACCGCGAAGGGGAAGCCATTGCTTGGCACTTACAACAAGCCATAGGTGGTGATGCTCAAAAATATCGTCGTGTTGTGTTTAACGAAATCACCAAATCAGCCATTCAAGAAGCGTTCTCTAAGCCAAGTGACGTTGATCTTGACCATGTGCACGCTCAGCAAGCACGCCGCTTCCTGGATCGTGTGGTTGGCTTTATGGTGTCGCCGCTATTGTGGGAAAAAGTAGCACGTGGTTTGTCGGCAGGGCGCGTGCAGTCGGTTGCGGTGCGCTTAATTGTTGAGCGTGAGCGTGAGATCCGAGCTTTTAACCCTGAAGAATTCTGGATGCTTAATGCAGACATGGTTGGTAAAAACGGCCAAGCCGAGTTTGAAGTGGTTAAGTATCAAGGCAAAAGCTATCGCCCAACCAGTAAAGCCGAGAGCGATAAACTAGTCGCTCTCTTTTCTGGCGCCGAGCCAGTGGTGAGTAAGCGCGAAGATAAGCCGACTAAGTCAAAGCCAGCGGCACCCTTTATCACCTCAACCATGCAGCAAGCGGCGAGCACCCGCCTTGGTTTTTCGGTGAAGAAAACCATGACGTTGGCGCAACGCCTATATGAAGCGGGTCATATTACCTATATGCGTACCGACAGTACCAACCTGTCAAAAGACGCATTAGAGCAAGTACGCAGCCATATTGGTCAAGAGTATGGTGACAAGTACCTGCCCGAACAACCGAATTTTTATGGCAGCAAGAAGAACGCACAAGAAGCGCACGAGGCGATTCGCCCAACAGATGTTGCTACTGCACCTGGCAGTATTGATGCCGAGCCAGATGCGAAGCGTTTGTACGAGCTAATTTGGCGCCGATTTGTTGCCTGCCAAATGACCCAAGCCGAATACCTATCAACGACGATTGAAGTGACCTCAGGTGACTTTATTTCGCGGGTAAAAGGCCGTATTCAAACATTTGATGGTTTCACTCGCGTGATGCCAACGAAGACTGACGAGCCAGAGTTGCCAAACATTCAGCAAGGCGAAACGCTTTCGCTGGCTGATGTTAAACCTAGTCAGCACTTTACCAAGCCGCCAGCGCGTTTCAGTGAAGCGGCACTGGTCAAAGAGTTAGAAAAGCGTGGCATTGGTCGTCCATCGACCTATGCTGCCATTATTTCAACCATTCAAGACCGTGGTTACGTGCGTTTAGAAAACCGTCGCTTCTACGCTGAGAAAATGGGTGACATCGTGACCGACCGCTTAGTCGAGAGTTTTAGTGACTTGCTTGACTACAGCTTTACTGCCGAGATGGAAAACGAGCTAGATCATATCGCCAAAGGCCAGAAAAACTGGCAAGCGGTATTAGATGAGTTTTATGGCGAGTTTAAAGCGGCGCTGGAAACGGCAGGGTCCGACACTGGCATGCGCGCCAATGAACCAACGCCAACGGATATCGACTGCCCAACCTGTGGTCGCAAAATGATGATTCGTACCGGCTCTACAGGCGTGTTCTTAGGCTGTTCTGGTTATAGCTTGCCGCCAAAAGAACGCTGTACGCAAACCATGAATCTAGCGTCGGATGAAGACATTGTGAATGCCGATCTAGATGACGATGATGCCGAGACACATGCGCTGCGTCAGCGTCGCCGTTGCCCTAAATGCAGCACCGCGATGGATTCATATCTGGTAGACGATAAGCGCAAACTACATGTGTGTGGCAATAACCCAGATTGTGATGGTTACGAGATTGAACATGGCACCTTCCAACTTAAGGGGTACGACGGCCCAACGCTTGAATGTGATAAGTGTGGCTCGGATATGCAGCTCAAGTCTGGGCGCTTTGGTAAGTACTTTGGTTGCACCAACGATGAGTGTAAAAACACTCGTAAAGTGCTGAAGAATGGCCAGCCAGCACCGCCGAAAATGGACCCAGTGCCGATGCCAGAGCTCAAGTGCCTAAAGGTAGAAGATACCTATATCTTACGTGATGGCGCATCTGGTTTATTCTTGGCAGCGAGTCAGTTCCCGAAAAATCGTGAAACTAGACCGCCAAAAGTGGTTGAGTTGGTACCACACAAAGAAGAAATTGATCCTAAGTATCACTACATTATTGAAGGCCCACGCTTTGATGATGAGGGCAATCCAACAGTGATTCGCTTCTCGCGCAAAATGCAGCAGCAATACCTGATGACTGAAAATGAAGATGGTAAAGCGACGGGTTGGCAAGCCTATTACGAAGACGGTAAGTGGGCGGTGAAAGAAAAGAAAAAACGCTCTGCGAAAAAGTGATCAGTGACCAACTACCGTTCTATATTGGCCTACCGGCTTGGCAGCATAACGCCTGGCCGGTTTGGCTAAACGACAAACAGCCGCTAACGGCTTATAGTCGTTACTTTAACTGCATAGAAGGCAATACCACTTACTGGCAGTTACCCTCAATTGAGCGTGTGAAACGCTGGTATCAACAAACGCCAGCGCACTTTCGCTTCGCTATGAAAGCGCCCAAGGAGTTGTCGCATAATCGCCTAGATGATGCGCAAACACTAGCGGCATTTTTGGCTGTATTGGATGCGCTTGCAGACAAAGCCGGTACTAGCTTTATGCAGCTGCCGGCAAGCTTTGGGCCAAAACAGTTGCCCCAGTTGCTTCAATTTATTGACCACTGGCCAGCCGAAAAGCCGTTGGCGATTGAAGTTCGCCATCCCAGTTGGCATGACCGCAGTGACGCCGAGCGACGGTTAAATAACCTTCTAAAAGAAAACAATATCGAGCGTGTCGGGTTCGATACCCGCTCGTTATTTAAGCGTGAAGCGCAGTGGTCGCAGCTGGCGCCTGAGCGCAGCGAGGGTCTTGCAGATGCCCTGCAACGTAAGCCACGCGTGCCTACCAAGTTGGCTGGCTTTACCCACACACCAATGTTGCGAGCCCTGGCTTGTTATCACGAGTCAGATCGCCAGCAAGATTTTGGTCGCTGGACCAACCAGCTACAAACTTGGTGCCAGCAAGGTAAACAGCCCTATTTGTTTTTTCACACTCCCGACCTACAAGATGCCCCACAACTATGTGAGGCGTTTCTTGCCGAGGCATCAACGGAGCTTAACTGGCCTGCGGTACCTAGCCAGCCAAGCCTAGGCTGGTAAGGTCAAGCTCTAGTTGTACCGGTTCTATTTCAATATAGTGGTGCTCACGTTCAAGCAGTAGTTCGCAATCACACTGCAATAACAGTTCGTCTAGGGCGGAGCGGTCGATAGACTTGAGCCACTTTTCTTGCGTTACAATCACTGTATGCTCGCGTGACTCAATCAGTGCAATAAGATGAGCCGGCGATTCTAGGCGACAGCGCAGTACTTGCTTGCTATCGAAGCCTGCGTCACGGCACCCTTGCTCGGTTGGGTACCAATCGACGCCAGCGAACGTGATCCAGCGTGAATGATCGCTAAGCGTTGGGATGCTAACCATGATGTCGTTGCGTGTCATAAAGTTCCCATACAGTTGTTTATACAGTATGTGTATAGGTATACAGCCAAAAGTTTTGTTTGGCAAGTGAACAACGAAAAAAAACCTTGTTTATTAAATGTAGAAATATCGACTTGTCACATTTCTTTCAGAACGCATTTGATTCAGAATCAAAAATAAAGTCATGGATGTTTTGCGCAATGGGCGTCATCAGCAATTTAGACATACAAGTTAAATTAAAAGGCAGGGCGAGGTTGCCTGCTTTGCACGTGGCTGGGCGCGCAACCAACTCACCCGAACTAGAATATGGCGTGTTGTATCGCTTTTGGGAGCAACAGTTAACTCGAGGCTTGCTAGACGAGCTTGTCACATATTTGCCTGACCGGTTAATCGAAGACACCACCATTGCTGTGTACGGGCTAAAGCCTGGTGCTTTATACCGTTATCTTATTGGTGCAATGATCGCTAGTCAGCAGACAGTGCCTAGCCGTTTTGATCATGTCAGCATTCCTGGTGGCCACTACTGGCACTTCATCGTTCGTGCACCGTACTGGATCGAGACAGAAGAGCTGTGGCAAACAGTAAAACAACGATGCAGCTGCCAAGCAGTGGATAGCGCAACTTACGGCATCGAGCTCTACACCAATCAATACATTCAATCGCAAGAAATTCGTCAAATTGAATTTCTTATGCCGGCGGAAGTGGTAGGCTAAACGCTGATTTATCGTTAAGTTTTGGTGTTTATGTCGAGCGTTTCAGAACAACAAATTCAGGCTTATGGCCGCATTATTCCACTCGTTTCAATTGATCAACCAAGTTGTATTAGCGCACTAGTCGAGGCTTTTTTGAGCGCCGGTATGCAATCTGTTGAAGTCACATTACGCACGCCTAGTGCCTTGGCTGCCATTGCCGAGTTTGCTAAGTACCCCGAGCTAAAAGTGATTGCCGGTACGGTCATTACTCCAGTGCAAGTGAATGAGGCGCTAAGCGCTGGTGCTGACTTATTGGTTAGCCCAGGTGCCACCGATGCGCTACTTGATGCCAAAGCACCGCTTGTGCCGGGTGTCTCAACCCCGTCAGAAGTCATGCAGGCACTTGCGCATGGGTATCATGTGCTGAAGGCATTTCCAGCTGGTGCAATGGGTGGTGCGCAGTGGCTTAATGCCATAGCGGGCCCACTGCCGCAGGCCAAGTTTATGGCCACTGGTGGTATTAACCTTGATAATCTTGCGCAAATTAGTCGCTGTAAGAATGTGGTGGCGATTGGTGGCAGCTGGCTAGCGAGTCCACAGCTGATCGCCGAGCGAGCCTGGCAAAAGATTACTGATAACTGTAGGCAAGCGAGGGAAATAGTATGCAGCTAGTGCCGCCGGTAAAACGTGTAACTTGGTTAAATGACAGCTGCCAAGTGGATTTAAGCGAGTATAACACGCTTGCCTTTCATGATCCTTTGCCAAGCGAATCATACCAAGATGACTCATTGCCCCAGCAAGGCTATCGAATTGAGCTAACTGGCCAGCGGCTCGTAGTCCACTACAAAGATGCGCTAGGGCGCTGGTATGCGGTGCAAACGCTTAAGCAGCTCGCTGAGCAAAAAGCCCTTCAGGCTGGGGTAATTGAAGACTGGCCAGACATTCCAGTGCGTGGCGTGTTGCTCGATATCAGCCGTGATCGTGTGCCAACCATGAACAAGTTGTATGAACTGCTGTCGATGTGGGCGTCACTCAAATACAACCAAGTACAGCTATATATGGAAGCGGCGTTTGCCTATCAAGGTGAAGAGGCTGCTTGGCAAGGGCGCTCTCCTATTACTGCAAGCGAGCTGGATCAAATTCAGCGCTGGTGTGATGAGCTAGGGCTTGAGCTTGTGGCAAACCAAGCCACCTTTGGCCATATGGAAAACTGGTTAGACAAGCCTGAGTATCAGCATTTGGCTGAAAATATTGGAGGCTGTTATGACGGCGCCGGTAATTTTAGGAATCACTCCTTTTGTTTGAGTGCGGTCAACCCGCAAGCCAAAGCATTTGTTGAGCGCTTATTCGATGAGCTACTGCCACACGTAAATAGCCCTTGGGTTAACGTTAACTGTGATGAGACCTTTGATTTAGGCGTTGGTGATAGTGCACAAGCCTGTGCTGAACGAGGCAAGGGTAGGGTGTACCTTGATTATGTGTTGGCGATCAATGAAATGCTGGCAAAACGTGGCAAGCGCATGATGCTATGGGGGGATATATTACTAAACTACCCAGAGCTTGTTGGAGAGCTGCCTAAAAACGCCATCGCGCTGAACTGGGGATACGAAGCTGGTCATGATTGGCAAGGCTCATGTGGCGTTTTACAGAAGGCTGGCATAGAGCACTATGTGGTGGCAGGTACGGCAACATTCGCCTCGGTAACTGGCCGTTGGTTAAACGCCAGAACGAACATCGATGAGGCCATCGCCGCCGTGCATGAATTTTCAGCCAGTGGCTTTTATGTTTCCGAGTGGGGCGATTTTGGCCATACGCAGCCATGGGTTGCAGGCTACCCGGGCTATGTGTATGCCGCGAGTAAAGCTTGGCATCAGGATGCGGATATCAATATCGAGCAGGCGCTTGAGGGCTTTATGCCAAATGATTGCGTTGCGCCGCTGTTGTTACTAGCCAATAGCTATTTGGCTACCCAAACCGCAGATCAGTTACCTGGCGTTGGGATTTATGGCGCGCTCTTGTGTAATCAGATGACCAATCGTCATATGAAAAAGGTTAAGCATTGGTCCGTAGATGGGTTTGCGCTTGCTCAGCAGCAATGCCGCAGTGCACTAAACGCGCTGCAGAACGCGCAAACTTCCTTGGTACAACAAGAAGTATTGCTAACTGCCAAGCTTGCTGTATTTGCCTGCCAGCTTGGGCAGGAGTTAGCGAAGCAGGGCGATTATCGGATTGAACGCCTACCAGAGGCAATGAGGCAAGCATTGGCGCAGCACCTTGCACCATTGCTTCCCGAGTTTGAAAAAACTTGGTTACAAGAAAGCCGCGCTGGTGGCTTAGACGATAGCCTTGCGCGGCTTGAGTTTTTGCATAACAAGCTAGCTAGTTAGTTAGTGCTCGGCACCGAGTAGCTCGAGGCAAAGCTTTAAATAGTCGGCCGAGGTCAGTAGGCCGACTAACTCACCTTCATCTAGCACAACCAGGCAGCCATGTTTGTTGTCACGCAAATACTGGCCAGCTTCAAGCAATGAATCGTCTGGGCCAAAGTCGACAAAATCAGCTTCGATGATTTCTCTTACCGTGCGTTTTTTTTCTTGATGGCTAAAATTATCCAAGCCAAACTTTTCGGTTAACAGGAGTACTTCTTTTAATAGCCCTCGCTGAGTAACAAGGCCGACAAACTCACCCGTGCTGGCTTCTAAAACAGGTACCCGGCGAATGCTGTACTGGCGCATTAGTTCGCGTGCTTCGGCTAAAGAAGTTTCGGTGGTACAGGTAATAAGGTCTTTTACCATCAGCTCTTTAACAAGCGTTTTGTTACTCATTGAACCATCTCTTTTGTCTCTGGTTATTTGAAGTGTAGACGCTTTTTAATTAAGCAAAAAAAAGCACCTATTGAAGGTGCTTTTTGAATCCAATTACCGGTGGCTTATGCACGACGACGGAAGAGTGGGTCTGGTCGCTCAACCGAAGTCTGATAAGCTTCGCTGAAGTAGTTCAGCGTCTTTACGGCATTCTCTACTTTTTGATCATCACGCAGCTCGAACTGGTCGAAACCACAGCGGTGCATATACTGTAGCTGGTCAAGCAATACATCACCAATCGCACGGACTGGGCCGGCAAACTGGTAGCGTTCGCGTAATAAACGGGCAGTGGAGTAGCCACGGCCATCGGCAAACTTAGGAAACTCAATGGCCACCAATGCAAGCTTTTCAAGATCGGCAGCAATTTGCTCGGCAAACTCGTCTGACTTCAGCCAAACACCAATCGTGCGCCCGCTTAGTTGTTCGCGATTTGCTTGCCATTGTTCAACTGATAATAGCAAGTTGCCTTCGCTTGGTAGTTCATTACCGTCAACGCGAACAAACTGTTCGTTGGTCAATTCGCCTAGATTATTGATCAGCGTCGGCATATGCAGCCTCCTTAAAAGGTTGCACGCCAATGCGGCGGACAACATCAATAAATAGTTCGCCCTCATGGCGTTGGGCAACAAATACGTTAAGCAGCTTTTCAATCACATTAGGGATTTCTTCTGCTTCGAAGCTAGGGCCGATAATTTTGCCAATGCTTGGTTCATTGTTAACGCCACCCGACTCACCGCCAATGGTAACCTGGTAGAACTCACGGCCCTTTTTATCAACGCCTAGGATGCCAATGTTACCAACGTGGTGGTGACCACAGGCGTTCATGCAGCCTGAAATATTCAAGTCCAAATCACCTAGGTCGTACAGGTAATCCATGTCATCAAACTTAGCTTGAATCGCTTCTGCAACTGGGATCGAGCGTGCATTAGCTAGGGCGCAGAAATCACCGCCTGGGCAGCAAATCATATCCGCAAGTGTGCCAACTGTTGGGGTTGCAAAACCATTGGCTTTGGCAGCCTCCCACAGCGCAGGCAAGTCTGATTTTTTCACATCAGTCAGAATAATGTTTTGATAGTGGCTAACGCGCAACTCAGCAAAACTAAACTCTTCAGCAAGCTTGGCAGCAGCACGCATTTGTGCGCTGGTCGCATCACCCGGTGCAACGCCTACCTTTTTCAGTGAGAGGGTAACCGCACAGTAGCCAGGTACGCGGTGGTCCATGGTGTTGCGTGTTACCCAGCGGTCAAAGCCTGCTTTTTCTTGGCGCAATGCTGTTACCGCTGCGGGTTCTTCATCTGCTAGTTGTTCGTAAGCAGGGTCAATAAAAAACTTCGAAACACGGTCTACTTCATCTTGCGTCAGCGTGCCTGGGCCATCTTTTAAGTGCGCCCATTCTTCTGCTACTTTTTCAGCGAACGCTTCGGTACCCAAAGCTTTCACCAGAATCTTGATGCGAGCCTTGTACTTGTTATCGCGACGACCGTTTAGGTTGTATACGCGCAGTACTGCATCCAAGTAGGTAAGCAGGTGCTGCCACGGCAAGAACTCGTTGACTAGGCTGCCAATAATTGGCGTGCGACCCATGCCACCACCAACGAATACTTTAAAGCCTAACTCGCCAGCATCATTTTTCACTAACTGCAAGCCAATATCGTGCACGGCAATGGCTGCACGGTCTAGGTCGGTGCGTGAATTCACCGCAATTTTGAACTTGCGTGGTAAATAAGCAAATTCTGGGTGGAACGTAGACCACTGACGAATAATTTCACACCACGGACGCGGATCAGCAACTTCGCCTTTAGCAATGCCAGCAAATTCATCTGTTGTAGTGTTGCGGATACAGTTACCAGATGTTTGTATCGCATGCATCTGCACGGTTGCAAGCTCAGCTAGAATGTCAGGAACTTGCTCAAGTTCAGGCCAGTTGTACTGAACGTTTTGGCGCGTGCTGAAGTGCACATAGCCCTTATCGTAGTCGTCAGCAATGTCAGCAAGCTTATATAAGCGCTCACTGGTTAGCATGCCATAAGGCACTGCCACGCGTAACATTGGTGCGTGGCGCTGAACGTAAAGGCCATTTTGTAGGCGAATTGGCAAAAATTCCGCTTCTGGAATCTCGCCCGCTAAATAACGGTTGGTTTGATCGCGGTATTGTTCTACGCGTTCATCAACGATTTTCTGATCTATTTCGTCGTACTGATACATGAGCGACTCTGCTCCGGTGCTCTACACACAATTTACAAGTGGTGCGACTATACAAGATCCCCCTTATTCCATAAATGACTTTTGCATCATAACTTAATGAATGCTGCGCATAAGAAAATTGAACGCATGGGTTAAATAAGAATGATAATAGATACAGTTAAGGTTTGAGTAGTAAGCAAAATAAAGCGTAAAAAGCGATTAAATAGCTTAAATTTCGGTAATTGAATCGGGATTTGCCGTAAAGAAGCTTAGAACACAATAAAAATTCATCTGAAATCTGTTAGTATGCCTGCCCTTGTAGAGTAGATTGAGGCCAAACGGGCTTAGAAGTGCTATGTGGCGTTCCCGTTTGGTGTGACATTCAACAGTGTCGACACTGTGCTCGCAACGTATAGCGGATGACCTAGCACGTCGTTCCCTGTACGTCATTTTCGTCGGCCATTAATTGAGCAGGTAGTTATATCCATGAATCAAGTTGTTTCGATGTCTGGACAAATCAGTGCCCTGAGTATCGACCCCAAGCCGTTCAAGGTATATACCCATAATCAAATGGACAAAATTCCTCAGGTGGCAGAACTGCCTGAAGAAATGCGTTTTGAAATGAAGGTTGTGGCGAGTGTTTTGCCATTTCGTGTGAATCAATATGTGATTGATGAGTTAATCGATTGGCAAGACCCGCTGAACTGTCCGATTTTCCGCTTAATGTTTCCGCAAAAGGAAATGCTAGAAGCCGAAGATTTTGACAAAGTAGCCGAACTCGTTCGTGCTGGCGCATCGATGAAAGAGCTAAAGGTGGTGGTTAATGAAGTTCGTGAGAAACTTAACCCTCACCCAGCTGGCCAGAAAGAAATGAACGTACCGCAGGTAAATGGCGAGGCGATTGAGGGCCTGCAGCATAAGTACCGCGAAACCGTATTGTTCTTCCCAAGCCAAGGCCAAGTGTGTCACAGCTATTGCACATTCTGTTTCCGCTGGGCGCAGTTTGTTGGTGACGCCGACCTTAGGTTTGCTGCCAAAGAAGCCAGCCAGTTCCACGACTATTTGCGTGAACACACCGAAGTGACAGACGTGCTGTTTACTGGTGGCGACCCTATGGTAATGAAGACGAAAAACCTTCGTGCCTACCTAGAAGCATTTATGACCGATGAGTCATTGTCGCATGTGCAAACCATACGTATTGGCTCAAAAGCACTAACCTTCTGGCCTTATCGTTTTGTGACTGACCCAGATGCAGAAGACTTGCTTGAGTTGTTGCGTGAGCTTAGCCTAGCTGGCAAGCATGTTGCCTTCATGGCGCACTATAATCACCCAAAAGAGATGCAAACGCCGGTGGCAAAAGCCGCTATTTCGGCCATTCGCTCAACGGGCGCGCAAATTCGCAGCCAAGGGCCACTTCTCAACCACATCAACCGAGATGCACAAGGTTGGGCAGATATGTGGCGCGAGCAAGTGCAGCTTGGCATCATTCCTTATTACATGTTTGTTGAGCGCGATACGGGTGCCCAGCATTACTTCGAAGTGCCTTTGGTAGAAGCCTGGAACATCTTCCGCGATGCCTATCAGCAGGTGTCTGGTGTGGCGCGTACCGTGCGTGGTCCGAGCATGAGTGCTGACCCAGGTAAGGTTGAGATTCAAGGCGTATGTGAAATTAATGGTGAGAAGGTTATCTCGCTGCGCTTTATTCAAGGCCGCAACCCAGACTGGGTGAACCGTCCTTTCTTCGCCAAATATGATGAAAAAGCGACCTGGTTGCACCATTTAGAGCCAGCCTTCGGTGAAGAGAAATGGTTCTGGACCGATGAGTTCGAAGCCATGAAAGCGGGTAAGATGTAAGTTTTACGAACCGAAGGTTCGGGAAACATTGATCGATGGTGATACATGGTTCAATAAAATCTTAAACCCTCGGCTAGACTCCCGCATGCGCGAGAGTGACCGGTAGGTTTTACGAACCGAAGGTTCGGGAAACAATGATCGGTATTACTAGGTGTTGCCCGGTGCAACTACAAGCGCCGGGCGACTTACAGCTATTTCGGTGTACACATTCGACAGCCCTTTTCATCGGGCTGGCTGCCTTCTATGTAGCGAACCTTCCTGCTTGGCGAGTGGCGATCGGCAGACACCTGAAACATCCGTCCTGCTCGCACATCTTTTTTTTCTGTTTTGTCTGACATAATCAAACTCCAATTCAGCTTCTGCTTGCTAATATAGTGGGCACCAAAGTGATTCGCGAGCAAAAGATTGATGCAATTTAGGGATAATATAATGGCGCTACTGCTAATCGCTGCACCAGTGAGTGCCCAGCAAGTGGTGTTAGTGCATGGCATTGATGATGACGCCAGCAAGTTTGATTGGTTTATTGAGCAGTTATCCGACGATTGGCAAGTGACCGCGGCCAATATTAGCCCTAGTGATGGGTCAATAGATTTTGAAACCATGGCTCAACAATTGGATGAGCAGTTGCCGGACGGTGAGTTTCATCTACTAGGATTTAGCATGGGTGGCATTATTACCCGCTCATGGCTGCAGACCAATGAATCGCAATGGGGCAGGGTGCTCAGTTACACCTCTTTATCGGCGCCAAATTTTGGTACCACTTGGGCTGACGTGTGTGATGAGAAGGTTGGCTGTCGGCAAATGCGCCGCGACAGCGAGTGGCTAGGCAAGCTAAATAGTGATATCAAGTTCCCAGAGCACATCCCAACGCTCACGATTCATACGCCTTTGGACGTTGTGATTATTCCACCCGACAGCACCGAATTGCCAGGAGCGATAAACGAAACCATGTGGGTGTCTATGCACCCGATGATGGTGCGCAACCGCGACGTATTAGAGCGCGTTGTCCAGCATTGGCAATCCGCTACCAATTAACTCGATAATGCACCGACAAGGTTTCTGTACCAGGGTTGGGCTCAGCAAGGCTAGCATTCGATAAATGGTGAAAAGCAAGCCCTATTTTGGTTTGGTCGCTGAATCGGTAGCCAACTTCAATACCAGAGCGGAACTGCAACCAATACCCTAAGTCGGTGTCGTTTTGGTTGCCGAAAAAATAAAGACCAGGAGCAAAGTTTAGTTCTAGGTAGGGCGTGCTGGCTCTTTGAAACACCGTTGAGCGGCGTAAAATGCCGGCAAATACATAGTGAGACGCATAGCGACTGCGCAATATACCTATTTGTGGGCGAAAATTTGCCGCAGTGAGAGACTGAGGTAGTTCAACTGTAACGCCATATTGAGAATCCTGATTATTGCGCGCCACATCATAACTACCAAGAAAAACGCCTGTATTAGTGGCGCTACAGAGCGCGGGCAATAGCAAAAGTAACACAGCTCTAAGCATATGAACCTCGCAAAAGCATGGTTTTTCTTTAGTAAAGAAGTCGCAAGAGTAAAGCGGGTGTCTCTTTGCTTTGATTTGTAATGCTAGGGAACAAGTTAAGACGTCAAAATTAAGTCTTGTGTGAGTTGGGCGTTACTATTCGTTAATAAGAAGGTAGGCAAATACAGTAAAAAGGCGACCCTTGGGTCGCCTTTTCAGTTTATTCGTCATCCATTACAGACGACAACCAGCGCGCCATTTTTTCGACTGGCATGCCCTTGCGGGCAGCGATATCCTCTAGCTGGTCGGACTTGATTTTGCTAATGCCGAAGTATTTTGCCTCTGGGTGACTGTAATACCAGCCTGAAACAGAGGACGCCGGCCACATGGCGAAGCTATCAGTTAGCGTAACGCCGGTATGCTCCGGGGCATTTAAAATACTGAATAGCGTTTCTTTTTCAGTATGATCCGGGCAAGCAGGGTACCCTGGCGCTGGGCGAATGCCTTTGTAGGCTTCTTTAATCAGCGCATCATTGTCTAAGTCTTCATCGGCGGCGTAGCCCCAATGCTCTTTACGCACTCGCTCGTGCATATACTCGGCAAACGCTTCGGCAAAACGGTCGGCTAATGCCTTGACCATAATGCTATCGTAGTCATTATTTTCTGCTTCTAATTTGCGTGCATACTCATCGGCTTCAATGCCCGCCGTGACCACAAAACCACCAACATAGTCATCGTTATTTGGTGATACAAAATCAGCCAACGAATAATTTGGTTTGTCTGAACGGTCGGCTTGCATACGCAAGTGATGCTGCATGGCAAGCTTGTCGCTGCGCGTTGCATCGGTGAATAGTTGCACGTCGTCAGCGCCAACGCGATTCGCTGGCCATAAGCCAATGACCGCGCGTGGTTTAATGATGTCGTTCGACAACAGGTGCGCCAACATTTGCTCGGCATCAGCGAATAGCTTTTTCGCCTCTTCTCCAATGATCTTGTCATCAAAAATCTTTGGATACTTACCAGCTAACTCCCAAGTAAAGAAGAACGGTGTCCAGTCGAAATAAGGCACCAAGTCGGCAGGTTTTACATCGTCAATCACCTTGATGCCGGTCCACGCTGGTTTTGGTGGCGTGTAGTTGTCCCAATCCAGTTTCGCGCCACGCTCGATGGCATCCGCATAAGACAACATAGGAGTTTTAGCGCGCTTGGCTCGACGTTCACGCACGGTCACGTATTCGGCTTTAGTCTTTTCAACAAAGTCCGCTTTTTTATCCGACAATAAGTTTTGCGCCACGCCCACCGCTCGCGAGGCGTCGGTTACATAGATCGCACAGTCGTTTTTGTAAACTGGCTCAATCTTAACGGCCGTGTGCGCCTTGGACGTGGTCGCGCCACCAATTAATAGTGGAATGTGGAAGTCTTGGCGCTGCATTTCTTGCGCAAGGTGTACCATTTCATCGAGTGATGGCGTGATCAAACCAGACAAGCCTATGATATCAACGTTCTCTTCGCGCGCCGTTTTGAGAATCTTCTCCGGCGGCACCATGACACCCATGTCGATTACTTCGAAGTTGTTACATTGCAGCACCACGCCAACGATGTTTTTGCCGATGTCATGAACATCGCCCTTCACCGTAGCCATGAGGATTTTACCCTTAGCTTCTGCCGGGCCATCCCCTTTCTCTTCCTCGATAAACGGAATAAGGTGGGCAACCGCTTGTTTCATTACACGCGCCGATTTTACCACCTGAGGCAGGAACATTTTGCCTGAGCCAAATAAGTCACCAACCACGTTCATGCCATCCATTAATGGGCCTTCAATCACGTGCAGCGGGCGCTCGGCCTGCTGTCGGGCTTCTTCGGTGTCTTCAATAATAAACTTGGTAATGCCTTTAACCAGCGCATGCTCGATACGTTTATTAACCGGTAGCTCACGCCAAGCTTCGGTTTCGGCTTCTTTAACGCTGCCATCACCGCGGTAATTGTCGGCTACTTCCAATAGGCGATCTGTGGCATCGTTGCGGCGGTTTAATACCACGTCTTCAACGAGTTCGCGCAACTCATTCGGGATGTCATCGTAAATCTCCAGCTGGGCTGGGTTAACGATACCCATGTTCATGCCAACCTTGGTGGCGTGGTATAAGAACACAGAGTGAATGGCTTCCCGTACTGGATTGTTACCACGGAACGAGAACGATACATTCGATACACCGCCTGATACCGACGCATAGGGTAGGTTCTTGCGAATCCACTCGGTGGCGTTGATAAAGTCGATGCCGTAGTTGTTGTGCTCTTCAATACCGGTGGCAACAGCGAAGATGTTAGGGTCGAAAATAATATCTTCTGGTGGGAAGCCAATGCCAACTAGGGTGTCATACGAGCGCTTACAGATTTCAATCTTGCGTGCTTCGGTATCGGCCTGACCTACTTCATCGAAGGCCATTACCACTACCGCAGCACCAAAGCGCATGCACGAACGGGCTTGTTCGATAAACTTCTCTTCGCCTTCTTTTAGCGAGATTGAGTTCACGATGCATTTGCCTTGCACACACTTAAGACCCGCTTCAATCACGTCCCACTTCGATGAGTCGATCATGATGGGTACACGCGAGATATCGGGTTCAGAAGCAATTAGGTTCAAAAAGCGTACCATGGCCGCTTTTGAATCCAACATGCCTTCGTCCATGTTGATATCAATGACCTGAGCACCGTTTTCTACCTGGTCGCGCGCAACCGACAAGGCTTCATCGTAATCTTCTTCTTTAATTAGGCGCTTAAACCGCGCCGAACCCGTAACGTTGGTTCGCTCGCCGACGTTGACAAAGCGTACTTCATCGGTCAGCACCATAGGCTCTAAGCCCGAGAGGCGCATGCGTGGTTCAATTTCAGGAATTTGACGTGGCATAAGATCGCGCACACGATCGGCAAACGCGGCAATGTGTTGCGGCGTAGAGCCGCAGCAGCCACCCAAAATATTAATTAAACCCGCTTCGGCAAACTCCACCACAATGTCTGCCATTTCATTTGGTGTTTGGTCGTATTCACCAAACTCATTAGGCAGGCCAGCGTTTGGGTGAGCGGATACATAACAATCAGCAATGCGTGACAAGGTTTCAACATAAGGGCGCAATTCATCGGCACCTAAAGCACAGTTCAAACCAATCGACAGAGGGCGAGCGTGGCGCAGTGAGTAGAAGAATGCTTCTGTTGTTTGCCCAGACAGAGTACGACCTGAGGCATCGGTGATGGTGCCGGAAATCATAATCGGCAGTTCAATACCAACTTCTTGGAATACATCTTGAACCGCTGCCACCGCCGCTTTGGCGTTAAGTGTGTCGAAAATCGTCTCGATTAGAATGAGATCTGAGCCGCCTTCGATGAGTGCACGTGTTGAGTTGCGGTAGTCTTCGACAAGGGTGTCGAAGTCAACATTGCGATAGCCTGGATCGTTAACGTCTGGCGAAATAGACGCCGTGCGCGAAGTTGGCCCAAGCACACCCGTCACATAACGTTGCAGGCCTGTCTCTTCGGTGACTTCATCAGCGGCTTGGCGGGCTAGGCGAGCACCTTCTAGGTTTAACTCATACGCCAAGTCTTGCATGTCGTAATCGGCTTGTGACAGCTTGGTAGAGTTAAAAGTGTTGGTTTCAATGATCTCAGCACCGCCATACATGTAGTCTTTGTGAATACGTTTAATGGCTTCAGGCTGAGAGAGAATGAGCAGGTCGTTGTTGCCTTTTACATCGGTATGCCAATCGGCAAAGCGCTCACCGCGGTACTGCTCCTCGGTAAATTTTTCCTGCTGGATCATGGTGCCCATGCCACCGTCGAGCACAACAATGCGCTCTTTTAGGGTTTCTTTTAGTAGGGCAATTCGCTTTGATACTTCTGTCATAACTGACTCTGCTCTTTATATTTCTTTCGGGTCGGTGCTCTGTTTGTGGCGCCGCCGTAGATCAAACCTGACAGGTCATCAGGTCATCGTATTCTTGCTGGTTCGCGATTATATCAAAAAATTTTGATATAAAGTAGCGCCCTCGCTGACATCATAGGTAATGCTTTGCTATTTGAATGGTTCATCGCGCTCGTTGTAATTGTATTGTCATCAGTTGTACAAACCGCGGTTGGTTTTGGTTTGGCCATTATTGCTGTACCCATTCTAGTACTGATCGACCCAAATATGGTGCCTGCGCCAATTGTTATCGTGGCGTTTTTTCAACTTTGGCTAAATTTGTACGCCCACCGCGCACATGTGAACTGGAAACCACTGCTGTGGGCATTTGTAGGCAGAGTTCCGGGCACTGTTGCTGCCGTGCTGGCATTGCGACTAACTGGCGAGGCCGGATTGCAATGGTTTATTGGTTTAGCGGTATTGATGGCAGTGATTATTAGCTTGTCTAAATGGAGGCTGGCGCTCAACCGTCGTAATCACTTTTTTGCTGGTATGGCCTCTGGTTTTACTGGTACCACCAGTGCCATTGGCGGCCCGCCGATTGCGCTCCTATACCAGCATCAAACCGGTGATACGGTGCGAGCTAACTTGTCGGCCTATTTTATCGTTGGCTCGGTGATGTCAATCATTGGTATGGGGGCAGGGGGCTTGTTAACCATGCAAAGCTGGCTTTATGCTGGGGCATTTCTAATACCTACTTTTGTTGGTGTGTGGATTGGCTTGCGAGTGAAGCACCTGCTAAAACCCACATTTATGCGCCCCGCCATGCTGATACTTTGCGGCACCTGTGCTGTGGTAGTATTAGCACAGGCGGTTAGGTTGACGTTTTAAATGCTCATCAAACCGACGCGTTTTGAAAGACTACCTCGTCATGCCTGAGTGCTTTTATCGGGCATCTAGCTGCGGGACAAGAATATGCGCAAACTAGACTCCCGCTAACTGCACGCGGGAGTGACGACTGCCTCCTCACACTGGGCAGATTCATCCAAACATACCTGACCAAAATAGTCTGGTATTCCACTTTCCAACGTATTGCCGTACAATAAGTTCAAATTTGAGGGCAGGATTACGATGGATATTCAATTAACCATTACCCCAGCGGCACATGACTTTTTGGCCGACTTATTAAGCAAGCAAGGTACCGAAGGCACCAATGTTCGAATGTTTGTTACCCAGCCAGGTACAAAATACGCAGAAACATGCCTTGCTTACGCGCGTCCAGGTGAAGAAAAAGCCGAAGACGAAATTATTGAGTTAGAAAAATTCAAAGTATTTCTAGAAAAGGCTAGCTTGCCGTACCTAGATGAAGCGGTGGTGGATTATCAAACCGAGAAGGTGGGTGGCCAGCTAACGATTAAAGCGCCCAACGCCAAGCTGCCGAAGGTAAATGAAAATAGCCCCCTAGATGAGCGTATTAACTATGTGCTAGTGACTGAAATTAACCCAGGCTTGGCAGCACATGGTGGTGAAGTGTCGTTGGTAGAAATTACTGAAGATAATTTTGCCGTTCTACGCTTTGGCGGCGGTTGCCAAGGGTGCTCAGCGGTAGACCTTACACTAAAAGAAGGCGTAGAAAAGTCGTTGATGCAGCAAATACCAGAGATTGCTGGGGTGCGCGATGTAACCGACCACAGCAACACCGAAAACGCATATATGTAGAGCTGATCACTTAGATAATTCAGCTAGCAGAGCCAAGCCGTGAGCTATCTTACTCGCGGCTTTTTTGTGTCAAAAATTTGTGATTTTGTAACTCACCTGCCTTTTAGTGTGAACTAAATCACGTTTTGGTGTCTACTTACGATAACAGTGTTCAACCCATCAAGGAGGGGTGGTCTGCAATTGAGGTTGGCGTGAGAGAGAGAAACCACTTTATTATCGAGCTAGTTGTATTGTTAGTGATGATGGCACTAACTGTATTTGTACTTTGGGCGCAGTATGTTGGTTTGCAGCAAACACTAGATATCACTAATGATGACCGTTTCGAATTAGCCGCCAGCGATGACCGAAGCCAAGGTGGTGCGTCAGTTGGTACATTGATCGACAATGGTGATCAGCATATTTTGCGCTGCCAAATCGAGCGTTCGGCCTATCAATGGCCTTATTGCACACTTGAGTTTCGCGTGCTTGAAGAGGTAGTCGGTGCCCCGGGTATAGATTTTAATCTATATGACTCCGTAACCGTGGCGGCTTATTACGATGAAGACAACCCACGCTCGAAGAATGCTTCGCTTCGCTTTCAGTTGCGTAACTTCAATCCTGCCTATTCAAACCTAGAAGAAAACCCAGACAGCTTAAAATATAGTGGCATAGAGTACCGGCCTGATGGCAAAGCGACTGAAATTTCCATGGACAACATCAATGTATACAGTTGGTGGATTGCCTCGCATTCGCACTTGCCTATTTCACTTCAGTCGGCAGAGTTTCAAGACATTCGCAAAATTGAATTTGCCACAGGCAACTTTATGCGCCGCGCCACGCACGACATCATCATTGATCATATTACCTTCTCTGGCCCCTTGTTTGATTCCAAACTGGTAAACCGAGCACTGCTGTACTCGTGGCTTGTGGTCGTGGTGCTACTGATTGCAGCGCGGCTTTGGAATGTGCGAGTTATGCTGAGCCTAGCCAATGCCCGCCAAAACGAGCTGTCGACGATCAACTCGCTGCTAAGCGTTAAAAAAGACGAACTTGAGCAAATCGCTCAACGTGACCCATTAACCGGTGCACTCAATCGTGGTGGCCTCGAATCCTTGTTTGATAATCGCTTAAACCCCAAAAAGGTTGCACTTAGTGCCATATTTATCGACGTTGATCACTTTAAGCGAATTAACGATAACTATGGACATGCCGTTGGTGATGCTGTGCTGAAAGACTTGTCAAGTGTGGTGAGCAGTATGACACGCGACACTGACCTGTTTGCCCGCTGGGGTGGTGAGGAATTTGTGTTGATTTGCCCGAATACTGAGCTTGCCAATGCAGCAATGCTTGCTGAAAAAGTGCGAGCGGCACTCGAGGGTCATACTTGGCCGGCGGATATCAAGCTGACCGCCAGCTTTGGGGTGGCACAAATGAATGACGAAAGCTTCGACGCCTTTTTAGCGCGAGCAGACAAGGCGCTGTATCAGTCGAAAGAACAAGGCCGCAACAGGGTAACAATTGCCAGCTAGTGCTAGAACGTCGACTATACTACAGAAACCAGTAATGTTGTTTGCGCTAAAATAATAACGGTGTTAGAAAGGTGAGGAGAGCCTGAAGCGCTGTTCAATTGGAGACCTAGGTGTCGGAAAAATTCCAATACATGTTCGAAATATTGGTTGTGCTGTTGCTTATTTTGGCAACAGCCTTTGTGCTGTGGGCGCAACGCGTAGGGTTAACAACCAGCATTGAAGTATTGAGTGATGACCGATTTATCGCCACCCCGCTAGATGACCGAGCTAATGAGGGTAAGTCGGTTGCGACACTGCGTAAAGAAGGTGATTCGCTGATCGTGGAGTGTGAAATCGTTCGCTCCACCTACCAATGGCCATATTGTGAAGCAAAGTTTAACGTTGACCCGGAAGTTAACGGCAAACCAGGCATTGATTTTTCGAACTTTCAGCGTGTTGAAATTACCGCTTATTACAACGAAACCGACGAGCTAAACCGTAGTACCAACTCCACAGTGCGCTTTCAAATGCGCAACTTTAATCCGATTTATTCCGATTTAGAAATCGACTCCGATAGCCTAAAGTACAACGGCATTGAGTACCGCCCTGAAGGTAAAAAAACCGTCATCCCGATGGATTCGTTAAACGTATATAGCTGGTGGATTGCTGCCCATCCAGACTTGCCGATTGAACTTCAAGAAGCTGAATTTGATGACGTTTGGGTGCTTGAGCTGGCAACGGGTAACAATATGCGCGCCGGAAAGCATGAAATTGTTATCGAGAAAATTGAGTTTATTGGCCCACTGTTCAACTCGGTGATTGTTAACCGAGTGCTGCTGTACAATTGGGTAGGTGTCATCGCCTTCTTATTGTTGGTTCGCATACTTACCGCCACCCGCCATTTACAAGTTGCCAAACTGCGCGAAGCAGAGCTCAAATCTATTAACCGCTTACTCAATGTAAAAAAAGAAGAGCTCGAGAAAAAGGCAACCCGCGACCCACTAACTGGTGCGTTGAATCGCAATGGCCTCGAAAGTTTCTTGTTGGGCGACCTAAACAACGAGCAAATATGTGTGTCGGTGATCTTTATGGATATCGACCACTTCAAGCGCATAAACGACACCTACGGGCACGGTTTTGGCGATGAAGTACTACGCCGTTTTGTTGATGTGGTCACTAACAATACTCGCGGTGGTGACTTGCTGGCGCGTTGGGGTGGTGAAGAGTTTGTACTGCTGCTGCCAAATACGAACCTAAGCAAAGCCACTGAAATAGCAGAAAAACTCAGGCGCGCCATCGCCGATAAGCCACTTATGGATGAAGTGAATGTGACGTCTAGCTTTGGCGTAGCCGAACTTAAAGAAGAAACTTTCGAAAGCTTCTTTAAGCGTGCAGATGATGCACTATATCGCTCGAAAGAAACCGGCCGCAATAAGGTTTCCGTTGCCGCTAACGGCTAGCCGATTTAAGCACTTCGTAAGCTTGCTGAATTTTATTAAACTGCTCAGCGTTACCACCCTTATCTGGGTGGTGCTGATTAGCTAGCGTTCGATACTGGCGTTTGACCGTTTGCATATCGGCTTCGTTCGCCACCCCTAATACCCGTTTTGCCTTGGCGATATCATTGTTATGATAACGTTGCCACTGGGCGAAAAAGCCCTCTAACATGGCGGCGACGGAGTCTGGCGTTTCAGCTGTTAGGTTATTGGCATTCATGTAATAACTGGCAAGGCCATCCATGCGACTGACCTTGGTGCTGGCGTCGCTGGCTGGGTGTAGGCGAACATACAACAAACCAAGCTCTAGCTCATAGTCGCCTGCTAACTGTTCGCGCAAATGGTACAACGCATTGCGCATTTCAAAATGCTGCTGAAACAGTTCGAAGGAAGAGTTGATTGCGACGCTCGCATCTTGTTCCTTATGCCAAGCGCGCAATAAATCGAGTTCAGTTAGGGTAAGTGGATTGGCTTGCAACTGCTTAAAAAGCCAATCTATCAGTTGCCGGTTGGGCAGGGTCATAACACCTCTATGTGGGCTGCAATACTATGAGTAGACCCAGAGGCTAGCATAATCTCATCGGCCAATGCATTGGCCGTTTCAACACATAACATTTGCTGATAGTCGCTTTCTTGCATACCACTCAAACCACTGGCAATATCGCGCCAAGGGTTCCACACCACCACCGCACCCGTATTACGATGGCGCACTAGAATTTTGCGCTCGCCGTCATCAATTTCTGTATTGGCATTATTGGCATAATAAACGCGGTCGGTTTCACCATTAAAGGTAATGGCCTCGCCGCTGGCCGCCTGGCGCTCACCTTTTTCAACATAATCAGCATGCTCAAGGCCGGTTACCTTGGTGTTATGAATATCTGCCACATTAAAATAGGTATGCAATGCTTGTGTAACAGGCAGCGGTTGCTCGCCAGCATTGGTGGTATCTAGCTTAATTTCCAAGGTTTTGCCGAACACCACAGTCAGCTTTGCTAGCGCGTCGTGAGGGTAGCCTGGTGTTTTGGCTGAGTTGTCTAGCACCATGGTGACCACAACAGCATCGATATCGCTGCTCACATTGGCCAGTTGCCAAGCTTGGTTGCGGGCGTAACCGTGGCTGTTTAACCCTTCAATTTTGCTGGCGCCAAACCAAGGCCAGCAAATAGGAATGCCACCGCGAATTGCGCTGTTTGTTGGGTATTCCACCTTTTCCGACAAAAAGATTACCGGCTTTTCGCCCGTGGGTTGCCAATGCGTGATGTGCGCCCCATGTAAGAACATGGTAGCTTGGCAACTAGGGTGACTAATTTGCAAAAACTGCTGGCCGCTTGCTAGCTGTTCAAGGGTAACGCCTTCGGGCATGCTGGTCATGGTGAAGTCCTTTGCGGTAAAACACAATTTGGCGAAGCGTAGCGCGAATACGTTTGATAAGCTACGGCCTAAACTATAAAGCTAGCCACTGCAGCGAAAAAGTAGAAATAAAAAATGAGCAGAATCAACTTAGGCCACAATTTATGACAGAGTTTCAACGCATAGGAATTGTTGGCCGCCCGGGAAGTGAGTCGGTTAAAGCTAGTACCCGCCGCTTGGCAGGGCTATTGCGCGAGCTACAAAAAGACGCCGCCATAGAGGCTAACTATGCCGATGAAGTAAAAGATATTGGCTTGCCAACCAAAACCATACACGAACTAGGCGAATGGGCGGACCTAGTAATTGTGGTGGGTGGCGATGGCACCTTGTTGGGTGCCGCACGCGAGATATGTGCCTTTGAAGTGCCAATTTTAGGCATTAACCGTGGCCGGTTAGGGTTTTTAACCGACATCATGCCTGATGACATGGAACGCCATGTGAAAGCCGTATTGGCAGGGCAGTACGTGAAAGAAGATCGTTTTTTACTGCAAGCCAGCATTGAACGTGACGGTAAAGAAATTGCCGCTGGCACGGCAATGAACGACGTAGTGCTCCATCCAGGCCAAGCCATTCGGATGATTTCCTTTGAGCTGTCTATCGACGAGCAGTTTGTTTACTCACAGCGCTCAGACGGCCTGATTGTTAGCACGCCAACTGGCTCAACTGCGTATGCGTTAAGTGCTGGTGGGCCGATTATGCACCCAAAACTAGACGCCCTAGTATTGGTACCCATGTTCCCGCACGCGCTATCAAGCAGGCCATTAGTTGTGGCCGGTGATGCCCAGGTTTGCATAAAAATCGGTGAAGACAACACCCTAGAGCCCATGCTGAGCTGTGATGCGCAAACCTCGGTGCAAACCCGGCTTGGCGATATGGTATGTATAAAAAAACTGCCACACCGGCTACACCTATTGCACCCAACCAGTCATAACTACTACGCCATTTGTCGTAACAAACTAGGCTGGGGCAAAAAACTAGTCGATTAACACAACAACCAACCAGGTCGGTCTGTAAATCGTCTGCGCAGCAGATGGTTGCAGACATACCCAATGCAAAACAACGAGCAGACAATTATGAGCAACGACACCCAAGGCTATGATGAGGTACTGGCAAGCCTCACACCGGAAATGATTGACCGCTTTCGCACCGCCCTCGAACTTGGCAAATGGCCAGATGGGCGCGTGTTAACAAAAGAACAAAAAGCAACCACACTGCAAGCTGTAATGGTGTGGGAAGCCAATAACCTGCCCGAAGCCGAGCGCACGGGCTACATTGAGCGCAACGCCTGCCAAAGCAACAAAGGCGAAGAAGACACGGTTAACATCTCAGATTTACTAGGCGGATAACACATGCCAGCAGTCACCACAGGCACCCTAGAAAAAATGCAGGTACGCGACACCTCGCCACTTGAATACGAACTAGTAATTGGCGAGCAAACGCTACCGCTTAACCCGCTCATTGGTCAGCGCATCACATTGTCGTTCTCGGGTGACATTTACTGCCTACACTGCGGTAAGAAAACCAAAAAGAGCTATGGTCAAGGTTATTGCTACGACCACTTTATGAGCCTTGCGCAAAACGACAGCTGCATGATGAGCCCAGAAAAATGCCACTGGGACCAAGGCACCTGTCGTGAACCAGACTTCGGCGAGCGGGTATGTAACCAAACGCACTACGTGTATCTAGCTAACGCCTCGGGCGTAAAAGTAGGCATTACTCGTGGCACGCAAATCCCTACGCGTTGGCACGACCAAGGTGCCAAGCAGGGCATGCTGATTGCCCGCGTGGCCACCCGCAAGTTAGCCGGTGAGCTAGAAACCCTATTCAAAAGTGCTGTGGCCGATAAAACCAACTGGCGCAAGCTAGTAAAAGGAGACGCGCAAGAGATTGACCTAGCGGCTGAGCGTGACCGCTTAATTAGCGAGCTAGGCGAAGAATTGACCAACTTTGTTGAGAAACACCAAGGCAGAGTAGAGATGATTGCTCATGCCGACGTACATCAATTTAATTACCCGGTACAAACGTATCCTGATGTAACGCAAAGTTTAGCTGCCGACAAAACGCCAGAAATTTCAGGGCGCTTACTTGGCATCAAAGGTCAATATTTGTTACTAGACTGTGGTGTGATTAATATTCGCCGCCATAGCGGCTATGAACTTCATTTTGTACATCAGGAGGGCGCATGAGCGCGCAGCCAAAAGAGATTTTTCTAAAGGACTATCAACCATCGGCGTGGAACATTGACCACGTTGACTTGCTGATTCAAATTTTCGAAGAAGAAACCGTTGTTACCAGTAACTTGCGCATTAGTCGCAACCCTGATGGCCCAAAAGATAAAGACCTTGTGCTGCACGGCGCCGACCTAGAATACGTTGCCACCTCGATTGACGGCGACGAGCGCATTCTAGATGAAAACGTATTCATTGAAGATGAAACGCTACGCGTGAAAGACGTACCCGATGCCTTTTTGCTGAACACCGTGGTGCGCATCTATCCAGAAAAGAACACCTCGCTAGAAGGCTTGTATAAGTCGGGTGGTATGTATTGCACCCAGTGTGAAGCAGAAGGCTTCCGAAAAATTACCTGGTACCTCGACCGCCCAGACGTACTAAGCATTTTTAACACCCGCATTGAAGCCGACAAAGAATTATTCCCGGTACTGCTGGCCAACGGTAATGAAATTTCGCGTGGCGACATTCACAACGGCCGCCACTACGTGGCCTGGAAAGACCCACACAAAAAACCGGCTTACTTGTTTGCCACCGTTGCTGGCAAGCTAGAAAAAACCACCGACACGTTTACCACCATGAGTGGCAAAGAAGTGAAGTTGGAGCTATTCGTTGAGCCGCACAACCTAAGCAAAACCGACTTCGCCATGGGTGCGCTAAAACGCTCATTCAAATGGGACGAAGAACGCTTTGGCCGCGAATACGACCTAGATATCTTCATGGTAGTGGCAACTGATCACTTCAACATGGGGGCAATGGAAAACAAAGGCCTCAACATCTTTAACTCGGCGGCGGTACTAGCCAACGAAAAAACCTCGACCGACGCAGACTTTGAGCGCATTGAAGCCATTGTAGGCCACGAGTACTTCCACAACTGGAGTGGTAACCGTGTAACCTGCCGCGACTGGTTCCAGCTCAGCCTAAAAGAAGGCTTCACGGTATTCCGCGACGCTGAGTTTACTGCTGATCTACACTCACGCCCAATTAAGCGTATTGATGACGTGAACATGCTGCGCTCGGCTCAGTTCCCAGAAGACGCAGGCCCAACGGCACACCCAGTGCGCCCGCAAAGCTTTATTGAAATCAACAACTTCTACACCCTGACCATTTATGAAAAGGGTGCCGAAGTGGTACGCATGATTCACACCTTGTTAGGCGAAGAGAACTTCCGCAAAGGCTCAGATCTATACTTTGACCGTTTCGACGGCCAAGCCGTGACCACAGAAGACTTTGTGGCCTGCATGGAAGAAGTTAGCGGCATCGACCTAACGCAGTTTAAACTGTGGTACGACTTTGCTGGCACACCAGTAGTGACCATTAAAGACGACTACGACGCCACCACAGGCACCTACAAGCTCACCGCGCAGCAAATGGTGCCAGATACGCCAGGGCAAACCAATAAACCAGCGTTCCACATTCCAGTGAAACTAGGCCTATTGGCTGAAAGCGGCGAAAACCTTACACCAGGTTCAAACGATACCAACTGGGATGCCAAAACCGGTGTATGGCACCTACGTGACCGTACTCAAACCATTGAGTTCACTGGCCTGAAGAGCAAGCCAGTACCAAGCTTGCTGCGCGATTTCTCGGCACCAGTTAAGCTGAACTACAACTTCGACCTAGACCAACTTGCATTGCTGGCGCAAAACGACGCCAACGCATTCAACCGTTGGGACGCCGTACAGCGCTTCACTACTCAGCTGATTCTAGCAGCCGCCGAAGCGGGTACAGAAATTAGTGAAGTTGATGAGCGCCTATTAAAAGCCTACGAGCAGATTCTGGCTGATGAAAACATCGACAACGCCATTCGCGCAGCACTGCTAACACTGCCGTCGCGCCCATGGTTGGCCGAGCAAGTAGACAGCATTGACCCAATTGCCATTAACGATGCCCGCCAAAGCTTGCGTGTGGCCATTGCCAAAGCCATGGCCAAGCCATTGCGCGGTAAGCTAAACAGCATTAAACGCCCAGCCAAATACGAGTTCAAATTCCAAGACGTTGCCGCCCGCCGCCTACGCGCCGTGCTGTATGCCTACTTGGCCTTGGTAGATGATAAAGTTGTGGCAGAGCTAGAGGCTCAATACAAAGACGCCAACAACTACAGCGAGCAAAACGACGCGCTGCAAATTTTGAATGAAGTCGACGACAAAGCCAGCTGGGCAGCCCGCCTAGAAGACTTTATTAAAGAGTGGGGCGATGACGCGCAAATGATCGAAGCTTGGCTGAGCCTCAACTCAACCAGCAAGCACGCCGACCTTGCGCACATCACCAAGATGCTCAAACACGAGAAGTTCGACAAAGGCAACCCAAACCGCGTTCGCCGCCTAATCGGTGCCTTTGCCATGAACAACATCGCTTTCCACGCCAAAGACGGTTCTGGTTATAAGTTCTTGGCCGAGCAAGTCATCGACACCGACGCCCGCAACCCACAGCTAGCCAGCCGCATGATAGTACCGCTAACCCGCTGGAAGCGTTATGCCGAGCAGTATGCTGGTGAGATGCGTAGTGCGCTTGAGTTGATTGCTGAGGTGAAGAGCTTGAGCCCTGATTGCTTTGAGATGGTTTCGAAGAGCTTGAAGTGATTTGAGCTTTTTAGAGCTTAGTTGATTTGAGTTGGAACCCGGCGCTTGCGCCGGGTTTTTTTATGTTAAGTATCAGATTGCTTTGCTTGAAAAATTTCCTCTATTAGGGCGAATGTGAAACTTGTACTTGTATAGGCGGCATAGTTCTGAATATCGTCATTCTTTTCGGGGTCAGCAAAATCACAGACTGATTTTATGACGGCAGCCAGTTTTGGTGGAGTAGCTGAAAGCTCTGCCGCAGTGCAGAATCCAAATCCCTCCATCTCGATACCAATCGTTTTTCGGTGCTGCGCTTTAATAGACTCCACAATCTCTGGGTTTTCTAGCACAACTGAGCCGGTAGCAATAGGACCTAGGTGAGCACTTAACGATTTCTCAGGTTTATTAGCAGGCCAATTTGTATAGATTCTTTGAAGTGTGTTTCCATTAGAGACGAGATTTTTAACGAGGTTTCGGTACTTTGGGTTAATGGCGATTTGGTTAGGAGCAGCTTTGAACTCATGTTTACCATCTTTAATCGTTGCCTTTCCTGATCCCCAGTCCCAGACAAGGTCGGCAACTAATATGTCACCTAATGCTACTTTCCCTTCTATTCCTGCTGCAATACCTGTCATAAATAAATAGTCTGGTTGGAGAATATCCAAAACCTGGCTTGTAGTCACGCTAGCAGAGGCTATGCCCATTCTGGGGCAGCTAATTGCAGCTAACTTTAGGGCATTTTGCCCTATTAGAAGTTCACCAACATGACAAGTAGCATCAGTAGTGCCCAGGTTTCTTTCAACCCAGGAGTAGGGCGTCCGTAACACCGCTTCAAGCTCACAATGTTGAAGCGCAGTAACAATTGCAATGTCTACTTTCTCAATCGGTTTGCTCTGATATTCGATTCTTGACTTTAATAAAGTACATAATTCCGACATATCATGTTCGCAACAGACTATTGGCCAGCCTCTATTTTGGAAATATGTAATAGAATCTTCATATGTTTTAGTGTGGGTTGTAGCTCCAATAATGAAACCTGGCTTCTTGATTTTTGGGCGAACTGATAATTGCTCAACTAAAATCCTTCCTCCTTCTTCGTTTATTTGCTCGCCAAGTCTTATTGGAAGTTGGATGTCTGTTACTAATATTTCAAAGTGTATTTTCGCTAGTAAAGAGTTAGCTTCACTTACAGAATGAACAGATATTATCTCCCAGTCAGGATTTTCACTAAATAATCCAGCTACTTCTTTTATGATGCTATAGTTGTCATCAACGACTAAAATTTTATTCATTTAGACTCTCCTGATTATGTTTCTTAATTCAGATTTCCATTCTCTAGATATTGAGCTGTAGAATACGCCACCTAAGTAAAGATTTTCGAAATCGTTGGACAGTTTTGAGTTTAAGTCCCCTAAGCTAATTGACCCTTCATCGAATTTTGAATACTGGGTAATAACAATGACGGAGGTTTTTATATCCCTAATCTTGATTTGAGTGAGAACTTCAATTCCACCAAAGCTCTTTGGCGATTCCCCTACTGCACTGCTAGTGTCAGGGTCAAAACTTGGCATGCTCATGTCTAGTATTACAAGCTCGTATCTTTCATTTGTAATGAGTAATTTAAGAGCTGAACGAATGGATCTAGCATGATCTAATACTGAAGGAGAGAACTCATTCTCGAGAAAATTCTTGATATCACTATATTTTTCATCTTGGTCCTCTACAATTAGTATATTCATTGCGTCCAGCCTCCTTTATGCTTGTGCATTGAAATTTCAACACTAAATGAATTGTTGTCGTACTGTATATCCAATTCGTGATCGATATTTAGGTCTTTCTGTATGATTTTCCATAATTTGAAAAACCCAGTTCCACCCTCATATGATTGCGTAGTTTGTGCAATGGATTCATCTCCATATGCTTCAAGAATGAAACTTATGTCATTTTTATTTATGGTGTTTGGAGCGATATTGTTTTCGACTCTTATTGTTAATGTTTCTTCCAGGTTTTTTATGAAGCATGATATTTTTAGTTCATCTCTGGGAATTCCGGATTTTGAAAGTGCATTTTCAAATAATATGCCGAATATGTCGACAAAGCTACTCAGTTTTCGCATGTTTAATCGAGGGATGTTTCCTTCAATTTTATGGTTGTAGCCAATAGCTAAACTATTTGCAGATATATCTGTTGCAACAAATAGTTCGAAATCTTCATCATCTGCGAGTTCGCTTCGATGAAACCAAGATGAAACTAACTCGTACTGGCTATGAAGGTGTACTATTGTACGATCGATAGAATTGCTTAGTTCATATTGAAGCTCAGTTGTTATTCCATAGGTGGTGATGTCACTTTTTAAATTTGTAAGAAGTAACTTCATTTGGGGATATGATTTTGAAAAGAGGCTCTCTCTAACTTCCTTTAAGTTCCATTCTGTCTTCAACCAAAGCCAGTTAATTGCCGTGGCTACAAAATCGTCATACGAGGGAGACGGAGGCAACATTTTTTGAACATACATTGGCTCGATTGGTGATATCGAGTACTTAAATAAACCTGTACTCTTTTTGGTGAATTTATTGTCCCCAGAGAGATCGACATCAATTTGAATTTGAAGCCAGGAATCATTTAACTCAGATATCACTTCATCAACTTTCTTTGAGAATGATCTTATTAGAGAAACGATTTTCTCCAACTGAACCTTATCGTTTTTACATTCAATTTTCCACTTTTTAGAAAGTTCATCCTTTTTTGGCGATATGTACAATCCTTCTGAAATAAATGAATTTCTTAAGGTGGTAGGAAGAACGCCATGACGGATTCTTGTACTCAAATGATTGTTTAACCCGCTCTCACCAAGGGCGAACTCATCACGAACCATTTTTAGCAGACTTAGAAAAATGGAACTTCTTTTTGATAAAATAAGATCTACTGGATATATTATGCTAACTGATTTTGCAAAGCTTGAATCGGACAATATTTCAGTTGATGTTTTTTCTTCAATAATTGATTTTAATTCGTTGTAAGTTTTTTCTTCAATATGCCAGAGTCTATCCTCTTCATGGTTTAAAAAGTGTCCAAAAAGATCCCTGTATTGGTCTGAATTTCGACCTTCTAGATTTGGTGTTTCGACAAAAATGCGACTGTTATCAACCTTTTCTTGAGCTCGCTTGATTGTTCTCGACTTATTTATGTTTCTTATTTCAGAAGATAATTTTTCTTTATTCCCTTCTTTTCTAATTAGATGCTGGCAAATTTCGACTCTACAATCCTCAATATGCAAGAGGTTATCAAACTCTAAATGCAGTTTCATTATTTCTGGTATGCATACGTATTCAAAGAAGTAATTGAGCCGTCTTTTACCAAATCCTGCTTCTTGCTGGAACAGGTCAGTAGGGAACCTAGCATTGTTCTTTGATAGGAATACTTCAAATGAATACCTTAGATCTTCTAGGTGGGAACCTCCTGATAACTCAGAGTAGACACGAAGGAATATTGGATAATCAATAGAGCTTGAGCTTTTGTAGCTTTCTAAAGCTAGGTTTTTTATGTTCTCAATATCTAGATCACTTGAACTTTCATCAGAAAAATAGCTGTCCAAGAAAATACTCAGTACTTTTTCTGTTTTCTTTTGTTTTATTAGAGATTCAGTTCTAAAGTATCTTGCTTTGGCTCGAAGGTACTTGTCATCTGATTTTTCCAAATTAAGAAATATATTCTCTGATTGGCTGTAACGACCGTTTGAAAATAAATTTTTACCATAAAAATACTGGCGGAATGATTCAGAGACTCTTGTGTTTGTGAATTTCTTTGTAGGACCATTTGTGTACTTGTATATGCTGACAGCGGATCCATATTTTGAATGGCTTGTAATTTTCCCTAAAATGCTTTCCGCTGCTTCCCTATCGAATATTTCCATACGTTCAGGGTTAGCTGATCCATTCCATAAGTGAAATGCTCTTCTTGCTTGATCTCTGCTGTCTTTTTTAATATAGGGCTTTTTAGTTTGAAGGAATAAGTTAAGACACTGAAACCATATTATGGTTCGGTACTTGTAGCAAAGAGAAACAAGGTTCTGATATGCCTTTTCCGAGTCAACAGAGTTAGTTATTATTGATTTTATTTTTCCTGTAATATCTCCAATTAGGCCTTTCTTTATTAGTGTTTCTTCTCGTATGTCAGACTTTACGATTGTAATGTAGTCATGGAAGTTGTAGTTATGTAGACCTTTAGAATTGGCGATGCTGCATATTTTTTTGAACTTTCCTTCGTTGTATAGGTCATAAAGCTCGATGTTATTGTCTTCAATTAATACATCTTTTGTACAATTTGTTATGTTAGTGTGAAAGTTTGAAAATATAGGTAGGTGGATGCTCCGGTTTAATATTTTTGAAGCGATTTTATACTTCTTTAGTTCGGTATTGGTTGCTTGAGAGAATATGATTGTTATGATTGAGGTGATTGAATTGAATAGGTCGAATACAGAGTTTCCTCCATCAAGTATTAGTACCTTGCTAAGGTCATTATTACGGTATATGTCAAGAGAGAATAAGTGGAAAAGTAGGTATTCACGAATGTTAGGATTAGCGTTTCTTATAATGTCATTTTTGAATCTTCTTTCGGAGCTAATGAATATCTCTTCTTCATTAGATAACTTATGAAAATTCTTTAGTACAACGTGCTGAAGTGTTCTCTCTTTGCATGGATTGGACTTTTCGCTTTCATCGAGGAGAGAATTTCGTGTAGTTGTATACCAAAAAGAACCGCTGTAATCATGGGAGTTTCTCTCTAATTGGTTCAATGCTTCTGGTATATCACCCGTCAAAATTATTTTTCCAAGTATTATGTTGTCTTGGATATATTTATCAATCTTGCTCTTTTCTAATTCAAGTCTTGAAATACTCCAATACAAAGCATGTGAAAAATTCGTTTTCGGTAGTCTTTCGTCAAAGGCATCACATAAGTCATCAGATAACCTGGTTTTTAGCATTGGTCTGAAAAATCTATGATTAGCGACTTTTTGTATATTACGCCCTACGTCTAGATCACTTTGCTCACTAAAGTATTTGTAACGAGCCATTCCGGAATTATTGGAAGACATTATTAGAGCATCTATTGGGTCAATTCCTTTCCTTCTGCGGTGTTTAGCCATGCTTCTGGTCGTTCCTTTTTAGGTGTCATTGTGACCATTTTTACCCGAAATTTTTCATGAAAACAATTGCATAAATCAAATGATAGAATGACGAGAGTATCTAGAGGAAGAAAATAACTAGGAACCAACTAGGGACAGGTAATAACTAGGGACAGTCACTTGCAGAAAGCCCAATTTCATCAGCAAATTGGGCTTTGCAACTAACTAGAGACAGTCACTCCACGAAAGCCCAATTTTTTCAGCAGATTGGGCTTTGTCACATCAAATATTCAGTTTTTGAGCCAAAAGAAGCCGTAGATCAGCCGATAATTCTCATTACCGCATGATTAATAGTGCTTTTTGAAGGCTTCGCTGAATTCAGCGCATGGGAAAGCTTGGTTTAGGCAGTGTTAACCAAATAGTTTGGTAGATCGTGGCATCCGGGGTATTCGTGTGCTGCCGCGAGAGCGGTGGAATTTTTCTCGATTGGCAGAGCTGCCGAGTGCTCCATGCGCTTGGCCGAGTTCGGTGCAAACCGAATGCCATTGGCTATGATCAAAGTCGAGTGCTTCGAGCAATGGCGGCACGCTTTCATCTACTGCACCTTTTTTGCCTTCTTTTACAATTCTGCTCGACCAATCTAATAGATCCATATACGCCAAGTAAGTTACGGGCAGGGTACCTGTGCGGTAGAAGTTGTATTGGTTGGTGTTATCTTCTGGCGTGATAAAGTTCATTAATGGCTTTAACGAACGCTGATGAGGTTCTGTGTATGCGTTGGTTCTTTCCTGATTACCGCTACTGTAATAGTTGTCTCCAGGAAAGCTACACCCATGAATGCGTTCATACGCACTGGTAAAAATACTGTCTGGAACGGTTTTGGCCATTTGAGCGCGAATAGGATTAAGATCCACATAAACCATTGCTGCGAGCAGGGCTTTTTCATCGAGCAATGGTTGCGACTTAAATCGGCCTTCCCAAAAGTGGCCGGTGCATCCATCTTCTTTATTTGCTTTATGCGCGATGTGCTCGTTTAAGCACTTCATAAACCAAGAAATATTGCTTAGCCGTTTGCGCCAGGTATCCAATGTCGCTTGCGCAATTTCTTTCACTTGTTGGTTACCATCAAGGTAGCGATCAACCGCCTTGCTACCAACAAATACTAGCTTCCAACGTGCGGCTATCTCTGCTTCCGTTAGGCCATCCACTTCGGCTTGGTTTATGTGCAAAACTAGGTGGTAGTGATTCGACATGATTGCATAGGCGGCTACGTCAATGCAGAAAGCACTCGCCAGCAAGCGCACACGGTCGAGAATCCAAGATCGCCTGTGTTCAAATGATTTGCCTGTTTGCTTATCTTTGCCACACAAAAATGACCGTCGCACACAACGCTCAACGCAGTGATAGTACGGCGTGATGTTCAGATTAATCTGTAACTTGCGAGCAATGGTCATGGTTTTACCTCTGCTATTAAAAGTAGTGGTAAAATATACAGTCATCAAGTATTTGTGATTGGGTTATTATAAAAAATATAAAAATAATGAAAAAAAGATAATATAAATATCCAAAAAATGTACTAATTATAATAAAAGTATATAGCGAAATATTCGACAGTCTAACCGTTAGGCATTTGCAAAAGTAATGAGGTGAACACGTGCGAGGTCGATGTTTTGCTTGGCCTGCCTTGACTGTAGTTTAATGAGTGCCCTCGGTTCGAACATGATCTGCATTGGGTCTGCTGCGGCTAATCACCACCAATACCAAACTGCATTAACTTAAATTCACCGTCTATTCGGTGGAAAGACATTCGAACTTCAGTTGGCGGACTGGCGTTTTCAAAGGCTACAAGCAATGTTGGACTAATGACTAAGTTCTCAGAATTATCCATACCAACTTCAACGGCTATAGTGTTTACCTTTCTTGCTCTCCCCCAAGTAGATGTAGATGCAAGCATTTCATCTAAATCACGAAAGTAAGGCTTCGCTACTTCCGCGGCATTACTAATGACGAAGTTGAAGTCTTGTTCAACCATCTTATTCATTAATAGGATTAGCATTTTTTCAACATAAATAATATCGCTTTTGTATGCGCTTTGGGATTCATTAATATGGTTTATCGCATTTGATAGAGCATCATCAAAGCGCCCACTGTTGAATGCCCAGGTTAAGCGCCATTCATTGAAACGATAGTTAAGAAATACATTTCCCTCTTCTATGCTTGTCGGATATATTTCTAGTGCGGCTAGTTGATCTTGTGGTAAGCCTAAGAGCAATTTATCAAGGTAATCCTTGTTTAGCCTAGTAAAAGTATTTGCAATAACCATATTCTCTTCAGTGGTGTCAAATATGTCTACTTGATACTTTTGTGTTGATAAATTGCTAACTCCACACCCGGTTAAAAATATAGTTAGAAGAAGAGCTATGTTTTGAAACCTCATAATATATGTCCGTATAATATCTGGCGAAAAATTATCACCCAAGGGTTTGAAGTACAGTCTGCATGTAGAATGCGAAGAACCTATAAATGCAAATGCCCGGGTTCTGTGAGTGTCCGCACTGTTCGAAGGAAAGTTCTCTGGTGCCATAAAGGAATAGTGGAGACTATAAACCTTACTACTGGTGAATAACAATAATTGCTATGACTTTCAAGGGTTGTAGGCACCACTAGCCCTCACGCAGCCTTCAACCTAAGGCTAAGAAGGTCACAGTTAGTTGATGACCTCTCCACTCAACGTTGTGGACCTGTTCGTAGTTGCACGTTGGCTTGTATTTCCGGGGCCTTTGCGACTAAAAAATCAATTAGAGCCCTGGCGCCCTTTGGTACGTTGCGTTGCTGATAGGCAACATAAGACAGTAGTGGGTCTCACCGAGGCGATCCTTTAACTAACAACAACAGGTGATAGGCACTTTCAGAGCAACAACAGGGGACAACAACATGGGACAGGCACTTTCAGGAAGCCCAATTTCAGCAGTACATTGGGCTTTGTCACATCAAATCTTCGATTTTTGAACCTAAAGAAGCCGTCACTCAGCCGATAGTTCTCATTACCGTATTAATATTGGTAGCAGTTGTTGTCGTCTTCTGGTTTCATAAACCATGAGATATTGCTCAACCGCTTGCGCCAAGTCGCCAACGTGGCTTGGGCAATCTCTTTCACTTGTTGGTTGCCAGCAAGGTAGCGATCTACAGCTTTGCTACCAACAAACACTAGCTTTCAACGTTCGGCAATCTCTGCTTCGCTTAGGCTATCTGCCTCAGATTGGTTTATGTGTAAAACCAGATGGTAGTGATTCGACATGATTGCATAAGCCGCTACGTCTACGCCGAAAAGCACTGGTCAGCAAGCGCACACGGCCGAGAATCCAAGCTCGCCTGTGTTCAAATGATTTTTCTGTTTGTTTATCCTCACCACACAAAAATGACCGCCGCACACAACGCTCAACGCAGTGATAGTAAGGCGTGATGTTAAGATTAATCTGTAGCTTGCGAGCAATGGTCATAGTTTTACCTCTGCTATTAAAAGTAGTGGTAAAATATACAGTTAACAACCAGTGCAGGGGAGCGTTAAATAAAATCCTGAAACATATGCTGATTAAGCTGATTTAGTTCCGTCAAAACTCCGTACAAATTGAATGTCTTGCTTAAGTGATCTACAATTCGTTTAGTTACGGCAATGTTCCGTACATAGGAGGAATTATGGCAACTGCACGTTTAGACATTCGATTAGACGAAGAAATAAAAGCTAAGGCAGAGAAAGCATCTGCTTTGCTAGGCCTAAAGAGCTTAACTGAGTATGTCGTTCGGTTGATGGATGAAGATGCAACGCATGTTATTAAGGAACATGAGAGCATTGTGGTTAGTGCCGATGTTTTTGGCCAGTTTGTTACCGCTTGCGACAAAGCAAAAGCCCCTAATTCGGCACTTGTCGAAGCCGTTCAGTTCACCAAAGAGCAGGGCATTAAGTGAGTTGGGGTAAGGCGTTTATTGAACTGAATAAGTTGGACCACGATCGAAACTCATTCGATTGTGGCGAGGATGAGCTAAACACGTTCATCAAAACCCAGGCTGCGAAGCATATGCAGGCTGGCATTAGTCGCACCATGGTTCTACCAAGCGCTCAGCCGCTATTGAACAAAAAGCATGCCATTTGCGCGTTCTACAGCGTAGCGCCAAGCTCGATTAGCCGAGAAGCTTTGCCGGCTAACTTAGCTAAAAAACTGCCAAAGTATCCTGTGCCTGTGTTCCTCCTCGCACAGCTCGCCGTACACAAAGAATTTCATGGCTCGGGATTGGGGAAAGTTAGCCTAGTGCGTGCCTTAAAGTACTTATGGGATGTTAATCATCACATGCGAGCTTATGCAATCGTAGTGGATTGTTTAACCGACTCAGCACAGTCGTTTTACAGCAAATACGGATTCGAGGTTCTGTGTGAGCATAACGGGCGAACCCGAATGTTTATGCCTATGAAGACGGTTGCTCAACTGTTTGAGAATAACTAGGCACAGGCACTCTCAATACCAGCTTCCAAGGGAAGTCACTTCCAGAAAACACTATTTTATCTGCTGGTTTGACTTTGTTGCATTAAATCTGCGGGTCTAGCCAAAACTACTAGCAAAATACTACTAGGGACAGTCACTGGAATATCCAATTGTTGAAAACCAGCTGGCCGAAGGGTTGGAGTTAGTTGAGCAAACGATTGCTCGACTGGGGCGGCAAGGTTTGTCTAGGCATGAGTCGGTTCATGCTGTGGCTGCTGTGTTGTCGGATGATGTTTTTAAGGTGGTTGCAGGGGAGCTCGATTCTTTTTCAGTGAAAAAGTATCGCGGAAAGCTAACCAAGCTAACCGCGAAGCGCTGGAAAAAAGGTCAAATCTAGCAGTCTGCTGCCAGGCAAAGCGGCGCCACAAATTGTGGTGCCGCAAGCCAATCAGAGCGAACTAACAATAACTAAACTAAGGGCAGCTAGTGCCTGGCGCTGGGCCATTGTGAATTTTCTCTAGCGTTTGATAAATGGTCAGCGTTTGGTTTGCCATGGCTCGCCCACTGCTAGTTCGTGCATTGGCGGTCATCCAGTCGAGTGGTGTTCTGCCGTTGGCGTCTCGTGGCCGGCGATGCGGGCATTCTTGCCAGATAAGCTCTGCAATTTGCGCTAGGTCGCGAGAGTAGGCAAAACTTCCGGTATAGGTTTTGGCATTGGCGATTTTATGCAGAATGTGGTTGCCGCTAGTATCGTAAATGTCGACATTCGCGCCGGCGGCCAGCAAGGCCTTCACCGCGCCTACATTTTGATAATCGACTGCTACCCACAGAGCTGTGTGGCCTCGCGACGACTGTCGATTTACATCGTTGGCAAAGCCATTGGCGATCATTTCATTTATGGTGGCTTCATCCGCCTCAACTGCTGCCATTGCTAGGTTTGCGTAGGTTTTTTTCGGCACCGGTGTGGGCGCCGCCATTTGTGCACCGGCTGCTTCTAGCATGGTAACGACCTCAGTGCAGTTTACTCGTTTTGCTAAGTCGAGCGGAGTAGGGCCGCCATTATGGCTAGCGTTTAAGTTAGCACAGGCGTTGATCAGTGCTTGCATGAACTCAGGTTTGCAGTTGTAGGCAGCGCGGCTTACCGTTGAGCCCCATACCGTTTCGGAAGCGAAGTTGCTGTACGGCAAACCAGTGCCAGAAGAAATTTCGTCGGGGTTATAGCCGTCTTGCAGTGCTTTAGTGAACTTTTCTAGGTCGTTATTGTGCAACCAAAGGTTTAAGAAACCATCATCGTTTTTGCGGCTAGGGCAGGTGTTACTCGCTGATTCAGTAACGGTGACATAGCAAGTTTTTTGCACGTTCGGCACCGGATCAGCCACGCCTAAGGGCTGTGGCATGCAAACAAAGCTGCCAGTGCCTTGTATGTCTACATAGGTATTATTGGCACCATAAACACCACGCCAAGTGCCTGAAATGTCACATTGCTCACCATCTACACCGCATGGCATCAGCCCATCGAGCACTGTTGTGTTTTTGATGTAGCAGGTTTTTTTCACATTTGGCACCGGGTCGGCAATGCCAAACGTTTGAGGTAAGCAGGTAAAGCTGCCCGTACCGCTAATTTCGGCGAACGTATTGTTGGCACCGTAATAACCTGTCCAATTATCATTGGTGGTGCAAACACCAAAATCATCGGCGCAGCTGGCAAACCCCTCGGGTACCGTATTAACCATCGCCACCGAGGGCACTGCGATAAATAGAAGCAGCAAGCTACTGAAATGTTTCAACATGATGTTTTCTCGAGCTGGTAAGTCGTTGTTATGGCTGCCTATGAAGGCAGCTTAATTCTAGCCGAAAAAATTGAAACGAATATCTATTTTGATTGATTCTAAGGTTAGCGACGCACCACCGGATAGGCATGGAGAAGGTAGCCGGTTTTAGAAAGCTAGGGTATCCACGTTGATTCTGAAGTTGGGAGTGAACAACCGTGTCGCTAATGATAACGTTGTTTCCCAAATTAGTTACAGAATGAAAAGTGAGCGCATGACACAGCATAATTCAAAAGAGCGTTGGGAGCAGCGGTTCGAAAACTACCAGCGAGTGTTGAAGCAGTTGAATCTTGCGTTGGTTGAGTATGATGACAATGCCCCTAATTTGATCAAAGAAGGCATACTTCAACGATTTGAGTTTACGCATGAGCTGGCATGGAAGGTGTTGAAAGATTACTTGGAGTTTGAAGGTCATCAGAATATCACCGGCTCACGTTCAGCCGTTCGCCTAGCATTTAATGTTGGACTGGTTGAAGAAGGCCAAACTTGGATGGATATGATCGAAAGTCGCAATCGAACAGTCCATGCTTACGATGAGTCGGTACTGGTCACCGAGCTGGCAAAAGTTAGGAACGCCTACGCAAAGTGTTTTAATCAGTTTGAGCAAAAAATGGTTCCATTATGTACGGGCTAGACGATTCTTTACTTAGCCGTTTGACAAGCCTGTTTGCCAACTACCCAGAAATTGAAAAAGTAATTTTGTTTGGCTCACGCGCAAAGGGCACATTCCGCAATGGTTCCGATATCGATCTGGCCATTGTGGCAAAAAGCGAAATTAACTTTGGCAAACTGGACGATGACATCGACCAACTAAATAGTCCTTACTTATTTGATTTGGTTGACTATCAAACAATTCGAAACCTCAATCTTCTTGCACACATATCAGACTTTGGGCAAACGCTTTACCAGTGCAGTGATTGATACTTGAGGGCGAACAATGACTGAAACAAGGTAGTCGATTTGTTGCAAGCGTTAGGCTTGGCGTCAAAAAAAATGATGCTTTGATATCTCTGGCTAATCGGGTACACCTATAACTCGTGCTCTTTTTAAATTTATTACTGTTGAGGTATAGGTGCCAACGCCGAACCCTCAAACTGGCGCTCGTCAGTCTATTGCTTCACTGGTGTAAGCCTGAATCATTTCTTGGCGCTCGCGCTCTTCTTCAATGACTGCTTCAATGTCTTGTAGCATGGCCTCTACATCGGTGGTGCCGTGGTTATCCTCAAAGGTACCGGTTAACACCGTCGTCGGTGTGAGTTCACCTTCTTCATATAATGCCCACATTTCTTTGGCGTACTGGGTTTGCATGAGTGCCGGGGCGAACTGGCTGTAGTAGCGTCGAATGGTGTTGACGTCGCGAGTGAACATGGCTTGCGCGTTGTTATTGGCGGCGGCGTCTACAGCTTGTGGTAAATCAATGATCACTGGGCCTTCATCGTTTACCAATACGTTAAATTCAGATAAGTCGCCATGCACAATGCCTTCGCAAAGCATTAGCTTGATGTAGTGCACCATCAGCTCGTAGTCTTCAACGGCTTGCTCTGCCGACATGGTGACATCACCTAGTCGTGGTGCTACATCACCGTCTTCATCTGTCACTAGCTCCATTAACAGCACACCGTCCACACATCCGTAGGTTTTGGGTACCCGAACGTTGGCGTAGTGTAAGCGGGAGAGGGCGTCTATCTCGGCATTTTGCCATACTTCTTCCTGCTGTTGGCGGCCGTAGTTTGACCGCTTCTGCATCGCTCGCGCTTGGCGGCTGTTGCGTGCCTTTCGGCCTTCCTGATATTGGGCCGCTTTTTTAAAACTGCGCTTTTTGGCATCTTTATATACTTTAGCGCAGCGGCTCTCGTCGCCGCAGCGTACAATAAAGATGTCCGCTTCTTTGCCACTCATTAAGCGGCCTATAACGGCATCTATGAAACCCTCTTCTATGAGTGGTTGCAGGCGCATGGGTATTTTCAAGGGAAGGTGCTCTCGCAAGTTAATGAGTTGGTGCGACTATAAACCTATCTACTCAGTTAGCAAAATTTAGTAAGCGTTGACCACTTATCTACGCATATGGATTGTGATGGGAGAGCCCGCTAAGTTGGTTTGTGAAACTCGTTCAGCTTGCAGATGCAGGTTTGTGTGTTATCGCCTAGGGTTCGATATACTTGGGTGCATAGCACTTTTAGTAACGCTTTGAGCAGCTTAAATGCCAAGTATGGCGATTTTATGGACGCCTATAATCCCGACACCGCTATCGGAGCCAATGCATGGCTTGCTTTGGATGAAACGCAGCGAATTGACCTTGTTGAGGCTTATCACAGGCCTATTGAACGTGGTATGGATGATGACGCGCTTAAGATGCATTCGTTGCTGCATGTAATTGTTGAAAACCAGCTGGCCGAAGGCTTGGAATTAATTGAGCAAACGGTTGCTCGACTGGGGCGGCAAGGTTTGTCTAGGCATGAGTCGGTTCACGCAGTGGCTGCTTATGAGCGTAGTTTAGCGCTACATTAAGTTGTCGCCAGTTGCCGCTAACGTAGCTGTTCGTGCTAAGCTCTCAAACACATCAGTTAGTGAAGACCTCATCCCCTATGGAACTCTATATTCTTATCGCGTGTGACCGCTTAGAAGAAGCCCAAGAAAACAAACTAAAAGCAGACTTGCCTGCTATCCAGGCTAGGCTGCAATCATACGCCGAAGATTGTGCGTTTGCTGATGGCAAGTTCATTAACGAGTGCGACAGTGAGTTCTGTGATGATTGGCAGTTAGGTATTAGCCAACGAATAAAGAAAAAACCGCAGTTGAAGTTTCCAATCGAGTTCTTTAACGACCTTGCCAAAGAGTTCAAAGTAGATTGCGAAGTGGGCGAAATTGAGGACGGTCAGCGCAACCCTGCCCTATAGGTCAACATAGTTTGCACATAAACCTGTGTAGAGAGAACTATGAACCGATACGCACCAGAACGTAAAGAAGCCATCCTCAAAAAATTGGCACCACCGAACAATATGTCCGTC
>NZ_QPEP01000011.1 GCF_003577475.1 Salinibius halmophilus
TATGATTGACCATGCTGAGGGACTTAAATTTTGTTTGTGTGGTAACTTACATTTTCTAAGAACCTCGGCTCCTTTTCTAGCCGTTCAGATTTTCACCTACACCCTTAAATGCGAAGAGCCGCCAAAGTATTTCACGGATATGAGCCTGATAATTAACGTCGACAACGATATTGATATGTGATGATACAGGACACCAATCGAAAGTAACCGATTCACTGTTCTAGCAGGTAAGCGGTAAGTCTAATGGAGTTTCCGCATCGTTATTAACCAAGATATCAATGAGCAACCAAGGAATTAACTTAATTAGGTGTTGAGCTGAGCACCCATCAATTTTCAATGGCCCTAAACGGTGGGTGTCCAAGTTAGTTCCAAGTTAGTTCGCAAGTTAGTTCCTTCGAGGAACTTTGAGGAACTTTGGACACTCAGCGTTATTTAGCAGTTGAGTCAGTTATAAATCAACTCGTTTAAGGTGGGTGGCCAAGTTTATAATTTAAGGTTAGGAGCCTTTCTCTGATACAAGTTTTCTTAGTTCCTGAGTTATTCCATCCAAACTTTTATTCATTTTCAAAAAAATCGTATGGTTTCTACCTTTCAGTGCATCTGAAAGGTCATAGGCTGCACTATTCTTCGTACTTAGGTGCTGCATATAGTGAATATTCAAAACAGATAAATCGACGCCCCGCTTTGATGACTGAAGTGGAGTTCGGAACGTATACTCAGCAAGAACTTCTATGCCGTCCCCGATCTGAGCACTCAACCCTCCATATTGGCCACCAGCAAACCTAATTTCTCTACCAGGCGCTAGAAATGGAATGTCATGCTCGACGAAGTGAATATCACTTTTATCTGCTTTCTCAACTCCCCAGCACCTAATGGGTAACGGCTCTGAAAATGAAATATCCCTTGCAGTACCAGTTCCGATGTTGCTTATTACGAGATCTATCTTACTGGCCGTATCTATGTTTGGCTCATAGTAAATCACGATAGCTGGTTTGGTTTGTCGGTAAATCGCGTAGTAAGCCGTAAATACAGCCAAAAACGTACCTATAGGGCTAGCGATATAGAATGCTATTTGTAGATAATCAGCCATTATTAACCCTTTAGCGGTAGAATAGTGGATATACATCGTTTTTTACAGTTGAGCAAGTAATTTGTCAAATTGATTAAGTTGGGTGTCCAACCTTGCTGACAATGCTTGTATTGTTTAGTGCATAGTTCCAAACTCTGTAGAAATAGAATATGTACCCTAACCCCAATGTGAGAATGGATATTATAATCCAAACAATTATATGCCCTATTTTGCTGAAAAGGTCGATGTTACAAAACATTCTTTTGCAGTTGCCGTTCTCATCAATAAAAAACGTTCTGTTAATTATAAAATTTGAAAATGAGTATGGAAAAAAGAACAGGGCTATGCCAAAAGTAATAATGCTTAAAAACAACCAGATAATCAGGTGCCCTAAAATATCTATAATGGAAATGTCCGCTTTTAATCTCAAAGTTTGCTCCATGATTTTTAATTTGTTTCTATTTCTGGCGTAACCAACCGATTTGTGGAATACAGTGGAAGAAACCGGAACTGTTTACGTACATTTTAGGCTCTACCACTTGCTTGTTCTAATGAATCTCTTGGACACCCACCGTTCTTTAGCAGTTGAGCTATAAATGAATAAATTAGCTTAAGAAAGGTGTCCAGTTTGTTCCTAAATTAACGCCTAAATCAGGTACGCCGTAGGCGTCACCTGGATTTTCTTGTTAAGTTTCAATTACTCCGATTCTCTACGCCACCTATTTATGACATTACCAAAGTCTGTTGCAATCCAAGGCATGCACCAAGACGAATAAACGTCTAAGCTGGCTGATTTAGGTTCTGGATCAGGTTTTGGTAACTGAACAAGCGTTGGCATTAAACTCGCGTCACCTACTACTAAAGCTTCACCTTGGCCCAGACTCGGCAGCATTTCTGCTGCACCGCTCGTATTTTCAGGAAGAAGACCTTTAATGTAACTTTGATCATGCTTATTCGTAAGCCTTAGCGCAATAAAATTATTACACTGCGAAAATATGGTTGGTGAAACTTCTGAGGGGCGTTGACTTACAACCATTAAACTCAAGCCGTATTTTCTTCCTTCCTTTGCAATTCTTTCTATTGATTTTCTTGACGCTCGATACATAACTGAGTCAGAAGCTGGAACATAGTTATGAGCTTCCTCGCACACCAAGAGGACAGGAATATCATTAACAGAATTTTCACTATGTTTTAGCTTTGAGTAATGAAAACAAAAGTCGAATATTAACCTAGATATTAGACTAACTGTAACGCTGAGAACTTCAAATGGAACCCCGCTGATGTCTACAACCGTTACATTTGACGTATTCAAATAACCTATGAATTGTTTAAGCAGATCTTCAAAGTCATTTGTTTGGTAAATTTCTCCATCTTCACGTCGAGGTTTTAATAAGAACCGTAAACGCTCATCGGCTAGTCTGGTTTCAAGCCTTGAGACAAACCTAGTTAGCTCGCCATTAAATGGACCATTTGATGCTTTTGTAGCATTTGCAGTAGAAGGGGGCGCAAATAACAATCGGTCATTGAAGTAGATACCCATATCTTCAATCAAGGTGCCATCAAGTAATTTGGGTTTTCCTTCGCCTTCTTTTTTGCCAATGACCTCTCTATCTATGTTGTCAATATAATTTACCACTTCAGTAATAGAGAAGTAGCAAGGAGTGTCATAAGTTACATCTGAAAGAGTTGGGTTATATTTTTCTTTATTTAATATTACGGCTTTCTTGAAAATCGCAATCTGGTTGTGTGAGTTGCTTTCACTACTCTCGATGAACATGCTTTCTAGTTCTTCTGAGTTCATTAACCAGTATGGTAGCTGTAACCTATCAACGGTCAGATCATTTAATGTAAAACCTTTTTCTCCTTCTATTTTAAAGGCAGATGCGTATTCCGAATGGAGGTCAAAGATTACTATATGTGAATTATTTTGCTCGTGATGGATGGTATACTCATTATCTTTGATGCCTACAGCACTTTGCAGAATACCAGAGACAGCACAAGACTTACCTGAGCCAGTAGAGCCGACTATGCCGATATGTTTACCAAAGAACTTGTCACCATTTAGGCTGTAAGTAACGGACGAATTGTTTGATAATGTACCTATTGCAAAATCATACTCTCCGTTTGAAGAGAAAAGCAAATTCAAGGTCTCAGTATCCATTACATGGACAGGTTCTGTTGGAACTGGCAGTACAGGAGTTCCTTTCTTAAATCTCAAACCTTCTTCTGTTGATACTAATGCTCCTACAGGTATCGCTTCTATTGTAAACTTCCAATTCTCCTCGTGAGTACTATCAATATTCCTTATTATTGCGACCGCAAAGTTATGATTGCCATCTTCTATTTTTAAATATCTACCAACTTGTAGATTTCTCTTGTTCGACTCAAAGGTCTCAAGACTATCTATTTGAATAGATATTTTAGATGGTGCACTCGATATTACAGAACCAATGTTACTCATAACTATTCCTCATGCTTAAAACAAATTCTAATTCATTCGTATCAGGAACGCCTAAAATGGATGTTTCTATGTCCGTACAATCAACATTCTCTGGAATCTCGTTTCCAATAAAGAAAATATCATCACATTTTCTTGAGTTTAATAATTCTGGATGTGATTGACTTGAGAATAATCTGATTTGAAATTCCCTTTCAGATACTAATGACCGTGCTCCTCTTGATATTGGATCTTTGAAGAATTCGCTTTCAACAAATCTAGTTCCAATATAGCCTGTATGAGCTTTGATCCTTTTTAGATAAAGCCTGTGCTCTAATTCAAAAAGCTTGTCTTCTGTGCAATCAATGGAAAATATTGGTGTTTTTATATGGGCGGCTTTGTTGTGATACTTTGCAAGATAATTGCTAACAAAAACTACGAACCTGTCCTCAAAGTCTTGAATTTGTTCAGACATAAAATAGATGCATCTTTCCCTGGAGTTTTGAGAGAGATTTGCAGATATTTGTTTTTTCTTCGAAGTAAGTAATGATTTCTTGTCTTTAAGAGCCAACGTCCACTTTGTTATTGCAGTACTATTAACTCTTGCCAGCATATCTTCTAAACTATGTCGATTAATCTCTCGGTTAGAGTCTCCAGTGTTGCAGGAGAGAGTTGCTATGTGGTTGATACAATTTGGATATAGAATATTATCAACATCAGAGTTCTGAATCCTTAGCTCACCTAATGATGATTTTATTTCATTGGCTAAATCATCAAGGGAAGAACCAAACTCTAATCTGGCATTTTCTAAAAATGACTCTTTGTCAAACGTAGAGGGTATTCTTCTTATGATTGGTGCAAGCTTCTGGTTCGTTGATTCAAGGGCCTGATCCAACTCTTCTAGTGCTACTTGCCTTGAATTTTGTTCTGTATCTGATGTATGAACAAAAATAATGTATTTTATATTCGCCCCACTGGATTTTGAAAAATGCTCAGCCATTTGAAGCAAAGGTTTGTAAATTAAGCTAGGTGAGAAATTTTCACTTGATTCATGATACTTACATTGTATAGCAGTAAATGATCCGTCAGCATGTGCCACATCTATATCTTCAATCACACCCTCAACTGTTACAGTATCATCGTATTCTGACGTAAGTATTGATTGTGCTGTTTTATGAAATTGGTATAAAAAGCCTTTGATAGTACTTTCTGCTGTCCTTGACATATAAACCTTATGACTTGATGTATTGATGATACTTGCTTTGAAACTTAACAGCTACGTTTAGTGCATGCACAGTTTCAGTAGACTCGCCCGCAGGCTATCAAACCAATTCACTTTAAGGCTTCAAACCCGCCACCGTATAAACCCAGAAACCAGCACAAACTCGCACAACGAAAAACTGCACTAAATTGTTTGTTTATGTATCCAAGCTACTACATTGCTATCGGCATTAGAAGGTGAAAACATAACTAAAAGTGCAAGGAAATTGGCTTTAATCAACGAATTATTTAGTGCGCCTATTCGAAGCTGGTTTCACTTGCCTGAACCATCACCATTCACCACTCGCTCAATTCGCCCAATTGCACAGGCAAGTATCCACTCGCGGTAATTCAAGTCGGTTAGCCATTCGGGTTGTTGCTGTACGGCGTAGTTCACTTGGGTTTGCAGCATCACGCGCACTTGCGATACGGCGGTAGTGAGTGCGTGTGATTCTGGTGTGTTGGTCAGTTGTGCAACTTTTTGGCTAAGCACGCGCTCGGCGGCGGCCATAGCGGTTTCTACGCGTTGGCGCATCAGCAGTGGGTCGACCATCAACAGTATTTGGCGGTAGGCGCTTATGGTGCGGGCGGCTTGTTCGAACATAAGTGTTACTAGGGCATGGGCGAGTGCCTGCCAAGTTGGGTAGTGAGCTTCTATGGTGGCGCGAAATTCAATGAGGTCGTGGTCGAGCTTTTGCTGAATTACCCGTGCGTAAATGGCTTGTTTGTCGGGAAAGTACTGGTACAGGGTGCCAATGCTAACACCGGCGCGCTCGGCAATGTGGTTGGTGGTGAGCTTTTGCGCCGAGTAGGTTTTTAGTAGCTCGTCGGTGGCGGCCACAATTGCCAGCACACTAGCGGTAGATCTCTGCTGTTTCGCATGCTTTCGCTGCAAAGTTTTTTCCTCACAATGCGAGTAGTTCTGCTTAGGTTGGTCAAATTACCATGATTGTTATCTCACAGGTAGGGCAGGGCGATGACAGACACACAAATGGTTATTTTTGGGGCAGGCATTGCTGGGTTAACAGCGGCCATTGCGCTAAACCAACAAGGGGTGAAGGTTCGAGTATTAGAAAAGCAGGCGGCAGCTAGTACCGCTGGGGCGGGCATTGTGATCGACCCAGCCGCGCAGGCCTTGCTTGGCAAGCTTGGGGTAAGCCTGCACAACAGCTACTCGGCGAATAGCTTCGCGCTTGCCGAAGCCCGCTCTAAGCGGTTATTGGCTCGCCAAAAGGCTGATTTATTACTTATGCACCGGGCCGAGTTACACCAGGCATTGCTGGCTAAAAGCGAACACCTAGTGGAATACGGCCAGCATTGGCAAAGTCTTGAGGACGTTGGCGATTCTGTTCGTTGGTATCAGAATGGTGGCACGCATACAGCGAAACTGGCTATTGGCGCCGATGGTTTGCGCTCAATTGTGCGCTCGCGTACTTGTGGGCGTTGTAAAGCTCGGTTTAGTGGGCAGGTGGCGTGGCGCGGGGTAGCGCACAATAGCCTAGGCATTCACGCGCCTATTGAGTATTGGCATCACGATAAAACTCGCTTGGGGTTAGTACCGCTGACTGATAACCGGCTGTACTGGTACTTCACCGATGTAAACAATGTGGATATACCCGTGCTCAGCAAAGTTTGGCGCAATATTGTACCAAATCTTGAAGCTTGGTTACCTGGCGCCTTGCGCCATGAACTTTGGGCGCTGCCTTCTCGTTGTGCGGGTAACAATCGCATTGGTTTAATTGGTGATGCAGGCCAAGGTATGACGCCAAACCTAGGCAAAGGCGGCTGCCAAGCTATTGCCGATGGCGTCGCACTGGCCAATGCTGTGGCCGAATATGGGCTAGTGCCCGAAGCACTGTGGCGTTACGACGCAGCTCGGCGCAGCGAGAGCAATCGCATTATTAGCATGTCGAACCTAGTCGGCAAGGTGGCCACGGCAAATCGCTATGTGGTGCCGGTGCGTAATAGCCTTATGAAGTTGGCCGCTACTCTAACTTAGTGGCAGTAAAATCCGTGATTTATAAAAAGTCGTTATATTGCCGTTTTAACGAATTAAAAGTGGTAAAAAATTGCTAAATAGGAATATAAATTCAAGTTTTATTGAGACTCGTCGTTGTGGGTAGGAATCAGTTTTTCCTGCTCCCACTGGGCTTTCTCTTCTGCTAAGCACTTCATGCACAAACACTCTTCCCACTCCTCTTGTAAGTAGGCTGCTAGGTCGCGCGGCACCTGAATATTGTTGCAGTCGCAAATGGTTGATGAGCCGAGTTTGCACTCAAAATAAGTACCGCATTTGGGGCAGGGAATCTCATCGTGACAGGGCATGGGTTCTCCCGTTTCTTCCCAAACGATACGCAGCGCTTAGCTAAGTTAGGTATTGCTTTTAGCTGTCAGTAGCTGCTCAATGGTTTGCAGGTGCACAAGGGTGATGATCTCGCCTAGGGCAGCTTATCAAACGCCTGAATAGTTTGTAGGTCACTATCCCAATTGGCGGCGCTAGCTTTGAATAGGTGGGCATTGGGTTTAATGGGTACGGGTTGGTCTAAGCTGCCAGCGGGTACAACAACCAATTTTCCTGCCATTTGCACAGTGGGTAGCGCCGAACCGCAGTGTGTACAGAAGCTTTTGCTATGGCGAGTGTTCGGTAAGTTGAAGGTGTTGACTAGGCTTTCGCCGGTTAGCCATTCAAGCACGGCGTTGCTGGCAAACAGGTTGGCAGCATGGGCCGAGCCGGTGTCTTTTTGGCAATAGCGGCAATGGCATAGGTAAAAGCTGTCGAACTCGCCAGTTAGAGAGTACGTTACCTTGCCGCATAAACATGAACCTAGGTGGGGCATAGTTAGCCTTCTTTCTTTTTGGTATGGCTGAATAGTTTGTGCCACTGCGCCATCCATTCATTTACTTTTGCTAGTTCGTTGAACGCCACCGCTGCTAGTGGCTCAAGGTGTTTTTTATCGAAGCTGCCAGCGCGGCAGAATTCAAGTTGCTCGCTTACGAACTGGTACACTTTTCTAGCGTCTTCGTCGGTTTCGTTGCTGTGGTCACTATTGCGCAAGGCGTGAGTGAGTTCAATGGCGTTTTGTAAATACTGGTCTTGTGCTTGTTCGGTGTTCTCGTTGAATAGAATAATTTCCGAGAGATCGAGCCCAAATTTAAACAACATTACGGCGAATGCCCAGTTGCCAGACTTAGCCGAAGAACGTGCGTGGCGCATAGTGGCCTGCCAATTCGTTTTGGCTAAGTCGATGTCGTTGGTCATTTTTTCTTTAAACGCAGGTTTCATGTTGGCCCTTCCTTGTTTTTGATGTTGTTTAAAAAACTATAGCAACGGCCTCTAGTATTGCAAATGAGAACCCTTATCGAAAAGCTGGCGTTTAAGGTAGTTATTCAGTCGTGGAACCAAATCGCCGTTAAAATAGTATATCGATGTAATGCCACAGAATTGAGCTACCGATGAGCAAACCTAGACCCACACACAGTATTGAGTCGTTGAATGTTTATTGGCGCGAGTTGTATCAAAACCGCCCAATGTTAGCAGCCGAAAACCTACCAGGGCTTGAGCTAAATGCAGCGCTAAATAAACCTGCATTTGTGCGCGAGAAAAACTGGGTGCCTTCGCCTGCAAGTGGTGTGCAGCGTATTTTGCTTGAGCGCCAAGGGGGCGAGTTAACCAAGCGTGCCACGAGCTTGGTGGCTTATCAGGCTAATAGCCGCTTTAACGCGCACACGCATCCACTGGGCGAGGAGTTTTTGGTGTTAGCTGGTGTGTTTAGTGATGAATATGGTGACTATCCAGCGGGTACCTACGTGCGCAACCCACCTGCCTCTAGCCATTCACCCTTTACCAAACAAGGTTGCTTAATTCTGGTAAAACTGCAGCAAATGCCCGTTGATGATTGCCAGCGAATCGTTACCAATGCGTTGCAGCAAGCAAGCGGTGAACAGATGCTTTTTAATGACTACGAGAAAGTTAGCATGCTCACCAGCAGTCACGAGCCAGTTCACAGTCAAACTCAAGAAGGTTTAGTGTTGCAAGGCAGCGCTCAAGTAGCCGGGCAAACCTTGCAAGTTGGCGACTGGTTTCGCTACTCAAATGAGCAGGCCATTACCCTAGCACCCAACTCGCTAGTGTTTTCGAAGCGCGAGCATTTATCATGATTAGCATTGTTGGTGGTGGCCTTAGCGGCTTATACACAGCTTATTTATTACAGCAAAAAGGCCTGGCGTTTCAGCTATTTGAAGCGCGCGAAAGGTTCGGTGGCCGAATCAAAGGCCTGCCGGTTGGCGATAGCTCGCACTTGGAGCTCGGCCCATCTTGGTTTTGGCCTCATCAGGCTCGTATGCAGCAATTATGCGCAGAGCTTAATTTGCCCTACTTTGAACAATATGTAGCTGGCGATGCGCTTTATCAGTTACCTGGGCGCCCCATGCAACGCTTTCAAGGAGCGGGTACCATGACGTCGTACCGCCTTGCGGGCGGGTTAACGAAGCTAGACGCGGCACTGGTTGAACAACTGCCAAGACATGCGCTGCACGCGAATGCACCGGTTGCCCACGTTCAGTACCAGCAAGGCTGGCAGTTAACGGTAAATGGCGTCACTCATAACAGCGATGCCTTGATTTTAGCGGCGCCACCTAGGGCGCTTATTAACAAGACCAACTTAGCTGAGCAGTTATCGCCTAAGCTTGTGGATCGGTTAGCGAGCACGCCAACATGGATGGCGGCACAAGCGAAGTTTGTCGCGCACTATTCACAGCCATTTTGGCGCCAAGCAGGCTTGGCTGGCGATGCCTTTAGCCGCACTGGCCCAATGGTAGAGATTCACGATGCTAGTGCGCACGAACAAGCAGGTTTTGCGTTATTTGGTTTTATTGGCCTAGATGCGCAGCAACGCAAAAGCATTGCGCCTAAGCAGCTTGAGCAAGCTTGTTTAAAACAATTTGCCGATCTGTTTGGCCCACAAGCACTGCAACCAACTACTTTTGCTTTGCAAGACTGGCAACACTCTCCGTACACCTGTACTCAGGCAGACATAAACCAAGCAACCGAACACCCAAATTGCCCCGTTCACGAGTTTACTGACGAGCTGGCAAGCCTTAACTTGTACTTTGCAGGCTCAGAAATGGCCAACGAAGAAGCAGGCTATTTAGAAGGCGCACTGGCTGCAGCAGAAGGAGTCGTTTTGCGTATTTAGTTCACGTATTGTGAACAGAGGTGGTCGTGCAAGATATATCAAGACAACCGTTAAACGATGCAGTAAATAAAATACAAACGATTTGCAGGCGTTCATTGCAATTATGAATGCAAGGAGGCAATAAATGGAAGGCGTGTTGAATTTACTTTTAGCCATAACTGGCATTGGTGGCTTTATTTTTGTGCTGTTGGCTACTGGCTTTTATGTTGGCTCATCGGTTGGTGATGCATTGTCCGATCAGCCGCAAGCAAAAGCGCCTACTGATGAATTTAGCGTGCACTCCATTGACAATATTAAAATTAAAAGCAGCGACCTTGGTCATCGGTTTATTGTTATTGGCGCTAGTTTGCTATTTGTTGCAATGTTACTGGCCATGTGGATTAAACACGTCGTCAATTAGCGCTAATCAAGCGGGTTACCCCGCTTTAGATTCCAGTAGTTCTCGCAAAGGCACTGGTAACATTGCCCGTGCTTTATTAGTAAGTGTTTGTTCGTGTTTTTGCCACAGCACGCCTAAAAAGATTACGCTCAGACTAACATCAAACGTATAAGGGCTGTATGAATCAGCATGTCGCCCCCAGCCTCTCCACCTCTGTGTGCCACTGCGCAATCGTTTTTGGTTTAGCACTGATCACTGGGCCAAAATATTTGCTGCGCTTGTTTTTAATGCCAACAAACCCGAGCACTGTGCGTTTTAGGTGGCGGTAAACAACATTGCCTTGCACCAGTTTGTACCACCAAGCGGGTGTGTCGAGTGTGATAATCAGCTCCGAAGTTTTACCCTCCAGCAATTTTTTAGGGAACAGCTTGCCCGCTTCATATTTGAAGGCAAAGCCTGGTAATAAGATTCTATCCAACGCGCCCTTGAACACCGCCGGTACGGTACCCCACCAAACCGGAGTAATGATTACCACGTGGTTAGCCCATTTTAGCTGGGTTTGTAGGGTTACTAGGTCGGTTTCCAGAGGCTGAATTTTCTCGTAACCCTGCTGCAAATTGCTATCGAATGTTAGCTCGCCAATATTCATTACTTGCACGTGATGCTTTGCCTGAGCCGCTTTGGCATAGGTAGCGGCCAGTGATTTATTCAAACTATCGGTTTTTGGGTTGGCGTTTAAAACCAGTATGTTTTTCATTTTTAGTCTTTATTTGGTCAAGTGACCAAAACAATAGCATTGGCTTTTTAGTTTAAGCAAGTAAAATTTGGTCGACTGACCAATATTTTTTCTATCATAAGTCAGCAGTGTTATACTGGCTGGCCATGGCGGGTGAGCTGGTTCTGGGAGAAGTTGTGACAAGCAAAAGTGAGCAAACAAAGGCTGAAATACTTCGTGCGGCGCTAGAAGTACTGCGGGAATCTGGCGCTGAAGGGTTAACGATGCGCGGGGTAGCCAATGCTTGTGGGCGCAAGTTGAATAACGTGCAGTATTACTACAAAGATAAAGCCGTTCTGCTCAACAGCCTTGCTAACTATCATTTTCAGCTTTGCGAAAACTTTGTTGAAGACTTTGAACCAAGTAGTGGCGAGCTTTCCGCTAAAGCGCAGCTGCATGAGGCCATTGTTTACAGCTTAAATTATGCTGCGAGTCTAAGCGATTCATGTTTGGTATTTCGTGAGCTGTGGGCCATCAGTACCCGCAATGAAGCCGTGCAGGCTAACCTAACGGACTATTACACCGAAGCGTTCAATCGTATGGTTGAATTTTGGTACGACTACCCACTAGAAAACCGAAAAAAAGCCGCCGCAATTTTAGTGCCTTATGTCGACGGTTATTCGATTCAATGCCAGGCGCTGCCCTATAGCGAGGCAGAAATGGCCAACCTGCTAACCGACGTGATTTATGCAGTGCTGACCAAGGAGTTGGCTGAGTAGCGACTATATTAAACCAGCACACAACTTAACCAACACAAGGCGCACCTAACATGATTCTTTACCACCATCCTATTTCGGGCAACGCACACAAGGTAAAACTCACGCTTGCCGTGTTAAAACTTGAAGCCGAACAGGTAATCATAAATCTGCCTGCGGGCGAGCATAAAGAGGACTGGTTTAAAGCGTTAAATCCATTTGGCCAAGTACCTGTGCTACGTGACGGGGATGTCACGCTATTCGATTCTCAGGCGATTATTAAATACCTAGTGCAAACTTATGCACCGAATAGCCAATGGTATGGCCCAACCCCTAAGCGCCAAGCTCGAATTGACCAGTTTTTGGCGGTTGCCGCCGAGAAGCTCGCAGCCGGCCCAGCCAAAGCTCGCTCGTCCACATTATTTAAGCGTCTTGAACACGTTCCGCCAGCGCAGCAAATTGCCAGTGGCTTACTCAGCACCCTTAACGATATTTTGAGCCAGCAAGCATGGCTGGTTGATGACCAACCAAGCCTTGCCGACTTAGCACATTATGCATATATCAAACGTGCACCCGAAGGCGGCATAGAGCTTAGCGAATACCAAAATATACTGGCTTGGTTGACCCGAGTAGAGGCTCTAGAAGGCTTTATTGCCATGCCCGAAGCGAAGGAAATTTTCGCTGGCGCTTAGCAGCGAATAGAGAGATGGGTAGGCAAGGCCTGAACTTCCAGCTTGCTATCTTAACGTGGACACCCACTGCAATTTAGTCGTTGAAGCATTTACCAGCTTCGAGGGCTTGGGTGGGTGTCCAGCTTAGACCCCAACGAGACAGAGCGACCAAATATCAGCTCAGTTTTCGCCATAATATATGCCCTTACTCATTGCATGGTTTATTGCTACTGTGGCATGGTTTTACCTAATTACGGTGTCATGCGTATGGCATTTACCTGAGCGGGATGCTTAAAGCTGTTGGCTACTTTAGCGCCCCACATACCGCGAAATCTATAAGGAGATGTTCATGGTAGCCATATTGGTGATAGCTGCTGCAATCGTCTGTGTGTTTCTTGTTCTTGTACTGCTAGAGAAGCATTTGAACAAAAAGTTTCGTACTCAGCCAACCGGCGAAATGCTGGGCAAATGGCACGTGGATAAGCAAATTGTAAACAGCGGTCCTACTGTTGTGTTTGAATCGGGCTTGGATTCGTCTGGACTACTTGGCTGGAGCCCTGTAATAAAAGCATTAAATGGGCAGGTTAATACGCTAAGGTATGACCGGCTAGGCTATGGCTTTAGCCATGCGGCGCAGTCATCCAGAACCATTAATCAATTGTCTATAGAGCTTGAGGAGATGCTTCGCACGGCAAACCCTCCAAAGCCATTTATTTTAGTGGGGCATTCACTTGGCGGTCTGGTGGTACAAAGTTTAGCTAGCCGAGCACCCGATTTAGCTGCTGCGGTGGTACTCATAGATGCCTCCCACCCTGAACAAACTAAGACGTTTCCTGATAATAAGCTGGATATAAGTAAAGTGCCGCCGCGCTGGATACTAAAGCTAATGCTGAGCACCGGCCTATTGCGGCGTATAACGCTCAAGCAGTTTCAAGCTTATTCACTAAACACGCGCGAAATTGCTCATTACTTGACTATGGGGGGCATGAATATCCACCGTGAATTGAGCGCGCTTGCAGAATCGTTAGAACAAGCCAGCCAAATAACTTCACTCGGTACCATTCCGCTGCGCGTGATTGTAGGTAGCGATGCCAAAAAACGTGCAATGCCAAGAAGTAAGCTTGCAGGTGAAGCGATACGCGACTGGTGGTTAGCGTTGCAAACCGACTACCTTAATCTGTCATCAGACAGCAAATTGGTTGAAGCCAAGCACAGCGGTCATCTGGTAATACTTGATGAACCGGAGGTGTGTGCAAATGTGATTAAAGCGCTCGCAGAGTCTAAAGATAGCGAAGCGCAGCTGTAGAGTTATGTGGCTTGGTGCTTTAGTTCACAATCAGCTTTAGCCCTCGCTTTTCAGCAAGCGCTAAAATTTCTTGAGCGCTGCTGTCACTTTTGCACAATATGAAGGCAGTGAAGTCCCATGTCACATAATAAATAGCGGCTAGGCTTGGCACGAACAGCGGCTTCATAGTGAATTGGTGATTGTGCAAATCGTTCAACAGTTGCTGCTGGTTTCTTACGGCTTTAAGCCTGCCACCTTTAAATAGCCCAAATACCTCGTAGCGCTTAACAATATCTGCCGCAACGCCGTATAGTTGGCTGTAGCGCTGCCATGCTTCCATGTCTGAGCATTCAAATGGTGGCAGCGCATCAGCTTCGCTGTAGTACCAGTGATCCCACAACGAGATTGCATACGTCAAAATTGATTCATCATCGTGTAATTCATCTATTTTAAAGCTAGGTAGTCGCCCACTTAGCTGCGCTGATTGTTTTGTCGTTATTTGTTTGAATGCTCTCATGCCTGCACGCTATGTAATTATGGTTTTACCTACATGATCATCACCAAAGCAACGCGAGTTAGCTAGCCGTAACAAATAAAGTATCGCAACAGCCAGTAACGCCTGAGCTATGCCAGTCAACCAAACCCGTTAGTAAAACGCTAGCTTCTAGTGATCATCAGTCTAACCGCCATGGCGGGTTTAAGCGGTTTTCGCCAGCCCAGTATAGTTTGATCTTGTTTCCACAAGGGTCTGCTAGCAATGCCTCCCGCCAGAGATAGGGTTGATCTGTGGGCTCTTGTAGAAAAGCGATGCCCTTTGCTTTAAGGCTTGCAACCAACTCATCAAGGTTTTGATGTTCGAAATAAACAATGGTGTCGCCAACAGAAGCCCGATCACTAAGGTAAACCGAGAAGGTTGAACCACCTTGCGGGCACTCAAAACGTCGCGTAGTGGTCATTGCCGACAATTTGTTTTAACCCTAACAATTGATAGAAGTCGATGGCTTCTTGAAGGTTACTCACCGCAACGGTTACTTGATTCAAATTCACTGTTAGTCCTTATTTCAACTTTTAGCATCAATATTGTTAGTGCTTCTTGCTGGCAATTTAAGCCGTCCTCACTACACGCGTTAGCGAGTAGCAACTAAAAAATAATGGCGAAGCAGCTCGTAGAACCTTGCAACATGAGCAGGTTTGTTCGCTTGATAGCGATGCAAAAAGAAAAAATGCCAATCGCGGCCACGTAGTTCTGGTAACACCTGAACTAGGTTGTTTTGCATTACCATTCCAACATTGCCTTGCTGCACTCTTTGCTTAGCGACAAAGTTGGGTAATAAGCCGATACCAATGTCTTGATTTACCATGTCAACCAGCGTAGCCAGGCTGTTGGTATAAGCCGTTTTTGGCAGCTCAAATTCAATCTCTTCGTCACCACGCCACAGCTTGGTTTTGTTTTGTTGCCAGGGGGTGGCGATAAACACGTGATCTTTGATATCAGCGAGTTGGATTATTGGTTTATGCTGCTGTAGGTAGCGGCTTGAAGCACAAAACACATCATGCACCCGCCCAACAGATTGTGCCTTATAAGCGCAGTCTTTTAGGTCTCCGCCAAATATTGCTGCATCCAACTGATGATCTATTAGATCGCGCCACTTGCCTGTAATCTCGATGTTCGGCTGAATTCTTGGAAATTCGATACATAGCTGGCGTATAGCCGGCACCACGATATTACGCTCCAAAAATGGTGGTACGGATATTTTAAATTCCCCACTAGGCTGGGCTTTAACATGTTGCATATCTTGCACAACATTGTGTAATTGCGCAGTAAGTAGCTCACTGCGTGATAACAAGGCTTCCCCATGATTGGTTAGTACAACACCGCGGGTGTTTCGTGCCAGCAACTGCATCTCGACCATGTCTTCTAGCCGTTTAATTTGCTGACTAATGGCTGACTTACTCAATCCCAGTTTCTTCGCCGCACCAGTGAAAGACTTTTGTTTAGCCACTTCCGCGAAGATCAATAACAGTGGCGCAAGCTTTAATGCGTTCATAATTTTAAACAGTTAGTTAATTTTTTGGATATTGTTGATATTAGTGTACTCGCTACACTTGGTCTATCTAATAAACACTGATAGGAGGCCAGGCAATGGCTTACGTAATTGTTGAAGGTAATGTAAAAAATCCTGAGATATTGGCGCAATATAGCCAGCAAGCAGCGGCAACATTAGCAAAGTTTAGTGGCAAGTTTATCGCTAAAGGCGCTGCAGAAGCACTGCATGGGAAGGCTGAATTTGCCATTCGTGCAGTCATCGAGTTTGCCTCTGTTCAAGCGGCAAAGAATTGGTACTTTAGCCCCGAGTATCAGGCGCTAAATGAATTGCGGGAGCTAGGTATGGAAAGCCGTTTTGTGGTGACTGAAGCTATTTGACACAGTTCCTGCGTCGGATCAGCTTCAGGAATTGTTCTGCTAAATGATGAGTGTTCAGACACTCGCTACCAGTATATTTTGCGCACATTACGCCTAATGAATACTAATGCGCTGGGGCGTGAGCTTTCAGACAATATGACAAGAGGTGTCTCCCACCGAGTAATGTATGGGTAGGGCGCTAAAGTGGTTGTCCTTCGATAATCATTAGCATTATTTGCCTCTAGCTTGGGCAACTGCAGGCCTAGCCGGTACACTGGCTTGGCGCTCATTGCTGATTTTTTTCGGCGTTGGTTTATCCGTGAGGGCTTAAAATGAGGGCAAATAATGGATTTCAATCGCGCTAGCACAGCTGTGTCGGGTTTCAACAAATGGGTTGGTTGGTGGCTCCTGCTCGTCGTATTTATTAGTGGTTTTTTCTTTCGCTTCGCGCCATCTACGTTGTCTTTGAGTATGCAACAAGAGTTAAACCTTAGTGCCACGGCACTTGGGTTGGTTGCCTCTATGCATTTTTGGATATACACCTTTATGCAAGTGCCTTCAGGTGCTCTCGCCGATAAATTCGGCACTCGCAACAGTGCCTTACTTGGCGGCGGTGTGACGACGGCGGGCGCGCTTTGTTTTGGTTTGGCGAGTAACTTGCCTTGGTTATTGGCAGGTACGGCGCTCATGGGGTTGGGGTTGGCAGCCATATTTGTGGCGCTCATGCGTTACAACACACAGTGGTTTTCTCGCCATACTCTCGTGCTGAGTGCCACTATGTTATTTGCCGCGCTGGGCAGCGTGATTGCCCAAAGCCCTACTGCGCAGCTACTTATTTGGTTCAGCTGGCGCGAAATTGTGCTGTTTTTCACGGTGCTGATTCTCATCGCCAGCTTACTAATGGTTAGGTTTTTAACCGCTGGCCCGCCTGCGCAACAACGCGTGGCGCAAGGTGATAACTGGGCAGTACTAAAAAATAAGCAGATATGGCTATTGTTTGTATGCGTGGCAGCCACGAATGGTACGTTATACGCGTTCTTAGGATTGTGGGCGATACCCCTTATTGTGGATGGTTTTCAGGTGTCGGCAACGCTTGCGGCGCAATATTCCACCACGGCCCTCATTGTGTATGGGCTTGGGTCGCTATTGTGGGGCTGGGTGGGCGAGCGAGTGGGTGCGCACAAGCCAGTTATACTGGCAACGGCAGTGCTGGCTGCCGTGACTTGGGCTGTACTGACTTATAGTAACTGGTCGCTCGGTTGGCCGGGCATGGCATTATTCTTATTACTGGGGTTATCTGGTGGGCCAGTGGGGGTGATTTTTGCTGCCGCTAAAGATGCCGCACCACCACAAAATGTGGGGTTCGCAATTGCGTTGGTGAACATGGGGGCGTTTTTAATTGCTGCCATCGTGCAAACTGGCATGGGCGTGATACTAGATGTAACCTCGCCAACGCCGCAACTAGGTGATTATCAGCTTGCACTCCAGTTACCTTTTTTCGTTAGTGTTTTGGGTGTAGCCGCCGCGTTGATGCTGCCAGGTCGTTCAAGTTAGAAGCTCTGAACGATCAATATAATGATTCTTTGGCGTAAAAATCGGCTGCGCCTGCATAGTTCAAAGTCATTAAATATTCGGTTGATTCGACAATGTGCAGGGTAGTGATAGACTGCCAAAGTAATCTATTAACGAGCGTTACATGACCGATCAAAGTCGCGTTGAACCCATAACTGACAATGTGGTTGCAACACTAGTCGCAAAAATCACTGAGGCATTACCGAGCACTTAAACGACTTCCTCGCCTTCAGTGAGCAGCTACTTAAAGCTGAATAACTCAGAAGGTCATTTAAATGATCTTTTCCTCCATTTTTATTATGAAAGAATCAATTAGTTGATTGTTTTGCGCAGAAAGAGTCACTATAATGATTCAAAAGCGAACATTTTTAGCTTTTCAGTCATTATAATGATTCCTTCCTACATCGATCTCTTCAATCCTAAGTGGGGGCAGCGTGGAAATTAAAAATGCATCAAAAACGCTAGTGGAAACCCTTAATGCAGCGCTTGGCATAGCGGACAATATCGACAAGGCTTGCAGTCAAATGACCCAAGTACCGGTGCCTTTATCTGAGCTGCCAGAAGAGATTAATCGCCGGTTAAATGAATATGACCTCACACTCAAGCTGCTGTCTGAGCAGTCTGGTGTGGCGGTAAACTCGGTAAGGCGGGCGATCACCAATCCAGAAAGCATGCGCTTGGCAACACTTCAAAAAGTGATAGAGCCGCTGGGGTTAAGTTTATGTTTCGAAAAGCAGTAGTACGGATGGCAGGTAAAACCGCTGGCTATTTGTATCGATTGGATACGGGGTACCGCTTTGAATATGTGCCCGGTTATGCCTACGCCGGTGTGTCGCTCAGCCTGCCGGTGCGAGATGATCCTTACGAATGGGATGAGCTGCCGCCAGCGTTCGCCGCATTAGCGCCGGAAGGATGGATTCAAAAAAGAATCGCCATGCAAGAAAAAATTGATGAGAACGACGCATTCGAAATGTTGTGCCGCTTTGGGCAAGACCTCATTGGTGCTGTCGAGATAGAAGGTGTGGAATGAGCCAATCATTTTGCAAAATTACATTAAAGCCCTTGTCGTCTGAACCAGAGCAAAAGCTTGGTTACACTCGTGAAGGACTAAAAGCTTTATTCGACACGAGTGCCGTTAACCCAGTGATGGCCATGACACGTGCGGATTTTATGCAGGGTTTTAAAGCCTCACAAAACCGCATGTCTATTTCAGGTGTGCAACCCAAGCGTTCTGCGGTACTAAATGGCAATGCGCTTGCGATGACGGATACTGGCGGTCAGTACATCATAAAACCATCGCCAGAGGAGTATCCGAACCTGGCGGAAGTAGAGCATGCCTGCATGGCAATGACTCAGGCTCTTAGTCGCGGTGGTCGGCTAACGGTTGCCAAACATGGCTTGTTTGAACTCAGTGACGGCGAGCTTGTTTACGTCACCCGCCGGTTCGACCGCCTCGCAGACGGAACCAAGTTACAGCAAGAGCAATTAGATGCGGCCATGGGCGTCGTTGATAAGTACGATGAAAATGTTTCATATGAAAGAATCGGGCGGTTTATTCAGAAAAACGTTTCGGTACCACTGCCTGCGTTAATGGCATTCTACGAGCAGGTGATTATTTCTTTTATGCTAGGCAACGACGACTTGCACATTCGCAACCTTGGCATTCAGGTTGATTTGAGCACCGGTAAGGCAACAGGGTTAACCCCTGCGTACGATATTGTTGCTTCTAGCTTATATACCAACGGGGCCAGCTACATTGCTTTGCCCCTAACGATTGAAGATGAAATCGACCAGCAAGGCACAACTCCAGGCATGGCCGAATACGGTTACTATACCGGTAAAGATTTTATCGACTTAGGCACAGGGGTTGGTTTAAGCGGAACCGTTGCTGCACGTACGTTAAAGCGTATCGTTGACAACGTACCCAGCGCGAAAATTTTGCTGGAACGGTCATTCATGCCAGAGGAAAAGAAACAGGCGCTGTGCGAAATCCTAGATGAGCGGGTAGTGATGTTAAGCAAAGGTGTTTGATCTACTCAAGCCAAGCAGCGGCAAACTAATGACGCCCGCCGGCATCTTCGCTAACCTGTCACATCAGACTCCACTTTTTCAGTGCTCGCTAAAGGACATCCAAGCATGCTGCAGCCTGGTTTTGCCATTATTCATAGTAATCAACTTGAGCAGTTGCGTGAGCTGCTGGTTAGCTGGATGCAGTCGCATCCGTTGCCGGTGCTGGCGCAGGAAGAAATTCTGGTGCAGTCCAATGGTATTGCCCAGTGGCTGAAAATGGCGCTGGCCGATGATGCCCATCAGGGCATTGCCGCTGGGTTACAGGTGGACTTACCCAACAAGTTTGTTTGGCGGCTTTATCGGGCGGTGCTGGGTGAGAATATTCCCAAAAGTTTGCCATACGATAAGCAAAACCTCGCTTGGCGCATTCAGCGCTTGCTCCCCTCGTTAACCAGCCCGGTGTATCAACCCATTCAAAGTTATTTGGCCGGTGATGAAGACCAGCGCCGCGCCTATGAACTCGCCCAGCGCTTGGCTGATTTATACGACCAGTATCAGGTGTATCGTGCCGATTGGCTGCAATTGTGGAGTGCTAATTTAGGTGGTGAGGTTGATCAAATTCGCCGCAATAACAACACCCTTACCGAGGTGCCACCAGAACAACGCTGGCAACCTGCGTTGTGGCGTGCCTTGCGCGAAGACATGGAAGCTAAGGCTGCGCCAAGCCAGTTTTCTAGCCGTGCCGATGTGCACCAGCTAGCGCTCAATGGTTTGGCCGCCGGTGAGTTTAAGCACCCTGAGTTGCTGCCCGAGCGGGTCATTGTATTTGGTATTTCTACCTTGCCAGCACAAACCATTGAGCTACTAGCCGAGCTAGGGCAGCACCGGCAAGTGTTGCTGGCGGTGCTCAACCCTTGCCAGCACTTTTGGGGTGATATCACCTTGCTGCAAGACGAAATTCGCCGCCAGCAAAAACGTCAGCAGCGCAAACCTGGGCTGCCAGAAGAAATTGAGATCGACGATCTGCACCTACACGCACCGCCGTTGCTGGCTGCCTTAGGCAAGCAAGCGCGCGACTACATTAGCTTGCTCGATGAGTTTGATGAGCCCGAGCGCTACCGCGAGTGGTTTAATGGCCGTATCGACCTGTTTAATGCACCAGATGGTGAGCATATGCTGGCGCAGCTGCAAACCGATATTCTTGAGCTGAACCCTGTAACCCAGCGCGCCGCGTTAGCTGGCGATACCAGTGTGAGTTTTCATATTGCCCACAGCCGCCAGCGCGAAGTGGAAGTGCTGCAAGACCAGCTCATTGCCGACTTCGCCGCTGAGCCAAGCCTAAACCCGCGTGATTGCATTGTGATGGTGCCAGATATCGCCAAGTACGCGCCGCTCATTCAAGCCAGCTTTGGCCGGATCGACAAACAAGACCCGCGCTATTTGCCATTCGATTTGGCCGACCAAAAAGCGCGCGGCGAGCAGCCGCTGTTGTTGGCTTTAGAATACTTATTAAATTTGCCCGAGCAGCGCCTAACCGTCAGCGAAGTGCTCGACCTTATTGAAGTACCAGCGGTGGCCAACCGCTTTGGCATGAACCTAGATGCCATTGGCGCGGTGCGCAGCTGGTTACTAGAAGCCGGTGCCCGCTGGGGGCTAGATGGCGAGCAACGCCAGCAGCTGGATATGCCGGCCATGGCCGATGCCTTCAGTTTTGCCTATGCCGTAAAACGCCTGCTGTTGGGCTATGCCATGAGCGATGACCAGGCCTGGCAGAATGTGCTGCCGTTTGACAACTTGGGCGGCTTGGCGGCCGCTGAGCTTGGGCCCATCCTCACCCTGATTGAGCAGCTTAAAGTGTGGCTGGATACGCTTAATGGCGGTGAGCGCTCGCCCGAGCAGTGGCAGGAATTGATGGTGAAAGACAACGGCCTGTTGCGCCGCTTTTTTGCCGCCGAAGAAGACGATGAAAGCCGCTTAATTCTCACTCTACAAAATGCCGCGCAGCAGGTGTTAGATGCCTGCCAAGCTGGACATTTTGAAGAGCCGATTAGCTTATTGGTGTGGCGCGAAGCCTGGCTTAATGGGGTCGACCAAGCCGGGCTTAGCCAGAAGTTTTTAGGCGGCTCGATTACCTTTTCTACCTTGCTGCCAATGCGGGCCGTGCCGTTTAAGCGGGTATATTTGCTGGGGATGGGCGATGAAGATTACCCCCGCCAGCAACCGCGTGATGACTTCGACTTAATGGCCAACGACTATCGCCCCGGTGACCGTAGCCGGCGAGATGACGACCGCTATCTATTTTTAGAAGCCATGCTTAGCGCCCGCGATAGCTTCTATATTAGCTGGGTAGGGCGCAGCATTTTAGATAACACCGAAAAGCCCGCCTCGGTGCTGGTGAATCAGCTACGTGATGTGATCAGCCTGGGCTGGGGCGAAGAGGCCTTGGCTAGCTTAACTTATGTGTACCCAATGCAGCCGTTTTCTAAGCGCTATCTCAGTGGTGATCTGGCAACCTATGCTAGTGAGTGGTTACAAACTCATGCAGCAGAGCAGCTAGAATCCAGCTCGCTGGCAGATGAGCAGCTTAGCGAGTTAGAGTTATCTATCAGCGATGTGGGCCGCTTCTTGCGCTGCCCAGCCGACTTCTATTTAGCCAAACGCTTTAACGTGTTTCGCCCAGACGACCTAGACGCCACCGACGACGATGAGCCATTTATTATTGATGGCCTAAGCAAATATCAGTTTAGCCAGCATGTATTTGAGCAAGTACTGGCAGGCTCTAACATCGGCACCCAGCTCGACCGCCTGCAGCAACAAGCGTTATTACCAGTACAAGCCGCCGGTGAGCTGTTTCGCAAAGAGCTTGGCCGTGAAATGACTGTGGTGATGAAACGCCTAGAAGGCCTAAGCGAGGCACCACCAAGGCGTCGTGCCCAACCGCTAGAAATTAACCTGCACGACCCCGCCACCGGCCTGCACGTGCAAGACTGGTTAGAAGATATTTACCTACTAGGTGATGAGTCCACTAGCCGCCCAGTGCAGTTTGTTGTGCGCAGTGGCGCCGTGCTCGATAAAGGCCAGCCCAAGTTTTATATGCTGCTAAACGCCTACTTGCGCCAGTTATTCGCCAACGCCCACGGCGTGCCCTTGGTCACTCATGTACTCGGACTAGATGCCGGTTATTGGCTCACGCCGGTACCGGCCACACTGGCCAAAGCGCAAATTTGCAATTGGCTAGGCTGGCTTGCCAAAGGCCTACAGCAACCGCTGCCATGCGAGCTGCGCACCGGCTTGGTATGGCTCACTACCGAAGCGCCCGGCAAAGCCCAAGGTGAATACGAAGGCGGCTACAACAGCACCGGCGCCGTTGCAAAAAGCCTAGGCCTGCAACGCTATTTCCCTGATTTTAACCAGCTATTTGGCGGCGACTTCGAACAACTCGCCGAGCAGCTCTACGGCCCACTACTAAGCGCCGACTGGCAGGAGAAGCAATAATGTTATCGTCATTGCCAAACGCCACCAGCACGTCATTCCCGCGCAGGCGGGAATCTAGTTATCGAACCAACGTGTATCGCCGAGATAATTTGTTTCCCAAACCTTCGGTTGGTAAAACCTACGCCGCTTCGTCATTCCCGAGTGCTTTTGTCGGGAATCCAGTTGCAAGTATCAAAATCGGTTACCACGCATACCAATGGGGTTGTTAATGTCTAACGTACTTGAGCCACTCCAGTTTCCGCTGCATGCCAGCCGCCTGATTGAAGCCAGTGCGGGGACCGGTAAAACCTTTACTCTGGCAGCCTTATATGTGCGCCTCGTGCTTGGCCACGGCGATGAAGATAGCCGCCCGGTGCGCGCTCTGATGCCCAATGAAATTTTGGTGCTGACCTTTACCAAGGCTGCCACAGCAGAACTGCGCGACCGGATTCGCGCCCGCTTGGTGGAAGCCGCACAGGTTTTTCGTGGGCTTACCCCACCCCAAGACCCAATACTCACAGCCCTTGTTGGCGACTACGCGCCCGAGCTACACAGCCGCTGCGCGACCCAACTAGATTTAGCCGCTCAAAGCATGGACGACTCGGCGATCTACACCATTCACTCTTGGTGTCAGCGCATGCTCAGTGAGCACGCCTTTGATGCCGGAGCCAGCTTTGGTGAAACCATCGCCAACAGTGATGACGAACTGCTGCAAAACCTGGCGCGCGATTACTGGCGCTGTCAGTTTTATCCACTGCCTAGCGACTTGCTGCCCGAGTTCTTATCGGTCGCCAAGTCGCCCGATGATCTACTGGCCAAATGCAAAGCGCTGGTCAACGTCCAACCTGGAAGTGTGATGCACATAAGTGGCGAAGCCCTGCCCAAGGCGGCCTCGCCAACCGAGCTGCTGCCACAAATAGAAAAGTGGCGCGGCGAGCTAGAAACAGCCTTGGCCGGTATGGATGAGCTGGTAGAGGAAGCACTCAGTCAGCTTGACCAAGCCTTTAGTGAGAAAACCCTACACGGCAATAAGTTCCGTGAAAGTACTTGGCTGAGCAAAGAGCGTGACCTGTTGGCAGGCTGGACTGAACAATTGCCAAAAGCCAAAGACTTAAACGCTCTGGCAGCCAAGTACAATCAAGACAACCTGAGTGCCAATACTAAAAAAGGCAAAACACCGCCTACCTCAGACTTTTTCAACAAGCTGGACACGCTGGCCGAGGTGATGGCCAAACAGCCAGATATCAGCTGGCAGGTGGTCAACCATGCTAGCCAGTGGCTGAGTCAGCAGTTAGCCAAACGCAAACGCCAGCTGGCGCAAATGAGCTTTGATGACATGCTCACCCGGCTTAACAATGCGCTAGATAGCACGCAAAAAGGCGAGCAAGCCAAGGCGCTGGCCGCCAGGATTCGCCAGCAATATCCGGTGGCGATGATCGACGAATTCCAAGACACCGACCCCACCCAGTTTGCAATTTTTAACCGGGTTTATCAGGACATCCACCAAAGCCGCGAGCAAGCCTTGGTGCTCGTTGGTGACCCGAAGCAGGCCATTTATAGCTTCCGTGGTGCCGACCTACACACCTACCTTAGCGCGCGTGAGCAAACCCAGGGGCGCCACTACAACCTAGGCACCAACTTTCGCTCCACCCAAGCCATGGTGGGCAGTGTCAACGCCTTATTTGAGCGTGGCGAAAGCAATTTAGCCGATGGCGCTTTTGGCTTTAAAACCGAAACCGATAACGCCTTGCCGTTTTTACCCGTGCACGCCAATGGCAAAACACAGCACTTTGATATGCCCGAGCCGGTGGCGGCAATGAATTATTGGCCAATTGAAGATGTCGGTAATAAGTCGGATTATGATGCCCGCATGACCACCGCCTGCGCAGATCAAATTCAGCAATGCTTGCAGCATGGCCAGTTAGTGGACGATGAGGCAGCCCAGCCGATTACCGCCAAAGACATTGCCGTGCTGGTGCGTAACCGTACCGAAGCTGAGCAAATCAAAACCGCCTTGGCGGAGCGGGGCATCGACAGTGTTTATTTATCCGAGCGCCAATCGGTGTTTAGCAGCGACGAAGCCAAGCTAATTTATCACTGGCTGCACGCCATTCACCTAGGCGATAACGAAAGCCTGCTGCGCGCGGGTTTGGCATTGCCACTAATGATGCTAAATGAAGCACAGCTAGCGCAGTATTTAGATGACGACCTGCGCTGGGAGCGCCTAGCCGAGCAGGTCAAACACTGGCAGTGGTTATGGCGCAAACTAGGGGTGCTGGCCATGCTGCGCAACTGGCTGCACTACTTTGAACTGTCTAGCCTGTGGCCAGAGCGATCACTTACCAACTTTTTGCATTTGGCCGAACTGCTGCAACAGCAAAGCCAGCTGCAAGACGGCGAAGCGGGCCTGGTGCGCTGGCTGGCCGATGCCATCAGCGAAGGGGTGCAAAACGATGACAACCAGCTGCGCCTAGAAAGCGATGAGCAGTTGGTGCAAATTGTCACCTGGCACAAAGCCAAAGGCTTGCAGTACAGCCTGGTATTCTTGCCTTATGTGATGAACTACAAGCTGCTAACGAAATCGCATACCGTGAGTTACCACCAAGATGGCGAGTTGATTGTTGATGTCTCGCCAGATGAGCAAGCCTTGGCCCAAGCGCAAGCCGAGCGCCTGCAAGAAGAGGTGCGCCTGCTTTACGTGGCACTGACTCGCCCGGTGTATGCCTGCTGGCTGGGGCTCGCTGCGTTTACTGTGGGCAAAAAGAAAAAAACCGAATTACAGCACTCTGGTTTGGGTCACTTACTTGGCTTAAACACAGGTGATGACGCGGCTGCACTCTCACAAGCCGTTGCTGGCTTGGGGTGGAAGCAAGTGAGTTGGCCAGCTGGCGCGCCGCCCCTCACCAAACAGCGTCCAAAAGTGGCGGCCAGCCAAGCACTGCCCATGCCTAGCCCGCGCGAGCGCTGGTGGATTGCTAGTTACTCAGCACTAGAAACTGGCGCGCTGCGCACGCCGATTGCCGCCCCAGACACCGCCCAAGAGGCCACCTGGTTGGAAGAAGAAATCAGCGTGCAAGATAGCGAACAGCAGCTCAGCATGGATGACTTTCCACGCGGTGCTGTCGCCGGTACGGCGCTGCACGACATGCTGGAGTGGCGCATCACCCACCGGCGCAGCCCAGAAAGCGAGTGGCAGCATTACTGTAAGGAGCAACTAGCGCGGCGCGGTTGGAGCGAGTGGCTGCCAGTGCTGGATGTTTGGCGTCAGCAAATGCTCACTACGCCAATGACGGTAGACCACCAAAGTAGCCTAGAAAACCTGCCACAAGCAGTCGCCGAAATGGAGTTTTGGTTGGCGGCCAATCAGGTAAGTGCACCCGAGCTAGACGACATCATTGCCAAGCATATTTGGCCGCAGCTAGCTCGCCCGCGCCTACAGCCCGACCAGCTAAACGGCATGCTCAAAGGCTTTATCGATTTAACCCTGCAAGATGCCAAAGGCCGTTATTGGGTATGCGATTATAAATCGAATTGGTTGGGCAGTGATGAGCAAGCCTATAGCCAAGCGGCCATGCAAAAAGCCATGCTCGATAAACGTTACGACGTGCAAGCCGCGCTTTATATGCTGGCCTTGTATCGGTTATTAAAAGCCCGCCAGCCAGAGTTTTCAGCCAAGCCAGAAGCCTATATTGGCGGTGGTCATTATTGGTTTATTCGCCAGCCCCAAGCCGGGCAAATACTACTGCCAGCGAACCTAGAGATGCTTAAAGAGCTGGATGCACTATTTAGCGGAGGCCACCACTAATGGCAGAGCAACGAGATTTGTTTTTCGATGAGCCTACTATCGAACCTATGACTAGCGAGCCGCTTACTAGCGAAACACCTAATAGCCCTGAGCAGCAACTGGCCGTATGGGTTGAGCGTGGCTGGATTCGCGCCATCGATCGCCAACTGGTGCGCACCCTGAATGAATTGCAGCCTTGTGCCGAGCCACTAATGCACTGGCTGGTGGCGCTGTTGTCGCACCAGTATGGGCGAGGGCACAGCTGTATCGACCTCAACGAACTGCTGCGCAACCCAGATGGTTTATTAAGCCTGCCACCGGAAAACGAATATGATCAGCCCTTTAGTGATAAACCCAGCCAACTGTTGCAAAACCTAGGCTATCAACAGCTGGCCGATGTGATTCAAGCCTGCCCCTGGGTTGGCGAGCAAGCACCACTGGTGTGGCAAGCGCCAAGGCTTTATTTGCAGCGTTTGTACCGCGCCGAGGGCATGGTGCAGCAAAAAATTCGCCAGCGCCTTACCGGCAAAACACTTACCATTAACCTCGCCGATGAGTTGGATGACTTGTTTGGCCCAGATACCACCGATGCGCCAAATTGGCAGAAACTGGCCTGCGCTTTGGCAGTACAGCAACGTTTTGCCATCATCACCGGTGGCCCAGGTACTGGTAAAACCACCACAGTGGTGCGCTTGTTGGCATTGATTTCCCGCAACCAGCCCGGCGCACGGATTCGCCTCGCTGCCCCCACAGGTAAAGCGGCAGCACGCCTGACCGAGTCGATCAGTGGCGCCATTGCCAAGTTACCAGAAGCGGATCAAGCGCAGATTCCCACCGATGTCGCCACGCTGCACCGGCTGTTAGGGGTGGCAGGTCGTGGCTTTAAGCATCATGCCCAGCGCCCGCTCCATGCCGACGTGGTAGTGGTCGATGAAGCCTCGATGATTGACCTTGAGCTGATGAGCGCGCTGCTGCAAGCACTGCCCGAGCACTGTCAGCTCATTTTATTGGGCGATAAAGATCAGCTCGCCTCGGTAGAAGCTGGTTCGGTATTTGGCGATTTATGCCAAGGTGCCCAGCAAGGCAACTATCGCCCAGCCACCATCGAAAAGCTGCAACCGTTTAGCAACCACTCGCTGGTTGCTTATCAAACAGACGAGGGCAGTGACTATAACCAAGCCACCGTGATGCTGCACCACTCCTACCGCTTCGACGCCAACTCGGGAATTGGTATGCTTGCCAGGGCTGTGAATAACGGACAATCCACAGGCCTAGAGCTGTTCAATAATGCAGCATATTCCGACCTCAGCCGACTATCCCCAGAAACTGTGGATAACCCTGCGGTTAAGTCATTGGTGGTACAGGGGTACGCCCAGTATTTACGGGGCCTACAGACGGTTTTGACAGACTTTGATCAATGGGCAATCAGTGTGATCAAAAGCTACCAAAAGTTCCAGGTGCTGGCCGCATTAAAGCGTGGGCCTTGGGGTGTGGATGGTTTAAATGAGCAAATTACTCACTGGTTAAAACAGGCCAATTTAATACCGCAAAAATATGGCTGGTATGAAGGCCGCCCGGTAATGATGAACTCGAATAATTATGCGTTGGGCATTATGAACGGGGATATCGGCATTACCCTCTATTATCCAGATCACGACAATCCAGAACAAAAGCGCCTGCGGGTGGCGTTTCAAATGCCGGATGGCAGCGTTAAATGGGTATTACCAAGCCGCTTAACCGATGTGCAAACGGTATACGCTATGACCGTGCATAAAAGCCAGGGCTCTGAGTTTGATCATACGGTATTAGTGGTACCGCCAACGGCCAACCCAATATTAACCCGCGAGCTGTTATATACCGGCATTACCCGCGCCAAAAATAAATTTACCTTGGTGGCGCAAAGTGACAGCGTGGTGCAAGATGCCATTGCCCGCTCAGTTACGCGCAGTAGTGGCTTGTAGCCACCAGTGGAGTTTGTAATAGTGTTAATAGCCTTGCCATAGTGGTCAGGGATGAAAGGAGGTAAGTATGTTTAAAAAAGTAGCAGCTGAAGCGCTTGGTTTAGGAGACTTGGGCAAAATTATTGGCCCAGAAGACTACGACAAAGTTGATGCAGATGATTATGTAAATCATGAAGAAGATGAAAAAATCTATTTTCTCATTAAATCCAAGCAAGATGAATACTGCTTTACCAATCGAGCGCTCATTCATATTGATGGCGACTCGGCCATTAGCTCAAAACGTTTGCTAAAACGCTACGACTATAACAGTTACCAAGTGCAGAATGTGTTCTTGGAAACTGCTGGGCGCGTAGACCTAGATGTCGAAATTAAGTTCACCTTGAACGAGCATAAGTTTTCTATCGACGTGGATAAGAATCAGATAACGCCGCTGAAAGATTTGTACAAAGCGTTGTTAAAAATTGCGTCAATTCAAAAAGAAAACTTGGTGAAACTAGATTACGCGATGAAAAGCCTGCAAAGTGCCGAGGCGATGTCGACTCGCTATAACAGTGAATCCTCAACATCGCCAGCAGCACAGTTTAAAGCCGTCAATGAGTACGCGTTTAATTGGATGAGTAAGGCGCATGATACTTACATGCGCCGTGACTTCGGCGAGATCTACGCCTTGTTCATAAATAACTAATCTAGTTAGCTAGCCATAGCGCTGAACGATAGATTTCAGCTTGTTAGTTGAGCTCGCTAGTTCTTGCGCTATTTGGCTTAAGCTATCGGCTTTACTGTCCGATTCCTGGGCATTGGTACGAATAATTTCGACCTGCTCAGTGATTTGAGACACCGTGCGTTGTTGCAAACTCGCCGCTTCAGCAATTTGCTCAGATTGCTGGCGCATTTGATTAATCGCATTTGATACATCGCCGAACACGCTCGCCGTTTTGTCCACATCATCAACGGCTTCACCAATGAGCTCATTGCCCTGGGCCATGGCTTCTACCGACTCGTTTACTCCTTTTTGTAGGGTATCAATTCGTCGTTTTATGTCTTCAGTAGACTGCTGAGTTTTGCTCGCCAGTGAGCGGACTTCATCGGCAACCACCGCAAACCCTCGGCCTTGTTCACCGGCACGCGCTGCTTCAATGGCAGCATTTAGGGCAAGCAAGTTAGTTTGTTCAGCAATGCCTTGAATCACATCTAATACCGCGCCAATACTCACTGCTTCTTCAGCTAATTGTTTAATGGCGCCTGAGGTGGCTTCTAGCGTTTCTGCTAGGCGTGCAACTTTTTTGTTCGCCGTTTGTGCGGTTTGCTGCCCAGAGATAACCGCTTCCGATGCTTGATTAGCATTATCTTGGCCTTCTATGGCTGCTTGCTCGGCATGTTGGGCACTGTCGGAAAGCTGCATGATTGCGTCGTGCACATCTTCACTATGCGCTTGCAAATGCGCTGAGATAGCGCTGTTTTCTTGTGCCGAGTTAGTAAGGTTTTGCCCTTGGCCGTCGAGCACATTACCAATGCTTTCGATGTCTTTAAAGCACGCAGCGAGGCGATCCATCACTTCGTTAAACGACAGCGCCAGCTTGCCGTACTCATCTTTCGATTTCACCGGAACGCGATTCGCAAGGCTTTTCTCGCTGGTACCAATGGTTAGCATTCGCTGGCGAATACGCTCAATAGGATTAAGCAATAAGCGCGGAGCCCCTATGATCATAACAATCAGTAGTGCTATGAGAATGGCTGCATACACTAGCTGCTGCTGGATGCTACCTTGTAAGGTATCGCTAGCATCAACTGATGCTTGATCAGCAAGCGTGTTTATCTCTTCACCCAAAATGTCCAACATATCACGTGGTGTATCAAATAAACTGGTATCGGGGTCAAAAGTGAAGGTACGCATTTTTTCATCAGAGTGTGCCTTCCATGCTAACAGTGCTCGCTCTAGCTGATCAGCATCCACTTCTTGGCTATTAACCAACGCAAGGGCTTTTAAGCCACGGTCAACCGTTTGTTGAAAGTTTTCATCGTGCGATTCTTTTAAGGCAGATAGTTGGTCGGCATCACCATTTGGTCCTAGCGCAATGTAGTCACGCTGAGCGACTAGAGCTTGATAGAAATCTCGGTCGCCATTGAGCACTAACGAAATAGCTGGGTACAAGTTGTTGGCGATATTTTCAACTTTAGTATCCATTGCGTCGATTGACCGGTAGCTAGATATCGAAGCAATGAAAAACAAAGCTGCTAACAGCCCAACGACCACTCGTATTTTTATCCGAATGGAAATATCTGAAAACATGTTCATAGCGGCGTCCATGTTGGAAACGTGTAGTTAGGTATAGAACAAAATGGAAAGTTTTGCGCAATGCTTGACCTTGGTGTTACCCAAAGGTTTTATGCTGTAAGTACTCTAATTGCTAAAGGTGATGAAATGCTTGTTTCAGACCTGGCCAAAGCCGCCGGTGTAACTGGCGAGACAGTGCGCCATTACACCCGCAAGGGGTTAATCAAGGCTCAGCAAAACCCCGAAAATCAATACCACGAGTATGATTTGCAGGCCTTGCAGCGCCTGCGATTTATTAAGCGGGCGCGAGCATTAGGTTTTAGCTTAAACGAAATTCAAGACATTATTGGCTTGGCCGAGCATGGCGAGTCGCCATGCCCGACGGTGCGCGATTTAATGGCGGAAAAAATCCCCGAAACGGAGCGCAAAATAGCCGAGCTTGAGCGCCACTTGGCGCTAATGAAGGCAGCTCTTACTGATTGGCAGACCCAGCCAGACGGTGTGCCCACGGGGAGCTCAATTTGCTGCCTAATTGAGGACTGGTCACAGGAGACGACTGATGAGTAAACAGACGTACCAAGCTGCGGGGGTAAGCTGCCAAGGTTGTGTGAAGAAAATTCGTACTGCCTTGCAAGCTGTAGACCCTCAGGCCGAAATAAATGTGGATATCGATGCGCAGCAACTTAGCGTGCAAGGCGAGGTCAGTGATGAACAAGTTGCCCAAGCGTTAAGCGAGCTGGGCTATGCGCGCCAGCGCACCTTGCCAGTTAGTGGCATTAGCTGCCAAGGCTGTGTGAACAATATTCGCAAGGCCGTGCGCGCCCAAGATAATTCAGCTTCAGTTGAAGGTGATGTGGCGGCACAAGAAATTCATGTAGATAGTCGCTTAGGCAAAAAAGCGTTGAACAATATTCTGGCCGAGTTGAACTATTTGCCAAAAAGCGAGCCCGATGAAGCGCAAGCAGAGGGTAATCGTACAGACATTTCAGAAACTACGGATTCAGATAACACAGAATCAGAAAATAAAGCGTCAGGGGAATCGGAGCCTATCCAGCAGGGAAGTCAGAGGGTTCTTGACCTGCAGCTGTCTGGCGTGACCTGTGCAAGCTGTGTGGCCACCATTGAAAAGGCGGTCAACCAGCTGGAAGGCGTGCAAAGCATTGATATTAACTTTGCCAACCGCACGGCCAGTGTTTTGGGCTCGGCATCACGCGAGCAGGTAGTGAAAAGCATTGAAGATGCTGGTTATGGCGCACAAATCATCGAAAACGCCGAGCAGGCCGAAGCAGATCGAGAGCAAGCCGAAGCTGATGAATACAAGTCGAAACTACGCCAAAGCTTTATTGGCCTAGGCTTGGGTGTGCCATTGATGGCCTATGGCTTGCTTGGCCTGCCAATGCACGTTAACAGCTTAACCCTGCAACTGGTGTGGGGTGTGGTGGGGTTGGCGACCTTGGCTATTTTAATGACCTCGGGTCGCCACTTCTTTGTTGGCGCTTGGAAGGCGTTTAAAAACCACAGAGCCACCATGGATACCCTGATTGCCTTGGGTACCGGCACGGCTTGGCTGTACTCCATGGTGGTGGTATTGGTGCCTATGTTGCTGCCCGAAGTGGCACGCCACCTTTATTTTGAAGCCTCGGCAATGATTATTGGTTTAATCAACCTTGGCCAAGCGCTAGAGCTAAAAGCCCGTGGGCGCACGTCGCAGGCGCTACGCCGCCTGTTGGATTTGCGTGCTAAAACGGCAGTGGTGATTCGCGATGGTAAAGAAGTCACCCTAGATGTGCGCGAAGTGGTCACCGGCGATCAGGTGCGTGTGCGCGCTGGTGAAAAAATCCCGGTGGATGGCAAGGTTTTGCGCGGCAATAGCTACATTGATGAGTCGATGCTCACCGGTGAGCCAATGCCGGTAGATAAGCAAGAGGGAGATGTCTTGCATGCGGGCACCATTAATGGTGATGGCAGTCTGACCATGGAAGCCGAAAAAGTTGGCAACGACACCGTGCTGGCGCAAATTATTGAGCAAGTGGGTAAGGCGCAAAATACTAAGCCGCCGATTGCCCACCTGGCCGATAAAGTCTCTGCGATTTTTGTGCCTACGGTCATGATAATTGCCGTCCTAACAGCGCTGGCTTGGTACAACTTTGGCCCACAGCCCGTGCTAGTGAACATGCTGGTTACGGCAACCACGGTGTTAATTATTGCTTGCCCGTGTGCCTTGGGCTTAGCCACGCCGATTTCTACCATGATTGGTGTGGGCAAAGCGGCCGAATATGGCGGCTTGGTGCGCAATGGTGAAGCGCTACAGCGTGCCAGCAAGGTCGACACCGTGGTGCTTGATAAAACCGGCACCATCACCCAAGGCAAACCATCTGTGGTGGATGCGCAACTTATTGAAGATGAATCTCAGGTATTGCCATTGGTCGCGGCGGTTGAGCAAGGCTCAAACCACCCATTAGCACAAGCCTTACTGGCTTATGTTGGTGAGCAAAACGTCAGCGAGCCTGAGCAGTTTGAATCTGTGACCGGCAAAGGGGTGAGTGCCACCGTGGATGGCAAGCGTTTGTTGCTTGGCAATCAAAAGCTGATGGATAGCGAACAAGTGGATGTGGCCAATGTGGACACCCAAGAATGGCTCAATAACGCTAACACCGTGGTGTACTTTGCCATCGATGGCAAGCTGGCTGGCGCTTTTGCCATTGCCGACCCTATTCGCCAAGATGCCAAAGAGGCCATCGCGCGCTTACATGAGCAAAATATCCAGGTGGTGATGCTCACCGGTGACAACCCTCAAACAGCTGAGGCCATCGCCAAAGAAGCCGGGGTGGATCAGTTCCATGCGGAGCTAATGCCAAACGATAAGCTCGATTGGATTAAAAAGCTGCAAGACCAAGGGCATGTAGTGGCCATGGCCGGTGATGGCATTAATGACGCCCCGGCACTGGCGCAAGCCGATGTTGGCTTTGCCATGGGCGGCGGCACCGATGTGGCCATCGAAAGTGCTGACATCGCTCTCATGCGCGGCTCGTTGCATGGCATTAGCGACATCATCGGTATCAGCCAAGCCACCATTCGCAACATTAAGCAGAACCTATGGGGCGCGTTTGCCTACAACTCTCTGGGTATTCCGGTAGCTGCTGGGCTATTGTTCCCATTCACGGGGATGTTGCTCAGCCCAATTATTGCTGGCGCGGCGATGTCGCTCAGTTCAGTCACCGTGGTCACCAACGCCAACCGCCTGCGTTTTTATAAACCCAGTCGAGCAAAAAAAGGAGAGCAATCATGATTGTTAACTTAATTGGATTGGGCCTAGTTGCAGCCATTGTCTGGTGGTTTTGGTTGAGCGATTAGACTAATGCTAGTCACCCCCGCGAAGACGGGGGGGCTAGGTTACGTTATTTGGCTAATGCACAGTTACTAGCGCCAATATAGCCCCAAGAGTTCAATCCTTTCTGAATATGTTCGGCCGCCTGTTGAGCGGTATAGGTGCCAGCCAGCATACCTTGCCAAGCCGCCGCACTCAGTGCGCCATAGGTTGGTTGTTTCTCATTCAGTGATGGTGCCAAAAACGGCTCAACTGCTGCTGCATTCGGCATCTGTTTGATTACTTTCTCAATAATTGGATGGGTGCCAGCAGGAATATTAAATGGCTTGTTATAGGCTGGGATGTCGCTACCTATTTGCTCAACAAAAAGCTCAGCAAATTTTGCCGTGGTGGCAAATTCTAACACTTTGGCGGCACTACTTTGCTTGGTGCTGTAGGCCGATACCGCATACCCACCATCTGGGTGGGCGACAATCTTGTTATTTGGACCAGGGAAGGGGCCGTATAATGGTTTAAAGTTTGGGTTTACATCATATAAACCACCAGTAGCTTGTACTACCCAAACACCCGTTGTCCAAGCACCATCCATCATGCCGATCGCATCGCCGGTTACGACAGGTGTGCGCATTGCACCGTAGTCTATTTTCAGTGGGTCATCATGCATATTTGGAATCATGGCTATGACGCGCTCAAACGCGGACACCACTTCGGCATCGGTAAAACAAGCTGTACCATTGATAAGCTTTTGTTGGGTGGCATCACTGATCCAACCTGCCATGACCACCTCATTGGCGACTTGGTTGAGGTACCAGCCGTCTTTGCCATCAAGGGCTAAGCCAACTTGGTTAGCATTTTGGGCAGCTTCCATCAACTGGTCAAACTCAGCGACCGTTTGCGGCGCCGCTGCAAAGCCAAGCGCTTGCAATTCAGTTTGGTTGTAAATCATCGACTGTAACTGGATGGCATTAGGCACGGCATACTCAATACCATCCCATGCCACCACACCGGCGCGGCCGTTCATATTATCAAGCGTTATGCCGAGCTGATCCATAGACACCAGCATGCCACTTTGCACGAATGGGTCGAACCAAAGAGCACCGCTTTTTGCACCCAAGATATCAATCTGCCCTCTTGGCATGGTTTTGCGAAGTAGCGCTTCGTAATCTTCAGAGCTTAAGAGGTTCACCTGCACATGAATGCCGTCGATTAAGTTTTGTTCGTTGATGGCCTGCCATAACTTAGCTTCTTGTTGACGAAAGGTATGCAAGTTAACAACGGTTTTAGTGCTGCCACCGATCACTTGCCCATCACTGGTGACTGGTTCACTACATGCAGAGATAAAAAGTGCAATGGTGAGTGCTAGTAGAAATCGCATTGTTCCCTCGAATACGTTAGGTTTCATGTATTGTTACAGTTCTAACGCAATTAGGAAGTGGCGCCTTTGGGTAGTGCTAAGCGGTTCACAGTAGTAAGTGTTGCCCGGCGCACGCTTTTCGAAAAAACGCGCCGTGCAACCTACGGGTTCGGGCGTAGGTTTTACAAACCGCAGGTTTGGGAAACAATGATCAACGTTGCCCAGCGTAAAAAACACCGTTCTCGGGCTACATAGGAGTAGACCATGCCGCACCTGGTATTTGAGTACACAGCCAATCTTCAGCCGGAACCTGAGTGGCAACTAATGTTGCAGGAGTGTCATCAGTTTTTGGCTACTACAGGTGAGTGGGACCTAGCGGATATCAAAAGTCGGGTGTACAAAACCGAAATATTTCTGCAAGGCGATAAACCGGAAAAGGCACACATAACCCTGACATTACAGATGCTAGATGGCCGCAGTGATGAACTCAAAGCGAAGGTGGCCAAAGCGCTTGGGAAAATTATTGAGCGATATGTCGATACTGCTTGTGTCCACACTATGACAAACATCACTGTGCAATGCGTAGATATCCACAGGGCTAGTTATTACAAGCGAGCATAGGGGCGAATAGTCTAGTGCCTATTCAAGAGGGTCATAGCAGCTAGGTCGACTCTCCTGAAAAACGCTTTCTTAAACGCACCCTGCTCGTGGTGGGTTTATGGCGGCGTACTTTTTGCTGCGCATTCTTTAAGCCCACAATAGCTTGTGGGCTAGTTGCAATTATTGACCAAAAAGCTGTCGATAGAAGTTTATAACTTTACTGATGCCTTGTTCGGTTGATGCACCAGGCTGTAGCACGTCGAACCCATGCTTGGCGTTTTTCACCAGTAGGCGAGTAGCCTGAGTGTTATGCTTAGCATAGGCACCCATCGCGTGGTTTGCTGTCTTTCACCGGCGCTGGGTGTATTCTGGACCCTGAAAAGCGGAGCAATAAGGATTAACAATCATGGAAATATATGGCGATAAGCAGGCCGGTGGACATAAAGCTCTGCGTGTAATGGCGCAACAGCTCTCAGCGAGCCCATTTTTAGTGGGTAATCAGCTCACAACAGCCGATATTAGCTTGTATGCCTACACCCATGTGGCGCATGAAGGCGGTTTTGATTTGCAACAATATCCATCGATTCGGGCATGGTTAGGGCGTATAGAAGAGGTGGCTGGTTACGTGCCACTCGGTTAGCAAATGTTGCCCGGCGCACTTTTTTCGAAAACACGTGCCGGGCAACTTTCTTGTATGCTTAGTAGCCGTTGCGGCCTTTGCCGCCACGGCGCTCTTGCATGTGCTCCCTGCGTTCTTCCAATTGAGTAATTTGCTCGTCGGTTAGAATCTCAGCCAGAGCTGCGTGCATTGCTTCGCGGCTTTCTGGGCGTTGACCACGTAATTCAGCAATTTGTGCTTTTTGCTCATCGGTTAATTCAAGGCCTGCAAACATCGCCATTGGGCCACGGGCGCGAGGGCGCATTGCTTCAATTTGCTCATCGGTTAGCACGGTGCGCAGCTCGGCTTCTAGTGCGGCTTGTTGTGCATCACGAATTGGCTCGTTGCGCTCACGGTGATCTTGCAAGATTTCTTGCACCTGTTGGCGCTGCTCATCGGTAAGCTCTGCCATCGCGCCACGGTTTTGGCCACCAAATGCCAGGGCTGAACCGGCAAGGGTGAGTACTAAAACTGATACACCTAGTGTCTTCATCGCTTTCATTTTAATCACCTCTTTCTTTTAGGAGTTAAGCAGCGTTTGGCTGCCTACGTGATTAACTATGCGCGACAAAAGTGCAAAAAATGTGCAGCCTTTAAGGAAGAATGTGAAAGCATAAAAAAGCCGAGCACTGGGCTCGGCTATGTTGACCGTTTTCTTTTATTCAAACCGGCGCGGGTTCTTCGTTTTGATGGTGGCAATGTAGGCATGCCAGCTGGCGTAAGCCAAAATCGGCATAATAATCACGAAGCCAATCGCAAAGGTTAGGAAGCCGATGGCGATTGATACCCCAATGATGCCTGCCCAAACAATCATCGGAATGATGTTGTTATAAACGGCCTTGGCCGAGGTTACGATGGCTGTCATTAAGTCGATGTGGCGCTCCATCATGATTTGCGGTGTAAAGGCTGAAATCATAAACACTGCCGCGGTCAACATGCCACCGGCGAAAGTGCCTAGCGTTAAAAACGACACCAAGTCTTGCAGTGGTGGGTTAGCTTGTACCGGGTAAACGGCGTGGATGACTGCTGCAATACGCAGCCAAAAGATCATTGCCAGCATGAGTACAAATGCGAAACCCCATTCTCCAACTGGGTTTCGAAACATCGATCTCAGGCTGTGGCTCAAGGTTGGCTTGTGGCCTTTTTCCATCTCCCAAGCAACATCGTACAAGCCGACGGCGAATACCGGACCTATCATGGCGAAGCCAATCACCATGGGCGCTACATAGATATATTCGCCGGTGCTGTTGTAGAAGTACATGAGTGCGGCGGGTATTAGCGCGAAAACGATACCGTACGCCAAGCTGATCAGCGGTGCTTTTAGGAAATCTTTCACCGCTAGTGAAAGCCAATGGAAGGGTAGTCGCGCACTGATTTGATAGCTATCGATGCTGCGAGCTAGTTCTGTCGGCTGGTGTGCTGTTTGCTTTGTGTCTGCCATGGTGTTGTGCCCCCACAAATCTATTCGAATTTTTATGATGCGCGTAAAACTCATCTCGCGAACCAGCTAATTGCCATTACGCAGCATAGACAGGCATCAGTTTGAAATACCACTTATAGAATTGTATGTTTTCGTAATCGTAACCTTTTGCGGGCACGCAGCACCCTAGCCAAATACTCGTTATTAATTGCTTGAATGCATCTATGACCACTACAGTGAAGTAAGCAACAACAAGGGCAAACCCCGCAACGGGCGAAACGCGAAATAACAGGAGGTCCTATGTCGAATTCCAGTGAGTCGCAACCAGTCTCGCAACCAGAGGCATCACAGCTTACAGTGAATGGTGTGTCTTATCATTACATGCCAATCGCGCAAGCAGGCGAGCAGGCACAGCAATTACCTTTTTCTTTAAAGGTGTTGCTAGAAAATTTACTCCGCCATCATGATGGCGCAGCAACGAACGAGCAAGTTGCCGCCATGCTTGGCTGGCTTAAAGAAGGTAAGGCCAACAAGGAAATTCCCTACCGCCCAGCCCGAGTACTGATGCAAGATTTCACCGGTGTGCCAGCCGTAGTGGACTTAGCAGCCATGCGTGATGCGATCACGAAAGCTGGTGGCAATGCCGAGCAGGTCAACCCTCTTACGCCGGTTGATCTTGTGATCGACCATTCGGTTATGGTGGATGAATACGGCAATAAAGGGGCGTTTGCTAACAACGTCAAAGCTGAAATGGCGCGCAACAAAGAGCGCTACGAGTTTTTGCGCTGGGGACAGCAAGCCTTCGATAACTTTCGTGTTGTGCCGCCAGGCACTGGCATTTGTCACCAAGTTAATTTGGAGTACTTGGCCCAAACCGTTTTTCAAAACGATACGGGCGAAGCGTCTTGGTTGTACCCCGATACCCTAGTGGGCACCGACTCACACACCACCATGATTAACGGCCTAGGTGTGCTAGGTTGGGGTGTGGGGGGCATTGAAGCCGAGGCCGCGATGCTTGGCCAGCCGGTGTCGATGCTGATTCCAGAAGTGATTGGTTTTAAAATGACCGGTAAATTGCGTGAAGGCATTACCGCAACCGATCTAGTACTTACGGTTACCCAGATACTGCGCAAGCACGGCGTGGTGGGTAAGTTTGTTGAGTTTTATGGTGATGGCCTGGCAGAAATGCCGGTAGCAGACCGTGCCACCATTGCCAATATGGCCCCAGAATATGGTGCTACTTGTGGTTTCTTCCCAGTCGATGAGCAAACCCTGAAGTATTTAGCCCTTACCGGTCGCTCGCAAGACCAAATTGATAAAGTTGAGGTTTACAGCAAGGCGCAAGGTTTGTGGCGTAATAAAGGTGATGAGCCGACCTATACCCAAACACTGGCGCTAGACTTGGGTGATGTTGAAGCGTCGTTGGCTGGGCCGAAACGCCCGCAAGACCGAGTAACGCTCAACCATGTGAAACCAACATTCGAGTTGATGATGGCCTCAAGTGAGGGCCCAGCCGAGACGCAAGAAGGCAAGCTACTGTCCGAAGGTGGCCAAACCGCCGTTGGTGTGCAGCAAAGCTACCGCCATGCGGCAAGTCAAGAAACCAAAATTGAGGGTGAATCTTTTTGGCTAGACCCTGGCGCGGTAGTGATTGCTGCCATCACTTCGTGTACCAACACCTCTAATCCAAGTGTGATGATGGCGGCTGGGTTATTGGCGCAAAAAGCGCGTGAAAAAGGCTTGAATCGCCAGCCTTGGGTGAAGAGTTCGCTCGCACCTGGCTCGAAAGTGGTGACCGACTATTTAGCGAAAGCGGGTCTTCAAGATTCGCTTGATGAGCTGGGGTTCCAGCTAGTGGGGTATGGCTGCACAACCTGTATTGGGAATTCGGGGCCATTACCTGAGCCAGTAGAGGCAGCCATTCAGCAAGGCGGTATGACTGTAGCCTCTGTGTTGTCCGGTAACCGAAATTTTGAGGGGCGCGTGCACCCATCAGTGCAAACTAACTGGTTAGCTTCACCACCACTTGTAGTAGCTTATGCCTTGGCAGGTAATATTCGGGTGGACTTTGATAAAGATCCACTTGGCCATGATCTAGAAGGCAAACCTGTGTATTTGCGTGATATTTGGCCGAGCCAAAGCGAAATTGAAACTGCTGTAGCGAATGTCGATCAAAGCATGTTCCATACCCAGTATGGACAGGTATTTGATGGCGATGAAACCTGGCGCAATCTGGAAGTACCCGATAGCAAGGTATACGAATGGAGAGATGATTCAACCTACATTCAAAAACCAAGCTTCTTTGATGACTTGCAGCCACAACCGGCAGCGCTTAAGGACGTGCAAGGCGCCAAAATTCTTGCCTTAATGGGCGACTCGGTTACCACCGATCATATTTCGCCAGCTGGGGCATTTAAACCAACTACGCCCGCGGGCGAATACCTACAAGAGCAGGGGGTGCCACCTGAGCAGTTCAATTCGTACGGCTCGCGCCGAGGTAACCACGAAGTGATGGTACGTGGCACCTTTGCTAACGTGCGCATTCGCAACGAAATGCTGGATGGCGTTGAAGGCGGTTATACCCGAATTGGCGGCGAGCAGTTGCCTATTTATGATGCGGCCATGCGCTATCAAAAAGCGGGCACTCCACTGGTGGTGATTGCTGGCAAAGAATACGGCACCGGCTCTAGCCGTGACTGGGCTGCTAAAGGTACACGTTTGCTTGGAGTGGAAGCTGTGGTAGCCGAATCCTTTGAGCGCATTCACCGTTCAAACTTGATTGGCATGGGCGTAATGCCGCTGCAGTTCCCCGAGGGCGTTGACCGCAAAACCTTAAAACTAACCGGTGATGAAACCATTAGCTTGTTAGGCATAAGCGATTGGCAGCTTGGGCAGCCGGTCAATATGAAGGTGGACTACTCAGATGGCGACAGCCAAACCGTGCCATTAAAAGTACGCATTGATACCGAAAATGAAGCGGCTTATTTCCGCAATGGCGGTATTTTGCACTATGTATTGCGCCAGATGATGGCGAAGTAGGTTGAACGGCGGCGTTAGCCGCCGGGCAACAATTCAATTAAGGCTGTGGGCGCAGCACTAGGTTGCTGTGCACCACTAAATCCCCATTCACCGCTAGGCGAGCTGGTACTGGCATTAGGCTTTGCCAGGTTAGGTTGCCGTTCACTTGAATCAGCTCCGCTTTTGGCAGTGAGCCACCCCAGCTAACGGTTAGGTCGCCATCGATGACTAACACGTCCGCCGTGGTAAGCATTGGCGAGTTTAGCGTGCCAGGGGAGGCAATCATTTGGTCGCCGCTGGTTATAAACACTTCGCTAGGTGAAGCTGACGTAATGCTTACACCATCAACAAAGCCATAAGCGGTGGCACCGCCAACAAACTGCTGGCTCGCTTGCCAGCCGACGTTAACCCAGCTTTGGGCTTGAATGGCATCGTATTGCTCAGCTGGATACCACAACCAAGGCGACGCGTCCTCGGCATTAAGGCAAAACTGGCAGTAGTAGGCTTGCACCCAAGCCGAGTTGTGCGTGGTAATGCTGCCGTTGACCGACAGCAGAGCTGACTTTTTTGCTGGTAGCTCAAAACTTACGATCACAGGGTCGTGATCTGAAGAGCGATAAACACTGTCGCTGTACCACAAGTTGGCTTGCTCACCCGACTTAAAGCGCGTGGTGTAGTCTAGTGCGCGAGGCTCATCGGCATTAATGTGCCAAACGCCGGCATCTTTCAGCCATATTTTGGCGGCATTGTTTAGCAGTGCATGGTCGAGCTGACCAGACTGACCAAAGAACACATAGGTGTGTTCACGCTCATCTAATACCGACTCATAACCGGCTTGCGCGAGTGCCATAATTGGATCTTCTTTGGCGTAGGCATTTAGGTCGCCAATGACTGCGATTGCTTGCTCGCTGTATTCCTCTGCCAACCATAGGCTTAGTGCTTGCGCAGCTTTGGTGCGGGTAAGGTTACAGTTGCCTTGGCCGTCGCCCGCGTTCGGGTCGCCTAGCTCATCGCAGTCTGAACCCTTAGATTTAAAGTGATTCACTGCCACCACCACTTCTTGCTCGGTTGCTAGGTGGCGGAACGCTTGCGCTAGTACTGGGCGGTTTTTGCTATCAATAAATAGCGGCTGACCGTTGTTGTCTAGGGCTGAGTTGGTGCTGTCGAGCACTTTCGAGGCACCAGCTGGGCGAACCACATCGCCACGGTAAATAATACCTTGGCTAATCGCATCGCTGCCAATGCGCTCATTGCGAGCAACAAATTGCCAATCTTGTTGGGTAGCTTGGCGCACGGCCTGGGTTAATTGCGCAATGGCCGAGTTTGGTCCAAACCCATCGTTTTCGATTTCCATCAGGCCAATTACATCGGCGTTTAGCTCAGCAATGGCGTTAACAAGTTTGGCCTGCTGGCGGACAAGCTCTTCCTCGGTGCTTGCACCACGAGGGGTTGGGAAACCGGCACCTAGACCGTCGCCATTGAAGTAGTTCAATACGTTGAAGCTTGCAACGGTAAGATTGCCACGCTCAACGTCTGGGCTAGCAGGGCGCTCAGTGCTCACAAATACCGGCGGCTGAGCTGGCTGTAAGCGGTAGTTGTTAAAACCATATCCAACTGTGGCGACGAGCTCGGTGACTTGATCACCAACGCGCACCGGGTTATTAGCCGCTAGGCGAGGCGCAGGGTAAGGTACAAGTTCAGGGTTTTGTTTGGTTGAGCCATCGTCTAATAAAACACGATTTGCCAAGTTAGCTGCCTCAACCGCATTGGCCTCGCTGCCTGGGTTGGCAATTTGCGTTGGGATGAACTGGCGCTCGGTCGCCAAAACCATTTCGCCAAAGCGCGCTAGGTTGTAGTTGTCGTTCACCACTAGTGTGTCGGCAAAGGTGATCAACATGCCTTCCAATACTTCCCAGTTAGCCACTGGCATGCTCACCAAGGTTGGGGTCACAGGCGCTGTGCCGCAGTTAACGCTTGCGCTGATGTTGCTTAGTTGCGTTTCGTTGTAAAACTCTTTCACTACACCGTTTAGGTACACCACATCGCCAATGCTAACGTTGCTGCTGTCGTAAACAAATAAGCCTTCCGAAGTGCTTGGGTCGGTGTCTTCTTCTAGCGAAGCAATGGTATAACCGCTTAACCCAGGCAATACATTGCTGACCACTCCCGCTACAGTGACTTCTTCACCAGTCAGTGGGCTGGCTGCGGCATTACCTTGTACAGCATGCGGCGCTAGGGCATCGCTGGTACAGCTGAGTTGATCGTTGTCTGAGTCGTTATCTCCAGGGCCATCACCAGAACCAGCAAACTGGCCTAAATCGCTAAAATCGTTTTTATCAAACGCCGCGTATTGCTCGGCTGGGTCGAATGCGTCGTTAATATTGGTGTCGGCAGTTGTGCTGGTACGGCGGAGTACATTGTCACGTGTGGTAATGGCGCCAGAACCGTAACGCGAACCTGGGTCGAAACCAACTTGCCCTAGGCTGTCGACGATTTCGCCATTGCGGTAAACAACAATGGCATCGTCGCCATTCCAAGTACCGGTTGGAATTTCTTGGTCGGCGATCGCAAGCAATTCGCTGGCTGCTTTGGCATCTACGAGTACGTAACTCTCGCCTGCTGCCAGGTTGCCACTGAGCTGCGCCCGTTTGCCGGCCGAGGTGTTACCGTTAAAGTACACCTTTACTTCGTATTGGCCGAGGTCTAGCGCTTGGTTGCTAACATTAGTGAGCTCTAGGGCTTTATTAAAACTGGCGCCCTCTAAGTATTCGGTTATTAGCAGGTCGGCGTTAGCAGATCCTACCGCTAATGCTAAGCCGAGTAAGGTATACTTGTTCATCACAGCACTCCATGTATGCGGGTAAAAACCCGTGATTTAGGTACAGGTAGTGTCAGACTTCGATGTGTCACACTTGTTAACATTAAGTGGCCATAAGATTACATGTTTTTCGGCTGTCTAAAAGGGCAGTTCAATGCTCGCGCGCTAAATTTGAAAGGCGAGTAGATTGGAGTAAATGATGAGTTCAGACTTAAAAGCAAAAATTGCGGCGGCAGCTAATCAGGCCCTAAAGGGCAAGAACCGTAAGGCGCGTGCGTCACACATTTTGGTGCGCCACGAAGACAAAGCACTTGAGCTGAAAGCCAAGCTGGACAGCGGTGAAAAGTTTGCCAAGCTCGCCCGCGCCCACTCGAACTGCCCATCGAAAAAGAATGGCGGCGACCTAGGCGAATTTGGCCCAGGCCAAATGGTGCCAGCTTTCGACAAAGCCGTATTTAGCGCCTCGCCCAACACCGTAGTGGGGCCAATAAAAACCAAATTTGGTTACCACATAATTTGGGTGCAGTATTTTAAGTAATGGCTCATGCCATCAAAAGTCGCTCCGCGATTATTTAAAGACCTACGGAGAGAGATTTGTAGGTCCGTAAATCATTCGCGCAGCGAATGTTTGCGGACACGGATGTCCGTAAGGGCGAATTGCACGGCTTACATTAAATAGGTTGCGATATGAAAGTATTAAAATGGGTATCGGTAGCGCTGCTGGCTGCCATTGCCGGTTTGGCTGGTTATTATTTTTGGTATACCGCCAACCCGTACCAGGCATTGCCGGAAATGCGCGAGCAAATCTCTAACCCCGAGCTTCGCAGTGAAGGGCGCAATTATATTCGTTACTCACCAGAAGGTGAGCCATTGGCAAACTTGGTGTTTATCCCAGGTGGTTTGGTAGAGGCGGAAGCCTACGAATATCTCGCTGCCTCTTGGGCTGAGCAGCAGATAAGAGTCACCATAGTGAAACCCACACGAAACCTGGCCATCATGTCGCCTAATCAAGCGCTTGAGCACCTAAGCGGCGAGGCGCCGAACTTCCTTGTTGGCCATTCATTAGGTGGTACTGTGGCAGCGATGAATGGGCAAGCAGAACTAGGGGTTGATGGTGTGGTGTTACTGGCTAGCTATGGCGTCAGCCCAGTCGATGTGCCGGTGCTTTCAATTGTGGCGTCGAATGACCAGATTTTAGACTCGGTGCGTTATCAAGATTCACAAGCCAATTATACTGCTGGCTTTAGCGAGCTAACTATTGACGGTGGCAATCATGGTTATTTCGGTTGGTACGGCGAGCAAGAAGGTGATGGTGAGGCTCGCATAAATGTATGGGAGCAGCAGGACTATGTTGTTGATGCTGTGCTCGATTTTGTATTGGTTAATCAGTAGGGAATGTTATGCAATACCGACCTCTAGGACGTACTGGGTTAAACGTTAGTGTTATTGGCTTGGGCACCATGACTTGGGGCTTTCAAAATACTCAAGCCGAAGGCTTTGAGCAGATGGACTATGCCCTAGAGCGCGGCATTAACTTCTTTGATACCGCCGAAATGTATTCTATTCCGCCAACTGCTGAGCGCTTTGGCAACACCGAAGAAATAATTGGCAACTGGTTTGCCAAGCGTGGCAAGCGCGAGCAAGTAATACTCGCTAGCAAAATGACTGGCCCCAGCCTTGAATGGGTGCGCGGCGGCAGTGCAATCACACCAGATACCGTGGTGCAGGCCGTGGAGGGTAGCTTAAAACGACTGCAAACTGATTATATCGATCTTTACCAGTTGCATTGGCCAAACCGCGGTTCATACCATTTTGGCAAGGTATGGCAGTTCGCACCTAACTTTGACGCGCAAGCAGAAAAGGCCAACTTTCTAGCGGTTTTGCAATGTTTCGAGCAGCTTATCAACGACGGTAAAATTCGCCATATTGGGCTAAGCAACGAGACCGCATGGGGCCTGCAGCAATGGCTGAGCATTGGCGAGCGTGAGGCTCTGCCTCGTATTGCCAGCATTCAAAATGAATACTCGCTGCTGTGCCGCCATTTTGAGCCCGACTTAGCCGAAATAGCCGTTGCAGAAGACTGTGGCTTACTAGCTTGGTCACCCTTGTGTCGAGGCATGTTGAGTGGCAAATACCTAAACGGTGCTAAGCCAAAGGGTGCTCGTTTAACCCTAGATACCCGCCATGATTTTCGCAGCAATGCCAACACAGACGCGGCTATTCAAGCTTACATAAACTTGGCACAAGCACATGGCTTAGACGTAACACAAATGGCGCTAGCGTTTGTAAATAGCCGCCCGTTCGTTACTTCAAATCTAATTGGCGCCACCAGCATGCAACAACTGCGCAGCAACATAGATTCCATAGACCTTGAGTTAACAGAGGATGTGCTCACCGGTATAGAAACCATCCGCCGCCAGTATCCTATGGTGTTTTAAATGTTTGGATCTGGCGACCCTATAAATGGGTCGCCGGCATCTTACACGGATCGGTTTAATGTACTTCGCTTAGATAGCTGCGTAAGTCGAATTGTCCGAGTGACGCGGCGCTAGCGCGCTCCTCAATGCCAACTTGTACACTAAGCAGTTGTAAGTCGACCATCTCTTCTAGGTAAGGAACACGCACCACATAAACAGTATTTTCTTGTTGTATTCCGGTTTTAGCTAGCTCGTGTTCCTGCGCGACTAAATGGTCTTTTAGCAGTATCCCTGGCGGGTCTATTGTGCCTTTATAAACGATTTCTTGGTCGCCATTGAGCAGTATAAACCGTACGCCACCGTCCTTTTCTATTTCATTGACTGTTGGTGGGTAGGTGCGCTCAAGGACTGTTGCACTTCGAAGTTCGTGCAGGCCGCTTTCATAAGCAATGCTAAGCACTAATGTTTTACCCAACGCTATTTGGCTGAGCATCAGGCAGGCGCAAGTAAGTAACCATTTTTTCATTATCGAACCTCCCAAACGATGGTGTCTGTGCTATAGCCAGCTGTATCGCGGCGAATTTTACCGGTCACGTCTTTTATCTTGGCTTCTACCCGAGCACCCGGCACTACTAAGCGAGTGAGCGCTCGACCGTCGGAATCAGAGTTAGCTTCAGTGGCTACCCCGTTCACATACCAGCTAACTTGTTGTACTGAGCTATCTGCAAAAGTAGAAACCGAGAATGTTTGTGCACCGGGTTCGACCACAGGTGTTTCAGGGTATTTCGCATAATGCGTGCCCGCTACCATATAGGTGCTAATAGCCCATTGCTCAGCGTTTACGGCGTCAAAGTTTGCACCCAATACCCTCATAAAACTTGCTCTTGATGGGCGCCACACACCTGTTGTGCAATAGCGACCACCTTCATATAAATCGATGCTTGGGTCATCCAACCAATGGTGCCATTTCACCGTGTTACGGTTGCTGTTCGTTGTGGCATTTACAGCGTTTGGCTCTGAGTAGGTTCGGCAGTTTCCGTAGTCGTATTCATCAGATAAATCGGCAAAACTATGGGCCATTTCATGCAGTGCTAATGGCAATGCCGAGGATGCACGAGAGTACGTACCTAGATTGGCACTAGTGTAGCCAGCACCACCGTACTTGGTGTCGTTCACAACCACAAGCTTTTGGTCTACCTGTGGTGCATGCGTGGTTAGATACTGAGTTACTCTGCCACTTGCAACACATAACAGGCGGTCCATGCCGTTACAGTTGTAAGTTGCATCGAACAGGGTATCGCGACTGCCGCCCATACTGCCGTTATCGGCACCACTTTGTTTAGACACCGCATCCACCGCTATAAAGTTCCAGAATTCGTGGTGGGCGCCAGCATCCGGCTGGGTGCGTAAGTAGTCAGCATATGCGGTTGCTAGTTTGGTTATGTCATTCTGTTGCGCGGCAGTAAAACCGTCGCCGGTAATCACAAGATCTACCCCTTTGCCATCGGTTCTTCCCTTGATTAAGTTAAAGATCTCGGAAGGGTTAGCGAGCACTTTTAAGCTGACAGTCTTGGTGCTTTCACCACCCTGGTTGTCGGTAGCTGTTACGCTAAACTCTAGTGTTTGATTTAGTACAGTATTCGGTACTTCTAGTGCTAATCGGCCATCCTGCTGAGAATATGCTACCTGGCTACCTCTGCTTTGTTGCCAAACTAAGTTGCTAATCTGCCCGTCTACATCTCCCGCATAGGCTGTCAGGTTGATGATTTCTCCTGGCGATACTTCTCGGCGAACTTCACTTAAGGCGATTGCAGGTGCGATATTAGCGATTGGGCTAACCGTAGGAGTGGAAGTTGCGGTTGCCACTACCGTTGGTGTACTCGTTGGCGTAGCCGAAATTGGCGCGCTGGTAGGTGCAGTAGTAGGTATTGTCGTTGGTGCACTAGTTGGAACGGCAGTAGGCGGCAAAGTCGGCGCAGCAGTTGGCAAAACGGTCACCGATGCACTTGGTAAACTAGTTGGCGACGTTATCGTAGCAGTAACCGTCACACTTGGAGTTGGCGTGTTGGTTGCTGGTGTTGAAGTAGGCAGCGCTGCACTGTCGGATGGTTAAAGTAACCGGCTGGCATGCAGTTAGCAGCATTGCAGACGCTAGCAGGGTTAACGGTCTGAGCATGGTTGTTCCTCGAAAATTTACGAGGCGAAGAGTAGAAGCTAGCGCTGTTCGAATCTGTTCCTAAAAGTATCGAACTGCGTACAAATGTGCTTTGCCACACAGTTTGGAACAGTGTTATACCAACTCATAACGTTGTTTGCCAAAAAGCGTTATTTGCTGACAATTTAGGTTAATTTCTACGGCCATTTTTTTGCAATGCTATAAGAACGTCGAATCAGTCACCCGTGCTGTTTTTAGTTGCTTATTCAGCTCCCATTTTTGTTGATGCACTACAGTCAAGTAACTGGCAACTAGTAAGAGGGACACAAAGATGGCCGCTGATGCATTTTGGAACCGTTTGGCAAAGAAGTACGAGCGCACACCCGTACCGAGCGAGGAAGTCTATCAAGCCAAGCTTCGCAAAACCCAAGCGTTGTTTACCCCAACAAGTAACGTTCTAGAGTTTGGCTGTGGCACGGGCACAACAGCCGTTCAACACGCCAAGCATGTTGCGCACATTGATGCGTTAGACTTTTCCGCCAAGATGATTGATTTTTGCCAGCAGAAAAAAGCCGAGGCAGGGGTGGAGAATGTGCGCTTTGTGCAGGCAACTTTGCAATCCTTCTCACCACCAGATGCGCACTATGATGTTGTGCTGGGGCTGAGCATTTTGCATCTATTAGAAGAGCGCGACGAGGTCATCGGGCGGGTTTATCAAACCCTCAAGCCAGGTGGCTACTTTGTTAGCAGTACTACCTGCATTGCCGACTCTATGAAGGCGTTAAAACATATCGCACCATTAGGTGCAGCCATTGGATTGCTTCCACAAATCAATGTATTTAGCCGGCAAAATCTTGAAGATACACTTACCAAACAAGGCTTCGTGTTAGAAGAAGTGTGGCAACCAAACGATGCGGTTTTTATTGTTGCCAGGAAGTAGGGCCAGCTTGTTGTAGAGCTAATTTAGAAAGTGCACTATTTTTTCACCTATTGCATGAACACCCACCAATTTATCTACCCTTGCACAACATTGGTGGGTGTTCTGGTTAGTAGGCTCAAAAAAAGCCTGCTAGTTAAACTTCGCTAGGCCTTGTTCTAAGGCGGCCATTTTTAGGCACAAGCAGAAGACGGACATGGCTTGTTCAACGTCGTCGACACTCGCCATGCTTGGCGCGATGCGGATGTTGCTGTCTTGTGGGTCTTTGCCATATGGGAAGGTTGCACCGGCAGGGGTGAATTTAACGCCTGCTTGGCCTGCTAATGCGACGGTACGGCTAGCGAGCCCAGGCGCGGTATCCACCGAAATAAAATAGCCACCGTTAGCGTTTGACCACTTGGCCACACCTTTACCAGAAAGCATGCGGTCGAGCACTTCTACCACTTTTTCAAACTTAGGTCGCAAGATGTCGGCGTGTGCTTGCATGTGGCGTGTTAGGGCTTCTGGGCTGTTTAACAAGCGGCTATGGCGAATTTGATTCACCTTGTCTGGGCCAATTGTGATAAACCCTAAGAAGCGTTTGATATCCGCCAAGTTGCGCTCGCTGGTTGCCAAAAATGCCAAGCCAGAACCGGCATGGGTGATTTTTGACGTTGAGGCAAACATGACAATATTGTCGAGTGTGCCATGCGCTTCTGCCTGTTGCCACAGTGAACTGAGCGCAGCTGGCTCGGCTAAATCATGCACCGAATAGGCGTTGTCCCAGAACACCTTAAACTCAGCACCGGCTTTTTGGCCAAGCTTAGCGATGCGCTCAACCACCTCATCGCTATACACAGCGCCAGTTGGGTTAGAGTATTTAGGTACGCACCAGATGCCTTTGATGCTGCGGTCTTCGCCAATTAACGCTTCTACAGCATCCATATCCGGGCCGTCGTCATTCATTGCCACCGGAATCATTTTGATGCCGAATAATTCGCAGAGGGCAAAGTGGCGGTCGTAACCGGGTGCTGGGCAAATAAACTTGGCGTTTTGCCATGGCTCGCCACCTAAGCCGAATTGGTAGGCAATTAACATGGCTTGCGACATCAGGGTAAGGCTAGAGTTACCACCTACTAAAATATTGTCGATTGGCGCGTCTAACAGCCACTGCCCCAGCGCTTTGGCCTCTGGCAAACCATCGATGCCACCGTAATTGCGCGTGTCGACGCCATCTTGTGATGAATAATTACCGGCGATCATGCTATCCAGCGAATTTGATAGTGCTAGTTGCTCGCTGCATGGTTTGCCACGGGTTAGGTCGATATTCAAAGCGGGAAGGGCTTGGTACTGCTCGGTCAGAGCAATCAAGGTTTGTTGCATCATTTGCTGCGGGGTTACGTCCATCATTCAACTCTTTGCTTTATCCGTAATCGTTGCAGCAAGCTTACCTTGAGTAGGGTAAAGGTCAAACGAGACGTGGTTGCAAATTAAATTAGCTCTCCGGTTTTTAATTGCTGGTTTTTGAGCAAGGGTCACTTTGCTTTGGCGGACTGGGTTTGGATGCTTTTGACATGTGCTTCTCCAGGCTGGTAACCGTTTAAGTTAGTTCATTGACACGCTATATGAGTTGGCTATGTTTTTGTATTGGCGGTGTTATGCTTTTAGTGCGATTTTGAAGAGCAGCACCTGGCTGCTCTGCAAGCATCATTTTATGGCTTTAACTTATAGCCAGTTTTAAAGATCCACGCCGTCATGCCAATAAATAGCGCAAGGAAACCAAGCGTCATACCAAGGCTAATCCAGATGTTAACGTCAGACGAGCCATAAAAACTCCAGCGAAAGCCACTAACCAAGTAGACCACTGGGTTGGCTAGGGTAACGCCCTGCCAAAATGAAGGCAGCATGCTAATCGAATAAAAGGTGCCGCCCAGAAACACCAATGGGGTGACGACCATTAATGGCACGATTTGCAGCTTTTCAAAACCGTCGGCCCAAATGCCGATCACAAAGCCTAAAAAGCTAAAGGTAACGGCGGTCAGCACCAAGAATCCCAGCATCCAAAATGGGTGCTGAATCTGGAAGTCGACGAATAGGGTAGACGTGGCCAGAATGATCAGACCCAAAATAATCGACTTGGTCGCCGCTGCGCCTACATAGCCAATGACGATTTCAACATAGGAAATCGGCGCTGATAGCACTTCATAAATGGTGCCAGAAAATTTCGGGAAATAGATGCCAAATGAGGCATTCGAGATACTTTGGGTAAGCAGGGTGAGCATAATCAAGCCCGGCACAATAAAGGCACCGTAGCTTACGCCTCCTACATCTTCCATGCGTGAACCAATGGCTGAGCCAAACACTACAAAGTATAAAGATGTTGAGATGACGGGCGTTAAAATGCTCTGCAGCTTGGTGCGCCACATGCGAAACATCTCAAATTGATAAATAGCAGCGATAGAATGAACATTCATGCGGCATCGTCCTTTTGGTGAACCAGGTTGACGAAAATATCTTCAAGTGAGCTTTCTTGCGTTTGAATATCGGTAAACTCAATACCTTCTGCTTGCAAGTTGGCAATAATGTGCGAAATGCCATTGTGCTCTTGCTGGGCGTCGAACTCATAACTAACGGTTAAGCCGTCGTCGCTCAGTTGTAGCGGGTAGTCGGCAAGGCTGATAGGCAAGTCTTCGATGGCTTTGTATAAAGAGATCGTTAGCGTTTTACGGCCAAGGCGCTTCATCAAAGCATCTTTGTCATCAACTAGAATAATCTCACCACCGTTAATCACCCCAATGCGGTCGGCCATTTCTTCGGCTTCTTCAATATAGTGGGTGGTAAGAATAATGGTAACGCCATTATCGCGCAGCTTACGCACTAGCGCCCACATGTCGCGGCGCAGTTCTACATCTACGCCAGCGGTCGGTTCGTCGAGAAAGAGAATTTGTGGCTCGTGTGAGAGCGCCTTGGCAATCATCACTCGCCGCTTCATGCCACCAGAGAGTTGGCGCAGCTGATTGTTGCGTTTATCCCACAGCGACAAGTCTTTTAAAATTTGCTCAATGAGCGCTTTATTTGGCTTTTTACCAAATAGTCCGCGGCTAAAACTAACGGTTGCCCACACGGTTTCGAAGGCATCTGTGGTGAGCTCTTGTGGTACTAAGCCAATTAACCCGCGGGCGGCTTTGTATTGGCTAATAATGTCGAAATCCCCCGCTTTGACCGTGCCTTTGGTTGGGTTAACGAGCCCACAAATCGTTGAGATGAGTGTTGTTTTGCCCGCTCCGTTGGGGCCAAGTAGTGCAAAAATTTCGCCTTGTTTGATGGTCAGGTCGATATTTTTCAGGGCGCTAAAGCCATTTTCGTAGGTTTTCTCAAGGCCTTGTACCGAAATAATGTCGGTCATGGCGTGCTCCTAGTGATGTGATGGGTTTTGACGGTCGTGCTTGGTCATTTTTAGTATCTAGCAGTTATATGTCCGAATGTACGTTTTGCAAATTTATTGTGGTTTTTTCTACGCCAATGTAGCTCTCCACCAGCGTAGCCACGCCCGCAGTGTTTTAGCGGGCGTCTAGTTTTGTGGCTGGATGCCCGATTAACCCACCTCGGGCATGACGGTGGGTGAATTCGGGCATGACGGTGCGTGAATTCGGGCATGACATTGACTAGGAGGACAGTGCCTTGGCTAACTCGTGATACGCACTCGGCAGTGGTGCTTCTATCAACCAATACTGTCTACCGTCATTGGTTCGGCCAAGCAGACCTGCGCTTACCAGTTCTCGGCGCACTAGAACGTAGTCAGAAAACTGTATGGCAGCTTTGATGTGCTCGTTGACCTGTTTTTCGTCAATGTCAGTGAATTTTGGCAGCTGCAGATAAATCATCCACATCATCGCCAGTTGATCACTGCGTTTTGTCGGCCATCTATTCGGTTTGCCATTGCCATGGTATTGGCGCAGCTGGCGGCTGGTGGCCTTGCTAACAGGTTCTGCAATATTTGGTTGTTGCGCTTTGGCGTGTTGGAAGTTCTGTTTTCCAGCGGCTTTGGCGAGCAAGTTTAATATTTGTACATGCGAAGGTTTTTCATCCGGCCAGTGGTTGGCGAGATACTTTGCCGCTTGTGATAAATCTTCAATAAGAAGGGAAGTGTTCTGTTTGCTCATGGCTATCTCCATAACGCACGCACAGCATGGCTGTGTGCAATGATCGCCCTTGTTGCTCGTGCATTCTGGCTTGGCCAAAACAAATACAAATTGAATAAGCAGGTTTAGCGAATTGGCGATGCCTAGGTGAACTGCAGACCTTGCACAAAAAAGTAACAGAACCTTTCTAAAAAGCAAGTCTAGGCTTCAAGGGTTGCCAAGCGAAAACACTTTAGTTTATTTTCAGGGCTAAGGGTTTTTAATCCGATTGGTAATTTATAAACGTACCAGTGACGGTGCGGCCAGCACATCTGTGCTGACGACAACAACAATCTCGAGAAGGAGATACCAATGAAGAAGCTACTTGCAAGCCTAGCTATGGCAAGTGTCGTGGGCGTTACGGCACCATCAGCGATGGCAAATGAACAAACCTTCCTAACCGTTGGCACGGGTGGTCAAACTGGTGTGTATTACCAAGTTGGTCAGAGTGTTTGCCGCTTTGTTAACCGCGATCATCAAGACCTGCGTTGCAACGCACCATCAACGGGTGGCTCTATTGCCAACGTTAATGGCATGATCGGCGGAGAGTACGATATGGGCGTTGTACAATCAGATGTACAGTACAAAGCTTTGACGGGTGCAGCACCATTTGAATCCGCCAATACCGAATTAAAAGCATTGTTCTCATTGTACCCAGAGCCATTTACCATTCTTGCGCGTGCCGATGCCGATATTCGCAATTTTGATGATATGTATGGCAAGCGTGTGAACATTGGCAACCCTGGTTCAGGTCAACGCGATACCATGGAGACTGTTCTAAATGCCAAAGGCAAATCAGTCGATGATTTTGGCGTCACACTTGAGCTGCAAGCGCAAGAAATGGCGGCGGCACTGTCGGACAACAAGGTTGACGCAATTGCTTATACTGTTGGCCATCCAAATGGCAGCATTCAAGAAGCGACCACAACAACCGATGCCCGTTTGGTAAATGTTGATGGCCCAGCAATAGAAAAACTAATTGCCGACAACAGCTTTTATGCTGAGGTTATAATTCCGGGCGGGATGTACCGCGGTAATGATGAAGACACTGTTACTTTTGGGTCATTGGCAACGTTCGTTGCGGGTCCAGAAATGTCTGAAGATGTCGCCTATAAAGTCGTGAGCTCGGTGTTCGAGAACTTCGACCGCTTTAAGCGCCTGCACCCGGCGTTTGCTAACCTAAACCCAGAGGCAATGATCCAAGACGGTTTGTCTATGGAGCTACACCCAGGTGCGGTGAAGTACTATCGAGAGCAAGGTTGGATGTAATCCAAGCTTAGGTCTTTTAAAAAGCGCTAACACCCTGTTAGCGCTTTGATCTCTCACGCTACGTGTTAACGCTGCGCCCTAACTAATCATTCCTCGAGGAATTACCAATGGCTAATCACGCACAATCGCGCTCGGCTGATATTGATGCGCTCATTGCCAAGGATACTGGTGGTCGTATTCCGCTGGGCCCGTCGGGCAAATTAATTTTAGTCACCGCCGCCGTGTGGTCGCTTTTTCAATTATGGATTGTTTCACCGCTGCCCTTTATGCTGAAGTTTGGGGTATTTAACGAGGCCGAAGCGCGCTCAATTCACCTAACCTTTGCAATGTTTTTAGCCTTTTTGGCCTATCCACTACGTGCCAAAAGCCCGCAAAACAGTATTCCAATTTATGATTGGATTCTTGCCCTAATAGCGGCAGGCTGTGCGAGTTATTTGTTCGTTTTTTATGAAGACCTTGCCCTTCGACCAAACCTTCCGACTACTGCCGACATCGTAGTGGGTGTACTGGGTATCTTGTTGCTCTTGGAAGCGGCACGCCGAACACTAGGGCCACCACTGGTTATTATTGCCTCACTATTTTTGCTCTACAGCTTGGCTGGTCCTTACATGCCAGACATGATCTCGCACGGTGGCGTGAGTTTATCTGGCTTAATTAACCACCAATGGCTAACGTCGTCGGGTGTATTTGGTGTTGCCCTCGGTGTTTCCACTAGTTTTGTATTCCTGTTTGTATTATTTGGCGCTTTACTCGACAAAGCCGGTGCCGGTAACTGGTTTATTCGTGTGGCTTTTGCCTCACTTGGCCATATGCGCGGTGGTCCGGCGAAAGCGGCTGTGGTGTCGTCTGGCCTAACTGGCCTTATTTCAGGGTCTTCTATCGCTAACGTAGTCACCACGGGCACCTTTACCATTCCATTAATGAAGCGCGTAGGGTTTACCCCAGAAAAAGCAGGCGCGGTAGAAGTGTCGAGCTCGGTCAATGGCCAGCTAATGCCACCAGTGATGGGGGCCGCCGCGTTCTTGATGGTTGAGTACGTCGGTATTTCTTATGTTGAAGTGATCAAGCATGCCTTCTTACCGGCCCTAATTTCATATATTGCGCTGATCTACTTAGTGCACCTAGAAGCACTTAAAGCTGGCATGCAAGGGTTGCAGCGAGTTGAGCCACCAAAGCCAATTGTGCAAAAACTTATTTCCTTCCTTACTGGTTTACTGCTGGTCATGGCGATCGGTGCGGTGACCTATTATGGCCTGGGTTGGTTAAAACCCTTGTTGGGCGGCTGGGCACTGTTAGTTATCTCGCTATTGTTAGTAGCGGTTTATGTTGGGCTTGTGCGTGTGGCTAGTACGCAACCAAGCTTAGACCCAGAAGACGCAATGGATGAGTTGCCGCGCATTCGCCCAACCGTATTGGCAGGGTTGCAATACCTGTTGCCTGTTGTGGTATTAGTTTGGTGTTTGATGATTGAGCGCTTCAGCCCAGGATTGTCGGCGTTTTGGGCCAGTGTGTTGATGATCTTTATCGTCGCAACACAACCTTGGCTTATTAGCAAGCTTGCCAATGAAAGCACCGAAGGCATGGTTAAACGCGGCCTTGCTGATTTAACCGCTGGTCTAATTAGTGGCGCACGGAACATGGTCGGTATTGGCATTGCCACCGCGACTGCTGGCATCATTGTTGGGGCAGTATCGCAAACGGGCATTGGTTTGGTGTTAGCCGATGTGGTGGAAGTGTTGTCGATGGGCAACTTGCTGCTAATGCTGCTACTTACGGCGTTGCTGAGCCTGATTCTTGGTATGGGGCTGCCAACCACTGCCAACTATATTGTGGTGTCGGCCTTAATGGTGCCGGTTGTGCTCACGCTAGGTGAGCAGGCAGGCCTCATTGTGCCTTTGGTAGCGGTGCACTTGTTTGTATTCTACTTCGGCATTATGGCCGATGTGACCCCACCGGTTGGCTTAGCTAGCTTTGCCGCGGCGGCGGTGTCGAAAGGCAAACCAATAAAAACGGGTGTAACAGCGTTTTTCTACTCTTTGCGCACCGCCTTGCTACCGTTTTTATTTATTTTTAATACTGACTTACTGCTGATTGACGTGCCTTGGTGGAAAGGGGTGATTGTCTTTGTCACTGCCACCATTGCGATGTTGTTGTTCTCGGCGGCCACCATGAACTATTGGTTTACCAAGTCACGCTGGTATGAGTCGGTGTTGTTGTTATTAATCGCCTTCACGTTATTCCGCCCCGGTTTCTGGATGGATCGTATCTATCCACCGACCGAGCAGCTTCCGTCATCTCAGCTTGAGCAGGTTATCGAGCAAAAGGCGCCCGGCGATACCTTGCGTTTGTGGTTCGATGGTGAAGATATTTATGGCGACCCAGTCAACTATGTGGCGCAGTTTAAAGTACCAGAGGCTGCGGGCGCGCAAGCAAAGTTAGATGAACTTGGGTTAACCTTCTACGAAGTAGATGGTGAGTTGCTGGTTGATATCGTAGGCTTCTCCTCTCCAGCCGAACGCGCTGGCGTGCAGTTTGACCAACGCCTGGTGTCGGTAGAGAAGCAGTTGCAAACGCCGCCAAAAGAGCTTGCCTGGATCCCAGCGTTAATCTTGCTGTTCGGTGTGTACTGGCTGCAACGCCAACGTAAACTTGGCATGGTAAGTTAATGGTATTGATAGATGGAAATCGTTAAGGGTAAGCATGGAACACTGGCCAGAACCTAGGTCGAAACAACGCAAAGGGAACTACCCTTACAAGTTTAAAATCGACAAGGATTATCAATACCACAACACAGGCTGGCAGCTTAGCCAGCCCTTCGACTCTAAATGGTTGCATATTAGCTGTGAGGGGGTTGTGACAGTGAAAGCCAACGACACTGGTTATGCTTGGGACGGCTGCTCACCTAAATTTAGCGTGTTGAACCTATGGGTGCTCGGCACGCCAGACGGGCATGTGAACTATCGCACCATGAAGCCCTACACCTATTATGCTTCGATGGTTCATGATGCTTTGTACCAGTACCTTGATAGCATTCCAGTAAGCAAATATCAGGTCGATCGGCTGTTCTTGCAAATGCTGGGTGATTTTCAGTTACGCTATCCTTACTACTGGGCTGTGCGTCTATTTGGTGGTGTGCGGGTGAAACAGTTAGGCTTGCCAGAAACCCCGGCCATGAGTTAAGCACCATTACTTGCAGGTTTTAGCCCATTACCGTAATGTTGCCAGCCTCATTTTTTGGGTAGGCAATATGCATTTTAGCGAGTCTTGGTTGGCACCATATTTTACGCAACACTTTGGCTTTAAACGCCCTAACTGGACAGCCATGAGTGACCCAGTTGAGCAAGGCTTGAGCGAAGCACAAAAGCATGACGCTTGGCATCAAATCGCTAAAACCTGGCTTAGCTGGCTAGCCGATGGCTGTAAAACAGCCTATCAACAAAGCGAAAGTAAAGAGTTCCTAGTGTTTGCGCCGGCAAACTATGCTGACCGCGATGCGCTGCATGCGTTTCTTGAATCGAGCTATCAAACTATTTTGCACCACCTACCAGGCATTACCTCGCCTGAGGGCTATGGCAAGCATCTAGTGATTCTGTTGCACGACAATGATCATTTTCAGCGCTACCTTGGTTATTTCTACCAGCAAAGCAGCCTGCCAATGACCTGTGATGATGGCGTGTTTGTCAACGATGGCTACGGTCAGCTTGTGCTGCGTGCTCACCCTCTGGCCGACTTAGCCTCTACCATTGCTCATGAGCTGACTCATGCGTGTCTTACACACCTTGCCTTGCCAGTGTGGTTAGACGAAGGTTTGGCCGATTACATGGAAGATCACCTGTGTGGGTCGGCACCCTTTTACTTAAACGATGACGCCATTGGCCAGCACCAAGCATTCTGGACACCCACCAAAGCACAACAGTTCTGGCAGGGTCGCAGCTTTTTTGCTGACGACGACGAACATTGCGGATTAAGTTACCACCTTGCGCGCGCACTGGTGCAAACCTTGCTCGCTGATTACCCGCCGTTTAAGCAGTTTGTCAATCTAGCAAACTGGTCAGATGCTGGAGCTGGCGCCTTTATAAAGGTGTATGAGCAGCCTATCGAGGCACTGCTCGCGCCTGTATTTGACTGCCCTGCACCCGACAAGGCTCAGTGGCTCAAATAAGTGGTGCGTTGGCGCCACACGAGCACTACCAATAGCGTTAATGTGGCGGGTAAACTTAACCAGATGACGGCCTGCCAGCCTAACCCACCATAGATAACCCCAGCCGACAGCGAGGCAATTGCCTGCACACCAAATACTATGGTGTCGTTGAGCCCTTGTGCGGTGTTAGCTTGCTCTGGCGTATAGCTTTGAGCCAGTAGAGAATTACCAGCCAAAAATAAGAAGTTCCAGCCTAAACCCAATAATACTAGCGCCCACCAAAAGTGAATCACCTCCTGCCCAGACAGCGCCACCACAAGCACAAGAATGTAAGCGAGCACCCCTGCCATCATTACCTTGTGAATACCAAAGCGTGCGATTAACTTGGGGGTAATCAAACTAGGTAAAAACATTGCCACAATATGGCTTTGAATAACCCACTTGGTATCGGTGCCGCTATGGTTGCAGCCATATTGCATACTCAGCGGTGTGGCGGTCATTAAAAATGTCATCACGGCAAAGCCAATCGCCGAAGAAGCGATGGCTAATATGATGTCTGGGTTTTTTAGTAATGTGCTGCGCTTTACTCGCGCCTGTGTGGTTGACTGAGCCGACTGCTTTGGAATATTTAGTCCTAGCAGCAAACTGCCCGCCAAAATAATAATTATGGCAAGTAATAAAAAAGACCCTAGGTAGCGAGTGTCGAACAGCATTTCGCCCCGCGCACCGATTTCTGGGCCAACAAAAGCACTGACTAAACTAGCAAGTAATAAAGCACTCAGCACTTTAGGCGCATTGTTTTTATCGTCTAGTGCCTCAACGGCGGCAAAACGCAATTGCTGGCCAAAAGCAATGGCAGCACCAGAGATACCTGTAGCAAGGCACAACAAAGCAAAACTTTCGATGATGGTGGCGAGCGCACCCAACAGGGCACCGGACAGGGCAATTGCAGCACCAATTAGTGCCCCCAGCTTACGGCCAAGCTTGTTATAAACGAATGCTGCAGGGCTCGCCGCCAATGCGGTGCCTATTACCATGCAGGCAACGGGTAGGGTCGCCCAGCTTGGCGACGGTGCATAATACAGCCCCATTAATCCGCCAATTAGTACAAGCATGGGGGCAATGACCAATACCAAGGGTTGTGCCACTAAAATGGTAACAATGTTGCGGTTATACATAGCCGACTCCGGTATACTTAGCGGGCAGCAGTATAAAGCCATGCAATGCAAAAAGGACAATAAAATGACTAAGTTTTGGGTTGGCGGCTATGGTGAAGATCATCCGCTCAGTCTGGTTGCCATCGAAGATGAAAAACTAGTGATCAAGCGCTCTGTTGCGGCGGTAAACCCGAGTTTTATTGCTCAAGCTGGCAGTGAGCTGCTGCTGGTGAACGAACAGTTCCCCGACAATGGTGAAATCTGGAAATTAGATGCCATTACTCATCAAGTATTGTTTAAGCGCAACTCACTAGGGTCGGCGCCGTGTCATTTGTTAGTTCAAGGGAAGGATTTGTATATCAGCCACTACGGTGGTGGCAATATCATGCGTTGGGATGTAGAGCGCCTAAACCTGCAGGCGGTATTTCAACAGCGTGGCCAGGGTAAACACCATGAGCGCCAAGCAAGCTCGCATGTACATAGCACCATACTAACACCCGACCACCAGTGGTTGCTGGCGGCTGATTTGGGCACCGATGAAATTTTGATGTTGTCGCCTGAAAAGTTGGTACTGGAAAAGCGTTTTGCGACCAAAGCAGGTGATGGTCCTCGGCACATGGCATGGCTAGACCCTCAACATTTGTTGGTCACCAATGAGCTCTCGGCTAGCTTGTCGCTTTACTTGTGGCTAGACCGCAAACTCACGTTAGTGGATAACATTAAAGTTGGCACGCCTTTGCAGGATTACCCTGCGGAAGTTAGTGTTGTAGATGGTCATATTTACCTGTCGATTCGTGGCAGTGATCAATTGTTACAGCTCGTGTTAATGAATGGCCGACTCAAACGTGTTGCCACCGTTGCAACGGCAGGCAAATTTCCGCGTCACTTTTTAGTTACCCAGCAATATGTGCTAGTTGCTAACCAGCTCTCGGACCGCTTAGCATTATTTGAACGCAAGTCTGAAACCGGTGAAGTAGGTGCGCTGTTAAGCACATTAACTGTTCCGGCCCCTACCGTGGTTGTTGCAGTTAAATGATAAGCGTTACAAAAAGTTAAATTGCCTCTCGAAAATCTTCGCTATGGTTAACAAATAACCATACCTTTGCGAAGGAGGGCGCAATGGATAACTTGCCCATCAAAACGCGACATAACATTATTATTGTGGCCGTAATTCTAGGTTTCAGCTTAGCAATTGCACTGGCACTGTTTTCGGTAAATCGCTTATCGACGCTTGCCGAAGCTGAATCGCAAGCGCTTACCCTAGAAGCAGATCTGCTACAGCTGCGCCGCGCTGAAAAAGACTTTTTAGCGCGGCTCGATACTCAGTACGTCGAGCGCTTTAATCAACAGGTAGACAAAACTGCCCTTACCATTGACCGCATCGAGTCTTTTGGCATTGCCGATACCAATACCAGCCGAGCACTGCTTAGTCAGTACCAATCATTATTTAACAACCTAGCCAATCGCCAGGTAGAAATTGGGTTAACACCTACCGATGGCCTCTACGGTGGCTTGCGTGCAGCCATTCAGGAAGTAGAAAGTAATTTATCCAACGAGCCCGAGCTGCGCGCCGACATGTTAATGCTTCGCCGCCATGAAAAAGACTTTATGTTGCGCCTAGGTATGAAGTACCTCGATCGTTTTCGACGCGATATAGAAACCTTCCGGGTTAATTTGCGTCAGTTAGACCCGGCCTTACTGCCATTGGTAGACAGCTACCAGCAGCAGTTTGAACAACTGGTTGTAGCCGAGCAAGAAAAAGGCTTAAACGAAGAGAGTGGCTTGCGTGGCGAGTTGCGCACAGCCGCCGCAGGCTTTGAGCAAGAGGTCTTTGATAAGCAGGCGGCTATTGAACAAAGCATTGCCTCGGCTCGCGCCACATTAATCGTTATGATTGTTGTCAGTATCTTTGTGATTGCCATAGTCGCCGTCGCGCTAACGGTATGGATCTCACAGACCATCCGTAAAAGTGTGCTGGCGTTAATGAAAACAGCGGCAAACCTAGCGAACGACCCAGCGTTAGATGTAACACAAGGCAAAAACGAGCTGGCCTTTTTGCAGCAGGCATTAACAACCTTACATAACAAGTTAGATGCCGCGTTTGCTAATTTTCGTAATGCAGCCCAAGAAATTGAAGCGGTGGCAGCGCGTATTTCATCAGCCGCGCAAGATGTATCGAACACCACGCAGAGTGAGCACGATCAACTTAATCAATCGGCTACAGCGGTGCATGAGCTCAATACTTCATTTAAAGAGGTGGCTGAGTTAGCGGGCAAAACCTCGGAACTTGTCGGAAGTGTGAATGACCGACTTACCTTCACCACCCAAAAATCAAGCATGGCACAAGATTCTATTGGGCAACTGCAAGCCGACTTAAACTCAGCGGTGTCTGCGATTAATCAGCTAAAAGAAGCAAACCAAGATACTAGCAAGGTATTAGATGCCATTGAGCAAGTGGCCGAGCAAACCAACTTGCTAGCGCTTAACGCAGCAATCGAGGCAGCCCGGGCCGGCGAAGCAGGGCGCGGGTTTGCCGTGGTAGCAGATGAAGTGAGGAGTTTGTCGAGTAAAACGTCTGAGAGCACCGAGCATGTGCGGGGTACTCTGCAACACTTCGAAAAGGTAATTCATGAAGTGGTACGCACCGTTGAGTTGTCGAGCAATCGTGGCAAAGAAGGTGTGCAAGAATCGGAAGGCGCGTTGTTGTTAATTAGAGAAATGACCCAAGCTATGGCCGAAGTGAGTATGATGAACTTACAGGTAGCCACAGCTGTTGAACAGCAAAGTGCCGCTGCATCAGAAGTTGATAAGCATGTTGCTGAGCTACTAGAAGCAGCTCAGCGCGTGCAAGCAAAAACCCAAGAGAGTGACGAGGCGACCAAGGTGCTTGCGCAAGTCGTCGAGCAAATAGGCCACACGCTCAAAACCTTGGAAGCGAATTAATCTAGTTGGCGCAGAGGGATCTGTTCTTCGACCACCATATACTTTGCTAGTAACTTAAAACAGGCGGCGGCTACCAGCCAGCCAACAATAATTAGCCCGCCGCTGACAAGTGCTTGGCTAAACAGCTGACTAGCTTGATAGATGGTCATTGCCACTAAATAAGCCACGCCTGTGGTCCAGCAAACGGCAATAATGGTCCAGCGCCTTCCTGCCTCGCGATAAATGGCGGCAATGGTAGCGCTACATGGTGTGTATAGAAGAATAAACGCTAGGTAAGAGAAAGCGGCCGACACACCACTAAAAGCAACAGTTAAGCGGCCTAGCGTATCCAGTTGCACCCCTTGTTCGGTTGCCGCAGTTGCTTGATTGTCTACTGCGCCAATCGAAATACCCAGTGGGTCGGCCAATGCCCCCGTTAAGCCGAACAAGTTGTCCCTAATCGATGCAACCGCCTGTCGAACTTGTACGAAAGGCGCCTCGGCGGCTTCTTCAGTTGTGGTAGGGCTGTAGAGTGTATCTAATGTGCCTACTACCGCTTCTTTGGCTAATACACCAGTGAATAACCCTACCGCGGCAGGCCAGTTACTCGCTTCAATGCCAATAGGCTGAAAGGCAGGGGCAATGATTTTGCCGACATTGGCAAGCAGGCTTTGCTCAGGTTGCTCTGGGTGCCACTGACCTTGATGATTAAATCCAGCCAGCGTATTAATCACCAATACCATGGGTACAATCACCTTGCCGGCTCGCCAGATAAATTGTTTTAAGCGCCGCCAAGTCGTGCGCCACAACGAGCGCAAACTCGGGAAATGATAAGCCGGTAGTTCCAGAATAAATGGCTGTCTGGCGGCTTGGTTTAAGTTTCTGTTTAGCAGCACGGCCGTCACAACCGACACGAGTATGCCCAACAGGTACAAGGCAAATACCGCGTTTTGGCCGTTTTGTGGGAAAAACGCAGTGGCAAATAGCGCATAAACTGGTAAGCGTGCACCACAAGAAATAAATGGCGCCATCATCATGGTAATCAATCGATCACGTTTGTTCGGCAGTGTTCTAGTCGCCGAAATCGCTGGTACGTTACAGCCAAAACCCATTAATAAGGGAACAAAGGCGCTGCCCGATAGCCCAAGTCGCGATAACAGGCGGTCCATAACAAACGCCACGCGCGCCATGTAACCACTGTCTTCTAATACCCCCAAAAATAAGTACAAGAAAAACAACACAGGAATAAAGGTTGCAACCGTTTGTATGCCTCCTCCTATGCCGTTGGCTAATGAACCAGACAACGCCGCAGGCAGGCCAATGAACGAGCCAATGGCTGATATGCCATCAACAAAGATCAAGCCTGCCATAATGTCGAAGAAATCAATAAAAGCGCTGGCAAAATGCACGGCAAAGAAAAACATCGCATACATAGCGAGTAGAAAGAACGGGTAGGCTAGCCATGGGTGCAGCAGAATTTGGTCTATTTGGGCGCTCTTACCCGCTCGACCCACTGCCTTGGTGGCAAGCTGAGCAATCTCATCACTTTTGCGCACCAAGCCCTCTTGGCACTGATTGGTCACATTGATTACTTGGCCTTGTGGGGGTGAATCGAGCAGTGCTTCAAGCTGAGCGATGCCTTCGCCAGTTTTGGCAGAAAGCGCCACCACAGGGGCGCCAAGTTCGTCGCTTAACACATCTAAGTCAATATGAATGCCGCGCGCCCGCGCTTTATCCATCATGTTTAGCACTACAATCACTGGCCGACCCGTGGCAATCAGCTGCTGGGTTAACAATAGTGAGCGACTTAGCTGCGTGGCGTTAATAACATTGATGATGGCGGGTGCCCGTTTGAGTGCTGCCGCAGCCGTTTGAATATCTATCCCCACCGATGCAGGTGGGTAGAGATCATAGAGCCCAGGAATGTCGGTAATTTGATGGCCGGCGAAATCGCCCTGACAAAGCTCAACGGTAACCCCCGACCAATTGCCTTCGCGCTGGTGTTTGCCCGTTAGGCGATTAAAAAGCGTTGTTTTGCCGCAATTTGGCGCGCCAGTGAGGTAATAGTTCATGCTTGCTCCCAATCGATACCCTGGCATTCACTCTGGCGAAGCGCTAAGTTGATGCCTCGAAACTGAATTTCTATCGGATCTCCCAACGGCGCCCGGCGAACCACCTGCACCAAAGTTCCTGGGGTTAACCCAATGGCTGTGAGCTGTTGGCTGTAGGAATTAGACTGGTGATACTGGCGCAGTATGACTTGCTGACCAGGTTGAAGTTGCGACGTGTTCATTGCAGGCTACCAAGAGACGATTATTACGTAATGATAATAATTCCCATCACGATTCAGCATTCTGACCTAGCTCAATAAAGCGCCATTCAAGCTAGTCAATCACTGCAAGTTGCCATCTACTTATCACTGAGCGCGTAGTAAGCATTAATAAAGGAGGAAAAACCATGCGAAGATTAATGAGTTTCATTGCAGTAGTAAGTGCCTTTTGGCTGAGTGGCTGTGTGAGCATTCCAGAGGGAATAACGCCGGTAAGTAACTTTGATAAAGAGCGCTATTTGGGTACTTGGTACGAGATTGCTCGCTACGACAACCGCTTTGAGCGCAATCTGGAAGCCGTAACCGCTACTTATTTAGAGCGCGAGGATGGCGGCGTGCGGGTATTAAACCGTGGCTGGAATACAAAAAAAGAGCGTTGGGACGATATTGAAGGCAAGGCTTATTTTGTTGGCGACTCAGATGTTGGCGCCCTAAAAGTGTCGTTTTTTGGCCCATTCTACAGCGCCTACAACGTGTTTGAGCTAGATGATGGCTATGAGTACGCCCTGGTGACCGCATCCGACCGTGATTACTTCTGGCTATTAACGCGGGAACCTCAGCCATCTGAAGCGCGAGTAGAGCGATTGGTCGCCATAGCCGAGGCGAATGGATTTGATCGTGAGCAAATGCTGTTTATTGACCAAAGCCGCAATATTGATTAATACCTCGCAACAATCGCTACTAACGCTAGGTGACTACAATGTTCGATATGAGACCGTCACCCGCAGGGAGCGGGTGTCGAGGCTACATGGGTAAAAGCCGATGCGTAAGCAACAAACGTATGAGATACGTTTGTAGGCTTGAACGACAGTGCATGGAAGCACTGGCTGGAAGCCCACGCAGGGATGTTTACAACGGCTCTTCGCGGCGCCGTGTCGAATAGCGAATTTTGTAGTCGCCAAGTTACCTCGATTTAATAGCATTGCCCCTTTGGCAAGGTTTAGAAGGGCTGGTAAACTGCCGGCTCCTTCTATTAAGGTGATTGCAATGAGTAAATATTGGAGTGCTCAGGTTGCTGAGTTAAAGCCCTATGTTCCGGGTGAGCAGCCAAAGTCGCAGAATTTAATCAAACTCAACACTAACGAGAATCCTTATGGCCCATCGCCTAAGGTGTTAGAAGCAATCGCTGCTCATTGTGACCATCGCCTAAGACTGTACCCAGAGCCAACCAGCTTAGCGGTGCGTGAAGCTTTGGCAGAAGCTAACGGCTTGCGCCCAGAGGAAGTATTTGTAGGCAATGGTTCTGATGAAGTGCTCGCGCATGTGTTTCAGGGGTTATTGAAACAAAATAAACCGCTGCGCTTCCCAGACATTTCTTACAGTTTTTACCCTGTTTATTGTGGATTATTTAACGTCGCCAGCGAGCTGGTGCCGCTAAAGCAAGACTATCGTATTGATGTGGATGCTATGGCGAACAATGAGGGCCCAGTTATTTTGCCAAACCCGAATGCGCCAACAGGTATTTTGTTGTCGCTCGCGGAAATTGAGCGCTTGTGCTTAATGAATGTTGACTATGCCGTGGTAATCGACGAGGCCTACATCGACTTTGGCGGTGAGTCGGCAACAACACTTATTGCCAAGCACCCTAACTTATTAGTTGTGCAAACTTTCTCCAAGTCAAAAAGCTTGGCGGGTATGCGTATTGGTGCCGCCTATGGGCAAGCGCATTTAATCGAAGCTTTGGTGCGTGTGAAGGACAGCTTCAACAGCTATCCATTAGATATGCTGGCACAAGCTGCGGCTATTGCTGCAACCAAAGACCAAGCTTATTACGATGAATGTAATCAAAAAGTCATTGCGGCGCGTGACTGGTTAACCACAGAGCTAGAAGCGTTAGGCTTTAATGTGTTGCCATCGCATGCAAACTTTGTTTTTGCCCGCCCGCCAGCTGGCAATGCAGAAGCTGTTCAGCAAGCCCTGCGCGAGCAGAGCATTATCGTGCGCTATTTTAATAAGCCGCGCTTGAATGAACATTTGCGCATCACTATTGGTTCACAACTAGAGTGTGAGGCACTAGTGAACGCCCTGAAACAGATCATTCATTGATATGGCTCGCTACTTTATTTAAATATCCGGCTAGAGTACTGACATGGTCATCAATTACGAGGTTTTGAACATGTCAGTGCAAGCCGATGCATTGCTCCACACCCAACTGCTCACTTTGTTACGCGAACTTCATGGCACTGCCTTGCGAGCTAGCTTAACAACCGATGATGATTCGCAAGCTACAGTCATGACCGAGCTTGCCGAGCAAGCATATTTTTACCAACAAAAGCTGGTTGCTGGAGAGCAGTAGCAAGCAGCCGTGAAGAGGCTGCGCCAATGAATCGCTCCATCCTACTAGCACTGCTTCTACCCATTGTTGCAAGTGCTAGTATTTTGCCATCATTCCCTCAGTTAGATGCTTGGCAGCAGGATTATTATCAGTACCTTTCAGCTGGGGCTCAGCAGGGCGATGCATGGCAAACTCAATATCAATCTAGCTGGCAGCCGAGTCAATTTTCCGTAAAGCCAAGTGAGCAAGTGCTTGCTTATGGCGGCAAGGAAGGATTGGTTGCTGGGTTATCCTATATTGCTCAGCAGTGGCATTTTGATCAGCCGCTAGTTCAGCATCAATCTACTGCTTATTACCCATGGCGCGGGTTAATGATTGATGTGGCGCGTAACAAACGCAGTGAAGCCTGGCTACTGAACCTAGTCGATGAAATGGCAGCACTAGGGCTGAATCGTTTACATCTGCACCTCACCGACGATCAAGGCTGGCGCATTCCAATCCCTGGTTGGCCTAACTTAATTACTGTTGGCAGCGATAACTCTGTGAGAGGCGGGGCTGGCAGTGGTTATTATTCTACCGAGTTTTTAGGGCAGCTCGTTGCGAAAGCCCAATCATTGGGCGTGGTGATTGTGCCCGAGGTAGATATGCCGGGGCATATACTATCTGCTTTGGTCAGTTACCCCGAGCTGGCTTGTGAGGGCGCGCGCACCACCCATTATCAAGGCATGCAGGTGGGGTTCTCCAAACTATGCTTAACCGATAAGTGGGACCTTAGCACTGAGTTTGCCGCCGATGTACTCGATGAGCTAATGCGCGTGTTTCCATCACCTTGGATACACATTGGTGGCGATGAAGTAGAAAGCCCGCGCTATGGTGACTTTATGCGTTGGTCCGCTGATTATCTAGCAGGTAATGGCCGCTGGATGATTGGTTGGCACGAAGTGTTAAACAGCGGTGAGCTGCCAAACAATGTGGTTGTTCAGTGGTGGCGAGATGATCACTGGCCTGAGTTGGCAAAAGCACAGCAACTCGCGTTGATCCAGTCGCCATGCGATTACCTATATTTTGACCATGGTGAAACACCTAAAGAACGCAATGTTGTAACCTGGTGTCATCCTCAAACAGGGTTACCAATTGAAAAGGTTGCCCAGATGGATCCTCGCCAACATGATAGTTGGGGCATAGAAGCAGCCTTGTGGGGAGAATTTTTAGAATCTGATGAAATCGCTGACGACCGCTTGTGGCCTAGGCTAATCGTTGCGTCACGGCTGGCTTGGTTCGGTGAGCTAGCGCCGGATTGGTCACAGAATGTTAATGACTATCAAACTTGGCTGTATGAACGTAAACCTAACTGATAGGATTTAACAACTCGCCAAGACAGGCGGCTTTGGTTAACCTTTTGGGTTATCAGTATTAGGAGATAAATAATGAAAAAAATATTGCTATCGATGGCCGCAACTGTGCTTGCCACTGGCGCACTAGCCGCTGACTTTGTAGCTGGCACACACTACCAGGTAGTTGGTGAAACAGCGACGGCTAAAGACGAAGTACGTTTGTACTTCAGCTACAACTGTGGTTTCTGTAATACCTTCGATCCAACTTATGAAGACATGGAAGAGATTCTAGAAACTAACGAATCGCCTGTTGCTGTTGAGCGTACACACGTAGACTTCGTTGGTCGCAATGGTCGTGATATGACTTGGGCGCGTTCAATGGGCCACTTACTAGGCGTTGAGCACAAAGTTGGCCCATTAATCTTCAATGCAATCCATGTTGAGAAGCGAAGCTTAAGCCGCGACGACGTACGCGATTTATTTATTAGCGTAGGCGTTGATGGTGAAGAATTTGATTCAACAGCAAAAAGCTTCGCTTTGGCAGGCTTAGAAACTCAGCAACGCAAACAAACAGTTGATGCAGAAATTCGTGGTGTGCCAACGGTGATTATCAACGGCAAATACCAAGTTGACCGCCGTAACGTTAACACAGCTGAAGACCTAGCTGAGTTAGTTGATTACCTAGCAACGCTAGACTAATCAAAACCGTTAGTAGATTAGTTAACGTAAAAAACAGCCCGCGGGCTGTTTTTTTTTAACTTGATTTGGGTACACTGCCCGCCACTATGCTAGCCGGAGGCATTATGGCCAAGCGCGATATTCCAGTTTATTCGCATCCAATTATTGAAACCCACTGTCACCTTGATTACTTAGAAGGTGATGAACTAAGCGCAGTGGTGAGTGCTGCACAAGCAGTGAATGTTGAACAACTGATTACCATTGCCGTATCGCCAGGCAACCTCAGCACAGTTCGCCAGATTGCCGGGCAGTTTGATAATGTTTTCTGCACTCAGGGTGTGCACCCGCATGAAGCAGAAGACTACAACGACGACGTAGACAGTGAGATTCGCCAACATTTAGCAGATAGCAAGGTTGTAGCAGTTGGTGAAATCGGCCTAGATTATTTTTACGACCATGCTGACCGAAAACAGCAGCAAATCGCTTTCGAGCGTCAGCTGCAAATTGCCTGCGAAGCCGATTTACCCATTGTGGTGCATGCTCGCGATGCCGATGACGACACGCAAGCGATTCTTCGCAACTTTAGCACCCCATTAAAACGCAAAGGCGTTATTCATAGTTTTACCGCTGGCGTTGAACTGGCCGAGTTCTGCTTGTCAGAGGGCTTTCATTTAGGCTTTAACGGCATTATTACGTTTAATAAAGCTGAGAATGTTCGCGATATTGTGCGCCTTACGCCTATTGAGCAAATGCTTGTAGAAACCGACAGCCCTTACCTAACCCCAGTGCCGTATCGTGGCAAGCCAAATCAACCTAAGTATGTACCCTTTGTTTGTGAAAAAATTGCCGAAATTAAAGGGGTGACTGTAGAGTCCTTGCTGCCTGAGTTATACCAAAACTCTAAGCAAGTATTTAAATTGCCATAGTTGAGGAAGCTGACAAGTGCGCTGTGGTCTGCCAATCTATAGCTAGAACTGGGAGATCACTATGAAAAAAGTAATTCTGCTCGTCGCACTGATCAGTGGTAGCGCAATGGCGGCACCCAATACCCTGATGGGTGGCGGCGATGGTTATTGGGGATGGCTAATAAGCCCCGAGTTGCGCGTACTGCCAAACGGCTTAGGCGTTGGTGGTAAACTAGCGTTAGCCCGCTATGAGGGAGACCACGGCTTACTGATTGGTGGTCAATTCAACCTGCATCAACTAGGTGACCCGGGCACCGACATTAGCATGACACAGTATGGCCTGATGCTTGGTTATCGCTACATGCCCTACCAAGTTGCACATTGGGATACCGAAGTCGTATTAGGTCAGATCAGTCAAAATGATGGCAATGGTGCTGCTACGGCATTTGCTGGAGAACTCAGTGGTACTTGGAAAGTCAATGTGCATCCCAATATTCAGGTGGGGGTGGGCTTAGCCGCGATAGTTAGTGGCCAACCTGATAGCGATACCATTGCAGCGGTTGAAACCCTTGCTGGGCGATTGGTTTTTGAATTTGGAAAGTTTTAAAGCTTAACAAAACTGTTTCAAAATCATCCATTTAGCCCAGCAAAATACCATTGATGAACTATAGTGAATGTAGATTGTAGCGTTTGACGAGGTTGTCAATGAAATTGCAACGAGAGGAAAGAGTTCGACTTATGCACACTGGTATCCCGCGCAGTGTGGCACTTGAACTCGTATTTTCACCAGGGATGCTAGGTTATGAAATTCATCCAGCAAATGGTGGCGCAGCCTTAACAAAAGAGCGCCTTAGTATCGAGGACTTCCTGCCGGTCGGTGTCACATCACCCCTGCAACTTGAAGCTGTATTGCGCAAAGCAATGATCTCCGTGGCGCGTTTTATTAACATGCCTGAACTAGACGCCTACCGGCAACAATATGCTTGTGAGTTATTGGACTTGGTTGAGCCGGATTCAGAGCGCTATGTGCCCTTGCTAAGAGTGTTTGCTAATTTGATCGACAATATGATTCAAATGCTTACAACCGATGATGCACAAGGCGCATCAGAGCTGAAAGCAACAGCCGCTGATGGTGGCAGTAAAACCGAAATGCTGCACTAAGGCTTGCTTAATTGCATAAAAAACCCAGTCATTGACTGGGTTTTTTAGTTTTGCCCTCAGTAATTTAGCGAGTAGGCGTCACAATGATTGGTTCAACGTTCGGCACTAAGAAAATCTCAATGCGTCGATTCTGTGCTCGGCCCGACGCAGTGTTGTTGTTGGCAACCGGAATGTTAGAGGCATGGCCCACGGCTCGCATACGCTTGGTATCAACGCCATAGCGCGCTAGCATACGCACCGCAGAGGAGGCGCGAGCCGTTGAGAGCTCCCAGTTCGATGGGTAATAAATTTGCAGTTTATCGCCAATAGGGCGGCTATCTGAATGACCTTCGATGCTAATGGTGTAGCCGTCAAATGCTTTGATTGATTGGGCTACCGCAGCTAAGGCTTGCTCGCCACGTTCACTTAGTTCAGCCGTGCCAGAACCATATAATAGCTCGGTTGGGATGCTGATCATGGTGCGGCCATCTTCATAGCGTTCAACTAAACTGGCTTTTTCATCACTTAGCGCTTCGAGCTCACCAAGCAATGCTTCGCGAGCCTGATTTTGGGCATTTAGTTCAGTTTGCAGCTCGGCTAGTTGTTCGGCGTATTGTTCGTTTTGCGCAAGTAACTCGTTAATACGGCTGCGGGCAGAATCGAGCGCTTGTTGCGCCACGGTCTGTTCAGCCTGTAGCTTGGCACGCTCATCATTCAACTGAGCAAGCTCGGCATCTAGTGCGGCAATGGCATCGGAGTTTTGCTCGTCTGATTCTAACTCCGCCTGCAACTGATTAATTTCTGCCTCACGCTCTGCTAGCGCTGCATCTTTGGCTGCCAGCTGCTGGTTGAGGTTTTGCAGCGTTTGTTCTGCTGATGCGGCCTGACTGCGAGCGTTGTCGATGCGTTCGGCAACTTGGCGCAGATCTACGAGCTCCGCTTGTTTGTCTTCGATTTGGGCAGCAAGGTTGGCATTGTCCGACTCAAGTGCTGCAATTTGATTCGTTAACGACTCATTTTGTTCTTGCAACTGAGTCATTTCATTTTGCATCTGGGTAAGCTGTGCTTCTAACTCGCTGCTATCTTCGTTTGCCAAGCTTGCTTCCAGCTCTGAAGCTTGAGCTTGTAGGTCGTCATTCGCTTGTTGCACAGTGGCTAACTCATTTTGCAAAGACGCCAACTCATTTTCACGCTCGGCAAGGTTCGCTTGCAGTTGTTGAATTTGCTCAGACTCAGACGCTTGTTGGCTCTCTATTTGTGCTTCCAGCGTTTGGATACGTTGGGTGGTGAAGGTGGCATCAGACTCAAGGCGACGCACATCTGAGCGTAATTCGCGCCGGTCCGCTTCAATTTGGTTGATGCGCTGCTGCAGCGATTCAGCATTACTGCTGGCGTCTAGCCATAAGTAAACACCGACCGCTGCGGCAATGCTCGCAAGGATTGCGATAATCCAAGCAATGACGGAATTGGACATTTTGTCACTCCCTCGCTGAGTTTTATTTTCAGCTTAGCAGGTTAGCAACAAAATGTGTCTGTTTGTTATTTGAGCAACTATAAATTTGCCAGCGCTTTTTTCATAAACTCTGGCAAGGCTAGTGCACCTTGGTGAAGTTCGGCATTGTAATAATGCGTGGCAAACGCTTTTTGCTTGGCATCATCAAAGCGGAACTCGCGCACTTTCACTGATTTGCTCGCCATGGTGCAGCTCCACCAGCCCGATGGATAAATTGGCTGTGGGAACGGCAAGGTATGCATATTTTCAAAACCCGCAGCGCGCATCTCGCTGTACATTTCTTTGATAATACTATGCGTGTGGTACAGCGGCGACTCGCTCTGTTGTACCAAAATGCCATCATCACCTAACGCGCGCAGGCAGCTAGCAAAGAATTTGCGGTTAAATAGTCCTGCTGCAGGGCCTACTGGATCAGTGGAGTCGACGATGATGACGTCGATGCTGCTAGGTTCTGCTTTTTCAATCCAATCAATGCCATCACCAAAGAAAAAATGGGCACGTGGGTCATTGTTTTTGTCGCAGAGTGCTGGGAAAAATTGCTCAGATACGCGCGTTACTCGTTCATCAATTTCAACCTGCCAGGCTTCTTCAACGTCAGGGTGCTTGAGTACTTCACGCAAGGTGCCACAGTCGCCACCACCAACAACCACGACCTTTTTAGGCGCAGCGTGCGTGAACAGAGCAGGGTGGGTCATCATTTCGTGGTACAAGAAGTTGTCGCGGTCAGACACCATGTAGCAGCCATCCAGTACCATTAGGTTGCCCCAGTGGCTAGTGCGGTACACTTCAATCTTTTGAAACTCAGATTGTTCACTATGCAGCAGCTCTTCGATGGCTAGCGAAAAGCTAGAACCGTCGCCTGCCCATACTTCAGTGAACCATTGGTCTGGGTTAAATGAATCGCTCATGGTGTATTTCCTTCAATTCTGTGATGGCACAGTTGAGTGCCATCAAAACGAGGCGAATATCGCAGTTTTTGCTGAAATTGCAAGCCGCTTAGGCGTAGATCCGCGAGATTTTTAATACCACTTGGTCAAGGCGGCGCAGCAATCGAATCACGCGAGCTAGATGCACGCGGTCATAAACGGAAATTGATGCACGCACTACACTGGTATTGGCGTCACGTTCATCCATATTAATGGTTTCGATATTGGCTTCAGCTTCTGCTACAGCCGCCGCGATTTTGGCTAATGCACCACGCTCGTTTTGTACCTCTAAGCGCAGGTCAACGACGAACTCGTGGTCGATCTGTTCATCCCATGCAAACGGCAAGCAGCGGTCTGGGTCGTTGCGCAAGTCGTTAATATTCTTGCAGCTTTCCACATGAACCATCAGACCCTTGCCTTTGGAAATCACGCCAACAATTGGATCGCCTGGAATTGGGTGGCAGCATTTGGCATAGCTCACCAATACGCCCTCAGCACCAGAAAGCTTCATCGGTTTGCTGGCGTCATTAGCTGGGCTGTCGTCACCAACGTTTAATAAGCGGTGGGCCACTAAATAAGGCAGACGGTTGCCCAAACCAATGTCTTCAAACAGTTTGGCTTTCGACTCTATGTTCGCGTCGGATATTAAACGGTCAAAAGCATCGTCACCTAATGCTTCTATTGAGCCGCCTAATGCTTGGACAGCGCTTGATAGCATGCGATAGCCCAACGACTGAGAGTCAGACTCGCGCAGCGTTTTCATGTGGTGGCGAATGCTGGCGCGGGCTTTGGCGGTAATCGCATGGTTAAGCCAAGCAGGGTTAGGCCGCGCCAGCTTGCCGGTAAGAATTCGAACGGTATCGCCGCTCTTTAAAGGCTGGGTGAGTGGTGCGACTTTGCGGTTAATCAAACAACCAGTGCAACGATTGCCCACGTCGGTATGAATGGCGTAAGCGAAGTCGATGGCACAGGCTTGTTTCGGCAACTCAATGATTTTGCCTTTTGGAGAAAACACATAAATTTCGTCCGGGAAAAGGTCGATTTTTACGTTTTCAATGAACTCGACTGGGTTACCGGCGCGTTGCTGAATTTCTAGCAGGCCTTTCACCCAGCGGCGAGCACGAGCATGGGCTGGGTGTGGGTCGTGCGAGTCGTTTTGCTTGTAAAGTGAGTGCGAGGCAATACCCCAAGCCGCCATTTCGTCCATTTCTTTGGTACGAATTTGAATCTCGATTGGCACGCCATTCATACCAATTAGCGTGGTGTGCAGTGACTGGTAACCATTAGCTTTAGGGATAGCAATGTAGTCCTTAAAGCGATTCGGAATAGGCTTGTAGTAATTGTGCACAATGCCCAGGATGCGATAACAGTTATCGACAGAATCGGTCACAATGCGAAAACCATAAACGTCCATGATCGACTCAAACGCTTTGCGCTGCTCCTGCATCTTTTTGTAAATGCTATACAGGTGCTTCTCACGGCCAAATACCACGGCGTTGATATCGTCGTTATCCAATTGGTCTTGCAATGCCTGCTGAATTTTCTCCACCATGGCGTTGCGGTTGCCGGAAATCGAACGCACGGCTGCTTTGATGCGCGTTGAGCGCATTGGATGCATGTTTTCAAAGCATAAGTCTTCTAGCTCGCGGCGCAGCGTGCCAATACCCAAGCGTTGCGCAACCGGGGCATAAATATCCAAAGTTTCTTTGGCAATTCGGCGCTTTTTGTGCGGTGGCATGACACCCAGAGTGCGCATATTGTGCAGCCGGTCGGCTAGCTTAACCAAAATAACGCGAATGTCTTTGGCCATGGCGAGCACAATCTTTTGAAAGTTCTCGGCTTGCTCTTCCTGCTTATTCTCAAACTTTAGGTGCGTAAGTTTAGAAACCCCATCGACCATTTCGGCAACGTTGGCACCGAACTGTTCAATCAGGGCGTCTTTATTAACTGGGGTGTCTTCAAGCACATCGTGCAGCATGGCAGCCATTAAAGACTGGTGGTCCATGTGCATGTCAGAAAGGATTTCGGCAACCTGTAGCGGATGAATAATATAGGGCTCGCCTGAACGGCGATACTGCCCCTCGTGCGCTTGCTCAGCATAATAATAGGCACGGCGTACCCGGTTAACCTTTTTAGGGGATAGGTAACTGGACAGTTTAAAAGCTAACTCATCTATATTCGCTACAGGCATCTTGCTCGCATCACTGACATAAAAAAACCGGCGTTTGCCGGTTTAGTGTATCAGTCTTCTTGCTCAGCAAGAATGCTTGCATCGATATTTCCTTCAGCAATTTCGCGCAAGGCGATTACCGTAGGTTTGTCGTTCTCTTCAGGTACCGTAGGTTCAGCACCATCGTTGGCAAGCTGGCGTGCACGCTTCGATGCAACCATGATCAGTTCGAAACGGTTGTCTACGTTTTCTAGGCAGTCTTCAACAGTTACTCGTGCCATGTAAAATAGTCTCCAGATGATGGCGCATTGCGGTGGACACGCCATTGTATGGTTTTTAATCGCTATGACAAGAGGCTTTCGATTAATTCTTGCTGGTTAATCGCTTGTCTGGCCTGTTTTTGGCGTTCTGCTACAAAAATAGCATGCAATTCATCCAGTGCGGTGGAGAATGCATCGTTAATCACCACGTATTCAAACTCATGCCAATGCGACATTTCGCTTTGCGCATCTTTCATTCTACGGGCAATGACATCGGCCCCGTCTTGACCACGATTATTAAGTCGCTGCTCAAGCGCTTCTACCGATGGTGGTAAAATGAAAATAGAGGTGCAGTTTGGCACAAGTTTTCGTACCTGCTGCGCGCCTTGCCAATCAATCTCTAAAATCACATCGATGCCTTGCGCCAATTGCTCAGTCACCCATTCGCCACTGGTGCCATAGTAGTTATCGAATACCTTGGCATATTCCAAGAATAGCCCAGAGTCGATGCCAGCTTCAAACTCAGCTATGGTTGTGAAGTTATAATTGACGCCATCTTCTTCACCTGGACGCGGGGCGCGAGTTGTGTGTGAAACCGACACTTGGATGCTTGCGTCACGTTCACATAGGGCACTCACTAAACTTGATTTCCCTGCACCCGACGGGGCGGAAATAACAAATAGTTTTCCTGCTGACATGAGGACTCTCCAAATTGAATGGCGCGTATTCTAGCGTTAAATCCACCAAGGCGCGAATCTGTTCATATCGACTACACTTACGTTCAGTTTCCTGCTTGGTTTGATGAATGTTTCGTGCTTTTTTATTGATACTGGTTTTTTGGACGACAGTGGCGAGTGGCAAGCAAATGACCTGGCTGCTGTCGGATGCGCACCACATGCCGTATTTCGATGGGCAAGGCAATGGCTATATTGAAGTGCTGGCCCAAGCTTTAGCGAGCGAAGGGTGGCGCATTGACTTAGTACAACTACCCAGAACTAGGGTAGAAAGCACGATGCTAACTCAACAAGCTGACTTGATTGCTATTACCAACCCAAACTGGGTAGACGACCGCAGCAAGATGCTGTTTAGTGATGCCTATATCCATCAGCCGATGGCGATGGTTAGCCTACCGATGCCGCCGATTACCTCGTTTGACCAGTTAGCAGACAAACGCGTGATTGAGTTCGCTGGTTATTTCTATAAAGAACCCTATCGCTCGGCAGAGCGACTCAGCACCGTCTACATCTATCGGCCTGAACAGGGCTATCGAATGCTATTGGCCGACAGAGCCGATGTGCTGCTGTTAGATAGCTTGATTTTAGACTATCAACGCTCAGTAGATCATCGCTTAGCCCCTTTGATTAAACACGACTTGCTGGTTAGCAGTGATTCGGTTCATTTTGGCATTGCTAGCGATCACCCTGAGCGTGACCTTATGTTAGAGGCGATCAATCGGGTTATCGCTAACAATAATATGCAAGACTGGATGCATCAGTTCGATTTACCAAGCAACTAGTTAACCCTTGTGCAGGTTTTGCCTTGGGCATCTACACTGAAACCAATATAAAAAGTTTGGTGAAGTTGATGACGGATCAGCGTGCGCAATGGCCAAGTGACCATCTAATTATTAGTAAAACCGATCTGAAGGGCAAAATAACCTATGCCAATCGGTTATTCATGCAGGTCTCAGAGATGCATGAAGGCCAATTGTTGGGCAAGCCACATTCAGTTATACGCCACCCCGACATGCCAAGAGGGGTGTTTCGCTATATGTGGCAAACGCTACAAAAAGGCGAAGAGTTTTTCGGGTTGGTGAAAAACAAAACCTATACCGGCAAGTACTATTGGGTATTGGCTAATGTGACGCCAAACGTCAATGTACAAACAGGAAAGATAAACGGTTACTTCTCGGTTCGCCGCCAAATAAATGAATCGGTGGAAGAGGTTATCGCCAATATTTATCAGGAAATGAAAAAAATAGAATCAGCGGGTACCAACCAATCTATAGATGATGCTGTGGCTTATTTGATGGCTGAATGCAGTAAAGCTGGTGGGTATCGCGATTTTGTTATTGGTATAGCAGGGGTGCGTTTTAAATGAGCAAAGCAGCCAAAAGCGATAAACTGTCAAAACACCCGTTTTACAAGCAGCAGTTCGTATTATTATTAGTTGCAGTCTATGTGGCTGGTGCGCTTATGCTACTGGCTCGCTTTCTACCGGATTCAGTGCGTAATCTGATTGACATTCTGTTGATGGCTGGTGTTTTAGCATCGGTTACCGTAATGGCAGTGTCAATTAATAGAACCCAGAATCTGTTACAACAGTTGAAGCATACCCTCAGCTCCGCCGCGGCAGGTGACTTTTACCGACGAGTAACTGATACCCGCAATTTTGGTGAGATGGGAGAGGTTGCTTGGGAGTTAAATGAGTTTCTCGATTCGGTTGAATCCTTCTTTAATGAAACCAACTCAAGCTTTAGCTGTGTGTTAAAAAATGATTTTGAGCGCCCGCCACTGACGCAAGGCATGCCTGGGCAATTTGGTGCCGCGCTAACCAATATTGCACATGCATTGGCTCAGCTAAAAGACATTCGTGTCATCACTGACGCTAACAGTATGTCGGCCCAGCTAAACGACCTAAACATTGACAATCTGTTACAAAACCTTGGCGCCATTCAGAAAGACATGATTGGCATCTCGGCAAGGGTTGATGAAGCGGAACGCATTTCAGTTGAAAATAGTGATAAGGCTGTTAGTGCCAAAGTTGAAATAATGCAGGTTAATGATCGTATTTCGGTCATCGACCAGTCTGTTACCGAAATGGCCAATGCTAGTGAGCAGTTAGCCGACAAAGCAGCTGCCATTCACCAGTCGTTAGACATGATCAATGGTATTACTGATCAGATTACCATGTTGGCATTGAATGCTAGCATCGAAGCCGCGCGAGCCGGTGAGCAAGGTCGAGGTTTTGCTGTGGTTGCAGATGAGGTGAAAAATCTATCTCAAAACACCAGTAATGCCGCCAAAGAAATCCGCACAAGATTAGATGAATTTTCCGCCACAATGCAGCAAACTGCTACGAGTACAGCAGCAGCTAAACAAGAAACGGATGCGATGGTAGAAACCATTGCGTCGGTGACAGATGCGGTAGAAAGCACGGCAGCATCGGCGCAAACAACAAGCCGCTTGTTAACGCTGACGCGTGATATGTCATTTATGTCACTACTGAAAGTTGACCACATTGTGTACAAGCAAAATGGCTACTACGCCATATTGAATCAAGACGCCGAGGAGTACCGCGAAAAAGTTGCAGTAGACCATCATAGCTGTCGATTGGGTAAATGGTTTGATTCCGAAGAAGCCGTTAGTCGTTATGGTCGCTACCAAGGCTACAAACTGCTTACTGAACCCCATAAAAAAGTACATGATGGTGTGCATCACGCGCTGGACAAGGCTGCTGAAGAGCACTTGGATATCGAGGATATCGTGACTTGCATGCACATGAGTGAAGCGGCCAGTAAGCAAGTGTTTGATCATCTTGATGGCATATTAGCTGAGATTAATCAGGCCGAAGCTGACGATAGCGTCGAGATGTTTTAATCAGCATCAGTAGCGATTGAGTAGCTGGTGAATCATATCCGGCTGATACACCCTTGGTAGGGTAACGGCATAGAAGCGCTCAAATAGGTTGCTAAAAGTATGGCGCACCACTAGGTTCTCGGCGGCTAGCTCATCGCGGGCAACAACCGTTGGTAGTACCGAGTAGCCATAGTGGTCGCGCGCCATCAAGCGCAGCATTGCCATGTCGTCCACTTCCATTTTAATTTTTGCGGTAAACCCCTCGGTTTGGCAAAACGCCTCGAACTCAGAGCGAATGGCATGGTAGCGACTTGGTAGCACCCAGCTTACTTCATGGTAATGCTTGTCTGCTAGCTCGGGTGGGCAAACAATCGACACCGGCTGGCGCGACAACAGCTGCACAATCCAAGGTTGTTCGTTCTCTAGTTCAATGGGTTTATTGGTTAATAACAAGTCCAGTTTGTGATTGGCCAGGCGCTCCAAAAGCGTGGGTAGGTTGTTGGAGTGCAGGGTGACTCTGCAATCTGAGTTGGCAAGCGTAGGGGCAATGAACTCTTCAATAAAGTTGCGCGACATATAACTAGAAATGCCAATACTGATATGGCTGCGCTGGCCTTGCTCGCCGAAGCGCAGCAGGTTTTCTAGCTCTTCACCGCGGGTAAAAATGTCGTTGGCAAACAGCACCGCTTTCTCACCAGCCTCAGTTAGCACCAGCTTTTTTCCTGCCCGCTCAAACAGCGCGCAGTCCATGCTTTGTTCAAGCTGCTTAATTTGATTCGACAACGCTGACTGCGAAACATGCAGGGCTTGGGCCGTTTTGGTGAGGTTGCCCTGTTGGGCGACCTGCCAAAAATAATAAAGATGGTGGTAATTCAAGCGGCTCATAATCGTTCTCTTTTATAGAACATAATAATGATTTATATGTATTTCACAGAACGATAGATTGCTCACATACTTTCGTCAACTTCTACAGAGGAGAGTGATGATGGATATGTTGGCATTTGCCATACCTGCTTGGTATCTACTGGCAGGTACTATGAAAGGGCGCTCGTTATGGGCCTTGCAAGCGATTGTTCCTGCCGTGGTGCTCAGCGCATGGCTGGCCGATGGCTGGCTGGTAACCCTCATGGTGGCTTTAGTAGCAACTCTAGGGTTGTTCGTTAGCCGCTTTAGTGAGCAGTACCTAGCCGGCGAAGCCAAACAAGCCGACTTCTTCCGCTGGTTGCATTGGACCATCGCCATGGTGATGCTGGTGGTCGTCAGTGATCACTTACTCGTGCTTTGGTTTGCTTGGGTTGGTATTAGCTTGAGCCTGCACCAACTATTACTCTTTTACCCAGACCGCCCGCGTGCACAGTTAGCAGCCCATAAAAAGTTTGTTTTCGCCCGCTTCGCTGATATCTCGCTGCTCGGCGCCATCGGCCTACTATTTTGGCAATACCAAAGCTTTAGCATCAGTGAGCTTGCCCTATTAGTTAGCAGCAGCGATGCCACTGCATTAACGCACTCAGCCGCCACCTTAATGGTGCTTGCAGCATTGCTTAAATGCGCCCAGATGCCGTTCCATGGCTGGTTGATTCAAGTTGTCGAAGCCCCAACGCCGGTATCGGCTTTGCTACACGCTGGTGTGGTGAACTTGGGTGGCTACTTATTGCTACGCAACGCCGAGCTACTGCAAGCATCTTGGATTGCCACTACGGTACTTGCCTTGGTCGCAGGCTTAACCCTGGTGCTGGCAGCGGTGATTGCCACGACTCGCATTAGTGTCAAAGTAGGTCTGGCTTGGTCGACGGTGAGCCAAATGGCCCTCATGCTGCTGCAAATTGCCGCGGGCTTGTACGCTCTGGCTGCGCTGCACCTGTTAGCACACTCTTGCTACAAAGCTTACAGCTTCTTAAATGCTGGCAGCCAAGTGAAAACTGCCGTCGCCAAACAAATGTCGGCTAGCAAGGCCTCAATGGCCACCACAGTACTAGGTTTTTCGGCGGCCTTTAGTGTGTACCTGATTGGCACCGTGGTGCTAAAGGGCAGTGTGTCGATCACCGAAGTGGCGTTCTTTGCTCTCTACAGTGCTGGTTTTGCCGCACTGGTTCAGCATGGTCAGCTCGCCAAAGGCCTAGTAGCTGCCCTAGCACTGGCTGGTGTACACACGGCACTCAAATACAGCCTTGGCTGGCAGGCCTTGCCAGAGGCCTTGGCACTAGAACTACTGTTTGCCGCCATCGTATTGGTGCTCATAGCTTTCGCCTGGACTGTGCAATTTAGCGAGCACAAACCAGTTGGCAAGCGCCTACACCAAGCGCTGTTTGCTGGCCTTTACCTAGATGAATGGGCAACGCGCATCACACTCGCGCTGTGGCCTGCCAAATTAACCCAAGCAAAGCCTGTTAACAAAGTTGCCACAGCAGAGGTGCAATCATGAACGTAGCAGTGAAAGCCCCAGTATCAACCTTAATTCAACAGGCCGCTGGGCGCATTGCGCCAAACTGGCCACTCGATAAGCTGATTGCCGTGAACCCTTATTGGCAAATGCGCCAACTGAGCATGCATGAGGTGGCCGTGAACTTATCTTGGTTGGGTGGCGTGCATGTATATGGTGATGTATCGCATTATCAGCATGTGAGCGACGATGACCTGGCCCAAGCGCTGAGTGCGCTGGGGCACGAACTGACGGTGGCACAGTTTAAGCAGCAACCACTTAAACAACCCCAGCCTTGGCAGAACGTTGCACAGCTGGCGGATTTAGAACGCGATAGCGAGCGTGAGATCAGTTGGAATGATGAAGTGGTTCACCAAATTAGCCAGTTTGCCGGTGACTACTTTGCTAGTCAGCCACAAACCGGCGCTGGCTGCGATGACTTTTACGCCGCTTGGTTAGACACCATTTGCCACGACCATGGCCTAGAAATTCTAATGAAGAGCAAAGGCTTGGTTGAGCAGTTTAAAGCCTTGCCAAGTGATGCAACAACGCTTGTAGAGCAAGCTTTGACCATGCTTGGTGTAACAGATGAAGCGCAGGTGGATTACCTACACGCGCTACTACTAAGCATCAACGGCTGGGCTAGTTATAGTGCTTATGTCGGTTGGCAGGCCATGTTGGCTGGCAAGCAAAACAATGTGGTAGAGCAACTGCTTGCCGTGCGCCTAGCTTGGGAGCTGGTGCTTTGGCAGCAGTTATCCAGCAGTGAACTGCAAATAAACTGGAAGCGCCAACTTGCCCATAGCAATCAGCTTAAAGGTGAACACCAAGCCTATGTAGATGGCTTGCAAGTGTGGCACCTAGCCAATGAAATGCAGATTCAGCAAGGGTTGCACCAGCAACTGCGCACGCCACTGCCAGCCAAAGACAATGCAGCGCTTAGCCTGCAAGCGGTATTCTGCATTGATACGCGCTCGGAAGTGATGCGCCGGGCACTCGAAGCACAGTCGCCAAGTATTCAAACCAAGGGGTTTGCTGGCTTCTTTGGCTTGCCAATCGCTTATGCGGTGGGCAGCTATCAGCGCCCGCAGCTGCCTGGCTTGCTGGCTCCTCAATTAGAAGTGCGGGAAGCCAGTTCGGGCAAGCTTGCCACCGCCCAATACAGCGCCCAATGGCAGAAGTTTGCTAAATCCTCTGCTGGTGGTTTTAGCCTAGTGGAGTCTACTGGGTTGTTATACCTAGGGGGCTTGGTGAAAAACACCCTGGGTCTTGGCAAAGCCAAAGTCACTGAATTTGGCCCGCTTACCCTAAGCAAACAAGGCAAAGCACTGCCGCTAAGTGAACAAGCAGATATGGCTGCTGGTATTTTGGGTAGCATGGGCTTTACTGATGAGTTTGCCGACACCGTGCTGCTGTTAGGGCACGGCAGTCAGTGCCAAAATAACCCGCACGAAGCAGGCTTAGACTGCGGTGCTTGTGGCGGCCAAACCGGTGAAGTGAATGTGCGCCTGTTGTGCCAGCTTCTAAATGATGCCGCGGTAAGAGAAGCTTTGATTGAGCGGGGCATTCACATACCAGATGCGACGACCTTTGTGCCAGGTTTGCATAACACCACGACTGATGAAGTCATTGTGCTATCTGGCCAAGTGCCAGAGCAGATTGAACAATGGCTAGCCGGCGCAACCGAGCAAGCCAGTAGCGAGCGGGCTAAGTTATCAGCGAGTCCTGATGCCAAACAAAAAGCCCGCGACTGGAGCCAAACGCGGCCAGAGTGGGGCTTGGCCAATAACGCCTGCTTTATTGTTGCTGATCGTAAACGCAGCCAGCACCTAAACCTAGGTGGGCGCAGCTTCCTGCACGACTACAACTGGGCGAACGACAAAGATTTTGCCTTGTTAACCACCATTCTCACCGCGCCAATGCTGGTGACCAACTGGATTAACATGCAATACAACGCCTCGGTGACCGATCCACTTAAATACGGTGCTGGCAATAAAACCCTGCACAATGTAGTGGGTGGCAACATAGGCGTGTTTGAGGGCAACGGTGGCGACCTGCGTATTGGATTGCCGCTGCAAAGTGTGCACGATGGGCAAAAATATATGCACACGCCTACTCGGCTGAATGTGTATGTGGATGCGCCAAAACACGCCATTCGCAACATTATTGATGCCCACGACAACGTTCGCTGGCTAATCGACAACGACTGGCTCTACCTCTACCAGCTGCGCGACGACGGCATCTGCCGTTATCACCAGGGGTATTGGCATCCGGTTCAGTAAAGGCTGTCACACCCGAACTTAAACCGTCACACCCGCGAAAATAAACCCGTCACACCCGCGCAGGCGGGTGTCTAGTTTCGGTATGGTCAAACCCGCGAAATTAACCCGTCACACCCGCGCAGGCGGGTGTCTAGTTTCGGTATAGGTGTCCAGTTTCGGTATAGTCACACCCGCGAAAGCGGGTGTCTAGTCTCCGTATACAGCCTCGCTACGGCTCACCCCGTCACAATAAGTGTCTCGCCTTGTGAAACGTGTGTGCTACACCTGAAACGTTTTCGCTAAAAAACACCCACCCAGAGCGTTCGCGAATCTGGCACCACCATTGCAAAGCTCCACTTATCAACCAATAGGAGCAACACCATGCAATACACCGAAAAATTCTTAGCCCTAGCCAACAACGCCATTGCTCAAGTAGAAAGTGTGGAAGTTGAAGAGATCGCCGAGCTAGTCGCCAACGGCGCTCAGCTTTTGGACATTCGTGACCGCCCAGAGCATCAAAAAGATCATATCCCAGGCTCAATGAACATCAGCCGCGGTACATTGGAAATGTTGGTGGAGGGCAAAATTGCCGACCTCAATCAAACAATTCTCTGCTACTGCAATGCCAACAACCGTGGTGCACTCAGCACGCTAGCACTCAAACAAATGGGTTATCACAACGCTAAGTTTATCGCTGGCGGCTTAGGTGCTTATCGCGAGCGTATTGAGACTAATAAGGCAAAATAATTTAGGAGTTAGGCTAGGTTGGCATAGCCTGTTGGTTGAGGTCTGGTAGTCGCTGTAATAGTATTTTTGTCTACATGACCAACTCAGGGACGCGCATGCGGATTGTCGTCATATTAATTGCTGCAGCAAGCCTTGCTGCATGCGATGCCAGTACAACCACTAGCGAAACGACTGTGGCACCCTCAGCTGTGCCTGTTTCACAAGTTGCAAGGGCGCTAAATGATACCGGGCAAATATGGTGTACGAATAGCCATAATACGCAAGTAGCCTGCCCAGCAAGCGGCTTGCAAGGGCAAGATGGTGACCATGGCCGCGATGCACAAGCCAGAGCCGGTAGCCTAACTAAAACGCCATATGGTGGCGGTGCGCAAGCATTCGATTTGACTAAGTTGGATACCCTTGGCAATAAGTTGGCAGCCAATGCGAGTGGGCATAATTGTGTAGCAGACAATGTGACTGGCTTAATGTGGGAGGTCAAAGCAGCTTCCGGTTTGCGCGATTACCGGCATACCTATAGCTGGTATAACGGAGCTTCAGGGCACTTGAATGGTGGCACTTGCGCCAACGATAGCTGTGACACCCAAGCTTTTGTTGAGGCAGTAAATCAGCAAGCACTGTGTGGCTACAACGATTGGCGCTTGCCGACAGTAGCAGAGCTGAGATCCATTATTCACTATGGTGCATCGGTGCCAACGGTTGACCAAGACTACTTCCCACGCACCGAAAACGCCTGGTATTGGACGAGCAGCGAGCATCCCGCTAGCGCGAACGGGGCCTGGAATATCAAATTTAATTTTGGTCGCAGTAACTTCGCGATTAAAAGCGTTGCTAGTCATGTTCGATTGGTGCGAACAGGGAGCGTTCAATGACTACAGCGAGAGCAATGGGCTTATCTCTATTAATGGGCTTATCTCTATTAATGATAACGGCGACATCACAAGCGTGTTTGCAGTTGCCACCAAACTGGGAAGCAAGTGGTGGCCAGGTTGTCGATACACAGTCCAAAATTGTGTGGCAGCGCTGCAGCCTGGGGCAAACGTGGAATGGTGATAGCTGTGTTGGGGAGCCAACGCAGCTGACTTGGCAGCAAGCCATCGGTGAAGCAACAGCAAACCGATTGGCTGGTTATGCCACCTGGCGGCTACCTAACCTAAAAGAACTGAGCAGTTTGGCTAACGGCCAATGCGGCGCCGTCGATCAAGCCATGTTTCCAGCGACAAAACAGCAGCGCTACTGGAGTGCAACAAGTGCAGGCCATAACCTAGACGCTGCTTGGACAGTGCACTTTTTATTCGGCAATGATGACTACACAGACAAACAAAACTTCGCGCTGGTTCGCTTAGTAAGAGACCAATAAAATGCCCTATCAAGGAAGCTGCCTTTGTGGCACCGTAACGTTTGTTGTTAAAAGTCCAATCAACAAAATGTATCACTGCCATTGCTCGCTGTGTCAAAAGCAAGGGGGTGGCTGCGCCAATGCGGCAACCATAGTGCCGATTGATCAGTTTGCATGGCAGTCTGGCGAGCAAAATATAAAACAGTGGCACAAATCAACTGGGTTTAGCTCACATTTTTGCAGTAGCTGCGGCAGCCCAGTGCCAAACAAAGTAGGTGACTCGTTAATGTGGATCCCACTTGGTTTAGTCGCCGAGGCCGCTCCAGAACTGGCCGCGCACCTGTGGTTGTCTGCAAAACCAACTTGGTCAATACCAGCGAAAGCCGAACGCAACTACGCTGACATGCCTGAAGATTTAGGCGAGTTTGTTAGGTTTTTACAGTCGTAGGTTGCACGACCCAATACCCCGTCACACCCGAGAAGGTGGGTGTCTAGTCTCTGCTACGACCCAATACCTTGTCACACCCGCGAAGGCGGGTGTCTAGTCTCTGCTACGACCCAATACCTTGTCACACCCGCGAAGGCGGGTGTCTAGTCTCTGCTATAAATCCATTTGAAGCCCAAATCCCGCATAAACAAAGAAGTTAAAATTGGAAAGTATTATTAAAGATTACCCGATTAATGCGAAGTTATATTTACAGAAGCTAGATCAGTGGATAACTCAGCTTTGTGAGCAGCATAATCTTGGCCCAATTGAGCAGTCGGTAAAATGGGGAGAAGCGAGTTTCTCGGTCAAAACCGGCAGCCCAATTCGGATGGATTGGAAAGCGAAAGCGCCAGAGTACGTAAGCTTGTTTTTTAACTGCCAGGCCAAGTTAGTTGATACCTTTCGTGAACTATATGGCGACCAACTCTCACTCGTTGGTAATCGCGAACTCGCCCTACCACTTGACCAGCCCATCCCAGAAGAAGCAGTAAAGCACTGCTTGTTGCTGGCGCTAACGTATAAAAAAGTTAAGCACCTACCGCTGCTGGGGGCGTGATGATCCGGGCGCATAAGCCCTAGCTATTTCCAATGGCGTGAAATAATAGGAATTTGCCTAGCAGTGCAATAGAATGCCTGCCGCTTAAACGACGACATAAATGGAGTAAATCATGGCTTTAGCAACAGCACGCCATATTTTGGTAAGCACTGAAGCTCAGTGTAATGAACTAAAAGCGCAAATCGCAGCGGGTACCGACTTCGCTGACGTAGCAAAACAGCACTCGCAATGCCCATCGGGTGCACAAGGTGGTGACCTTGGCGAGTTTGGACCAGGCATGATGGTGCCAGAGTTTGATAAAGTTGTGTTTTCAGCACCAATTAAAGAAGTGCAAGGCCCTGTACAAACACAGTTTGGTTATCACCTGCTAGAAGTAACCTCGCGCATCGACTAATGCATAGCTAATCCCGTAGGTTGCACGGCCGTTCGCGGCCGGGCAACGTGTATCGCCACCGATCAATGCTCCCTAAACCTGCGGTTTGAAAAACCTACGCCTAATCCCGTAGGTTGCACGGCCGTTCGCGGCCGGGCAACGTGTATCGCCGCCGATTAATGTTTCCCAAACCTGCGGTTTGAAAAACCTACACCTAATCCCGTAGGTTGTACGGCCGTTCGCGGCCGGGCAACGTGTATCGCCGCCGATTAATGTTTCCCAAACCTGCGGTTTGAAAAACCTACACCTAATCCCGTAGGTTGTACGGCCGTTCGCGGCCGGGCAACGTGTATCGCCGCCGATTAATGTTTCCCAAACCTGCGGTTTGAAAAACCTACACCTAATCCCGTAGGTTGTATGGCCGTTCGCGGCCGGGCAACGTGTATCGCCACCGATCAATGTTTCCCAAACCTGCGGTTTGAAAAACCTACGAAAAAACTGGATAAATAATCAGTTGTTTAGCTAGATTTGGTGTATGCTTAGAGGGTTACCATTAGCCTAGTTTAGTTATGCCAATACACGCCCTCTACCTTTGTGAAAAGCCATCACAAGCGCGCGACCTAGCACAAGCACTTGGTTGCCGCAGCCGTGTGGAGGGCGCGCTACATAATGGAAAAGGCACCTATGTGACCTGGGCGGTTGGGCACTTATTTGAGCAAAAAATGCCCGACGAAATAGAGCCCAGCATGAAGCAATGGTCGCTGGCGACGCTGCCATTCTTGCCAACTGATGTACCCCTCAAGCCCGTCTACCGCACCAAAAAGCAGCTCGCGGCAATTAAAAAGCTACTCAAAGATCTACAAGGCTCATTGTATATCGCCACCGACTATGACCGCGAAGGCGAAGCCATTGCTCGCAATATATTAGTCATGAGCAATTATCGTGGGCCAGTACAGCGGGTGAAATTATCGTCGCTTGATAAGGTGTCAATTCAGAGGGCACTAAACAACGTCGTCGATGGCAGTCAGTCGATTGGTTTGTACCATGCTGCGAAAGGTAGGCAAATGGCCGACTATCATGTGGGTATGAACTTTAGTCGCTTGTATACCCTAGTAGGTAAACAAGCAGGCCTGAGTGAAACCTTCAATGTTGGCCGCGTGGTCGCACCCACGATTGCCTTGGTGGTGAATCGCGACCGCGAGATTGAGCAGTTTGTGCCTCAACCTTATTTTGAGTTGTGGATCAAAGTACAAGGCCAAAATGGCCAGTTCAATGCTAAGTGGCAGGTGCCAGAGGGCGAGTTCAATGGCCTAAAAAATGCAGACGAAGAAGGCCGCTGCATTAACCGCCAGCTAGCCGAGCAGGTTGCTAATGCGGTCATCAATCAGCCTGTTACAGTGCAGAAGGTGGAAAAAAAGCTAACCAGCTCCGCCGCGCCGTTGCCATTCGACTTAACCTCGCTGCAGCGTTTGTGTGATAGCAAATTTGGTCTAAGTGCCGACAAAACCCTAGCGATAGCGCAAAAACTCTACGACGAAAAGTTCACTACCTATCCGCGCACCGACAGCCGATACCTGCCGCGCTCACAACAAGCGGATGTGCCAAAGGTGCTGCAAGCCATTGTTGCTAGTGATGCGAGCACTCAGCAAATAGTGGCTGGCGCTAACCCCAGTGCGCGCGCTCGTGTGTTTAACGACAGCAAGGTCAGCGCCCACCATGCGATTATTCCAACCTTTGAGACGGTGAATGTTGGCAAGCTAAACCCGATGGAGGCTAAGGTTTACGATGCCATTCGCCGCCAATACATTGCCCAGTTTTATCCACCGGCGAAAGCCGAAAAAACCCGCATCACGCTAGTTGATGCACCGAAACAAAGCTATATCGCTAAAGGCTCGGTGCCTATCGAAGCAGGTTGGCAGGTGTTATTTAAAAGCGCCAAAGACGCTCAAGCCGGTGATCGCAAAGACGAACCAAAAGGCAAACAAGGCCAAGAGGACGAACTAGAGCAAAGCCTTCCGCCGGTGCAGCAAGGCGAAAGCCTGGTGTGCCAGCAAGCTGATGTGCTGGATAAATTAACTAAACCGCCCGCTTATTTTACCGAAGCCACGCTGCTTAGTGCCATGGAGCATGTTGCGCGGTACGAGCCCAACCCCAAATACCGTGAGCTGTTAAAGGAAGTCTCAGGTATTGGCACACCCGCTACACGCGCTGAAACCATTAAAACGGCAATCAAACGCGACTATTTACGCAAAGACAAACGCTCCCTGCATGCCACAGCAAAAGCGCGCACCATGATTGATATTTTGCCTAGGGTGCTGACTTCTCCGGCATTAACCGCGCGCTGGGAGTTGGAGCTGCGCAAGCTTGAAACCGGCGACACTACGGTAGCCGAGTTTGACCAAAAAATTCGCGACTGGATTGAGCGCCTAGTGCTAAAAGCCAAAGATCACATGGGAGACATTACCAACCATCTAGTCAGCCACCCAGATGCCAAAGCAATGAAAAGTGATAAGCGTGGTGCTAATCGCAAAGGCGGTTCAAACCGGGGAACGTACGGTAAAGGCAAAAAAGGTGGGGCTCGCAAAACCTCGAGTGATAAAGCCAAAACCGCAAAATGCCCAAACTGTGGCGACAAAGCTTGGCGCAACCAGTTTAAGCAAAAGCCAGGCTGCTACTGGCGCTGCAGTGGCTGCAGTACCTTCTTTGATGATGTAGAGGGGCGGTTGACCCCTCGGGTATAGGGTTACTGGCTAACCATAAACCAGATAACACCTTCTTTCTGTTCGCCCACTTCGTTCTCAACTGTCCATTGCACAGCATAGGTGCCAGCTTCTAGGCGCTCTGGTAGCGGGAATTCAAAGCGCAGCTTTAGTTCATCCGAGGGTGCAAAGTTGATCGGCAGTGCTTCGCCGCGGTCGGTTTGTAATTCGAGCCCCACAAGCTTGTTCGCTTGGTCAAACTCTAAGCCAATACCCGGTGGAGGGCCTGCAAGCACCTGGCCAGCACCCGGATAACTATTGGTTAACTCGCTTTGATTGGCAGCAAGTGCGACCGTTGAAAGCATGGTGGTTGAAAGGGCTAAGGCTGCCATTAACTTTTTCATCACGGTTTCCTATTTTATTCAGTACTAGCCAAATGTAATGCGCTCAGTTTGCTAGCGCCTTAGAGTCTATGTTCGGCCAAACACCTTCCCTTCGGACTCTTACACTAATGAGCTTGGCATTATGGCGCGTGCGTCTACCTGTTTGCTACCAAGTCCATCGCAATTCTACACCAATCATTGGTAAATCCATTAACTTGGCTGAACAAGCACCTGACAAGCCAATGGCTTCTTCGTAACATGAGGCAAATTTTACTGGGTTTAATCATTATGTCTGCCTGCCACGCCCTATTTATTGCCGCCCCTGCCTCTGGGCAAGGAAAAACCACCATTACCGCTGCCCTAGCTCGCCTGTTAGTAAAGCAAGGCAAAACGGTGCGGGTGTTTAAAACTGGGCCCGACTACCTAGACCCACAAATATTGGCCTTGGCTAGTGGCGCACCTGTGGTGCAGCTCGATTTATGGATGGCTGGTGAAGCTTGGTGCCGAGCACAACTCAACAAAGCCGCACAAGAGGCCGATGTGATTTTGGTTGAAGGGGTCATGGGCCTATTTGATGGCACGCCCTCTAGTGCCGATTTGGCCGCTACCTTTGGCATTCCAATTGCGTTATTAATGGATGTTTCAGGTATGGCGCAAACCGCTGCCGCGGTGGCCGTTGGGCTAGCGAACTATCGTGATGATTACAGCGTTGCCGGGCTCATTGCCAATCAATGTGGCTCGGTATATCACCAGCAGCTAATTACCGATGCGCTGCCTGATGACTTGCCACTTATTACCGGTGTGCTGCGCAACAACAAGATGACATTACCCGAGCGCCACTTAGGTTTGGTGCAAGTGGAAGAAATGGCCGATGAGCTCAACGAGAGAATAGATGCCGGGGCGCAAGCGCTTGATGCCGAGGCACTCAACTTGTTTTTGCAAAGCCTGCCAAAAGTAGCTTTCAGTGAAGGCCAAGAGCCGACTGTAGAGCAATGGCTAGCGGGCAAAACCATTGCCATTGCCAAGGATGCCGCGTTCAGTTTTATCTATGCGGCCAATACCGAGCTGTTGCAAGCGATGGGCGCAAAGCTTGTGTATTTCTCGCCTCTGCGCAACGAAGCTGTGCCAACAGCCGATGCACTTTGGCTGCCCGGTGGTTACCCAGAGTTGCACAGCGAAGTTCTGTCGCAAAACACGCAAAGCCAAACGTCGATTTTACAAATGCATCAGCAGGGCAGACCCATACTGGCTGAGTGTGGCGGCATGCTGTATTGCTTAACCAGTTTGCGCCAACTAGATGGCTCTGAGCACCCGATGTTGGGCTTATTAGCTGGACAAGGGCAAATGCGCGAGCGCGGTGGCTGCCAAGGTATGCAAAGCGCTCCTCTGCCAAGTGGCCTGGTTCGTGGCCACGCCCACCACAGGTCTACCGCGGTCGACACCCCTGAGCCATACGCCCACGGCCAACGGCAAAAGCATCCGGCTCCTGGCGAACCCATCTATCGGCAAGGCTCACTTACCGCCAGCTATTTGCATTTGTTTTTTCCATCGAACCCAAAGGCCATTGCGCAGTTGTTTGCTGGTTCATAACTATTAAGTCGGTGTGCACGAGGGCAGGAGATACACACATCTGGAAAGCTACTTACTGCACTCAGTGATCCCGTCATCCCCTCCTTTTTCTGATTGGTCTGACACTTGGCGGGGTTTTTTTTTGCCAGCATTCACTAGAACCCTAGCGACACAAAATTAACATACTCAGCCAGTCTGTCCGCCCAGCAACCGTGCTTCCTTGTCCAACAAGGAAGTTATCAATAGACTTTAATGCGCTGCCTACTGAATTGCTGATCGTTCACTAGGTCAAAAGCAGAGGTGAAACCGTGTCACTCGTCCTCACTGGGTACCCCTATTTCACCCAAGTTGGTGAACAAACCAATGGCGCTATGAAGTATTCACCACTGGCGCGCGGTGAAGTGATGACCTGAAGTGCTTAAGGGGCTTATTTTCTTAATTGTGAGTTTCACCAAATGACGGTGTGCCAATTGATGCGGAAGTTAGTATAAGTGCTGATAACTATTTTTCCGGTAGGCACGGTGTGTATTTAGAGCTGATAGTCCACATCTTTAAATAGTAATGGCTGAAGGGTATGCCGAATTATGAGTCCTATAAATCGATTTGGTTTTATGGTGAATAGAAAGCCAGAATGTTAAATGCCACTGGTGCAGATTGTATATTTTAAAATATATAAAAAAATCAATACTAATGTAATGCCTCGTATTAATTGCTTCAATGCTAGATAAGTTATGGGCAGAATAAATAAATTTCCGCCCCTAATCATTACAAATTCTTAGCAAGCTGAATCCTCAAAGTTCGAGTTGCATCTCTCATTTCCTGATCCCAGCTTTCAGTAGCCAAATTATCTTTCTTTTTTTGCGCTAACTGAAATACTTCTTCAAGTGATTCTTTTATACCATTTGGAGCTGTTCCATCTTTAAATAGTAAATGGATGCTTTGAGAATGTGCTCGTATCTCATAAGTCCATTTTTTAATTCCATCCTGATCTTTCGGCTCAAAAGTGATTGTTTTTAGAATGGATGTGAAGGATTTTTGCTTTTGTTCTTTTATCCATTTGGAATGTTCCCTTTTATTGGTAAATATGTGCGTTGCTATTAATAATATGATGTTTGTAACTATTGTGCTTAGTGCTGCTATTACCAAAGGATGTGTAAAGATATTTGTTTCTGCCGTCATTTTTTTTCTCCTAGAGAGTGGGTTTTCCATTGAGTTTAATTGCGTACCCCAATATTTCTGATTTTTTGTTTGAGTTTATCATGATTTTTTTCGAAGTGGATGGATTGATTTTAGTTGGTTTTGGGTACCATACTTCACTTTTTTCAGGGTTTGAAAGGTGAGTTAATGCCATAGCAACAGCATGCGGCTTAGGTCCAATGGGTATCATTATGTTAATGTTTTTGCTTTTAGATACCTTTTTATTTAAATATTCATATAGGCCAAATATGTCATATGGGTGTGATCTATGGAAATAAGGCCTTTCGCTTAACCCGCGTGTTAATAACTCAGCTGCTTTCCAGTTCCTTCTATAGCTTTGAGGGGTGCTTGGGAATGGAATAATTATCTCCGTCATACTTGATGTATACTCTTGTAGATGTGAGGAAATATTTGCTGGAGTGAAGCCAAAGCCTATGTAATTATCTATCTTGAGGTTTGAACGTTTGGTCTCATCAAGAATGCTGAAGCCCGGCACGGCTGTTGGTGGATCGCATTCGTGTACTGAAGCTTTCTCTTGATACAGCGATGTACATGTGTAGCTCAATAATAAATTTTCTATTTCATCGCTTGAAATGACTCTCTTTATAAATGTTAAAGTGAATTCGATTGGGGCTGACGTAATATCGAATATTATTGACTTTTCGGATGCTTCCAAGATTTCGCTTATTTTTTTATTGTAGTCTGATATCGAGTTTTGTATCTCTTTTTTAGGTGATATTGAGAACTCTTCCTTTATTTTAATCTTTCTTTTTTCAAGATCGCTTCCATTTATGAAATTTTTATAGTTAAACTCGATAAATGTTGAATTGATAGATTCCTTTATCGCTTTTATATGTGAGTGAGTCTCGATTGATCTAGGTTCGAAAGATACCGTGTTGATTGTACTCCATTCTATTTCACTAGTTCGATCAAGAATAAAGTCAATATGTCCCCAAGGTTTCATGTTGCTTCCTTAAAAAAGACTTAGCTGAGTTGGTCCTGATTGAACCTCAGGTGCTATTTTTTTTCCGTTATATATTGAATTTATTTCATCTAGGCTAGTATATATTGGCTCTTTAGTTCTTATATGAGGTATTCTGAATGTAGGGCATAGTATCGGATTGAGGTGCCATTTTATTCTATCCCCTGTGCCTATATTTTTGGGTGTGTGTTGAGACTCTATAAGGTCGCCATTGTCGACACACAATCCAATTATTCTGGAAATTTCATCACCCTTTTTAAATTCATCCTTTTTTATTGAAAATCCTGTGTTTCCAGGGTTGGATAAAGCCTTGTCCTCGCGTAATTTTTTCGATATCCAGTCAGATATTTTGGTGATGAACTCTTTCCTTTCAAAACCATTACTTCCTTCCCTAAGCTTGTCTACCCATATTTTACTAGCTTCATGAATCCCGATGTTTTGCTGCTTACTAGGTATGCTTGGTAAATCAATCAATTTTAGTTCTTCAGTGCTTGTAATTCGTAACCAATTTGACCAAATGGCTCTGCAGATAGACATGAAGACCAATATGTTAGAACCTGAAAGTCCTATTACATGCTCAGCGCCGCTCCATATTGGAACTTCTTTGCATAAACCTGCTAACTGAATTGTTGCAGCTTCGTTTCGCTCTTTTATCCAATATTTTTTTTCTTTCCAGCTAACAACTTTATTTGGGGTAGTGGATGAAAGTAAGTCCCAGTTGTTCTGTTTTTTTTGTCGCAGCCAACATGAGGTTAAATACGCATATAAAGGTTCAGACTTCCAATCGCTTTTAATATAATTGATCCATTCGTCGCTCAAGTGATCAGGTAAAGGTATTATGAAAGGCTTATTCTTTACATATGCTCTTGCTCGCTCCTTTGGAGATAACGACTTACCAAGTACTCTAGTTAAAAGCTCGTTGGCCGGAATGTTTTTGATTGGTATGGATCTGTTTCCGGTGCCAAGGTGAGATAACCTTCTTTGGAATACATCCTCTGCAAAGTTCTTGAATACAACCTTTGTGGATGGGTCTTCTTTCGGTTTTAATATCTCATCAATATTAACAATTACATAGTCACGGTATTCTTCAATGGATGCATTCGATCCAAATGCTTCCAAGCTTGCATCCCAAGCATAGTGACGAGTACCAACTCGATAAGATATTTTTTGAGTTCTTTGAGATAGTGCTTGGTTAATCGCTTTTCGAAAAATAGTAGTATTATACTCGTTTTTCTCTATTTCATATAACTCTTCATGTTGGTCAATGCCGATGTATAGCTGGCATTCCTTAGGGATGATGCCGCACTCCTTTAAAATATCTATAAACTTCTCAATTGGTTCTCCAATTGGTTGCGTGGTTTGATTTACTCTATTACATATTTTGTTTTCGTTAAAATTAAAGTATTGTCGATATTTTGTTATCCTTTCTTGTGCCGATAATAGGAAATCTTCCAGCGATTTGGACGTTGAATAATAATTGGAATAGAAGTTGTCGTTAGATATCTTTTGTGAAAACTCTTCAATTTGTTCTTTGCTAATTTGAATTTTCAATTCCTTGGTAAGTACGCTATCTAAATCTTGCTCTTTTTTTAAGTGTAGAATGTTCTTGGTTATGTCAATTATTATTTTTGTGTTGAAAATGTCTGAAAAGGTCTTGTATAGCCAGGTGTCAATGTTTTCCTTGGGGACTTCATTCGCACGGTAAGCTATTTCCTTTATATTGTCTTGTATTAAGTGGGTTTTAGCATATAAAAAGCACCTATCCTTTTCAGGGATAGGGGTTGCAATACCTGACCTGGAGAATTCTATTCTATTTTTAAGCTCAAATAGGCTCATCAGCATGCTCTTGCCGCTGCCTTGCCTACCCTTTATGACTATGTTGGAATTACTCCACAACTCATCTGTACTTTCGGCGATCTTGGGACTAAAAAGTGAAACATACTCTGATGGATTGAGCTTTTCAGTCAACCAAAGGTCATGAAATGGGTTATCGTTTTTTTCCATGTCCTGATCTCCTAGCCTCGATCAATTCTTGGGAAAAGTGGCGCCCAAATTGGAGACTCTCTATTATAAATAGCTGGCATGTTATTAGGCGCGTTGCTATACATTATTACCGTACCTCCAAGGTCATTATAGCCAAACTTTCCATTATTAGGGCTGCTTTCTATTTTATGAAAATTATCATCGATGACCTTTCTTATTTCCTTGAAGGTGATGGGCTCACCTTCGTTTGGCGACTTTGAAATAAGAGATGATCTATCAATTGTCATTATAGGAGATATCGTAACTTTATCTTTGAGAGTAGAAGATATATTTTGCAATCCTTTCTCGCAAATGACAAGCGGAATGAAAAGTATAGGAATGTTTATAAGGTTGCAAATAGGCTCTAGGGCTTTTAGAGCTTGGTCACCAGAACCAACAAAGTCTTCAATAGCTACTAGGTAGTCAATTTTATTATCGTAAATGTATTGCTGTATTTTGCTAGGTGCTGCAAACGCAGAAAGACTAGATAGATCGGGCCTTAATCTCTTTCCGGAAATCTTGTTTTGGTGTAGGAAAGAGTTGATTTTAAGACTGTCAGTTATTGGACAGAACCAGCACTTATCAATAGCTTCTGTGATCTTTGTTTTATAATCCTGATCAAGAAATGATAAGTTTTTTTGCTTTATAATATATTCAGGTAGATTTCGATGGCACGCTACACGGTATAGCTCTCGATATTCATCCTGGGTTAAGAAAATGAGATATTGAACTGATTTAAAGGCGATCCATCGCTCTTGTACTGTGTCGTAACAGGATAACCATCGCTCCATTCGATCAAGGAAGTCTCCACTTGAATCGCAAGACTCTAATGGTGCGGGCTCGTAGTCGTTATAAACAAACTTTGCCATATGCTCATAAAACTGCTTTAGAGCGGATGCTTTAGAAGATATTGACTCATCTTCTCCATATAAAAGTAGTTCATCAATATAGCTGTCTGTCATAAAACTATAAAACCTTAAGTATCGATTCAGCAAGTGCTTTAGCAAGTGGTGGCGGAACAGCATTGCCGATCATTTTAAACTGATTATGGATAGAGCCAAAAAATTCAAAGCTATCCGGAAAGCCTTGGATTTTTGCAGCTTCTCGAACTGTAAAGCCCCTGTGTTGAGTTGGGTGAAGGAAATTTTTTGGATTTCCAAAAGTAGTGTCTACAGTAGGTGAAAAGCCATCGTAGAAAGGCCTTTTATATTTTCCATTGAATCTATGGCTTAAATCTATGTACCCATCTTTTTTCGTTATGTAGCCTTTTTTTACCAGAGAGAGAATTTGTTTGTCTAGCTCATATCCACAGTGTTGCTTTAACTGTTCTAGTTCTACGGGATCTGCATCACCATTCGAGCGTCGCCTTAAACGCCGGCGTAGTTTTGAAATTGTTACTAAAAGTAGCTTCTCTTCTGCAGAGGTAGTGCCAAATACTTCTGGTATGTCCCAAGTGTGTACGCTTCGGTCACCTAGTCGAACATCGCATAGCTTTTTACCCTGTGCAATTGCCTTACTAATTTTTAACTGATCAGAGCTTAGCTGAAAGTTCTTCGGTATGTCTTCTGGATCAATTTTGTTATTGCCAATATAGTGGCCTAACCCCTTAGCATTTTGTTTTATTGGATCCAGTTGGAAGTCTTTTTTCCCTAAACGAGCCACTAAGAAAACACGTTTTCTTTGTTGAGGAACATTGAAGTTTGAGGCATCTAGAACAATTGTTTTTGTCCAGTAACCATTATTCTGAAGCTGCCTCTCTGCCTTTTCCCAATTATTTCGAAAGACGCCTTGAATGGCACCAACAACGTTCTCCAGCACGATTATTGGAACTCTACTTTCGGTGCCTGCATCAATTGCTTTAAATAAAAGATTGTTTCTAGGATCATCTACCCTTCGTTTTCCTAAAGTAGAATATCCTTGGCAAGGTGAGCCCGAAACTAGAACATCACAAGACTTTGGAATAATTATCTGTTCTACGCTTAAGTCTCGTTTTTCTGCTGAGTGATGAAAATTATGATTATAAGTGTCGATTGCAGCTTGCCAGTTATCATAAGCAAAGATCGGATTTAGTCCTGCATCTTGAAACCCAAGGTCTAGCCCTCCACAACCACAAAAAAGGCTTCCAAAGTTCACTTGCAACTCACTTACATTTACTAGTTTGAAACGGAGATTTTAGCTGCTTTATCGTCTGGTACAAGTTTCACCAGAAGAATCTAATTTATCAATGCTTTGCTGTCACTTGAAGAACCGGCCACGAAAGCCGTATATTGTTAGGCGGAAGATCAGAGATAAACCTAAAAATAGGCTGACCATTGGCAGGCTAAGCTCTAGAGTGATAGTAACTTCGTAATTTTTCTTACAGCTCCGAACGCCGTTGCGTTCTTCATACACCGCCTTTTCCTAATCAAATTCATGCTGAGGGAATTTGCTCATAACGAAGCAGCATAGGTTTTCGCTGATCATGGTACGTGCGCTATGTGGGTTCGCGATATGCTTGTATGGCGCATGGCTATGATCGTGCGAGTGACCCTCTGACTGGTACTCGGCATGGTGGTGTTGAACGTTGACTTCGCCGAGGGCTAGGCGGTTTTTGAAGCCACCGAGTAGTCCAACGCTTGCAGTTCGCAGGCTTGTGAATTATTCGCGTAGCGGATGTTTGTTAACATGTGACACCCAAACACATGTCGCCAAACATTTTGACCAAAAACACGACCAAAATGATTTAGCGACCTACGATTTTTCATCAAATTATCACCTATCGCCAAGTCAGAGGGTCAACCTTGTAATAGTGTTTCAACTGGTCGTACAAGGCTTTGTGTTGTTCGTGCATGTCGGCTGGGCGCTCGAAGAAGGTTTCTGAGGCGACGGCAAAGAACTCGGCTTCATTGGTGGCACCATAGTAGTCGAGCAGAGTGGGTAGGCGGCGAGCAACGGCTTTTTTGTGGCGGTCAAACTGTCGTTGCATCACGTTAAACCAGTCTTGATATTGTGCTTTCGAACTTAATCTTGGGGCGCCATTAGCAGCCCCTGTTTCTTGGTCGAGCTGGTGGGCAAACTCATGAATAATTAAGTTGTGCCCGTCTTCGGCATCGGCGGCACCTTCTTGGGTGTGCTGCCATGAAAGAATTACTTTGCCAATGTCCCAAGATTCGCCTAATAGCACTCGGGTTTGTTCGTGCCACACACCTAGGGCATCCACATGTGGGTTGTTGGCAACAAATGCGGTGGGTAATACATATATTGAATGTAGCTTTTCAAAGTAATTGGTTTTGCGGTTCAGCAGCAGAAGGCAAGCTTGGGCAGCAATGGTGACGCGGATTTCGTCGGTCATCGCTAGGCCGTCTTGGCCATAAAAGTCTTTTTCGGCCAAGAATACCAGCATATGGCGCTTGAGCTGCAACTGCAGGTCGGCGGGCATCTGATTAAAGTACGGCACGTTCTTGCGAATAATTTGCCGCCATTCTTTCGGGAAGGGTTGGTTAGCAATGCGCTGGCGCCTGAGCTTGATCCACAGCGGTTTACCAAAGAAATAACCAAAGCCAAGTATTGCAATTAAAATGATTAAGGCCATGTTGCCTCCTAGGGTCATAGTAAATAGTTGGAGGCACTGGGTTTTAAAAACAAGTGTAGTGGGTAGCTGGCGTAAAAAGTGGTGAACTTCTGCTAACGTCACAAAACGATTGGCGCCTATAATGGCCTATCACATTTGAGGTCTTAGCCATGCTTTCTTATCTTCATGGTTTTCATGCCGGCAATCATGCCGACGTACTGAAGCACTTTGTATTGGTGCAAGCATTTGCTCATTTTCAAAAAAAGGCGGCTTTTCACTATATCGACACGCACGCTGGCGGTGGTTTGTATTCACTTACTAGTGAGCGTGGCCAAAAAATTGCTGAGTATGAAGATGGCATTGCAAAGATAAACTCACAGGATGAGTTTCCAGAGCCATTGGCTGAATATTTAGCGCTGATTAATACACTTAATGAAGTTGAGCTGAGTGTTTACCCTGGCTCGGCCAAAATTGCCCAACTGTTGGCACGCCAAGAAGATCAAATTCGGCTATTTGAGCAACATCCAAAGGAGTTCGAGGCGTTAAAGCGCCAGTTTAAGCAACGAAACATTAAGCTGTACCGAGAAAACGGCTGGGATGGCTTGTTAAGCCATGTACCACCGGCCTCCAAGCGCGCCTTGGTGTTAATCGACCCTCCTTATGAAGACAAAGCAGAATACAACCTAGCGGCGGAGAAGCTGAAGCAGGTGTATAAGCGCTTCAGCAGTGGCACCTATATGCTTTGGTACCCAATGGTAGAGCGCCCAAGAATCGATCACCTTACTCGTAGCATTAAAAAGTCGGGCATCAAAAACGTACTGTGGCTAGAGCTCAATGTGCGTGCCGATCACTCGCCTGGCATGAGTGGTAGTGGCATGATTGTGGTGAATCCACCTTGGACGCTACAAAAAGAAGCCGAGACGGTGATGCCTTGGTTGATACGCGAGCTGGCGCAAGACAATAAAGCGTCGTTTAAAAATATTATGTTGGTGGCGGAGTAGAAGCGCTCTGTCGTCATACCCGCGAAGGCGGGTATCTAGTTAGGGAGTTCGAATTTCAGGTTAAGTCCACTTCTGTTCGAACTAGATCCCCGATAAGAGCACTCGGGGATAACGACTTCGTGTTTGTACAACTACAGCTTGCCCACTTCACTATTTCTCTCTAAGCTGTTGTTATATACAGTTTAGAGTTGTCAAGATGAAAGCCTTCAAAGATATCCACCAACTCGCCATTCAACGAAAGGGTGGTGAGGCTAAGTTAAACAAGCTTATCAAACCCGTGCTCACAGCCATACAGCTTAAGCAAATTGGTGATGATCGATATTTGTCGATGATGGCCAAGGCGATTAATCAAGCAGGGTTTAACTGGACGGTGATTAATAACAAGTGGCCACAGTTTGAAGAGGCATTTTTTGGTTTTAAGCCAGAGGTGCTTGAGCTGTTGTCCCCCGAGCAATGGGAAGCTTACACCGAAGACACGCGGGTAGTGCGTAACTGGCAAAAGATAAAAGCGGTGATGGAAAACGTTGGTTTAGTGCAGCAGCTTGCCCGCCAGCATGGCAGTTTTGCTAACTTTATTGCCGACTGGCCAAGCAATGATCAAGTTGGGTTGATGTTGTATTTGAAGAAACACGGCAGTCGCTTAGGTGGCAATACTGGTCAGTGGTTTTTGCGCTCTATGGGCAAATCGAGCTTTGTATTGTCGCAAGATGTCTGCCTCGCTCTGCAGCGTGCTGGCGTGGATATTAAAACTCAGCCAACCTCGCAAAAAGAGTTAAAACTTGCCCAAGCGCAACTGAATGCTTGGGTCGACGAGAGTGGCTTGCCGCTCACGCACGTATCGCAAATTGCTGCGTACTCTATTGGTGAAAACTATGCGGGCGAGTTCATTCAAGGCGAGATTGAGAAGTTTGAAAAGCATGAACCAAGTGTGACCAAGTAGTAGGTTTAAGGTTATCTTTTTGGGTAGCGTTGGCAGCATAATTAAAACAAGAGTGTATAAAAATGAAGCACGTTTTGCCTACCATCGCACTAACTGTTTTAGCGAGCACACCGGTATTGGCACAGTGGCAAGAGGGCAAGGCCTATGTTGCTGGTGAGGTTGTTGCCCACAATGGTGGCAGCTTTCAGTGCAAGCCATTTCCATTCAACGGTTGGTGTGGTCTATCAGCCTACGAGCCGGGTGTCGGTTTTGCTTGGATGGACGCCTGGGTAGCACTCACTAGCTTGCCAAGCCCAACCGCTGTTGCAAGCCCGACAGTGGTGCCGAGCCCAACCGTGACCAGCACGCCATTGTTAACCGCTACGCCAACGCCAGTTACAACAACGGGTATTGCACCGTTTGAGTTAGGTGTAACAAAGGCGGTGAACGGCCAAGTGTATTCTTATGGCGGCAATTGTTGGCAAGCAAAAAACTCACCTGGTGTATGGGAGTCACCACGAGAAGGCTGGTTCTGGCAACAGGTAATTTGTACGACTCCAACGGCAACCCCAACGGCAACCCCAACGGCGACTCCAACAGCGACTCCAACAGCGACTCCAACAGCGACTCCAACAGCGACTCCAACAGCGACACCAACCGCGACACCAACCGCGACACCAACCGCGACACCAACCGCGATACCAACCGCGACTCCAACACCAACGGCAGTACCGAGTGTGGGCGTGTTGCACCAATGGGGGTTTGATGAGCATCCAATAGGGCCATATTCAGCGGCAATGTTTAAAAGCGATTGGGGGTTCTCGCCGAATACTTCTGCCGGCGTGGCTGGCGGGCGTTTGAATATTGTTGCCGACCCGTATATCGACAATGGCAACCAAGCGCTACGCGTAACCTATCAAGCGAACGGCTATGGTGGCAGCTCGGCTTCGGTATTTAAGTTTGCGATCGATGGTGATCACAATGAGTTGTGGTTGCAGTATCGCGTGATGTTCGATGCCAATTTCGACTGGGTGAAAGGTGGCAAGCTGCCTGGCTTAGCTGGTTATACCGGTACAAAACCAACGGGCTGTTTGAGTAATAACAGTATAAATGGGTTCAGTGCCCGCCTCATGTGGCGCGAAAAAGGCCATGCATTGCAATACGTTTATAATCCAGAGAAATCCGAGTATTGCGGTGACTACACCTCTTATTATCAATTCTTCACCAAGGGCGAATGGTACACGGTCACGAATCGTGTGCAGCTGAATGACATTGGCCAAGCGAATGGCCAGATTACCGCATACTTAGATGGCTTTCCGGTAGCTGAAATCAATGACTTGGTACTGCGAACCAGTAGTGAGGTAAAGGTGGATGCACTGCTGTTTGAGACGTTCTTTGGCGGTGGGTCATCGGCGTGGGCACCAAGTGAAGCCCAATATAGCTACTTTGATGACATCATCATCGCAACCAGCAACCCAATCGGGTTAATGGTTGAACAACCAAACAATGAGCCACCACTCGTTCACCCTGTTACTGACTATCAAGCGTGGCAGGTGGATGTTGGTTACGATGAGAACAGCAAAGTGTATTGGATAGATGAGCAAGGGCAATATCGTTATTTTGTTGCCCGTTATGGCATCGCGGCGGGTAAATCGCCAGCAACAGAGGCCTTGCCAGAAAGCTTTGTAGGCGTGTATAGCCCTGTTCGCTTAGATAATAATAAGCCTTGGGTGGAGGTTAATAATCCGCTTGCACCGCCAAGCTTTTAACCAATAGGGGTGGCCGGGCTGGGCCCGGCGCCCCAAAATTGCTTAGTCATTGGCATCACCATTTAAGTGGTTTGCGCAGGGCTTTGACTTGCCCTTTTTGCGTTTTTTTATCCATGCGCTTGGTTTGCGATGAGCGCGTTGGTTTAGTGGGTTTGCGTTTCTTTTCTACTTTCGTTGCTACTTTGATCAATTCCACTAAACGCTCAATGGCGTCTTCGCGGTTTTTCTCTTGTGTGCGAAAGCTTTGCGCTTTAATGACGATAACGCCATCGCTAGTAATGCGCGAGTCGTTGAGTTTTAACAGCCGTTCTTTATAAAAAGCAGGTAAGCTCGAGTGCTGAATATCGAAGCGCAGATGTATAGCACTAGACACCTTATTCACGTTCTGCCCACCGGCGCCTTGTGCGCGAATGGCGGTCATCTCAACTTCCCAGTCGCCTAGCTGCACGTTGTTGGAGATATGAATCATATCTACTCCCCTATGGTTGCTGTGCGCTGGTTTGAGAGGCGGCCGGATAATACCACAGGTATTGGTGCTGTGCGGGCATGAACAACAAAAAATTATTGAAAACTCGCCATTCGCCAGCAGTCTCGGCCTGCGTGTTTGGCTTGGTATAACAACTGGTCGGCTTGGCTTAATAACTTATCAATCTCGGCGATTTTATAGATATTCAACACACCACTACTAATGGTCACGGTGACTGGGCGATCTTCTTGGCGGAAACTAATTGCACGTGTGGCTCGCCCAAGAATAGACGGCCAGTGCTCTAGGTTATCGTCTTGAATGGGAATCATGACGGCAAACTCTTCACCGCCCAAACGTGCAAATAAAGCGTTGTTGGGGATCAGTGACTTCACTTTTAACGCAAGCTCGGTCAAAACTCGATCCCCAGAGCCATGGCCAAAGGTGTCATTAATTTGCTTAAAGTGGTCAAGGTCAAACAAAATAAGCTGAACAGGCAATTGGTTCGCCAACATGCGCTCGGCTGTAGGTTTAAAGGCGCGCCGATTTAATGCTGCGGTCAGCGGGTCATAGTGCGCTTGCTCGGTTAGCAACTCATTGGCGATGCGAAGGTCTCTGGTTTGCGCCGCAACGGTTCGCCGAAGCTGGAGTATGTACACCAAGGCTAACAGCAAGCTCGCACCAATGGCCACCGGCCACATGTACACTGGGTATTCGGTGCGTGTTTCAGCATGAAACCAGCGGCCGGTAATTTGGTTAAGTTCTTCGGCTGTGATCACCGACGTATCTATGGTTAGGCCACTATCTTTTGCGGTGGCAAACTGCACGGGGCCGCTATAAAGGTGGCGAATAGGAAAGAACAGATTAAACTCTTCGGCCAAATAGAGGTAATAGTTAGCCACCTGCATATCTGCAACAAAGGCTTTTACTTTTCCAGCCAGTGCAGCCTCTAATAGGGCCGCGTTGTTTGGGTAAAGTACCCGAATAGCTTTAGGATAAGTTTGTTTAACAAAGGCTTCTTCGGCGCCTTGCGCCACTACGGCAATTTCACCACCAATGGCATACTCTTCAATGTTTCGGCCAAGCAAGTCGTAATGCAAGTATAGTTGTGCATCGAGATTGGTAATTGCACTGCCAAAATCCAGATATTCTGCCCGCTCCTCTAAATAAATGAGACCGGCGTGAATATCGGCTTCGCCATTGCGCATTAGCTCTAAGGATTCGCCCCAGTCAACTAGTTCAAAGCGAATGGTTTGCCCAGTTTTTTCACCGTATAGTTGCCAGTAGTCAATAAGCAGGCCCGCTGGGCGGCCATTATGGTCTAGGTAAGAATACGGCTTCCATGCCACAGAGTTAGTGACTACTAACTCGGCTACGGCTATATTGGTAATTAACAATAGAAAAAGCGCACGAATCGTTTTCATTGCATCGGTTTCACTTCCATTTTTGAACAGTGTACCAGTGGCATGTGACGCTAAGTATAGACCGAGTATGAAATCTACAATTTATTAACTATTTTTGAATAATAATAAAAAATTGTAATTAATATTGAAATATTAATAAAAATTATTAATTTATGCATTTTATAGAATTAAATTTAGGCGGTGTTTGCTGTAGCGAAGTTGAGGTGTTTTACCAGCAACAAAACTATGGTGGTGGGGTTCAGTGTAATGAGCGTGTACTCGCTGCGTATCACCAACAAGAGGTTGTTGGGGCTGCAAAGCTAGAACAATGTGAAGGGTTCAGCGTGTTGCGTGGCGTGTATGTAGACCAAGCGTTTCAGGGGCAGGGTATTGGCAGGAAACTCATTACGCTGCTGCTTGCTTCGCCAGCAACTGTTTATTGTTTACCTAAGCGGCATCTACAGAAGTATTACCAATCCTTTGGCTTTGAATGCGTTGATGCACTCCCTGACCAGCTTCGAGAACGCATAAACCAGTATTTGGGCGCCGGTATTGATGTCGTCGCTATGCGAAAGCCATAGCGTTTTCAATCAAGGTGCGCTTGGCGGTTTGCCATTGACTGGCCAGCTGTTCTGGCTGGCTGACTAAATCGGCAAACTGAGATACATCGGCTCGACTAGAGCTTAGTGCTTCAAATAACCAAACACGCGGGTCGGCGCCTTCGGTGCGGCGCAGGCGCAGTTCGTTCATCCTTGCCGCAAGCCGCTCTTTGTTTGTAACGTGAATGGCTTGCATGGCCGTTACTATTTGCTGGTGGCGAGCGATATTACTCATCGCCCGCTCGTCTTCGCTCCACATTAGCCAGTTGGCAATATCTGACAGGCTGCGCAAGCAGCCTGTGCAAATATCATCGCCAACACTCGTTGAGCACTTGCCAATGCAAGGGCTATCAGAGAGTTTGCGCGCTTTCATTACCATTTTAGCGCCCCACCTACTTGGTATTCGGTAACGCGGGTTTCGAAGAAGTTCTTCTCTTTGCTAAGATCCATCATTTCCGCCATCCACGGGAATGGGTTTTCTTCACGCTCATAAATTGGCGCCAAACCAATTTGCTGCAAGCGACGGTTAGCAATGAACTTTAGGTACTGCTCCATGATTTTGGCGTTCATGCCCAGCACGCCACGCGGCATGGTATCGCGGGCATATTCAATTTCAAGCTCGGTGCCTTCGCGAATCATATCGGTGGCAGCTTGCTTAATTTCGTCGTCCCACAGGTGTGGGTTTTCAATCTTGATCTGGTTGATCATATCGATGCCAAAGTTAAGGTGCATCGACTCATCACGCAGAATGTACTGGAACTGCTCGGCCACACCGGTCATCTTATTGCGACGGCCCATCGACAAAATCTGGCTAAAGCCACAATAGAAGAAGATGCCTTCCATCACGCAATAAAACGCAATCAGGTTTTTCATCAGCGCTTTGTCGGCTTCAACCGTGCCAGTTTGAAAGTCTTCATCGGCGATGCCTTGTGTGTGCTCAAGCGCCCAGGCGGCTTTGGCGTAAATGCTTGGCACCTCGCGATACATATTGAATACTTCGCCTTCATCCATGCCTAGGCTTTCTACACAATACTGATAGGCGTGCGTGTGAATGGCTTCTTCAAATGATTGGCGCAACAGGTATTGGCGACACTCTGGATTAGTGATCAACCGGTAGATGGCCAATACTAGGTTGTTGGCAACCAGTGAGTCAGCAGTGGAGAAGAAGCCTAGGTTGCGCATCACAATGCGTCGCTCGTCGTCGCTCAAGCCATTTGGGTCTTTCCACAACTTCACATCTGCCGACATATTTACTTCTTGCGGCATCCAGTGGTTGGCACAGCCATCTAGGTACTTCTGCCAGGCCCATTCGTATTTGAATGGCACCAGCTGATTAACATCGGCGCGGGCGTTAATCATACGCTTTTCTGATACATCTACCCGGCCTTCGCCCATTTCCAGCTGTTCAAGACCCGTTACGCCGCCTTCAGCGGCTAGTTCTTCATCCACATGCTGCTTGCCCAATTGGGCGTACTTATCAAAGGTCGACGCGGTTGATACCGTTTCAGGCTGCTTAGGCGCTGCTGGCTGTGCAACAGGTGCCGATTCAGCAGCTGGTGCTTGTTGTTCAACTTGTGGTTTTGCTTCAGCTTTTGGTTTCTCAGCCGTCGGGCTGTAATCATCCCAATCGATCATAATCTGTCTCCTCTGTGCCTCTTGGTCGAAGTTTGAGACCGAGGCAGTTTCGTAATTTGTCCTAAATTGTCCATCCCTGTGGGGGCTCCCAGTCAGTGCATCCATGCACTGCCGTTCGAACCAACAAACGCAACTTATGCGTTTGTTGGTGCGCAGTGAAGTCGGCGCTAGCAACCGCTGTATTGTGCAATGTTATCGGTGGCTCACCATTTTCAGAGGCTTGGGGTGTGTGAGCTGTTTGAGGCCGTCACCTGCAGGGAGCAGGTGCCGAGCCTACAAGGACGTACTTGCGGCGGGCCGAAAAACGGCTTACCACCCCAAGCCTCGAAGCTGGCGAGGTCTGCCGACTACTGGCAGGCTTCGCATTCAGGATCGTCGATCAAGCACATTTTTGGCTCTGGATCGGCCGACACGGCGTTGAGCTGGTTTTGGCTAACGGTTGATTTTTCTGCCGCCGTTGCCCCCATGGCACGTAGGTAGTAGGTAGTTTTTAGGCCAGTTAACCATGCCATTTTGTAGGTGATGTCCAGCTTGCGACCATCTGGTTGGTCGATGTAAAGGTTCAGTGATTGTGCTTGGTCGAGCCATTTCTGGCGGCGTGAACCACATTCCACTAACCAGCGTGGCTCCACTTCAAAGGCGGTGCGGTACTTTTCACGCAAGTGCTCAGGAATACGTTTAATTGGTAGTACCGAGCCGTTGTGGAACTTAAGGTCGTTCACCATCACTGCGTCCCATAGGCCTTCGGCTTTTAGGTCGGCTACCAGGTGTGGGTTAACCACGGTGAACTCGCCCGATAGGTTCGATTTCACATAGAGGTTCTGGTAAGTCGGCTCAATGGATTGACTAACCCCAATGATGTTGGCAATGGTGGCCGTTGGCGCAATGGCTAGTACGTTTGAGTTACGCATGCCTTGTTTTACCTTGCTGCGCAGCGTTGCCCAGTCTAGGCGCTGAGAGCGGTCAATACGCAGGTGTTGCTCGTCACGCGCTGCCGCTAGCATCTCAATTGAGTCAATTGGCAGAATGCCTTGTGACCACAGTGAGCCTTCAAAGCTCTTATAAGCACCACGCTCTTGCGCTAACTCAGCTGAGCTTTCCAGTGCAACGTAACTGATTTCTTCGGTAATACGATCAGCAAACTCCACTGCATCGTTCGAGGCGTAAGCAATGCCTAGCTTATAAAGGGCATCTTGGAAGCCCATCATGCCAAGGCCTACCGGGCGGTGGCGAAGGTTGGAGTTCTTCGCTTGCGGCACGGCATAAAAATTAATATCGATGACGTTATCGAGCATGCGCACGGCGGTTTTAACGGTGCGGCGCAGGCGTGCTTGGTCAATTTTGCCATCGCGTACGTGGTTCACTAGGTTCACTGAGCCAAGGTTACAGACGGCAATCTCGTCTTCACTGGTGTTTAGTGTGATTTCGGTACACAAGTTTGAGCTATGCACTACACCAGCGTGTTGCTGTGGGCTGCGCAAGTTACAGGTGTCTTTGAAGGTAATCCATGGGTGTCCTGTTTCGAACAGCATCGACAGCATTTTCTTCCATAGGTCTTCTGCTTTTACCACCTTGTGCAGTTTGATCTCGCCATTACGGGCCTTTTCTTCGTAGGCCTCGTAGGCTTGGCGGAATGCATTGCCATACAAGTCGTGTAAGTCAGGCACGTCGGAAGGGGAGAATAGTGTCCAGTCTTGGTTATTGAGTACGCGCTCCATAAATAAGTCGGGTACCCAGTTGGCGGTGTTCATATCGTGGGTACGACGGCGGTCATCACCGGTGTTTTTGCGCAGCTCCAGGAATTCTTCAATATCTAGATGCCAGCTTTCTAAGTACGCACACACCGCACCCTTGCGCTTACCGCCTTGGTTCACGGCAACGGCCGTGTCGTTTGCTACCTTCAAAAACGGTACCACACCCTGAGAGTGACCATTGGTACCGTGAATATGGGCGCCGAGAGAGCGCACCGGCGTCCAGTCGTTGCCTAAACCACCAGCCCACTTAGACAGCAAGGCATTGTCGCGCATGGCTTCATAAATGCCGCTCAAGTCATCCGGTACGGTCGTTAGGTAGCAGCTAGATAGCTGGCTGTGCTGAGTGCCGGCGTTGAACAAGGTTGGTGTTGAAGCCATGTAGTCGAAGCTAGATAACAGTTCGTAAAACTCAATGGCGCGCTCGGTTGGCTGGTCTTCATTGAGCGCCAAGCCCATCGCAACACGCATGTAGAAAGTTTGTGGCAGCTCAATGCGGCCGCCGTTGATATTCAGTAAGTAGCGGTCGTTAACAATTTGCAGACCAAGATATTGAAACTGCTGGTCACGCTCTGGTCGCAGTGCTGCGGCAATTTTGTCTAAATCAAACAAGGTGCCTAAGCGCTCATCAATGCGCCCAGCCGGTACGCCAAGTTCAATGGCCTTCTTTAGTACAGCGCCTTGATCATCGGCGTCTACACCTAGGCTATTACCCACTTCGGCTTTGATGCGCTTGAGCAACAAACGGGCACAAAAACGGCTGTAGTCTGGTTCCAATTCAATTTTTGAACGAGCTGATAGCAGCAATGCTTGCTCGATGTTTTCAATACCAATGCCGTCATACACGGAATCGAGCGTTTCGTTTTCTAGCCAAACGGTGTCGATGTCGTTTAAGCCTTCAGCCATATGCGCAATGGTTTGGCGTAGCCACCCAAGGTCTAGCGGCGATTTGTCACCATCGTCTTTTACAACATATAAAGTAGGGTGTGGCTGGTATTCGCCATCGGCTGCGGCGCGCTCGCGGGCACGCTCTTCGCGATACAAAATATACGCGCGAGCAATTTTCTGCTCGCCATGGCGCATAAGCGCTAGTTCAACTTGGTCTTGAATGTCCTCGATGTGCACGGCGGCACCACTTCCGAGTCGAGTTTGATACAGATGGCCTACGTGGTCGGCAATGCGTTCGGCAAGTTGATGCAAACGCTCGCTACCCGCTTGTTCGCCTTCTACGGCAAGAATCGCTTTGGCAACGGCGACTCGAATACGCTCAGCCGTGAAAGGCTGTGCCGATCCATCGCGTTTAATCACTCGCAGAATTGTGGTGTCCGCTTGTGCTGTCATTCATTGTGCTCCTAGCTGCGCAATTCAAGGCAAGCCAAGCGCAAACGAACACAAACACACAGACAGGTGCAGTGTAGGAAGATGCGCCACAGGCCCTTAAATCGCGAAGGGTTATGGGTTTAGCTCAATGCGGGGTAGGGCTGTTCACTCTTAATGCAAGGTGGCGTTTGCCAGAGGGTTGAGCGTTGTTTTTTCGACACGGCGCAAGATTCTACCTGCCTACCGCATCCCTGCGAGGGCTCCCAGGCAGTGCATCCCTGCACTGCCGTAAAAGTCTACAAACGCATCTAATGCGTTTGTTGCTACCGCAACGACTTTCACCCATGTAGCCTCGACACCTGCTCCCTGCAGGTGACGGTCTCAAAACAACCCATCAACCCCCTGGCTTTATTTACCAGAGCTATCCGAGCGAACAGCCCTACCGCATAATTCGGGCAGTGAGCTGCTAAATTTTGACTTGGTCGGTCTTCGGACTTCTGTTGAGCTAGCAACAGTTACCGCTGCGCGTCAGTGTGGGATTTGCACCCAGCTTCCCTAAACAAAATAGCGCTATGGCGCTGCTTTGAGTTGAAAGTTCACAGGTTATGCACAGGCTATTCAGAGCTCTATGCACAACATCTTGTGCTTTCACCAAGTGCTAGTAACAATATATTGATGTAGGTCAGTTGGCAAGGTTTGTGATGCGGTTAGCTATTTAGGTGTCGGCTTGTGCAAACACGCTGCCAGCTTTGTAGCCAAGACACGCTGCATGTTCGTTCAGTGTTTGGTTGTTTCTGTAAAATTTTGTAACACCTTGCTAAGCGAGCGAGTTGAACGCGTCGGAAGCACTCGTATACGCTGTTCTTGGTCATGTCTGCAGGGTCGTCACCAGTGACGGCGCCGAAGCGGGCAGCAATCAGTACAGAGAAACGGCGTTGTTCAGATGGGCGCTCATATTCATGGATGGTGCTCAGCGATAGGTTTAAAAGCATGGCCATTTGTTCTTTGCTTAAACCAGCTGCTTGCCGCCATGGGCGCATATTGCTCGATAGGTCAACGTAGTACTTGCCTTCTAAATCACCGAGCATGGTTGGTATGGCAGCGCGATCTAGCGGGTGTGGGTCAAAATAGCTGACTTCTTGTGTTTGCGAGAGCAGGGCAAATAACAATCCGATATCGGTTGATGGGGTATGCATCAGTGCATCGGCGCAATGCAATACGTCGTCGTCGAAGAAAAAATCAGGGAAGTATTTTTCATATTCAGAGTTTTTAAGCAGGTAGAGGGGCGCCATGCCGGTCAATATAGACAGTCGACAAGCGTGATGCATGCGAGGTATTTCTTCGCCCTTTTCGTATTTTTTTAACTGTGAAACAGACATATTCATCTGTTCTGCTAGCTGTGCTTGGGTTTGCTTTTTAAGTCGCCGCAGGTGGCGTATATTTTGGCCAATGGTGGTGCCAATATTGGCTTCCATCGCGGCAATATCTAATAAGCGAAAACTGCGCCCTGTATCACTAGTAAAGGTCTGCATTAAAAATTATGTCCCTGCAATGTCCCTGCATTGTTGCGACGGCAATTATCCTATTTAGTTGAGCAATATGTCGTAGTTACATCAAGTATTTAATCGAATACCATTCGGTTAGCTAGACAGTTGGTTGAATTATGATCTTATTGTCGCTAGGCCAAGGTGGCGCTAGCACCAAACAGGCATGCTGGCTTAGACTGTAAGCAGAACTGCCTTGGATATGAGCTCGCCTATGCAAACGAAACCAGACTACCGACCATATAACTTTAGTGGGTTATTAACGACGTCGCAGAAGATGATGAGCTTTATTGCGCGGTTGGAAAAAGTTGCTCGTACCGATTCGGCCGTATTGATTCGCGGCCAAAGTGGTACAGGTAAAGACCTAGTCGCCCGCCATTTACATGCCTTAGGTAAGCGCCACAGCAAGCCCTTTAATGCCATTAACTGTGCTGCACTCACGCCTGAATTGATGGCATCAGAGCTGTTTGGCCATAAGCGTGGTGCGTTTACTGGTGCGGTGGCCGATCACGCCGGCTTGTTGCGCAGCACCCATGGCGGCACCTTATTTCTGGATGAGGTGGCTGAGCTAACGCCAGACATTCAAGCGCGGCTATTGCGTGTGGTGCAAGAGAAAACCTTCACCCCGGTTGGCAGTACAGAAGTGGTTCGCACAGATGTGCGTTTTGTTTCTGCCACGCATACGTCTTTACGGCGGCGAGTAAAAGAGGGCAAGTTTCGCGAAGACTTAATGTACCGCTTGCGCGTCATTCCCTTGTACTTACCACCGCTCATTGAGCGTGAAGACGATGTTGCCATGCTGATTTGGCAGTTTATTGAGCGCTTTAATCAACATGGCTTGCGCTTGGTCGAAAAGATAGAGCAGCGCGCTTGGGAAGCTTTGCTCGACTACACCTGGCCGGGCAATGTGCGCGAACTGCAAAATGCGATCGAATATGCCCATGTTATTGGCAGTGGCGATACCATCCGCTTCGATGATTTGCTGCCCGAGTTACGTGGCGAAGCACCGCCAGACGAGCTTGCCGACCATCAACCGCAGGATGAGCGCAGCCGAATGCTGGCGTTAATGCGCCAGTTTCGCGGTAACCGAACCGAAATGGCCAAACACCTCAACATTAGCCGCAGTACGCTTTGGCGTCAGCTCAAGGTGCTAGGGCTAGATGGTGACCTTGGTAAGTGATCTTATGAATTGAGAATTTCGTTAAGAAAGTCTTAATGATAGGTTTCTAAAAAAGTTTCTTAGTGTTGCAACATGTTTTTCAGGTGTTGCAACGCATTCTATTTTCATCCAGAAAATTCCTAAAAAATAACTTGGCACGCTCCTTGTATTGCTATGCTCAAAGAGAACTGACATTCAGGAGCTCAGCCATGAATATTCAACATTTTTATGACCCAAACACCTTTACGCTGACTTATGTCGTGTACGACGAAGCGACTAGAGATACCATAGTGATCGACCCAGTTTTGGACTTCGATCAGCAAGGTGCCAAGATCACCAATGAGTCTTACCTAAAAGTAAAAGACTTCATCAGTGAACATGACTTAACCGTTCGTTTGGTATTGGAAACCCATGCCCACGCTGACCACTTGTCGGGCGCGCCACTATTCAAAGCCGATTACCCAGATGCATTGGTCGGCATTGGTGAGCACATCACGCAAGTGCAGCAAGTATTTAAGGGTGTTTACAACCTAGGCGACGAAGTGGCCGAAGATGGTAGCCAGTTTGATCTATTGCTTAAAGACGGTGAAACCGTCACAGCAGGATCATTAACACTGAAAGTGATTCACACACCTGGCCATACGCCAGCTTGTGCGAGCTACTTAATTGATGATGCGGTGTTTACTGGCGATGCGTTGTTTATGCCAGATTACGGCACCGGCCGCTGCGACTTCCCTCGTGGTGATGCCGATGCGCTGTACACCTCGGTGCACGAAAAACTATATGGCCTGCCAGATGAAACCCGTGTATTTACCGGGCACGACTATCAGCCAGGCGGGCGTGAGCTCGCTTTTGAAAGCACCATTGGTGAGAACAAGCGCAATAATGTGCAGTTGAAGATGGATACTTCACGTGAACAGTACGTACAGTTCCGTCGAGAGCGTGATGCCACGCTCAAGGCGCCAAAGCTGCTTTACCCAAGTATTCAGGTGAACATTCAGGCGGGGCACTTGCCAGCGCCAGAAGCCAATGGTCGCCAATATTTAAAAACGCCGCTTAATGTGGCCATGCAAACATCTTAATCGCGAGGTAAGTCTGGAATATGTGGATGACCGATTTTTTACCGGCTCTGTTGGGCGGGTTGTTGTTAGGAACGGCGTCTGTGCTGTTATTCCTGTTAAATGGGCGCATCGCTGGTATCTCGGGGATATTCGGCGGCGTGGTAACGCTTGCTAGCCAGTGGGGCTGGCGAGCGTTGTTCCTGGTTGGCTTGGTAGCCGGTGGCCTGGTTTATCAGCTGGCAGGCGGAAATGTGAACATCGAACAAGTGGCTAGCCCACTAGGGCTTGTTATTGCTGGCTTGCTCGTGGGGGTAGGTACCACTATTGGCTCTGGCTGCACGAGTGGTCATGGTATTTGTGGTAACTCTCGCTTCTCACCACGCTCAATTTTTTCAACGGTAACCTTTATGGCTGCAGGTATTGCCATTGTTGCCATCTTGCGCCTAGTAACAGGAGTGTAATCATGCAAAAACTTGTCGCATTGTTATCTGGCTTGTTATTCGGCCTTGGCTTGTCGGTATCGCGCATGATTGATCCGGCTAAGGTTGTTGGCTTTTTGGATATCTTTGGAGATTGGGACCCATCGCTAGCATTTGTTATGGGCGGTGCCTTGTTGGTAAGCATGCCTGCAACTCAAATTATCTTGAAGCGCCGTCAAAAGCCGGTACTAGATAAAGAGTTTTATGTGCCTACCAACAAAAAGATTGATAAAAACCTTGCCGTTGGTGCTGTGCTGTTTGGTGCCGGTTGGGGCATTGCGGGTCTGTGTCCAGGGCCTGCGTTGGCGTCACTAAGTTTTGCCAGTGGTGGCTTGTTGATTTTCATCGCAGCTTACCTCGCTGGTACCTATGTTGGTAAGGGCATTCAGAAGTTGCAGGTCACAAAAGCTCAGCAACGGCTTTTGAATAGTTGACCAAATAGGTAATAATCACCGCTTAAGGTAAGCGGGTAGCCGTTCATCGCGGCTACCCGTTTTTTTTTGTTTACCCAGTAGTATTGGTGAGCTGAATAATGAAGGGAAATCAAATGGTTTTAGCGGCATTAAAGCCAGCCAACCTTTTGCGCGAAGTAATCCTTACGGCACTGGCCTGTTTTTTCATTGCTTGGGTGCAATGGTTAGCGGGCTCTGGGTCGTATGTGGTGACCTATATAATTTCTATTGGTTATGGCTTTAGCACTATTTTTTGGTCTCGTGTACTCAGCACCTGGGAAGGCGTGCGTATACTGGGCGTGCTAGTACCTGGCTGGGTATTAGGGGTGTTATTGGGCTTTTTACAAGGCTCGGTCATTATGCTGTGGATTGCAGTGGGCAACTGGGGCAGCCTCATTACTTGGGTGCAGCAAACCCAAGGGCGAATTTTAATGAAAATGGCCCTGTCGGCCGTGTTTACGCTGGCCTTGGTGTACTTTTTCTACTCGATGTATTACATCAAAGCGCAGATGGATGACCTGCGAGAGCAACAGCTCACCATGGCCGAGAAAGAAAAGCAGCTAGCGATAAGTGAGTTAAAGGCGCTGCAAGCGCAAATGGAACCGCACTTTCTATTTAATACCTTGGCCAACTTGCAAGCGCTGATTGAGTTTGATCCTAAGCAGGCTCAGCACTTGCTCACTGAGCTAACCGGCTTGCTTCGTGCCAATATGAAGCGCACACGCCAAGCCACTCAGTCTTTATCGGAAGAGTTGTCTGTTGTGCGGCATTATTTGAACATTCAGCAAATTCGCTTGGGTGACGAGCGGCTGAAGTTTAATATTTATCTGCCTGAAAGTTTGTCAAAAAAACAAGTGCCACCACTGATGATTCAGCCATTGGTAGAAAATGCCATTTTGCATGGTGTAGAACCGGCTGAAGAAGGTGGGCAAATTAATGTTGAAGCCCATAATGAAGTCGATGGCGCTTGGTGTATTGAAGTTCGCAATACAGGCCTATCACTTGGGCAAAGTAATCGAAGCAGTAACGGCCTCGCCTTGGATAATTTAACCCAGCGACTGGCTAGTACCTATGGCGATAACGCGTTATTGTCATTGGCTACGGAAGATGACGAAACTGTCGCCCGTATTCGGTTTAAAGGAGTGTAAACATGACTACAGCTGTGCTGGCTGACGACGAAGCTATTATTCTGCATCATTTGCGCCGAGCCCTGGCCGAGGTGTGGCCAGAATTAGATATTGTTGCTACCGCCAGCAATGGGCAAAACACGGTTAAGGAAGTCTTAAAACACGAACCAGAAGTCCTGTTTGTTGATATTCGTATGCCAGCGCCTGATGGCCTAGAGGTGGCGAGTATTATCAACAGCGAAATGAGCTGCCCACCAGTCATCGTGTTTTTAACGGCTTATGATGAGTATGCGGTAGCGGCTTTTGAGCAAAATGCTGTTGATTACTTACTCAAACCACTAGACCGTGACCGCCTAGAGGACACCGTTAAGCGGATTGAGCAACGCCTAACGCAAAAGAATGACGAGCAAGCGGAAGTGCTCAACGCAATCAAATCTTTGCGCGGCGAGCAGCATTTCCGCCGTTGGCTTGAAGTAAGTGACCGAGCCGGAGTGCGTATGGTCAATGTGGCCGATGTCATTGCTTGTGTGGCAGAGGATAAGTACACAACGGTGCACACTAATCGTGGCGAGTTCTTAATCCGCACGTCGTTGAGGCAGCTAGAGGAACAATTATCGCCAGAGATGTTCCGCCGGGTACACCGCAGTGCGTTAATCAACTTACACTGGCTCGACCAGGTTGCGCCAGATGAAGACAATACTCTTGCCTGTACGATGACCAATGGCCTACAAGTAGCAGTCAGCCGCCGGTTCGCCAGCCAGTTTAAACCTATGTAGGGTAGCAAGCGTAGTAACCTAGGTTGACTTTTTAAAGCCTATGCCATTTAACAATTCGGTATGGTGTCTACGGAGTTCGCTATTCGACACGGCGCAAGTACGTCCCTGTAGCCTCGACACCCGCTCCCTGCGGGTGACGGTCTCATATCGAACACCGAAGACACCATTCGATATGTCTTTGTTACTGGCATCGATATGGAACTCTTGAATGCTGCCACTTGTTTACCATCCTGGTTATTCACCACCTTTTCCCGTTAAGCATCGGTTTGTTATGCGCAAGTTTGAGCTGCTAATGCGCTGGGTGAGCGAGAACGGCTATGTGGGGCAGAACAATGTGTTTACGCCAACGTCGGCTAAGTATGAAGACCTGATCCAAGTCCATCACAAGGATTATTTGGGCGCGCTAGCAGCAGGGCCTAGGTTTAACCCAGATTGGAAAGCGGTGGGGTTACCTTGGAGCCGGGCGCTGATAGACCGCACTTTTATCTCGCCTAACGGCACCTATTTAGCAACCAAGCTTGCCATGCAATATGGTGTTGCGTGCCACTTAGCAGGGGGGACGCACCATGCGTTTGCCGACCGAGCTAGTGGGTTTTGCATGCTCAACGACCTAGCCTTCGCGGCGGTGAAGTTAGTCAATGAGGGCAAAAAGGTACTCATTATCGACCTCGATGTGCACCAAGGTGATGGCACGGCGGCGATTCTGGCATCAGTGCCTGAGGCGGTTGTTTGCTCTGTTCACTGTGTTGATAACTTTCCTTTTGAAAAGCAACATAGCGATTATGATATCGAGCTACCTGCGGGCGATGGCGACGAGCATTATTTGGCAGTGTTAGAAACGGTGCTGGCCAATGTACTATTTGATGTTGACCCCGATGTGGTGATTTATGATGCTGGGGTGGATGTGTATCAAGGTGATCGTTTGGGTAAGTTAAACCTCTCGTTGGCAGGCATTATGAAGCGAGACTGTATGGTGCTGGAAGCTTGCCAAGCACTTCAAATACCCGTGTCTACCGTGATTGGCGGCGGTTACGATCATGATCATTTTGCCTTGGCTGCGCGGCATGGGATCATCGTACAGGCAGCGCATTCAATATTCGTCAAATAACTTGATGGCTTGTTCACTTGGCAAGGGTTTACTGAAGTAAAACCCCTGTACCAGCTGGCAGTTTAGGCGCTTCAGTTTGCTGATTTCATGATCATGCTCCACCCCCTCAGCAATCACTTGCATGCCTAGTTTTTCCCCTACGTCTAACATGGCTGCAACGATGGCTTCGTCTTTTGGCCCTTTGCTCAAGCCCAGAATAAAGGAGCGGTCGATTTTTAGCTTGTCGACTGGAAAGCGACTTAAATAGGCAAAACTGGAATAACCAGTGCCAAAATCGTCAATGGCAAGTGATACGCCAAGTGCTTTCAGTTCTCGCATTAACCGCAGTGATTGCTGCTCGTCTTCCATTAATAAGCTCTCAGTGATTTCTAGTTGCAAGCAGCTTGGTGGCACTTGATATTTACTAATGGCTTGGCGAACAATACGGGCAAAGTTGGGGTCGATAAACTGTTGCGCCGATACATTCACTGCGATCATTGTTTGATGGCCTTCTTGCAACCATTTAGCCAACGTACGGCAGGTTTCATCAATTGCCCATTCACCCAGCTCACGAATTAAACCATGGCGCTCGGCAATGGGGATAAAAATGCCTGGAGAAACCATTTTACCCTCATGTTGCCAGCGCATTAACGACTCAAAGCCAACTAGGTGATTATCATTGATGCTAATTTGGGCCTGATAATGCAGTGCTAGCTCATTGTTTGTTATTGCTTGGCTAAGCGCTTGCTCAAGCCTTGCTCGCTCAGCTATCAACTGCTCTAGATGAACATCGTAACACTGGAACCGTTGATCGTTCGCTCGCCCACTATAGAGTGCTACATGAGCACGTCTTGGTAGGTGCTCGGCATTTTTTGGGTTGGTGCCCGCCATACCAATGTAGTAGTTCAGCCAATAGTCTCGGTTAGCAATGGATTGCGGACGCCCTAACAAAGCAATAAGTTGTTCCTCTATCAAATGCTTTTGCGCATCCGACAACTCACAAGGAAACAATGCCCCGAACTCATAGCCGTTAAACCTTACGGTGGTGACTTCTATGTTCTTGATAACCGAACTAAAGATACGAGCTAAATTTTCCGCTAGTATTGTTAAGTAGTGCTCGGTTGCTGGTAACCCTTGCACACTAGCGGCTTCATCTAAACTCTCTATGGCAACGAGTACGAGTGTTAAATAATGGTCTTCGTCGGCTAGCTGCTCTATTTTTTCCAGCAGCATGGCTCTGTTCCCTAGGTTAGTAACCGGATCATGATAAGCCATATACTCAAGTTTGAGGCGGCGCTCTTCACTTTCCGTTACATCTTCTAAGTAACAAAAACATTCTTTGGTGTCGCTTTGCGCCAGTAAAAATCGATACCAGTACTGGTCAATTTGAAAAATAGGGCTGGTAGTTGGGATATTGCCATTGCGAATGCTTGTTAGCAAAGCACTGGGCAATAAGTCTGCCGCGCTTGCTTCTTCTCCAAACAATCTACACGCAAGCATGTTCGCACTAGGGTTAGCAAAAATCAGGTTGCCATCAGCTTTTACTACTAATACAGGCAATGGGTTTTGCCTAGGTAGTTGTGCCACCTTGTTGGTGTTATTCGCCCAGACGCTGGCAAAGATCAACAGTAGTAATAGGACGATCGCAGTAGGCACCAGCCAGTAGCTATGCATAGGTAAATACCACAGCATAAAGGCGGCAAAAATCGAGCTGAAAACAAAGGCGGCAAGCGCCAAGCGATGAGTCATATCGTCTCACAAAAACTAGCTACGCTATAAGCTTAGACGAGTAGTCGTAACTGTGCTTAAGGCTTGGTAGTGGGCAATCGACAAAAGACGCACGCCCTGCAAATGACACAGGTCAGTGCAGGAATTTGGTTTTGGTTATAAGGTTATAACCAAAATATTTATAGCTTGGGAGAGAGTTTATGAGCAAGAAAATTGTCATCATAGGTGGGGTTGCTGGTGGCGCATCAGCGGCAGCGCGTGCACGCCGGTTAGACGAAAACGCCGAAATCATTGTATTCGAGCGAGATAGTTTTATTTCATTTGCTAACTGTGGCTTGCCTTATCACATTGGTGGCGAAATTGCTGAGCGAAGCAAACTGCTAGTGCAAACGCCTGAGTCGATGAAAGCACGTTTTGAGCTGGATATTCGTATTCGAACGGAAGTCATTAACATTGATGGTGCGGCCAAAACCGTGACCGCACGAGATTTGGCAACGGGCAACGAGTACCAAGAAACCTATGACGCCCTAATTCTATCGCCAGGTGCTAGCCCAATTCGCCCACCTATTCCTGGTATCGACAGTGACGCTGTTTTTACTCTGCGTAATATTCCAGATATGGATCGCATCATTCGCCAGATCAATATTGAAGCACCAAAGTCGGCGGTGGTGGTAGGCGGGGGCTACATTGGCATCGAGATGGCCGAAGCCTTGATTCATCGTGGTATTGAAACCACTATGGTAGAAATGCTGCCACAAATTATGGCATCAGTAGACCCAGAAATGGCCACGCCGCTTCATCAAGAAATGCGCCGCAATGGTGTGCGGTTAAAGCTTAGCAATGCCTTGGCGAAAATTGAACCTAACGGTGAAGGGCTCACCCTTACGCTGCAAAACGGCGAAACCATGCAAACCGACATGGTGATTATGGCCATAGGGGTTCGCCCAGAAACCAAGCTAGCGCAGATGGCGGGTTTGGAAATTGGCACGACTGGCGGCATTAAAGTAGACGCCCAGATGAAAAGTTCCGTGGCAGATATCTATGCTGTTGGGGATGCCATCGAGGTGACCGACTTTGTTACTCAGCAGCCGGTATTGATTCCATTAGCGGGCCCTGCCAACCGCCAAGGCCGTATTGCCGCGGAAGTTATTTTTGGTCGTGATAGTGAGTACAAACATACGCAAGGCACATCAATTTGTAAGGTGTTCGATCTTACGGCAGCCAATACGGGTGCCAATGAGAAGCAGTTGAAGAAGCTAGGTTTGCCGTTCGAAAAAGTATATGTACACCCACAGGATCACGCTGGTTATTACCCAGGCGCAACGCCTGTATCGCTAAAACTATTGTTCAACCCTGAAGATGGCAAACTGTATGGCGCACAGGCGATTGGTGCTAAAGGTGTGGACAAGCGTATCGATGTGATGGCTGTGGCCATTCGAGCTGGTTTGTCGGTATTCGACCTAGAAGAGCAAGAGCTCTGCTACGCACCACCGTTTGGCTCAGCCAAAGACGTGATCAACCAAGCTGGATTTGTTGCGGCAAACGTTGTTCGTGGTGACCTTGAGTTGTGTCATGGCAGTAATGTACCGGATTGTACAGAAGATGCTTATCTTGTGGATGTGCGCAACCCAGCGGAAATTGGTGTGCTTGGCACCATTGAAGAAGCGAAGAACATTCCTTTGCATGAGCTGCGTAATCGTTTGGATGAGCTACCAAAAGATCGCACCATTGTCGTGTTCTGCGCAGTTGGTTTGCGTGGCTATGTGGCCTATCGCTTGCTACAGCAGCATGGCTTTAAAGTGCGCAACCTGGCCGGTGGTTATAAAACGTATCAAATGTATGAGCGCATTGGTCAATAAGTGCCACTCAAGCTACATACCTGCAGAATGCTGGCTAACGCCAGCATTCTGCCACACTTGCACTACCACTGACCGACTTCACCCCATTGGCTTGCAAGCTTAATGCACCACAGGTATCGCCATCCATTCGCCCACCGCTAATCGGTGTTGCGGTAAGTGTGTAAGTGCTAGCCGAGGCGGTCAGGGCGACGGAATACACAGCTGAGCTATCACTTGGTGATTGGGCATATGGTAAGCTCGGTGCCGTGCCACCACTGTCGACATAGCGCCCGTTAGCGGTGTAATAACGCTCCATAAAGTTAGCTAGTTCGTGCAAGGTTGCACCGGCAATACTGCGGTGTGTACGCTCGATATAGCTGCTATATGCAGGTAACGCTATGGCCGATAAAATGCCAATAATGGCGACCACTATCATTAATTCAATCAAACTAAAGCCCTGTTGCTTCATTCAATTACCTCAGTTGTATCCAGGATTGGCGGCCGAACTTGGCTTCTGAGTCCTCGGCAATGGTTTCAATATTGCCAGTGCTGCCCGAGAACTGTTTATATTCTTGTGTATCGTCGGCAATAATGGCTGGGCGGCCGATAATGTTGTTCTGTGACTGAACGCCCGAGGCGACGACAGGCGCTTCATCATCTTGCCCCTCGTTGATAACAACCCGATCATCGTCGTTCACCACACCATCTTGGTTGGTGTCGAGAACTGACTCAGGTAAGCGGCTGCCGCTGCGAATATCTAGCTCCATTAACCAGCTGGTGCCGCCAAAGGCACAAGGATTATTGTTCGGCACAAGGGTAGGGAAGATCACTCGGTTAAAGCGAACCACGGGTTCCACGACAATTCGCTCGCCGGGTGAACTAGGTTGGCGGAAATCAATATACCAGCCGTCATGAACGGCTAGGTCTAACGTTGAACTTGTTGTAACGCGTGCATTGCGCCCTTCACTGCTGGCGAGCTCAGCAATAATGCGCTGTTCTAGTAGGTTGTTGCGCCCAGCCACCGCATTGCCATCATCATAAATGGCATAAAAACTGTGATAGTCATTGGCATCAACCTGACTGTCGTTGTTTTCGTAATACTTGCCGGTGCCAAATACCACCATGATGCCACCGTTATGGCGCACCGCCTGCGGTTTCGAAGTGATCGGCTGTGGGCTGTTGCAGTTGTTATTGCGACATGCTCTAAACAAGGCATTGCCACCATTAGCGACTACCCATTCATCTGTGCTAGAGGCCGATAGGTCAAATTCCCACATGTGACCTCGTAAGTCACCGGCATAAACGGTGTCGGCGATTCGGTCACCATTGGTATCAATGGCAAGTGGTGACGATAGACCGTTTGGTGCAGTTGTGCTGCCAACACCAGTATCTATAGTGATCATCTTGCTTGGATCATCAAGTGGAATGATATAAAGCAGTGCGCGGCCTGAGTCGCTATTAACACCATTGCCGGTGATCGCTGCGAACTTACCGTTGGCTAAGCGCACTATGGTGGCTTCACCAAGAATATAGCCTAAGTCACTGCGGCCACTAGTATCTTGGCTGAAATCGGCGGCAGATAAGTCCCAAAACACGTCGCTTGTGCCAAATTTGCTTGGCTCACTAACATCTAAAGCGAAAAGTCCTTTGCCGCCTGCACCCAGTGTGCCCACCAATGCCGTGCGCCAGCTGCCGGAGACATAGGCATCGCTGACAACTGGGCTGCCGTCAACAAAATAGCGGTGGCGACCATTTATTTGAGTTAATGCATTCAGTTGCCCAAATACGGCTTTAGGAATGAAGGCAAATAGCTCTTCACCTGCGCAACCGCCTGTGCCTAGTGTACAGTTCTCTTCCGTGCCACTGGCGTTAAAGGCATGCAACATGCCATCGTTGGCGCCCACATAGATCATTGCCGGTTCTGATCCCGCACGCTTGTTCGCCACATAGCTCGCGTAACTTGCGCCTTCACCAGTCAGTTGCTGGTAGCCAAATTGGGCAGACGGTGCGATATAGAACGGGTTTGAGTGCACGATGTCGCCAAGGTTACCCTGAGCACCATTAGGCTTGCGCGTAGGGTAGCGTGACCCTTCAAAGGTGGCATCGCCAAGCAAGTAGCGAAGGCGGCTCTCACCTTGACCATCATAATTACCGCTAACGGGGTTAACGTTGAGGGATAAACGCTGCGCGTCGGTTAATTGTGACCAGCTAAAGCGGATGCCATTGTTGTTATGGCTCGTTACTACAGTGCGCTCATCCCATTGTGGCATTCTTTCAGCGGCATCCCAAATGGCGTCTTCAGGTTTACCGGTGAACTGATTGACAGGGTAAGCAAGTAACTGGCCACTCCAGTTGCTGCTATCAAAGCGAGCTTGGAATAAGCGGCTATTGGTAGACAATTGGGTGGTGTTCGCCGCTACCGAGGCGGAACTGGAGACTCTACCTTCAATGCTGGCGATGGTGCGTGAAAATGCATCCGATAGTGCGCTTGGATCGGATGCGTTAAGAAACTCTCCGCGGCCATTCCAAGCTGCGTGGCGCAGGTCGTCAATAGTGCTTTGCTCGTTAGCCACTGGCTGAGGCCAGTTAAATGAGGCAGATGGATCCTGTGGTGAAATATCCAGAGTGCCATTGACACCAAACGCCACCGTATAGGTAACAAGGTGTTGGGCACTATTATCATCCGCTGGGTTAACAGGCACATTGTTGGCTAAGTTTGGTGCTAGGTCGCGCTCGTAATAATGCATGGCAACGTCTGCAAGCGTATTACTATAAAGGTCGGCATATGAGCCGCCATCAAAGCGTGTCTTGTAGTTATCACCGCTAGTGCCGCTGTCGGCGTTGCCAATGCCTGGGCTAGAACCATTCCAATAGCCATCCGACATCACCACCGAAAAGTTCTGCTGACAGGTGCCACCTAGGTCTTCTGATAGTATCGGTGTGCCGACACTGCGACCGAATAAGTTGCTAGGGCGTCGATCTTCAAAGTACTGACCAACCCAGTTCAGACGGGTGCGCAGTGGCGTGCCGCCGTTGGAACTAATGCTGGCAACCTGCGCCATTAACTCGGCTCTGTGATTATCAATGGTCATATCCTGTACTGGATAACCAACGCTGCTGTTGCGGTGCAAGGTGGCTAGCCCTAAGCGTGCATCCGATTCAGCGATAATTTTTAATAGTGCCGCTTTCGCAACATATTCACGCTTGCGGTAATAGGTAAACCAGTTGGCAAAGTTTTGCATCTCCATGGCGCTCATAATGTTCGATGAGCCATAGACTGACGTGGTGGTGACAAAATCAGCTTTATGATCATAACCAGCCCGCCCAGGTTCTGGACACTCACCACGTTCAAATACACCGTCGCCGTCATCGGTCCAAACAAAATAACCGGGCACACCTTGTGAACCATCGTGTTGAGTTAAGTTGGTGACGCCTTCATCTGGGTCGTAAGGGTTGTTACGTGCCCCTGTGATGACTTGATTGGCATAGGGCTGGCCATTTTTATCCACCCCTGCCCAAGGCTCATAGGTTTTTGTTGGGTCGTAATACAGCACGTTGTAACCGGCGCAGGATTCCAGCGCTTCTCTGGTGTCTGAAGGTGTTGGCGTGCGATCAAAACTACCGCTATTGGCATATCCGCTGTAGCTTGGAACAGCGAGGGCGCCATCACTCTTTAGAATTTCCCAGTCCATACTGCCTGAGTCGTCAACCAAAAAGAAAATGTTTGGCTTTACTGCCGACCCTAAAAAAAGCGGTTCTTGCGCCATATCTGCCAAGGCCGGTGTACTAACTAAGGCTAAGGGAATGGCAATCGTTATTATTGGTTTCATGATGTCCCTCATTGGCGATATATAGACTGAATAATGACCACAGCGTTATCGGACTGGCCGGTGGCCCTTGTCGTAATGCGATAGAGCTGCTGACTATCGTCGACAGCGCCCACTTCTAAACTATCATTCGCCGATACCGTCATCAGCAGCTCAGCTACATGCTTTGGTTGTTGCGATAATTGGCCTAATGCCGGCCCTCCATAGTCCGCTACGGCGTCTGGGTCTTGCCAATTAACTTGTTGCCACAATGGCGTGGCATCTTGGCGGTTATATAGCCAGTCGTAATCACTGGCTAATGGGGTTGTACTGAAGCTTTTTACGGTTTGCTCAGCATGCTCAAGTGCGGCTTCGGCGGCCTGAAATGCTAACTGCACATCGCGCTGATTCCCCACCATGCGCTCTTCTAATACCACTGCACGAATGCCGGCCACGCTAATTAATGCCAGCACCAGCAGAATAATTAAGCTAATAATGAGTGTGGCACCCTGTTGCGTTTTCATAGGCGATTCCTCAATGCGATGTGGGCGGTATATACTCGGCGCAGTCTGCCGTCATTGAAACTAAGTGTTTCGTTAGCGAAGGTCAGGCTAGTCTGATCGCCAAGGTTTGCTTGCTCGCTGCGCAATAACAAAGAAACTCTTACGCCAACAATGTCATCGTAATCAGCCGTATCAATCTGGTTGATCGGTAGGTAGGCCAGTTGGCTGCCATCACCATTGAGATCCAAGCCAAATAGCAACTGCATGCGCTCAACACCCTCAACTAGCTCTATGTTGTTAACGCTTAGTTCGCCCGCGTTGGTTGTTAGTTCCTGCTGATAGAGGGTTGGAATATTAAAATCGTTGTTCGCGACAACAAAGCGAGACCGTTGCAGCGCCATAATGATACTGCCACGCGCAAGCTCGTAGCGATTGCCAGCGACCGTGCAGCTAACTGGATTGCCTAGCCCTTGTGTACAGTTGCCGGGTTTGGCTGCCGTGTCGTTTTTATGTTCTAGCAAGCGAGCGGTTGCTGCGGCAGGGTTGCTGGTGTTCACTGCATTGCTTTGTTGAAAGATAATGCTCTGTTTGCAGTCGGTAGCCAGTAGTAGCTGCCCCTGCACAAAGGGGTTAGTAGCTTGGCAACTGACTTGTGCGTTGGTTACGTCGTGGCTGTCGACCACGCATTGTTCACTAACATCGGCGTAGCTCACCATCACCCAATCTTGATTGGCGATTAAAGGTAGGCCAAAGCTGGTTGCCGCTGCAATGTTGTTGCCGCCACTTAGAATGGTTTGCTCGGATAAAAAAGGGCTCAAGCTGCCATCATTGATGACGGTGTTGCCAGGTGTCACGGCGCCATTGCAGCCAAGGAAGCCAGTTTGGCGCAACGACTGCTGCATCGTATCGATGGCGAATCGAGCGTTGTCTTGCAAACGAATGAGTTCAGACTGCACCGAGTAACTTTGTCGGCTTGATAAAAAGGCGCCAATGGCAGCCCCGATTATGATTAAGCCAATGACCATAGCGATCATTAGTTCCACTAACGAGATACCTGCTTGGCGGCGCATCATTGAATCTCCGCACTCATGGTTAACATTTCTGGCGTGGCGTTAGCGTCTCGGCTACTTTGCCACCAAATGTAAGCAACTATGGGATGGTTGCTATTGGCAGCCTCACAATCTGGCTGCCCAGGTAAGTCATCTGTTAGGTCAGAGCGGCAAACCCGTCCAGCGCCGGAAGGTAGAATGGCAGCCAAGGCGGTTTGCCAATCATGCAGGTCGGCTGCGGCTAAGTTTGCTGCCGAGCAGCCGGTGGCATCCCCTTGCCAGTTCCAGCAAGCGGTGTTTTCGCTGCCAGAACTCACCAAATACCCAGTCATTGCTTCTGGGTTTGAGCGAATTCGATCAAGAATATCTGTGCCTTTAATCGTGGCTTGCGTGCGCAAGTAGGCGTTGTTGCTTTGCTGCAGGGCACTTAGTTGCATAGAAATCATCCCTAGTGACCCAATCGAAAGGATCACTAGGGCAACCATTACCTCGATAAGTCCACTACCTAGCTGTTGCGCACGCATACGCCGTTCTCACTTTGCCAATCGTCACAGATGCGCACCCGGCCAGTTGGTCGAACTTCTAGTGCGTTAGTGCGAGATGTATCGGTAGAACTTAATAGGAAAATAGGTCGGCCAACGTGGCTGCTGGCTAAGCGGCCTTGATGGTCGAACTGAATTTTGCCACCAGCGAATTTGAAGTCGATGTTGCTGTTAGGGGCGTCAAATGCTTGTAGGACTTCGTTGTCCGAGGCAGTCCCGTTGGCGTCACTATCCACGAACACAACCCAGCCATGTTGCCAGCTGGTATCAGTAGTGGAATCGGTTGCACACTGGTAGCTGGTTTCCGACTTTGGACATACGAATATGCTGGTGCCACGGGTAACGGCCTCTGATCTGGCAATCGCTAATGAGTTGATCACGTGGTCACGCACGCTGACCTGCTGCGTAGATGCCAATACGCTATTGAAACTTGGTGCTGAAATAGCCGCCAAAATTGCCATGACCGATAGGGTGATCATGATTTCAACCAAGGTTAGGCCTGTTTCTTTGTGTAAGTGTTGCGTATTCATTTTGCCTCCTAGCACGTGATCTGTATCTCTTAATTTGCGTGCATGGTTCACATAATAACCGTGTATTGGAGTGCATGTTGTGTACCAAGTGTTAGGAAGTTGCACCGAATAGATAAACAAAAACGACTTGAACGCTGTTCTAGGTTTGGGGATTGTTCAACAAAATGACACTATGTATTCGATCTCGACAGTAATCTGAATGATCACTGTTCACATGTTTTTAGATTGTATTTTTGGGGGCTGTTGCCGGCAGAAATTAGTGTCAAAGAGTGACACTTTAGGCAGCGCTATTGGTATTAAAAAGTCATGACGTGTTAGGGCGCAGGCGCGCCCTGTGTTTGGCTAGCGAAACTGATTAGCTTCTGGCAAGTAGTCAAACCCTGCACTGTGTAAACGCGCCTCGAGTACTGCTTGCTCAATATCATGATAAGCACAAAGCTTTTCTAGTGACGAAAACTGGTCGCGTAATTGCTGATTCACCAAGCTAAACAATAGGTTGATGTCCATGGTTTGGTAGTTTGCCAGCATCATTTAGTCGCTCATCAACAAGTTGGCCGCAGCATAAGCGGCTTGTTCACGCAGTTCATCACTGGTGTTGGGTGCTAATACGATAGCATTGAGTGCTTTCACGGCAGCGCTTTTTGCATCCGGAATATAGCCCAAATCACCGCTGCCAATTTCAGCATAGCGTTGTCGAACTAGTTCTGCGCAATCTGCAAGTTGCATAAATTCTCCAATAAGTTACTGCAATTAATTTCCGTCAATAATTCGGCCAAGTCCACCTAACACCGAGCCTTCCCCCTTGCTTGAGCCGCCAGCACTTGGAGCGCTTTTAATAATACGGTCAGCTAAGCGTGAGAATGGCAGGCTTTGCAGCCATACTTTGCCAGGGCCGCGTAAGGTGACTAAGAATAAACCTTCACCACCAAAAAATGCGCTGCGAAGGCTTTTCTGCATCTCAATGTTGTAGTCTACGCCATCGGTAAAGGCCACCAAACAACCTGTGTCAACGCGCAGTGTTTCACCTGCCTGCAGTGTGCGCTCGACAATGGTGCCGCCGGCGTGTAAAAACGCTCGGCCATCGCCTTCTAAACGTTGCAAAATAAAGCCTTCACCACCAAAAAAACCACTGCCAATTTTGCGGTTTAGGGTAATGCTGACTTTCGTGCCATATGCAGCACAAAGAAATGCATCCTTTTGACAGGTGATACCGCCGCCAATGGCTGACATATCCAATGGGAGAATGGTGCCTGGGTAAGGCGCGGCAAAACATACGCGACGCTTACCTGTTTGGCCATTGTGGGTAAAGTGCGTCATAAAGATCGACTCACCCATCAAGGCGCGTTTGCCTGCGCCCATCAGCTTGCCCATGAAGCCTTCATTCACTTCTGAACCATCACCCATTTTGGCTTCAAAGCTAATGTCGTCTTCCATGTAGTTCATCGCACCAGCCTCGGCAATAACCTTCTCGCCCGGGTCTAGCTCCACTTCAACCATCTGCATTGATTCGCCGATGATTTCGTAATCCACTTCATGACACTGCATGCTTATTCCCTCATCAAATAAAAAAGGCAAGCCATTTGGCTTGCCTATTAGATTAGTGCAATTTTAGCCTTGGGCGAATCACTCTATGGATGCGGTCGGTAATGGCGATTAAGCCAGTCTTCAGCAAACCATAAATGGCAATCTGATGCATGCGATACAGTGACACATACATTAGGCGAGCAATTCTGCCTTCAACTCGCAATGAGCCACTAGAAAGGTTACCCATTAGCGTGCCCACAGCGGAATACTGCGACAAGCTGACCAGTGATCCACGATCGACAAAAACAAATGGTTTTAATGGCTGATTGGCAAACAGACGCTTGAAGTTTTTCAACAAGTGCGAAGCTTGCTGGTGGGCACTCTGGGCACGTGGTGGTACAAACTTGTCACCTTGAGGGCAAGCTGCACAGTCGCCGATGGCAAAAATTCGTTCATCATCCACACTCTGCAAGGTGTCGTGAATGGTTAGCTGACCGGTGCGCTGCAAGCTTAGGCCATCAAGATGATGCATTAGATCTGGCCCACGCACCCCTGCTGCCCAAACGATTAAATCGCCATGTAGCGCTTCACCTTCTTTGGTGTTTAAGGTGTTGGCTTCGGCAGAAGTAACCATATTGCCAGTGCGTACTGTCACGCCAATCTCGCTGAGTTCACGGGCAGCGGCATAAGATATTCTCTCGGGTAGGGCTGGCAAAAGTCTTGGCCCAGCTTCGAGCAGTGAGATATTGATCTTGCTAGCGTTAACTTCCTTAAAGCCATATTGCTTTACGGTTTCGGCGGCGCTTACCAGTTCAGCTGAGAGCTCTACACCAGTGGCACCACCACCTACGATAAGTATGTTTGCTTTGCCATCTTTGAACTGCTCTGGGCGTGAGTTTAGGCGCATCAACATGTTTAAGAAGCTTTGGTGAAAACGTTGTGCCTGTGATGGGCTATCTAAGAAAATGCAGTGCTCGGCAACGCCCGGTGTACCAAAGTCATTGGTGACCGACCCCATTGCCAGCACTAGGTAGTCATAATCCACCTCTCGCTCAGGCATAATGAGCTCGTTGTCAGAATCATGGTAAGCAGCCAACTTGATTTTGCGAGCGCTTCGATCAAGCCCAGCCATATTGCCAAGCACAAAGTCAAAGCCAGTCGAGCGGGCCACTGCGCGGTATGAAATATCGTCGATATTAGAGTCCATTACACCCGTCGCGACTTCGTGTAGCAGTGGCTTCCATAAATGCGTAGGGTTGCGGTCGATTAGTGTTACCTGGGCTTTGCCTTTTTTGGCATACTTTTTACCCAACTGGGTTGCCAACTCAAGACCACCAGCACCTCCGCCAACGATGACTATTTTTGGTTGCTCCATAAAAACTCCTAAAGCGAAAAGTAATTGAAATATTAAATTTTGGTCATAAATTGCAACGAAATAGTGGTTAAGTGACTTGGTTCAACTCAGAGATATTGAAAAATGAACATTGTTAGGTAAAGTTTACGGCTCTACGATGGAGCGACCCCATGCCTAACCCTGATCAAGCACTTGACTTCTCAAATTTAGAGGCTGATATCCACCAAGCGGTGAGCGCAAACTTTATTGCTGTTCGCAAACAGCACGCGCGTTCACAACGGCGAATGGCAGACTTGCTTGATCTCTCTCTGTCGCAATATAAAAAATTCGAAAACGGGACGGAAATCCCTCGGTTGCACACAACCGCTAAATGGTCGTTGCTCACCGGTAATAATATTTATGTGCTGTTACTCAATACGCCTTATGCCAGCCTAGTACCAAACATAGAGCCGGTTACCACGTTACGCCCATTTGCGTTTGTAATTGGGCACCTTAATCCGTCTATGTTTACTGCTTGGCTAAAAGTAATTGCCGCTTCTGCTGAGCTTAGTTGTAATTATGAAGAGTCGCCTAGCTATGAAGTGATCGACCTAGCGAAAGTGTTCGATAACTTTGAAGAGAAATACTATCAAAATATTGCCCAAAATCTAAGAGTGTTCCGCGCAAATCATGGCTATAGCCAGCATTATGTCGCGGAATGCATGGGCATGTCATCGCAAGCGTACGCGGCTTACGAAAGTATTGAATCACATTCGCGGATTCCACTGACGTCAGCCCTAAGGTTTGCTGCTACATTTAGCGTCAATACGGCCAGCCTATCGGCGGGCACATTTTATGGCGAGTATCGCGCTCGGCAAGACAAGCGCCTAGCTGCTGTGCACGAGTTAGTCAGTCAGATGCCTGAGGGCAAGCGCCGCTCGGCCGAGATTTCGGCCATCATGTACAGCCGCTGGATGCAAAACGATCAAACGATCTGTTTGTCGCGTGGTGGCTTGCTCGACCACGATGAAGTAGTCGAGCGTAGGCTTAAACAGATTCCTAGATAGCGCCTAAAGGCGCATTTCTATGCCACAAGCGGCCATATGTGCTTTTGCTTCGCTAACGCTGTACTCGCCAAAGTGAAAGATACTGGCAGCTAGCACGGCGTCGGCATGGCCTTCTAGTACGCCATCGGCCAAGTGTTGTAGATTGCCCACGCCACCTGAGGCAATTACCGGAATGCTAACGGCATTCGATACGGCGCGCGTTAGCGCAATATCAAACCCGTTTTTCACGCCGTCTTGATCCATTGACGTTAGCAATATTTCCCCGGCTCCCAAGCCTTGCATTTTTACCGCCCACTCAACCGCATCGATGCCCGTTGGTTTGCGCCCACCGTGGGTAAATATTTCCCATTTGTTGTCTGCTACTTGTTTGGCGTCGATGGCAACCACAATGCATTGGCTGCCAAACCGATCGGCCGCTTCGCCAACAAATTCAGGATTAAATACTGCGGCTGAGTTAATCGATACTTTATCGGCGCCAGCATTTAGTAGGTTGCGAATGTCTTCACAAGTGCGAACACCACCACCAACGGTTAACGGAATAAATACCTCGGCAGCCATGCGGCGCACTGTTTCAATGGTGGTATCGCGTTCTTGGTGGCTGGCGGTAATGTCCAAAAAGGTAATTTCATCGGCACCAGCATCGTTATAGCGCTTAGCAACCTCTACTGGATCGCCAGCATCGCGAATGTCGACAAACTGAACGCCTTTTACCACTCGCCCGTCTTCTACATCAAGGCAAGGAATGATTCGTTTGGCTAGTCCCATAATTAAGCCTCCGGTTGCCAAGTAACAAAGTTAGCAAGTAGTTGCAAACCTGCTGTATGGCTTTTTTCAGGGTGAAACTGGGTTGCCACAATGTTCTTATGTGCAATGGCAGCAGTGAAAGTTTCACCATAGGTGCAGTGGCCAATGCTAATTGGCAAGTTAGGCTGAGCCGCAAAACTATGAACAAAATAGAACCGGCTGTGGTTGTCGATATTGTGCCAGATAGGGTGTTCAGCCTGGGCCACTTGGTTCCACCCCATATGTGGGATTTTTAACGGGTTGCCGCTTTCGTCTAAACCGCCTTTTAAACGCTGGATTTCACCGTTGAATATACCAAGTGCGTCAACACCTCCGTTTTCTTGGGAATGCTGCAGCATGGCTTGCATGCCAACACAAATGCCTAACAGTGGTGTGCCTTGCTCTACTAATTGGCTAACGATTTTATCAACGCCTTGTTGGCGCATTTCGCCAACACAATCGCGAATGGCACCAACACCCGGCAGTACAACACGGTCGGCTGCGCCAATCATTACAGCGTCGCTGGTTACAATTACTTCGTCATTTGGCGCAACATGCTCAAGCGCTTTTGCTGCCGAGTGCAAGTTGCCCATGCCGTAATCAATGATGGCAATTCGCTGCATTACAGAGTGCCTTTTGTTGACGGAATGATATCGGCCATGCGCGCATCTGGCGTTAATGCCATACGCAACGCGCGCCCGAAGGCTTTAAACACGGTCTCTATTTGGTGGTGCGCATTTTTGCCGCGAATATTGTCGATATGCATCGACACCAAAGCATGGTTAACAAAGCCATGGAAGAACTCTTGAAACAGCTGGGTATCAAAGCGCCCAAGCGTTGCGCGCGTCAGCTCAACGTTATAAATCAAACCTGGGCGACCGGAAAAGTCGATGACCACACGCGATAATGCCTCATCGAGTGGCACATAAGCATGACCATAACGTGTGATGCCTTTTTTGTCGCCAACGGCTTGCGCAAAGGCTTGCCCTAGTGCAATCCCAATGTCTTCAGCACTGTGGTGGTCATCAATATGATTGTCTCCGTCACAGTAGATGTCTAAATCAATAAGGCCATGGCGAGCGATTTGATCCAGCATGTGCTCAAGAAATGGCATGCCAGTGTCGAACTTGGCAGCGCCAGTACCATCTAAATTGATCGAGACACGGATTTTGGTTTCCGACGTGTTGCGTTCTACTGTCGCGGTGCGAGACATAATTCAGTACCTTTGGCTAACGCAGTAAGTGATGGGCGGATTATACGCAGCTTTGCCTCGTCAACCAAACGTAACGTTGTATTGATTGGTTTCAATGGGCACTGGTATTGCGCGGCAAAGATTGTCAGTCGCTTGAGTGCGTTGTTTCTGCTTTGTTGGATAATGTTGGCAAACGTAGTTTTGCGCAGTAGTCATCGGTTTTATTGGGTCTGTCTGTTGATAATTGAATAATGATAGAATCTATTGGGACGCTGTAGTTTATGAGTCACGTGAATCTTGTTCGTTTATCGCCAGCTGCTTTAGCGCTTGTGTTCGCTGCTTGCTCGCCGGTCACCATTATTGAAGTGCCGAATGATGGGCTGCTGCCTTCAGGCACAGCGACGCCTATTGTTTCATTGACGCCTACATCGCTGCCATTAGCGACTACGACGCCAACTTCGACACCGACTGCAACACCGACTGCAACACCGACTGCAACACCGACTGCAACACCGACTGCAACACCGACTTCGACACCGACTTCGACACCGACTTCGACACAAATTGTGACGCCAACAGCAACACCGACTGCAACACCGACTGCAACACCGACTGCAACACCGACTGCAACACCGACTGCAACACCGACTTCGACACCGACTGCAACACCGACTTCGACACCGACTTCGACACCAACTTCGACACCGACTGCAACACCGACTTCGACACCGACTTCGACACCGACTTCGACACAAACTGTGACGCCAACAGCAACACCGACTTCGACACAAACTGTGACGCCAACAGCAACACCGACAGCAACGCCAACAGCAACACCAGTTGCCACAAGTGTCTCCAAGGTATCGCAATGGCAGTGGCTCAGTTACCAAGATGATCTTCAAGCGAAGTATGTCACTCAATCTGTCACAGCAACGGCTTACGATTTTATCGCCTCGGCGTTTGCCCCTGACCAGTGTGTTACCTTTGCCGAGGCATCGGTTGGTAGCATCGGCAAGCTCGCTAGCTGCAATGGAGATAAGGCGCAACAACTAAAATGGCAAGGCGAGCAGATTACAGTCGCCGGTTTATGCGTTGAGCATAAATCTTGGCAGCCGTTAACCTTGCAGGCTTGTGATGGTGGTACTAATCAAAGGTTTACTTGGCAAAACAAGCAAATTTTGAACTCAACAAGTGGCCAAGCCTGGGATGTTAATCGTTCAACGGGTGAAGTCATTAGCTATAGCTCGCACGGTGGCACGAACCAGCAGTGGCGAAGCTTTAATCAGGCGTTAGCTGATGTACAGGCATTAGGCAGTGAAGTCACTTATCCTATCTCGCTGACTGATGTCTCTGGTCTGACCAGCGAAACCATTCGCCATGGTGCCAATATGCTCGCACCACCGTTTGAGCAGGTCATTGATCGGCGTAGTACCCTGCCGAGCTTCTGGGGGGAGGTGCCAAGTTATGCACAACAAGGGCGAGCTCGATTTGTAATGGATCGCGACTTCCATCGTGGGCGCTACTATGGTTGGCAACATAGTCAGTATCAATGGGCCTTTGCTCGCAGTTATGCGCCAGCTGGCAGCGTGATCAGGATTCGAGTTAATACCCTGGATCCACAAGATGTAGAAGGCTTATATGTGCGCATTAATGCCAAAACCGATGTGTTAGCGCCTACCAGCGGCAATGTTGTAGCCGATGGCCAAATGAAGCGCCCAAGTGCCGTGTCGCAGGTACAGCCGCTAGCGCTTGGCGACAACATTATCCGCTCGCAATATGGTGGTAGTATCATCATCGAATCTCGCCTGAGCGTTGACCGCCAAGTTGCCATTCAGGTCGATGGCGGGGTACGCCAGCCTTATTTTATGCTTAATGAACACAGCAATAGTGACTGGCACCAAGCGAAGCAGTTTCCAGCACCCATTGCGGTGCTAGAAAGCCCACAAGCGAGCATTGTTGTACCGAGTCATTTAGCTAGCTCAGTGAGTGATGCGCAGTTATTGATGCAGCGCTATGAGCGAATTGCTGAGCTGTCGAAAAGGTTAACGGGCTTTTCTCGTGCTGAAAATGGCGTGCATCAATGGCCCGACCTCAAGCAAGTACTAGTCGTTGACCGACAAATCACTGTTGGCTGGGGGCATGCTGGATTCCCAATTATGGTGGTGCCTGGCTGGAACTTGGAGCGCATGGGCGACTTTAGCTGGGGGGTGGCACATGAAATTGGCCACAACTATCAACCGTTTAATCAGTTTGCAAGTGCTTATGGTACTGAATCATCGGTCAATATTTGGTCGTTATATGTGCAAGACATGGTTGGTGCCGGTGACCGGTTAGCGAACGATGGTCGCTACGCTACTTGGCAAGGTCGCTTGCCGTTGAGCAGCTTCGATGACGCGGACGTGTGGGGCAAAATCGTCTTTCAAATGCAAATGCGCTATGGCTTACCGCAAGGTTGGCAAAACTTCATTGATGCCATGCGTTATATCCGCCAATTGCCCGAGGCAGAACAGCAAGCGATTGCTGGCTCTCGCCAGCACCAGTTCGATATTTGGTTTACCACTATGTCGCGCGTGTCAGGTTTTGACCTAAGCGAACACTTTCGCCGCTGGGGGGTGCCAATCTCTGCTGAGGCCATCAATGAAGTGGCGGCGTTAAGCCTGCCAACAATCGATCTTTCCAATATAACGCCAAATTAGTGCGTGTTTAAATGCCATGCACTATAATGGTGCATGGCATGCTCGCTAATCCACCAAACAACCGCTTGTGACCTGGTGTTACAAGCTGGCAATGTTTTTGCATGCCATGAACGATTGAGTTAAGGAGTTCTGGCGTGTCAACTGAATTGCAAGCAGTGTTCGACCACTTAACGAGCGCCGTGCTGGTGCTCGATGAACACTTGATGGTGCAGAGAATTAACGGCGCCGGTGAGCTTATGTTTGCAATCAGCAGCAGCCGTGCTGCAGGTGAACCATTCGCGTCCTTGGTCGAGTTTGATCATCGGTTAGAGCGCCTAATTTCGCAAGCGTTAAACGAGCAGCGCAGCATTACGCTTAGGCAAACTGAGTTGCAACTACGTAACCATCAGGTGTTAGTTGTGGATATTTCAGTTTCGCCACTGCAGTTAAATCAGCAACAGACCGTGATGCTTGAGCTGCATTCGGTGGATCGGTTGTTGCGCATTGCTCGTGAAGAAGAAGTGCTTGCCAAACAAGCAACGAGTCGGCACTTGATTCGTGGCATTGCCCATGAAGTGAAAAATCCACTTGGCGGCATACGGGGTGCCGCACAACTGTTAGCCGCTGAGTTAGACCGCCCCGAGCTAAACGAATATACCGACATTGTTATTGCCGAAGCGGACCGGCTGCGCAACCTAGTGGATCGCATGTTGGGCAGTAATACGCTGCTTAACCTGCAGCCAACCAATGTGCACTCGGTGCTCGAACGGGTTCGCCAGCTGCTAACGGTCGAAAGCCGTGGGGCCATTAGTTTTAGTCGAGACTATGACCCGAGTTTGCCTGATGTACAGGCAGACGCTGAGCAATTAATTCAAGCACTACTGAATATTGCCCGCAATGCCATGCAAGCTTTGCTCGAAGCGCAAACAGAAGCGCCAGTGATTACCTTTCGCACAAGAGTGGTGCGCCAGTTCACCATAGGGGCTGTGCGTCATCGACTGGTAGCACAAGTTGATGTGCTAGATAACGGCCCTGGCATTCCAGAAGAGTTAGTAGAAAACATCTTTTTCCCAATGATCAGTGGCCGCGCCGAGGGCACTGGTCTGGGTTTGTCGATTGCCCAGAATATTGCCGCACAGCATCAGGGCATTATTGAATGTGCCAATGGACCATTGACTCGCTTTACACTTTATTTACCGATTGAGGTTCGCTAATCATGCAACGTATATGGGTTGTCGACGACGATCACTCGATTCGCTGGGTACTCGACCGGGCGCTGCAAAAACAAGGCTGGCAGTGCCAAGTGTTCGAGAATGCGCAAGAGGTACTGGATGCGCTGAGTTACGATAAGCCCGATGTGTTGCTATCGGATGTTCGCATGTCTGGTATGGATGGCCTGCAGTTGATGGAGGTCATCCACCAAAAGTACGCCGAGTTGCCGGTAATTATTATGACGGCGCATTCTGACCTAGACAGCGCCGTACAGTCGTTTCAAGGTGGCGCTTTTGAATACTTGCCAAAGCCATTTGATTTAAACGACGCCACCGAGCTGATTCAGCGAGCGCTCGATCACGCCAAGAAAAATGATGTACCAGAGCAAACCGAAGTTGCTCCAGCCAAGGAGATTATTGGCGAAGCGCCATCGATGCAGGAAGTGTTTCGTGCGATTGGCCGGTTATCGCAATCCAATATCACGGTACTAATTAACGGCGAATCTGGTACGGGTAAGGAGCTTGTGGCAGCGGCGCTACATCGCCACTCACCAAGACGACAGCAGCCGTTTGTGGCGCTGAACATGGCAGCGATTCCAAAAGATTTGATGGAAAGTGAGCTATTTGGTCATGAAAAAGGCGCGTTTACCGGTGCGACGGCGCAACGGCAAGGCCGCTTTGAACAAGCTAATCAGGGCACATTGTTTTTAGATGAAATTGGCGATATGCCCGCCGAAACACAAACGCGCCTTCTACGTGTACTATCAGATGGGGTGTTTTACCGAGTAGGGGGTACTACGCCGATCAAGGTAGATGTGCGTATTATTGCCGCAACACACCAAGATTTGGAAAGCTTGGTGCGAGATGGCCGCTTCCGTGAAGACTTGTTTCACCGGCTAAACGTCATTCGCATTAAGATTCCTGCGCTGCGCGAACGCCGTGAAGACATCCCCAAACTGTTGGAGCATTTTTTGGCTGTTGCAGCCAAAGAACTGGATGAAAAACAGAAGTCCCTTAGATCTGATACGCTAAGTTTATTGCAACGCTTGCCTTGGCCTGGCAATGTGCGCCAGTTGGAAAATACCTGTCGATGGCTGACGGTGATGGCTAGTGGTCAGGAAGTGCTGCCAACCGATCTACCGCCAGAGCTCAGAGAGGATAACGCTGCTAGCCCAGTACAAAACAATGATTGGGCTGAAAGTTTGCGCCAATGGGCACAAAAGTCGCTCATGCAAGGCGAGACTGGCGTGCTGAAACATGCTGTGATCAGTATGGAGCGTATCTTGATTGAAACAGCACTACAGCACACCAATGGCAGAAAAGCAGAAGCAGCTGAGTTGCTGGGTTGGGGGCGTAATACGCTTACCCGCAAACTAAAAGAACTGGATATGTAGGCGCTTGTGAAAGTCACATTTGATCAGCAGTACATTACGCAAACGTTGGCCGACGGCTTAATAGTGATGCTAGCCTGGTCGCAGCTTGAACAGGTGCTGATTGCCTGGTTTGCCGGCAAACCGCATTGGCTTATTACCAGTGGTTCTGCCCGTATGATTGTTGCCCGCGATAGCGAAGGAGAACGGCCACTGCAGGATGCCTTGGCACAACTACATAACTTTGATGCCGCTCTCGCGCGGCAGTTGCTTGCAAAGCCTAGCAACGAGCCAAGGCCTGTTTGGCGCAAAAACTAGCGCCAAGTCGGCAGTCTATACAGAATTGGCGCTTGGCCGTTCCAGGTACCAAAACCGATCAACGCATTCGGCCGGTCATCGTAACTCCCATCACCATCCATATCTGCCAGCAGCCAAGGGTCAGCAAGTAGCTCCACCTGCACTCGGCCAACCTTGTTATTGCCAACAAATTGATAGCTACCAGTGCCGTCTGTTGCATCACTGCTTTGCCGTGCTGTTGCTAGGCTTAAGCACTCAGCGGTGGTAAATCCTTGGCACGTGCCAGCTGCGACAAATTGAGTGGCTGGCGCCAGCGTACATTGGTCACTGGTTAATCGTTGCCAAGTGGGTGTATTCGTACCATCCACTGCGCTGACATACTGAACTTCCCATACCGCAGTCACTGACTGACTAGCGAGTTCACTACCACTGGTAGGCAGTAGCTGAAGTTGTGCAAAGTTATGAGTAAGAGCGTTGCTGTTGGTAGTAAAGTCGGTGCAACCGCCAAAACATACGCCATCAACATCTGTGATCACGCTTGCTGGCAAGGTTAGGCTTAGGCCTTCAGTTATTGGCGCCTGAAGTTGCCGCAACCATTGCACACTGGCATTGCTTAGTCGCCATTGTACGCCACCCTCTATGGTCTGAGTTTGCCAACTGCCAGCCGTTTCTGTGCTTACATTGTTCTGCCAGCTTGGCATCTGCACGGGTGCCGGTAGTTCATTATCCAAGCCATAGTTTTGAGCCACTGTACCCATAGCGTTGTAGCCCTGTACGCTTAACAGCAGTGAACTGATAGGCACTGGTTGGCCAAGAAAGGCTTGGTTGCTGCATTGGCTGGCGATTATAAAATCATCAAGGTTCACCATTAGCGTGCTGGCAATAAACCGCCCTAGGGTTTGGCTAGTTGAAGGTGCCCAGCTAGTACCTAGGTAGCCTCCATCGAAGCCAAGGGTGAGCTCAATGGTGCCAACATCATCATAGTTAAACGTTTGTGTTCCCTGTGGCGCTAGGCCATTTGGCGCTGCCGCTTGCCAGCTACTTGGTTCGCGCCAAGTACCCAAAGTACCCGCGGCCGGCGTTAGATGACCGACTGAGGTAGACACGCTTTGCGCTGGTTGCTCTAAACCAAAGTTGGCTGCCACTTGCCCAGTACTTGTTAGCGCTTCAACCCGAGCTGTCCAGTCAGTGCCAGCCACCATGCCATCGGCATTTGGTTGGTCAGCGCCAACGTCATCAGTGATATCCACTAATCGCAAGCTTGCAGGTTGAAAAATTAGGTCGGCACTGCCGGTAACGGTACGGGTATTGCCTGAGCCATTGGGTAGCGGCAGTTCAGTTTCAGCTGTTAAACGAATTTGCCCTACATCTTGATAGCTAACTTGCCCCATTGCTTCGCTGTCGCTATTGAACTGCCAAGTTTGCTGACTAGTTGGCTGGCCATTATCAAGGGTTTGTGGATTGGCAATTGCACTCAGGCTAGCTTGCCCAAGCAACGTTTGTAGTTGACATTGCCCTGGGTTTAAGCACTGGCTGGCAAATGCAAGTTGCAGTTGACCATTTTCCGGAAACACGGTTTGGCAGGTTTTATCGTTGGTGTTTGTGGCAACGACCTGGATGCCCAAAGCGTTAATATCTCCGGCAGTGTACACATGATTGCCATTGGCACTATTGATGGCGGTGCCGTTGCTGTCTACCCAGCGCAAACCAGTGTCTTGATAAGTGAGAATAGGGTCAAACGTGGTTTCGCTGACCATGCCATCGGTAGCATTGATATCGTAATCACCGGGCTGGTTTTGCTGCAAATAAAGCGTATAGCGGCCACCCTCAGAGCCATCAAAGCTAATACTTGCCCTGCCATTGTTTCCACTACCTAGCTGTTGATTTAACTGGTTGTACCAACGACCACTGTTTTCGGTGACATCTAGGTTCAGAGTGCCGTTAAAGTTAGTTTTTAGCTGGCCATTTTGCCATGCTTCAAAGGTGACCGGTTCCGCCGCACAGGTGATGGCATCACCATCGTGCACAATTCGAATTTCGTCAATATCAAACGGACAATTGCGACTAGCATTGATGAGATTATCCACAGTGCTTTGGTCAATCTCCCCTTGGTAAAAGTGCACTTCATCAAGGACTAAGTTGTCTTCTGCTACGCCAAACGATAGCTCAATATCGGCTCGCGGCGTGAAGCCACTCGACACATAATTCAGAGTAAGTGGCTGACCATTAAGCCAAATGGCATAACTGTCGGTATCTGTATTCCAACTGACAGCAATATGATGCCAATCGCGCATTTGTCGGTTACTTAAACCATGGCGGGCATAAAACGGTGCTGGTGAACTATTGCCTTGACGGGGAATGCCAAACTGGATGACACCTTCGTTGTTATGGTTGTCACTGTTATTAGTTGTGGTAAATACGGCATAGAACTTGTTGCTGGCGTAGCTAAAAAACAATGGCGATTCACGGTTTTCGGTTGGTTTTACCCAAGCAGCAAAGCTGCCAGCAGGGAAGGCGTCGTTTAGCTGGAAGCTGGTATCGGCAGGTAGGCTTGTGGCACTGCCATCAAAATCCAGCGCACCACAAACTTTGCCAGCGTTGGTCCGGCTTACACCATTGAGTAGACTAACATTTGCAACGCCACTGACTTCATTGGCGAATGAGCTAACGCCTTCATCGAACGTCCAATGACTAATTAGCGAGAGATTATTAGGCGCTGGAGCGCTATCGCACACGCCACCTGTGTGAATATCATCGCCTGTGGCAACAGAGCGCATATTGTTGCTGTAGACAATTGACTCGCCGCTGACCGAGCCATAGTGCCAAGTAGTCAAACTGTCGTCACCGCCGGTTGTATTTGAGGTGCCCATATTTGCTTGCTGGCGTGCATAAATGTTGGCACTGATTTGGCTGCCTCGGCCTTGATAAAAATTACCGTAGCTGGCAATAAACAACTCACCGGCGTCACCTGGGTTCCGATCGCCAATCATGTTGGCAGTCGATTGATCACCAAAATCAACATCGTCGCGCACAAACAAGCGAACTAAGCCAGGGCCGTCTACCAAGATTCGGGAGGTGGGGCCAATTATGATTGAATTAATGTAGTAATCACCAGGTGTGAATGTAAGCGTGACGGCCGACCCAATACTTAACGTATTGATTCGCCAATCTCCGCTACCGGTGGCGAACCGTACATTGGTCGTAGCGCCACCATAAACTTGGACCAAGTTGTAGTCACTGCGATAAGGAATCGTGTCGGATGCAGTGAATGGGCTGCTACTGGTGGCGTCGGTACTCGCTTGAAAGACCGGTAGTCCTGCTTTAGCCGAACCTGTGCCAGAGGCGGTGCAGTTGCTTGCAATACAGGTTTGCTGTGATGAGCTATTGATAATTGTGGTCGCTGTTAGGGTTGTGCTACCGCCATTATCAACATAGCTGTTATCTAAAAAGGTAATACTAGATTGTGCATTGACCACACTTGTAAACACCTGACCACACGTTGGTGTATTGAGTGTGCCATTAGATGTTGATTGTGTCGGTTGGCAGCCTTCATCCCAGCTTATTTCAGGCGTTTCGCCATCGGTCAGGGCGCAGTAGTTGCTTGAATCGGCAGGTACGTCATCTAAATTGGTATAGGGTGCCGTTACCCAATTTGCCCAGTTATCCGGTTCACCAAAGTCTCCACCAACTGCTTGATTGCCTGTTGTCCATTGCGAAACTAGGTGAATTAGCTGCCCGCTGCCATCTAGCAAATAATATTCTCGCTCGGTTGGATGGTAGGCCAAGCAGTTACCGGTAATGACTAAAAATTCGCCAGCCCGATAGCTGCCATTGGGTATTGAGCAATTGCCATCAACAGCGCCACCCTGGGCAGGTACATTGGAAATCAATGACCAGTTTGTGGCCGCAACGTCTTGAGAAAAATAAATTTCGACAAACTCGATGTCGTTGCTAGAAAACGACAGTTCGTTGATGCTAGCGCTGCCTGCCAGCCATGAAGCATTGGGGTTTGCACTGGCAAACGATGTAAGTGCCGACAGCAAGAATAAGGCGAACGCTCTCATAACGACAATACCCATTCAAATTGCTGGCGAATATAGTCAGCATTGCTGCCCGACTCGACAACAATGTTGATATCAAATAGCTGCGTGCCTGAACTGTTAAAACTGCGCCGGCTGCAACGAATGGTGACTTGCATGCTCGGCTGACTGCTATCGGTAAAAGCCAGATTAGAAGGGCAGGTTGGGTTGTTGGCGTCAGTCGCCAAAATACTCATTGCTGTCCATTCGCCGGCTGCATTGGCCAGTAGCTGGGCCCGTTTTACTTGCACTAGGTTGCCTTGCTGTAGCGCAAGCCCTTGCTGTTGTTGCTGTAGCAAAAGCAACAAGGCTACGCCGACCAGCACGGCAAAGATAACCGGCAGTACCGTAATACCTTTATGGCGCATTGTAGAGTTCATAGAGCAACTCCAGTGGTTGAGCTTCACCTTGGCTCACCAACTCAATGGATAAACGCAATTGTGGTGCCTGAGTTGGTGAGCCAGGTAGCAACGTAAGTTGGCAGCGGCTTAACCCTTCAGCGATAGTATGGCGCACCGTGGGCAGGTTTGCCGTATTGGCAATCGGGTCGTTTAGCTCGGCAAAAACAAGCGCAGAGTTATTGCAGGCTATGCCTTGCCAACTGGAAGTCGTATACAAACGGTGCAAGGTGTTGGCCGCAGGATTAAAATTATGGCGACTCGTTAGCTCAACAAGGTTGTTCTGGTTGGCTGTTGGATCATTGGCGCAACCTGAGTCATCGGCCATGCTGTAGTCGCGCAATACCGCACCGTGATTGCCGCCTGCTAACCAGTCACTGCGCAGTAGTTCGGCATTGATTGGGCGAACAATTAAAGGTGGTTGGCCATTAATTTGGCCCAATACAGTAAACTCGATGTCGTTATTCGTTAGTGGCTCGCAAGCGGGTTGTTGGTGTGGTGTTGCATATTGCATGACCTCTTCAGCGGGTAGCCACTGTAATAGGTCACTGTTCACTAGCACGCTGTTAGGAATAGCATTGGCTAGACGTTGTTGAAAAAACAAGTCAATTCGGTCGCTCGTTGCCACTAGGCTCAGTCTAGCTTGGTTGCTTTGATAGCTGGTGATTGGGGTAATGATAAGCGGCACGGCTGCGGCGGCTAAAATGCCAACTAGCAGAATAACAATGACAAGTTCAAGTAAGGTATACCCTAATTTGCGCATTGCCAACGCTCCAATGCATAACGCCATCCAGTCAACGACAGAGTGCTGCCCGTTGGGTCGGTCACGGCCACTGTAATATTTAATAGTGTTGGCTGAGGGTCGCTAGTATCACTGCCCAGTGTGTTGCTGCCGTTTAGCGAAGCACTGTCATCCACCATGATATCAACTCTATATTGGGCCAAGCCTAGGCTTGTGCCATCGGCGGCAACTGGCTCACCAGTGTAGCCATTATAATCACAAACATTATCCCAGCTAGCGCGCTGATCAGCAGCTTCGGCGCGGGCAGGGCAGATTGGCAAAGTATCTATTGTGGCGCAGTTAAAGGTGTCTGGGTCATAGACGGGTTTATTCATTACCTCGCTTATTGTGTGGCTAGCAATGGCGCGGCTTTGGTTGAGTACCAGTGTTTGTGCTGACTGCAGATTTGATTGCCCTGTCAATTGCAGCAATAGCAGGGATGCACCAGACAGTACAACAATGATCAACACTAGCTCAATTAGGGTAGCGCCACGACTATTGCGCATAACCCGTCCATCCATGCAGAGAGAAATTGCCGTCGTTGAGGGCAAAGCTCGTGGTGGGCGCAACGACTGTGGTGAGCGTTTCAAGGTCGCTGCAGTTGTTTGCAGCATTGTTAGAATCATCGTACCAAGCTTTTTGCCAGTATACCCAGCGAATAGGTGCACCACTAAAGGGCGTGTCGCCTGTCATGTCACTCACCGCCTGCCAACATGCGGTATTAGTGGTGCAATCTGCCGCTTGCTGTGCTTGCCAGCCGTTGTTGTTTATCGTGATTGCGTAGGCACATTGTTGTGCCACGGCGCGTTGTTGAACTAAGCCAATGCTGGAAACGAGGAGTTGGCGAGCCGCCGGCTCGCTCATTTGTTGCGGATTGGCGATCCGAGGAACCGCCACTGCCGCAAGAATGGAAACAAGTAGGATAACAACAATTAGTTCAACTAGGGTAAAGCCCTTAACAAACATTGTATGGATCAGTTTAAGGTGCTGGTACTGTGCAAACCTGTGCATTAGTAGTGTTATTAGTCACCGCTCCTATACCTGAGATAACGGGCGGAGTGGTCGCGTTTGCTGCAGCCGTGTAATTAAAACACTCGGTTCCAGAGTCTAAATAAAATACAACCGTGTTAGCGGCCGCCGCGGTATCCATCGATATGCCTTCCAAATCAATGGCTTCCTCGATTCCATCAGTTGTTGCCGCTGGATAACCATGAACCATGTCAACTGAGCCTGCTTCAAGCGTTACTGAACCTGTTGCGCCAGTCTGCCCTTCTACCAAGGCTTTCGCGTGTGCAATCGCCGAAGCAGATTTCACTGCACCAAGCGCGCTTTGAATAACCCCTTGGCGCGCATCATCTTGCAAGTTGGCAAAGCGTGGAACGGCAACGGCGGCCAAAATACCCAAAATCACAATTACCACGACCAGTTCGATAAGTGTGAAGCCTTTTTGTTGTTTCATACTGAGTGCCTCTTTGTAATAAAGTGTGAACTAATTCACAGTTTAGACCTAAGTTGCGGCGCTGGAAAGGTCCCAAAGCGGTAAAAATACCCCCAAGGCTAGGATGAGCACTAAAACCGCCATCACTATTACGAGTATAGGCTCAATCGACTGACTGAGATTTTTTAATTGGTAATCAACTTCCTGGTCGTAAAAATCAGCAATTTGTCGTAATTGTTCGCCTATTTGTCCAGACTGCTCGCCCACGGCAATCATTTGCAACATTAGGTTGCTAAATAAGTTGGTGTTGGCGGCAGCGTTGATTAGGTTGTCGCCTCGTTCAATATCCTCGCGCATGCCAATAAGGTATCGGCTGATGTGGGCGTTACTTGAGGAGCGGGCAGCGATCGATATGGCCTGCAAGATTGGGATGCCGGCGTCTAACATCATGGCAAATGGCCGGGCAAAACGTGTCATGTTAATGCGGTATAAGATTTTGCCGATGATAGGCAAGCGAATGATATTGCGGTCGCGCCATAACCGCCCAGTATCCGTGGCAAAGTATTGGCGTGCAGCCACTACAGCGGCAACCAGTATTAATAGCAGCATCCACCAATAACTCAGCATAAAGTCAGAAAAACCGATCAATATTCTTGTGGCCAGTGGCAGGCCTGCATCAAATTGATCAAACAGTGCTTTAAAGCGCGGAATCACAAACAAGCTAACAATAAAAACGGCGGCAAGAATCGAAATCATCACAAAGCTTGGATATCTAACCGCCTGTTGTACCTGCTTTTTCGTTCGCTTTTCTAGTTCTAAATGCTGCACTAATTGCTGGAAGGCTTCATCTAGCTTGCCGGTGCTCTCGCCAACACGAATCATGCCTATATAGAGTCGGCCAAAGACTTTTGGGTGGTCGGCTAAGCAAGACGATAAACTGTTGCCTTGTTGTAATGATTGGCCAACATTCAACAGGGTTTGTTTCATATAGGCATTGTCGTGCCCATCGGCTAAGCCTCGAATTGCACTAACAATGGGTAAGCCCGATTTCGCCAGTGCATACATTTGGCGCGAAAATAAAATAAGCTCATCAAGTGTGACCTGTTGGCGCACAGGCAAGGCTAGCTTAGTTTTGGGTTTTTTCTTCTCTAGGCTAATAGGAATGATGCCATCTTTGCGCAACGCTGAGATGGCCTGCTCTTGGCTTTCTACATCTAGCTGACCTTCATGGAGCTGGCCGTCGGCATCGCGGCCTTTATACAAAAAACTCATTCGCTGTAAGGCTCTATGCTAAGGGCATCAATCGGTTGTGGACTAACACTTACCGATGTCCCTATATCGCTTGCTAGTCGCATGACTTCATCAATGGACGTGACGCCATTCATTGCCAGTTCCAAGGCATGCTCAACTAAAGGGGTGTAAGTGCTTTGTTTAACAGCATGGTTAAAGTCGCTAATGTTTTGCTCGCGCAATGCATCCAGCATGCTTTCGTTCAATACGAGTAGCTCGTATACCCCGCGCCGACCACGGTAGCCTGTGCGCTGACAGCGCATGCAACCTGTAGCAGTGTAAAAGCTGGTGGGATTGGCATTGGGTGCAATGGCTCTTAACCAAACTCGTTGTTGGCTATCGAGCTTAGCGGGCTCACGGCAGTTATCACATAAGCAACGCACAAGCCTTTGACCTACAACGGCACGCAGCGCTGAGGCGACTAGATAGGGCTCAACACCCATATCAGCTAAACGCACGGCAGCCGCTTGTGCATCATTTGTGTGCATGGTGGAGAGCACTAGATGGCCAGTAAGTGAGGCCCGAATACCCATGCGTACGGTCTCTTCATCACGCATTTCACCCACTAAGAGAACATCGGGGTCGTGGCGCATGGCGCTGCGTAAAATCGATGGAAAATCTAGGCCAATTTGTGGATGTACTTGTACCTGGTTAATGCGCGGTAACCGGTACTCAATAGGGTCTTCGGCGGTGATGATCTTGCGGGTGGCGCGATTTAGTTGGTTGAGCGCTGCATACAACGTGGTGGTTTTACCACTACCGGTTGGGCCTGTTACCAAGATTAAACCATGGGGGCGTTCTATCAACTGGCTAAAGCTTTGCTGCATCGATTCCGGCATGCCAAGGCTGTTCAGGTCAAGCATGCCCGCAGATTGGTCAAGTAAACGAAGGGTCAGCGCTTCGCCGTATTGTGTAGGCATCGTGGCAACACGCACATCAACAGTATGCTTGCCAAGCTCAGTTTTAAAACGCCCATCTTGTGGTAAACGCCGTTCAGATATATCGAGGTTAGAAAGGATTTTAAACCGCATTACCATAGCACTTGCGATCTTTTTCTCTTGCATTACCTGCTCGCGTAACTGCCCGTCCACTCGCATACGTACGCGCAGCTCTTTTTCACCTGGTTCAATATGAACGTCGGATGCTTTACTGCTGTGGGCTTCTTCTAGTATTCGTTGCACTAGCTGTACTACAGGGGCGTCGTCGTTGGTGGTGCCTCGAACAAGTTCGTCGAGGTCAAAAGCGCTGTCTTTTAATTGCCCTTCTAATGCACCGGCAAGCTCTTTTAACTGGCCTTGGTTGCGATACAGCTGATCAATAAGCGATGCCGCATCGCTCTCTCGCACCACAGCAAACTCACAGCTTACCGCTGTATTGCGAGAGATATCATCCCTAGCCGGTAAATCAGTGGGATCGGCTAACCCCACTACTAAAACGCCGTCACGCACTTCAATGGGCACGGCACGATGACGGCGAGCAATTTGTTCCGGTAACTTTTCCGCTATATCTGAATTGACCTGCATTCTGCGCAAGTCGATAAATGGCAGCCCAAGTTTATCGGCAATAATTTGCAGAAACTCAGATTCACGCACCATGCCTAAATCAACCAGTACATTGCCGAGTCGTTTGCCTGAATGGCGCTGCTCTTCTAATGCTAGCGTCAGTTGCGCTTCCGTAATGGCGCCACGTTCAACCAATAAGTCGCCAATGCGAAGTCTGCGGTTTTCAGTCATCTAACGCCTCCAGCATGGCTATGGCGCGTTGCTGATACGGATTGTCTGATTCTGCAATGCGCGATAGCTGGTAACTTGCGGTCTTGATATCGTCTATTTGCAGCGCAGCAATGGCTAATAAAATTTGCCATTCCCATGCGCTATCTGGCTTCGACGAGATTAGCTTTCTTAATGGTCGAAAGCTTTGCATGTATTGACGTTTTTGATAGTGCAGCCATGCACGTAAGGCGACAATAGCAGGGTTATCGGCTGGCCCTGCGGTAATGTCAGCAATCCAAGCTAATGCCTCATCATATTTTTGCTGGCGAGCATCGAGCCACGCAAGGTAATAGCGCAGAATGCCGTTACTTGGTGTTTTATGAATTTGATCTTCGGCTTTGACTCTTTGAGCCACTTCGTCGTTGAGCTCGAGCAGTTCGTCGATAATCATTTTTTCAGCACGATTTCGCAGCGCAACGCCCTCAAGCTCCAAAGGTAATTGCATCTCTGGCAGGTCAAATACCTTGCTGCGATGCGCATCCAATATAGTGTGTGCGGCAGGAATATGGATTTTTTCAACAACCAAGGTGACGATGGTGGAGCGAGGTATCTTGCACCACTTCTCCATTGCATCGGTGAACAAGTCATAGTTACTAAATGGCACTTTAGTTTTTATTTTTTCTGCCATCTCGTTGGTGATCTTGCCCGTTTCTAGTAGCAGGCGAATCACAGTTAACTGGTCTTCTTCGGTCAATGTCATGACGAGCCTCCTAGAAGAATTAGGCGGTTGCGAGCATATTGCTGCAGCGAACTTGGGGTATCGGTGGCGGATAAAAACGCTTGGTAATGAAATCGAGCCGAAGAATATTGCGACAATGCTTCATATGAAATGGCCAGGCGCAAGTGCAACTCTGCAGACAAGGCTTGTGACTGCAGCTGATTGACCACCTGTTGGTGTTCACCTAGCTGCTGCAATGCGGCTGTTTTCAGTAGTAGTGCCGCGCGGCCATTATCGCTACTTAATAAGCTAACGACTTGTGCAAATTGACGCTCGGCAAGTGCTTGTTTGGCTTGCTCCAAGTTATTACTCGCGACCGGCTCCGAGTTATTGTTGGCCAACTGACTATCAATTGACACTGACCGCCATGTTGGCTGTTTTAGGGTGAGCTGATGTTCAGCTTTAGGCCAATCTTCTTGAAGCGACTTAAGCGAAGTGTTTTTGGACGCTGGCAGGGTTAGGCTAAGCTGGCGGCTAACATTGGGTTCAACCATAAAACCAGCCAGCGACATCAATAGCAGGCCAAAAATTGTGACAGCTAATAAGGCCAAAAGCATATTCTTGATATAGTGAGCGCTGCTAGATTGGCCGAGGTGCGGCGCCATGGGGTGCCAACCTAGAGGCTTCATGGTTAGTTTATCCATAATGCGCCCCCCAGTGCGATGCCTGCGGCGGCTACTGCAAACCAAGGCCAAAGCCGTTGTTGCCAAGCTTTATGCAACGTAGTGGCACTCATGGCTGCTTTGATATGACGTTTGCGCAATGCTCTGGCGCCTTGTGCTTGCATGCTGAGTAAGCTTTTGTCGGCGAGCAAGTTTAGTAGGCGAGGTATGCCCCGGCTTTGACGCCAGAGCATTTTGATGGCTTGGCGATGAAATATAGGATCTCCTAGGTATCCCGCCCTTTGCATACGTTTGTTTAAGTAATACTTGGTTTCACGCTCAGTTAACTTGGCGAGTCTATGGTGCCAAACGATTCGTTGTCTAATTTGGCGATACTGATGCTGAGTGAGTTGTTGCTCAATTTCAGGCTGCGCAAACAGCAATACATGCGCGAGTTTCCGGGTTTGACTCTCTAAGTTGGTCAGCAAGCGCAATGCTTCTAGGGTATCGGTTGCAAGCGCTTGCGCTTCATCAATAATGAGTACTAGGTACTGGCCGCTTTCAGCAATTTTTACTAGCTCTGCTGATAGGTAATCCAATAACTGACTGCTATCTAGACCGCGCGTAGGCAAGGCTAACGCCTTACAAATTGCTTCGAGTAACCCTGCCTTGGTCAATAATGGGTTGGTTAACCAAACAACCCGCCACTTTTCGTTGCGTTTTAGCTGTTCAACTAAGCGAGTACACAAAAGTGTTTTGCCGGTACCCACCTCGCCCGTGACTAATAGAAAACCATCGCCTTGCTCAATGGCATTGGGCAACAGCTTTAAGCAGTGCTCGTGGTTGGGTAGGGGCACATATTGCCTAACGTCTGGTGTTAGGCTAAAGGGTTTGTATTGCAGGCCAAAGTACCCTTCGTACATTCTAGTTACCTCGCCAGCCGCTGTTGAGCTTGGCCTAGGGACTCTTCCCAGTAGGCATCTGTGGCAACGATTGGGCGCAGTAGAATCACTAAGTCATGTTGGCGCTGTGTTTGGTTTTGTTGTCTAAATAAGGCACCAATCACAGGTAACCTTGAGAGCCAAGGGATGCCAGCTGTTTGATCCTCGTAGCGGGTTTGCAATAGACCACCAATCACCACAACTTGCTCGTTTTTAGCACGTATGATGGAGTCGGTTTCTCTAATTTGGCTACTCGCCAGCGGCAGTCGATAGTTTTGCGAGTTGACTTCAATAAGCTTGGTACGCTCCGAAACTTCTGCAACCGTTGGCCTAACATGGAGTATCACGTCACCGTTGTTGGCGACTTGCGGCGTTACATCCAGGGCAACACCAGAGAAGAATGGGGTTAACTGAAAGTTACTCGCAGTGTCTGCATCATCGCTGCTGCCGCCGCTTACACCAGTCACATAATATTCGTCGGAACCTGCCTTGATAACGGCCTTCTGGTTGTTAAGTGTCGCAATTCTTGGGGTGGACAGTACCTGCACATCGCCTTGGGTTTCGAGCAGCTCAACAACAGTTTCAAAGTAATCGGTGTTGAGCGACAGTTGCACCACGCCATTGAGCGTTGACTCAACCAAACCATTGCCGGTGATGTCGGTGGACAATATATTGTCGCTCACATCCATCACCTGCTGCCAATCGATCCCTGTATTGTTGCCCGCCGATAAAGAAACCTCTAATACACGCGCTTCAATGACGACTTGGGTGGCTAGGCGCTTTTCAATAATTGCTAGAAGTTGCTTGGCACGTTCGATTTGTTGTTTGCTCGCGGTCATCATTACCACGCCACTTTGGCGGTCAACAACAAGCTCACGCCCTTCGCTAGCACCAATAATCTGTCCCAGCCCTTGTTCTATAGACAGCCATACATCGTTACTTACACTGGTATCCACCTTGCTGGCTTGTTGGCTATTGGCCAGTTGTCCGGTATCCACTTGCAGTGACGCGTCACCTTGGCGACTTAAGTTGGGGTAGTTAAGGGTAAATATCTCAGTTTTGAGCTCGCCACTGTCAACGCGAAAGCCATAGCTTGTCGCCAGAGTTTCTATGCCATATAGGTCATAAACTGCTGCAAGTGTTTGCTCAAGTGTCACGTTATTTAGGTGCAGCGTGATGAGTTGATTAACTTTATCGGGCACTACAGCGTTCACACCCGCTTGTTCGGCTAAATCAACAAAAAATACGCTGGCCGGAATGGCATTTGCGCGAACATTAAAAGTGCGCGTATTAAGCGCCGCTTGTTGTAGCGTCCAAGAATCCAGCGCCTCAGGCACTTCTGGCTGTGTAAGTGGCTGAGCAGGTTTGGGTTCAGTCGCTCGCGTAAACTCAGGTTGTAGTGTTGGTGCAGGGGTTGGCACCTGGGTGGCGCACGCGCTCAAGAGGAGCGCTAGTGTTGAAGCTGTGAGTGCTCGCATCAACGCGTCTCCTGTGATGGTGTAAAAATGCTTGAATCTTGCTGTTCGAGTAGCAATATTTTTTCCTGCGATTGTCTAATAATACGGATGCGATCGGGCCAAACTTCAGCGAGTTGCCAGCCGGATACGTACTCATTTTTGCTTACCCAGCGTCCGTTTAACATGGCTCGTTTGCGCTCACCAACTATATAGATATCAGTAAGTGTAGGGTATCTAATCGGCGGTGTGGCTTGTTGTACTGGTTGAGGTTCTGGCGAAACCGGCTCGCCTTTGCTCGGTAGCATAGGGTTAATTAGCACAATGCTGGCGAGAATTAGGCTATTAAACATCAATCCACTCCTCGCTTAAGCTAATGGTATGCAAGGTAAGGCTGACAACACTGATGTTACCTTCCTGCTGTATGTTGAGTGACTGCCAAAAAATCTTCGCGCCGAAGGCCTCCACTTCTTCCAGCCAGCGCAGTACAACCAAATAGTCACCGGCCACAACAAGCTGAACAGAATGTTTAAATAGTTGGGTGTCCGCCTGGTCACTTAAAATGGGTTCGGCAGGTAGTTTTTCGATCGTGCGTACGGTGATGCCAGAGTAGTTTTTTAATAGCTTGGTCATTAGTGGTAATACATCACTTTGCCTAATCACCGAGTCGCTAAGTGCTACGACTGCTTGGTTGCTGCGGGCAACTTGTTGTTCAAGGGCGCGAATACGAGTTTGAAGCTGGCTATACTCGCCGCTGTTAATTTCTGCGTTGATACGGTTCAACGTTGTTTCTGCCGTTAAGCGTTCACTTTGCACCGAGCGCAATTGCTCTATGGCACGCTGAGGTTCAATGCTAAACGCCACAATTGCCAGCCAGCTTAACAACAGCGGCAATACGGCTGTCAATACAAGCACGGCCCAGCGCGTTTTTACATCTAATTGGTAGAACAGTGACTCTGTCTGGTAGCGCAGGGCTCTATAGGCTCTCATTGTTCGCGCCCCCCGCTACTTGCTAAGTAAAAGTTATAACCGTTGTTGTTAGCGGTGATTCCGAGCACGTTGAGCTGAGTGTCGAGTTGCATTTGCTCCAAGCGTAAAATGTAAGTGTTTAAATCCTCTGAAGCGCGAGTAATACCGGCCAGTCGCACGGTTTTGCGATTTCCTTGATAGCTCAAACTAACGGACTCTAGCCACAAGCCGGGCATTGAACTTTGGGCTAAACGGGTTAAATCTTTGGCAAAGCCGCTTCGACTTGTGCTATTAACTGAGCGAAGCGCACTGTTCAAGCCAGCAAGCGATGCTTGCTCGGCGGTCAACATTGATTCCTGCTGGCGTAGCTCTGCTAATGTTTGACGAGTTTGTAACGTATCGGTCAATAAAGTGATTTGCTGCTCAGCAGAGAGAATATCGGCCCGAGTTTGGGCGATAAGTTGTTTGGTTTCTAAGCTTTGCTGCGCTTGTTGAAACACGTAATAGGCTGAGAACGAACAGGAAAGTATCAGTAAAACGAGTACCTGATAAAGCCTAGGTTGACGTTTAATAATGGCCGGTTGTAACAAGTTGAGTTGCTTCATAAGCCAGACTCCAGAACAGCCGTTGCAGCCCCTAGCGCAATCGCAAATGCACAAGCCGAGTGCACTTTGGGAACTTGTTCAATGTAATGCGCGGCTGAATATTGGTCACATGGAACGCTTAAATCTAACTGCAGCTGATCTAAGAGTTCATCTATCACCAAATCATCGCTCATGATCATTAAGCTAGAAGGACGTTGTAGGGCCATTTGGCTTTCTAGAAAATCAAAGCTTCTTTGCACTTCTAAAGCCAAGCTATGTTGTGCAAGGCTGTCGCCTAACTGATTAGCATCGTCTAGGGATACATCAATAAACCTATGCAGTAGTAGATTGCCTTGCTGGTGAATGATGAGTTCAGATCGATTTTGCCAATCAAAAAGTATAGCCGTGGTGCCTACCTGATTAGCCGAGGCACTTGCTTTACAGACGGCCGTTTGTAGTACTTGAATTTGCTGTAAACGAAAGCCTGACTTGAAAAACCGCCGCTCTACATTGGCTAACTGTGATTTATCGGTGGTGACAACAAAGCCCATTTTACGCCGCCCGCGCCAAGCACCTTCTGGCAGTGGTATCCAGTCCATGGCTAATGTGTCAACGTCTTGATTAACAAAGTCTCTAACTTTAAACGGCAGGGCTGCTGACATCTCATCAACAGGGACATCGGGTAAATCAATAAGCTGAAGGTCGTACTTTTGATTGGCAATACTCAAGCCAAATACATCATCGCTAGCTTTCATCGCTTTTGCCAAACGTGGCAAAATAGCCTCTACGTCGTCGAATGATTGTGTCGGTTCATGACGGTAGGCAAGCATGCGGTAGCCACCTTTGCTTGGCCGCTCAAGGCGTACCATCGTAAGATGGTTATCTGAAATGGCGACACCTGTGGCTCGTCTTTCGCTCATGAATGCTCTCAAATGTAATTATTTGTGACTTTCGTCATAGTTTAGCTCTGATTTACAAAGGTTTCACGGTTGCAATGATTGAAGTTGTTTTGTTTGAACCAGAAATTCCGCCGAATACCGGTAACATCATCCGCCTGTGCGCCAATACAGGCTATCGGCTGCATCTGATTGAACCTTTAGGGTTTGACCTTGGCGAGAAAAAGCTTCGCCGTGCTGGGCTGGACTATCATGAGTTCGCCCAACTAAAAACTTACGCCAACTGGCAAGACTTCCGACAGAAAATTGCCAGTGATGCGCGCTTATTTGCCATGACAACGAAAGGTAAAAAGCACTTTCATGACATGCAATTTCAAGCCGGTGATTGGCTGATTTTTGGTCCTGAAACGCGAGGCTTGCCAGCGGAGGTGCTGCAGGATATTGGTGAAGCGAATTGGATGCGCTTACCTATGACACCGGATAGCCGTAGTATGAACTTATCGAATGCCGTGGCGGTAGGCGTGTATGAAAGTTGGCGCCAACTTAACTTCGCTGGCGCAATAGACCCTGCTAATCGTGGCGGGTAGCCACATTAATGAGGGGTTGAAGCACAGCTGAAAAACGATTGGCAAGGCGAAACGCATTATTGCGCGCTAGGCGAAGGTAGGGGTTGTTGCTGCCGAAGCCCTTGGCAAAAGCAGTCATGGCGTGGCGTATGCTGGCGTTATGCAGGCGTCTTGCTTGTTCATAGCGCTGGGCAATGATTGGGTCGCTAAGGTTTTTGCTAGCGTTTAGAAACTTTGCTAATACTTTTACATCCGAAAAGCCCAGGTTAACGCCTTGCCCAGCCAGCGGATGAATATTATGCGCCGCGTCACCAATCAGTATGACGCCGTCTTTGGCATAGGTTTTGGCGTGGCGTGCAATTAGTGGGAAACTTTGTCGTTGCGTAACGGCTTCCACCCTTACCGGTAAACTCGCAATTTCGGCGTTTAGGGCGCCCGTGAATGCCACGTCATCCAGTTCCTCTGCTGGCTCAGTAGAGCTCCAAACAAGAGACGCCTGGTTGGCTTCGTACATTGGCAATATGGCAATGGGGCCGGTTTGGCGGAAGGTTTGATAGCATTTATTTTGATGGTTGGTCGCAAGTTTTAGGTTCGCGACTTGCGCCCATTGTTGGTAATCCAGCTGTTTAACTTCAATACCAACCTGCTGGCGCAGCCAAGAGTTTGCCCCATCAGCTGCAACAATGATGTCTGCGTGCAAAACCTGCCCAGTGGATAAGGTAATTTGATTAGGTTGCCATTCACTAAGCTCGCTGTGCCAGAAGCACGTTACTGAGTTGCGATCTAGTGCTTGTTGCAAGGCGTATTGAATACGCCAGTTATCCGTTAACGCGCCAATGTGATTGCCTTGGTCGGCAAGTGTGATATCACTGCAACCATCTCCATCCGTTACCAGCATAGCGGTATATGGCGATCGCTTGATTGGCTGGGCTAGTAGGCTGTCTAACCATTGCCAATGTGCCAGGCTTACTGCCGATACACGATTGCTCAATGTTTGCCAATCGCTGCCATCGCTTCGGGCTGTCACTGGCGCGCCACGATCTACCAATGCAACTTTTTTGCCACGCAGAGCATGTGCTAAGGCGCTGCCTACCATGCCAGCGCCAACAATGATGATATCAAACTGTTGCATTGCGTTGCCCCATAGCGAACTGACTAAACCCTTGTTTGGCAATTGGATGCTGATCGAATATGGCCATGCCAAGTTGGCGTGGCAGTTGTAAAAAGGTACCCAAAAAACCTCGTGCTAGGCCATCACTAAAGTACTTGGTTTGGGTTTGATCTTGTTTTAGTCGGCATTGCAGCTGAAGTAGTTCTGTTAATCGACCCGGATCACTTTGATTCTCTCGGCAGTGCTCGCTGATATGCTGCATTGACCTGGCAACTAGGTTATAGCCCTGACCTGCCACAGGGTGAAGTGCTATTGCACTATTACCCGCTACAATTAAGCGACTGCGTACTTGCTCATCAACCTGATTAAGCATAAGTGGATACGATTGTGCTTGGCCAACCGTTCTTAATGCACCGTGTCGGTAGCCAAATCGGTTAACAACCTCACGTTTTATGTCTATATCCTGCTGATTACTCACCAATACGGCAGTAAAGTGGTCTGCCATTGGCAATAATGCTAGCGCCCCATGTGGGGTGAAGCGCTCGTAAGCAGTTGTTTGAGCAGGCTGCTGGAACTGACAATTAAACACGTGCGCATATTGCTGGTAGTTATATTGGCGCCGTTGAATCCCTAGCTTGGCTAATAATTGAGATCGGCCTCCGTCAGCCATCACGACTAATTTGCTTTGCAGCATTTGCTTAGCCAGTTTAATGCTGACGAAATCGCTAGTAAAAGTAAGCGCTGATACCTGCTGGTTGTGGAAAAAGTCGGCTTGTGGACGATGATTCCATAGTGCATGGCCTAGCTGTTTGTTGGCGATCACCTTGCCAAAAAGTGCCTCGCCTTGCTGCTCAGCGTTGAGCAGTATGCTGGCTGGCTTGTGTTGCTCGCTGATGTGAATATGCTTCATTGGCGCACCATCAACCTCACCAACACCCCAGTGCTTTAGTAACGCTAGCGTGGTGGCGCTGATAGCACTCGCCCGATCGTCAAATGATGGTGAAAGGCGCTCGGACCCTGGTGGTTGATTGGCATCGACTAGTGCAACTTTGCCACCTAGGGCAATAAATGGTTTAAGTGCGTTCAGCAGCGATAGACCGGCTAGCCCACCACCAACAATGACTATGTCGTACATGCGTTTACCTAAGCGTGGCGCCATAAGAGGCGACAGTATACCCAACAACTCGCTGAGTTGAATGGACAACAAAAACAAAAAGCGCCCGCAGGCGCTTTTTAATGTACTGGAATTTGCTGTAGGCAGTTTACTTAGCAGCTACCTAAACGATTCCACACGTACCAGTTGTTGCCACCGTTATTGGCTGGGTTGTCACCCGTTGTCCACCAACGTGCTTGGTACACATTGCCTTCAAACGATACCGTGTCGCCTTGTAGGTAGACTTTATCGGCACGCCATGCTTCATCGCTACAAGTGCCAGGCACTTCAGTCACAACAGGTGTTGCTGTAATAACTGGCGTAGCCGTAACCACTGGTGTCGCCGTTACAACAGGCGTAGGTGTAGTGACAGGGGTTGGCTCATTGCAGCTGTTGGTTAATACCCAAGCTTGCTGCCAGTAAATTGAATCACCTGGAGCATAAGCTGAGTTGCTGCACCAGCCGCCTACACGACATTCATAGGTGTTGCCAATGTTGGTGACTTTGTCGCCTTGCTGGTAAGAAGCACCTGCTTGGTATGCTGTGCCACAAGTACCACCTGAAGGTGGTGGTGTGACCACAGGCGTTGCAGTTGGCGCTGGTGTTGCAGTTGGCACAGGCGTCGCAGTTGGCACTGGTGTTGCGGGTGCATCAATCTCGATCACTGCGGTGTAATTGGCGTTGTCGGCGTAAACGATATTCGCAGTGGCCGAACGCTGCGGTGCAACATCGCCATTTTGCTGCAATTGGCCAATACGAGCGTTGGTGATTTGACCGTTTACGGCTAATGCTAGTTCATATGCCCAGTCTTGAGCCGCCATAGCTGAGGTTAGGGTGTAGCTAACACGGTCAACGTCGTTACCTTGCTCGTTAAACAGGCGGAACGTTACCGTTGTGTCGGCCGCTAGGTCTTGGCGCGCTTGTAGACGGTCGATTTGTTTCCAAGGTGTGTCGATTGCATCCCCTGGGAATACAACGTCCATACAGGTGTAAAACGCTTCGCCAGAGTCTGAGCGTTGCCATACATTGTAGATAACGTGCTTACCAGTGCGGTTTGGCAACTTAACGGTCATGTCATAATAACCGCCTTTTAGGCCGTCAACCTTGATTAGTGGCACATCACCCACAATACGATCGAACTCTTCGATGTTATCCCAAGTTAGGGCTTCGTTATTGTAGCCAGGCTTGGTGACGTAAAAGATCCAATCTTTTGTGCGGTGTGGTGCGGTACCCCAGAAACGGAAGGTGTACTCGCCGTTGGCGTCCGCTACAATTGGCGTTGCAGTCCAGTCATCACGCACTAAATCTAAACCACGATACCAGTTGCCATCACCAGAGCACAGGGTGCCGTCTGGTACAACAGCGCGGTGATTGCTGTCTGCGTTTGCTTGCGCAATGGCGTACGGATCGTAGAACTGCAGAGTGCCTGATTTTGCCGTCGCTGCTGCACAGGCTGGGTCTTGTGGGTTTTCGATGTTGCCTTGGGCACACACATAAGCGCGGGCCGGTGGGTCAATCATCGTACCATGAGCTGTGGCCTGCGAAGCACTGAACAAAGCGCCACCTGCCACAACCATAGCTACTGAGTTAGACAGTAACTTTTTCATTGAATACCTCCGAAGCTCGATTGTTATTTTTTTGACACGAGCGCCCTCAATAATAGTGGGGACCACCTGATGTAGATCATGGTGAACTGTAGGTATGCGACCAGTTTCACATTCTAATAGTGGTAAAAATGTAGTGAAAATGTTGGGAACGTTACTGATTGAAATGTTGCTAATGGTTTAGGTAAGTTGCTGCGATCTTGAATAATTATGCAGGGATGTATGCTTTAGTGAAAATACTGGTTGGTTTGAAAAGCTAACCCATTTGGAGAGGAGGAGGTTTGTAGTAGGTTAACGATGAGTAAGGACCGTCAGCACATGATTTTCCCAGCGACCGTTAATTTTTAAATAGTCTTTCGCTAGCCCCTCTTTAACAAAGCCTAATCTTTCAAGCAAAGCACCAGAGCGTGTGTTGTGGGGCATATAGTTGGCCATAATTCGATGTAAGCCTAGTTCATTAAACGCATAGTCAATGACATGTTGGCAAAATGGCTGCATGAGCCCGTGGTTTTGATAAGCCTCATCTATGCCATAGCCCATATAACAGGCCTGAAATGGGCCTCGTACAATATTTGAAAGCGTGCAATGGCCGATGATTTGCTGGTTGTGCCACATTAACCAATGTGCCTCATGCTGCTGTGCTTGTGCATTCAGTATGCCGGCCATGCGTTGGTTAACTTGCTCAAGCTGGTAGAAATCATATGAGCGTTTAGGTGACCAAGGCTTAAAGTGGGTTTGATTTCGCTGGTAATAGTCGGCGATTGCTTGGCTATCTTGTTCGGTTAGTAATGCAAAATGCATGGTCTAGTCCTTGGTCTGGCAGGCAAAAAAAAGCCGAACCCGAGGGTCCGGCTTTTTATCATTCTGGCAGCGCCAGAACGAGTCCAACACTGCAAGTATAAACAATTGTTGCCGAATGACTACCTTTACCTACGCGCTAGTCTGTTTCGAATAGGTAAGGCTAGCCTTGTTGCAGACACAAAAAAGCCGAGCAATGCTCGGCTTTTTGATGCTTTGATGTGTCTGCGCAGCAGACTCAAACCATCTGCTCTTATACTGAGTAGTATAGGTCGAATTCTTTCGGGTGAGTGGTTTGCTCAACCGCTTCAACTTCTTCCATTTTCAACGCGATATAAGCGTCGATCATGTCGTCAGTGAATACACCGCCACGAGTTAGGAACTCACGATCTTTGTCTAGTTCAGACAATGCTTCACGTAGAGAGCCTGCAACCTGTGGAATCGCCGCAGCTTCTTCTGCTGGTAGGTCGTATAGATCCTTGTCAGCAGCTTCGCCTGGGTGGATCTTGTTCTGGATACCGTCGATACCAGCCATTAGCATAGATGCGAATGCTAGGTATGGGTTAGCCGTTGGATCCGGGAAGCGAGCTTCTACACGCTTACCTTTTGGTGAAGCAGTGTATGGGATACGGATTGAAGCAGAACGGTTACGCGCTGAGTAAGCTAGCATAACTGGTGCTTCGAAACCTGGGATCAGACGCTTGTAAGAGTTAGTTGAAGCGTTAGTGAACGCGTTCAATGCTTTAGCGTGCTTGATGATACCACCGATGTAGAACAGAGCCATTTCAGAAAGGCCTGCATACTGGTCGCCAGCGAATTGGTTTTCGCCATCTTTCCAGAAAGACTGGTGAACGTGCATACCAGAACCGTTGTCACCAACGATTGGCTTAGGCATGAATGTAGCAGTCTTGCCGTAAGCGTGTGCAACGTTGTGTACACAGTACTTAAGGATCTGAGTTTCGTCCGCTTTAGCAACTAGTGTGTTGAACTTAACGCCGATTTCGTTCTGACCAGCGTTCGCCACTTCGTGGTGGTGAACTTCAATTTCTAGGCCCATTGCTTCCATCGCGTCACACATTGCGCTACGGATGTCGTGGTGGCTATCAACTGGTGGTACTGGGAAGTAACCGCCTTTAACGCGAGGACGGTGACCAGTGTTGCCGTTTTCGAAGTCGTCAGCAGTCGCCCAAGCACCTTCTTCAGATGTGATCTGGTAAGAAACGCCAGACATGTCTAGCTTCCACTTAACAGAATCGAACAAGAAGAATTCTGGCTCAGGACCGAAGAATGCAGTGTCACCTAGACCAGTAGTCTGTAGGTACTCTTCAGCGCGGCGAGCAACTGAACGTGGGTCACGCTCGTAGCCTTGCATCGTTGCTGGCTCGATGATGTCACAACGAACAATAACAGTCGCGTCTTCAGTGAAAGGATCTAGGATCGCAGTGCTGTCGTCTGGGCGTAGAATCATGTCTGATTCATTGATGCCTTTCCAACCAGCGATTGAAGAACCATCGAACATTTGGCCGTCTTCGAAGAAATCTTCGTCGATAGACTTAGCAGGGATAGTAACGTGCTGCTCTTTACCACGGAAGTCAGTAAAGCGTAGGTCAACCCAACGAGCTTCGTTTTCTTTGATCAGATTCAGAGTTTTCTCTGACATGTTTCACTCTCCACGTACTGGCATGTTGCCTTGTGAGTTAATCTTATTTTGTCATCGCTAGTGCGCATTCTGGTGCGCTAGCGACTATCTGGTGAACTATTTGCAACCGCTGTGCCAAGTTTTTCAATTGCGCCATATTCTGCCGCAAAGCCGCATGCTTAGCTGCGTTTCTTTATGGTGCATAACTATGTGGTCTGACTGCATACAACCACGCTAAGGGTTTATAGTGGTGCGGGTGCACCTTTTTAGTGCAATGGTCGCTCGGTCACCTCGTCATTGTAGTGGACACAATGCCAAATCGCAGAGTTTTTTGTTGGCTGATATAATAACCATAAATTTATTAAGCCATTATGTCCGCTATGAATGTTCTGCTAAAGCTCTCGCCAGAGATAACGATTAAAACGAACTCCATCAGAAAGCTAATGATCAAGCACTTGCGGGCGAATGTTCGTAACACGCTGACTCGGATTGATGAACGAGTGAAGGTTAAAGGCACCTGGGATTCGCTAACGGTTCTAATAGACGATTCGGTCAGTTCTGAAAAACGCGAAAACATGCTACAAACGCTTTGTCGAATTAGCGGTGTGCAGCAGGTGCTTTCGGTTACTACGCACCAATTTGAGTCTTTCGAGCGAACGCTAGAGCTATTAATGCCAGCCACATTGCCCGAAATTGCCAACAAATCCTTTTGTGTTCGCGTACGTCGTGTTGGTCAGCATGATTTTTCATCACAAGATATTGAGCGCTATTTGGGTGGTGGGTTACTTAAGTTTGCTAATAACGCTCGGGTTCAGCTGAAAAAGCCAGATGTTGAGGTTAAGTTAGAGCTCGTTGATGACCAGTTAAGCATTATCACGGAACGGCGTTTGGGTCTGGGTGGTTACCCTATGGGCTCGCAGGATCAATGCATGGCATTGATGTCCGGTGGTTATGACTCACCTGTTGCTGCCTATCGAATGATGCGCCGTGGCGTTAAAACGCACTATTGCTTCTTTAATCTGGGCGGGCCGGCGCACGAAAAAGGTGTGAAAGAAGTGACCCACTATTTATGGCAGCAATATAGCGCATCGCATCGAGTTTATTTTGTCTCGGTGCCGTTTGAGCCCGTGGTCAATGAAATCTTGGCGAAAATCCCTAATGGCTATATGGGTGTTGTGCTAAAGCGAATGATGCTGCGAGCGGCAGCTCGCATTGCGCAAGGGGCGAATATCCCAGCCTTAGTGACAGGCGAAGCGATTGCACAAGTGTCGAGTCAAACGATGCAGAACTTGTCGGTGATTGACCAGGTTACCGAGCAACTCGTGCTGCGCCCGGTTGCGACTGAAGATAAGCAAGTCATCATTGATGAAGCGCAAAAAATTGGTACGGCGAAATTTGCCGAGGTAATGCCCGAGTACTGTGGCGTTATTTCTAAAAAGCCAAATACTAAAGTTCAGCTAACAGATATTGTCGAGGCCGAAGCCAACTTCGATTTTTCTGTGCTGAACAGAGCCATCGAATCTGCCGTGCGCACTCGTTCAGATCGATTATTAGATGATAATGACATCGTTGAGGTGGCGCAGGTGTCTACCGTTGGCGACAATGAAGTGGTTATTGATATACGCCATCCAACTGAGGTGGAAGCGCACCCATTGCTCATTGAAGGTGTGAAAGTGTTGAACGTGCCGTTTTATAAGTTGCGCACTGAAGCGGAGCACCTGGATTCAAACAAGCAATATTTGCTCTATTGTGACCAAGGCGTGATGAGCCGCATGCAGGCGGTGTATCTAGCAGACCAAGGCTACCAAAATTTTTCAGTCTTTAAAAAATGAGCTGCGAAGCGGCAACAAAAAACCTAGATGACAAATGTGCCTAACGCGCTATGCTGGCGATAGGTTGTTAAAGGAGTGGAATGATGCAGTGTCCTGCGTGTCAAAACACAATGAAAAAAGTGACTGTGGCTGGCATTGATGTAGATGTTTGTCATGGTGGTTGTGGTGGACTGTGGTTCGACCAGTTTGAGTTTAAAAAGTTTGATGAGCCGCATGAAGAGGCTGGTACTGAACTGCTAGAAGTGCCGGTAGATCCTGCCATTGTTGTGGATCATGAAAATAAGCGCGCTTGCCCAAATTGCGATGGTTTTATCATGATGCGCAACACCTATAGTGTGAAGCGCGAAGTTGAGATTGATACCTGTGCTGGCTGTGCAGGCGTATTTCTCGACGCTGGCGAGCTCAATATTATTCGTGGTCAATATGAATCAGAAGACGCGCGCAAAGCTGCTGCCGTAGCGGTATTTGAAGAAGTGTTAGAGCCTGAGTTAGAGCTTCGCAAAGGGCAAACGCAAGGCGCTGTTGAGCAGAGCCGACGCTTTGCCAATATGGTCAAATTTGTCTGCCCGTCATACTACATTCCAAACAAACAAAAATGGGGCGCCTTTTAAGCGCCCTAGCTGAAGTTAAGTGCCTGCACCACCTGTTTGAACTAACCATTGCTTATGATACTGGCCCTGTTGGGCCAGTAGTGTTTTGTGGTCGCCAATCTCAATGATTTTACCATTGTCCACTACGGCAATTTGGTCGGCATGCACAATAGTAGATAAGCGATGGGCTATCATAATTACGGTACGGTTTTTCGAGATAGTCCGCAGTGAACGTTGAATCGCTGCTTCCGTTTCATTGTCGACAGCACTGGTTGCCTCATCAAGAATGAGAATTGCAGGGTCTTTTAACAAAGCGCGTGCTAAGGATAAGCGCTGACGTTGGCCACCGGATAGCATGATGCCACGCTCACCTACTTCTGTGTCAATGCCGTTTGGTAAGCGCTCGATGAACTCCCACGCCTCGGCCATTTTGGCTGCCGCAATGATTTCACCTTCATCGGCATTAGGTTTGCCATAAGCAATGTTCTCTTTAATGCTACCGTCGAACAAAAATACATCTTGGCTAACCAAGCCAATATGGCGGCGCAGCTCGGTAAGTGAGAGTGTTTCAATATTGATGTCGTCAATAGTGATAGCGCCGGATTGTGGTTGATAGAAGCGCAGCAGCATCTTGATTAGTGTTGATTTACCAGAGCCTGTCGCGCCGACCATTGCAAACGTGGTGCCGGCTGAAATTTGGATGGAAACATTTTCCAGCCCAGCGCCTGAACTTGGGTACTTAAATACCAAGTTAGCGATGTCTACCTTACCTTTAACCGGAGACGGTAGGCTGGCAGTGCCGCTGTTAGGCACTGAAATCGGCGTTTCGATTAGACCAATAATGCGGCGCACACTGGCCATGGCTCGCTCGTATAAGTCGATCACCTCCGCTAGGCCTGTCAATGGCCAGAGTAAGCGTTGGGTTAAGAATACCAGTACGCCATAGGCACCAATATTAAGCTCACCGCTGAGTGCCTGCAGACCACCAATGACAAACGTAAATAGAAAACCGGTTAGTACCGCCATGCGAATTAATGGAATGAAGGCTGAACTAACCCGAATGGCTTGCCGGTTAGCCTGCACATAGTTTTCGCTGTCTTGCGCTAAGCGCTGGGCTTCTATTGATTCGGCAGTAAACGACTTGATGGTTGCCATGCCGCTGATGTTGTTCGACAGACGATTGCTCAGCGTGCCGACCTGTTCGCGTACTTTGGCATACAAGGGCGTGGCGCGTTTTTGAAAGTAAAAAGCACCCCAAATAATGATTGGAATAGGGGTAAAGGCAAGCAAAGCAATGAGCGGCGAAAGAACAAAGAACACCGCGCCAACTGCCACAACAGAAACGAATACCTGAATAATGGCATTGGCACCACCATCTAAAAAGCGTTCTAGCTGGTTGACGTCATCGTTCATTATGGCTGTGAGCTGGCCAGATGAGCGTGTTTCAAAAAAGCCCATGTCTTGCTGCTGAACATGGTTGTATGCATCTTGGCGCATATCGGATTGCAGATTTTGCGCCAGGTTTCGCCACAGAATTTTTAATAGGTACTCAAACAACGACTCCCCAGCCCAAATTAAAAAAGTGATGATGGCCAGTGCCGTGATCTGAGATTCTGGCGTCGTTAACCCCAGCTTGGCAACAAAGCTATCTTCTTGATTAATTACAACATCCAGTGCGATGCCGATTAAGATTTCGGGCGCAATATCGAATAGCTTGTTGATAATAGAGCAGGTGGTCGCTGCAATAATCCGTCCTCGGTAGCCTTTTGCGTACCTTAGAAGCCGAATGAGAGACTGGAAGCTAGTAAGTGATTCGGTAGACATGACCACTCCTTTTGTTAAGAAGGCGCCATGGTAAGAGTTATGAAAATAATTCTCAATCACTAACTGGATCAAAATGTTTGATGGAACTGATCAAATATTACCGCTATTCGTTGCACTAGAGGTTGCTAAGCTTTGTCTATTGCTAATAAGGAGTGAATGATGGCGCAGTTACTGAAAGCTAAGCAGCATGATATTGGCGGGCTGTTTGTGAAGCGGGTGCTACCGAACGCCAAGAAGCGAATGGTAGGACCTTTTATCTTCTTCGATGAAATGGGGCCGGGTGGGTTTGATGCCGGCCACGGCATTAATGTTCGCCCACACCCACACATTGGTCTATCAACATTAACGTACCTTTTTGAAGGCAGTATCTTACATCGAGACTCCTTAGGTAATCGGTTGGAGATTAGCCCTGGTGATGTGAACTGGATGACTGCAGGGAGAGGCATTGTGCACTCCGAGCGCGAAAGTTTGGAAGTGCGTGCCAGTAAGCATTCCATCCACGGTTTACAGTCTTGGATAGCGCTGCCTAAAGAACTGGCAGAAATAGAGCCGAGTTTTACCCATATAAAAAAGCAAGACTTGCCCGAGCATATTGATCAGCAAGTGATGGCAAGGCTCATTGTGGGTGAGGCTTACGGGATGAGTTCGCCGGTGAAAACCTATAGCCCAATGTTCTACATTGATGTTGTAGCCGGTGCGGGCAGCGAGGTAGAGCGTCCTAATCCAGCGCAAGAAGCAGCCCTCTATGTGATCAGCGGTCAAGTGCAGCTGGGTGAGGGGGTATATGAGTCAGGCGAAGTTGTCATGTTCGATGACGAGCAAGTACTAGTCGCGCTGACGAACGCTAGGTTTGTGCTGTTTGGCGGTGAGCAGTGGCAGGAAATACCACATATTCATTGGAACTTTGTCAGCTTTAGCAAAGCGCGGATTGAGCAGGCACGAGAAGATTGGCAAGCCGGACGTTTTCCTGCGATACCAGGGGACGACAAAGAGTTCATTCCTTTACCGTAATGGCGACTTGTTAGTCTTTAATCGATTTTATGAAGCGTACCATCTGGAAGGTCGCTTCATTATTGATGCACTTACCAATGTCGTAGGCAAGTGTTCGCCTGCTTATGCTACTAAATAAGCCACAATGAATCGTGCTGCCCGCTATGTAGTGCTGTTGGCGTGTATTATCGGTTAGACGAGGTGGTTTAATGATGGTCCAGTTTAAACCACTGTTTTTTACGATTGCTTCTTGCGCGGCTTTGTCTGCTAGGGTTGCTTTGGTGCTAGGAAATATCGTCTTGGTTACCCAGCGGAATGCTTTGCCTTGATTGCTCGGGTACTCCCCAGCTAAGGCACCGGTAACACAAATTAGGCGTTGCACACCTTGGCGCTTACAAGCTTCCACAATATGGGTGGTTGCATCGGCTAAGAATACATCGGTGTAGGGGCGGCGTGCGCCTAAGCATATGACCACAGCTTCACACCCTGCGAGCACTTCATCTGCAACGTCTGCAATCTCACCTACTACTGCACCCTCTAGCCCAGGTTGTCTGCTATGCATAGATAGCTCACAACCAAAAAGCTTTGCAAGTTGTTGAATGGCTTGACCGGTAGCGCCGGTAGCCCCAAAGAGTGCGAGTTTCATATTGGCCTAATAACTATTTTTGCTAAGCATAGATGAAAAGGCCTTCAATGCTAAGACCTAAGTCAAGGTCAGCGGCTTTTTATTGTTCGAATAATTCGAACAACTGCGACAAATTCTCCTGATATCCAACAGGTCTGCTGCTCGCTATAGTTTTGTTAATTCTAAAAGTAAGAAACACATTTGGAGGCAGGATGGACTATATTCGCAAAGCACATGAGCGTGGGCATGTAAATTTTGGCTGGCTGGATAGCAAACATAGTTTTTCATTCGGCAACTATTATGACCCGGCTCATATGGGTATCTCGGTTCTACGGGTGATCAACGACGACACAGTCATTGGTGGTGCCGGTTTTGGCACTCATGGTCACCGTGACATGGAAATTATCTCGTATGTTTTGGAGGGTGATATTGCTCATAAAGACAGCGAAGGTAATGAATACGTCATTCCAGCGGGGGATGTGCAGCGTATGACCGCAGGCACCGGGATTACACATTCCGAGTTCAACGCAAATTCGGATAAGCGCCTTAAGTTCCTGCAAATCTGGGTGCTACCCGAGTCGCAAGGGCTGAAGCCAGGATATGAGCAAAAGACAATTGCACAAAACGGGCCGGTGACAACACTTGTTGCTAAGGGTGGGCAGAATGGCGCCTTGCATATCCATCAAGATGTTCGTATCGACCGCGTACAACTCGACTCAGGCGAGTCGATAGCACTAGATAACGGCGCTCGTGTTGGCTATTTACATCTGTTTGCTGGTAGTGCGCAAGTCAACGGCCAGACATTTGAAGCTGGGGATGCTATTGGTGTGGTACAGCTAACCGAGTTGACAATCGACGCGGGCGCCGAAGGTGTAAAAGCGCTTTGGTTTGATTTACCTGCTGTGCAGTAACTGTTGGGCCGAACCAGTTGAACAATAAAAAGCCCGCTCAATTGAGCGGGCTTTCTAATAGCGCTAACTATATGGATAGTTACAATGGATAGTTACAGAAATCGATTATTCAACAATCGCTTTCATGTCAGTCATGTAGCCACGTAGCTCTTCACCAACGTACTCGATGTCGTGGTTGCGGATCGCCGCGTTCACTTCTACAAGACGCTTGTTGTCTACTTTCGCGTTACCTTCAAGACCTTTACCGATCACGTCTGTGTCGATCTTAGACATGAAGTCAGCCAATAGTGGCTCAGCAGCGAAGGCGAATAGGTAGTTACCGTATTCAGCCGTGTCAGAGATAACAACGTTCATCTCGTACAAACGCTTACGAGCGATGGTGTTAGCAATCAATGGCAGCTCGTGTAGTGACTCGTAGTAAGCCGACTCTTCAACGATGCCAGACTCAACCATGGTTTCGTAAGCTAGCTCAACGCCCGATTTCACCATAGCTACCATCAAGATACCGTTGTCGAAGAACTCTTGCTCATCGATAGTACCAGTGAATTCTGGGTAGTTTTCGAAGGCAGTCTTGCCAGTTTCTTCACGCCAGCCTAGTAGGTTCTTGTCGCCGTTCGCCCAGTCTTCCATCATTACGCGTGAGAATTCGCCAGCGATGATGTCGTCTTGGTGCTTGCGGAACAAGTCACGCATGATCACTTTTAGCTCTTCAGCTAGGTCAAATGCTTTGATCTTAGCTGGGTTGCTTAGGCGGTCCATCATGTTAGTGATGCCACCGAATTTAAGTGCTTCGGTTACTGTTTCCCAGCCGTACTGTAGCAAGGCGCCGGCGTAAGATGCGTCAACACCTTTTTCAACCATCTTGTTGTAGCACAAGATAGAACCAGCTTGCAGCATGCCACATAGGATTGTCTGTTCACCCATAAGGTCAGACTTAACTTCGGCAACGAAAGATGAAGCCAAGCAGCCTGCACGGTGGCCACCAGTTGCTGCCGCCCATGCTTTAGCGATGTCCCAGCCTTTGCCTTCTGGGTCGTTCTCTGGGTGTACTGCAACCAATGTTGGCACACCGAAGCCACGCTTGTATTCTTCACGTACTTCAGAACCTGGGCACTTAGGGGCAACCATTACAACGGTAAGGTCTTTACGAATCTGCATGCCTTCTTCAACAATGTTGAAGCCGTGGCTGTAACCTAGTGTTGCGCCTTCTTTCATTAACGGCATAACAGCGTTAACAACAGAAGAGTGCTGCTTGTCTGGTGTTAGGTTGATTACCAAGTCCGCAGTTGGGATTAGGTTTTCGTAGGTATCAACGTTGAAGCCGTTCTCAGAAGCGTTTTTCCAAGACTGGCGCTTTTCAGTAATTGCCGCTTCACGTAGTGCGTAAGAAACGTCTAGGCCAGAGTCGCGCATGTTCAAGCCTTGGTTAAGACCCTGAGCACCACAGCCAACGATGACTACTTTTTTGCCTTTAAGAAAGTCTGCTTCAGTCGCGAATTCTTCACGATCCATGAAACGGCACTGACCCAGTTGTTCTAGTTGCTGACGCAAGTTCAGCGTATTGAAATAGTTAGCCATGATTAGCTCCTCCGTTATCTATGCTGCGCACTATAGACAGTGAAATGCTTTGCGTAAAACGCTATTATTGAAAAGTAGTTTTGCAAAAAGTGAGAAGTGGTGGATATTCGATTATTAGATCAGTTCGCGCGATTGCCTAGATACTCGTCGTTATCGCAGGCTGCAATGGCTATGCATACCAGTGTTAGCACCTTAAGCCGAAATATTGCCAAGCTTGAGCACGCTGTTGGTCAAACCTTGATAAAGCGTGACGGTAAGGTGCTGACATTAACAGTGGCCGGCAACGAGCTGCTTCAAACAGCCAGCGAAATGAGTGCGCTCTGGTCGGACCTAAAGTATCGCTTAGCGGCAGATAAACTCGTAGCAGGGCAGGTGCGCCTTTATTGTTCGGTGACGGCCGCCTACAGTTTGGTATCGCAGGCACTACAGCTATTAAATTCAGAACAGCCGAATGTAGAAGTACTGATTGAGACAGGTGACGCGGCGCGGGCGATTGAAAAGCTGCAAAGTAATGAAGCTGACTTCGCCATTGCACCGCTTGCCGCGTCGCAACCCGACGGAATTGTTGCTCGTGAACTCATTAACACCGATCTAGCATTTGTTATTGCGCAAGGGCGAGCCCCTGAGTCGCTTCGTTTAGTCGACGCCTTGGCACAGGATCTACAGTTTATTGTGCCCGAGCGCGGCTTAGTTCGAGAACGGTTTGTTGCTTGGTCACAGCAGTCAGGAATCGAGCCCTCTATATATGCTAAAGTAGCAGGTCATGAAGCCATTGCTAGTATGGCTTCGCTCGGTATTGGAATCGGTATTGTGCCGCGGCTGGTGTTAGACAACAGTCCAATGAAGGCCAAGTTAGTTGAACTCAATACCATGGTTGCGCCACGGCCAATAACTGTAGGACTATGCGCAAGAGAAAAAGGCTTAGTAGATCAAGCTGTGGCTGCTTGTTGGCAGTCGTTGGCAACGATCAACATTAAATAGGATGAACTAGATGAACGAACCGCAGATTGAGAAGCATCGCAATAAAGGCATTTATTTATTGCCTAACTTGCTCACCACAACAGCACTTTTTGCTGGCTTCTATGCGATTGTTTCAGCAATTGAAGGTAACTTTGAGCAGGCGTCTATTGCCTTGTTTGTTGCTATGGTCTTTGATGGACTTGACGGGCGCGTCGCTCGCTTAATGCGCGCCCAAACTGCTTTTGGCGCTGAGTATGACTCGTTATCTGACATGATTGCCTTTGGCTTAGCCCCAGCATTAGTTGCCTTTCTCTGGGGGGTTCAGGATATGGGTAAGATCGGCTGGGCGGCTTCGTTTGTATATGTATCCGGAGCCGCATTGCGCTTAGCAAAGTTTAACACCCAGATTGATGACCCTAATATTGATAAGCGCTACTTCTATGGGTTAGCTAGTCCAACCGCAGCAGCATTAATAGCTGGATCGGTGTGGGTATTTTCATCATATGACCTTGCAAGCGAATGGACGTCGCTAGTACTGACTGCAACATTAATAGCAGTTGGTTTACTAATGGTGAGCAACGTTCGTTACTTCAGCTTCAAAACCTTGGGTATAAAAAGAAAGGTGCCATTTATTGCGATGCCAGCAATGATCATGATCTTTGCCATGGTTCTACTAGAGCCTGCAATAGTGCTTCTTTCTATGGCTGCTACTTATACTGTCTCTGGGCTGGTTATTGAGTTTTGGCATTTGAAAGGACGAAAGCGTACAAAAAACAGCCAATAAGCCTGTTAAATGGATGAATAATGATCAAAAACCTAAGTCTTTGATCTTTAAAGCAAAAAAGTCATAAAAACTTCAAAAAAAGTGTTGACGCATTTGGCTTTGTCTCTATAATGCGCCTCCACACCAGCGGGGCACAGCCAAA
>NZ_QPEP01000012.1 GCF_003577475.1 Salinibius halmophilus
GTATGATTGACCATGCTGAGGGACTTAAATTTTGTTTGTGTGGTAACTTACATTTTCTAAGAACCTCGGCTCCTTTTCTAGCCGTTCAGATTTTCAGCTACACCCTTAAATGCGAAGAGCCGTAAAAAGAAGGTTGTTGTTTTTTCACCACCCTGCCCACTTGGCGAGTCAATTGAAACGGCCAATTGCCCACCGGTGTACAGGTAATTAGCACTCCGACCCGCGTTGCCGTTTACAACTTGCGTCAAGCGGTCGAAATCGTCATATACAAACGAGCGGTCATCCGAGTTCAAAATGCAGAAGCGGGCATATTAAAAAATAGAAAAGCAGCCAAATTTGGCTGCTTTTTAATAAAACAATCACTAATTAAAACCAACACAACATAACTTAAGAAGTCTATCGTTCTCTATAGTTAATCCACCAGCCTTCTATATCGAGTGGCAAGTCGTACGAATTAGGAGATACCTCTCGATCGAAAGTATATACATACTCAAAGGAGCTCCCCGAGAATACAAATCCTGACGATGACAAAATAATCTTCACAGTTCTTAATTCAGCAGGTGTTTGACTCCAACTACGAAGACAGAAAATACTTTCCGCACCAATATTTTTAAGCTTAGGGGAAATATATTCAACATACCTATAATCATCATCTTTTTCATAGCCACTTACAAAACTGATTCGCCCTTGCCCGATTCGTCGAATGCCATAAGTTTCCTCGCAAAAGTTCACAAGACTTTCAAATACTTCATACTTCAATTCAAAATTACGTTGCATTTCTTCACGATATTCAGAGATACCAGTCTCAGTCTTTTCATTACAGCCACAAAGAATTATTGATACAAAAAACAGAGCTCGGCTAAAAATTACTTTCATAAAAAAGCCATCCTTCCATAACGTTAAAAGCATCACCAGAATTGTCGCCCCAGCCAAATCCGTTGCTTGTTATATTTATAGTCACCCTATCAGGGAGCGTAATGCCCGCAAGTGTACTGCTCATAATTTCTGTTGCGATACCTAACTCAATTGGGCTACCACCACCTTGCTTGAGTACTTGATACACACCACCCCCATACATAGACTGTTCCAAATTAAAGCCATAGGCTCCAGCTACTATTCCAAAATGCCAATTTCCAAAATCATCCCTGTCTTTTTCACTGAAACTATCATCGATGATTGTCTTATAATCCCACTCACTCCCAGTTTCCACATACTCGACAAACTCAAGTAAACCTGCGATTGCCCATTCCTTCGAGACTCCTAACCTTTTCAAGCCCATTTTCCTTGCAAGCTCAACATTCTCATGCAGAGATATGTTTAGGTCCTTCAAAATTGGCTTGTAACGATCAGGTACATTTGCGAAGTAATCTAATTCAATTGTTCCGTCTGAAGTGTGTGATACAGGTGCTGTTTTATCTCCTTCCGGTACATCTCCCGAGCTCTGAGAAGGAATACTGCCTCCCTCAATATAACCACCTGTCTCCAACTGGCGATAACCAGTCGGATCCACATGCCCGTACGGGTTACCGTAGCCATAGCTGTAGCGGCCCCAGTGGCTGATGTTGCTGTGGTTTGGCACTATTGGGTCTGGCGTTAGGAACTGGCGGCTGTATAGATCGTAAACACGGCCACTAAAGTGCACGATTTGGAAGTTATCGTATTGCGGCTTGTCTTGCACCAGTTGATTGGTTTTGGCGTTGCCACCATTCTGCGTTAAGCCATATGGCGAGATTTTGTATGGGTCTATGCGGTTGGTTTCATTCGACGCCAACACGGCAACCATATTGCCAAGGTGATTGCGCAGCACAGCTTGCGTTGTAGTGCCTTCGCTTGGGTCGTAGAGCATGTTAATGCCAGAGGCACTCAAGCTATGCGTTACCTTGGTTGTGCGTTGTCGGTTGGCAAAGGTTTCAACAACTGAATATTTAAACCCGTGCGGTAAGAAGAAGGTATAAACCTGTTCGCCACCCTGACCACTTGGCGCGTCAATCGATACCGCAAGCTTGCCACCCATATAAACATAGTTCGCTCGACGCCCGCTATTGAGATTCACCACTTCGGTTAACCGATCGAAGTCGTCATAGGTAAATGAGCGATTATTTGATTTCAAGGTTCGGCCACGGGCACTTCAAAAAAAGAAAAGCAGCCGAAATTGGCTGCTCTTTTAATTAAAAATATAACGAATTACTAATTATTACTACACTCAGGATAAATATCTAGCTTGGAGATCCAGTAATTATAAACTTCTTCATTCTTTCTAATCCCTAGCCAGCCGTTTCTATAAACGTCCGATATCCACTCTATAGCTTCAGAGTGCCCTTGACTAGCAGATTTTTGCAACCAATAGAGGACTTCTATATTAGCTTTCTCAACGTCAATACCTAGTTCAACACTATTCAACGAAATCAGAAATGCCAAATCATGTTGAGATGAGCAGTCTCCACCAATAGAGCGTTCCAACAAATATTTATAAACATCAAAGAATTCCCCATCAGAATATAGAACTTCAATTTCTTCGTCTAAATCCTTTGAGCTTACCCATGGGCTAGCTAAAAGAGCAACCATCCAAAGGATTAAGAAAAATTCATTACCCCTAAAACTAAAATGGAATAATATCTTCATATTGATTCAACTCCGTATTGTTTCCTGGCGTCTTTATTTTTAAATACTTCATCCAATAGTAATCTCTTACAATATCACCCTGCTGTTCAATATTATAATCGCTAAACTTCTTACTATCATCCAATGGCAAGTAATCGTAATTCCTACTTCGAACAAACCTAATCGGACTCCGCAAATCAACACCATTTTGGTGCTGCCATACATGAGTCATTTCATGAACAAAAAGACCAATGTAGTTCGAACTCGAATAATCCTCAGAGAATTTTACTGAATCAGGATGAACATAAATATTCCCATTTGGAGCTATCAGCGTATCTTTGTTTTGAAAGATCACATATTTTTTTCTATAAATCCTTACTGAATCTATATCAAAATCTTCTCCAAATATTTTTTTTGCGATTTCAATTTCACCGATTGTCAGTGGCCTGCTTCCTCCAACAGGAGTTTCGCTTTGTATAATACCGACATCACCATCAGAGTCGGTTCGAATAGGGCTAGTTTGAGCTCCCTCAGGCACATCTCCCGAGCTCTGAGTAGGAATACTACCTCCCTCGACATAACCAGCAGTCTCTAACTGGCGATACCCAGTCGGATCAACATGCCCGTACGGGTTACCGTAGCCATAGCTGTAGCGGCCCCAATGGCTGATGTTGCTGTGGTTTGGCACGATTGGGTCTGGTGTTAGGAACTGGCGGCTGTATAGGTCGTAAACACGGCCACCAAAGTGCACGATTTGGAAGTTATCGTACTGCGGTTTGTCTTGCACCAGTTGATTGGTTTTGGCATTGCCACCATTCTGCGTTAAGCCATACGGCGAGATTTTGTATGGATCAATAAAGTTGGTTTCATTCGATGCCAACACGGCAACCATATTGCCAAGGTGATTGCGCAGCACAGCTTGCGTTGTAGTGCCTTCGCTTGGGTCGTAGTGCATATTAATGCCAGAGGCACTCAAGCTATGCGTTACTTTATTTGTGCGACTTCTACTTGCGATAGCTTTAACTACAGATTACTTGAATCCGTGAGGAAAAAAGTATGTAGTAGTCTTCTCAAAAAAAGCAGCCAAGGTTGGCTGCTTTTTTAAGTGCCCCCTAGGGCAGTTCAAAAGAACTTTTTATATCACCTTGTTTTCTAACAGAAACCCTTTTACCTCTTTGAAATTAGCAATAAACCCAATCCTTATATGAGCATACAACAGTGGGCTTCCGTAGTGCCCTAGCCATTCAGAAAATGATGATTGAAGAACAACCATCCCACCTAACCTTCCAAATGAAAATACTTTAACTGTATACCTTTTATAATCAAGACTGTTTTCTTTTTCTTGATAATAAAAAGAAATACATTCATTATGAAGTGTTATTTCTTCAGCCAAATTAGATAAGCGACTACTTTTATATCCAGAGTAAAAATAAAATATAGCATACATAAAAACCCACCAAGTTGCCATTAGCAATCCCTCTAAACCACCATTACCCTCCTCTAAAATAATCGTAAAGTAAATTGCATTAACCATAATTATAAATACAGTTATTTGACTATATGTTGGAAACCAAGCTGGTACTTTTTTTCTAAGCTTAACAACAATTTGATCAGAAGCTACTTGTGTCAAAACCACCACTCCATACTAAGTTTTTCTACCTTTGTTGAGTGACTCAGCTCGCCAGAAAACCCTAAATCTAAGCCACGCCCAAGAGCAATTCCAAAACCAGCACTGCCCGGCTTCGACTCTTCTCTTGAACCTTCTGCCACCATCATGGAAACTTGTCCTCCATAATGTCCTGCAACTGCGGTAATGTTAAGTGACCCTCCCCAACCACCGAAGTTCTCTTTCCCTCCGTCAAAAAAAGCGTAGCCACCTAAAGCACTTAGTCCAATTTCAATGCCGGAGCCAAAATACCCATAGCGGTAAGTACTAAAACCTTCTTCATCAAAAGCGATAATTCCACCACCGCCACCCCCTATTATTAAAAATGAACCACCGACTTCGAAAAACAAAGCGTGACTCTTACCTGAAACAATCATTGGCATTAGGTTTTCGTATACCTCAGCTTTGATTTCATCAACAACTTGCCTCCCAATGAGGCCTTGCAGCTCCAAGCTATCAATAATCGTTTCGGACAACTCATCAAATGTGTCAGCAATAATTATTGCTTTTCGTGTATTCCTGTCATTAGTTAATAATACTTCATTGGTGGTATCCCCATGAGGCACATCGCCATCGGACAGCTTTGAACGATTCTCCCGCCTCGCGTCATCATATGAAGCAATTTGATAATACCCAGTCGGATCAACATGCCCGTATGGGTTGCCGTAGCCATAGCTGTAGCGGCCCCAGTGGGTGATGTTGCTGTGGTTTGGCACTATAGGGTCCGGTGTTAGGAACTGGCGGCTGTATAGATCGTAGACACGGCCACCAAAGTGCACGATTTGGAAGTTATCGTATTGCGGCTTGTCTTGCACCAGTTGATTGGTTTTGGCGTTGCCACCATTCTGCGTTAAGCCATATGGCGAGATTTTGTATGGGTCTATGCGGTTGGTGTCATTCGATGCCAACACGGCCACCATATTGCCAAGGTGATTGCGCAGTACTGCTTGCGTTGTAGTGCCTTCGCTTGGGTCGTAGTGCATATTAATGCCAGAGGCACTCAAGCTATGCGTTACCTTGGTTGTGCGTTGTCGGTTGGCAAAGGTTTCAACAACTGAATATTTAAACCCGTGCGGTAAGAAGAAGGTATAAACCTTTTCGCCACCCTGACCACTTGGCGCGTCAACCGATACCGCAAGCTTGCCGCCCATATAAACATAGTTCGCTCGGCGCCCGCTATTGAAATTAACCACTTCGGTTAACCGATCAAAATCGTCGTAGGTAAATGAGCGATTATCTAATTGCCATATACGCCCACGGTCGTCCGTTCTGGCAACATCTGGCGGCGAGTAACGGCCACCACCTACACCCTGAAGTTGCCCATTTGGTGCTCGGCTGTGCGTCACACTCTCTGGGCTAGTTTTAATGTGACCAAAGCGGTCGTAAAAAAGGTTGGTTTTACTGCCATCCACAATGGCAGACAAACGTGTACCTAGCGGCCCGTTGTACTCAAATGTTCGGTTTACCGTGTAATAGCTCTCGCTGATTAAGTAGCCACGACTGTCGTAACCATAGGTAAAGCCATGCGTGTGGTCGCCTGACACGTCGTAGTATTTTGGTAAGCCAAGTTCTGAGTAGTCGGTGCGAATGCCGTACTTTTTCCAATGACCGGCCGGTGCTCCGTGGTTGTAAACGGTTTGCCGTTGTAACCCATATGCATTGTATTCATCTAGCGTTGTGTAATTAACTCGACTTCCAAGCCCAAGTTGGTGAAAGCTCAGCTTCCCGCTTTTATCGTGATATCGGTGAAACAAGTGGCCGATATCAGAACCATTAACGTTAGGCACTAACCATTGGTACTGACCATTGTCGTTATAGTTATATTTGAATCGAACCTTTTGTTGGTCGAGCCCAGAAATATCGTATACGTAATCTTCGTACTCTAGCCGGCCATTGGTAGGGTGGTAGCCAGGCGTTTTGGTGATTGTGCCATTCGCACTCTGTTGTAGCTCACTTGTTAGCCTTGTGGTTCTCGAGTCGTAGTTATACAACTCTGCCGAGCCATCCAGTGCCCCTTTGCTTGTTAAACGCCCTAGTTGGTCATAGTGCATGATGCTACTAAGCACGCCGTTAGTTTTTAGCTCAACTGGCTCAGCAAACGAATTGTAACGAGTGGTTCTTAGCACGCCGTAGTTGTCGACGCTTGCCGACTCTTTGCCAAAACCATTGTATAAAGTTTGAGACAAAACGGTGCTCCCGTTTTTGCTCTCTAGGCTATTACCGAGTGCATCCAGCTTGTGCGAAACCGTGTGATTTTCGCCATTTGCACGATTTACAGTGATCTGTGTTTCGCCTATTTCACGGTTAAGTGCGTCGAAGTAGGTGATGCGTTCCTCAAGCTTGTGAGCTTTTGCGCTAGTTTGCCAAACAGTTGTTGTTTTTTGCCATACTGCATTGGTGTCAATGATACTGTCTGAGTTGCTACCCGCACTGTACAGGTTGTAATTGAAACTTGTATAGCCACCGCTATGCGAGTGTATGCCCTTAACTAAGCCGTAGGCGCCAACTTGCGTTCTTTGGGCTAACCCCGGCATGTGGTCAATGTTAACCAACGCCAGTGCTAGATTGCTTAAAGAGTTTAACGTTTGGGGTTGTGAAATTGCTACAAGCGTACTGTGCTGATCATACTCTCGCTTAGTTAGCTCGGCACTATTACCGTGGGTGTACGCAATGTTGGTAATCTCATTGCCTGCCACATCGAACTCTTTAAAGCTGGTGCCATTTTGGTTAGAGCGCTTGGCTTCAATATAAAGGCCGTTTGCAGAGCAACTGCTGATTTCTGTTAGCATGCTCAAATCGGTACACAAGTAGCGATCGATTGATTCAACCAAGTCGCGGTTATTCGAGCGCTGAACCAATCGTCCCCGGTTAGAATACCTAAAGGTTTCAACCAGACCGTCTGGGTGCTCAATCACAGCTGGTTTACGGGCTGCATTGTTTGGCAATTTATAAGTAGTTTTTGCGCCGTAACTATCTGTTTCGGTTGCAACATTTCCAAAGGCATCATAGGTGTACTGAACTGTACGTGGCTCGGTTATAACAGTAACAGGATCACCAGTGGTTGGAGTTGAAGTGCGCGACTTCACTTGCCCATAACCAGCAGTACCAGTAGTACTGTAATAACTGATCGTATCCGTTGTGGTATGGCTCGGAGATGGATTCACCATGTTGTAGAGTGGGTGGTTAGTTGGGTGCGTGGCACTCACGTTAGATACCACCGTGCGAGGCAAGCTTACCCGGCCAATTGTTTGCCAGTTTGAGTTTGTTACTTTTGTTGAATAGATTTCTTGCGAATTAGACCAACTGCTAACTTCACTTTCAATTAAACTGAAGCACTGGCTTATTCCTAGCGCACATGTCTCACGCCCACGATGAAGAAAACTAGAGCCAATACGAGTCAGTGCTTCGCTAGCATTTTTAGATTCAGTACTTTCAAAGCTTACAGCAGGAAAGTAGCCGAGAGCCTTATTAGAAAGTTCATATCCCAAAGGGATATGTCGGTATTGCCGTTTAGTCTCAGTTGTTAAGTACGGGGCTGATCCTGGGGCGAATGACTTGTACTTGCTGTCTACAATTCTACTCGCCATTGGCACTGTAACATTGCCCAAAGCCGAATCGTTAAGTGACCCATACTTAAAATAGGTCCAATAGGTTAAATTAATACCGGGATCTAAGTCTCCAGCCGCGCTTGCGCTTCGCGCGACACTCGGCCGCTCACCTTGATAGACTGGTTGGATCGAACTACGGTTGAAGTCATAGTCTTCAAACCAGTGTTTTCCGCCAACCATAGGATCAAACCAAGTAACAATACCCTCTTTCCTCGCCTTCTCACTAACGAAATAGCTATCTAATGAATTATTTCCATACCAGTTTACTGTTTGTGGCCGCTGTATCTGTCGGATTCCCGCCATTGCGGCAGCTAAGTCGCCATCATATGCTATCTCAACTGATGCAAGTTCATTCTGCGCTATATTTTCAATACCGCTATTAATGAAGCGGTGATCAAAATGCGTCGATCGAACAACGGTTTGCGCTTTATTCTCGCTTACAAATTCTGTAAAAGTCGTAACATTTTCAAAACCAACAAATCCATGTGCAACGCCTTGCCCCGTACCACGGTGATTACGACCACCCGCATATTCATAACCAACACGACCAACAGGCGTATCAACAATATGAACCAACGAACGCGGGCTGATATTTTCTAAAATTGTGCCTTCACCATCGTTCGCGGCAGGCGTATAAACAGAACGGTCACCGGTATGACTGTAGGTAACACTAGCGAGTTCTTGACCGTTTGAAGTGATACGGTTTAGTTTTGGTGGGGCGAAGAATTCGATGTTTTCGTTAGCCCGCTGATTGAATATTTCAGTAAGGCCATTCCCATTAAAATCGCCAAGTACTTTTGATATTGAAACTGAAACCCGACTACCATTTTCAGCTATAGAAAAATTGGCGATAGAACCATATAAATTTGGCTCCCTGTTATAATCGAAAATCCCATTGAAATCATATCCAGGAGTGCCCCTCACATAACTCTCACTTAAACTTTTAGTGTCGTAATTATAGTCAGTCAAATATGAGCCATAATCCAACCACCCGTCTCCATCGAGATCATAACCAGATTTATATTCATTTATATATTGATCATTACTAGAAACACTAACATAAGTAATACCTGTACCATCATTTATTCGTAAAGCAGCTTGGCCACCAGGTGTTAAATCAGCTGTATATAAATCAGGAAATCCGTCCGAGTTTAAATCTACAACTTGAGATTCGTTTTCAGTAGTTGATCCAGATTTACAGTAGTCAGACACGGATAGCCCGTCATAATAAGGCTGGAGATAACAACTTTGTGCATAATGCCCAAAACCAACCCCCTTAGACCTGCCTTGACCATCTTTATTAAAATCATTAAACGACTTAAATTCATCCTTCACATCTACATCGTCATGGGTTCCATACGACTGGTAATTTCGTTTGATACAATAAACACATTCGCCTTCTACAGAAAAGGTGTTACTTCCGGCAATTGGGTTAAACCAAACACTTCCAAATGGTCCAGCAGATTCAACATTATAGTCCTTTGAATGCCCTCTACCACCTACAATTTCATAAATATCTATATCCGAATCATATTTTAAAGTATATCTTGAATCTTGTGACACCCCTTGACTTGATAAGATAAGTTCTGTCCTTCCATCCCCGTCTAAGTCTTTTAGGTTAATTTTCTTCCTTATATATCCTGAAACAGACCCTAAGACCGTTACTATTTCCCATGCCCCAGCTTCAGATACACCGGCAGCTCGCAAAGGTGCTGAACTAAACCCATTATTCCCATCATCGGGGTCAAAAAATAAAATTTCATCCCTTCCATCGTCATCATAGTCAGCGACGACCACTTTAGGGCGAGTTGATGGAGTTTTCCTCTCCGCTTTTAACCAACCGCGGACTGAACTTCCGCTCCAGTAATACTCCTCAAAATACGTATCTATCGAGTGGCTATAGGTCTTAATGTCCCCATACCCACTCTCATACCCAAAATCTGCAACCGGCTGCCATGCATCGGTATCGTACTTAACGCGAATACCGGTCAGCATATGAGGTTCATTAGGAAGGTTTAGGCCAAGTTCGTTGATGACTTTTTGTTGCAGGTCGTATTGGGTATTTACGCCTGTACCAGTCACCACTACGCTATCGAGTATTTTTCGGTGCCAGATTAATAGACCGTCATGATAGGCCAGTTGTTGGTCACGAATATCTGACCAATTTAGCGTTACATTGGTTGCGCTAGTGCCGGAACCATAGTTAATGCTGCTCAGGTAAGCCCTGCTATCAACCTTGATATAGTCATAGGTGTTAGCAAAACCTAGTGCGTCTTCAACTGTGCTTAGATGCCACGAACGAATGCCACCGTCGTAGCCTGCGATGCGTGCATTCGCCGTGCCGCCAAATGTGCGAACCGAACCGTCGATGGCATGAGCCGACCATTGCTGTGGCACACCGGCGGAAACAGAATCAATTTTGAAGTAGCGGCCAACTTGGTCGAGCGACAAACGGTAAATAGCCCCTGCGCTGTTAGCTGTACCGCTTACCAACACTAGGCGTTTATCGCCCATGCAGTACCAAGAACCACCGGTGTCGTCAATTGGCACCGAGCCGACATCATATTGGCGGCAGCGCGAAATATGCTCTAAACCCGTTAGGTTCCAGCCGTAGCCAACTTCGCCGTATTTGTTATTTGAGTTATAAGCAATGCCAAGCTGAGGCACCATACCCGGTGATTTTGGAAACTTAAATTGGTAGCTATAGCCGAAGGAGCCGTCGTTACCTACGTCGTGAGTGCCTGCGTAAAGGTCAACATCGTTTATGGGTGCTAGCGATTCAAACGTTGCTGTTTGCGTGGAAAAGCTATTAAAAGATCTTCCGGCGAAGCTTTCAAATTTGACACTCGGTGTGCCGCTTGGTTCAGGCTGAGGAACAGATGCTAGACTCGGTATGGCCATCGCACAGGCGATTGCTAGCGTGCCAGCTCGGCAGAGGTCCTTCATATAAAATCCTTGAGATGTTGGCTTAGATGCAGCGCGACACTATAGTTCGCAAAGACTAAAATTCAATGACTATAATCACATGCAGAAACATTTGTTCACCTAAGTACACAAAGGCACCATGCTAGCAGGGTGTAAGGCTTACACCCGAGTGAACAATCTAGTGCTAATTAGCTTCATCACGTCTTATTGCCAAAATCATCAAAGCAGCGCCTATGACTCCAACTCAAAAGTAGCTTCACCCACTACCTTGCCATTAATCATAACCTCTACCCTGTGTTCGCCGGGGTAGTATTTGCGCGTGGTGACGGGTTTAAAGTCGAGTTTGCGGCTGATATTTATTGGTTCGCCTTTGCTTACTTGCATATCTCGCCATTTGAATACTTTGCCGGTTGAGCTGCCGTTGGCTTTTTTTAGGTGCAGTACAAAGTCGATCATCCAGCGCTGCGTTGCGGCTGCACTAATTTGCAGGGTTAGCTCGCTGGCGTTGCCCATTTTGATTCGTGAGTCGGCCACTTTCAGGCGGGCGTTTTGCCATTTAGCAGGTGGGTAGCCGAATAGTTCAAGCACCTGTGGATTGCCTTGTTTAAATAGCGTGCGGCAAGCATGGCGCAGCAGTTTGTGCCTTGGTTTGTTGTTTGGTGCCCACCACTTTTTGGCGAAGTCGATGACCCATTGTGGGTGGTCTTTCACTATGTCGTTTAGGTTGTTAGCCACCGAGCGGCGCACGTATTCGCTGGGGTCATCGATTAGCGTTTCGAGTATTGGGCGCAGGGGTTCTGGGTTGTTCACTAGGTGTGGTAAGCGCATGCCCCAAGGCAGGCGTGGGCGGCTGCCTTCGCTGGCTAGGCGGCGAACGTGCAGGTTGTTATGCGATGCCCAAGTAAGAATCTCTTGTTGTAATAGTTCTGGATAACGGTGAATAAACGGGCGAATGGCAAACTCTGAAGACGAGCGGCTGGTCATGGCTTGCAAGGCGGGTAGGCAAATTTCTGGCTGCTCAATGCCATACTCGGCTAGGTAGTCGGCCATGGGCATAATGAACCAGCCGGCAATGCCGGTGTCGTCGGTCGTCCAGGTTAGGTTCTCTGTGGTGTTGTCATCGGCTAGGGCGGCACAGAGGATGTTGGCGCTTTGTGCAATATCTTTGGGCAGATGGTCGGCCAAGGCTTGTTGAATTTGGCGGCTGCGCTGTTTGAGTTCTAGGGCGTCTAGGTTTTGCAGGCACTGCGCTTCGAAGCTAACGAGGTTGAACTGCGGATACACTCGCTGAATATGCACAGCCGCCGCGTGGATACTGTCTGGGCTATACACATTCTTGAAGGGTTCCATCGCTTGTTTGCTCCTGCGCATTTTTTGGCCTTTGGCGAGATATATTGGGTTAGCGTAACCCATGTGCGCACCGCGGCCTAGCTCCTGCGAGCCGCTCAGTACGGACATCCATGTCCGCACACATTCGCGACGCGAATGATTTACGGGCCCACCATTTTTTGTAAGTTCAGCCCTGTATGGCGGGTTAACGTTTCGCTATTCGATGTAGAACACTACTTGGTCGCTGGCGCCGGTTGGGTCGGTAACGGCTAGTTGGTATTGGCCGGGTTCGGTGATACTGAGCGTTAGGCGGTTGCTACGTTGGGGGAGTAGTTCGCCGTTTAAGAACCAATACCAGTCGGCTTGGCCGCCGCGGGCGTGCACGGTGATGTCGGGTAGGGCGTTGGTGGTGGCATGGCGGCGCAGGCGAGCGTTGTTGTCGATGCCGGTTATTTTGATTGCCGAGCTGTGTAGGCTAGCCGTACTTTGGCTGCATCTTGGGTCGATTGCCGGTAAGCGGTTTTCACTGCGCCACGCCGGTGGTAAATAGCCTTGTAGGGGGGCTGGCCACAGGGCGGTGGTGACTTGTTCGGCGTTTTCTACACAGCCAAGTTCTACACGCAGGCCGGTGTCGGTGGCGCGCCAGTAGCTGGTGGTGCTGGTTTGCTGCCTGCCAAGTTGCTGGGCCCTAGTTTGCATCAGTGTTGGTGGTACTAGCTCGTTGATGGTCCAAGCTTTTAGGCGCTGGTCGCAACTGACTGGGCTTGGCCAGCATATGTCTTGCTGGCTAACGGCTTCGGGTTGGCGATGCCAGCTCACGGCTTGCCGTGGTAGTTGGCGGGCAATAGCCTGCGCTAGCGGTTTGGCGGCTACTGCACCATAGTAGCCAGCCATGGCTTGGTTATCTGGCATGCCTATCCACACGCCTATGGTGTAGTGCGTGGTGACGGCGATGGCCCAGGTATCGCGATAGCCAGCACTGGTGCCGGTTTTGAGGGCTATTTGGCCATTTGCTTCGAGCAACATGGTGCGGGTTATCCAAGCAGCTTCGGGGCTTAGTAGCTGGCGTGTTTGTGTGGGTTGGTTCTTGCGAAGTACAGGGCTAAGCGTTTGGCCGCCATTGGCCAGTGCACTATAGGCTTTGACCAAGTCTAATAAGTTACTCGATGTGCCACCCAAGGCAATTGCCAGCGAGGGTTTAGCCTGTGGTGGTAGCTGAAGTACCACGCCCGCGTTGGCTAGCTGGCTATAAAAACGCTCTGGCCCCACTTGCTCTAATACTTGTACCGAGGGCAGGTTGAGTGATTGTTTGAGCGCTTCTTGCACCGACACCGGCCCAGAAAAACCACGGTCAAAGTTAGATGGTTGATAGTCGGCAAACACCAGTGGCACATCCATTAACAAGCTAGCGCTATGAATGCTGCCATCATCAAGGGCCATGCCATAGATAAACGGTTTAAGTGTTGAGCCAGGTGAGCGTTGAGCGCGGGTCATATCTATGTGGGCAAAGCGCTGGTTATCAGTAAAGTCAGCCGAGCCAACATAACCCAATACCTGGCCATCGCCGTGGCGCATCACTACTGCGGCAAGCGACGCATTGGGTGGTAGCTGCTGGGTGTAGTTGCTCGTAAGTTGGCGCAGCGGTTGCTGTACTTGTCGGTCTATGGTGGTGGTAATTAGCCCAGCGTTTGGCGTTTCGTTGCGTAGCTGTCGCGCTAGCAAAGGCGCTTGTAAAGGGCGCCTAGGTAAGTTGGCAATCACTGGCTCTAGTTTGGCGGCTTGATAACCTTCTGCAAGCAGTTCACCACTAGCGAGCAGGCGCGCTAATACTTTATCGCGCTGATACGCGGCCCGCCCTGGGTGGCGGTCGGGGCGATAATAACTCGGTGCTTGCGGCAAACCGGCGAGCAAAGCAGCTTGTGCGTCGGTCAAAATATCTGCCGAGTGGCCAAAGTAACTGCGGCTTGCAGCTTCTACGCCTTCAATCGCGCCACCAAAAGGGGCATGGTTTAGGTAGTAAGTCAGAATATCTGCTTTGCTGTAGTGCCATTCTAGTTGCAGCGCTCGCCACATTTGCACCAGTTTGCCGCTCACCCCCGGCGCTTGCCCATAACGTAAACGTGCTACCTGCATGGTAAGGGTGGAGCCACCGGATACCACTTCGCCACTGCTCAGCCATTGCCAGGTCGCACGCACGAGTGCACCAGGGTTAATGCCAGGATGTTGATAAAAGTACTGATCTTCAAAGGTAAACAGGGCGGTTAAATAGTTTGGCGATACCTGCTCAGGTGTCACCGGATAGCGCCAAATACCTTGTTCGTCGGCAAATGCGCGCAGTGGCTCGCCTTGGCGGTCGGTCACTACCAGGGTTGTTGTACGGGGCGTTAGGTCAACTGGTGCCAGCTGATCGATGGTGTTCAGCACAACTATGCTGGTCAACATCGCCACAAAGAATATTTTTATCCACTTCATTGGTGTCTCAACTGCCATGGTGATGACCAATGGGCAGTTCATTCTTGGTGCCCTTGGGCGCATCCGGCATTCGATTTTCGACACGGCGCGAGTACATCCCTGTAGCCTCGACACCTGCTCCCTGCAGGTGACGGTCTCAAATCGAACACCGGATACACCCAGCAACTACTTAATGAACTGCCCATTGGCTACTGTTGTTCGTTAGGCATAAAAAAACGGCGTCCAAAATAACATGGACGCCGCCCAAAAATGCGATATTGAAATACCGCTATGAGGCACTCAATGAAATCCAAAATTTGGGTTTCAAGAGGAGGTGACTTACCAACGAGTTCGTCAACTAAGTCGCTAACCATCCTATATTAAGTTGTAGTGCCTTTACATCGCCTGCGATATGCGGCTTTGTTAGCAGTTAAGCGGCGCTATTGTTCCGTTATTGTTAATGTGCCAATGCTGGTACCGTTTGCATGCAGATTAGGGCGGTACATGTCCTCTACATAGGGTGCGGGCACTTGGTATTCACCAGGTGATACCGCTCGCGCAACATAGTATAAATATTGGCTTTCACCGGCGCGTAAACTCAGTGCCGCAACAAATCTGTCATCACGATATTCCGAGTGCGCCACATTGCCTTGCCAGCTTGCAATTGAATTGCCATCTACGGTTAGGGTGTCGTAGCTAATGGCAGAAATATTTGGGTTTTCAATTTCTAAGCCCGCTGGTAGCAAATCAACCACTAGGGCATCACCACTATCTTGATCGGCATGCACTTGCAGGCGGGTAATAATGAGTTCACCCGATGCCAGGCTGCTCAGTTCTAGCGGTTGGCCGATTAGGTCGAAGTAGTCGCGGCGAATGGCGAAGCCATTTTGCACTGCCGCAAGCGGTGCTTTGCTTTGCCCAGCTGCAGTTAGCGTAACGAACAAGCGTTGATCACCGGCGCTGATGGCGGTTAACGACTGCAAGCCTTCGCTGGTTAAACCACGCTGCCAGCGGCTGTCTTCGTTGAGCGTCATATCACCTAGGGTGCTGTTAATGGTAGCGGTAAAGCCTTGGTTATCTAGGTCCAGCGCTACGGCCAGTTGCAGCAGTGCAATGCGCTCTTGTGTGCTTAGCCACTGCTTGTTTTGCAGGGCTTCAAAGAGCGCCAACAAACTAGTGTTGTCTAGCTGGTCGTTATTGGCGGCAAAGCGGTTTACCAGCGCTAGGTCGCGCACTGGGCTGCCATAATCACCAATGTAGTCACGCTCGTTGCGTTGTGTGCTTAGTGCTTGCTGCTGCAGTTCGCTGGCTAGGCGGCTATCACCGGCTTGCATGGCGGCAGAGCCGGCGTGCATCCAGGCCAATGGCGATTGTACTTGTTCAAAGTCGCTGGCTTTCAGCATGCGGCGCAGTTGCGCGAGAGGGTTGGCGCCACTGTTGGCCAGTACATAAGCGCTGTAAGCTTGGGTGGCAAACTGGTAGCTGTAGCTGTCATCGCTCCATGGGCGATTAATGGCCACCTGGCCAGACAAGTACTGTTGCAAGCGGTTCAAAGCTTGCTCTAGTTTGGCTTGGTTGACTGGCACACCCGCTTGTTGGGCGCTCACGAGGAAGTCGGTGGTGTACACACTTACCCAGTAGTCTTCCATGCTGCTGCCAGACCACAAACTAAACCCACCACTAGCAAGCTGGCGGCCGAGCACGCGCTCAATGGCATGCTCTAACTGCTCTCGGCGCAGGGCGTTGGTGTAGGGTTGGTCAAACTGCTCTTCAATGCGCGCGCGCAAGTCAAACCGTTCAACCGTTGTTTGGTCTAGCATTAGCCACGGCCAAGCACCACTAATGGTTTGCTCGGTGCAGCCATATGGGTAGCGCAGTAAGTAGTCGAAATGGCCGAGCACATCCACTGGTGGCTGGCTCGATAGTGTTAGCTGGGCACGAATGCTGTCGTCGAGCCAGTCATCGTACTGAAAATCAACCTGCCAGCTGCTATTGGCTTCAATAATTTGGCGAACTTGGCGTGTGGCTTGTGGTGCGGGTGCGCGCACGCCAATCTGCCATGTGCGGTCAATATTGATGTCATCGCCATTGCTCACCTGCAAGCTAAGTGGAATATCAGCAAGGCGCTCGGCGGTTAGTGGGAATACCAGGGTGCGTTTTTCTTTATCGGCTAGCGTGATGGTTTGGCTGGTATTCACAGGCGCCGCTGAGCCAATGTTGAAGCGCACGGTTAACGCTTGGCTTGCACCACTTAGGTTGTGTAAATCCAGGGCTAGCTTGGTTTCATCGCCCACAGCTAAGAACCTTGGTTTCGACAGCTGGGTAACCACTTTTTCTGCTACGGTGGTTTCGGCATCTGTGCTGCCGGTGGCTTGGTTATTCCAGGCTACGGCCATCCAGCGTAGTTTGCCGTTAAACTGTGGAATGTCTAACTCAACTTGCGCTTGGCCGTTTTCATCAAAGGCCACGGGCGCTTTTTGCAGCGCAACAATTTGCACATCCGAGTTGGGCTTGTCGCCGCCACGAACAAAATCGGCTTCGGCCATCATGGCCCGAGCAAAACCACCACCCCAGCGCTGCTGGCTATAATCAAAGCCGGCGTTGTCGATGATTTGGTCATAAATATCGTAATACAGCCAGTTGTAGCGTTTTGGCGCTAATAAAAAGTCATCTGGTTGTGGCGTTGCAAAACGGGTGATATTCAATACGCCGACATCAACAGCTGCTACCCATACATAGCCTTCGCTAATATTGCCTTGCACCTTGGCGGTGACGGTTTGGTTTGGCTCTACGCGCTCTGGTACCTCAAGCGATAGTGCAATGCGGGCGTCGTCGCGTTCAACGGGTAGGTGGGCAATGCCAATGGCACGTTTAGGTGCCACGCTGTGTTGCATATCACCAGGAATTATTTGCAGCGCTGTTAGGTAAAGGTCGTGGCGGTCCCAGCGGCGATTAATTGGAATTTCAATGCTGGTGCCATTGGCTGAAAGCTCGATGTCTTGCTGCCACAGTACGGCCTCGCTCGACTCTACCGTTACGCGCGCCATGCCACTTGATGCCGGCGTTAGTGTTGCCAGCATGGTGTCACCCGGGGCAACAGTTCCCTGTTGCCAGGTAACTTGAATTTGGTCGGGTTGCATGGCGTCGTTTTGTCGCCACCAGCCGCCCCAGTTGGTGCGGAAGCGGAAGCGATTGTTGAGCTCGCCTGCCACATAGAGTTCTACTCGATAATCACCATATTCAACCGGCAGGGTTAGGTTAACCGGCGCGTCGCCAGAAAAATCTAGCACTTGTATGTCGGTAACAATTTCGTTTTCCCGATAATCCCACACCCAGCCTTCACTGTCGGTTTGACGCCAAAAGTAGTCGCGCTCTTCTTTAATTAAGCGCAACTCAACGCCTTCGGCACTGATCAGTGCGCCGGTTTCGTCGGTTACTATGGCTTGCCAGTTGGTATTGCTGTCGTTTTTCGGCGCGTCGTCAAACTGCGGGTTAAGCCCCACATAGGTGCCGGGTTTGATATTGCTAAGCACACCACGGCGATCGACGGAGCGCCCACCCGATTCATAAACACTCACGTTGGCAATAATCGCGAGTGGCGACTTAACTTGCTGCCACGGCGCTAGGCTAACGTTGTAGCTGTGTTGGCCGTTGCTATCGAGCTGGGCGCTTGGTAGCTGTTGGCGGCTAGCAGGCACAACTTCGTCTACATCACCAAAATAAAAATCTTGCCATTGGCTAAATGGACGATGATCTAGCTCGGCTTGCAGGTTGCCATCAATACGGTTGCCAGCAGCGGGTGCGCCATACAAAAAGTCGGCTTGCACCGGTAAGTCAACACTGTCGGTGTTGTGGCTAAGTTGACTGGTTTGGCCGTTTAGCAGCGTTAGCGCTATGCGCTCGGGTAAGAATTCCTCTACTTGTACAATGTGCTGCTGCAAAAACTCGTTGGTCGCCGAATGATAGAAGGTTAAGCGCCAGTCGCCGGTGGCGGCATTGCTGCCAATGGCATAATCAAAGGTATATTGGCCGCTGGTTTGCTCGTTTAATACTTGCGTGCTGACTTCGCTGCCCATGGCATCGGTTAGTACTGCTTTAATGGGTACATCACCCACGTAGCGGCTGTCGTAGTCGCGCAATAAAGCGTGTACTTGCAGGCGCTCACCTGGGCGGAATAGGTCACGTTCGGCCCAAGCAAATAACTGCTGTGGTGTGTGGTTGTTTTGGGCATTGGCAAACTGTGACAGGTCGAGCATGCTTTGGTAGATTGGCAATAGTGTCAGCTGATCGTCTAGCTCGGCCATCACTAGGCCTGGGTAGTCGTTATTATTGATGCGCAGTTCTGCTTCTCCCCAGCGATCACTGCGGGTATTGCCCACTACTTTTTCTTGCTCAAAAAAGCGAATGCGTACTTGGTTCAGTGGCTCGCCAGTACTAATGCTGTGGCTATAAATGCGCCAGTGCTCACCATTGCGACGCAGCTGTAAGCCAATGTCACTAACACTAAAGATCATTGCATCATAGCTGTACTGGTAGTTGCCCGGTACACGCAAAGTAGCTAGGTAAACGCCTGGCTGTTGCAGGTCGTCGATATCAGAGAAATCGAGATTGGTCGTTTGACTGGCGTTTTGGCTGTGTTTTAGGGCAAAACGGCCACTAAATACCATATCGTGCTGCTGGCTAATTTGGTTGAGGCTTCCGTAATAAAGCTTGTCTTGGCCTAGCAGGTTTTGCCACTTGGCCGCTTCTTCAACACCTAGATGAAACACCTCAATATCGACTTCCTCGGTATTTAGGCTATCCACTGGCAAGGCCATTTTTAGCTCTGGTGTCAGCACACTGCCTGAACTGCGAAAACGGGCGTAGGGGGATAGCGCGAGTGTTGTGAGTTCTTGGTAGCTGTCGTCAGCTAGGGTGTCGCCACTTTCGCTTTGCAGGTTTTTATCCACTTCCACCGCGTATAGCGTGTCGGGCTCAACAAAAGGCAACAATATGCGGCGCTCATCGAGCACCCAAAGGTCGTTATCTAGTTTGTCGCCGGCTTGATACACAGATAACTGGCGCCGCCAGTTGCTGTTGGGGTCGACGTTATCAGTTAGGCGGATGCTAATAGCGCGTGTATTTTGCCAAGCTTCTTCATTGATAGAAGTCACGGCAAACTGGCTGGCCAGGGCGCTAGTGGTAAACAGTATGCCTACTAGCCATGTTAGGGCGTGTTTGAATAGTGACATTGCATCCGTCTCAATCGTGAACTGTGCCTGCAAAGATAGCTGATGCTTGCTGAATGGTAAATTTAGACACTAGCCAAACAGGTGCCTTAGTGAACGCTGCCAACCCGCTATACTGAAATTTATAGGTAGAAATTCAGCTTCGTGTAGTAGGTGACTTATGAAGCAGGTGTGGCAAAAGTATTATCATATTGGGCAAGTGGTTTTGGTGCTGATGCTACTAGCACTGCTGCTGTATTCGACAAGTTTCGCCATGCTTGCCGCGGGCCTAGCCGTGTTTTTGCTGGGCATGAAGCATATCGACGAAGCATTGCGGGCGTTTTCTGGTAGCTGGCTAGAAAACATGTTGAAAGCCAGCACTGCTTCCACCTTTCGAGCCTTAGGGTTTGGCGCCTTGGTTACCTCAATTGTGCAGTCGAGCAGCCTGATTACCTTGTTATCTATTGCCTTTGTCAGCACCGGCATGATTAGCCTTGTGGGTGGCATTGGCGTGATTTTTGGCGCCAATTTGGGCACCACAACCGGGGCTTGGTTAATTGCCACCTTGGGCTTAAAAGTATCGCTAGGGCTGCTGGCCATGCCGTTTATCGCGCTAGGTTATGGCCTGCAGCAGGTAAAAGCTTGGCGCGGTGTAGGCGGCTTATTGATGGGCGTTGCTTTTATTTTTTTAGGCATCGACTTCTTAAAACAGGGCTTTGATGGCCTAGAGCAAGGTATCGACCTAGCCAGCTTGTACCGCGAGGGTTGGTTTGGTTTGGTCACCTTTACCTTGTTGGGGGCGGTGCTAACCGTGGTTATGCAGTCGAGCCACGCTAGCTTGTTAATTACGCTCACGGCGCTGTCGTTTGGCAAAATTAGCTACGACGCTGCCCTAGCATTGGCGATTGGCGCCAACATAGGCACCACGATTACCGCCATTATTGGCGCTTCAGCAAGTAATGCTGCTGGCAAGCGCCTAGCCACCGCTCATGTATTGTTCAATGTGGTGACCGGCGTGTTGGCGTTAATGCTGTTGTGGCCAATGAAGTGGTTAGTTGAAGAAGTAGCCGTTCTTATTGGCTTGGCCGGTGATAACTACACGTTGCGCTTGGCCATTTTCCATACCCTGTTTAACTTGCTGGGCATTGTGATTTGGCTGCCATTTTTACGCCAACTTGCTACGGCGCTGCATAAGCGCTTTCAAACGCCTCAGCCCCAGGTGGTCAAGTCGGCCTTGTTAACCAGCGACACCAGCTTGCGAGCCTTACAACAAAGTTATCGCAAACTCTTTAGCCTGAGTCACGCTGCCATTGTTGAAAGCTTGGCGCTTAAATCAAAAACTGAGCGCGATGCCGATAGTTTGCTGGAGTGGTTATCAGATTCACTAGAAGAAGATGCCAAAAAGCCACGCTTGAAAAAAATGTATCGCGATGAAGTAAAACCCATTCATAGTGAGATGATTGAGTTCGCCTGGCAAATGCCTGCCGACATGCCTAGTGAGATAAAACACGAACAACAAGCCATTTTGCAGGCTAGTCGCTCTTTGGTGGAAATGGTAAAACATGCCAAACACATGCAAAAAAATGTGTGGAAGCTGGGGCGCAGTGGTAACCAAACGGTGCGCCATTGTTATGATTTATTGCGCTTGGTCGTCAACTTGGCCTTGTTGCATGCCGGGCGATATCAGCGTGGTGATACAAGTTTGGAACAAGCCGAACAACAAATTATTGCCGATGAACGCGCCATTTTGTCGAGATTTGAGGCATTATGGCAACAGGGCATAGCCGATGGTAAGTTGGATGGTTTAAACGCCAGCTCGCTACAAAACGATTTAGGCTACTGTAAGGCCCTATTGCAGAGCTTGCGCTTTGCCATGATGGAACGTTCAGGCGCATCGCCTGTGGATGACCATAACGAACCAGAGCTGGCCGCCACGCCAGAGTGAGGGAAACATGCATCGACTGATTGCAACGATTTTAGTAATGCTCGCTAGTACTGCCTGGGCGGAACCTAGTGCCATTCGGTTAACCGATTGGATCGCCGGGCAAGCCAATCAAACATTAGAGGTAGACCTCGGCCGGCGCTTTAGTGTGAATCAGCCAAGTCTATACACCCTGCCGGATTTCCCCTTTACCATTGAAGGGCGTGGCGATCATATTGCGCTAATCTCAACCGAATACAATGTGGTGATGGCGATTAAAGAAGATGTTAGCTGGCCTAAATCCATCAGCCTCAATTACGAACCAGAAGAGGGCGCATTATTACGCCTGCAAACGCCGTCGGTCGACGAGTATGAAGCGGCCTCGGCGGCTGGTACATCTTTGGTTGGTCAGGGCACATTGAGCTGGCAGGTAGATGTAACCAAACAGCGTTTTACTAGTATTGAAGAGCTGGATGCATTTATTGAAGACGCCGCGCGCAACGTGAACATCACTGACTTGCGCTGGGACCGCTACGGGCTGAATCAGTTGTATCGCAAATGGGTACAGTCGCCATAATGTGACAGGCAAGTTGCCGCTGGTCGCAGGTTGGCGAGCTTTCATATTTTTCTTCTATGCTTGCATTAATGAGCCAAAAACATGGAGACGTTAATGCAAGCACCGGTCATTTTTATTCCCCACGGCGGTGGCCCGCTACCCCTAACTGACGACGTCCGTCACGAAGCTTTGCGTCATTTTCTGACTGGCTTGCCAAGCTTGTATGGCAAGCCCGATGCCATTGTGGTCATTAGTGCACACTGGCAAACCACCCAGCCTACTTTGCAAATGATGGCCAAGCCGCCAATGATTTATGACTATCATGGATTTCCCGAGTCGGCCTACCAAATTCAGTACCCTGCACCTGGCGCCCCAACACTCGCAACGGAAATTGCCACGCATTTATCGCAGCAAGGTTTTTCAGCCAAGTTGGATGAACAGCGAGGATTTGATCATGGGGTGTTCGTACCCTTGATGTTGATGTATCCCGAAGCCGATATTCCTGTACTGCAGTTGTCGCTGATGGAAAACATGGACCCAGCTGCGCACCTAGCACTCGGGCGCGCACTACAGGATTTACGCCATCGCAATATTATGGTGATTGGTTCGGGTATGTCCTTCCACAATCTAGATTCGTTTTTTGTTGATAACGACCAGTTAAACGAAGCCGACTACCATTTCACCAAGTGGCTGATTGATGTTTGCACCAATCCCAAGTACTCCGCTAAAGAGCGAAAAACCAAGCTCATCAACTGGCTAGACGCGCCCTACGCCCAAGTATGCCACCCAACCCCAGAGCACCTAATGCCCCTACATGTGTGTGTCGGCGCCGCTGAGCATGGTGAAGAAGAGGCGGAAGTGATTTTTGATGGCGATGTACTAGGCAAGCGAGTGTGTGCGCTGAACTGGTTTAATTTTTAGCCAGGGCCTAACTAAATGCCATTAACTTGAAAAACAAGCTTGGTGTTCACGGTGCTTACCATGAGACCGTCACCCGCAGGGAGCGGGTGCCGAGGCTACAGGGACGTACTTGCGCTGTGTCGAATGGTGAGTTCCGTGGACGCCGATACTTTTAAGTTAACGGCATTAGGCCCACTTTCCATATTTCCTGCACATTTGCTTGCCAAGCTATGCGGCAGTTTGTTGCTAATTGAGAGTAAAAATGAAAAAACTGCTGTTCGCTGTGTTGTTGTTAATTATGGGTGGCGCGATTGGCTGGATTGCCCAGCCAATGGTTGCCCAAACCAAGCCAGTTGCCGATGACGTGGCCGCTGCTGAGCAACAGAGTAGCCGACCACCGCGCGGTGGCATGATGCGACCGCCTCGTGGTGAAACGTCGGTCGCCGCCAATGACGGCTTAACAGTTGAGGCCATCGTACCGCAGCTTACTATGCACGCCCCAGAAATAGCCGTGGTGGTTACCTCGCAGTACCTGCGCGAGCGCACCTTGGTCGCCAAAAGCTCGGCCGATGTGAGCAATGTGCTGGCAGCACTTGGCCAGCGCGTTGAAGAAGGCGAAGTTCTGATTGAGCTGACCAGTGATGCGCTGCAACGACAAAAGCAAAATCAACAATTGGCTATTGAACAGTTATTGGCCACCCAAGAACTAGCTGCCCTCAATCATCAAAGCAATTTAGCGGCCTTGGCCGATGCACAAAAAACCTTAGCGCGAGAACAGTCCTTGGCCGAGCGCAATCTTGGCACAGATGCGGCACTCAATAACGCCGAAAGCGCGGTGCGTAATGCACAGTTAGCGGTAGACCGCTACACCAGTGAAGCGCGCCAACGCGAGGCACAGTTAGCCCAAGCCCGTTTGCAATTGGCCGATGTGCAAGAGCAAATAGATGCGCTAACAGTCCGTGCCCCATACAGCGGTATTGTTAGTGAGCTCGCCGTGGATGCCGGTGATGAGGTAGCAAGCAATTCTGCCTTGATCACAGTGTCACAAGGGAATGCCTACACCGGGGCGGTTGCTCAGCAATATGGTGCGCAGTTAACTGTTGGGCAAAGCACACTGACGCTGGGTGCACAACTAACCGAAATGGCCACTAAGGCTGAAGCCGGCACGCTTGCTGTCACCTTCGCGAGTGATGCGACGCCTAGCAGCGTTGGTACGCAGCAAGTGGCCTATATAGCATTGCCTGCCATCGAGAGTGTGGCACTGCCGATCTCCTCGTTGTATCAACTCGACCACGTGTTTCAAGTTCGCCAAGGGCGGTTGAATCAATTACCTGCCGAGGTGTTGGGGTATCAGCAACGTGGTGATGCGTTATGGGCACTAATGAACATTCCCGATTGGCAAACCGATACACCGATTCTTACCACAGCGTTGAGTAATGCGAGCGAAGGTACCCAGGTTCAGTTACGGGAGCAGCCATAAATGTATCAGCAATATGTAAAGCATCGCCTAACGGCGAATGTGCTGTTGTTCTTAATTGTATTGGCTGGCGCCTGGGGTATTCAGCAACTGCGCTCGCAGTTGTTTCCCGACTTAGAATTTCCCGTTATCCGTGCCAATTACCAATGGCAAGGAGCGGATGCTCGCACTGTTCGCAATGATCTGGTATCCCCAATTGAAGCGGCGTTAATAGGCTTAGATGAAGTAGAAACCGTATCGTCAGCGAGTTTGGACCAAAGTGTTCGACTTAATATTTCGGTTGCCGAAGGGGTCGAAATTAACGATGCAATTCTCGCTGCCGAGGAGGCCATCAATCAGTTGAATCTGCCGGCTGATGTGGAAGGCGGTGAGCTCAATGCTTGGCGGTTTCCAGAGGCGGTGGCGTATTTGATGTTATACGGCGACATCGACCGTTATGCCCTAACCCAGCAAGCTAACGAAGTGGTGACGCAACTAGAGAACCTTGGCATCAAAGAAGTCGAGTTAACGGGTGGGGCGAACTACTTTGTTGATATCCAAGTTGATCTGGCGGCTTTGCTCGATTATGGCCTAACGCTTGAGCAGCTGGGCAATCAAATTGCCGCAGGGTTTAGTGCCAACCCGGCTGGGGCGGTGACCATAAACGAGCAAACATCGTCGATTAGCTTGTCGGTTGCTGATTGGTCGCTTAATGCGTTGCGCCAGTTAAGTATTCGAACCAGCAATGGCACACAACTATGGCTGCGTGATGTAGCAAGCATTGACGACCGTCTCGATATGGATAGCGTGCTGATTCATCAAGGTTTGCCTGCTGTTGAAATTGCCATCTCTCGCTTACCCGGCGAAGACACGCTGGCATTAGCTGAGTTAATTAACCAATGGCAGGCCGACAATCAAGAAGGCTTGCAACTGTCGCTTAAGCGCTACAACGAATTGTGGTTAGTGGTAAAAGCCCAGCTTGAGTTGCTGGTGCAAAACGGCCTGCTCGGTATTGGCTTGGTATTATTGGCGCTGTTTTTATTATTGCGCATTCGCATTGCCGTATGGGTTGCGGCGGGTATCCCCGTTACCTTGGCGATGGTGGTTGCGGCGATGGGCTGGTGGGATATCTCGCTGAATACCATGAGCCTATTTGGTTTTATTATTGCGTTGGGCATTATTGTCGACGACGCCATTGTGGTGGCCGAGGATGCCGCGAGCCTAGAGCAGCAGGGCATGGCAGCAAAAGATGCGGCCACCGTTGCGGCTAGGCGCATGTTTCCACCTGTGCTGGCATCTAGCCTCACCACCATTGCTGCCTTTTTGCCCTTGGTATTGATAGGTGGCCAGTTTGGCAATCTGCTGATTGATATCCCAATAATCGTCAGCATCGCCATTGCCGCTTCGCTTATTGAGTGCTTCCTTATTTTGCCGGGTCATTTAGCTCACCACGGTCGCATGCGCCCGGCTTCACCTACGCGTAAACGAATTGAGACTGCCTTTAACCAGTTTCGCGATGGCCCCTTCGATTGGCTATTAGGCAAAGCGTTAGCGAATCGTGCCGTTACACTGGTGCTCACGCTTTTAGTCACCGGTGGTGCGGTGTTTGGTATTGCCAGTGGCCGTGTTGCTGTTGATCCCGCACCATCGATTGAAACGGCGGAAATTACCATGAACCTAAGGTTTGTGCCGGGCACGACTATGCAGCAAGCGCTGGCTGCCATTGCCGATGTGGAAGCGACAGCAGATAGCCTCGACCCAGGCGGTGAGCTAATTATTCACCGCTACCAGCGCTTGGATGACCAACAGGTACCATCGCAAGCAACGTTGTTTTTTAACCTCACCTCAGATACCGACCGCGCTCTGAGCAATAGTGAGATCAGCGACCGGCTCAATGCTACAGAGCTGCCCGAGTATGTTGAACAAGCCAGTGCTGGGCGTGGCAGAGGCAGGGGATTTGGCAGTAGCGGTGAACTGTCATTCCGTTTGGCTGGCGACAACATTGACGAGCTCATTGAAGCGGCTGAGTATGCGGTGAGCTGGTTAGAGAACGATAGCCGCTTTAGTGATATTAGCAGCAGTCTTGATGATTCTAGTACCGGCTTTGGGCTAGATATTATTCAGCCTGGTATCGACCGCGCGAATGTGGCTAGCCAGCTTCGCACCTGGCTGAATACCATTAATCTGCACGAGGCTGCAGAGGGCGATCGTTTTGAATTAAGCATCGGCGAAGTATCACCACAACTGCTGCAAGCTTTACCGATTAATATCGATGGTCAGTACTTCCCATTATCAGCACTGGCGAAGCTAGACCTGAGTGAGCAAGCTGAACGCTACTTCTCACGTGATGGCCGGTTATCGGTGTCGATTGATGCAAGTTATAGCGGTGAGAATATTAGTGACTTTTACCCAGAGCTAGAAGCCAGTTTATTGCCGCTGTTAAAAGTTCGGTTTGACGTTGATAGCGAAATTAGCGGCCAAAATGAGGAGATTCAGCAGTTTATCAACGACGCTGTGATCGCCTTGCTGGTGTCAATGTTGTTGGTCTATTTAATTCTGGCGCTGATTTTCGAGAGCTGGCTGTGGCCGTTTGCTGTCATGATTGCCGTACCGTTTGGCCTAACCGGCGCTATTTATGGGCATTGGTTTACCGGTTTGGAAGTGACTGTGGTGTCGATTTTTGGCTTTATTGGCTTAAGTGGCATTGTGGTCAACGACTCCATTATCTTGCTGACCGTATTTCGGCGCTTGTTAAGCGAAGGCATGGCGCATCAGCAAGCACTGCACGAGGCAGCACTTAGCCGCTTGCGGCCAGTGATTCTAACGTCCATCACCACCATGGCAGGGTTAACACCGCTGCTGTTTGAAACTAGCTTTGATGTGGCGTTACTTAAACCTGTCGCAGCTGGCATTGTGTTTGGTTTGGCACTAGCAACCCTATTGATTTTAATTGTGGTGCCAACCATTTTAAGTTTGCTGCCTAATCGACGCTTACAGCAGAAAAATGTTTAGAAATTGATCTATCACTCAGCAAACCGAGCAGGCTCTGGTAAGCTTGCTCGGTTTATGGATGAATGATTAAAGGACGCTCGTGATACGACTTCTGCTTTTAGTGACGACCGCTATTCTGGCGGCATCGCTATTTTTCTCCGATACGCTAAACCGCGCTTACGTTTTTTTGACCATCGACAACCAAGCTAAGCTACAGCAGCGCTTATCTGAGTTTCATTTGATATTCGCTAGCCGACCAGTGCAAGTGGGGAAAACAATCGATAACAAGTTGGCCGATCGCCAAATTGAATTGCCTGAATCGTTTACTTGGGCTGATCAACAACTTAATACTGCGCAATATCTAACGGCTACCCATACCGATGGCATCATGGTCTTGCTGGATGGTGAAGTGGTACATCAAGCTTACTTTGGTTCCTTTACGCCCACCAGCCAGCATATTTCCTGGTCGCTATCAAAATCCATTGTGTCGTTACTGTTTGGGCAAGCTGAGCAGCAAGGTTTTATTCAACGCCAAGATACCGTGAGTCAGTGGTTACCCGAGCTAGCTGATTCTGCCTACAGTGATGTGACCATGCTTGAGCTGCTGCAAATGAGTTCAGGCATACATTTTAGTGAAGACTACAGCGACCCAAATTCAGACATTAATCGGTTGGGTAAAACCATTGTGCTGGAAGGGTCTATCATTGAGTTTTTGCAAGCATTTGAGCGCTCTCGTGAGCGTAGTCGTGGTGAGTATCAGTATGTATCGGCTGATACTCAGGTATTAGCCATGGCCATTGTGCAAGCAACTGGGCGCACGCTCACCGAGCTGACACAAGATTGGCTTTGGCAGCCACTTGGCATGCAGTCATCCGGATATTGGTTAGTGGATAGGTATGGTTATGAGCTCGGCTTTGGTGGTTTTAATGCCACGCTCGCCGATTACGCTCGTTTGGTTGACCTAGTTGGCAATCAAGGGCGATGGCATGGCAAGCAAATTGTACCCGCACAATACATAGAGGATATCTCTACACTTGTCGCCAAAGACCCAAACAATGAGCTATTGCCTGGCTGGCGCTATGGTTTGCATTGGTGGCTACCCGAATCAGGCGGTGTGCTTGGAATTGGTGTGTATAACCAGTTTATTTATAGCAATCGCATCACTTGCGATAATGGTGAAAGTAAGCGACTAAGTATTGCCAAGCTCAGCAGTGATGGTGCCTACGCGCCAAAACAGCAGCAAGACTTTCAATTTCATGTCGCTTTGTTCGAGCAAATTGCTGTGCACGTCTGTTAGGATGCGGTGGCCATAACGGCCACCTTAACTCGCTAAATGGGTACGGCGTTATGGCTTGGGCCTTCATCCAGCAGCTTTGCTAAACGCTGTGCGGCAATGCGAATATGCTCTCGATCGGTTGGTGGTGTGACACAAATACGCACCGCTTGGGGGGCCGGTTGGCTACCTACACAGAAGGGTTCAGAATCAATAATTGTTACCCCTACATTTGCTGCCGCCTCAACAAATTCTTTCGCTCGCCAAGGCTCCGGCAATGCTAGCCATGAATGAAAACCATGCGGGTGGTAAGTCAGCTGGTGACCAGACAGGTGTTGTGTCAGGATTTCGTGGCGGATCGTCACTTCTTCGTTTTGCCACTCAATGAGTGGATCGCCGATGCCGCTGGTGAGCCACTCGATGGCTGCATCGCTAACTAGGCCTGCGGTGGCCCAGCATTGGGCGCGCAAGCCAGTCATTACCTTACCCATCAGTGCCGGTGGCACGCGCAACACGCCAAAACGCAAACCGCCTGCTAGCAACTTAGACACACTGAAAATAAACAAACTACGTTCAGGCGCTAAGTGAAAGAACGGCTGCCCGCGCTCACTCGCTGGTACCCATTGTACGGCGTCTTCAATAATTAAAATGTCGTGACGGCGAGCCACCTCAACAATGGCACGACGACGATCATCCGACATGCGCTCGCCGGTAGGGTTGTTAAATTCAGGCATCACATACAGCATGCGAATGCGCTGGCGCTGGCAAGCACGGTCGAGCGCATCGGGGCGGATGCCTTGCGCATCGGTGCTAATGGGCACATGCTTTAAGCTTAGTTGTCGTGCGACGGCAATCATGCCAGGGTAGGTGAGCGCCGCGGATGCAACGGCTTCGCCCGGTTTTACCAAAGCCTGCATGGCTAGGTAATCGGCGTGCTGGCCACCCTCGGTAAACACTAGCTCCTGCCAATCTACTTCAACCCCTTGGCTTGCTAACCATAACGCTAGGCGTTGACGGTGCTCGGGATGGCCTTGCTCTGCTTGATATAACAGAGCAGCGTCGAGCGAACTAGGCTGGTTGGCTAGGCGCTGAAGTACGGCTGAGAACTGTTGTTGGCGATTTAGGTGTGGAATCGGGATGCTGAGCGATAAGTCAATGCTATCGGCACTAGCGCGCGATAAGTGCGAGAAACTTGGAATGTCTGCTTGATTCCCCTTAACCCGGGTGCCGCTGCCCACTTTGGCTTCTACTAGTCCACGCCGTTCTGCTTCACGATACGAGCGAGTCACAGTACCAACAGTCACGCCGAGTGCATCGGCAAGCAAGCGCTGCGGTGGTAATCGCTCGCCGACAGATAAGGTGCCGTTAGCGACCGAGCGCGCTATCTCTTCGACAAGGGCAAGGTAAACTGGGCCGCTGTGGCGAGTAATTTCAGGTAGCCAGTTGCAACGCGTTTGTGCGCGACTTTGTACAGACATCGTTGCCCTCCAATTGTCACCCATACAATCAATTGTATCGATGACACAATAGTACTTTGTGAATTAAATGTACCCATACATAATACACGCATTGGCCCGCTAGGTGCCATGCTTTGATGTGAACTTCTGTGGCGCAAGTTGTTAATAAGGGCACTGCTTCGATGTAGTGGAACGACACCCGTATTGGCATTGCGCCTTTTTTTTCCCCAATTTCTCAGTTCGCTCCGTTCGGAGGTGATAGATGGAAAATCAATTACTGTCATTAGTAGGCCCGCTTGCTTTGTTTGGTATCGCCATGTCGATTACACCTGGGCCAAACAACTTAATGCTGACTGCCTCGGGTGCAAACTTTGGCTTTCGCCGTTCTATTCCACATATGCTGGGAATTTGCATTGGTTGTTTGCTGCTAATGGTATTGATGGCACTAGGCTTGGGCGCACTATTTACAACCTTTCCGGTGTTGCAAACCATGTTGAAAGTGACCGGCAGTCTCTACTTATTATGGTTAGCCTATAAAATTGCCACGGCATTGCCGCCAACAATGAATACGAATGAAATAGAACAAAAGCCTATGGGGTTTATGCCAGCTGTGCTGTTTCAGTTTGCTAACCCAAAAGCATGGTTGATGGCGATTTCTGGCATTGCGTCCTTTACGCTAGCAGGTGACTATTTTGTTGAGTCGGCGATTCTCGCTTGCGTGGTGATCTCTTTGGTGAACTTACCATCAATTTCATTGTGGGCAGGTTTTGGCGTGGCCATTGGCAAAATATTAAAAACTGCTCAGCATTGGCGTTATTTTAATGTGATCATGGGGATTTTAACGGCCTCTTGTGTGTTGATGATTCTGTCGTAATGTGAATTTGTACTGTATCAAATGATAGGAATGACTAACTAAGTTCATCTATTTTGGTTAGAATTCGCCTAACTTTTCACCAACAGCAGGATTTCGACATGTTAAAACGCACGTTGATTGGTATGGCATTATGCGCCGGTGCAGCATCTGTATCGGCATCAAATATAGACAGCTTTCCCTATGCTGTGGGCATTCAAGGCGCTGATGGCCTAAGTTTTAAAGCGCAAATGAGCCCAGACTTGGCGGCGCAGCTGATTGTTGATCCGTTCGGCTCATATAACCGAGTGATTGCCCGCGGTATTCTTGATATTGAACAAGGTACATATTGGAAAGGCTATGGTTATGCCGATGGTGGCGTGCACCTTGGTGAAAACGATGGCACCGCAGGCGCTGACACCTTGGGTATTGGCATTGGTGCTGGCTTAGGTTTGCAGTATGACATTCGTGGTTTAGCAGTTGAATTGCCACCGGTTGCTGTGTCGTTTGATGTGGGTGGCGGCGCCATTTTCTACAACAATGATGCGCCTTTCGGTCTGCATTACTCGCTAGGTTTGCACTACCACTTCTAAAGTCTAAAGCACCCAGTTGCCTGGGTGCTTCTTGCCTTATTTCGCCTTCAGCTGCTCTGCCAATGTGCGGGTAAGCTGTTGGGCTTGGGGTAAAAATAGCCCCATTTGCCAGAAGCTGTGAATCATACCCGGATACAGCTCTAACTGGGTGTTGACGCCCTGGCTGAGTAGCTCACGATGATAACGCTCGCCGTCACTTCGCATCGGGTCGTACTCGGCTAGGGCAATGTAAGTGCGAGGGTGGAATGGCGTGATTTCGCCAAACAGCGGTGAAATTCGGCTATCACTTTCCATCAGCTCGCTCCCTTCCATATACATGGCTTTCGCTAGCTTCATACTATTTAGCGTAATGCCATAACCTTTGGCATAGGTTTTATGACTATCGCCACTAAGCGTTAGGTCGAGGTACGGATATACCAGCAGGCAGTCGCTAATGGGCTGGACTACCTGGTTGCTGCGCTGGGCAATATGAGCGCAGATGTTGCCCCCAGCACTATCGCCCGCGAGCGCAAGCTCGGTGCAATGTGGGTGCCAGTCGCTTATTCGTTCACTGAGCCAGCGCATGAATGCCATGCACTCGTTAAGCGCAAGCGGCGCTACATGCTCAGGTGATAGCGAATAATCTAGCGCTAAAATTGGCAGTTGAGCCTGTTCTGCTAGTTGGCTGAGCAAATTATGGTAGCCACCAAGCCCTACAACAAACGAGCCACCATGAAAGAAAACCAGTACTTTGCTGCCAACAATGGTATCGGGAATAAAGTGCTTACCGCTGAGCTCATGGCCGCCACTGGTGATGGCAAAGTCTTTAATGACCACGTTGTCGGCCGCGGGGCCACTTAAACGATTATATTTTTTATCCGTTTTGCGCATGGCTTTTGGGTCGAGCCGAGTGATTTCTGGCGCGTCCGACAAGCCAATATAGGGTGCTAGTTGCTCGTCAACTGGCATGCTGATTCCTTTTATTAGTTAACCGGCCAGGTTGGCAAACGCTGACCACGGCTCGCTTGATAGAGCGGCATCATGGTTGGCAGGTTTGCTTCTATTCCTTGTATACGGGTAGCAGGCGCTGGGTGGGTGCTTAAAAATTCCAGTGGCCCATTGCCATTAAGTGCATTCATTTTTTGCCAAAGCGTAATGGCTGCACTTGGGTTGTAACCGGCACGCGCAGCAATTTCTAACCCGACAATGTCGGCTTCGGCTTCAGCCGTGCGTGAGTTGGGTAGGGTGATCGCCACCGCGGCGGCCATTTCGGTGCCACTGAGTACCAGTGGTTTATCTTCAAAGGCAGTACCCAAGGCTTGCACACCCAAATTGGTGACCATGCTCATCGACATTTTTTCAACACTGTGGGCTAACAGTGCGTGAGCGATCTCGTGGCCCATTACCGCGGCAATTTCGTCGTCGGTGGCATTGAGTTGGTCAATTAACCCGGTGTAAATAGCCATTTTGCCGCCGGCCATGCAGAACGCGTTGGCTTGGTCTGGCACATCTAGTACTTGTACGGCCCAGTCCCAATCTGCCGAGCGTGGTTCTAGTTGCACGGCTTGTGCAACCAAGCGGCTGGTAATGTCGCGTACACGTTTTACTGTTGCCATGTCGTTATTGAGCTGGTTATCGACCGCAAAGCTGCTCATCATTTCGCTATAGGCTTGTGCCGAGGCCGAGATGGCTTGGGTTTCGGAAACAAGCGTTAGCTGTCGGCGACCGGTTAACGAGTTGGTGGCACAGCCGGTGAAGAAAGCGACCACAGTCAATACTGCGATGACACGTAAGAGTTTCATATTCAGTCCTTGCTGCAATGAGCATCATGAAGGTTGGCCGATATACTAGCCTAGCTCGTCGTGTGATCAAAGATGGTTATCTTTGCAGCCAGAAGAATGGGGTAAAGAGAATTAACAGCGTAAACAGCTCAAGGCGACCCAGTAGCATGGCTATCGACAGTATCCACTTCGCTAAGCTTGGTAAGGTAGCCCAGGATGCACTCGCTTCACCAAGCCCAGGGCCGGTGTTATTTAACGCGGAAGCGACAACCGACCAGGCGGTAATAAAATCAACACCAGTGAGCAATATGGCAGTGAGAATGGCAGCAAAACAAAGCGTATAAATAGCTAAAAAGCCCCAAACTGCTTCCGCTGCACCGCGTGGTAGTGGGCGCTTACCTATTCGTAAGGGCACAATAGCGCGCGGGTGCAGCATTTTTTTCATCTCGCGCAGTGATTGTTTGCTCATCACCATAATGCGAATCATTTTAAAGCCGCCGCTCGTTGAGCCTGCGCAACCACCTAATACCCCCACCAAAAGCACTAACATTGGCAAACCAGCAGGCCAGTCAGAAAAGGAAGCCGTGGCGTAGCCAGTAGAGGTCATCATCGACACCACTTGAAACGCCGACTGGCGCAGCGCCGTTGCAAAGGTTTGCGTGTGGTGAATGACCAAAACGGCGGTAAACAATAAACTGATTGCGACTGCCACAATTAGCACTGTTCTAAATTCAGCGTCGCGCCAATAGCGTTTTAAAGACCGCTTTTGCCAAACAATAAAGTGCAGGCCAAAGTTACATGCCCCTAACAGCATAAATACGATGGTGATCACTTCAATCGCCACACTATCAAAGTGGCCTATGGAGGCACTATGAACTGAAAAACCACCGGTCGAAATAGTAGAGAAGGCATGGGTTACCGCATCAAAGAGCGACATTCCAGCAATTAGATAAGCAACAATGCAAGCAAGGGTTAGGAAAAAATAAACGCCCCACAATAGCTTGGCTGTTTGTGCGATGCGAGGTGATAGTTTTTGATCTTTAATGGGCCCCGGCGCCTCGCTGCGATAGAGCTGCATGCCACCCACGCCTAATAACGGTAATACGGCAACGGCCAAAATGATGATGCCACCACCGCCCATAAACTGGAGTTGCTGGCGGTACCACAAAAGCGACTCTGGATAGGCCTCTAAGTTGCTCATCACCGTTGCCCCGGTTGTGGTCATAGCAGACATCGCCTCGAAGTAGGCATCTACTAACGACAAGGCCAACTCATCTGGCAGTAAATAAAACGGCAGTGCCCCCACAGCGGCAAGGGTAAGCCAAAATAGGGCGGTGATTAAAAACCCTTCGCGAGCGCGTAAGGAAGCTGTTTGATTGCGGTTGGGAAACCAAATTAATAAGCCGAGTGCGAGCGTTGCAACAAAGGCGTCGAAAAACACCAGGGTTGTGTCGTCATGATAAACAATCGAGATAAGCATAGGCACCAACATGCTGACGCTAAATAATTGCATCATTAAACCCAGCACTCTCATGACGCTTCGATAGTTCACGGCGACACCTCATTATTGGTGGCGGCATTATTATGCATGCATTACCAAAAGGAAAGGTTTGTTGTGGCCATCCTGCTTTGAATCAAAAAAAAGCGCTGGCATGGCGACGGCAGAAAGTTGATTTTACTGCTAATACTTACCTAAGCAGAGAGGAAACTATACAGCCAACTATGCAGCCAACTCATGTCATTGCCGCTACCGCTGCGTCGGAGCTTGCCAAAACCACGGCAGTTAGTCAGCAGATGCGTTTAACCGCTAGTAATGCACGCGCTGTTGCCGCGCGAGCCGGTGAGCAAGGCAAAAGTTTTAAAGCCATCACGCCGTTTGTTGACGAGCTGGCCGCTATATCTGTTTCTAGGGTCGCAGAGGTTGTGGCTTGGGCGCGGGAGTTTAGCCAACTCGCAAGCCGCTATCAGCAGGTGCTTGGCGCTAATAATGCTTATCAAAAAGCCGAGCTGTTGCTTGCTGGTAAACGGTCAAAACAGCTGCAATTGGCGCAAGAGCAGGCAGCCAAGGCGCTGTTTGAATCCAAGCAAGCTCAAGAGAAAAAGTTAGCCCAAATGGTAGAAGCCTTGGAAGCACTGCAGAGGCAACTGCGTTCAGGCAATGTGATCGCTACATTATCGTTTGTGGAGGCGGCGCTGATGCCACTCGAGCAACGTGGTGACTTAAATAGCGTGGGCGAAATGATTGTTGCTAGCGTGGCGCAAATTCGCCAACACAATACGACGGCACTTAAATTACTGCGGTCGATGCAGGGGAACTTATGATTACACACAAGCTGTCTGATACCTCTGATATTCAATGGTATATGTTTGGTCGCGACCCACAAAAACCAGAAAAGATCATTGATACCAACCAGTATTTGATGGTGAGTAATGGTGAAGCGCTATTAATGGACCCCGGTGGTTTGGAGTTGTTTCCTGCCATGTTGGCGGCGGTAGTGAACATTGTTGAGCTAACATCGGTAAACAATGTCTTCGCGTCGCATCAGGACCCAGACATCATTAGCTCGCTTGGGCTTTGGGATGGCTGCTTGCCACGAGCTGTGTTGCACGCTCCTTGGTTATGGGAAGGGTTTTTACGCCATTTTGGTATGGAACAAATGCGCTATAACGGCTTACCTGATGAGGGCGAAACGATCAAACTAGGTGGTCGTGATGTTCAGTTTGTACCAGCACATTATTTACACAGCTCGGGAAACTTTCATGTCTACGATCCAGCCAGCAAAGTCTTAATGAGTGGTGACGTCGGCGCCTCGTTAGAACCTGGTAATCCTGACCTGTTTGTCGAAGACTTTAGTGCGCACTGTCAATATATGGAAGGGTTTCATCAACGCTGGATGCCATCTAATCGCGCTAAGTTAGATTGGATAAAACGGGTACGCCAATTAGATGTGCAAATGATGTGCCCACAGCACGGCAGAGTGTTTGTTGGCGAACAGGTCACTGCCTTTTTGGATTGGTTTGAACGTTTGCCAGTCGGTTCAGGCATAAAATGAAATGGTGGCTAGCATTATTAGTGATGCTTTTCAGTTACCAGGCAGCTGCCTGCACGGACTATAATTTAGAGCTTTCCTGTTTAAACGAACCACAACTGCTTCAGCAAGATTGGCAAACCAGTATTTATTTTCCCGATACCGATCGCTGGCAGCCAATAGGTTTGCGAAACCTTCCTCACTTATGGCGCGATGATGAACAAGTACCTAATCATGGCAAGGTGCGCTATCAGAAATTGTTTGTTGGCGACGGTTTTGTTGATGGTTTGGTGTTATCTGTAGGGCAACCCTATTCAGCGATTAAGGTCTTGATAGCGCGAAGCTCTGGAGAGCAGGTTGTTGCTTTTAACGGTGGTCCGCTGTTCAAGGGGGCGGGTAGGCCGGCACCGCCGGTTATTGCACTGCCTCGCATCTACGCTGGCGACAAACTGGTGCTGGAAGTGAGTAATGGCGCTTATCCATTTGGTTGGGCTAAGAATGTTGAAATTGGCCCATCGGTGAGCCTGATTACACAGCAATTTAGCATTATCACGCTCCATATACTATTGATTGGGATATTGCTCGCTACCGTTGGCTACAATCTGGGTATTTGGTTGCCTAGGCGAAGTGCCATAGCGCCATTGCTCTTGGCCGCTGGCAGTTTGGTGTTTGCCCTACGAATTGCTTCGATGGGCGGCGTGATTGCAGCCTTTTTACCAGACATCTCGGTTGCTAACTTATGGCGATTAAACTGGGGTACTGCCTACGCTAACTTTTTAATTTGGCCGATCTACTTCAACTTGGTTTATGTCAAGCTCTACCCAAGGCCAGTCTTATTAACCATACAGCTAATGATTGCGGCGGTACTGGCGTTAACTTTGCTCTCATCACCGCTCGTTTTTGTGCCATTGGGTCAACTGTTCAGTTGGATGTTATTGGTGATCGTTGCCGTTTATTTGTGGCTGTTGCTCTATCGGATTTTTAAAGAGCGTGAGCTACTGACGATTAAGTTTGCGGCACTAGTGTTTATTATTCTTGGGGTGCTGTCGGATATTGTTTTGTATTTAATGGGCGTAGCCGTGGCAGTTGATGGGTCTACCGTAGGTGTAACTCTATTCGTGCTAAGCCAAAGTTACGTGCTGAGTAAAAGCTATAGTGATTCACTATTGCGAGAGGCGAAGTTAGCGACTCAGCTTAAATCTCTTAATCAATCTTTAGAGAAACAAGTAAACCGGCGCACCGAAGAGTTAAAACAAGCCAATGAAGAACTGCAAACCATCGCGCGCACCGACAAGCTTACCGGTTTGCCGAATAGGCGTGCGTTTGATGAGTATATTGCCCATGCATTAGCCAGATATCGTCGCAATCATTCAGCCTTTGCCATTGCTCTAGTCGATGCTGACCACTTCAAAAAAGTGAACGATGGCTATGGGCATGATGTTGGCGATATTGTGCTAATGGAGATTGCAGGTTGTTTGCGCAGCGCGATTAGGGAGACAGACTTTGCTTGTCGGCTAGGTGGCGAAGAATTTGCTGTATTAATGACAGATGTGAGCAGTGAACAAGCCGCTGCCGTAAGTGAGCGGTTACGACGTAAGGTAGAAAAGTTCTCTTTTAGCAATAGTGACAAGCAGTTAAGGGTAACAGTCAGTGTTGGCTTGGCGCTGGTACAATATGACGACTCTATTGAGCGGATATTTATACGCGCGGATAAAGCTTTGTATCGAGCTAAAACAAGTGGCCGCAATCGTTTGTGTATAAATCTCGATTAGCGTGGCAACGATAAGCGGAAGATTGTATCCGTCTGGTGAGGCACTAGCTGTAAGTCTCCGCCAAGTACTTGGCTGGCAATGTTGCGAGCGACATTTAGCCCTAAGCCTACTCGCCCTTGCGAGCGTGCCGTGGTGACGAACGGGTCAAAAATCTTTTCGTGTAACGATGGATCAATGGTTTTACCGGTGTTGATCACGTCAATATACACCGTATTAGTGTCAGCGCTCGTTTGAATCAATAATTGATTCAAAATAGACAGTTCGCCATGTTGAAATGCGTTGAGCAATAAGTCTTGCAGTATTTGCACCACGGGCTCTAGGGCGGTATGAGCCCGCTCAATGCTCTTGCTTATTTCTACCGTAACTTTGACATTGGCAAAATCTGGGTTTGCTAGTTTGCATACTTCTATGGCTTGGCGAATGATTTCTCTCAGCTCGTAGTCTTTACGCGCACTGCTGTGCTGATGCTCAAATACCGACAAGCGTTTAAATTCGCGAATCAGTGAACTGGCAGATCTAAGGTTTTTTAATGCAAGCTCAGAAGCTTGATCTAGATAGACAAACGCCGCATCAAGTTCGCTTTTCTTTAGTGATCGGTCTGCAATTTTTGTATTGACCTCAACGACTTTTTCTTGCGCACTGGTTAATGCTGTCGTAGCAACGCCGATCGGTGTGTTTAGTTCATGGGCAACACCCACTACAATGTCTTTTAACGATGCTTGAATTTTTGCGGTAACGAGTTGCTGTTGGGCTGAATTCAGTTCGTTGATTGTGTTCTCTAAAATGGAGTTTTTTGCTTGTAGGTCTTTATTGAGCGCCTGCACGGCATCTTCGGCTTTTTTCTTTAGCACTAATTCGCCGACTAACTGGCCGAACAAACGAAGGATATATGTGAAATATAGCTCGAAGGGGGTTTTGCTAAGGAAGTTGTCGCAGGCTATCCAGCCTAGCAAGGTGTCTTCTTCCCAAAAACCAATGGCTGCATTCCAGCCTTTGCCAATTGGCTCATTAGTACTGGTATCTTCACGGGAAAATTCATGCAGTGTGGTGTCGAACCAAACGCACACCTTACCCCGGGTCGAGAGTTCAGTAATCACATCTCGCACTTCTTGATCCATTGGCGAGCGGTATTCTGTTTCACTGCGAACCTTGCCTACTTCGTCAGTTCCCCAGGTGCCCTGCATGTAGTCACCGTCGATCAATAAAATGCCTAAACGATCGATCTTGAGTGTATTAACCGCCTCCTCAACGGCTATACGATACAAGTCTTCCAATGTAGTTGCTCGCGAAAGCCGGATCGAGATTTCTTGCAGGCCAAACAGTTGCTCATAAAACGACCTTGGCGCGTCGTGTGAGTTCACCTTATCGAAAGAATCAGCGGTGTAGGTTTTTAGCGTGCTCATTGCTGCCCTTACTCTCTAGTGTGGGCGATTATTTTGCCCATGCTGAAAGCCTAGCAGGTTAATTTCAGTTGCACTAAAAACCTAGCGGGTATGGTTGTTTAATGCTTGGTATTTGCTCGCGATTAGATTAGCAACATGGTTTAAAAATAGGGTGTCCATGCTATTGACGAAGTGGTCGGCAGATTGATTGGCGAGCACTAGCATGCCAAGCAAGTTGCTTTGCTGCCAGATAGGTGCAGCTGCAACACTGCCAATGTCTGCTTGAGTGCCAAAGGCGACTTGGCAAAGGTTGGCGAGTGACGGCGTAGCGACCGGTCCACAGAGGGCTTGTTTGTGGTCCCACCCCGGCAGGTCTGGAAGTCGATCTACTGGTCTGATTGCTAATGACTCACTATCATCAGCCAGCCAGAGTATACAAGCATAGTGTACTTCAAAGTCGCTCACTAGGCGGTTCGTCACGTGATAGGCCATGTCGGTCATCGACTGGGTTGGAATGATCGCCAGTGTCAGGTTGCGCACTTGTTTAAATAGTCTGTCGTTGCGCTTGGCATTACGAATCAGCTCTTCCAGGACATCCTGAGATTGGTTGAGTTGATCGCGTAGCAGCAAGTTCTGACGCTCAAGTAGTGAGATCGCCTCTCCCGTAGTAGGGTGGCGAAGCCGCAATGATTCTAGCAGCTCTGTCTGCTCGTTAAAGAATTCAGGGTGAGCAGTTAAGAACTCTACTACTTGTTGCGCGTCCATTATTTTCCTTCTTGCGATAATATGCCGTCGAAAACAAACTCAGCCGGGCCCGTCATCATTACTGAGCCATGGCCGTTCCAGCTTAAATGAAGTTTGCCGCCTGGCAACTCTATTTCTAGCTCTTCATCGACCCAGTCGTTTAGATGGGCGACTACCATTGCTGCGCAAGCACCAGTGCCACAAGCGAGTGTTTCACCAACGCCGCGTTCAAATACTCGCAGTCTGGCTTGACGGCGATTCATAACTTGTAAAAAGCCAACGTTAACACGGGCAGGGAACTGGTCATGCTTTTCTAGTACCGCGCCAAGTTCATGCACGGGTGCGGCAACTACGTCTTCAACTTTCATGACCGCATGAGGATTGCCCATCGACACTGCGCCAATTTCAACTGGGCCCCAGCCTTCACCGGGGTCAATGTGGTAGATTGTTTCTTGCTCGTCGGCAATAAAGGGCACGTCGCCAGGGGTTAAGCGTGGGCGCCCCATATCTACGGTTACTTGGCCATCATCGCGTAGGCGTAGTTCAATCACGCCACCGGCTGTTTCAACGGTAATGACTTGTTTGCCAGTTAGGCCTTTGTCGAATACAAAACGAGCAAAACAGCGAGCGCCATTGCCGCATTGCTCTACCTCGCCACCGTCTTGGTTAAAGATACGATAGCGAAAATCAACATCGGGGCGCGATGGCGGTTCAACTATTAGCAGTTGGTCAAAACCGATGCCAAAATTGCGATCTCCCCAGCGCTTAATTTCTTGCTTAGTTAGGGTAACTTCTTGACGCACGGCATCTATGACCATGAAGTCGTTACCCAAGCCATGCATTTTGCTGAAATAAAGTGGCATTAACCTAACCTATGTTCACCGGCGAATAGTGACTCAACTGTTTCACGCTCGCGAATTAAGTGCACTTGCGCTCCGTCTACCATTACTTCGGCAGCACGGCCACGAGTATTGTAGTTAGAAGCCATAACAAAGCCGTAGGCGCCAGCGCTTAACATGGCTAGTACAGAACCTTGTTCAATGGCGAGTGTGCGTTTTTTACCTAAGAAGTCGCCAGTCTCGCACACTGGCCCAACCACGTCGTACTCTTTGGCTGCAACTTTTGCTGCTTGGACTGGCAAAATTTCCATCCAAGCTTGATAGAGCGCCGGGCGAATCATGTCGTTCATCGCCGCATCTACAATGGCAAAGTTATGGGCTTCTGTTGATTTTAAGTAAATCACTTCGGTCAATAATGCACCGGCATTAGCAACAATTGAACGACCCGGCTCAAGCAATAAGCCAAGCTTGCGCTCGCCAAGGTTGGCAATCATTTGTTGAACCGACTCAGTGATGTTCGGTGGGGTGTCGTCATTTTCATAGCGCACACCAATACCGCCGCCCATGTCGACGTGTTCCAGTTCAATGCCGTTTTCTGCCAAGGTATCAACCAAGTTCAATACGCGCGCTTGCGCGTCGAAGAATGGCTGGGCTTCGGTTAGCTGCGAGCCAATGTGGCAATCAACCCCCACTACTTTTAGGCTTGCTTGTGCTGCTGCCCACTTGTAGTGCTCAATGGCTTCGTCGATATCCACACCAAACTTGTTCTCTTTTAAACCAGTCGAGATATAAGGGTGGGTTTTGGCATCAACATCTGGGTTCACCCGCAGTGAAACAGGTGCAACCTTGCCTTCTTCAGCGGCCACGGCTGCTAATACTTCAAGCTCAGCCCGTGATTCAACGTTAAAGCAGTGAATGCCAACCTCAAGCGCACGGCGCATCTCTTGTGGTCGTTTTGCCACACCAGAGAATACGACTTTGCTGGCGTCGCCACCGGCGGCTAGTACACGTTCAAGTTCACCTTGTGAAACGATATCGAAGCCAGCGCCTAACTCAGCCAGTACTTGTAGTACCGCTATATTAGAGTTTGCTTTAACGGCATAACAAATTAGCCCAGGGTGGTTGCCTAGGCCTGCTTTGTAGGCTTCGAACGCTTCAGTAATGGCTTTACGTGAATACACATAGGTTGGTGAGCCATACTGTTGCTGGACATCGGCTAGGGCAACCTGCTCACAAAAGAGCTGGCCATTTTGTTGAGTAAAAACTGTCATTGTGAAACCTCTACAACCTCAGGCTCAGCCACTGGCATTTCTAGTGGCCCTTTTTGCCCGCAGGCGCCTAGCAGCAAAGTGGCTGCTAGTATGATTAATATTCTTTTCATCTTAGTGTCTGGCAGCAATGCGTGCCTCAGCGCGGGCAACTGCGGCAAGTACCTGCTTTGGTGCTGTGCCACCAAAGTGATCACGGGCTGCGACAGAACCTTCTAGCGTTAACACTTCGAAGACATCTTCTGCGATGCGGTCATCAAATTGCTGCAGCTCAGCCAAGTCTAGTTCACTTAGATCAACGCCTTTGTCGATCGCATAAGCCACTGACTTACCAACCACTTCGTGCGCGTCACGGAACGGCAGACCTTTTACCACTAGGTAGTCAGCAAGGTCGGTCGCCGTGGCGTAGCCTTTTAGGGCGGCATCGCGCATTGGGCCTTTTTTGGCGATGATGGCCGGCACCATGTCAGCAAACGCACGCAAGCTGCCACGCAAGGTGTCGATGGTGTCGAACAATGGTTCTTTGTCTTCTTGGTTGTCTTTGTTGTAGGCCAGTGGCTGGCTCTTCATCAAAGTTAGTAAGCTAGTTAGGTGCCCATAAACGCGGCCGGTTTTGCCACGTACTAGCTCAGGGACGTCTGGATTTTTCTTCTGCGGCATAATGCTTGAACCGGTGCAGAAACGATCAGGTAGTTCGATAAAGTCGAACTGTGCCGATGTCCAAAGCACAAGCTCTTCACTCATGCGCGACAGGTGCATCATGATCAAGCTAGCCGCACTGGTGAATTCGATGGCAAAGTCACGGTCAGACACCGAATCTAGCGAGTTTTCTGTTGGCGCTTCGAAGCCCAATAGCTCGGCAGTTATTGCACGATCAATAGGGAAGGTTGTACCCGCTAGTGCAGCAGCACCCAGTGGCATTTGGTTTACTCGCTTGCGGCAATCTTGAAGGCGTTGGAAGTCACGCTCGAGCATTTCATTCCATGCCAGTAAATGATGGCCAAAAGTTACCGGCTGTGCGGTTTGCAAGTGGGTGAAACCTGGCATAATGGTGTCGTATTCAGCTTTCGCAAGGCCAATTGTACCTTGCTGCAGGCGAGTGATCTCAGCGCAAATGGCGTCGATTTCATCACGTAGGTACAAACGAATGTCGGTAGCGATTTGGTCGTTACGCGAACGGCCAGTGTGCAGTTTTTTGCCTACGACGCCAATTTTATCGGTGAGCGCTTTTTCAACGTTCATGTGCACGTCTTCTAGCGCGATCGACCACTGCATGTTGCCAGCTTCGATGTCAGCTTTTACTGCATTTAAACCATCCACAATTTGTTTGGCTTCATCGTCGGTTAAGACACCAACTTTGTTAAGCATGGTCGCGTGTGCAATCGAACCTTGAATGTCGTGGGCGTACAAACGTTGATCGAACTGGATTGACGCGGTAAATGCTTGCACGAATTCGTCGGTCGCTTCGCTAAACCGGCCGCCCCACTGGACATTGGTCTGTTCTGCCATGATGTGAACCTATTGTTGTAAGCTAAGAATGCCGCGCATTTTACGACAATTATTTGCAAATGTCGTTGACTGTAAGAAATGTCGGGGCGTATCAGGGTCTAAGGCTAGCAGTGACCACTGCCCGCTGTCTGCGACTGACGCTTAACTGGATGTTCTGGTGTGCCAGTATGATGCGATCACCACTAAACTCGAGCACTTGTTGCGGGTTGATTAAAGTGGATCGGCTGATTCTTAACCATTTGTTGGCGTGTAGCGCTTCTAATTCTTGTAGCGAGCAGTTCATCGGCTTTTCACCACTTTTGCTGACCACAAATGTTTGCTTATTTTGGGCGTAGGCATAGAGCACGTTTTGCCAAGCAAGCTGCCAGATGCCACCAATACTAGGTAATCGCAGTACGTCTTGCGTTACGGGCACACGCGCTAGTGCTTCTTGCAGGCGGTGTTGCCTTATTGGTTTGGTTAAATAATGCAGTGCCCCTTGGTTAAATGCGTCGAGGGCATATTGCTCATGGGCCGTGCAAAAGATCACCGGGCAGGCTAACTGGTTAGAAAGCTGCAAGCCGTTAATGCCAGGCATCTCTATATCAATCAGCGCTACGTCTGCTGTTTCGCAATGTGATTTGGCGTCCTCTGCGTTGGCAGCAACGATTGCTTGGTGGCCCATGGTTGTCACCATCTCGGCTAAGCGGCTACTAGCAAGTGGCTCATCATCAAGAATCACGATCTGCATTGTTTTTCCTTATGATTAAACTAACTAGGTAAGCATTGTTGTGGACACTTCTTATTACGCGGCTTTCTTCGCCAAAAGCCAGCTTCAAGCGTGCTTCGGTGATCGGCAGCGCAATGCCTAGCCCGCCTGTTTTACTGCCATCATGAACTGGGTTTTGAACGCTAATGCGCCAGTAGTCAGCTTCCGATTTAATGGTAAGTCGAACCTCGCCCCCATTTGTTAGGGGGGCAATGCCATGTTTAACGGCATTTTCAACCAGAGGTTGCAGCAGCATCACGGGAACATCCAATTTAGGTTGCTGCTGGACGTCGCAGGTAAAGGTTAGTCGTTCACCTAAACGCAGTTGTTCAAGAAATATATAGTCTTCGATGAGTGCTAGCTCATCATTAAATGAATGCGTTGCATTGTCTTGTTTAAGGCTAGCCCGAAACATCTCGGCCAGTGCTAATACTGCTTCTTCGGTTTTTGTACTTTTCGTTGCAGCTAGGCTCGCTATAGAGTTGAGGGTATTAAACAGAAAATGTGGGTTGATTCTGGCGCTGAGTGCCTGTGCCTGCGCTTTTGCTGCGAGCTGAGTCAGCCTTGTCGCGTGCTTATGTTGATACAGCGAGTAGCTTGTTGCGGCGCTGATAATAATTGCCGCACCAAAGGTTGCACTAGAAAAAGGCTGGAACTCAATGGCAATACTAAATAGCTGGATTGCCAATGCGCTCAGTATGCTTATTAGCCATACTAAAATGGCTTGCACAGGCAATGCTAAGGTCTTTAGCAATGGTTGCAGTGGTGCCACACCTGCTAGCGTTAGCAAGATGTGCCATTGAATGACAAATGACAGCACGGCAAACATGTCCCAATGCAGGCCGCTTATGATTAAAGTCAGCACAAGTGCAAGCAGCTCACCGGCAATAATAGCGATGAGCACGACCTTGCTCTGTTTGGCGTTTAAAAGTAGAGACTGCTGCAATCCGGCTTTCCTGTTTCACTTCAACGCTATCATGCCGCAATGCTAGGTAGTTTCAATATGGCGATTTGTTATCTGCTAGTTCGGCTCGGCAAACTGGTAAACAAGTTCTAGTTGCGCGATAAGTATCTCAAGTGTGACATGCGTATCCATAAGGTCTGTTACGGTAAGTACGCCTTCCCCATAAGTGAGGTAGCCATGTTGGCTGATGAGTGGCCTGATGGCGGTGAATATGGCTACGCCATACCTTGGATCTATGTAGTAGGTTCTTTGTACTGGATCGGGCTGGCGCAAAAAGGTTTCGATGATTGACTGGTAATGCTCTTCATGCGCACCCTCTAACTGATTAAGCACTAGGCTGATGTCGCTAAACTCTGTTGCGGTCGCTTGTACAATGAGCCAGTGACCGTCGAAGCTAACCGTTAAGTATCTATCTTTTGCTAAGTAGGGTTTCAGCATGGCGCTCGTTGAACGGGCCAAGGGTTCAGTGAAGGTGCAAATATAGAGGTCGTTGCGCTGGGAAGTGTTGAATGGCCCTTGGCACAACATGGCAAAGCTGCCTGAAGAGGTTGCCAGAACGAGGATTAACAGTGTTAAGCGAGCGAGTGATCGGCCCATACATTCACTCCCAAATTGCTTTCTAGGTGTAGTCTTAAAGTTAGTCGCTTTTGCAGTGGTCGCTAGCAAAAGCCTATGAACATTTAATGACAAGCGATACAAGGGTATGAGCGACATATTATTGTCATATATTTGACTATAAGTTGTGTAAAATTGAATCTACCAGTGTTAGAAGTGACCAAAAGTAAAAAAACTACCCTTTGAGTGAGTAGGCAATTGAGCAATTGGTTGGTAATTTTGCCGTAATGATCTCAGGGAGTAGTCTATGAAGCGGGTAACCTCAGTTATTACTCTAGCTTTTTTGTTTGCCACATCTGCAGTGCGTGCCGATGTGCGTTTTCTAATTGATGAGTCGTTGGAGCAGAGCCGGGGGTCCGTTCACACCTACATGCTTGAAACGGACGCATTGATACCTTCGCAATGGAAGTCTTTGTTGACTCAGCAATGCTGTATTGTATCTGAAGTGTTTGGCACCAATAAGGTAATTGTTACCGCTAGCCCAGAGTTGTTAGGGCAGTTTCGCAGTGATATCGAGGAGTTGGAAGCCTTGGCCGAGTCGTCGGGTGATGTTGCTGGTCGAGTGCAAAGTTTGTCTAACTACTACCGCAATGCTGTCGCCATTGATATCACGCCGCAGGCGAGTGAAAGTATATCTTTCACAGTAACTGACTCTCGTATCAATATGGTCGCGATCAACGCCGTGTTAATGCACTTTCCTCAGGCAACGATGACGACTAACCAAGAAGGCGTTAAAGAAATTGCCTGTATGGCAATAAATGAGCGTCAAATACGCCAGCTATTGGCGGCTTCGGCACGATAATTTTTTAGGTATTTTAAAGCCCGTAATATGAGCGGGTTTTTTTTGATAGTTCGTCTAACGCTGTTATGTCGAGAGAGATATTTTTCTGAAACTTGATGCTTAATGAAACTGTTGGGTTTTAGATTGGTATTGGGAACGTTTTCGGTCACTTGGCTCGCCTAATTTACAGGTCAATGAACTTCGATAGTGCTTTTTGTTCTACTCTTATTGCCTTTTATATTAGTATTGGTATTTTAAAGGTATCGTAAATATAATTTACTTTTCTTTTTCCTTTGGTACTATGACTGCGCTAAAAATCCTAGTGACTTGCGCCGATGGTTTTTTTAGTCTACGTGCAATTTTCTGAAACATTTTATAGGTACCTTAGCGACTAGCTATTGCGCTCAGGTATTTAGTGGGCACGTATTTGAATCAACTCTCGCAAGGGATGCTCGAAGGTTGATGCTGACAACTTAGTAGTGACAGAGTAAAAGGAAGCCATATGAAATTGGATCTTAGGATCGACCATCTAACATTCCGAGCCCCTTGGGTCGATGAAGACGCTGACCTAACGGCTGATCTATTTACCAAACCGGATTTAAAGGCATCTTTAAGTAAGCCGAAAGGCAAGGCTGCACCTATGGGAACGCGCCGACGCATGACACCTGTGTCGAAAATGGTGATTGATGCGGCGCTAAATGATGAATTTCCCGTTGATGAAATGGACTACGGTGTGTTTAGTTCACGCCATGGCGAGGCCACGCAAAAAGCAACGCTGGCCGAAAATGTACTGTACCGCGAGCCTATTTCGCCAACCATCTTTTCACAGTCAGTGCACAATACGTCGGCGGGATTGTTCAGTATTTTCCGCAAGTGCCGCAAGCCAACAACGTCTATTGCTGCTGGGAAACAAACCCTGTCAACCGCGCTGCTTGAGTCGCATGCATACCTAGCCGATCACCCAAATGCCAAAGTAATGGTGGTCGCGTTTGACGAAATGCTGCAACCAGCACTGAACATCGATAAGGATTGCGGTGAAACCAGTGCGACCTATGCGTTGGCAATGATGGTAAGTCGAGATAACCCTAACTTATCGGTGCAGCTTAACGCCGAAGGCGAAGCGAATGATTTCGAGTTGCCGGAGACGCTACAGTTTCTACGTTGGTGGCTAGCTTCACCAACAGATTCTTTGGTAACGCCAGGGCAAAATTCTCTTGTCGCATGGCAAGCCGTTTAACATCAAAACATCCTTGTAGGGACATTAAAATGGAAAAGCTAATCGCAGAAGTTAAAGACCTAATCATCGAAACACTGAATCTTGAAGATGTTAGTGCAGATGAAATCGGCAACGAAGACCCGCTTTTTGACGAGGGTTTGGGCCTAGATTCAATTGACGCACTAGAAATTGGTGTGGCGATCAAAAAATCATATGGCGTTGAGTTGAAAGGTGAAGACACAGATACGCACTTCGCGTCTGTTACAGCCTTGGCTCAGTTCATCGAATCACGTCGCGCTTAATTGCGCCCCAAGGAAACTTAAGCTGGGAACTAGGATGTTTAAATTCTCCAGCCAATATCAGGTGTGCGAGTCGCTATTGGACGGCACACCAACGTTTTGGCCTGAAACGCAAAGTTATATTGCTGCACAGATTTCTTGGTTGCAGGAAGTGGAAGGTGATCGAATCGCCTTGTGCTTTGATGACACCTATGAATTTTTGGTAGCGCTATTGGCGACATTGGCCGTGGGTAAAACGCCTGTGCTGTTGCCAAACAACTTGTTAGGCACTTTGCGTGACTTGTCTGCTGAATATCAGCAAGTGCTTACAGATGATGCAGGTCTTGTTTCGGCATGCGGTGGTGCATTGTTGCAACCTAGCGCCGGTGACAGTACTTGGCAGATGCCAGAGCTAACACCGGAGCAAACATTAGTGTTGTTTACTTCCGGCTCTACTGGTTTGCCAAAATGTATCATCAAGCCTTTAGCGCACATCCATGCAGAAGTAAGTGACTTGACGGAAGTGTTTGCCGAGGTTGCTCAGGATACGGTTGCTGCGGCGTCGGTATCCCATCAGCATCTTTATGGTTTGCTGTTTAAGGTATTTTGGTCGCTCTATGATCAGCGCCCATTCCTTCGCCAACAAATCCGATTCCCTGAGGCATTGCCAGATGGTAAGCGCCTCATATTTATAACGAGCCCAGCATTGCTTAGTCGTATGGATGATGTCGACTTGCCAAATGTGAACGTGAGTGCAGTGTTTTCATCTGGTGGGCCGCTAAGTTATGACGCAGCTGTCAGTAGTCACAATATTTTAAGTCACTATCCATTCGAAGTGTTTGGAAGTACTGAAACCGGTGGGATTGCCCTGCGCCAACAACGCAATGGTAATCAATGGTGGACACCCTTGCCACAAGTTAGGGTGCAAGCCGATGCCGACCAGCGGATCCTGTTAATGTCACCTTATTGTGGCGCCGATACCTGGCAGCAAGGGGATGACTTAATTGAGCTTAACCAAATTGGCCAATTCATGCTCAAGGGCAGAGTGGACCGCATTATCAAGCTTGAAGAAAAGCGCATTTCGATCACGCAAGTGGAACGATTAATTGGTGAAGCAGTTAATGGATTGCCACTAAAGGTGATAGATATTGATGTGTCTGGCCGCAAGCAGCTAGGGGTAGTCATTGCCGGCAATGAATCGACTTTGCCGATGAAGACTAGCGCTATTCGAGCCTTGCTAGCAGACCATGTAGAGCGAATAGCGGTGCCAAGGCGCTGGCGATTTGTCGACGAATTACCAATCAATGCGCAAGGCAAGGTGGCTTATGACCAGTTGCGTGCGCTATTCGAGGAGGTGACAGCATGAGTGATACGCCTATTGTTATTGCTCGTGAGCAGCTTGCAGAAGATACCGCGCAGTGGCGCTTAAGGGTGCCAAGCGACTGTAAGTTTTTTAATGGCCATTTCGACGGCAATCCAATTTTACCTGGCGTAACCCAGGTGCATTGGGCGGTTGCTTTTGCAAGTGAGCTACAGGTAGGCGAGTTTACTGGTCTGCCACAAGTGAAGTTTATGCAGCCAATTCTTCCAGAAGCCGAGATCAGTTTGCGAATCAAACATCTGGGTAAAAAACTGCAATTTGAATACTTTGACGACGCTAACACGTATAGCGCCGGTACGGTAACTGTCTGTTAATCATTAACATAGAAGGAACTTCTAATGGCGATCACCATTGGATCAAATCACATCACGATTGAAGACGTAACCAATGTTGCGTTGAACAACGAGAAAATTGAACTAAGCAAGGATCCTGCATTCCAAGGCCGAATCAAAAAGGGCATGGAATTCTTGGACAGCTTGCTTGAAGAAGACGGCGTTATCTATGGCGTGACGACAGGTTACGGCGACTCGGTAACCCGCGGCGTGCCGCGTGAGCTTGTACCGGAACTACCGGTTCACCTAACGCGTTTCCACGGCTGTGGTTTAGGTGCCTACTTCGACCGTGAAGCTGGCCGTGCCATCATGGCAACGCGTTTAGTATCGCTTTGCAAAGGTTTCTCTGGTGTGAGCCCAGCGCTTTTAGAGCAGCTTGAGTTCTACCTAAATAACGACATCACTTCAGTGATTCCTGAAGAAGGTTCAGTGGGTGCATCAGGTGACCTAACGCCGCTTTCTTACGTTGCAGCGAACCTAATTGGTGAGCGTGATGTTTACCACAAAGGTGAAAAGATCAGCGCTGCGCAAGCACTAGAATTACACAACCGCGCACCAATCAAACTACGCCCGAAAGAAGGCCTAGCAATGATGAACGGTACAGCAGCGATGACTGGTGTAGCGTGTCTAGCATACAAGCGTGCTGAGTATTTAATTGAACTGGCAACGCGTACAACTTCTTTGGCGTCTATCGCGCTGAAAGGTAATAGCTTCCACTTTGATGAGCACCTGTTCAAAGCTAAGCCGCACGCCGGCCAGCAGCAGATTGCTGAATGGATCCGTGGCGACCTAGAGCATGAATTGAAGCAGAAGAACTCTGACCGTCTACAAGACCGTTACTCAGTTCGTTGTGCACCACACATCATTGGTGTGTTGGCTGATGCGATGCCATTGTTCCGCCAAACAATCGAAAACGAATTGAACTCGGCAAACGACAACCCGCTTATCGACGTTGATGGTGAGCGCGTTCTGCACGGCGGTCACTTCTACGGTGGTCACATTGCGTTCGTGATGGATTCAATGAAAACATTGATTGCTAACGTTGCTGACCTACTAGACCGTCAGATGGCATTGTTGATGGATGTGAAGTTCAACAATGGTCTGCCGCCAAACTTGTCTGGTGCTAAAGATGGCCGTAAGCAAATCAACCACGGCTTTAAAGCGACTCAGATTGGTGTGTCTGCTTGGACTGCAGAAGCGCTTAAGCATACTATGCCGGCGTCTGTGTTCTCTCGTTCAACTGAATGTCACAACCAAGATAAAGTATCTATGGGTACCATCGCGGCACGTGACTGCATGCGTATTCTTCAGCTAACAGAGCAAGTGCAGGCAGCGCTATTGTTCGCCACAAACCAAGGTATTCGTCTGCGTATTGAGCAGGGTGAGTTGTCTTGGGACAACCTGACGCCAGGCGTTAAAAAGTTTGTTGAGACCATCAGCGAACACTTTGAGCTACTCACTGAAGACCGCCCTCTTGAGCATGAACTGCGCGCTATGATTCGCCGCATTCAAACGCAAGAGTTCGATTTGTACACAGAGCGTGCAACGCAAGCAGAAGCGCAAACTGCTTAATCAGTGTGTCACAAAAGGCGAGGGGGTCCCTCGCCTAGTTTGAGGTGTAAAGGCTATGGCTGTATATATTCAAGGTATCGGCATTAATAATGCTTTGGGCAATAACCGAGAAGCGGTCTTTGCTCAGTTTAATCGCAATCAGGGTCTTGGGCATAAGCGCATTGAGCCTTTGATTTCTCAGCGCGCAGCCACAGTGTGCGAAGTGGTGGGTGAACTAGCGGATGTGCCTGAGCACCTATCGCGCTATCGCTGCCGCAACAACCAAATGTTGTATACCGCCTACCTAGAAATCAAAGACCTTGTTGACGCAGCAATCGCTAAGTACGGTGCCGAGCGTGTCGCCATTGTATTAGGCACTACGACATCCGGTACGGGCGACGGCGAAGAAATGCGAGAGCAGATTAACAGTACAACTGGTCTGCCTCCCGAATATGACTTTGTCAAAGAAGAAACCAATGGTGGTGCTGAGTTTCTGCAACAAGTCACCGGCGTGAAAGGCATTTGTTATACCGTTTCTACCGCCTGCACGTCTTCTGGTAAGGCGATGATTGCTGCTAAGCGCTATCTCGACCACGAGATGTACGATGCAGTGATTGTTGGTGGTGCAGATTCGCTGTGTAAGATGACCATTAATGGTTTTGACGCGCTAGAGTCGGTTGACCCAAATATTTCGGTGCCGTTTAGTAAGAACCGCGTTGGCATCAACCTAGGCGAAGGTGCAAGCCTGATGTTGCTAAGCCGCGAGCCTGCTGACATTCAGTTAATGGGTGTGGGCGAATCATCTGATGCGTACCATATTTCATCGCCAGACCCAGAAGCTGTTGGTGCGAAAATCGCCATGCAACAAGCATTGGATATGGCAGGCCTAAAAGGGTCTGATATCGCCTATATCAACTTGCACGGTACGGGTACGCCAAAGAACGACATTATGGAAGCAAAAGCGGTGTATGAGGTTCTTGGGCCGGAGACTCCGGCAAGCTCAACTAAGGGGCTCATTGGTCACACTCTGGGTGCTGCATCGGCACAGGAACTCGGCTTGTGTGTATTGATGTTGCAAGCGGATATTAGCAAGCAATTGATCCCACCACATTTGTATGATGGTGAGAAAGACCCAGAGTTGCATGATATCAACCTAGTGGCAGAACCAACGCCGATTCGCTCGCCGTATATGATGAGCAACTCGTTTGCTTTTGGTGGTTCAAATGCGTCAATCGTTATTGGTAAGGTGAGCTAAACCATGCAGCAAAACTGGGATATGGATGACCTACTGCCCCATCGTGCGCCGATGCAACTGGTGCATGATATCGCTGTGCTAGACGACCAAATCACTGTGATCGCCAAGATCGAGCCCGACCATATTTTTGCCGATGATAGTGGTGTACCAGCTTGGGTGGCCAGCGAAATTATGGCGCAAGCTATTGCTGCACAGACTAGTTATCTCGACAAGCAGACAGGTGCGGGTGGTGTTAAGGGGGGCATGCTGTTGGCGGTTAAGCGATTTAAAGCAAATCATAGTTATATGAAGTTTGGCGAAACGCTGAATGTCACCAGTGAGGCACTCTCGGATGAGGGTGCAATGAAATTATTTAAGTGCCAGGTAGAGGGCCCATCATTTACTGCCTCGGCCATGTTAAGCGTAATTCAAACGGCAGAATAAGATGAAAAAACGTGTATTAGTGACTGGCGCCAGCAAGGGGATTGGTGCTGCGATTGCAACAGATTTAGCGCGCGATGGTTACGCAGTGACGGCGCATTATCATAGCGACCAAGCTGGCGCACAGGCAGCGCTGGACGCCGCTGGCGTCGACGGCCAAATTCTTCAGTTCGATGTTTCTGATCGGGCGCAATGTGCTGAAGTGATTGCCCGCGACATTGAAGAAAATGGCCCATTCTATGGTGTGGTAGCCAATGCCGGTATCCGCGAAGATGGTCTATTTGCCGGTATGGAAGCCACCGATTGGGATAAAGTGCTGCGCACTAACTTAGACAGCTTTTATAACGTAGTTTACCCGGTACTGATGCCAATGATTCGCTCACGCAAGGGTGGCCGCATCGTAACCATCTCTTCATTGGCAGGTATTGAAGGCAATGCAGGGCAGGTGAACTATAGCGCTGCCAAAGCTGGTTTAATTGGTGCAACCAAGGCACTGGCGCAAGAAGTTGCGAAGCGCAAAATTACCGCTAACGTTGTTGCGCCTGGCCTTATTGAAACAGCAATGACTGCCGCTGGCGATATTCCACAGCAGTTGCTAAACGAAATCCCTATGGCACGCATGGGGCAGCCAGAGGAAGTGGCTGGTGTGGTAAACTTCTTAATGTCTGATAAATCGTCTTATGTAACTCGCGAGGTCATTCGCGTAGATGGTGGCGTTTAACCACGCATATATACACATTGCACGCGCGCAGCAAATTACCGCTGCGCAGCAGCAATGGCTGCTTAGCGTTTGGCCTGACTATGATGCAAAACGCTATTGTTCGTTGTCTCGTGAATCGGTTAAGCAGCAGTTCTTAATAAGTCGCTATTGGATGTATCACTGGCTGATTCAGCATTGGCAGCTTGAAGATGTTCGCATGACTCGCAACGACCACGGTAAGCCTTTTCTATTAGCCAGCCCGCTATTCATCTCACTTAGCCACACAAAAGAGTGGGTAGTATTAGCAGTGTCTAATCATGAGATTGGTATTGATATTGAGCGTATTGATCGAATGAAAACAAAGCATTTGCGCTGGTTTTCGCAAGCAGAGCAGCAAGCGTTTCGGCAAGGCTTGGTATCACTTAGTGAACTATGGACGCTGAAAGAAGCGATAGTGAAACAAAAGGGTAGTACACTCGCTAGAGAACTTGCTCGATGTGATATTAATTGGCATAGCTGGCGCGACAGTCATGATCTGTACAGTCAGACTTGGCATAATGATTGGCAGCTGTCGGCTTGCGCGCCAGAAGTAAACCAGTGGCATGTGCAAGCAGAACTTGGTTAAGCCATTACAAAGCATGAACCTGAAGCCTAACCATTAATGCGCGCTCTTGCAGTATGCTAACAGGGTATCTGATGATAAGGAGCGCTCAATGACCCTGCTTCCATGGCGTTTGCATAAAGGAAAAGACATGTCTCCATTGTCTATCTCAGAACTAATTGATGAATACCATCAAAGTTTGGTGGCATCCCCTTTCGATGAGGAGCGTTGGCGCTCTGTCGCGCAAGCGTTGCGCAAATTTGTTGTGCAACAAAGCCAAGATTCAACCGTTTATTTAGCTTGGCTTGGACGTCATTCACTGAGTTTGTTTGAACCACGAACTCAAGCAGCCGATACCCAGGAGTTGATGAAGTTGCTGCAAGCTTTGCAGGAGCTAGATTGGTTGGCTCAGGCGGAGCAACGCAAAACAGGTGATCGCAGGCGTTCAGGTTAGTAGTTGTTGTAGTGCATCAATAGGCATTGGCTTGGCAAGTAAATAGCCTTGTACCTCGCTACAGCCTAGTGATGCCAATAGCGCGAACTCCTCTTCATGCTCTACCCCTTCCGCCACTACAACAAGCTTGTAGCCCTTAGCTATATTAATAACCGACTCAACTATGGTACGCGCGCCATGTTCGTTGAGCATGCTACTAATAAATGAGCGATCTATTTTCAGCTCATGCAAAGGCAGTTCCTTGATCATCGACAGTGACGAGTAACCGGTTCCAAAGTCGTCCAGTGAAAAGCGCAGCCCCAAGCGCCCCAAGCGCACCATTTGACTGCGAGCAAACTCAAGATTCTCTAGCGCGGCAGTTTCGGTTACCTCCAGCTGTAAATACTGACTATAGTCGGGCAAAGAGCTCACTACGTGTTCAAGCTTGTCGATCAAGGCGGCATTGTTTATTTCTGCTGCTGATGTGTTCACCGATACGCGGCTTAGCTGGCGACCAAGAAAGGGGGTTAACTCGCTATAGCTTTGGCGGATAACAAAGCTGGTAAGTTTATCAATGAGTCCGTAGTGCTCGGCCAACGGCACAAATAATGCAGGCGATATTGGCCCTTCCTCGGGGTGGTGCCAGCGTACAAGCACTTCAACGCCAGTCACTTGTTTGTGCATATTAAATTGAGGCTGATAAGCGAGTGTGAGCTGTTCATTTTCTAGCGCAAAACGCAGATCGCGAGATAGTTTAATCGCCTGCATTTGCTGGGCAGACAAATCCGGATTGAAGAAGTTTATCTGAGTGCGATTCCTCTGTTTGCCTAGGCGTAATGCTTCGGATGCCGACCACATTAACCCTTTTGCATGTTTGGCATCTTGCGGTGCTAGCGCGACACCATAGGTTGCTTTCAACTCGCAGCCAGATTCTATTGATAGCTGCTGTAGTATCGACATAATGCGCTCGTAAACTTGCTCAACCTTTTGTTCGCCGTGATCAGCAACAGACGCGACAGCAAACTGATCCACTGCAAGCCTAGCGAGTAATGCCTCTATGGCAAAACGGCTGCGCAAGTGCTTGGCGAGGCGTTGAATGATGATATCTGCTTTATCATGGCCAACCGTTTTATTAATTTCGCTAAAGTGGTCGATGTCGAAATACACTAACACGTATGATTGATCAGGCGAGAGGTGCTGAAGTTGCTGCGACAGCAGTAGCTTAAATCTGTCATGCCTAAGCAGTTTAGTTAATGGATCTGACTCAAAGGCTTGCTGGTATGTTGTTAACGCGCGGACGGATAGAAAGTAGAGCAACAACGCGGTTAGGCCGATAAATCCCCAGCCTTTTATCAGTTGGGCGGAAGCCAATAAGTCTGGATCATTGATCAGGCTATTAAGCACTCGATCAGACAGGGTAATCCAGAGCAAACCGAATACCGTGTAGATAAGCGTAATTCTAAGTGCCAGTTGCGCTGTGCGCTGCATGCCTTGACCTCTTCAGGAATTGCCTGAAAAGTCTAGCAGTGATTTTGTTTCACTACGTAAAAAGTGCAATAAAAAAGGGAGCGCAAGCTCCCTTTAACTGTTTACACTTTAAGTGCGGTTTAACCTAGCACAGCCAAGTCGGCAGTTTGCAAGAACAAGTCGCGTAGGTTGCCAAGCAAAGCTAGGCGGTTGGCGCGTACTGCTTCGTCGTCGGCCATTACCATGACGTTGTCGAAGAAAGCATCTACAGGCTCACGCAGGTCAGCTAGGCTCGCTAGCGAGCCTTGGTAGTCGCCTGCCGCAACCAGAGGTGCAACCTTGGCTTGTTGTGCCTGTACCGCAGTCCACAAGGTACGCTCTTCGTCTTGCACAAACTTAGCCTCGGCAACAGCACCCGTTTCGCTAATGCCTTGTTTAGCCAAAATGTTGCTAACACGCTTGTTCGCTGCTGCCAATGCTGCAGCGGCGTCTAACTTAGCAAACTCAGCGACCGCTTTAACGCGACGGTCGATGTCTAGTGGCTTGCTTACGCCACGAGCACGTACGGCTTGGAAGATCTCAGGCTTGATGTCTTGCTCGCCATAAACCGCGCTTAGACGATCTAGCATGTAGCTCAATACTTGCTCAACTACGTCATCAACTTTAAGTGCTGGGTGCTGCTCGGCAGCAACGGTTAGCAGTTGGCGCAAATCTAAATCTAGGCCACCTTCTTGGATGATGCGCAATACACCAACCGACGAACGGCGCAGTGCGAATGGATCTTTAGTACCGCTTGGTGGCTGACCAATACCAAAAATACCAACCAAGGTGTCGATACGATCGGCTAGGGCAATGGCCTGACCAGTTTTGGTTTGTGGCAGTACGTCACCAGCAAACTTAGGTAGGTACTGCTCTTCAATCGCTGTTGCAACTTCTGCCGCTTCGCCATCGTTCTCAGCGTAATAGCGACCAGCTAGACCTTGCAGATCAGTGAACTCAAATACCATGTTCGTCACAAGGTCGCACTTAGCTAGGTGTGCAGCACGCGCCACCATGGTTTCATCACCGCCAATTTGGCCCGCGATATTGCTTGCCAGTGCTGAGATGCGACGAGCTTTGTCAGCAACCGAACCCAAGTCTTTTTGGAACGTCACGGTTTCTAGTTTTTCGAAACGGCTTTCTAGTTTTTGCTTGCGGTCGGTGTCCCAGAAGAATTTAGCATCGGCCAGACGAGGGCGAATTACCTTCTCGTTGCCCGATACAACTTGTGCCGGATCTTTTGACTCAATGTTGGCAACCGTGATGAAGTTCGGTAGTAGTTTGCCGTTGCCATCAACAACGTGGAAGTACTTCTGGTGCTCTTTCATTGAGCTAACTAAGGCTTCGGCTGGTACGTCCAAGAACTCTTCACCGAAGTTACCGATCAATGGCATTGGCCATTCATTTAGAGCTGTCACTTCGTCTAGTAGGTCAGGGTCGATGACCGCTGTGCCGTTTACTTCGCCAGCGATTTTTTCAACACCTTGGCGAATCAGTTCACGACGCTCGGCGAAGTCAGCCAATACATAACCTTCGGTTTTCAAACGCTCGGCGTATTCAGCTGGGCTGTTTAGGGTAATGTCGCCAACCCCATGGATACGGTGGCCGCGTGTTACATTGCCAGCTTTTAGGTTCAGCACTTCTGCGTCTACCACTTCGCTACCAAGTAGCATGACTAACCATTTCACTGGGCGAACAAACTCTGAGCGTGACGCACCAGAGCGCATGCGCTTAGGGATAGGTAGTTTGTTGAGCGCTTCACTTACAAACTCAGGTAACAACTCAGCTGTCGGTTTGCCTTTTTGCACGCCTTTATAAACTAACCAAGTACCCTTTGGCGTTTCCATTTCAGACAAGTCTTCAACGCTGCCACCACAACCGCGCAAGAAGCCTTGCAGAGCTTTGGTTGGATTGCCGTCGTCGTCAAAGGCGGCTTTTTTCGCTGGGCCTTTGCGCTCAAATGCTTCATCTGGCTGTGCTAGGGCAAGGTCAGAGATTTGCACTGCCAAGCGACGTGGTGAAGCAAAGGCTTTTACTGCGCCAAACTCAATGTTGGCGTCTTTAAGCTGCGAGACAATGCCAGCTTCAAAGGCTTCGCTTAGACCTAACAAGGCAGTTGGCGGCAGTTCTTCGGTACCTAGTTCAACTAAAAAATCTGCAGCCGACATTATTTCACCTCGTCTTCTAAATACAATTTGCGCAGCGCTTCAGGCGCCTGCGGGAAGCCCAATGCTTTACGAGCTTCAAAATAAGTTTCTGCTACTTGGCGAGCCAACGTACGAACGCGCAAAATAAAACGCTGACGCTCAGTAACCGAGATCGCTTGGCGCGCATCTAACAAGTTGAACGTGTGGCTGGCTTTTAATACTTGCTCGTAGGCAGGAAGCGGCAGCTTTTCTTCGATCAAACGTGCACAGTCTTTTTCGTACTGATCAAACGCGCTGAACAAGAAGTCTGTGTCGGCGTGTTCAAAGTTATAAGTACTTTGTTCCACTTCGTTTTGGTGGAAAACGTCGCCGTAAGTCACCGGTGTGCCGTCTGGGCCGATGGTCCAAACAAGATCATAAACACTGTCGACTTCTTGTAGGTACATGGCGATACGCTCAAGACCATAAGTAATCTCGCCAGCAACAGGGAAGCACTCAAGGCCACCCACTTGCTGGAAGTAGGTAAACTGGGTGACTTCCATGCCATTAAGCCAAACTTCCCAACCAAGACCCCAAGCACCCAGTGTTGGTGACTCCCAGTTATCTTCTACGAAACGAATATCGTGTACTTCTGGGTCGATCCCCATTTCTTTTAAGGAGCCAAGGTAAAGTTCCTGAATGTTGTCAGGGTTTGGCTTCATGATGACCTGGAACTGGTAGTAGTGCTGCAGGCGGTTCGGGTTTTCACCATAACGACCGTCAGTTGGGCGGCGTGATGGTTGCACGTAAGCTGTGTTCCACGTTTCTGGGCCGATTGAGCGCAGGAACGTAGCTGGGTGGAAGGTACCCGCGCCCACTTCCATATCTAGTGGTTGCAGAATTACACAGCCTTGTTTGGCCCAATATTCCTGAAGCGTAAGAATCAGGCCCTGAAAGGTTTTTACATCAGCAGTCATAGTTTTCACTTAGTTTTTAGGGCTATTTCATCAGCAGGTCTCGATCGTGATGCAGATAAACCTCGCCGATTTTCGCTGGCCGAGTTGATTAGCTATTGCCACGACACGGTCGCACGCGACCCCGGCGCAACCCATCCATGGGGGCTCGACACCTGCATCCCTGCAGGTGACTGTCTCGCAATAGCCAAATAACTCGACCGCTGAAATAGGGGAAGTTGACCATCAAAAGTCGAGATCTCTTGATGAAATAACCAAAATTTCAACAGAAAATTCTGAACGTGGCATTATCACGAACCTAAGCCCACATTGCTAGGGGCTAGCGCAAGGTTTGTCGTATTATTCGCAGTTCAAACGCTACCAGCCTAAGCTGGTAGCTGTGCTTGGTTTTTACGTTGATACGTAATTAAAAGCGCGAAGCCGGTGGCGTAAGTCGTTGCGATAACAATAAAGGTGACTGAGGTACCTGAATTGTCGGCTAGCATGCCTATCATGGGGCCGATCAGCACTGTGGCAATGCGAAATAACATGCCTTTGATTGAGTTGGCTGTTGCACGAAACTCACCAGTGACTTGTTGATTAAACCAGTCGGTGAAAAACGTCACGTGAAAACCTCGGCTGAGATTAATCAATAAACCAAGTGCAATGCCTGCCACGCTGCTAAATAAAGCCATGCTTAGGTAGCCGGCAACGGGTAGGCAGGCCAAAACAATCAGCATGCTTGCTTTGCCGATTCGATTGGCCAGTGGCAATGAGAGCTTGGCTCCGATGGCCACGATGCCGTTTGCCGCTGCCCACATAACACCGAATAGCGCGACGTTTACCTCTAGTTCTGTCCAGTATTTTTGGTACATCCAAGCAGCGGACCAAGAGCCCATCGACGCTAATATCCATATGGCTAGCATCCAGCGCAAAAACGGTTGTTTTAGTGTTTGCTGCATTACGCTGGCAAAGTTGTCTGTATGGCTGCTTTGGCTAATTTTGCGCACCGGTTCAACCAAAAACAGGGTGCATGCAAAGCCTGCCCAGCCAACTACCGCTTGCGCTTGCAATACGAGCTCCCAAGAATGCAAGGCTAAAAGCCCGCCCAGCAATGCCGCAACGGTTTCGCCAATGTTTCGACAAAAGGCTAGGTTGCCGATGCGGTTTTTACCATGGTCGCCAAGCTCTTCTTCACTGTCGTAAAGTATGGCGACGTCGGAGCCTGAAATCATGCTAAAGCCAATACCAAGAAAGACTTCAAACACGACGAGTGTCCAAAAATCGGTTGCGAACATCAGTACGGTAAAGCCCACGCCAACGGCAAAATAACCAATATTCATCGCTCGTTTACGGCCAAATAGGTCAGCGATATAGCCAGATGGCACTTCGCATAGCAGCAGGGTTGCGCCGAAAACGGATTGCAGTAGAAAAATCTGCTGCATGTCTAGGCCGTAGCTACCAAAAAGCGGCACCATGATTGGCATAAATATCAAAAACAGCTGAGTGAATGCGATGCTGTTCAATATTTTAAAGTTCAGACGAACGCTTCTACCACTTGGGGAACTCATTTCCATCTCCCTAAAACTAAAAAACCCCTGATGCCAATTGGCAGCAGGGGTAAAAAAAGATTCAAAGTACGCTTATTATCCCCTGATTCTACAAAGCACACCGCAGCCGACCTTCATCCAGGCAGCTACTAGTGGTTGTTGAATAAAGATGTGTGCGTGCATTGAAAACTCCATGATCGAGCCGGCAGTATAGCGACGCGAATCTTGATTGCGAGTAAATAAAAGTTTATGCGCTAAAGAGAACTGTACAGAAATCAATCCAATGGCTTTAGCTCTGGATGATAAAAGTCAGTTTCGCCTGTCTCGTAATAATGTTCGACCCAGGTTTCAAAAATTAGCGCTGCGGCCAAACCATCTACCGAGTGTTTGCCAAAGTCTGACTTGCGGCGATCTTGCTGAAGCTGAATGCCTTTAGCTTCGAAGCTCGTTAGGCGCTCGTCAACGCGATGGGTTGGTAGGTCATATTGAGCAGCGAGGCGGCGGCGAAACTTATCGGCGCGCAAGCCAAGCTCACTCATGCTGCCGTCCATATTGACGGGTATGCCAACAATGAGGGCGCTAGGCTGCCATTCTTTTATAATAGGGTCCAATAACTGCCAATTCGGTTTGCCATTATCCACTTTAATTGGCTCAAGCGGCCTTGCTTGCCCGGTGATCATTTGCCCTATGGCTATACCTACGCGCTTGCTGCCAAAGTCGAAGGCGAGAATGCGCTGGTAGTTACTGATTTCCGACATCTAGGTCGACCTCAAAGCGGAAGGTTCGAATGATTTCAAGCACATCCGCGCCACTGGTGTCGGGCAACTGCTCAAATGGTGCGGCAAGCATGACGATGCGCTCGGCGGCATTGTCTAAAATGTCATAGCCTGAGGACTTGCGAATCTCAACATAGGCCAGTGAGCCATCTTTGCGAATGCCAGCTAAGACTCGAACACTACCGGATAAGCGTTGCGAACGGGCTGCTTCTGGGTAATTGGCATTACCGACTCGTTCAACTTGTTGCTGCCAGTCATAAAGATAAGCGGCTTCGTCGTCGGACACCGCAGAAATGCTAGAAATGGTTTTAATGTTGGGCCGGTTGGCGTAGCGATTGACTTGCTCGGCCACTAGCGCTCGTAATGTATTCGCTGAAACGGTGCGGTCGTCGGGTGACTGTTGGCCTTCGACTTCGCTTTCCCTGGTTTCAGCTTGCTGTTCAATGCCGTCAATGCTGGCAACGGTCAGTACACTACGTTGCACGGCTTCGCGGGCGCCCGATTGTACCTGTTGGCGGTCGAATTGTTCACCGGCAAACTCAGATTCGGCAAGTGTGGTGAGCTCACGCTTCTCATCTAAATTGCCACTACCTTCACTATTGCTTTGCGCAATGAAGTCAGCATCGTCTGGCTGGCGCTCACTGCGCATCATCACCAGGGTAACATCTTGCGCTTGCGCCACGCTTTCAAATTGCGGTGCCACAAAGCGTATGCCAAACAGGATAACAGCGTGTGCTACTGCGGCTAAAAAAAGCGAAAAAACTAGACGGTCATTGGCCAAAGCTTGCATTCGGGCGATATCTATTCAATCCATTAATGACGCTAGTATACCCATACGCTTGTCAGTGTCAGCCCCAGTATGTCGCAATAACGTAATGTCAGGGGCTACGCCCCTGAAGACGATAGCGCTATTTACTTTGTTAGCTTGCTAGCAACTGCTTCCATCAGTAGTGCGGCGACGTCTATGCCGCTGTCACGAGTAATTTCGCGGATGCAGGTTGGGCTGGTCACGTTTATTTCAGTTAGCGAGTCGCCGATTACGTCTAAGCCGACGAAAATTAACCCGCGTTTCACAAGTTCTGGTGCGACGGTTTCGGCGATCTCGCGATCACGGTCTGAGAGTGGTTGCGTGACACCGCGCCCTCCGGCTGCTAGGTTGCCGCGGGTTTCTCCGTCCGCCGGAATGCGCGCTAAGCAGTAGTCAACCGGTTTGCCGTCGATGACCAGTATGCGTTTATCGCCTTGTTTGATTTCTGGCAGGTACTTTTGTGCCATGATTTGCCACTGGCCATGATTGGTCAGGGTTTCAAGGATAACACTAAGGTTTGGATCATCCTCTTTAACCCGGAAGATTTGGCTGCCGCCCATGCCGTCAAGCGGCTTAAATATGACATCTTTATGTTCATGGTAGAATCTCACCAAATGCCGCTTATCACGGGCAACCATATGTGGTGGTGTAAGCTGTGGGAATTGCGTGGCAAAAAATTTCTCGTTGCAATCTCGCAGGCTGCTTGGCTTATTAACGATGAGCGTACCCTGTTTTTCGGCCACCTCTAGAATATATGTTGCATATATGTACTCGTTATCAAAAGGTGGATCCTTACGCATAAATATTACATCAAGATCGGCAAGTGGCATGATCATTTCCTCGCCCAAATCATACCAATGCTTGTCATCTTTATGCGCTACGATCGGCTTTACTGCGGCCATCGCTTGCCCTTGTTCTGCGAACAGGTCTTGCATCTCGATATAAAAAACCTGCCAGCCACGCTCTTGGGCGGCCCACATCATGGCAAGGGTGCTGTCTTTGTGGTAACTAATCTTGGCGATCGGATCCATAACAATGCCGATACGTGTAGTCATAAGCTTTACCTGCTGGAATAGTGTATGGTTGCTAAGTTTAACTATATTGCATAAAGGTACGTGTAGAACGATATGGGGTTGTGGCGCAAGCTTTGCAACTGTGGTACAAAATCCCCCTTAATGTCTACGCGCTCGACGAATAACTATAGTTGCTACCCTTATGGGTAGCGCACTTGGTGCAAGGTGTCCCATGGAGAACAACTTTGAAGGCTTAAAGGTAATGGTCATCGATGACAGTAAGACCATTCGCCGTACAGCTGAAACATTGCTAAAGAAAGTTGGTTGCGAGGTAGTGACGGCAACTGATGGATTTGATGCACTCGCAAAAATTGCCGATACAAGGCCTGATATTATTTTTGTTGACATTATGATGCCTCGTTTAGATGGCTATCAAACCTGTGCCTTGATCAAAAACAATAGCAACTTCAGCGACACGCCGGTTATCATGCTGTCGAGCAAGGATGGTTTATTTGATAAAGCAAAAGGCCGTATTGTCGGTTCTGATGAGTACCTAACCAAGCCATTTGGCAAGGAAGAGTTGCTCGGCGCGATTCGCGCGCATATTAGCTAATCACCCTATCCACTGCTTTTTATTGTTTTGAGGTAAAAATGGCACGAATACTGATTGTCGATGATTCGCCAACCGAGACTTTGGCGTTCAAACAAATGCTAGAACGCAATGGTCACGAGGTGCTGACCGCCGAAAGTGGCGCAGATGGTGTGGCGTTGGCGCGACAAGAGTTGCCTGACGTTGTATTGATGGATATCGTAATGCCTGGTCTGAACGGCTTTCAAGCGACACGTCAATTGACGCGAGGAAGTGATACGGCGCACATTCCAGTAATTATTGTGACCACAAAAGACCAAGAAACTGACAAAGTATGGGGCAAGCGACAAGGAGCCGTCGGCTATTTGGTTAAACCGGTAGACGAAGACACCTTGCTCAGCGAGATTAACGCTGTTCTGAATTAACGCTAGAGAGCAAGTGGGAAATAGATGTCTGTTCAGATGACACCCTTTGAAAAACTGCAAAACCTTGCCCAGCGAAGCGTGGCACTTGCTTTGGGCTTGCCCGAGCAAACCGTGGCGCAAGAAACGCTGCAAGGTATTGGTTTTGCTTTAGCAGGGCACGCATTTGTCGCGCAAATGGGGCAGGTCACTGAAATCCTAGATGTGCCAGTGTTAACCCGTATCCCACGAGTTGAATCTTGGGTGCTAGGTTTGGCTAACGTACGTGGTCGCCTAGTCCCAGTTATCGACGTCGCTGATTTACTTGGCGTCGAATCCTCGGTCCCTCTTCGCCAGCGGCGAATGTTGGTGGTCGAACATGATGATCACCCAACCGGGCTGATTGTCGATGCAGTATTGGGTATGCAACAGCTACCTCATGCCGCATGGCAGGAAACAACGGAGTTACTACCTGATGCACTGAGTGCATTAACCGACGGTAGCTACGTATTTCAATCTAAACAATGGAACTTGTTACAGTTTAATCGTCTAATTCAATCAGAGCGGTTTTCCGCCGTTGCGATTGGACAATCGGCAAATAAGGCCATAGGACTGGAGTCATAAATGAACCTTTCAACTAGCCTATCGTCGCTACTCCGCAATAAGCAAAGCTCGACAATTATTTCTTTAGTGGCTGCCCTATTGGCGGCTCTTGTCGTGCTTATCGCGTTGTTTTACTTCGATAATAAAACCTCCTCTGAAGACCGCGTGCATTTGTCTAACGTAGCGGACTTGCAAGTACTGTCACAGCAGCTTGCTAAGAACGCCACCGAGGCAGCAGACGGCCGCGCCAACGCTTTCGACTTCCTATTGGAAGAAAGGAATCACTTCGCTGGCGATTTACAAGAATTGAAAGAGGAATCGACGGTTGACGGCGACTACTCTCCAGCGCTTGATAGCAGCATCGATATGCGAGCGGTTGACCGTTTGTGGGTAGGTGTGCGTTTGGCTGCCGACCAGATTGTGGCGTCGGAATCTTACATCACCGAGGTGAATGACTACGTTCTAACGGTTGAAGAAGAGCTGCCGCTAATTCGTCTGTCATATAATGACGTCGTGGCGATCATTCAGCAAAACGGCATCGATAACCCTCGCCACATTTCTATAGCGCAAGACCAAATTCTTGTGATTCAGCAAATGCTGGGTACGGTTGCGCAAATGCTAGATGACGATGACGGTGCGATCACTGCGGCGGACGACTTTACTCGCTATGTACAAGGATTTACGTCGAACCTAAATGCCCAGATCAATGGCGACCCTTCGCTAGACATCGAAGCCGTAATCGATCCTGAAGCGCGTGAAGTACTTGAGATCATTCAAGAGGACTTTAACGGTATTCGTACTGCTGTAACACGTATTCTTGACCGTTCGCCAGAGTTGTTCCAGGTGCGTGAAGCAGCACAGTTAATCTATGAAGATTCTGAGCAGCTACTTGGCGCCCTACAAACGCTTGAAGATGATATTCAAGCAATGTCTGACTCACGCCCATTTGGCTTGCTCTTGACGATTGCGATTGCGGTAGCAGTGCTTCTGATGGCAGCAATTGCTGCGGTTATTATTCGCGGCTCAACACAAGAGCAGAAGCAACTAGCCGACGAAAACGAGCGAAACCAGAACGCGATTCTACGTCTTCTTGACGAACTTGCTGACCTAGCTGACGGTGACTTGACCGCACAGGCAACGGTAACCGAGGACTTCACGGGTGCGATCGCCGACTCTATTAACTACGCGATTGACCAGATGCGCCAACTGGTAGGTGCGATTAACGCAACTGCCGTACAGGTATCATCGGCTGCACAAGAAACTCAGTCTACGGCCGTTTCCCTAGCCGAATCTGCGGAGAACCAGGCGCAAGAGATTGCTGGTGCGTCGGCAGCGATTAACGAAATGGCGGTGTCGATTGACCAGGTATCTGCCAACGCCAACGAATCGGCGATGGTTGCCGAACGTGCGGTAGGAATCGCGAAGAAGGGTGCTGACGTTGTACAAAATACAATCAACGGCATGGACACGATTCGCGAACAGATTCAAGACACGTCGAAGCGTATTAAGCGCCTTGGTGAATCGTCACAGGAAATTGGTGATATCGTATCCCTGATTAACGATATTGCTGACCAAACGAACATTCTGGCACTTAACGCAGCGATTCAGGCATCCATGGCCGGTGACGCGGGTCGAGGCTTCGCGGTAGTTGCCGACGAAGTACAGCGCCTAGCGGAACGTTCTTCTGCGGCAACCAAGCAGATTGAAGCACTGGTTAAAACGATTCAGTCGGATACCAACGAAGCGGTAATCTCGATGGAATCGACAACCTCTGAGGTAGTACGTGGTGCACGCCTAGCGCAAGATGCGGGTGTTGCTCTGGAAGAAATTGAAAACGTATCTAAGTCTTTGGCGGAATTGATTCAGAACATTTCCAACGCGGCACGTCAGCAGGCGTCGTCTGCGGGTCACATTTCAAATACGATGAACGTTATTCAAGACATTACGTCACAAACCTCTGCCGGTACCATGGCAACCGCTCGATCGATTGGTGATCTAGCAGGCTTGGCATCTGAGATGCGTGCATCGGTAGCAGGCTTTAAACTGCCTGAATTAGATGCAGCAAACCAATAAGCAAGCGGTCCAATAGGGCCTAGAGGTGACTGTGCATTCATCGTCGTGGCGTCCGAAACCGATCGCGCCACTGCCAGATGACGAGTTTGTTGCCTGGCAGCGACTGCTTGATGAGCGACTTGGTATAGAAGTGCCGGCGCATCGCCGGCATTTTCTCGAAACCAGTCTGACGCTCAGAATGCGTGAGCTTGGCATCGATCATTACCATGAATACCGACAGCGACTAACCAAGGGGGTTAGTGGCGTGGTTGAGTGGATGGCGTTAATCGATCGAATCACAGTACAAGAAACTCGATTTTTTCGTGATGCTGACGCAATACAACTTATGCGTGAGCACATTGAACGGCGAATTCGCAGCGCAACGCGGCCCTTAGCAATTTGGAGTGTAGGGTGTTCGACTGGTGAAGAACCCTATTCGTTAGCCATGGTCGCAGCAGATGTTGCCGAACAGTTTGGCAAGCGCCTCGCGTTTGGTGTAACAGCTACTGACATCAGTACGCCAGCGTTATTAAAAGCACGTGAGGCAACGTATCCAGAGCGCAAGTTGCTCGAGATGCCTGCAAACTATCGCGAACAGTTTATGTTGCCCGCTGAGCAAGAAGGGCATTGGCAAGTTTTAAGCGAAGTGCAAGCAAGGTGCTGCTTTACCCGCGGCAACTTGTTGGATATGGGGGATTCGCCCCTGTCTGGCATGGATATTATTTTTTGCCAAAATGTGCTGATTTACTTTAGAAAAAACCGAAGAATCGAGATTGTAAACAATTTGATAGACCGACTGCGACCAGGTGGACTGCTTATTCTAGGTGCAGGAGAGGTGATAGAAACCCCGGTTTATCGAGCCGAACGTGTAGACGACAAGCGTGTACTCGCTTATCGTCGACGCATGATTTAAGGCTGGAGTGGCTATGAGCGAACAGCAGGATTATGTTGCCCTAGAGTGGGTACGCAAAGAGATTGATGCCACCCTTAGAGATGCTCGCCAAGCGATTGAAGCGTTTATCGAGCAACCTGAGGATTCAAGCCGGTTGCAGTTTTGCTTGGCTTGGCTACATCAAGTGCGCGGCACACTAGAAATGGTTGAATTTGACGGGGCGGCAACCCTCGCTCGAGAACTTGAAAACCTAGCCAGTGCGCTATACAACGAAACTGCACCAGCGTCGGAAGCAAACCTTGCTACCCTGCTTCAAGGCGTGTTGCAACTACCAAGCTACCTAGAAGCGGTGCAGTCTGGCGAACCAGATTCACCGGTAGTACTGTTGCCACTAATCAATGAGTTGCGTTCAGCTTACGGTGGTCAGCTATTATCTGAGCTGTCGTTATTTACCCCAAATATGGCAGCGGCACGCCCGAGCGATTTGCCTGATGTATCAGAAAAAGTTTTTGCCAGTGATAAGTTTTTAGAGCTGGCAAAAAAACTGCGTCATGTTTATCAGATTGCTTTGCTTGGCTTGTTGCGAGGCCAAGACAGCCCAGAGAACCTAGATTACATTAAAAAAGTAACGCAACGTCTTGCGGGTCTCACTGCCAAAACGCCTCGTGGTCAATATTTTGTTGTTGCTGATGCGTTTGTTGATGGGGTTCAGGCCGAGTTATTGCCGTTATCTTCAGCCATTAAAAAGCAACTGCAACAAGTAGATAAGTCGTTAAAATCTGTTATTGCTGACCCGGTTGCAACGATTGCTTCATTTGTAGAAGATGATGTCATCAAGGGTTTGCTTTACCACTTAGCGAGTTTGGATACAGATATCGCTAGCATCACGCAAGTTCAGCAACGATTCCAGCTAGATAGTAGTATTCCTCATGCCGAAAAAATTGATCACGCTCGGCGCAAACTAGCAGGCCCGGATAAAGAGGCGCTGTCTTCGGTTGGCTCAGCCCTAGCAGATGAACTTACCCAAATAAAAGCTATTGTTGATGAGCTTCGTGCTGGTAGTGCTAGTGATGGCACTTCTGGAGAGCTAGAAGAACGGCTTGCCCGTTTTGCTGATACGTTGTCGATGATTGGGCAAGGGCGACTCGGCCGTCGCTTGCGCGAAGCTGCTGAGCTTATTTTGGTAGCAGATGAGTCGGCATTCCAGCAAATAGCAGACGCCGTTGTAGATGCTGAATATGCCTTGGAAGATTTGTCGATTGATCAAGCAGACCGACAAACTGCCGCGATTGATAAAGCCCAAGTTGCGTTAATTGAGCAAGCATCGCAAGAGCTTGATACGGTTAAAGAACAGCTTACCTTCTATTTTTCGTCGTGGAACATCAACGAGCTAGATGGCGCTTCAATGCGTTTGCGCAGTTTATCTCGTACTTTTACCTTGGCTGCGCTCGAAGCACCTTCTGAGCTGGCTGCCGGATTAGCTTGGGTGGTAGAACACCACTTTACTGGCGAGCCAAGTAATGAAGATATTCTTAATTCAACCGCTGATGTCCTAGTCAGTCTTGAATACTTCTGCGAGCGATTTGAGCAGCAAGATTCCTCTTTGCACAATATGCTAGCCACGGCGAAAGCTAAGCTTCAAACGCTGGGTTATGATGCACAGGCGAGCGAAAAAGAGACGCCTAGCGAAGAGGCTGCGGTTGAAGAAGCTGAGCCACAAGCAGTTGCGACTGAGCAAGCCAAAGCCATAGCGGTTGAAGTAGATGATGATTTAATCGATGAAGAAATCATCGAAGTCTTCCTAGAAGAGCTTGAAGATGTTCAGGCGACCTTGGCAGAGTTCTATCCACAAGTTAAACAAGATCGTCAGCATAACGATGACCTTACTACCGTCCGCCGTGCCTTCCACACGCTCAAAGGTTCTGGCCGTATGGTGCACGCAGTAGTGGTTGGCGAGTTAGCTTGGTCGATTGAAAACATGTTGAATCGTGCGATTGATGGCACGATCGATTTGGATGACGATGTATTTGCACTCATCGACGCCACCCTTGCAGAGCTGCCAAGGTTAGTTGATGACTACCGTGGTGGCCAGCAGTTTGAAACACCTTCTGTTCAACAAATTAAAGCCTTGGCTTTCGCAAAAGCAGACCGCGAACAAATTGACGTCAGTGAGTTAAACGCAGGGTCTGGCGAAGAAAGCTCGGTTGCAGAGGTTGTCGAATCACCGGCTACAGACGAAATGTCGCTGGCCGCGGACGAGCAGCTGGATGAGGCCGCTGCGCTGCAAGAATTGGAAGTCAGCGACAACGAGGTTGAGCCTGTTGACCTTGCCATGGAGCGAGGTGCGGACGATGACACTGAATCGGCTGATCTCGACTTAACAGTCGACTTAGGCGAGTCTGCAGAGTTTGATGCAGACGTGCCAGTGTTTGAGTTCGACGAGCCGTCATCAGACGACGGTAGTATTGAACTAGACCTAAGTGAATCATTTACCGTTGATGATGACGATGCTGGCTTTGAGGTTGAGCTAGATCTGCCAGAGTCTGTAGAACGACAGGATGATGATCAAAGCGATGCGCAAGACGCAGCCGCGAGTGACACACTCACCGAAGATGAATTAAGTCGCACATTCGAGCAGGAACTAGAAACACACCTTGCGGCCTTGGAAGCTTTCTTAGTCGAGGCAAGAGACAGTGGCCGAACCGATTTAGATGATACGCTGTTGCGCAGCTTACACACCATCAAGGGTGCAGCCGGTATGGCTGGTCGCGAAGCCGAGCGTAATATTGCCGGTGCGGGTGAGAGATTAGTCAAAGAGTTGCGTGACCAGCAAGCTGAAGGCGATTGGCTAATCTTTGAAGTGATCGCTGATGCGACGAGTGTTATTCGCCGCTTAGATGAAGCGTATAAAGCTGGCACTGAAGTCGCCCAAGCAGATGTTGATCTATGCATTGAGCGCATTGAGTCAACTCTTGAGGATCGATTGGCGGCCTATGCGCTTAGTCGTGAGTCAAGCCCAAGCATTGGCTTGATGGCATTGTTTAGTAGTGATGCGATGGCGCAGTTGATTGCTGCAGAAGAGCATTTGTCGCATTGGTGTGCCGAGCCAGACTTAGAACAGCTACAACTCTTCGCACAAGAGTTGGATACTCTGGCTGATGTGGCGCTAGCAATTGATATTGCACCCGTGCAACAGCTATGTGAACAGATGGGCAAGGTGATGAACAAGGCGGTGCAAATCGCCGAACCGGTTGACCCTGTTCATAGCTCTGCGGTTACCTTATCGCTTGCAAGCTTGATGAACATTCTTGATCGCTTAGCAGCTGGGCTTAGCATCATTTCTGACGAAGATAATTTAGCTTCGCTGCGTGAAGTCGATCAAAAACTCGCTGATATTTTGGCGCAAGCGACGGTTGCACCAGAAATAGAAGCGCCGCAAACTGAAGAGCCAGAGCCAGAGCCAGAGCCAGAGCCAGAGCCAGAGCCAGAGCCAGAGCCAGAGCCAGAGCCAGAGCCAGAGCCNACACGCTCGAGATCTTCTTGGAAGAAGCCGAAGAGCTGGCGGAAACGATTCAGGCGCACCTAAATGATTGGCGCGATGCGCCAGAGAACATCAATATTCTCACAGCGCTTCAGCGCGATTTGCACACCTTTAAAGGTGGCGCGCGCATGGCCGAGTTGCGACCTATTGGTGATTTAGCCCACGAGCTAGAATCACTTTATGAGCGCCTAGCTGATGGTCGATTGACGGTGTCTGCCGACAAAATGAAGCTGGCAGCAAGCTGCCAAGACCGTTTGCAAGACATGGTGCACGACATTGTAGAACGCCAAGGTTGTCAGCCGGCACCAGATTTATTGAATGCTCTGCATTTAGAAATCTACGGTGAACCGTTAGCGCAATCAGAAGCGAGTGATGACACAGATGACGTCACTGTGTTGCCAGCATTCGATAATGACTTTGTTGCCAAACTTGATTTAAGTAACGAGTTGCTGGCGATCTTTATCGATGAAGCGCAAGAACTTAACAAACAGCTGACGGCTGCATTGCAATCATTGCAACAAGATCATGGCAACCTAAATAGTGTTGATGAATGCAAACGCATTTTGCATACGCTGAAAGGTGGCGCTCGTGTTGCGAATTTAGACAAACTCGGTCAGTTCTACCACGATTTAGAATCTGAGCTGGTCGCTCGAACCAGTGGTAATCGCGATATCAGCGCTGACTTTGTAGCAGCCTTGATTAGCGAGCATGACCTGTCAGCTGCCGCAATTGACCAAGTTCGCCAGCAGGTTACTGCAGACGTGCCAGTAGAGCCACAAGTGCCGGAAGTACCGAAGGCTAAGCCTGCAAGCAAGCGCACCGGTCCAGATTTGCAACAGCCTAAACAAGCTGAAAAGCGTGCACAGCCTCAAGAGACTGTTCGTGTACAAGCCGACCTGCTGGAGAACCTAGTTAACCTTGCCGGTGAGACGTCTATTTCACGTGCTCGTTTGGAAGAGCAAGTCAGTGAGTTTGGTTTCACACTCGAAGAGATGGAAGCGACGATCTCGCGCTTACGTGAGCAGGTGCGCCGGTTAGACGCCGAAACAGAAGCACAGGTTAGCTTCCGCCAAGAGCAGGTTGCCGAAATGGGTCAAGAAGAGTTCGACCCATTAGAAATGGACCGTTACTCAACCATTCAGCAGCTATCGCGTGCTTTGCTGGAATCCGCATCGGATATTTTCGACTTAAAAGCCTCCCTGGTAGACAAGTCGCGTGATGCCGAAACTGTGCTCGTGCAACAAAGCCGAATTAATACTGAACTGCAAGAAGGCCTCATGCAAACACGCATGGTGCCTTTCTCTCGCATGCTGCCACGTTTGCGCCGTGTTGTTCGCCAAATTGCAGCCGAACTGGGTAAACAAGTAGAGCTGCAAACGCGCAACGCCGACGGTGAGCTTGACCGCCAAGTGCTGGAGCGCCTTGTTGCGCCACTTGAACACATGCTGCGCAACGCCATTGACCATGGTATTGAGCTGCCGAGTAATCGAGCGGCTCAAGGTAAACCAGAGATGGGTACCATCACCATTGAAATCGCCCGCGAAGGTGGAGATGTGGTGTTGAATATTTCCGATGATGGCCAAGGTATTAATACCGACGCGATTCGCCGCAAAGGCATTGAGCGCGGCATGATTGAAGCCGATGCAGAGCTTACCCAAGAAGAATTACTGCAACTGTTGATGACCGCAGGTTTCTCAACGGCTGAGTCAGTAACGCAGATTTCAGGACGTGGTGTAGGTCTTGATGTTGTGGCAAGTGAAATTCGCCAACTCGGTGGTTCGGTTGAGCTATACAGCGAACCACAAATTGGTACCAACTTCTTATTACGTATTCCGTTCACTGTATCGGTCAACCGCGCCTTGATGGTAGGCATTGGTGAAGAGCTTTATGCATTACCGCTGAATACCATTGAGGGTATTGTACGAGTACCAGAAGAAGAACTGATGGCACATATGAAGGCGAGCAACGCGACCTACCATTATGGTGGTCAGGATTATCGCATTCGTTATTTGGGTGATGTATTGGGCACAGGCCACAATCCACGCCTTGATAACAATGGATTGCCATTGCCTGTGGTGCTCATTAAAGGCCGTCACGCTGGCGATCACATTGCCGTGCACGTTGACGAGCTACTTGGCTCTCGCGAAATTGTGGTGAAATCAATTGGCCCTCAGTTCGCGCAAGTGGCGGGTCTGTCAGGTGCCACTATCCTCGGTGATGGCCGAGTGGTTGTGATTATTGATTTGGCAACGCTTGCTCGTACAGAGCAGGCCCTGTTGCAGCAGGAGCCAGAGAGAAACGCGCTCACCGATCAAAACCAGACCAAGGCGCGTTCTTTGGTAGAAGACGAACAATATACGGTCATGGTTGTCGATGACTCGGTGACGGTACGCAAGGTAACGACTCGCTTACTTGAACGTAACGGTTATAAAGCTGTAGTAGCGAAAGATGGTGCTGATGCACTATTAACCCTACAGGATACGATCCCTGACTTGATGCTACTCGATATTGAGATGCCTCGCATGGACGGCTTTGAATTGGCAACACGCATGCGCCACGACGAACGTTTGTCGCATGTGCCAATTATCATGATTACGTCTCGTACGGGCAGTAAGCACCGCGACCGTGCACTAGCGATTGGGGTCAATGAATACATGGGCAAACCGTTCCAAGAGGCTGCCTTGCTTGAGAACATTAAAAAACAGCTAGCGATTGCTGAAACCTTGGTTTAGCCACTATGGGCACTCGCGCTGCAGTGATTGCTGATACGCCATTAAAGCGACATTTTTATCGCAACTTATTGGCTGGGTTCGGCTGGCAGGTGGAAGTTTACGATCTTGCATTTCTGCAGCACGAAGTGCTGAGCAATGAGGCCGTTACGTTGTGGTTAGTGGACGCCAATGACTCGGATAATCTACCCGATGCATTGTTCGAACTGCCAGATGTGCTGTTTTGTGATGAGCAGGTGCCTAGTCCAGATTCTGTCGAAGCGTTGCGATTAACCCGGAGGTTGAAAGAGCGCTTTGCGGCGATGGGCCTAACTGTTTCGGCTAGTCGCAGTCATACGGCGGTGACACTGGCAATTCCTGCTGCCATGCAGGCCAAGGCGCCAGACGATATTGAGCTTGTTGTTGCTGTTGCCGCCTCGGCAGGCGGACCGCGAGCGGTGGCGGAATTCTTCAACGCTTTGCCAGCCAATTTGCCGGTGGCATTCTTATATGGCCAGCATATTGATGCGCCTTGCTGGCAAAGCCTGCCTGCTGCCGTTAGCAACAGCAAGCTAGAAGGCGTGTTAATTGAGGCGGATACTGAATTACATGCTTCAAGAGTGCACGTACTGCCGGTTGAAGGCATGTTGATGTTTGAACCGGACTGGCGCATGAAAACGATGGACGTGCCGTGGTCGGGCCCTTATTCGCCAAATTTTAATCAATTTTTACAGCTGTTTGCTCAGCAGTTCGGTGCCAAGTCTGTTGCGATTATTTTTTCTGGCATGGACAACGATGGCGTTGAAGGCGCTAAATTTATTCAACAAGTGGGTGGTAAGGTATGGGCGCAGAGCTCAGAAAGTGCTGAGCAGCCGTCTATGCCTGATGCGGTTTCCGATGCTGGTGTGGTCGACTTTCGCGGCACACCTAGCCAGCTTGCTAACCACTTGGTGCAAACTATTATCGCGAGGAGAGGTCGAACATGACCCTGCAGAAAAAAACGCAAGAAGAAGCGCTATCAACACTTCTAATGCCGGTCGCTGGGCGCATTGTTATGGTACCCAACACGACCATTGCGGAGATTATTCCCTATCAGTCCCCATTGTTGCGTGATGAATCCGGTCAAGCCTGGCGTTTGGGTAGTATCCCGTGGCGTGGCATTAACATCCCATTGATTAGTTATGAAAAACTGCAAGGGCGAGGCCTTCCAAGTGCCAACATCAATACTCGAATCGCCGTTTTTAACCGCGTTAACGAGTCGTTCGAGTCGGGTTTTTGGGCGATGGTGATTCAAGGTATTCCTCGCCAACTAAAGGTTAATCCAGAGTCTCTACAGACGCTAGATAGGGCTGTTGAGGCAGGCGATGCACAATGGGCTGATAGCGAGTATGGTGCTGTGGTGATTCCAGACCTTGATTGGATTGAGCAGCAGTTAATCTAGAATAATTTGGCGTTTACGATCACAAGCAACGGTAGCCTCGCTACCGTTCAGCGATAAATCTAGGTGCTTACGATCTAGGCGTGTAATGGTGTAGCGAAATGTTGTTCCTGGTTGGAATCTGCCTTCAAGATTGGCGAGTTGCTCAAATCTAGGCTCGGCATCGCCAAGTATGAAGCTACGCTCTATCGTTACCTCAAGGGTGTCGCCTTCTTTCTGCCAGCTGTTGGTCAGCAATATATTGTTTTCTAGCGCTACTTCATAACGAGCCAGGTTAAATTGCACTTCGCCAAAGCTATGGTGTTGATCGGGTAAAAAGTTTTCATTGGTAATGAGCGTCATCTCTGAGCCGTCTTCTAGTGGATATACGCCGTAGCAGGTCCAGCCACCAATTAAATCGGCCGCTTGCAGGTGAGCAGTGAGCAATAACAAAACGGGAAACCAACGCACAATAACTCCTAATTAGTTTGGTAACGACTGATGGTGACGACTACGATAGCTACTTGGCGTTAACCCTGTGTGAAGCTTAAATGCAGCCGAAAAATTTGCCGGCTCATCATATCCCACCGCTAAGGCAATTTGCGAAATGGGTGTGTTGGTCGTGGTGAGTAAACTACAAGCCCGACCCATTCGCAGCTGAATCAACTTTTTATTAGGGCTAATTTGTAGCCATTGCCTGCATTGCCTAACTAAGTGTGGCACAGAATAGTGAACCTGTTCGGCCATGCGCTCAAGGTTCCAGTTTTGCTCTAGGCGTTGATCAACATAGTCGAATAAACGTTGAAGCCTTAGTTGCGCCGCTGGAATAGCATGCTCAGTTTGCAGTGATAGGTCGCAAATATGAGTGAGTTGTTTCGCAATTAGGCGTAATAGTTTGCGATCATCAACATGTTTTGCCGTTTGATATATGCCTTCAACGGCGTGGTCGACTAGATTCGTGTAGCGGGTAGGCTGGTGCCAAGCTGTTGTACGATGAATGCTCTTCCAGTGTGCTTCTGGAGTAAGCATTAACCAACTAAAGTGCCAAGGCGCCTGGCTGACAATAAACTCGTTTTCTAACCCTGCAGGAATAAACACCATGCTGTCGGTTTGTAAGCAAATCTCACCCTGAGTACAGGTTAACCGACCTTCACCCGAGTTGGTGAATAATATCATGTGGAACTTTGGCTGGCGGCGATACATACGGTATCCGACCTGGGCGCGTGCTTTGCCAACTTGCAAGATGCCTTGTTCAATGAGTGGAGGCAAGTCATCGCAATCGATAATCAGTTCCTCGGTTCCACTACCTTTTTGGCAAATATCCACACTCACAATCAACGCTGCCTTGTTACGTTTAGCCGCCAGATATGCATCCTATCGCACATTTTGCCCCTTTGGCATATTTGTACGCCATCGAAAAGTAAAAAAACTACTCTAACCATGAGCAAGTTACGGCAGAGCAACGACATGGATGTACAATCCTCTCAAGCAACCCTACTTAAGCGTGTTGGCTTAGCAGCCATCGTACTAATGCAGCTACTTAGTGGCTCTATTTTTGTTGGTATCTATCAACTGCTGCAAAGTGCTGAACAGTTGAATCTTGTACAGCAGCTATTAAACCACGGCTGGCAGGCTTGGTTAGCCAATTGTCTTGTTGTATGTATATGGTTAGCCATTCGCCGACGCTGGTATGACCAGTTAGCGTTTTGGTGGTCGTTTGTTGTGGCGGTTGTAAGCATTACACTAATGGCACTGGTGATGACCAGTGCCATCCAGATCTAGCTCCGTTTATATTCACAAATACGATAGCGCATGCCGTTTTTACTGGTGTGCGTTTCGTTCTCTATCTCTGTCCATTGCGCCCAGTCGACTTCGGGCGCATAAGCATCGCCGTCAATGTCGACATCAACTTTGGTAATGTAAAGCCGGTTTGCTAGTGGTAATAGGGCCTGATAGATTTGCCCACCCCCCATGACAATAATTTCGCCAGCGCCAGTTAATAACGAGTTGGCGTAACTGACGGCTGATTGCGTGTCATGAAAGACTTCCACACCCTCATGGTGCCAATGTGGGTCGCGGGTGATGACGATGTTTTCCCGATTTGGCAGAGGTCGGCCAATCGATTCAAATGTTTTGCGCCCCATGATTACCGGCTTACCCGTTGTTTTAGCTTTAAAATGCTGTAAGTCTTCCGGTAGGTGCCATGGCAACTGATTACCTTTGCCGATAACGCCGTTGTTTGCCATTGCCCATATCATTGCAATCTGCATAGATGCATACCCTTATTGTGCGTTCCTGCGTAAAGTATACGGAAGATTCAGGCGCCACTCACCTGCTGGGTCAATAATGGGTGAGTAGCATAACGAGTTCCGAGAATGCCAACACTGGTAAGTGAAGTGCATTGTGTTGAGCTCTACAAACAATGAGGTAGTTCTTTGTATCCGTTTTATAAACGCACGCTCGGCTGGTTAGCGGGTTTTATACTGTTATTTTTACTGGTTGGGTTGGTTTACTCATCACTCTACACCCTTTGGCAAATGTGGGTGGGGGGCTTGTCAGCGGAACTCGCCCAGCAGGCTACGAATGCAATGCTTAACTCGGCAACTGGCCTAGCATGGTTGATTTTATTGCAAGCCATTGTGTTTATCAGCTTTACGCTCGTGGCCATGTATCGTTTGCCTAATATGTCGATGAACTACTTTTTGGCATTTGCTCCGGTTAGTGCCAAAAACGGGTTTTGGTTGGCTGGGCTTTATGTGGCCTACTTAATCGGCCAGTTGATCATTGTTAACTGGTTAGCACTAGATAATGATGCATTCCTACACGGTGCGGCAGGCTCTCGCAGCTACTTCCTGCTAATTGGCTTAGCCGTGCTGGCGCCTATTTATGAGGAGTTGTTCTTTCGCGGCTATCTACATCAAGCGTGGCGCTATACCAAGCTTAGGTTTGTGGGCTCTGCTGTGATTATTTCGATTATTTTTGCGTTGTTGCATGGTGCCCAGTATGGCTGGGTACAGTTGGGCTTTATCTTTACCCTATCGATGTTGCTTAGCTATGCGCGTGAGCTAACGGGTAGTTTACGAGCGCCAATATACATTCACATGGTCAATAACTTTTTGCCGGCGCTTGGGTTGTTGTTTATTGAAGCGCAGTAAGCTAGCTGCGCCAAAAATAGGGTGAGAACAATACCAGCAGGGTGAAAATCTCTAAACGCCCCAGTAGCATGGCTAAACAAAGTAACCATTTTGCCGCAGAGTTAAGGCTGGCCCAGTTGCTGCTGGCATCGCCTAAGGCTGGGCCTAGGTTGTTTAATGCCGACGAGGTAACCGACCACGTCGTTTCAAAGTCGATGCCAAGTGTTAGTAGAACAAAAAACACCGAAGCAAATACCACCACATAAACGGCAAAAAAGCCCCACACAGAGTTCACCACGTTTTCGTTTAGTGGCCTGCCGCCTACTTTGATGCGAAAAATACCATTTGGGTGAATAAGCTTTTTAATCTCCCGCGTGCCTTGTTTCCATAACAACAAGATGCGCATGGCCTTCATGCCGCCAGCGGTTGAGCCTGCACAGCCGCCAATAAACGCAGCCAGTATTAGCAAGTAAGGCAGCATATGTGGCCAAGCAGTAAAGTCGGTTACTCCAAAACCTGTGGTGGTATGGTTAGCCACGGCGGTAAACAACCCATAGCGAAGCGCCTGCCATGGTGATTCGTAGGTGCTTTCTAATAATAAAAACAAAACCGTAATCGACACTACGAAGACGATGGAGCCGAGAAAAAAGCGATATTCTGGATCTCGAAAATAGTGTTTTACCGAGCGATTGCGCCACAATGAAAAGTGCAGGGCGAAGTTGGCTGCGGCCAGCAGCATAAACACGACGGCAATCAGCTCAATTGCGACACTATCGTAATGACCAAGTGAGGCGTCGTGTGGGGAAAAGCCGCCAATGGCAACCGTAGAAAAAGCGTGCAAAATGGCATTGAATGGGGTCATACCAGCCAGCCAGTACGCGAGCGCACAGGCAGCGGTAAAGACCACATAGATCAGCCAGAGGGCTTTTGCTGTACCCGCAATACGAGGGGTGATTTTGGAATCTTTTACTGGTCCAGGCGTTTCGGTTCGGTATAACTGCATGCCACCAATGCCAAGCATTGGTAAAATTGCCACAGCCAGAACAACGATCCCGAGTCCGCCTAACCACTGTAGCTGCTGGCGATACCAAAGAATTGAAGCAGGCAGCGAATCGAGACCAGAAATTACTGTTGCCCCAGTGGTCGTTAATCCAGAGAAACTTTCAAAAAACGAATCGGTAATGCCTAACTCAACGGCATTGGATAAGTAAAAAGGCAATGCCCCAGCAGCGCCCAGAACCAGCCAGAATAGGGTTGTAATCACAAAACCATCTCGGGTTCGCAGCTCGCCACGATAGGTGCGCACAGGCATCCAGAGCACAAAGCCTAGGAATAGTGTTATCGCTAATGCTTCCACCCAGACCGCCTCTTGGCCATCAACCAAAATGATCGACACAGCCAACGGTGGTAGGTTGCTAATGGAAAAAACCATCAGCAGAATGCCAAAGATGCGAAGGATGGAACGCCCGTGCATGATTACCTCAGAAGAATGTTAGGCCAACTTGGAAAAGGCGTTCTACATCGCGCAGGCGACGTTTGTTAATTACGAATAGAATGACATGGTCATCAGTTTCGACCACTAAGTCGTCATGGGCAATGAGTACCTGATTGTCCCGGACAATGGCGCCAATGGTTGTGCCACTAGGTAAATCAATTTCGTCTAAGCGGCGACCCACAACTTTCGATGAGCGCTTGTCGCCATGGGCAATGGCTTCAATGGCCTCGGCCGCCCCGCGGCGCAGCGAGTGCACGTTAACGATATCGCCACGGCGAACGTGGGTCAGCAGGCTACCTAGCGTTGCTTGGCTAGGCGAAATGGCAATATCAATTTCCCCACCCTGCACCAAATCAACGTAAGCTGGGTTGTTGATCAGGGTCATCACTTTGCGCGCGCCAAGGCGTTTGGCGAGCAATGATGACATAATGTTGGCTTCGTCATCGTTGGTGACGGCAATGAACACATCGATATCTTCAACGTTTTCGGCAATCAGGAGCTCTTGGTCAGAAGAGTCGCCTTGTAGTACCAGTACCCGCGACAATGACTCGGCCAACAAGTTTGCCCGGTCTTCATTGTGCTCAATCACTTTCACTGAGTGACGCCGCTCTAGCGTAGAGGCTAGGCGATAGCCAATATTGCCGCCACCTGCGATCAGAATACGCTTGTATGGCGGTTCTTGCCTGCGCAATTCGTTGAGAATAACGCGTAGATCTTTGCGATCAGCAATAAGGAAGACTTCGTCATCTTCTTCGATTACCGTATCAGCATGCGGTGTAATGGCGCGGTTTTTACGGTATACAGCAACCACACGCGTATCAATGTTAGGGATGAAAGAGCGCAGATAGCGAATTTCAGTGCCAACAAGCATGGAACCGGCAGATACGCGCACACCAACCATTTGCACCTGCCCTTCGGCGAAGTCGAGTACTTGCAACGCGCCAGGGGTCATAATGAGTCGATTGATATAATCGGTAACGAGCGCTTCAGGGCTAATCACCACATCAATTGGAAAAGCGCGGTTGTCACCAACAAAGAGCTCGTTTTGGTAGCGCTGCAAGTTGGGTGTGCGAATGCGGGCGATTTTAGTTGGCGTGCGGTACAGCGTGTAGGCAATTTGGCAGGCGACCATGTTCACTTCGTCAGAGTTGGTTACCGCAATGATCATATCTGCTTCATCTACACCTGCCTGTTGCAATACAGAGGGTAGCGAAGCACGACCAGCGGTCGTGCTGATATCAATGCGATCTTGCAGTTCGCGTAACCTGTGCTCATCAGTATCAACAAGGGTAATGTCATTCGCCTCACCCGCGAGCTCGGCGGCAAGGTTACTGCCGACTTGGCCGGCCCCTAAAATGACGATCTTCATGTCGCCTTCCTTGTAGTTGGTTAACTGCTTTTTTGAATCAGCGCGTAATAGAAGCCATCTGGCCCATCAATGCTTGGTAGCTGTTGATAACCAAACTCGACAGGCATTGCAAAGTCCAGAGGCACTAACTTGGCATCAGGGTGTTCGGCGATGAACTTGCCCACTTGTTCGCTGTTTTCAGCTGGTAGTATGGAACAGGTGGCATAAAGCATCATACCGCCGGGGGCGAGTGTCTGCCACAACTGCTGTAATAACTTTGCTTGCGTTGCCACCAGTTGCTCAATGTCTTCTTCACGGCGCAATACCGTAATATCAGGATGGCGGCGGATGACCCCAGTACCTGAGCAAGGTGCGTCGAGTAAGATTCGGTCGAATGGCTTGTTGTCCCACCAGATATTTAGCTTTTCTGCCGGCGCAGCAACCAGCTCTGCTGTGCGTTGGCAACGATCCAAGTTTTGTTGCACGCGCTCTAGGCGCTGATCATCGATATCGAGCGCAAGTACTTCACTAGCACCACTTTCTAATAGGTGCAGTGTTTTGCCACCGGGGGCTGCACAAGCATCTAATGTGCGCTTTCCGTCAACTTGCAGTGCTGCAGCACAGCGTTGCGCAGCAGCGTCTTGTACCGAAGCCCAGCCTTGTTCAAAGTTTGGTAAGGCGGTTACTGGCACTGGATGGTCAAGCGTAATAGCGCTTTCTGCTATGTCGCTGGCTTGCGCACCGATGCCGTTATCGTCAAGCATCGCCAAATAGTCATCGCGGCTGACACGGCTTAAATCAACGCGGATGGTCATAGGCGCTTGTGCTTGCTGTGCGGCAAAAACAAAGCGCGCCTCTTTACCCCAGGCTTGGCGAATGGCATTGCCTAACCAATCTGGGCAGCTCGCTTGCCATTGTGGGTGGCCGCCAAGCTTTTTCATTATTGCTTCGCCTTCGCGCTGAAAGCGGCGCAGCACAGCGTTTACTAAGCCTGCACCCTTTTTCAGGTTGAGCTCGTGCGCTGCTTCAACGGTTTCATGGATGGCAGCGTGCGACGCTGTTTGCTCGTCGCGCATCTGGTACAAACCTACCATTAACACCGCTTTTAGTAGCACATCATCACGGTGAATGGGGCGAGTGCAAAGCTTGCGCAATAACATCTCGGATTGCCAGTATTGACGTAGCGCACCATAGGTCAGGGCCTGCCAAAACGGTTTTTGATCACCCAAATAATTTGCTTGTCCGGCGATATCTGAAAGCGAACGGCCTTCACCAATTACTTGCGCGATACTTTTGGCCGCAGCGGCCCTTACGTTGGTCATGAAAACTTCATTCCTAGTGCTAGCGGTGCATTATTGCTGTTGAGTAGGTCACGAACGGGCATAGCTTTTTTGCCTGGCAGCTGAACAACTTCAAGCGCTAGATGGCCCTCGCCGCATTGCACAATTGCCTGTGTTTTGTTGAGTTGTACGATATCACCAGGCTCACCCACCTGCTCACAGGTCACCACGCTGGCTTGCCAAACCCTTAGTACTTTGTCACCTAGGTTAGTATGGCAGACTGGCCAAGGGTTGAAAGCTCTTACTTGGTTGCTCAGTGCTGTCGCGGGGCGGGTGAAATCTAACTTGGCGGCGGCTTTATCTAGCTTATGCGCATAGGTTACACCCTCGCTAGACTGCGCCGTGGCGACCGCTTTGCCATCGGCGATATCGCTTAAGGCAGCAATAAGTGCGGTTTTGCCGCTGGCTAGCAAACGGTCGTGTAGTTCACCACCGGTTTCTTGCTCACCAATTTCGAAGCGCACCTCTCGTAGCACAGGGCCGGTGTCTAGCCCTGCCTCCATTTGCATGATGCCCACGCCTGTTTCGGTATCACCTGCTTCAATACAGCGCTGAATTGGTGCGGCACCACGCCAACGAGGCAGTAGCGAGGCGTGTACATTAATGCATCCCTTGGGGAATGCATCGAGCACGCTTTGCGGCAACAGTAATCCGTAGGCCACAACAACCATTATATCGGCTTGGTATTGCTTGAGGGTTGCTAGCTCATCTTCACCCTTTAGCGATGTTGGCTGATGTACAGGAATATCATGCGCTGCCGCTAACGCCTTTACCGGTGTTGGGGTGAGCTTTTTGCCTCGCCCAGCTGGTCGGTCGGGTTGGGTATACACAGCTACCACATTGATATTGGCATCCAACAAGGCTTGTAGGTGGCCGGCTGCGAACTCAGGTGCACCGGCGAATATAACATTTAATGGTGAACTCATGCTTGGCGTTTCTGTGCTCGGTGCATTTTTTCCATCTTGCTCTTAATGCGATTGCGCTTCAAACCCGACAAATAATCAACAAATAGCTTGCCCGCTAGGTGATCACACTCGTGCTGCACACAAACGGCTAGCAAACCGTCGCATTCCATCTCGTATTCTTCGCCATCAGCGTTTAACGCTTTTAGCTTAATCCGGTCGACTCGATCGACTTCTTCATAGAATGTAGGAACAGAAAGGCAACCCTCTTGCCATTTAATTTTCTCGCCAATTTCTTCAAACTCTGGGTTAATTAACACTAAAGGCTGATCGCGTGTCTCAGAAACGTCGATGACGATCACTCTTTCGTGTACATTAACCTGTGTCGCTGCCAGACCTACGCCATCCGACTCGTACATGGTTTCCAACATGTCTTCGGTCAGCTTGCGAATTCGGTCATCGACTTTTTCGACAGGCTTTGCGACAGTTCGTAAACGGGGATCAGGAAATTCTAGTATCTCGAGTTTGGCCACTTTTAATTCTCCTACCGCTTTTTACTAGCGGGGTTGCGTTAACTGTGTCTAGGCTGCAATTATACGGAACCTTGACCAGACATTCATGCGTGACGAGGATGCTCAGCATGTTTATACGTATAAAAATGTTGCTGGCAGCAGTATTTGTTGCCTCAGTTGCCATGGCGGACACTGTTCGCCTTAGTCCAGATGCGCCAGAACGCTACGTGGTAGTGAAAGGCGATACACTGTGGGATATCTCGGGAATGTTTCTCGAAAATCCTTGGCAGTGGCCAGAAATATGGGCGCTTAACCAACAAATTGAAAATCCGCACCTGATCTACCCAGGTGATGAGCTAGCGCTCGTGTGGATTGAAGGCCAACAACGCATTACCACCATTCGCCGTGGTGAAGCAGGCAATACAATACGCCTGCGCCCAGGGCAAGGTAGTGATGATGGTACGGTGCAATTGCAGCCATCGGTTCGTGTTGAGCCGATTGAAAACGCTATTCCTTCTATTGAGCGCCAAAAGATCCAGGCGTTTTTGAAGGGCAACCGCATTATCGATCCCGGCATTATGGCGCGCGCTGGTTATGTGATCTCAGGTGATGAAGGTCGATCTTTGCTCGGTGAGGGCGATCGCATGTACGCCCGAGGTCTGTGGGACAACGATAACCCGACCTACGAAGTGTTCCGTCCTGGTAGGGTAATTGTGGATGTTGAAACTGGTGAAGTGCTCGGCTTTGAAGCCGTTGCACTAGGCGAAGCTTCACTAGAGCGCGTGCAAGGCCCTATTGGTACCTTTGATATTCAGCGTTCGTTTGAAAATATTGGTCCAGATGATCGTTTGTTGGCCTTACCGCCAGAGCGCTTGCAGCCAGTATTTTTCCCTTCAGCACCGGTTAGTCGTATTGAAGGTCGCGTGGTGCATGTGCCAAATGGCGTTGAGTACGCCGGTCAATTTGATGTCATTATGATTAACCGAGGCGAAGCCGATGGCCTTGAGCCAGGTAACGTTATGCAACTTTGGCGACGAGGGGCAGAAGTACGCGATCCACGCACTGGCGACAAAATGCGCTTGCCAGGTGAAGCGGCTGGCACCGGCATGATTTTCCGAACCTTTGAAAAGCTAAGCTACATGATCATCATGGAAGCAGAATCTCCAATCAAACTGGGTGATGCTGTAAGCGACCCGCGTTAAGCACATTTGAGATTGTTGACTAAACTAAACCCACTGCCAACGCAGTGGGTTTTTTTTTGCTAGTTTAGGAGGTCTCATGGATGAGCAATTGGTTGTACTGCAATGGATGCAACAGGGAATTAGTCGCCGCCTGTTAGGGCGTGCAATCAAACACTTTGGCTCTATTAGTAACTTGCTCGCTCACCCCGTCGATGCATTGCAGCCGTTTTTTCCGCAAGCAAGTGAACGCCTGCAGGTTCATCAGCTTCACCAAGATGTCTCGGCGCTGCAACAGAAACTAAAAGCGCTCGCCATTACCGTGATTTTCCCTGGTCATAAGGCTTGGCCCGAACGACTTGGTCATCTCTATGATCCACCAGCTTGGCTGTTGTGCCGCGGTAATGTTGACCTGCTGCAGTCGGATCAGCTAGCCATTGTTGGCAGTCGCCGAGCTACCCCGGCTGGCCTTAGGTTTACCGAATCATTAGCAAAAAGTGTGGCTGAAACAGACTGGGTGGTAACCAGCGGATTAGCGCTTGGCATCGACGCCGCGGCACATCAGGGCGAAGTGTCAAACACAATTGCCGTGCTTGGTAATGGCATTGATAAACCCTACCCGGCTCGCAATAAGGGGTTGTATCAGCAAATAGTTGAAAACGGTGGCTTAGTTGTATCTGAGGCTTTGTTGGGCGAATCACCGCAACCTTGGCATTTTCCTGCTCGCAACCGAATCATAGCTGCTCTGAGCAAAAAACTCTTGGTGGTGGAAGCCGCGGTTAAGTCTGGCTCATTAATTACAGCCGAAATTGCTTTAGATTTAGGACGCGAAGTCTATGCGGTGCCAGGCGGGGTTTATGCGCCGGCTAGTGCTGGCTGTTTAGCACTGCTAAAGCAAGGTGCAGAAATGGTGACAACAGTAGAAGATTTGGATATTCCAGCGAAAATGAGAGTTGACGCAGTGACGTCATTAAACGAAATAGAAGCTCGGGTTGTGAATGCTATTGCGGCGATGCCAATGACGGAAAATAAATTAGCTATTTGTTTAAATATTCCGCTAAATGAACTGTCTAATATTTTATTATCTCTAGAATTATCCGGGCGCATTGTTCATGCGCCCGGTGGTTATCATATTAGATGATATTATTCTGGAAGAATTACAGTGTCGATCACGTGGATAACGCCGTTTGAGGCCATAATATCTGTCGCTGTAATATTGGCACCATTAATAGTCGCGCCACTATCATCTAGCGTTACAACTACTGAATCGCCTTGCACGGTTGGTGCTGTATTCGCGCCACGCTCAAGCATGTCTGAAGTGATTTTGCTTGGTACAACATGGTAAGTCAGGATTGCAACTAATTGGTCACGATTTTCCGGCTCTAACAGAGACTCTACAGTGCCTGCAGGGAGTTTAGCGAAGGCTTCATCTGTTGGGGCAAAAACGGTTAAGCCCTTGGTGTTGGCTAGCGTGTCTACCAACCCTGCAGCTTGAACGGCTGCTACAAGCGTTGAAAAACTGCCTGCTTCAACTGCTGTTTCAACAATATTTTTACCTTTCATTCCATGGTCGTGTGCCATAGAAAAAGTTGCCGCTAGGGTTAATGCTAGCATAGCAGCCAGCTTGCCAAATAATGCTTTCATGATGTGTTCCTCTATATAGCTCTTGTGAGTGTGTACTCTAATTCTTGCTTTTAAATAGGAGCTATTGCTCCCTGTATAGTTAACACGTGTTGATGGCGATAAAGCCGTCTTGCTAGCCACAGTACATACGCCGATGTATTTGGTTGGATCAAAATGGGTTGAATTATTTTTTCTTATGAGTAGGTAATGTTTCTTGTAATCGGCTTGTTGCGTATATTTTTCGGAAGATTACCAGTAGGTAACCATAGGGGCTTCTAGAAAAAAAGCACCCGCACGTGGCGGGTGTAAACTGCTGCGAAGCTAGGGTGTTGGACTCCTAAGTTGAACGCTGCATTTAAACTAAACGGTTTCGCTGCGCTGGCGTAATTTCAAAGCTGAAAATGCTAGGCCAGTAGCCACAAGTGAGCCAACCAGCTGTTGCCAGTTCAGCAAAAATTGCCAATGCAGTGCAGGAAAGGCGACTACTTCTAAATCATCGCCACTACCCATTTCAAACTGCTCAAGAAAGAACCGGCCAAGATAGCTAATGACGCTGTCGAAAAATGTTGCAATGCCAAGGTTAATGTTCATCGCGTGGCTGATGCCCCAAATAATGCTTAGCACAACGAAGGGGGCTGCCGCATAAATGATTGGTAGGCGTTTTGCCAAAGCGGAGGCACACATCAGATAGATCCAAACCGGCATCAACCAGATGGCAATTGGCACAATTGCCACGAGCACCTTGATTGGTTCAATGATCCAGGCAAAGGTTAATAAGCCATCTACTTTGTCGCCCATCAAAATGGCGCCTAAAATCAGCGAAGCGATGGCTACCACTACTGCGCTGGCAAAATAGAATAGCGGTAAGACGAGGCTGCCATATAAGAACTTACTGGTAATGGTTTGCCACTCTGCCACCGGTAATGAACGCCAAAAGATGATCGATTGATCTTTACGGTCGTCGTATAGAGAGCCCAAAAAGTAAGCGCTCTGTACCAGGATAACCGTCATAAACGCTAAGGCTGCCATAACATGGCAGACCACGGATATGACAGCGTTGGCGCCAATAAATGTGCCGTCTGCAAGCTCTTCGCCAAAGCTTATTTCACCGCTGCCAGAGGCCACGCCATAGATCGCTAGAATGGCAAAGCTTACAAATGCGATGACCGAAAAAACGACCGGAAACCAAAAGGTGCTGACCTTATGCTCCATGTACTCGCGTTTCATTAAGGTGATTAGCGTTTTCATGCGGCATCCTCCATTAGCGCAACAAAAATATCGCTTAGTTTGGCTTGCTGAGGGTGACCAAAAGCAGACAGTTCTGTGCGACTGACACCATCGAACATCAGTGTTGTGCGGCCCATAAAACTCTCGCGTGCGATGGGATTAAATTGTTCAAGCTCACCAGCCACTGAATCACTTACCGTTAGCTGTTGATAGCGATCAGCGATCTCATCCATTGGGTTATGGTTGATGATTTTGCCTTGCTTAATGAAGGCTACATGGGTGAGCACTTGCTCCACTTCATCTATTTGATGGGTGGTGATGATGATGGCTTTGTCTTCGCCGTAACAATGTGCCATTAGGTCACTTAAGAAGCGCTTTCGCGTAGTAATATCTAAACCAAGCGTTGGCTCATCTAATATTAATACTTTGGCATCAATGGCCATAATTAGCGCGAGGTGCAGCTGGGCCTTCATGCCCTTAGATAGCGCTTTGACCTTTGCCTTGTGTTTTATATCTGTACGGCTTAGGAGTTCTGTGGCAACGCTGACATCAAACCTAGGGTGTAGCTGTTGCATCAATACTAGGGAATCAGCGACGCGCATCCAACGTGGCAACACCGCGATATCTGCAATGTATGCCACGTGTTCGAGCATTTTTTCACGCTCTCGGCTTGGATTTTTGCCTAGTACCTGAATGTCGCCTTGGTAATTGGTCAAACCTAAAATGGCCTGTAACAGGGTTGATTTGCCTGCTCCGTTTGGGCCAACAAGTCCCAATACCTGGCCAGCATCAAGCGTTAAATCAACGTTGTGCAATACTTGCTGTTGGTCGTAGGCTTTGACCACATTGGTGGCTTGAATATACATTTCAGTCCTCCTTAACTTTTGCCAAGAGCTCATTGGTGTCTAGACCAAGGCGTTTTATCTGCTTAACAATCGCCGGCCATTCTTGAGTTAAAAAGCGCTGGCGCTCTTCGTTTAATAGTTGATCTTGTGCACCTGGAATCACGAACATGCCTTTGCCTCGCTGTTTTTCTACCAACTGTGCTTCAACCAAAAGTTGATAAGCCTTGGAAATGGTTAATGGGTTTAATTGCCATGCGCTGGCTACTTGCCGAACCGAGGGCAGCGCATCACCTTCTTTGAGGTCGCCATCTAAAATTCTGCGAATCACGTCATCACGAATCTGCAGATAGATGGGCGTGCCTTCTTGCCAATTTGGTTGCATAGCGCCTCCTTAAATTAGGGTGCTAAACCAAGCCCCAATGCCAAAGTCGACGCCGACCAATTTACCCATTAACAAAATCGCCACCGCTGGAATCAATGGCAGTGCAACATTGGTTAACAACTCTGATTGGTTAATAGATTGATTGGCTTCCATCGTCTTTTCCTCTATTGGGTGACTTGGTGTGTTGGTGAACTGTAACACTAGTTATGTAGAACGCCAGATAAATGATTAAGTTTTATTCAGTTTCGCTTCATTTTCTTCTGGTCAGTCGCCGCCAATCATTGATTCGGGTACACTTGCGCTAGATGATTTTTTGATGCGGGAGTTGCTGTGAGCTTTGATTTTGCTGCGGTAAAGCAGTACCTAATGGGTCTGCAAGACAATATTTGCCAAGGGCTAGAGAACGAAGATGGCCAGGCAAAATTTATTACCGACGAGTGGCAGCGCCCAGCTGGCGGTGGTGGTCGTACCCGTATCATTGAAAATGGTGCGGTGTTTGAAAAAGGTGGCGTTGGCTTTTCGCATGTGATGGGCGACAAACTGCCGCCTAGCGCTAGTGCTAATCGGCCTGAGTTAGCCGGTCGAACCTGGCAGGCGGTGGGTGTGTCGCTGGTGATTCATCCGAAGAATCCACTCGTGCCAACGAGCCACGCCAATGTACGTATGTTTGTTGCCGAGAAAGAAGGTGAAGAGCCGGTATGGTGGTTTGGTGGTGGTTATGACCTAACGCCTTATTATGGTTTTGATGAAGACTGTGAACACTGGCATCAAACGGCGAAAGCGGCGGTTGAGCCTTTTGGTACAGGCTTATACAAAGAGCTAAAAGAGTGGTGCGATAAATACTTTTATTTGAATCATCGCCAGGAACCACGCGGTGTAGGTGGTTTGTTCTTCGATGATTTTCACCGCCTAGGGTTTGATGACTCTTTTGCCATGATGCGCTCGGTAGGTGATAGCTATTTGGCTGCTTATTTGCCGATTGTGCAAAAACGCCGTGCTATGCAATATACCGAAGCACAGCGTGACTGGCAGTTATATCGACGTGGCCGCTATGTTGAATTTAACTTGGTACAAGACCGCGGCACTATTTTTGGTTTGCAGTCTGGTGGCCGTACCGAATCGATTCTGATGAGCTTGCCGCCACTGGTGCAATGGCAATATGGCCGTGAGCCAGAGCCGGGCTCAGAAGAAGCAAAATTGATGGAACATTATTTAACCGTACGCGAGTGGGTGAAGGAGTAAGTTGTGGATCGCTATGCAGTATTTGGTCATCCAGTTAAACATTCAAAGTCGCCAAAAATCCATGCGCAGTTTGCTAAACAAACCGATCAGGATCTAAGTTATGTCGCTATGGAGCTACCACTAGAAGGCTTTATGGAGAGTGCGCGGGCTTGTTTTGAAGACTTAAACTTTAAGGGCGCTAACGTCACCGTGCCATTTAAAGAACAGGCATTTGCTTTGGTTGATGAACTGAGCCCTCGCGCCGAGCGCTGTGGTGCGGTGAATACCTTAATCAAGCTTGCAGATGGTCGCTTGCGTGGTGATAACACAGATGGCCTGGGCTTGGTTGCTGATTTGAAGTTTCATAAAGTTGAGCTGGCAGATAAAAAGATTTTGGTGATTGGTGCAGGTGGTGCGGTGCGTGGCGTATTGCAGCCATTATTGGCCGAGAACCCAGCTAAGGTAGTCATTGCTAACCGCACGGTAAGCAAAGCAGAAGATTTAGCCAATGATTTTGCTGATTTGGGTAGTGTAGCTGCCTCGGCGATTAGCGAATTAAACGAAGCGTTTGATGTTGTGATCAATGGCACGTCAGCCAGTTTATCTGGTTTTTGCCCAGTCGAAGATCCGAACATTTTGGCTGCAGGTGCGACCTGCTACGACATGATGTATGGCGATAAACCAACTGTCTTTAATGCATGGGCGGCTGAGCAGGGTGCTAAAACGATTGACGGCCTTGGTATGCTGGTTGAACAAGCTGCCGAGGCGTTTCAGTTATGGCGTGGTGTTCGCCCTGAAACCGAGCAAGTTCGAGCTGATCTTCGTTAGAAACTTCAAGTTGTGACCGGGTAGGCAGGGCAATTTTAGCCTCACAATAAACCTGCCGACCCTGTCGCAGACTCATTGCAAACACTAATGCATGCTGTACTCACAAGTAAAAAAGAATAAAGAGGACAACATGCTTCGTAAACTCTCGATTGTTACAGCTGTTGCTGCAGTCGCAGCTGGATGTAATGTTCAGGTAGATGGTAATCAAGTCGTGATCACGACACCTCAGCCATCTTCTACTATTACCCCAACAGTAACCAATACGGTTACTCCAACTGTCACTAATACGGTCACGCCTACCGCAGTACCTCCGATTTGTGCTTTGCCAACGCTAGTACCAACAATTGAAACGAGCGTGAGTTATAGCAACTCAATGCCTTCGTTCCAGCAGGTACTACTGGCCGATATTTTCCAGTCGCCCCTTGCAGCGCTCGAATATTACCAAGCTACAGGCAGTGCGACGCTAGATCCAGAAGCACAGCTTTATCCTGATGATGGTCCAACTGCTGTGATTGGTAGTGGCAATTCAGTCATAGAGTTGGTGAAGCCAGTACTAGACTGTGACGGTAAAGTAGTTGGTCAACACGTTGTAGAGCGTGTAACGATTGAATCAAAAGTTGTCATGATTACGCCGGAACCAACGCCGGTCGAAACTCCAACCGCAACACCAACTGCAACACCAACGGCGACACCAACGGCGACGCCAACCGCAACACCAACTGCAACACCAACGGCGACACCAACGGCGACACCAACGGCGACGCCAACTGCAACACCAACTGAGCCACCAGCGGCGAACCGCTTCCCGGTGATTGCATATCAGCCAAGCTGGGCGTTTGATCTAAATGCCATTCAGTGGGATAAGCTGACACACATTAACTACAGCTTTGCTCTGCCAGATGCAGATGGCTCAATGAAAATTGAACAGCCACAAAACCTGCAAGCACTAGTTGATGCAGCAGTAGGCAAAGACGTTGAAATTTGGCTAGCTATTGGCGGCTGGACCATTGGTGACGGCGGTGGTAACGACGCCGACTGGTCAACCATTACTAGCAACCCGCAATTGCTAGAACGCTTTAAAGGTGAAATCCAAGCAGCGATTGATACCTACAACCTAGACGGTATCGACATCGACTGGGAGTGGCCAAACAACAACACCGAAAAAGCCTTGTACCTACAGTTGATGCAAGAGCTAGATGCCATGCTTGAGCCGCAAGGCAAAGGCTTATCTACTGCTGTGGTATCGCGTGGTGCCAATGGCCAGTACGTGGATGCGCAAGTATTTGAGTTGGTGGATTACTTCAACCTAATGGCCTATGACGACAACTGGCCATGGAGTGGTGACAACAAGCACTCAGATATGGGCGTTGCGCAAGCGTCGATTTCTTACTGGGTAGATCAGCGTGGTGTGCCAGCTGAGAAAGCTGTGCTGGGTGTGCCGTTCTACTGTCGTGGTAATGATAAATCAATCTCTTATGAGCAGTTATTGGCGGCTGGCGCCGATCCAAAGTCTGACGCCTTCCAAGGCTGTTACTTCAACGGTACTGAAACCATGAAGGCCAAAGCTCAGCTTGCGGTTGAGCGCACGGGTGGCATCATGTTCTGGGAGCTATCTCAAGACGTTGAAGATGATCGCTCACTGCTAACGGCTATCCACAACGTGGTAAGTGGCGTTGCAGCCCCAACGCCTGCCCCAACGCCGGCGCCTGGTGAGTGTGGTGCACCAGCTTTCGAAGCAGGCAAGGTGTACAACAATGGTGATCAAGTAAGCTTTAACGGTGGCCTGTATCAAGCCAAGTGGTGGACCAATACGGGTGATCCAACCGGTCAAGCTTGGCAGCGCCTAGGCAGCTGCTGAGCCAAGTAACTCTTAGAGTGTTAGAAAGCCTCAGCCGTTACTGGGGCTTTTTTTATGTGAGTCAATTTTTCTAACAACTCTAACTCTGTTCATTGTTGGAAACGTTCCCTTTTTTGTAGTTCACTGATATTTCCCATTAATAAAAACAAATAGGGTAAATATGAAGGCACTTAATAAACTTTCAGTCATACTGCTCACCGGGGTTGCTTCCATTAGTGCAACCTTGGCGCAGCCCTGGCAGCAAGATTACAACTACCAAGGCGGCGAAGTGGTTGAAAACCAAGACGCTCGCTATGAATGCAAACCTTTTCCATACAATGGTTGGTGCGGCTTATCGGCTTATGAACCTGGCGTTGGCTTTGCTTGGACGGACGCTTGGACGCTAGTTGGTAGCACGGTTACCGCTACTCCAGTGGTTACACCTACGCCAACTTCATTATGTGGCGGCGTCAATGTTCCAGATACCAGGTACGACACTAAAACGATTGCAGCGGATATGTTTGCGCCTTACCTAGAGCTCCCAGTACAGGAGTTTTTTGGTACTGGCAGTAACCCTTCTGCTGGCGTATCGGTAACCTACCCAGATGGCAGCAGTGAAGTGATTGCCTCTGGTACTGGAACCATGCGTTTAACCACAGATATGAATGGCGCGAAGTTCACCTATAGCTACATCTACCCAGGTACCCAATGCCCGGTTACTGAGGCTGTGGTAACGCTGGCCATAACACAGCTACCAACAATGCCGAGTATGCCGGAGTTCATTTTAGGTAGTACCGATCCTGAAACAGGCGATGTGTATGCGTACCAAGGACAGTGCTGGGAAGCGAAAAACAACCCAGGTGCTTGGGAAACGCCACGAGAAGGATGGTTCTGGACCCAGGTTAGCTGCAGTACTACACCGGTTGTATCATGCCCGCCGCTTGCTGTGCCTACGCCTCTGGATACATATCGCAACGAAACACTCACAAGTGGTGCCGTGAAGCGGATTAAAGTAACTGAGCTGTTAGGCAATGTCGACTTGGCAAGTGTGAAAGTGCAGGGTGACGCCTTCCTAGACGGTGATGAGGTCGTACTCAACTCAACGAATGGCACCGTAACGGTAACTCAGCGATTCAAGTTTGATGCGTGCCGTGGTGGTGAGTATTCGGATTCATACTCAGTGCAGAGAGTATTTATTAATGTCTCAGTTGAGCCTGTGATTACAACAACGCCAACTTGTTTGCCAATTCCAATCGCTGCGCCAATTGAGGAATATATCAAAATAACCGATCCGGTCGCGCCAGGGTACTCAGTCAATGACTTTATCTACAATCAGGGTCGTGATATATCGACAATTAGAGTTGAAACATATGGTGATACAACCGTATCACGAGTGGGTGAAACCTATTATGTAGATGGTGTTGGCGCTGCCGATATTTATATATCAAAGTATATTGGACATCCTGAAAAGGGCTGCCCAGGGTATACGGTAACTGATCGTTTAACTGTAGAAGTGCAACCAGCGCAAACAGCAAAAACACCTGTCATTGCTTACCAGCCAAGCTGGGCGTTTAACTTAAATGCCATTCAGTGGGATAAGCTAACGCACATCAACTACAGCTTCGCATTGCCAGATGCCGATGGCTCGTTGAAAATTGAAGCGCCGCAAAACTTGCAAGCTCTTAGTGATGCAGCAGTTGGGAAAGACACCGAAATCTGGTTAGCCATTGGCGGCTGGACCATTGGTGATGGCGGTGGTAACGACGCCGACTGGTCAACAATTACCCAAAATCCTCAATTGCTAGAACGCTTCAAGGGGGAAATTCAAACGGCAATTGATACCTACAACCTAGACGGTATCGACATCGATTGGGAGTGGCCAAACAATAACACCGAAAAAGCCCTGTACTTGCAGTTGATGCAAGAGTTGGATGCCATGCTAGAGCCGCAAGGCAAAGGCTTATCTACCGCTGTGATTTCACGCGGTTTTAATGGCCAGTATGTTGACGCGCGTGTATTTGAGCTTGTTGATTACTTCAACTTAATGGCTTACGACGATAACTGGCCGTGGAGTGGCGATAATAAGCACTCAGATATGGGCGTAGCGCAGGCGTCGTTGGATTATTGGATCAACCAGCGCGGAGCACCGGCAGATAAAGTGATTCTAGGTGTGCCGTTCTACTGCCGTGGTAACAACCAAGCCATTTCGTATGAGCAGCTACTGGCTAACGGTGCCGACCCAGATGCCGATGCGCACCAAGGTTGTTATTACAATGGCCGGGTAACCATGAAGCAAAAAGCAGAGCTGGCGAAGCAACGTGCCGCTGGTGTGATGTTCTGGGAGTTGTCGCAAGACGTTGAAGACGACCGTTCATTGTTAACTGTGATTGATTCTGTGTTAAACCCATAAGCAGAGCTATGTTGAAAGCCCACCGAAATCAGGTGGGCTTTTTTATTGAAGCTTTATTACCGTTAGAAAACCTCAGCTGTGACCAAAATCACAACAAAAAGCTCTCTAAATGGGCAGTTTGTAATTGCAAACATTCAGTACAAAAATAATAACTGAGGTCTCTCCATGAAATTACAAAAAACCATGTTGGCAGCTGCCTTAGCAGTTAGCTCAACATTCGCCGCCGCCAATGCGTGGCAACAAGGCTACGCTTATCAAGGCGGTGAGGTAGTCAACAATGGCAATCAGTCCTACGAGTGTAAGGCGTTTCCATACAACGGTTGGTGTGGTTTATCTGCCTATGAACCAGGTGTTGGTTTTGCTTGGACGGATGCCTGGGTAGCCTTGGGCGACACAACTCCGGTTGTAACGCCCACTGCAACCCCTACGGCGACACCTACTGTCGTCCCAAGTGCGACTCCAACAATCGCGCCTACTGCCACACCGACCGCAGTACCAACAACTGTGCCGACTGACGTGCCCGAGTTTGTCCCAGGTGTGACCAAAGCACAAAATGGCCAAGTTTTTGCCTATGGTGGTAGCTGTTGGGAAGCGAAAAACAATCCTGGTGTATGGGAGACGCCACGCGAAGGTTGGTTCTGGACAGAGGTTGCCTGTGAAGTAGTGGCAACGCCAACGGCACAGCCAACTCAGGTGCCAACGCAAACTCCTACAGCCACACCAACAACGGTTGTATCACCAACAAGTGAACCAACAGTCACACCAGTTACTGGAGCGCGCACACCTGTGATCGCCTACCAGCCAAGCTGGGCGTTTAACCTAAATGCCATTCAGTGGGATAAGCTAACGCACATTAACTACAGCTTCGCATTACCAGACGCAGACGGCTCTTTGACAATTGAGCAGCCGCAAAACCTACAAGCGCTTTCGAATGCAGCAGTGGGTAAAGATGTAGAAATCTGGCTAGCCATTGGCGGCTGGACCATTGGTGATGGCGGTGGTAACGACGCCGACTGGTCAACAATTACCCAAAATCCTCAATTGCTAGAACGCTTCAAGGGTGAAATTCAAACGGCAATTGATACCTACAACCTTGACGGTATCGATATCGATTGGGAATGGCCAAACAATAACACCGAAAAAGCCCTGTACTTGCAGTTGATGCAAGAACTGGATGCCATGCTAGAGCCGCAAGGCAAAGGTTTGTCGACCGCTGTGATTTCACGTGGTTTTAATGGTCAGTATGTTGACGCGCGTGTATTTGAGCTTGTTGATTACTTCAACTTAATGGCTTACGACGATAACTGGCCGTGGAGTGGCGATAATAAACACTCAGATATGGGCGTAGCGCAGGCGTCGTTGGATTATTGGATCAACCAGCGCGGAGCACCGGCAGATAAAGTGATTCTAGGTGTGCCGTTCTACTGCCGTGGTAACAACCAGGCCATCTCGTATGAGCAGCTTCTGGCTAACGGCGCCGACCCAGATGCCGATGCGCACCAGGGTTGTTATTACAATGGCCGGGTAACCATGAAGCAAAAAGCAGAGCTGGCGAAGCAACGTGCCGCTGGTGTGATGTTCTGGGAGTTGTCGCAAGACGTTGAAGACGACCGTTCATTGCTAACTGTGATTGATTCTGTGTTGAATCCTTAATTGGTACTAAGCCAATAAGACAGCCCGCGCAAGCGGGCTTTTTTATGCATGTTAGAAACAAAAACTTGCAAATTCGCTCACAATTACTAATTGGTAACGATCCCAAAATAGTCCTTAAATGTAAGTGCCCAATAACAATAAAAGGAAAACCCAGATGAAGGCACTCACATCGCTTGCCGTATTAACCAGTATGGCAATATCGGCAACCACATTGGCTGCCACAGTCGATAACGTTCAGCCTATGCTGACCATGGTTCCCACGCCACCCATCTACACACCAGATTGCAGCTATAGCGATCCTGAGCCAACGGTAAAGCGTATCTCGCATGATGTTAGCTTTAATGGCTACTTTGCAGATTTGCAGCTTATGTTTATGCCACCCATGGCAGGTGAATATTTAGATGTTCAAATCATCGATGCGGATGGTGCCGTGTATGCTTCAGGCAACTATTTGATGGTTGAATATGGCACAACAAGCTTTACTGCAGAAGCCATCTACACACGCTCTCCACCGGTTGGTTGCAGCACTTGGCCGGTAGTCAAAAAAGAAATCCAACACATCACGCTAACAAGTGATTCTTACCCTGAGCCCGAGTTTTTGCTGGGTGTTACGCAGCCGGTCAATGGCCTAACCTACCAATATAATGACGCTTGCTGGCAGGCGCAGAATAGCCCTACAGCTTGGGAGCCGGTGCTAGCAGGATGGTTCTGGCAACCAGTGGAATGCCGGGTGATTGAACCAATTTGCAAACCAATGCCAATTCCAACGCCAAAGCCAGATCTACCAACGCTTTTGGTGAACGACTACCGAGGTGGTGAATATGATATCACTAGTTATGTTGAATCTTTGGCGGCGTATGCTGGCACCTCAGTAGCAAAGGTTATAGTGCAGCCGGCGAATGAGCATCAGCAAGTTGTGAAGCGTGATGGTCGAACTTATTTAGTAGGTCATGGTCGCGCACAGCTGAGTGCCAAGCTGTTTTACCCTCACCCTGATATGGGTTGCCCTGGCACTAATTATGCCATTGCTGGTGCCGTCGATTTGGTTGCGCCTGTCTGTTTAGACGTGGATAAGCCAAAACCATACAAGCGCGTTGATACCATCACTATTGCACAAGGCGACACCCTAGATGCGCGTGAATTACTATTGATGTCTTATGGCGCGCCTGTGGTATTTGAACCTGAGCTGCTCTATAACCTACAAGTCAAAACTATTGCCGGGGATATAACAGTGACTGGTACCGGTGCTGACTATCAAATCTCAGGCTCTGGCAAAGTTCGCGTGACGGGGGAGTATGACCTCGACCTAGGTGGGCCACAATGTGGTAGTTATCACGTAACGGGTGGCTCACTAGACTTAACAATTATTACCGAGCCAACACCTACGCCGGTTGTCTCACTGATACCAACACCTACTCAGGCGTGTATCCCGCTTGCCCCGGCAAAGCCTAGGCAGGTTGTCGACGAAGTGGTGTTGGCAGCAGGTGAGTCCGTGAGCCTAAAACAGCAGCTAATGCGGGCATACCACACACCTGGTGCAAGCCCCCTCACGCCTGAGTTTATTGTCAATGGTGCTGTGATGACCTATGACGGAGAGATAAGTCTGGTCGACACTCCTGACGATGACCTTAGATTTACCGGCGAGGGACGCGTACGTATGGTTGGTACTTATGAACTTCATACGGGTGAAGGGTGCAGTGTCTTTAGCAAGAATACAGGCTCGGTCGAGCTCACAATTACGCAAGAGTAAAACCAAAAAAGGCGCTCAATGAGCGCCTTTTTATTCAGCTTTTTAACAAAGCGAACTAATTACTTAGAGATGTGAGCAATTAGGTCTAGAACTTTGTTTGAGTAGCCGATTTCGTTGTCGTACCAAGAAACAACTTTTACGAAGTTGTCAGTTAGCGCGATACCAGCTTTCGCGTCAAATACAGAAGTCTGTACTTCACCGATGAAGTCTTGAGAAACAACTTGGTCTTCAGTGTAACCAAGAACGCCTTTCAATTCGCCTTCAGAAGCTTCTTTCATTGCCGCGCAGATTTGCTCATATGAAGCAGCTTTTTCTAGGTTAACTGTTAGGTCAACAACAGAAACGTTGGCGGTAGGAACGCGGAAAGCCATACCAGTTAGCTTGCCGTTTAGTTCAGGAAGAACAACGCCTACTGCTTTAGCAGCACCAGTTGAAGATGGGATGATGTTCTGAGAAGCACCACGACCACCGCGCCAGTCTTTCGCAGAAGGACCGTCAACAGTTTTCTGAGTAGCAGTAGTAGCGTGTACAGTCGTCATTAGACCAGACTCGATACCGAACTTGTCGTTCAATACTTTAGCGATTGGTGCCAAGCAGTTAGTAGTACAAGAAGCGTTAGAAACGATGTCTTGGCCAGCGTAAGTGTTGTGGTTAACTCCCATAACGAACATTGGCGTAGCGTCTTTAGAAGGACCAGTAAGAACAACCTTCTTCGCACCAGCAGTGATGTGCTGACGAGCAGTTTCGTCAGTTAGGAAGATGCCAGTTGCTTCAGCAACTACATCAACACCAGCGTCGCCCCAAGCTAGAGCTTCTGGGTTGCGTTCAGCAGTTACACGAACAGTTTTGCCGTTTACTACTAGGTTGCCGTCTACTACTTCAACAGTGCCGTTGAAACGACCGTGAGTTGAGTCGTACTTCAGCATGTAAGCCATGTAATCAACGTCGATTAGGTCGTTGATTGCTACTACTTCAATGTCGTCACGCTCAACAGAAGCGCGGAATACGAAACGGCCGATGCGGCCAAAACCGTTGATACCAACTTTAATAGTCATTGCTATTATCCTTTGGGGTTGCCTAGGTTAACTGATCAGAATTCTACGTTAGCTATCGATTGGTAATGTTGATTCGTATCAAAGTTACATCGATAGTTAATGCTCCCAGTCACATTATGCTAGACGGAAGCATGGAAATCTGCCTAAAAAATACTTTCAAAAGGGGCCTTTGGTATGCAACGGGTATAGTGCAAAGCACGATAGCTACGAGCAAAGCTCCGCGGAAGCCAATATTGGTGCGCAACTGGTTGTTGGCATTCTGAATGGTCGACGGAGATTAGGGTTGCAAACTGCAAAAAGCTCCTGAAAACGACTTGTTGAAAGTTTACTACATTTTGGCCGTGTCCCCATCAATTGTCAAGAAAACGTGATACCAATTGTTTTAAAGGTATTAATTGTGACAGTTTTTATGCGCAATCGATCAGGCATAATGCTGAGCAGCTAATAAATTTCTCACTGCGGCGCATTGTTTGCGTTGGCGGTTTTTAAGTTGTTTTTGGAGTTAACATGTCGGTTTATACCCATGTCAGTAAACAAGAAGCCCAGCAAATTGCTGACCACTATGGATTAGGGGATGTAGAAAACTTACAGCCCATCAAAGCCGGCGTGACCAATACGAACTACTTTCTGACGACCAATGAATCTTGGGTGCTCACTATTTTTGAGGGTAATAGCGAAGCAGAGGTAGCGCCAGTGTTAGCGTTGCAGCAAAGAATGTACGAGCACCTAATTCCGGTACCGCGCATTGCAGCGAATCATCATACCCCAATTCATTATTTACATGGTAAACCACTGGCAGTGGTTGTTAAGTTGGCAGGTGAGCACGGCATTCGTTGCCAAGCCCATGTTGAAGAAGTGGGTCGCTTTCTGGCTCGGTTGCATATCCTATCTGCGCCAGATCAAGGGTTGGCAGATCAACAACTACTCGGCCAGTTGCCACGCATTCATTTTCCTATTGCATGGGTGGTGAACCATGTCCCAGATGTATCAGTGCAAGGTGTGATCAACCGCTGCAGTGCGCAAATAGCCAGCCAGCCGTTGCCAACGGGTGTTGTGCACGGTGATCTATTTCCCGATAACGCATTGTTCTCCGACAATCAACTAACTGGGGTTATCGATTGGTATTTTGCTTGTGTCGATCGGCTGGTGTGGGACCTGGCGGTCGCGTGTGTTGCCTGGGCGCAAGCAGATGTAGATTTGGAGCAATGCTTGTTAGCGGCCTACCAATCGGTACGCCCACTGAGTGCTGCAGAAAAACGCTGCTGGCCAGCGATCAAAGTGCTCGCTGCAACTCGTTTTTGGGTAACTCGTGCGCAAGCAGAGCAGGCGCCCGACACGGAAATGGTCACTAAAAAAAGTGCCGATGATATGTTCGCACTGGTTAAACATTACATCGCCCAGCTGGAGGGATAACTATGTGCTATTGCGGAACCGACATACCCTACGATTCGTGTTGCCAGCCACTGCATCGCTACCAAAAAAAGGCCAAAACGGCCGAGCAGCTCATGCGCTCTAGATACTCTGCTTTTGTTGTGGCGGATGAGCAGTACTTGCAGTTTACCCATCATAGATCAACATTTACTGCTGACCTATACGCTAATTTAGCTCGTAGCAACCCAAAGTGGTTGCGCCTACAAGTTCTAGAATCACAAGAAAAAGGTTCACAAGCTTGGGTGTCATTTAAGGCGTATTATCTTGAGGATGGTATTGAAAAGGCGCTAGCTGAGCACTCACGTTTTGTGCGCAAAGGTGGGCATTGGCAGTATGTTGATGGTGAGTTTTTTTGACCTTGACTAACCGTTCGGATAGCTAAATGAGCTACTCAAGCATGAAAATAGGCAAGTAGGCGAATTTTTGACAATTAATGGCAGGTATTGCGGTAGTGTTACATGCTTTGGTGCACGAAATGTAACTAATTGAGCCCGTATCTAGTTTGAGCGCTAAGTTTTGTTACAGTAGTTTCTACGCTGGTGGTGTGACGCGTAAGGCAATACCCCTAATTAATAACTCCAATAAAACACAGTGCAACAATTTCTATGTTGCAGGGTACTTCGTAGGGCATCAAGTTAGAGTTTTATACATAATTTTCATGCTGTGCAGGAGTGGTTTCGGTCCATGGCAAAGTACATATATTGGTTAGTACCAGAACATGTTTGGGTTGAGCAACGCGGCGACCGCTTCGTTGGCGAACAATATGTCGATAGCCGTGGTTTACCCCTAATGTATGGTCATCAGTTGATGGCTTACTGCAAAACCTTAATTCCAGAGCAGCGCTATATGCTAGTGCAGCTGGATGCAGATGCTATTTCTCCAATGGTGGAAGTGCGCAATGGCAAGCTTGGTATTCAACCCTTCGCGATTTCTCGCATGCCTATGCAAGCGGTTTCATCGGTTGAGCCTGTAGAGCATAAAATGGGGATATGGTTGCTGCCTGAAAGCTATCGCAAAGGCCAACATCAAGAAATTACCCGAGTTTATCTTGTTCGCCATGGTGAAACAGAGTGGGAAAAGCAGGGTGTTTTTGAAGGCCGTCTGGATTCGCCATTAACTGAAATGGCAGAAAAAAATGCTCGTCGACGTTGTGCACAACTACGCGATAAGTCTTTTTCTGTAGCGGTCTCGAGCTCGGCTGGGCGTGCGCTATCCACTCGGAACTTGTTGGTGGGCAATCGTGATTTACCACGCGTGACGCATCCCGGACTGATCGATATCCATTTAGGCGAATTAGAGGGTATGAGCGAGCGCAATGCACAAACCCTATATCCAGAAGCTTTACATGACTACTTGGAAAATCCTGAGTCGTTTACCGCGCCCAATGGCGAGTCGTTTGAAGCGGTGCAATATCGGGCGGTTAATGCGGTGAACCAGTTAGCTCGCCAGTATCAGGGCAGCAACATTTTAATTGTTAGCCATGCGGCGGTGATTGCTTCAATTGCCTGTCACTTTGAAAAACAACCGCTTTGTCAGTTTTGGCAACATGGTGATTTAGCTAACTTGTCTGGCTTGGTTGCTACTTACCGAGGCAGAGATGGCTGGATTGAAGCGTTATGGCGTGAGGAAATTGATAAAGGTGACTCATTGAGTGCATAACAATCATAAAAAAAAGGGGCATGCGCCCCTTTTTTTTATCGGTGATTACATGCCCTTGGCTGCATCACGCGCTGCTTCTAACCATGAGTTGAACTCATCTTGGTTGGCAGCAATCCAGTTGTTGGCATGGCGCTCAATATCGCTGTCAGTGTTCTCACCATCAGACACCAAACGGTTTTGTGCCGATACTGCGTTGATATCTAGTTTTGCCACTTCAAATAGTTTGGCTGCAGCAGGGTTTGCTTCAGTAAACTCTCGGTTTGCAACAATTCGTAGGCTGTTTACAGCGAAACCGTAGTTTTTGCCATTTGGCAGTTCAGTATCAATGCCACGTGGGTGATCTGAGTATGGCACTTCCAGCCAAACAACATCCTGACCTGGTACTAGGATGCCAGACACCCAATATGGCGTCCAAGTGTAATAAACAATTGGCTCACCATCGTTGTAACGCTGAATGGTATCGCCAATGATAGCAGCGTAAGCACCTTGCACATGGTTGACCGTGTCTTCAAGTCCAAATGCTTCTAGTTGGTGGTTGATTACTGCTTCGCAGCCCCAGCCAGCTTGGCAACCTGTTAGGTCTGCTTTGCCGTCGCCAGTCTTGTCGAAGATTTTAGCGATTTCTGGGTCTTTAAGATCATCGATTGTGTCGATGCCATATTCTTCAGCTGTTTTCTTATCCATCAAGTAACCTTGTGCCGCACCAGCGACATAGTTACCACGCTTAAAGAAAACATCGTTGCCACCAGCATTGTCATACATGGTATCGTGTAGTGGGTCCCAGTTAACTGATGTCCATTGGATATCGTTTTGGGCAATGGCTGTGTAGCCAGCTGCATAGTCAACTTGCTGAATTGGCTGCACATCATAGCCAAGCTCTTCTAGGGCTTTTTGAATGATCACAGTCTGGAATGCTTCTTCTGCGATCGGGCTGTGGAAGCCGGTAACCTCTACACCCATGCCTGGTTTGTGGTGATCTGCTACAGCCACTGCTGCAACTGCGGTCAGCGATACTAAGGCTGTCTTAGTAAAATGCTTTATAGCCATTATGATTGCTCCTCTGGCGTTTTAGTTGCCAATGCTCTGTTTTTATTATCGGCCGTTACTGCCGATGTGTTGTGTGATGCGGTCTAGTACGATTGCCAGTACAACAATCCCCAAACCACCTACCGTAGCGATACCAATATCATTACGGCCAATGCCCTGTAGAACCATTAGTCCTAAGCCTGGTACGGCGATCATCGACGCAATTACTACCATTGATAAACCAAGCATCAGAGTTTGGTTAACCCCTGCCATAATGGTAGGGAGTGCAAGGGGTAGTTGAACCTTGAGTAGTAATTGGCGCGGGCTAGTACCGAAGGCGCGCGCGGCTTCGATTAAATCCTCCGGAACCTGGCGAATACCTAGGTTGGTTAAGCGGATAACTGGCGGTACAGCAAATATAATGGTGACCACTACGCCAGCAACCTTGCCTGGGCTGAATAGCATAACGATTGGGATCAAGTAGACGAATGCAGGTGTCGTTTGCATCGCATCCAAAATCGGCCTCACTACTGAGACTGCTCGGTCACTGCGCGATAGCCATATACCGATTGGCAAACCAATGATGACGCAGAAAAATAGGGAGGTGATCACCAAGGCAATTGTGGTCATCGCCTGATCCCAAGCACCTATTAAGCCAACAATCACTAACCCAATCAGGGTGCCGATACCGATTTTACGAGTTGATAACCACCAAGCTAAGCCACTAAGAATAAGAATGACTAAAATCGCCGGCGTACTGACCAATGCGGTCTCGAACAGGTTAAGCACCCAGTCAATTGGCTTGGCGACTACTTGGAAAAACGGCCGCAATACAGGTACCGCTGCATCGATAGCGCTGTCGACCATGTTGTCTAGCGGGATGATACCCCCGTCCACATCAAACGGTCGGATGATGTCGAAGCTCTGTTCCACTTCGTTAGATCGGTCCGCTAGGTAGTCCAGACCATCCTCGGAGCCTCCGCCCCATGGGTCACTTGCGGTATCTGTTTGGCTGGTGTCGCCCCATGGATTCGCGCTCATGATTCTTCCCCTGTTTGACGATCGAGTGCTTCAAGTACGATTGATTTACTAACAATGCCTAGGTATTTGCCGTCTTCTGCTACTACTGGTGGCGAGAATGGCGCTTGTGCGACTTGTCCGATCAGGTCGCCAATTGGCGTGTCGGCATTAATGCGCATGTCGTCTTCCAACAATGCAGCATCTAAGCCAGTACCATTGGCTTTTGATGCGCGAAGAGAATCCACTGACACAACACCCAAGAACTTATTGGAGGCATTTACCACATAGCCAAACTCACGGTCATTGTCTCTTAACAACTGCAGGCTAGAACCAATGCCAAGGTCGCTGTCTTTACGAATGAGGGTTGATTGTTTGCGCTGCGCAATATCCTTGGCGCTGAGTACTGAACTAACGTCTACGCCTCTAAAGAAAGAACGCACATAGTCGTTAACAGGGTTGTTAATGATGTCGTCTGGTGTGCCAACTTGCACAACCACGCCGTCTTGCATAATGGCAATTCGATCGCCAATGCGTACCGCTTCGTCTAGGTCATGTGAAATGAAAACAATGGTGCGTTTATCTTCAGCTTGCAAGCGCAATAACTCGTCTTGCATTTCGGTCCTAATCAATGGGTCTAGCGCGCTAAACGCTTCATCCATTAATAGTACATCTGGGTTGGTACACAGTGCGCGTGCAAGACCTACGCGTTGCTGCATACCACCTGATAGCTCATCGGGATAGCTGTCAACGTTTGCCAGCAAGCCAACTCGATCGAGCGCACTCTCGGCGCGTTTGTTGCGCTCTTCAACTGGTGTGTCACCAGCTAGATCTAAGCCAAAACAAACGTTCTGGCGCACTGTTAAATGGGGCATAAGCGCAAATGACTGAAAGACCATGCTCATTTTGTGCAGGCGCACCTGGCGTAAATCTTCCTCCGACATTTGTGCAATGTCGACATCGTCAAGCAATACTTTACCAGCCGTTGGTTCAATCAGCCGGTTAAGCATGCGCACCATGGTTGATTTCCCCGAACCTGACAGGCCCATGATGACAAAAATCTCGCCTTCATGAATATCAAAAGAGGCGTCTTTTACCCCTACTGTCATGCCAGTTTCGGCAAAGATTTCATCTTTGCTTTTGCCCTGCTCGATGAGCGGTAAGGCCTTCTTTGGCGACTTGCCAAAGACCTTAAAAACATTCTGTACGGACAGTTTAACTTTCATATTGTTTTCGACGTAAAAGTCGACACCTTCGTCGTTGTTTACAGTAATCTTACAGTACTAAACATTAGAGCTCAAAAAGTACACTAACCCAAAACAAGCTTAGCTTTTGTTCAAAATGCTGCAAGTTAGCGTTAATTTATACTGCCTGAGCTTATTTTATAGTCAAACACCTATTGTGTACGAAGTAATGCGCGAAAAGGTTCCCTAGCTTATAGTAGGCCCTCTACGGTGGGGTTTAGGAGAGGCCTTATGTCTAATCATTTAGCTAAGTATGGTGCAATCGTGGTACTCGTTATTATCGTTGTGGGTTTAGCAATCAATAACGTTAACCAACGAAATCGGGCACTGGTATTGCAATCACAACTAGAGTCGGCCCTAGCTGACAAGGCAGACTTGATCGCTTCGAACGACCAGTTAAGAGAAAAATTAACCGCTAATGAAGCTAGGCTAAGTCGCCTAGCGGACCAGCAACGCGCAATGAGAGCTCAAACGAGTGAGCTCATTGGTGTGTTGCAAGAGAGTGTGGAAGAGTTAAAAAGTGAGGTTGCGGCCTCTCAATCGGAACTAGAAAAATACCAATCTGAGTAATGGTCTTATCTTTATAAGGTCTCGATCGCCTCGCAATGGCCTAGAACTCGGTATTGGCCTTTTTTTTATAGTCCAATGTGTAATTAAATTACAAGTTGTTTGGAGGCTTGGTTAGCCGTTTCTTGCCTTGCTGAAATGCAGGATCGACGCGGGTTTGACAAGGCTTAAATTTATTGTTGTAACGTTAACTTGTCAGATTAAAAAATCATCATTTTTTGTAATTAGTTAACGCTATTGACTCATGTCATGTTGCGCTAAAGCCTGCTGCTCTACTCTAGTCAGCATGCACTGAGAGGTGCAATGACTGGTAGAACGGCAGCGCTTATGTATCGCGTCATTGGGTCCCATCATATCGTTTTCGACTCGCCAGTTTTTGTCCCAGCGCAAGCGCCTCTCATCTCGCACCGAATTTAAATTATTGCTGATTAGCAGTTCAGGCTGCGGATACTAGCGGAATGCAATCAGCCAAGTTTTCAAACTAGAGGGGTTAGCAATGACCGATTTAACACAAGGTTTTGATAAGGCATGGGCTGGTTTTGCACCAGGCGACTGGCAGCTAAAAGTTGACGTTCGCGACTTTATCCAAAAGAACTACACGCCGTATGAAGGCGATGAATCTTTCCTAGCCGGTGCTACTGCCGCGACCACATCTTTGTGGGGCTTGGTCATGGAAGGCATCAAGCAAGAGAATGAAACACACGCACCGGTTGATTTTGACATTGACAACCCGTCAACCATCACTAGCCACCCAGCTGGTTACATTGACCGTGCACAAGAAAAAATCGTTGGTCTACAAACAGACGCACCACTAAAACGTGCCATCATGCCTAATGGCGGTGTACGCATGGTTGAAGGTTCAGCCGAAGCATACGGTCGTAAACTAGACCCTATGGTTAGCAAGATCTATAGCGACTACCGCAAAACGCATAACCAGGGTGTTTTCGACGTTTATACGCCAGCAATTCGTGCTTGCCGTAAGTCTGGCGTTATCACAGGTCTACCTGATGCCTACGGTCGTGGTCGTATCATTGGTGACTACCGCCGCGTAGCCCTATACGGCGTAGACTTCTTAATGAAAGACAAGCTAGCGCAACACAACAGCTTGATCGAGAAGTTCGAAAACGGTGAAGACCTAGAAGCAACCATCCAGCTTCGTGAAGAAATCTCTGAGCAGTACCGCGCGCTAAACGACCTGAAGAAAATGGCTGAAAGCTATGGTCTAGACATCAGCGGTCCGGCGAAGAATGCCCAAGAAGCCGTTCAGTGGTTGTACTTTGGTTACCTAGGTGCAGTAAAATCTCAGAACGGTGCGGCGATGTCTCTAGGTCGTACATCTACGTTCATGGATATCTACATCCAGCGTGACATCGAAGCTGGCATCATCACAGAAGTTGATGCGCAGGAGATGATTGACCACTTAGTGATGAAGCTACGTATGGTTCGCTTCCTACGTACACCTGAATATGATGATCTATTCTCTGGCGACCCAATCTGGGCAACTGAGTCTATTGGTGGTCAAGGTCTAGACGGCCGTACTCTGGTAACAAAAACCAGCTTCCGTTTCTTGAACACGCTATACACCATGGGTGCTAGCCCAGAGCCAAACATCACGGTTCTGTGGTCTGAGCAGCTTCCACGTGGCTTTAAAGAGTACTGTGCAAAAGTATCTATCGATACTAGCTCAATTCAGTACGAAAACGACGACCTAATGCGCCCAGACATGCAAAGCGATGACTACGCGATTGCTTGCTGTGTATCGCCAATGATCGTTGGTAAACAAATGCAGTTCTTCGGTGCGCGTGCCAACCTTGCGAAAACATTGTTGTACGTGATCAACGGTGGTGTTGATGAGAAGCTAGGCATCCAAGTTGGCCCTAAAGAAGCGCCAATGGATGACGAAGTGCTAGATTTCGACAAGGTTTACAATAAGCTTGACGAGTTCATGGACTGGTTGGCAACTCAGTACGTGACAGCACTGAACTCTATCCACTACATGCACGACAAGTACGCGTACGAAGCCATTCAGATGGCGCTACACGACCGTGACGTAACTCGCACGATGGCATGTGGTATTGCTGGTCTGTCTGTAACGGCTGACTCTTTGGCGGCGATTAAATACGCAAAAGTGAAGCCAGTGCGTAACGAGCAAGGCATCGCGATCGACTTCGAAGTGGAAGGCGACTATCCGAAATTCGGTAACAACGATGACCGCGTAGACAGCATTGCCGTTGACCTAGTAGAGCGTTTCATGGGCAAGATCCGTGCACGTAAAACTTACCGCAACGCGATCCCGACTCAGTCTGTACTAACCATTACTTCTAACGTTGTATACGGTAAGAAGACTGGTAACACACCGGATGGCCGTCGTGCTGGCGAGCCGTTTGCACCAGGTGCAAACCCAATGCACGGTCGTGATACGAAGGGTGCGGTAGCGTCGCTAAGCTCTGTTGCCAAGATTCCATTTGAACACGCCAAAGATGGTATCTCTTACACCTTCTCTATCGTGCCAAAGGCACTAGGTAAAGACGATGCAGGTCAGAAGAGCAACTTGGTTGGCTTGATGGATGGTTACTTCCATAACGACACATGCTGTGGCACAGGTGGTACATGTGAAGGTGGTCAGCACCTAAACGTTAACGTACTTAACCGCGACATGCTGTTGGATGCGATGGAAAACCCAGAAAAGTACCCACAGCTAACGATCCGTGTATCTGGCTACGCAGTACGCTTTAACTCTCTGACACCAGAGCAGCAAAAAGACGTTGTAACGCGTACCTTTACTGAATCGCTATAAGCAACTTGGTATAGCTGGCGCTGCGCCAGCTCACCGAAAGCCCGCAGCACGCTGCGGGCTTTTTGTTTTTGGGATCGTGCTGGTACGAGCGAGCGATGGCATTACCTAAACGTCGACACGGTCGGGCGCGACCCCGGCTTAACCCATCCATGGGGGCTCACCATTTGCCATCCATGGCAAATGATGGTCGACTTATCAGGCAATGCTACCACTCGCCAGATAGTCAGTTACGATCAATCCAAAAACAAATAATCCGTAGTGATAGCCAATGGTTTGTTAAATCGAGCCATTCGCTATCACTGCTAAGAGCAAAGTATTTAATGGGTTGAGTACCCAAAATAGGTTGCTGCACATACCTCTATAGAACAAAAGGTGAGGCGGGGTGCATCGCTAAGTCGACCGTCATTTTGCATGGATGCAAAATGCGAGCCCTCAGGGATGAGTTAAGCCGGGGTCGCGCCCGACCGTGTCGACGTGTGATGTACTCCGCTTCACCTGAAATCTAGCGAGGTTTAATACAGCAACCAGCCTGCGTACTCAACCCCGAGGAGAGTTTTATGGCGTTACGCGGACGTATTCATTCAACCGAATCTTGTGGCACGGTGGATGGCCCTGGTATTCGATATATTGTGTTTATGCAGGGCTGTTTGATGCGCTGCAAGTATTGCCACAACCGCGACACTTGGGATTTGTCTGGTGGTGAAGAAGTTACCGTTGATCAGTTGATGCCTGAAATTCTGTCGTATCGACACTTCATGAAATCATCCGGTGGTGGTGTGACCGCTTCTGGTGGCGAGGCTGTGCTGCAGCGTGAGTTTGTCGCTGAGTTATTTAAGGCATGCAAAGAAGAGGGGATCCATACAACGCTGGATACCAACGGCTTTGTAAAGCAATACGACGAAGCATTAAATGACCTGCTGTCGTACACCGATTTGGTCATGCTCGATTTGAAGCAGATGGATGACAAAGCCCATATTGAGCTAACCAAAACACCTAACCGCTATTCACTAGATTTTGCCCGCTATTTGGCGTTCCACGACAAGCCAATGTGGATTCGCTTAGTGGTTGTACCAGGCCACACTGATTCGGTTGAAAATGCCGATAAAATGGGGCGATTTATCGCCACTGAGCTTGGCAACAAAGTCGAAAAAGTTGAGTTGCTGCCATACCACACCATGGGTGCACACAAGTGGGAGCACTTTGGCGATGACTATGAGTTGATCGACGTGAAGTCGCCAACGCAAGATATTATGGTCAAGCTGAAGAATGTGATCGCTAGCCATGGTGTGAATGTTGTAATCGGCTAGTTGTAAAACAGCACCGCAAGCGCCATATTGATCACATCATTAGCCACATTTTGGAGGCAGGGATGAAAAAGATTGCATTAGCATTAGGGTCAGGTGGGGCGCGCGGTTATGCTCATATTGGCGTAATTCGTGAACTTGAAGCTAGAGATTATGAAATCGTCGCCATCTCTGGTACTTCAATGGGCGCTTTAGTTGGTGGTTTGTATTGCACAGGGGCCATGGAAGAGTATGCCGAATGGGTATGTTCCCTTGATTATTTAGGGGTGCTAAAACTATTAGACGTTACCTGGGATAAAGCTGGTGCCATACGTGGCGAGCGCGTTATGCAAGCCATGCGCGAGCTAATGGGTGACGTGAATATTCAAGACCTTGATATTCCCTATGCAGCCGTTGCCGCAGACCTGAATCGCCAGAAAGAAGTTTGGTTTCAAAATGGCTCACTCGATATGGCAATACGGGCATCTATCTCTATGCCTGGTGTGTTCACCCCTGTCTCGAATAAAAACGCATATCTCGTTGATGGCGGCATTCTTAACCCGGTGCCTGTTAGTCCCCTGCAAGCAGCACACGATGCCGATCTAGTGATGGCGGTCAATGTCACCTCGGATATCAACAATGTCTCCATTGAACAGTTGTTGCCCGACTATTTCGCCAAAAAAGACAAAAACGAAAAACAAGATCGGCCAGCACAGCGTTTGGTTGACGATATTCGTAACCGAGCGTCTGGATTTATCGAACGCATATCATGGTGGGACGAGGCCGAATCTAGCGAGCAGCAGCGTGCCATGGCAAGAACCCGCAACTGGGGCAAGCTAGATATGGTGATGCAATCATTTGACGTTACTCAAGCCTCATTGGCGCGCTACAAACTGGCTGGCTCACCACCAGATATTCAGATTGATATCGGCAAACAAACCATCTCTACTTTCGACTTCCACCGCGCCGAGCCAATGATTGAACTGGGTGAGCGTTTGGCCCGTCGCGCGCTCGATGAATACGAGCGCACACCAGAGGTAAAGGCTTAATTTCGTTTGGATCAGTGTAAAAGCGTGACCACGATCATGCTTAGCGAATAAAGGCTTAACTGTTGGTAATAAACTGTGAACCCATTCCGGCAGCCTCAGTGCATGGTGATCCATCATTAGCGGATAAGAATGATAGGAGAACAACAATATGCGCAAGCTAAGTATTTTAGCGGCCGGTGTTTTAGCAAGCACGGTAGCAATGGGTTACTCTGTTAACCCTCAGCCAGACCCACAAAATCCGGGTGGCTTTATTATGAGCGCTGCAGATCTGCAAGCAGCTGAAGATGCCAAAACAGCAGATCCTATTTACGCTGAGTGGGCCAAAGCATTGGCTACGCGACCAAACTCAGTCGTTGAAGCGATCACTGTAGGTAACCCGAATAATCCAGAAAACGTCCAGCGACTTGAGCGTGTGTTCCCTGAGACTGAATGGGATTTCTTAACCGGGATGGCACATGAGTCATATACCTATGAGAAGTTTCTAAAAGCTGTAGGTAAGTTCCCTGCGTTCTGTGGTGAATATACCGATGGCCGCGACTCTGACGCGATTTGTAAAAAATCTGTAATCACCGCTTTTGCTCACTTTGCGCAAGAAACAGGTGGTCATATTAAACTGAGCAATACTTCGGACAATCCACAAGGTTTGGAGGAGTGGCAGCAAGCGCTAGTTCACGTACGTGAGATGAATTGGTCGGAAGGTCAAGCTGGCTACTCAACTGGATGTGGCGAAAACGACTGGCGTACGCGTCGCTGGCCTTGCTCCGATACGCCAAGCTACTTTGGTCGTGGTGCCAAGCAGTTGAGCTATCACTTTAACTACGGCGCTTTTTCTGAGGTAATGTTTGATGGCGACGCTTCTGTGCTATTAAACAACCCTGCATTGGTGGCTGATACTTGGTTAAACATGGCTTCTGCGGTTTGGTTCTTCTTGACTCCGCAAGCGCCAAAACCAGCAATGTTGCACGTAATTGATCGCACTTGGGTGCCTTCAACACTGGATAAAGATCTTGGTATTGGTTACGGATTTGGTACTACCATTAATGTAATTAACGGTGGTATCGAGTGTGGTGAACAAAACAAAGATAAAGGTCAGCCAGTTAACCGTATCAGCTACTGGCGTGGATTGGCAGAACACTACAATATTCCGGTAGAACAAGACGAAGTTGATACATGCTGGCAACAGCGTCCGTACGGAAGCGTTAACGCGGACGAGCTTCAGAAATATGACGATATCCTAAATACCAACTGGGAAGCTGAGTTTCAATACTTTGCAGACCGTCCAGGTGGTATGTCTTTCGAGTGTAAGCTAGTTGGTTACCAAACGGCTTACTCTGCTTTGGAAGAAGATGGCTACGAAAAATGTATCACCGACGCTTACGGTGCTCACCAGAGTTGGCCTGAGATCCGTATCGTTTCAGCAGATCAGATTGTTACGCCAACACCAGTGCCATCTGGTTCAGTAACACCGGGTGCTCCTGCTTGGAATGCTAATTCGGTATACAACAAGGGTGACAAAGTAAGCTTCGAAGGTGCTGTATACGAAGCTCAGTGGTGGACTCAAGGTGATAGCCCTAGTGCTGGCGGACCTTGGCAGAAAGTAGATGGCTTGGTTGTTCAGCCAACGGCTACACCAGTAGTAACGGCTACACCAGTTGTAACGGCTACACCGGTAGTAACAGCTACACCAGTTGTAACAGCTACACCAGTTGTAACAGCTACACCAGTTGTAACAGCTACACCAGTAGTAACAGCTACACCAATTGTAACGGCTACACCAATTGTAACGGCTACACCGGTAGTAACGGCTACCCCAGTAGTAACGGCTACACCAGTTGTAACGGCTACACCGGTAGTAACAGCCTCACCGGTAGTAACAGCCTCACCGGTAGTAACAGCCTCACCGGTAGTAACTAGCGTACCGACAACCGTACCAACTACGGCGCCAACAGCTGTACCAACATTACCTGGCGACGTATGCGTTGATGGTTTGGACGCTGTGTATGAAGCATCGCAGCCAATTCGTGTGATTGAGGGCCTAGGTCAAGTGCCGGTTGACTTGAGTGCGTTTAACTTCGACGACCAAGCATTGCAAGACCTAACGCCGCATAGCGTTAAAGTGTCGCACAATGGCACGTCTTACGAGCAAACCGTTAACTACAGCCCAGTTAGCAAAATCCTACTGCTAGACCTAAGCAGTGTGACAGAGCTAACGAACGTTGAAATCAAGCTGGGTTACTTCGATTGCGCAGGTAACAGCAAAACAGTGACGTTGAAAGCAACGATCAAGCCAGATCCAAAGCTGATCGACGATATCAACGATCAAGTTAACAACGCTGTAAACGGCAACCCAGTAGTGGTGGGTTCTGCAGGCTGGCCAATGCTTCTGGTATTGGGTGGCTTAGTGGCAGCGCGTCGCCGCAAGCAATCATAAAATTAGCATCGCCCCCTAAATGCTAGTGTAAAGCCGAGGTGAGAGCCTCGGCTTTTTTATGGTAGTGCGTGGAGCACTAACTAAGTGCTCAATTCCTTTTAAAACCGCCTCCCCATCGATAACCGAACAAGCCCCTCGTTTTGGTATGCCAGTGGTGCAATGTCTAGCCCTGCAGCAATTGTGAAGCCACCACTAGTTTGATACTGAGCGTTGATTGGCACTATATTTAGGTGCACGTCTAACTCGTCATTAGAGTTAAAAGCCTCCACTGCTAATCCAGCTGCTACCTGCGTGCTAACTGTCCAGCGAGATGATTGTTGCCAGTTAAATTGGCGTCCATAATAAGCCGCGAGTTCAGGCGCTAGCGCGCAATCATAATCTCGCCATACCTTTCCTGGCTGAACAACATCAGCCGTGTCGGTTGTTGTATTTACGTCCGGCGACGAAGTCTTCATGTCGTCGACTAGACCGTATTTACAATCGATCTGCTGGCTCAGTTCAATGCCAAAAAAGTGCACCTGCTTAGGCCGATTGCTATCTAGTACATATTCCAGAGCTAACCCCGCCTGAGGTAAACCATTCACGGCGCTGCGGGTGTCAATCTGGTCGGCTGTTGAATCTAGTGCTGGCGCAAAGGTTTGTATCACAACGCGAACTTGCTGATCCCATAATTGTGTATCAATTGGTAGTGCATCCATGGTGGTGCTCCTTAGAAATTAAAACCGATATGAATGCCTGGGGTAAACTCAGGGATCTTCACTAGTGACAAGCGCAGCTGCCAATTATTGCTATCGAAAGCAATCCGCACTGGGTCTACTTGTGGGTAATATGCAAGGCCGGTACTTACGTTGGGCTCCAGATAGCCAGGCAATATAACGTCTAATTCGGCACTCGATGAAAGCATGAAGTGCTTGCTTGATAGCCATGTTTTGTGAGCGCCGATAAATGCGAAGTAGGCCAAATTAGAGTGGGCTGCATTATTGTCTTCGCATATCAGGTAAGTGTTGCTAGCGCCCAAGCCAAACCTAAGGTAGTGCGGTGTTTCAATTGCGGCCGACAAGTGCAGCGCTGGTGATACCTCAGTTGGGTGGGCAGTTTCGGTGCAGCTCAACTCAATGGCTGGTAGCAGGTGTGATTCAACAATCAACAGATCGGCTTGCGCGGCCACTGCAATGCTTACAGTGGTGGCAAGAAAGAGTCGCTTCATTGGATGTCCTTTTTCTATATCTTTTTAGTAAATCGCTATTTGCAACCATTTTCCCATTGCCGCACTCGGATCAATTGATTTGATAGGGTGTTCAGGCGCGAACTGATCCACAGCAAGAACAAAAATTTTTCAATGTATGTTATTGATGAAATGTGTCCTACTACACAAAAGCATGCTCACTAGTTGACGATACTGCCAATTAGCTTGCACTATTGGATAGGTGCTGAAATCGGTGCCAATCCAACAGCAATGCCTACAAAAATAACAATGGCACGACAGGTGATTTAAATGAAACGTCTTCTCGCAACTGCAATAGCAGGTTGTACGCTCGCTGCATCTAGCTTTGCAATGAACCCTCAGGTCGACCCAGATAACCCAAACGGATATATCGTTTCGCAAAGCGATGTGGCTGCGGCTGAGGCAAATAAAACGGCCAACCCAGCATATGCGCTTTGGTCTGAAACCATTCGCACTCTGCCTAATGCTGAAGTAGAGCAAATTGTGCCAGGGCGTGCAGCGAATCCAGATAACGTTAAGCGCTTAGAGCGAGTGTTCCCAGAATCTGAATGGAACTTCTTAACTCAAATGGCGGCGCCAGAGTACACTTACACTCGCTTTTTACGAGCCGTGGGTAAGTTCCCAGCATTCTGTGGTGATTACGCCGATGGCCGCGATGCCGATGCAATTTGTAAAAAGTCTGTTGTCACAGCATTTGCTCATTTTGCCCAAGAAACTGGCGGTCATGATGCCAACGCCGGTATTCCAAAGTGGCGCCAAGCATTGGTGCATGTGCGTGAAATGGGTTGGAACGAAGGTGATGCTGGCGGCTATAACAGCGAATGTGCCGAAGACAACTGGCAAACTCGCAAATGGCCGTGTGGTAAAAACCCAGACGGTTCATACGTAAGCTACTTCGGCCGTGGTGCTAAGCAGCTAAGCTACCACTACAACTATGGTGCATTCTCTGAAGCCATGTTTGGTGATGCAACGGTGTTGTTGAATGATCCTGGTCGTGTAGCAGACTCTTGGTTAAACCTTGCGTCAGCCATCTTCTTCTTTGTTTACCCGCAACCGCCTAAACCATCAATGCTACACGTGATCGACCGCACTTGGTCGCCGTCACAGGCAGAAATTGACGCCGGTATTGGTTATGGCTTTGGTACCACAATTAACATTATTAATGGTGGTCTAGAGTGTGGCGAGCAAAACAAAACGAAAGGCCAGCCGGTTAACCGCATTAGCTACTGGGAAGACCTAGCGGCCTACTACAACATTCCAGTAGAAGCCGATGAGAAGAACACCTGCTGGCAGCAAAAGCCTTACACCCAAGTAAAACCGGCACCAGAAGACACGCTGTATATTAACTATGACCAAGATTGGACATACTACTCAGATCGCCCTGGAGGTTACTCATTTGAGTGTCAGTTGGTTGGCTATCAAACAGCGTTTTCAGCACTAGTACCAGGTGACTACGAGGCATGTGTGACCAACCTTTGGGGTACGCATAAAAACTGGCCAGAAATTCGTATAGTGGCTGACGACCAAATTACTACGCCAACGCCAGTGCCAAGTGATGCGGTAACGCCAGGCGTGCCAGCATGGCAGGCTTCTAAGGTGTACACAGGCGGTGATCAGGTAAGCTTTGCTGGTGGTGTATATGAAGCGAAATGGTGGACACAGGGTGACGAGCCAACGGCTGGCGGCCCTTGGAAGCTAATCGACGCTGGTACTTCACCAACTGCGACACCAACCACTGTTCCTACCGCCTCACCGACGGCGACTCCTGTGGTAACGGCGACACCAGTTGTTACCGCAACACCAACCGCAGTACCAACGGCTACGCCGACTGAAGTACCGACTCCAACGGCTACGCCAACGTCAGTGCCGACAGCGACACCAACAGTCACACCAGCACCTAGCTGTGCTGCAGCCTATGTTGATGGCGCCGCCTATGCAACGGGCGATGAAGTTAGCCTAGGTGGCGATGTTTACCAGTGCACGGTTGGTGGCTGGTGCTCACTAGGTGGTGCATATGCCCCAACCGGTTGGGCTGGCAGCTATGCGTGGACTAAAGTAGGTGCCTGTAACTAATACACCTACCTGAACGGTTGCTAAGTGTTGCTTCAGAGCACATAACAACCTAGCCTTAAAAACCATCGCTGCGGCGATGGTTTTTTTTATCATATTAGGTGGATACGCCAGTGCAGGACATTAAAGATATTTGGCAGCAACGCTATGACCAAGACGAGTACATTTATGGTACCCACCCAAACGACTTTTTGCTGCAGCAAGCCGAAGGGTTAGCCGGAAAAAAGGTGCTGTGTGTTGCTGAAGGTGAGGGGCGTAATGCAGTTTTTCTGGCGAAGCTTGGTTGTCATGTTACGGCTGTTGAGATTGCGCCAGCAGGCGTAGATAAAATTACCAACCTAGCGAAAGCCGAAGGTGTGCAGGTCGAAGCCATTCAAGCCGACTTGGCTGATTGGCAGTGGCCGTGTAGCCACTTTGATGCTGTCGTCGCGATTTTTGCGCACTTCCCTGTCGCTACGCGTAAGCAAATTCATCAGAGCATTGTTACCACACTAAAAAGTGATGGTGTACTGATACTCGAAGCCTATACGCCGCAGCAGTTGAAGCATAAAACAGGTGGGCCGCCAAAGGCCGAAATGATGATGACGACCCATTCTATCGAAGAGGAGTTCGATGGGCTGGACTTTCAGTTTTTAACTGAGCTAGAGCGAGTAGTGGTTGAAGGGCGAGGTCACAATGGCCTCGCCGCTGTTGTGCAGTGTATTGCGGTTAAACCTTAAACTGCGCCACCATTGAATCAAGCTCGTTTACTCGTTGTGCTAAGCTGCGGCTGGTTTCGTCGGCTTCTTGCGTTGCCGATACCGACTGCGAGGCGATGTCGGCAATGTGTGAGATATCGCTGTTAATTTCTTTGGTTACTGTAGTTTGTTGCTCCGCAGCTGCAGCAACAGAATTAATCACATCATTTACTTGTTGGGCTTGCTCAACAATAGCAGACAAAGCATTGATCGCCTCGTCACTCAACGACACGCCTTGTTCAACTACCTTGGTGCTGTTTTCCATTTTGCTCACAGCCACGTTGGTTTCATTTTGAATGGCGCTAATAGATTCCGAGACTTCCTTAGTCGCTTGAGCTGTGCGCTCTGCTAGGCCGCGCACCTCGTCGGCGACCACTGCGAAACCTCGGCCTTGCTCGCCTGCTCGAGCTGCTTCAATCGCGGCATTCAAAGCGAGTAGGTTAGTTTGCTCGGCAATGTCGGTAATCACTTTGATGACTTGGCCAATTTGCTCGCTGCGCTTTCCAAGGTTGCCAATCGATGCCGAGAGGTCGGTGATGGTGCTAGAGACTTCACGGATGCTATCCACCATTTGGTTAACGGTTTGGCCACCACCTTTGGCGCTGTCGCCGGCTTGCGAAGCAATCGCGGATGCATTGGTGCTTTGTTGAGCTACTTCGCTAATGGTGTGGCTCATTTCTTCTGCGGCGGTTGCAATTTGGCTAGCACGCTGTGCTTGCTCTTGTGAGCCGCTGGTCACTCGACTGTTAACTTCCGAGAGCGTGTCGCTATTGTCTTTTACTTGTCGCGAAACAGACTTTATTTGGCTGATCAAGGACACAAGCGAGCTTTGCATTTGGTTGACCGCATTGGAGACGGCGAATATCTCGTCCTTGTTCTTTCGGGCAAGAGGCGGCAGGCTTAAATCGCCTTTAGCAATGGCTGTTGCTTGAACCATTACTTCGTTAAGCCCTCCGCGTATAGAGGTGGTTAATAACCAGATAACCAACACCGAAAAGGCAAAAGAAATTAGAGTAATGATAATGGTAGTTTGGCTTAGCAAACCAAGCTTGGCTTTGATTTCAATCATCGCCTGGGCGGCATCTTCTCGTTCCTCACTAGAGCCCGCTTCAAGCAAATTTTCTAATTGAACGCTAAAACGCTGTGCAATTTCACCGACTAAGGCAAAGTTACCTTGGTGCTCATTGCTGCCAAATACTTGCTGGTCAATGGCCGTTAACAACTCATCGATTAATTCTTCTAGTTCTGCTGTTTGGTCTGGGTTTTCTATTGCTTTTAGCTCATCGAGAAATTGTAGCAGCTCGGCGCGATCTTCTCTGTAGGCGTCGATGGCACTATCTTGACCAGCGATATGCAAAAACACAGCTGAGTTGATGTCACCTAGTTCGTCCAATAACTGCATATACAGGAACGCACCTGGCACGTCATCTTCCGCCACTTCAGTCGTGATGTCCGTGATTTGTGCCTCTTGTATTACTATGAAGGTAGACGTGCCGGCGAACAGCGCTAAAACGATGGCAAAGGAGATAATAAGTTTACGTGCGATCGTTAGGTCCATAACAACTCCATTCAACGTGGTAGTTCAAGCATAGGCACTTTTTGCCATCTATACCTTGTTGATTCGGCACTCACTGTAAAAAGTTAAGCTGAAGTTGCAGTGGTTAATTTAATCTTTCCTGTTAACGTGCGAGTAATGACAAAAAAACAATCAGCGCCCGTTTCGGGAAGGGCTGCAGGACCTGACTGTTGTTTGTTTGAACGTACCAACAGGGTACTGGAACTTTTACCCCAGCTCATGCGCTTGTTCTCGCCAGGGTATACGGTTGCAATGGTGGTGCCATCAATGCAAATCGATAACGGTTGCTGATGTAAAAAATGCTTTTTGTATTCAATGTATAATGATGACATTGGCTGCCACGCCATAAACTACCTCGCTATAGAAAACTCTGCATTGTTGATCGCCACAGATTCTGCCGTTTGCCAAGCTTTTGGTACCGCAACCGTAATACAGGGTGAGGTTAATGCAGAGGTCGTGATCATTCCTGGTTCAGGCGCTACTTGTGTTATGTCGAGCTTAATCGTTGTGCCAGCAAGTTCGGCATTATTGGTTTGAACCTGAAAATAGTACCCCCCAGAGCTTCTTTCCCCCATGGCGATTATGATTGCTTGTTCATTGTCACCCGACTCAGCATGCGATACGAGTTCAGCAGTAGGCTCGTAAACAGTGCAGTTTAATCCTTCATCAAGTACGCGAAACGTGTCGCCAGAGTAATGAAACAAAGACATAGCAAGGACTCCCGACAATAACATGCTTACTTACCCCTAAACTGAACTTGATTGGCTATTATGCCGACTAGACTTAATGGAATGCTATCATTTTAAACAGAATAAGGCCTAAAGCAGAGTGGTTGTTGATGAGATGGCATTAATTGAGCATGTTCTAAAAAGCTACCCATAAGGGTTGCTATACTTCCGGGTTTGCCGTTCCTTGCTGTAAATAGGGCTAAGCGTCAGTCGTGGAATGTAACTTGGGTTAATTTAGTTCCAGAGGGGTCTCTTAATGAGCGTTGTATTAGTCGTTGATTCTGCATGTGACTTGCCAGCACAACTGATCGAGCAATCTAACATCAAGGTTTTGCCAATCAATATCAAAGTGAATGGTGAACTATACAAAGACAAAAAAAGTGACAGTCACCTGTTGGACTTTTATAACAAGGGCTTGTTAACGAACGACAACGACGCTGATTCGGTTCCGTACACAACCGAAGAAATTGAACAATTTATTCTCTCGGACCTTGTTTCCCACCACGATTTCGTTTTTGTGCAAACCGTTGCCAGTGGCAATAGCCCTATATTTGATAACGCCAGCAAAGCAAGCCAAAGTATTCTTAAAAAATACCAAACTGTTCGCCAGCAAGCGGGCAGAACGGGTATGTTCGGCATTCGAGTGATCGATACGACTAGTGTGTTTACCGGACAGGGACTGATTGCTCTATACACCAGTGAAGCGCTCAAAGCCGGTGCCAAACGCCAAGATTTACGCAAGCTGGCAGACGATTTTAAAGCAACGGTTAGCACTTATGCCGTGCCAAAGAGTGTTGGCTATGTGCGAGAGCGTGCACGCAGAAAAGGCGTATCTGGCGTTAGTGCCCTAGGTGCCATGATGGGTAAGGCGCTGGATATCAATCCGATTATCCTGTTGCAAAACAACGCCAACCAGGTTGCTGCAAAAGTTCGAGGCCGCCAAAACGCCATTGACCAGCTATTGGACTACGCCACCGACCAGGTAGTGCAGGGCAATCTAACATTTCCATATGTGAACGTATCATATGCTGGCGAGTTGGATGAGTTGCGAGCCATGGCGGCATTTCAAACCCTAGAGGAAGCCTGCAAGACAGCGAATGTCACGCTGTTAAGCTGTGTCATGAATTTAACCGGTGGCTTAAATCTTGGCCCTGAAGCGGTGTGTTTATCATTAGTGACTGAAGGCGAACCGCTAGCATAAAAAAGCCGGGGCGAGCCCGGCTTTTTTACTGTAAATATCTCTTACAGGTTCTGACGCGTTTCGATTAGCTCATCTACAACGCTAGGGTCTGCGAGCGTAGACGTATCACCTAGAGCTTCAAACTCATTGGCAGCAATCTTGCGCAGAATACGACGCATGATCTTGCCTGAACGAGTTTTAGGCAGGCCCGGCGCCCACTGGATTTGATCCGGTGAAGCAATTGGGCCGATCTCTTTGCGTACATGCGCAACTAACTCTTTCTTCAGCTCGTCGCTTGGCAAGATGCCCTGCATTGGCGTCACATAAACGTAGATGCCTTGGCCTTTGATGTCATGTGGGAAGCCAACAACAGCTGCTTCGGCGACTGACTCATGCGCTACCAGTGCAGATTCGATTTCTGCTGTACCTAGGCGGTGACCAGAAACGTTTAGAACGTCATCCACACGGCCAGTGATCCAGTAGTAACCATCTTCGTCACGACGAGCACCGTCACCAGTGAAGTATTTGCCATCATAAGCTGAGAAGTAGGTATCGATGAAGCGCTGGTGGTCACCATATACGCTGCGCATCTGACCCGGCCAGCTGTCGGCAATCACTAGGTTACCGTCTACGGCGCCTTCAAGTACCGCACCTTCGGCGTCCAGTAATTCAGGCATTACACCGAAGAATGGGCGAGTTGCCGAACCTGGCTTCAATGCGGTTGCACCAGGTAGTGGTGTGATCAAGATGCCGCCCGTTTCAGTCTGCCACCAAGTATCAACAATTGGTGCTTCTTCGCGGCCAAATGCCTTGTGATACCACTCCCAAGCTTCTGGGTTAATTGGCTCACCAACTGAACCAAGTAGGCGCAGGTTAGATAGGTCAACACCTTCAACCGCTTTCATGCCTTCGCCCATTAGTGCGCGAATCGCCGTTGGAGCAGTGTAAAGTGTATTCACTTTCCACTTCTCACAAACGCGTGCCATACGGTCGATGCCAGGGTAGCTTGGCACACCTTCGAACATTAGCGTTGTGGCGCCGTTGGCAAGTGGGCCATAAACGATGTACGAGTGGCCTGTAACCCAACCAACGTCAGCAGTACACCAGTAGATGTCGCCGTCTTGGTAATCGAATACATATTGGTGCGTCATAGACGCGTAGACTAGGTAGCCGCCAGTCGTGTGTAGTACACCTTTTGGTTTACCAGTTGAGCCAGACGTATACAGAATGAACAATGGATCTTCAGCGTTCATTTCTTCGGCTGGACAATCCGTTGACTGGCCTTCTACCGCATCGTGGTACCAAACGTCACGGCTGTCATCCCATGCGACATCGCCACCGGTGCGCTTAACTACTAGTACTTTTTCAACCGTGCCCACAGCTGGGTGCTCTAGTGCTTTATCAACGTTTTTCTTCAATGGCACCTGACGACCACCGCGTAGGCCCTCATCAGCCGTGATGATAAACGTTGATTCACAGTCGATGATACGACCAGCAAGCGCTTCAGGTGAGAAACCACCAAATACCACTGAGTGCACCGCACCAATGCGAGCACAAGCTAGCATGGCGAATGATGCTTCAGGGATCATTGGCATATAAATGGTTACACGATCACCTTTTTTAACCCCTTGAGCGCGAAGTGCGTTGCCCAAACGGTTCACTTCTTCTGATAACTCTTGGTAGCTGATAACACGATCTTCGCTAGGATCATCGCCTTCCCAAATGATTGCAGGCTGTGAAGCGCGTTTTTCTAAGTGGCGGTCAATACAGTTGGCGGCAACGTTTAAAGTGCCGTCATGGAACCAACGAATATGTAGGTCATCTTTGTTAAAGCTAACATCTTTAACCGCTGAGTAGGGTTTGATCCAGTCAACACGTTGACCGTGTTCGCGCCAGAAGCCTTCGTTGTCTTCAACAGATTGGCGATACATCGCCTCGTACTGTTCGTTATTAATTAGTGCTCGTTCCGCTGCCCACTTCGGTACTGCATAGGTTTTTTCTGACATCTCGGTCTCCTGTGTTTTTTTGTTCTTGTGGCTACGAGAATAGTCGGTTTTCTCGAATTGCCAGGATCCAGTCAGTGATTAGCTTCCGATAATTATCGCAGTCTTGCAAGACAATGATGCAGCTCAAAGCAATTTCGATTTGATGATGGTTAGGCAGCAAGGTTTGCCGCCTAACCAAAAGGAGAGCGTTCTAGTAAGGTGCGGCAGCGCGTAAGCGCTCAAGTTCTACTTCGCTTGCTACCCGCTGTTGTATGGCTGCTTTTAGTTCAGCCTCAGCGTTTGCTTGCTGTCGCTGTTGGTTGAGCAATAAGTCTAACTCGGCTTTTCGCGCTTCAGGTGTTAGCTCAGGAGCGAGTAAGCGTTGTTCCGTTTCGTTCACAGCAATGCTTAGAGCGGCAATTTCCTCTTCCAGCGCTGAAATTCGAGTTTTATTTTGTTCAACGAGCTGCACTTGTTGATAGATTTTTTGACCTTGTTGGTAGGCATTTACAAAAGGTTTTTCTAACGGCGACGGGCAGATGCCTGTGTATGATCCACCGTTGCGGCCAAGATTATAGCCTTTTTGTGGTGTGCAAAAGTTCACTACACCTTCGTTATAGCCCTGACTGTATTCAGTAGCATTGGCAGTAATGCCATACTCAGCGCATGCTTGGCGGTAGCTACTCAAGTTGCTCATTTCTCTACCCTGGCTACCGTCTTCAAGGCCAATGTTGTACCAGTTTGCGGTTCTGCATTCGTTTTCGTTCATTGCCGCACAACCGGCTAGCGTGATAGACACCACAAAGCAGAACAATAATCTAACAGTATTCATGATAACTCTCCTAAAATTTGGCGCTTCGAGATAATCTTGCGCCAATAATTTAAAAATAAAAAACATTTGCGTCGTGATGTTTGCTAACAATTGCGCTAGCATTCAGATTAGTAGACGTAAATGGATTTATCGAGGAGGAGTGGATGCTGGACGCAACCGCCCACAAACTAGTTAGCTCGCAAAAAGTTCACCGCGAGATGCGCACTTCATTAGAGGCGGTTTCTACATTGATAGAACCCAACATTAGTGCCATCAAGTTAGGGGAAGCTTTGCATTTGCATCGAATAAGTAAAGGGGCGGAACTAGATTGGAGCCAGGATCATCAACGCCAGGCTGTACTGGCGGGAACGGATACTCGCACGGGTGATAGCAATTCCTTGTCGAGCATGCTGAAAGACATTCCTGTGGTATCAATTAACATCCAATGCTCACTGACCAATACCAAGCTTGCGCGCACCATCTCTTTGCAAGACGGCTTGCCAAGCAGAAGCTCGCGCCTTGTAGAGCTCAATTTTACGCATAATTTTACCGAACAGCTGCGGCAAAAGTTTCTCGCCCAAGCAAAGCCTGAGCTATCGGTCGCCGCCCTCAATACAACTTTTCAGCAGAATATTGCCACAGCTGGGTTCGAGTATTTGGCAAAACGCCCACTCATCGAAGGGTATCGCCAGTTAGGCTCGCACACCATAGTGAAAGCAGAGCCAGAGATTACCTTGGCCGACTGCTTGTTCTTTAGCCTAAATCTACACATCGGCATTGTTGGTGGGCAGTACGGCGTGCACTGGGCAGACAGTTACTGCATCAATAATGCTGGCCATCTAAGCTTGTTCGGAATCTAGCCGCAAAAAGCGGCTATTCCTCTTCTTCTCCTTCCAAGTCGGCATCATGCAGGGCTTTTAAGCGCTGGTAAACCTTGTGGTTGAGCGTGCCTTCAGGGAACTCACCTTGGTCATTGATTTTACCGGCTGGCATGCCAGTAAGCAGTTCGGCGGCTTCAAACAAATGGCTGACTGCCCATACTTTAAATTCGCCATCTTTGACCGCTTTGACCACTTCATCGTTGAGCATTAGATGCTTCACGTTGTCGCGCGGGATAATCACCCCTTGTTTGCCGTTTAGGCCACGGCTTTTGCACAAACGATAAAATCCTTCAATTTTTTCGTTCACGCCCCCCACTGCTTGAATATCGCCGTGCTGGTTCATTGAGCCGGTGACGGCAATGCTTTGTTTTACCGGCACCTCAGCAATGGCCGACAACAATGCGCAGGTTTCGGCAACGGTCGCTGAGTCACCATCAACATAACCATAAGACTGCTCCATGGCGATGCTGGCGCTGAAGTGCAATGGGAAGTCGCGACCAAAGGTATGACCAAAATAACCGGTAAGAATCATTACCCCTTTGGTGTGAATGGCTTGGCCTAACTCTGCCTCACGTTCAATATCAACAATGCCTTTGCTGCCGGCATAACAAGTGGCGGTGATACGTGCCGGTGAGCCAAATAGGCTTTCGCCAATTTCAATCACGGTTAAGCCATTCACCCGCCCAGTACGCTCACCGTCGCAGTCAATTAGAATGGTGCCATCGCTAATTTCTTCATGCATTTGCTCGGCAATGCGCCCGTTGCGACGCTCTGCGGATACTAGGGCTTTGACGACGTGTGTGCGCTCAATGCGGTCACTGTTTTTCTGGCGGGCAATAAACTCTGCTTCGCCTAGCACCTTAAACATCGAAATGACTCGCGCGGTGATCTTGTCCTGATGCTCAGCTTGGCGCAGGCCAAACTCAATTAACCGCTCTAACGCTTGCCGGGCGACTGGCAAATAACCCCGTTCTTCAGCGTAATGTTTTACCCGCAGCACTAGCTGATGCTTGGTGTCTTCGGTGCGGGGCAGGGTGCTGTCGAAATCGACTAATACCCGAAACAGCTCATTGAACTCTGGATCCATGTCTAGCAGCTGGTAATACACCTCACGCGAGCCAATTAAAATAATCTTTACCCGCATCGGCATGGGTGCTGGGCTTAAAGTAACTGGGTTATAGATCGAAGACTCATGGAAAGGCGATTCCATGTTGATCTCTTTGGTTTGCAGAGCAAGCTTTAGGCTTTCATATGCAAACGGCTCAACCAATAGCTTTTCGGCATCCAGAATTAAATAACCACCATTGGCTTTATGCAATGCGCCGGGGCGAATGTACTGGTAAGACGTAGTTGGCGCCCCTTGCTGGATAGAATACTCAATGCGGCCAAATAGGTTTTGCCAAGTGGGTAGTAGCTCGTACACCACGGCTTGACCATCTTCGGGCTCGCGGCTAACCAGTAAGTTAGGCAGAAAAACCGCATTCAGCTGCTGGCGGCGCTCGTTGTCGGGGCGTACTTCGCCAAGCACGTCATCGGCAAACATCTCCAGAATAATACGGGCAATATGCTGCTTAATTTGGCGGAAAAACTTTTGCAGCTGAATGTTTGAGTGCCATTGGTGCTCTAAATCTTTTAATAATGGCTTAACTGCTGACTCTATGGTGTCGATATTAAGCTGACGTAATGCCTCGTTGGTCTCGCGCTTCCATTGTGGTAGCTCTAATAATGCTTCTGATAGTAGGTCCTCCAGCTCACCAATGATTTCGATTACTTGCGAGCGAACTTCGTCTGGCAGCTGAGCAACTTCATTTTCGTCTAATGGTTTGCCTTCTAAAACGGGCGTAAAAACCAAGGTGTTTTCTTCGGTAAATACCGCAATATTGTGCTTGTTGGCTTCTTTTTCCACTTCGGCAATGGCTTGGTCGTAACGTTTGCCAAAGCTCTTTTCAATTAAGCCTCGCTTGCGCTGGTAACTTGGGTTCTCAAACGTAGCTGGGAAGGTGTCGAGCAGGTCATTGATAAAGCCTTCCATATCGGCCAGTAACTTTTTGCCTTGCCCTGCGACAAGTTCAATGGCAATGGGGTCGCGCTGTTGGTCGAAGTTATGCACATAGACCCAGTCATTGGTGGCACTGTTTTTGGCAGCCACTTGCTTTACATAGTGAGAAACCAAAGACTGGCGGCCAGTGCCGTTTTCACCCATAACATATAGGTTGTAGCCGCCGCCATGCATGCGCACACCAAATTCGAGCGCTTCTTTGGCGCGCGGTTGGCCAAGAAAGTCTGCGCTACCCGTTAATTCACGTGTATCTTCGATTTCAAGGTGGGCTAGGGAAACTTGATGTTTTAGCTGATCGGCAGATAGTTGCAAAGCGGTATTCCTTCTTAATACAGCCCACCAGCCTAGCGCTAAGCGCTAGTTCTGGCAATGGAAGAAGTAAACCCTTAAGGGCAAGTAATAGACGGGAAGCTCTGACGGTTGGCACCGTTAATGATCAATGTGAGTTTCAGGCCACTTTGTTCTATCGCAGCTAGCTCAAACGCGCGTGGGCACAAACCCAAGATGGTGGTTTCTTTGGAGTAGTCAGGCTTCTTCTCGAACTCAAAATCGTACGGCGAGGCGATGTCGATTTCTACCGAGCCCGTTGGGCTTTTCATGGTGAACGTTTTAACACTCCAACCTAGTGGCAAACGCTTATCAATGAGGTCCTGCACCAGCTCTTCTGGTGGCTTGGGCTCTGGGGTTGGCGATGCGTTCGGGTCGGCATCCTCATCGCCACCACCACAGGCGCTTAATATGGCAACAGACAGCAAGCTTAGCATCAGAGACAAAAACTGTTTCAACTTGATCACCCAGCTGGTTTTACAATGCTCTTAGTTAAGCACAAAACTTCACTGCCTGCGCCTTCGGTGACTTTATTAACTAAACCGAAAATGGATAAGCAATCGGTTCATGGTGTTGGTAGTTCACCACTTCAAAGTCATCCAAGGTGACCCAGGTTTCCAAGTCTTCAAGCGACTTAATATCTGGATTGATATTAAGCTGCGGCGAAGGGAAGGGTTTTCGTTTTAGTTGCACATCACGCATCAGCTCAAGCTGATCTTCATAAATATGAGCATTGACGATTTTGTGGTATGCCTGCCCCGGCTTGTGGCCGGTAATTTGGGCGACAAGCGCCAACAAGGTGAATACTTGCACCTGGTTGAAGTTAAGCCCTAATGGCACATCGCATGAGCGCTGATAAGAGGTTAAATATAGGGTGTCACCCAGTAGCGAAAAGGTATGCGTGTGCATGCAAGGTCGCAAACACCCTAGGTCGAATTCGCCTGGATTATAAAACGTTAGAATTTCACCACGATCATCAATGCCCTTGGTGAGGTTATCAATGATCTTCTTTAGCTGGTCGATGGTGTCGCCATTAGGCTTTTGCCAGCGACGGCCTTGCACGCCATACACGCGGCCCATATCGTCTTCGCCTTTGCGAACTGGGTTGTTGAGCCAGGCTGCATTGTCATTGGCATTGGCATCCCAGGTTTTACAGCCAATAGCACGAAACTGGGCGGCGCTATCATACCCGCGCAAATAGCCCAACAGTTCGGCAATGGCCGCTTTCCAGAAGCTTTTGCGCGTTGTAATGAGCGGGAACTGATTACCCGCTACATCATAGGTTTGATCAGCATTAATAACGGTTAGGCAGCGCTTACCAGTGCGCTCGTTTTCAACCCATACGCCTTCATCGATAATGCGCTGACAAAGTGCTAAATACTGGTTCATGCTTTTTTACCTGATTCGTCGTAAACGTCCATTTTGCCTTGTTTATAGGCAAGGGCCATTAGCACAGCGCCAACAACAATCATTGGAATGCTGAGCATCATGCCCATGGTTAGCCAGTCTAACGCCAAGTAACCAATGTGGGCATCAGGCACTCGGAAAAACTCTGCCGCGGTGCGTAAAATACCGTAACCAACCAAGAAGAAGCCTGACACTGCCATACGAGGACGAGGTTTATTCGAGTACCACCATAAGGCAATCATGAGGGTAAAACCTTCACCTAGCATTTGATACAGCTGAGACGGGTGGCGTGGTTGATCATCGGCACCGGGGAAAATCATGCCCCATGGTACGTCGGTTGGGTGGCCCCAGAGTTCGCCGTTAATAAAGTTACCCAAGCGGCCAAGCGCGATGCCCAGTGGTACCAGTGGAGCGACGAAGTCACCCACTTCAAACCAACTTTTGCCTTTGCGCTTGGCAAAAATAATCACAGCAGCTACTACCCCTAAGAAACCACCATGGAAGGACATACCCCCTTCCCAAACGCGGAATATCGAAATTGGGTCGGCAATAAAACTATCGAAGTTATAAAAGAAGGTAGAACCTAGGCGGCCACCAATAATAATGCCTGCCACCACATAAAACAGTAAGTCATCTACCTGTTCAGTTGACCAGCCACGCCATGGCTGCGTGCGTGCTCTTAATTTGCCAAGCCACAAGCCACCAAAAAAGCCGATGGCATACATGAGGCCGTACCAATGAATGGCAAGTGGCCCTAGCTGAAAAGCAATAGGATCAATATTAGGAAATTGCATGGGCGTCCTTAACGCTAGCTTGCTTATGGCAAGCTGGTTATACCAGAGGTTCGAATGCTAAGTGTATGCGCCTAGTATGGCAAATACTGGGCACACAATCACTAAAACACAGACGCCGACGTCAATTTTGGGTTTAGTGGTGAGGCCTATTAAAACTCGTAGCTCACACTCACTTGGCTAGCTAGGCCGTTGTCGAATAAGCCTTCGGTAATGAATGCTTGGTTAAGCACGGCATTAATCGACAACTTCTCAACTGGCTGCCAACCTAAGCCCAATAACAACTCGGCGCCATCGGTTACTCGGCGACTACCTTTGCTATCGAGTTTGGTGTACTCAAGCTCAAACCCGTTTGGCCCCGGTTCGTTTTTATCGGTGAGGGTTTTATTGATCACCCAGTTTAATAAATCGGCTTTGACACCAGCGCGCCATGACCATTTGTCGCCCGTTTTGGCTTCAATAGATGCATGCAATGGCAAACGAATGGTTTGTTCTACTGCATTGCTCGACGATTCTACCCCTGTTGGGTCGTTTGCACCGCGCACCTCGGTGGCATATTGCTCATCTTTACCCGATACTCGCTCATAACCGATGCCTTGCTCAATGCGAAGTGTGCTGGCGCCAGATTGGCGAATAAGGCCAAGGGTCAAGTCGCCAACAAGTTGCAACTTGCTAAAATTACGCTGAGTTTGCGACTCATTGTCTTCGGCACCTGTTGTAATCTCGAGCTGTGAGACGATACCTTCCGTGACATAACGATTAAGCTGAAAATCGGCCCCCAGATATAGCGTTGGCTGAAAGTAATAGCGATTATTACTGTGCAGCTCAAAGCTCAAGCCACTTTTCGCCTGCTCGTTTTCTTTATACTCAGTGGTTAATGTAGCGCTGCCTTGCTGAGCATTGGTAGCGGTGTAATCAATTAGGCGTTGGTTATTAAACAATGGCACGCTAATGCCAGCACTATAAGCAAACTTGGGTTGCACTTGGCCAAATGAAATGCCGTATTTGCTGTAGGCGGTGGTTTCGGTGTTGCCCCTAAATTCAGCACTTAGTTGGTCGCCGTTGGCATCAAACGTATGAGGCTCTTCGGTTAAATGGATGGTACCACCACCCGGTGCGGCGATTTGGTAAACGGCCGGCTCGCTTTCAGTGTTTTGCACCAAGCTTAGTCGGAGGCCGGACTGCCCAAAAAGCTTGCCACCAACAAAGATATCGACAGCATCAGCGGCCGTTGGCAAACGCCCTGAGCCCAAATAATCCATGCCATCAAATTGTGGGGTGCTCACCTTGCCAGCATGAATGGCGATGGTTTGATCGAATGCATTAAACGCCACGCCACCATTACCACCCGTTGTAGCGGCCACCTGTTGTTTAACATCGGCGATTAACGCTGGGTTGTACCAGAGGTTGTCTTGCACAACGACTTGGCTTAAAGAATTCTGAAAACTTAGGTTGTCTGTAGCCCAAGCTGATGCACCCAGTGCAACAGCAATGCTTGCGATAGTGATTTGTTTCATAGCCCTGCTTCAGTAAATTTGCCCTAGTGCCCAAAATAGAACAGAAGATAGAGCAAAAGTCATGCAAGTGCAGCATAAAATCTTAAGTGCTACAAAATGCCAGCATAGCGACAGCGATAAACAAAAAAGCCGCTCGATTGAGCGGCTTTCATTGTCAGCTAGTGACAGATTTTGACCAGTTTAGAAGCTGTAGCTAGCGCTTACGCGGCCAAAAATGTCTGACCAGCTTGATTCTAGCTGGGCATTAATTTCGAAATCAGAAACTGGCTTGTAACCAATGCCAAATGAGGCTAGTGATTCCGGCAAAACTTTAATCCCAGATGGTTTAGCAACTGTAGAAGTAAAGTCATCTACGCGGCTGCCGCCTTCGGGTTTAGTAGGTGTAGCTGTTACTTTGCCAAAAGTTATTGAAGCAAGGTTCGCTTCAATGCCTGCACGCCAAGTCCACTTTTCGCCAGCAGCAACTTCTGCACTTGCAGCAAAAGGAAGGTTAACAATGTGAACGCTAGAGTTTACAGTTGCCAAAACATCTGTCTCTTTGCCAGTTACTGTAGTCGAACCTGCACCAGTGGTGGTCTGATCGTCATACACTGTTCCAGTAACGCCAGCCAGAATCCACTCTGCATCTTGAGTGTAGCGGAAAGTGGATGGACCTTTGCGAACAACGCCACCAATGCCACCAGCAGCACGAATTGTTGAGCTAACCAGATCAAGCTTATTTTCGATAGTTTCTTCTACAAAGCCTGGGTTTGAGCCTGAAGTTGTAACGCTGCGCTCAAAGCTACGAGAGCTGCTGTTTAACCTTGCATATGAAGCAGAACCCGATAGGAAAAATGAGCGGCTCAGGAATTGCTTGAACCCACCATCTACTGCAAAGCTAAAGTTACTCTTAGCGTATACTTCTTTATCGTAGTCGTATGTTGTTGAGGTTGAACCATTCGTGGTTTTGCCTTGGTATTCAAGGTTGTCTGAGCCGTTGAATGATGGAAGACTGAATGTAAAGCTATAGCCACCACGATTATTGATTGAACCAAATGTAGCATTAACTTCAGACGCAGAAAAAGCGGCTTCGTTCTGAGCAACAACTGCACTAAAGTTGTTCGGGGACGCTGCGAAGTTATGCTCAGTCTCAGTGTAAGGAATCGTGTCACCTAGGAAGCCCAGTTCAATCGCGCTTAGGCCACTAATTGAGTAAGTAGTATATCCAAGTCGAATACCGCCCCAAGAACTTGCGATAAAGTAATCAATTGAACCATTTTGCGGCGGTGCTTCATTATCGTTGTCTGCAAGAAGACCTTTGGCTACAGAAATACCTTCAGCATCAAAATTGAAACCGTCTATATCGCCACCAACTGCGTCTTCGGCATCAAGGTCGTACAGAGGAGAGGCAAAATCAACTTGGTTGCCCACATGTAGCCCCATTTTCTGGCCTGCATATTCAAAAACCACACCACCAGTGGCATAGGTACCGTTAGTTGAGGCAGCAGAAACTTGGTTCGGCGTGTTATTTAATGCAGCGGGGTTGCTCCAGACATTGTCTTGGATCACCACTGCATCAACAGCGTTGTCTTTAGAAAAGTTGTCAGCTGCCATGGTAGCAGTAACAGTTGAAGCGGCCAAAATGGCCAAAGGAAGCTTCTTAAGCATGGTAAGTCCTTTCTAATGTTGGCAGCACCATTTATTCCTACAGGTGCGTAGCACAAATTTGTAGTGCTGCCAGTGAGAGTAACAGTTTTAAACAAAAAATGCGGGGGCACTATACCATGCTAGGCCAGTTTCTCAATTACAAGACTGACCGAAAGATGAACTGGTGTTTATTTACTAACCGAATTACTCGGCGCTAGGCTTAAAGCCCTCGGCTTTTTCAAATGTTTCGCCGGCGAGATACTTATCCATCTGTGCCATGAGGTACTTGCGTGTATCTGGATTAGTGAGTTCAAGGTGCTTTTCGTTAATCAGCTGGCGCTGGAACTCAAGCCATTCTTGCCAAGCCTGGGCACTTACATGTTCAAAAATGTGTTGGCCTTTTGGCCCTGGAAAGGGTGGTTGCTCAAGGCCGGGCAGTTCTTGCTGTAAACGCTGGCAAAATACGGTGCGCATGATGGCTCCTACAATAGCGTGAGTTTGTTCAATAACTTTTCAGTGGGGCGAGCTAAGCCAATGCTGCGTTCATGGGCTTTTACCCACGCACCACCTTGCTCGGCAATGCCCGAGTTTACCACAGGCTGTAAAACGGGCGTGATGTCGAGATGGAAATGCGTAAAAGTATGGCGAAAGTCGCTCCAGGTTTCTGGCTCGCCGCTGGCTTGCAATGGTTGTTTGTCGAGCCAATGCCAAGCGCTGTTAATGTCATCGAAGCGCGGGAAGATATATAGCCCGCCCCACAAGCCAGAAGATGGCTGCTGCTGCAAGTAAAGCTTGCCTTGTTCATCGCGCAAAATGAGCATTACGCATTGGCGAACTGGCTTTTCTTTTTTCGGCTTGCGTGTTGGCAGCTCCGCTGTAAGCCCCTTAGCTAGAGCTGTGCAATCGCTTGCCACTGGGCAGTCATTGCATAGTGGTTTATTGCGAGTGCAAATCATCGCACCCATATCCATCATGGCTTGGGTATAAATGCCATAAAGGTTGTTAGCACTCGCCTCAGGCTCTTGCGGGATGCGCTCTTCGGCAGCTTGCCATAAATCCTTTTCGGCTTGGCGCTCACCTGGGTAGCGTGTTTCGCCAATATGGCGAGCAAGCACGCGTTTAACGTTGCCATCCATAATTACCGCAGGGTAGTTGCGCGAAATGCTTAAAATAGCGGCAGCCGTCGAGCGGCCAATGCCTGGCAGAGCAATTACTTCGTCAAGCGTTGGCGGAAACTCTCCACCATGCTCGGTAACTAATATTTGCGCACACTTGTGTAGGTTGCGGCCACGTGCGTAATAACCTAGGCCTGTCCACAGCGCTAGTACTTCGTCTTGCTCTGCTTCCGCTAGGCTATGCACGTTGGGAAAGCGTTGCATAAAACGCTCGTAATACGGAATAACCGTGGCGACCTGAGTTTGCTGCAACATGATTTCCGAAACCCAAACGCGATACGGGGATTTATCGTGCTGCCATGGCAGGTTGTGGCGGCCGTGTGCAAGGTGCCAATCGATGATGCGTTGCGAAAATGAAGACATGGAACTCAGGTGTTGTTGAAAAGGGGTTGGTACGGTAAAAGTTGGCAAATTAGCCATGTTTTAGAAGCAAGACCCCCGATAAATGCACTCGGGGGACTCAAGTAGGTTGTACGGCCACGTTCTTTTGTGGCCGGGCAACGTGTGCAACAAGGGCAATGTTTCCCGAGCCTTTAGCTCGTAAAACCTACGCGTCGTAATATGACTAGCGATCTTCTAACTTGCTTAGGTCGCGTACTGCGCCTTTATCGGCACTGGTGGCTAGCATGGCATAAGCTTTTAGAGCCGCACTCACCTTACGGTCACGAGTGATGACTGGCTTCCAAGCGTCTGCGCCTTTCGCTTCCATTGCTTCGCGGCGGCGAGCAATTTCATCATCAGAGATATCAATGTCAATGCTGCGGTTTGGAATGTCGATGATGATCGTATCGCCTTCTTCAACCAAAGCAATAGGGCCACCTGAAGCGGCTTCTGGTGAAGCGTGGCCAATAGATAGGCCAGAGGTGCCACCCGAGAAGCGACCATCGGTGATTAGGGCGCAGTCTTTGCCTAAACCTTTCGACTTCAGGTAACTCGTTGGGTACAACATTTCTTGCATGCCTGGGCCGCCTTTCGGGCCTTCATAGCGAATGACCACCACGTCGCCGGCAACAATTTGGTCGTCCAAAATGGCTTTAACGGCTGAATCCTGTGATTCAAAAATGCGGGCACGGCCAGTGAATTTCAAAATGCTTTCGTCAACGCCAGCAGTTTTTACTACACAGCCGTTTGGCGCTAGGTTGCCATGTAATACTGCTAAACCACCTTCTTGCGAGTAGGCGTTCTCCAATGAGCGAATACAGCCATTCGCGCGGTCGCCATCAAGTGTTGGCCAGCGCGAATCTTGACTAAATGCAACTTGAGTTGGTACGCCACCAGGGCCAGCGCGATAGAATTCTTTTACTGCTGGATCGTCGGTTTGCATGATGTCCCATTGGGCTAGGGCATCTTTCATTGTTGGGCTGTGCACGGTTGGCAGGTCGGTATGTAGCAAGCCTGCACGGTCAAGCTCACCCAAAATAGCCATAATGCCACCAGCGCGGTGCACATCTTCCATATGATATTTTGGCGAATTTGGTGCCACTTTACACAGCTGAGGTACACGGCGAGACAGCTCGTCCATATCCTTCATGGTGTAGTCTACACCTGCTTCTTGCGCGGCGGCGAGCAAGTGCAGAATGGTGTTGGTTGAGCCACCCATGGCGATATCAAGTGACATGGCATTTTCGAACGCTTTGTAGCTAGCAATGGTGCGCGGCAATACACGATCATCGTCTTGCTCATAATAGCGCTTAGCGTTTTCAACGATGAGTCGGCCGGCGCGTTTAAATAGTTTTTCGCGGTCGGCGTGTGTAGCAAGGGTTGAGCCATTACCTGGCAAGCTTAAGCCAATAGCCTCGGTTAAGCAGTTCATCGAGTTAGCGGTGAACATGCCCGAGCACGAACCACAAGTAGGGCAGGCACTGCGTTCCACTTCGGCAACGGTCTCGTCGTCGACGCTATCGTCGGCAGCAATTACCATGGCATCGACTAGGTCTAAGCCATGGTCAATTAATTTGGTTTTGCCGGCTTCCATAGGGCCGCCCGAAACGAACACACATGGAATATTCAAACGCATGGCAGCGTTTAACATTCCTGGTGTAATTTTGTCACAGTTAGAAATGCAAACCATGGCATCGGCACAGTGGGCATTCACCATGTACTCAACTGAATCAGCAATAATGTCGCGGCTTGGCAATGAGTACAGCATGCCGTCGTGACCCATGGCGATGCCGTCATCCACGGCAATGGTATTAAATTCTTTTGCCACGCCACCAGCGGCTTCAATTTCGCGTGCTACAAGTTGGCCAAGGTCTTTTAGGTGAACGTGGCCTGGCACAAACTGAGTGAAAGAGTTGACCACGGCAATAATTGGCTTTTGAAAATCTTCGTCCTTCATTCCCGTTGCGCGCCACAGAGCGCGTGCGCCTGCCATATTACGACCCTGAGTTGTCGTATGAGAGCGATACTTTGGCATAACTCTTTCCTCGTCTTGTGAGTGGCTGCCCAAAAAGATGGGCAGAAATCTAACGCGCGATAGTCTACATTATTAGATGGATAAAGCGTAAATAAATCGACACATACTTGCTGTTGGTTATCTTTTTAGATTGCTTGTAAAACGTGGTACTTCTAACTAGCCGAAGACGCCAATTCACAACAATAATAAAGAAGGACAGTTAAGCGCCCATGCTTGATGTACTGATCGCCAACTTTGATCAAAGTGATCGTCCCTATATTTTGTTTCTTCAGCAGCAATGGCTGCGCTGGAACCTAAGTGCGGCTGCTTTATTTACTGATCCTGAAAATGCTGAGTTCAAAGCATTCCTTACACAAGTTGATTGGCAACGTGCCGGTCGCCAGATGTTTGAGTTTGATGGCGAAACCTATATTGGCAATCTTGTTCACGCTGATGATCACAGTATTTTGTCATTGCGACCCATGCAGGATGCGACCAATAGTGAACGGGTGCGTGGTACGTTAAGCAGATTACAAGATTTAACCCTGTCACTTGCCGAGCAACCAGATTTGGATGAGTTGTTGCGTTGCGCCGTGCAGGGTGGGCGCGAGGTGTTTCAAATCGACCGCATCGCCATCATGTTAATCGACCCTCAAACACGGCAACTGAATGGCACCTATGGTACCGATCCAGATGGCAACGTGGTGGATGAGCGTTACTTTGTTGGCGATGTGCCAGATTTAGCCGAAGTGCAACAAGTTTTGCAAAAACGCGATTATGTTGCGTACTGGCCGAGTATTGAGCTGCGCTACAACAGCAAAGTAGTGGGGCATGGCTGGAGTGCAATGGTTGCGCTTTGGGACAATGACCAAGCAATTGGCTGGATAAGCTGTGACAACCTAATTAGCCAACAGCCGCTGGCAAGCTGGCAACGCCAACTGTTTGCCTTTTTTGGTGCAGCGTTATCACAAGTGATTCGCCGAAAACGCACCGAGTTAAACTTGCGACAAATGAACGAAAGCTTGGAACACAAAGTTGCGCAACGTACACAAACGTTGCGCAGTAAAATAGATGAGTTAGAAAAAACCCGCGATGAATTAATCGAGTCGGAAAAATTGGCGTCGTTGGGCAGCATGGTCACAGGTGTGGCACATGAGATTAGCACGCCACTTGGCAATGCTAAAATGGCTTGCAGCTGGATATCTGAGCAAATTGAAGTGCTAGACGAACGAGTAAATGATGGCTCGCTAACCAAGTCTGCCTTACAGAGCTTTTTAAAAGGGGCAAACGAAAGCAGTAGTATTCTGGCGGCCAACATTGATCGCTCGGCAGAGCTATTGCATGGCTTTCGGTCGCTGGCGGTGGAGCAATTAGATGAAAGAGAGTCGGTAATTAATTTGCGCAGTTGGTTTGACCAAGTCATCTTTTCATTTGGGCACCTTCTAAAAAAGCATCGCGTGCAAGTAAATAATGGCATCGACCCCAGAGTGCGGCTGCGCACAAGCCCAGGTTTGATTGGCCAAATTGCTACCAATCTTTTACAAAATGCTATCACCCACGCATTTGCCGACTGCAGTGAACCTAGGATAGATATAAGCTCAAAACCCGCGGGTGACGGCCGTATACATTTATTTTTTGCGGATAACGGCAAAGGCGTGCACACTGACCAACTAACAAAGATTTTTGACCCTTTCTATACCACTCGCCGTGGGCAAGGTGGTTCAGGTTTAGGGCTGAATATTGTTTACAACATTGTAACCGGCCGATTAGGTGGTCAGCTGCAAGCGCGGCGCAGCACCAGTGGTGGCTTGGAATTTATCATTACAATCTCAGGTGCATTACCTCATGTCTGATCTATTTGAATTTGCTGCGGAAACGCCAGTCGAGCACGCGCAAAAATGCCCTTGGCGCATTTTGGTAGTGGATGATGATTCGCATGTGATCGCTACCACTCGCTTAGCACTGACCAGTTTCGAGTTCGAAGGGCGCGACGTTGAGTTGGTGTGTGCTAGTAGTGCGTCTGAGGCGCTGCGTTTACTCGCGACCGATTCAGACTTTGCCGTCGTTCTACTTGATGTAGTGATGGAAACCGAGGATGCGGGGTTGCAGCTGGTATCGCAAATTCGCGATGAACTGCAGCTATCTTCGTTGCGCATTATCTTGCGCACGGGTCAGCCTGGCAGTGCGCCTGTTCAGAAAGTGCTGCATCAATACGAAATTAACGATTATTACCATAAAACCGAGCTGTCGATGCCTCGCTTGCAAACAGCTGTGTTGAGTGCGCTGCGCAGTTATCGTGATTTGGTGCAAATTGAGCGTTCGCGCCAAGGCATGGCTCATATCGTCATGGCCTCTCGCAATTTATTAAGCAATGATGGCATTCAAGAATTAATTGGCGGTGCTCTGACTCAGCTAGGTAGTTTATTTAACTTTGAGCGCGCCATTATTGTTGTGAACGAGCCGGAAAAGCCAGGTTCAAAGCCAGAAGTGATTTGTGGTTACGGTGAGTTCGCTGAGTGGGAGGGTAGCTTGGTTAATCTGGCTATGTTGCCCCAACCACTGCAGGAAAAAGTTAAGCATGGCAAAGATTGCCTAAGTGAAACCGAGTACGTTGCCTGCATCAATGGCAAGCGCTGGCAATGCTGGATGTATTTTGAGCACAAGCTGCCAGCTATGTATGCCGATAGGCAAATGGTGCGCTTATTTGCCGAAAACGTAGCATCGGCTTTAGATACCGTGCGCCACAATGCCATGATTAACGAAGGTCAGCGTGAGATCATTTTACGCTTAAGTGAGCTCATTGAATGGCGCTCTGGCGAAACCGGCTCTCATGTTAAACGAGTATCGGCCTGTGCGGCACACTTGGGTACATTAATTGGCTTAGACGACCTCGAGTGTGACACCCTTAAACTCGCGAGTCCTCTACATGATTTGGGCAAACTGGGTATTCCTGATTCGGTACTGCACAAACCCGATCGCTTAGACCGCGAAGAATGGGCGCTAATGCAAGGGCACTCTGAAATGGGCTATCAAATGCTTGCCGGTACTGGCTTACCACTTTTAGATGCCGGTGCCGAGGTGGCCTATACCCACCACGAGCGCTGGGACGGTAAAGGCTATCCGCGTGGCTTGGTAGGTGAAGAAATTCCACTGTTTGGCCGAATTACGGCGATTGTTGATGTGTTTGATGCGCTAGCCAGTGAGCGTGCTTATAAACCCGCATGGCCAACAGCTAAGATTGTTGCGCTACTAAAAGCAGAGCGCGGCCGCCACTTCGACCCAAACTTGGTGGATTTAATGCTAGAGCACCTTGATGAGTTTTTAGCGATTCGCAGCGAGTTCCCTGACTAAGCGCGCACCAAATGCTGCCACGCTGCAGGGATATCTGAGTCTTGCGCCATTTCAAAATCGGCGAAGTCAAAACCAGGGCTTACGACACAGCTTACCAAACAAAACCCGTGCTCTTTGCTAGCTAGTTGGCTGGCAAACCAGTGTTTGGCTGGCACAGTATGCTGTAGGCAGTCTGCGCCCAGTTCTATGGTTGCCACCGAGTCGCCAACTAATGTGTGCACCGCTAGCGTATCACCTGCATGCCAAGCCCAGAGTTCCTCACTCTGAATACGATGCCATGCCGAGTAGTCACCTTGTTCGAGTAAGTAGTAAATGGAAGTGAACTGATTACGGTCGCCACGGTCTGTTGGCTGAATTTTTTCACTGGTATGCACACGCTTATACCAGCCGCCCTCGGGGTGGCGTTCAAGGTTTAATTTATTTATCCAATACTGAGCCGACATCATGCACTCTTTTTCTACGATAAGTTCACCTTAGATACGTTTAGCTGAGCAGTTTGTACCGCTCAACTAGCTCGCCGATGCACTAAAGTCGCTTTATGAAGCGTGGATAAAGTAGTGGTTTGTAGGTCTTACGAATCGGAGATTCGGGAGACATGTTTCCCGAAGTCACAAAAACACATGACTTCGTAAAACCTACAGACATAGGTTAATTTGCCTGCGGGCAGTTAGAGCACTTGCTGCGCAAGTTTACGGGGTTAGCCTCCATGCTGGGGCTATCCGGCCGGGCCGTCCGCTGGCCCGTCGTAAAAACCTAAATCTTTGCCGTTAAGGCAAAGATTTCCTTTCAGGCGGTTTTTACCCAGTATTTCGCATACCGGCTGCGATGCCTGCAATGGTGACCATCAAGGCTTTTTCAACAACTTCTGGTGGGTTGTCGTCGGCTGCGCGTGAGCGTTTTAGCAGCTCGGCCTGCAGCAAGTTCAATGGATCTGTGTATGGGTTACGAATGCGGATGCTTTCCAGAATACCTGGCTGGTCTAATAACAAGCCGTGCTCTGGGTTCACCTCTACCACCAAATCAATGGTTTCTTGCAGTCGCTGGCGAATATCTTCACCTAGGCTCCATAGCTCTTTTGGCACCAGTGTCTGGTCGTAGTATTCCGCCAACCAAGTATCAGCCTTAAGGAATACCATCTCCAACAAACCAATACGGTTGCGGAAGTACGGCCACTGCTCGCACATGGCTTCAACGGTTTCGGTTTTGCCTTGCTCTTTTATGGCCTTCAATGCCGATGTTGCCCCTAACCATACTGGCAGCATGGTACGGTTTTGCATCCACGAGAAGATCCAAGGAATGGCACGTAGGCTTTCTACACCACCATTTGGTTTACGCTTACTTGGGCGTGAGCCTAGTGGTAATTTGCCAAGCTCTAGCTCTGGTGTTGCCGCACGGAAGTACGGCACGAAGTCTGGATGGCCACGCACAACGCCGCGGTACTCCTCGCACGACACGTCCGACAGAACTTCCATTACATCGCGCCACTCTTGCTCTGGTGCTGGTGGTGGGATGAGGTTCGCTTCTAGGATGGCCGAGGCGTATAGCTTCAAGCTGTTCTGCGCAACGGCTGGTAGGCCGAACTTAAAGCGGATCATCTCGCCTTGCTCTGTTACCCGCAGGCCAGCTTTTAGTGAACCTGGAGGCTGCGATAATAAAGCCGCGTGCGCTGGTGCACCACCACGACCAATACTGCCACCACGACCGTGGAACAGAACCACGTCGATGTTGTTCTCTTCGCCAATAGCAACTAATGCTTCTTGCGCCTTGTACTGAGCCCAAGTGGCGGCAAACATACCGGCGTCTTTGGCTGAGTCTGAGTAGCCAATCATCACGTGCTGTTCGCCGTCAATGTAGCCACGGTACCAGTCAATTGATAGTAGCTTCGAGATCACCTCTTCAGAGCGGTTTAAGTCGTCTAGCGTCTCGAACAATGGCGCGACTGGAATCTTAAACTTGCAGCCTGCTTCTTTCAGTAATAGTTGTACTGCTAGTACGTCTGACGGCTGGCGTGCCATCGAGATAATGTAGATACCTAGTGCGTTCGGGTCAGTGTTAGCGATCACTTCGCAGGTGTCTAGCACTTCTTGTGTATCTTCGCTTGGCTCCCAATCGTTTGGTAGCAATGGGCGGCGCGAATTCAATTCGTTGATCAAGAAGGCTTGTTTGTCTTCTTCGCTCCATTGTGAGTAATCGCCCAAGCCAAGTGTGCGAGTAATCTCAGCAATGGCATCAAGGTGGCGCTCACTGTCTTGGCGAATATCTAGCTTCACTAGGTTCACACCAAAGGCGGCCACGCGGCGAATCATGTCTAGCAAACCGCCGTTAGCTATTTTTTCGAGGCCTACTTCTACTAGCGAGTCATAGCAAAGGCGTAAAGGCTCCATCAGCTGCGCATCGCGGTTGATTATGTCTTCACCATGCGATGGGTTGCCAGTCAGCTCGCCGGTTAACCATTCGCGAGTGCTGCGCAACTTGCGGCTCAACTCGTTAAGAATGGTCCAGTATGGCTCAGCCGCATCGCCAACCGCTTCTTTCACGGCATCATTACAAGCGCTAACCGATAGCTCATCACGAAGCGTTTTAAAGTCGCGGATATACATATCGACTGCCATCCAGCGGGCGGTTAGCAGCACTTCTTTGGTTACCTTATGAGTCACAAATGGGTTGCCATCGCGGTCGCCACCCATCCAGCTACCAATTTTTACTGGTGCAGCATCAACGGGCAGTTTAATGCCAAGCTCACTGTTTAAGCGCTCGTCTAGTTCACGAATAAACTCAGGGACGGCATACCACAAGGTATTTTCGATCACCGCGAAGCCCCACTTGGCTTCGTCTACAGGTGTTGGGCGCTTTGAGCGGAACTCATTAGTGTTCCAAGTTTGCGCAATTAAGCGATCTAACTTGTCGGTCCAATATGCGCGCTCACGCTCGGTAATATCACCAAGCTCAAGGTTCATCAGGCAGTCTGCCATTTGAACGTGCTTGTTAATAACCGTGCGGCGGGTCACTTCAGTTGGGTGCGCTGTTAACACAAGCTCCATCTGTAACGCTTGTACCGCTGCATCAATATCGTTAAGGTCGATGCGCTCATTGCGCAGCTTGGCAATTAGGCTGCTAATTGGGTCTGGTGTGCAAGCGCCATCAGCACAAAAACGTGAGATATCGTGGTGCTGCTCGGCAATGTTTGCCAAGTTCAAAAACTGCGAAAATGCACGGGTGACCGGCAGCAGTTGTTCGTCGGGCAGATCTTTGAGCGTGTTCATTAGCTCTTCACGAGCCGCTTCGTCGCCATTGCGCGAAGATTTGGCAAGTTGACGAATGGACTCAACTCGGTCCAATACATCCTGGCCCTGGTGGGTTGCGATTGTTTGGCCAAGTAACTCGCCTAGCATGCTGATATTGTTACGCAATGCTTCGTTTTGGGCAGTCATTTCTGAGACTCCTTCGTACAAAAGTGGCGTTTATATGACGTGATCTAAACAAATAGTCAAGAAATTTCACTTACGACATTTTTGTAAAAATCCGGTTTTTTTGCCGGTAAAATGCACAAAAAAAGCGCAAATCAAGCGATTTTGTAAATAGTTAACTACATCCTAGCAGGAGGATTGTTATAGAAGCCTTACAAACTTGGTTTTTTTACGTCGGATTTTCTGTCTAAACAGCAATGTTTGAACGGTGTTTGTAAGACTTACATTTCCACAGCTTTTATGTGGTTTTTAGAGGTGATGATTGACGTCAACAGATAAGTGTCAATGTTGTGAGGCGATGCTCTGACATTATCGCCTCACAACGGCATTAGTCTTTTCGGCGTCGTCGCGCCGCGACTAAGCCCAGTAAACCTATGCCTGCAATGGCTACTGAGGCTGGCTCTGTAACAGCTGCGCTTGGCAGTCCAACGGTATCCCACTCCATTGATGCCAGTTCAAATTGGTAACCCCATTTTTCCACGCCATGATTACTTCTACTAGCTGTACCGAAACTCTGCGAGATTTTCGATAAATCTAGTTTCGCTGAGAGAGGCATTTCGTCAGAGCTTAAAAAGCTACCCTCGGAACGCTCTGCTCGTAGATTGAGGGCTAGTGAGCTTATCCCACTAGAAGACCAAGCCTCGTCTCGAAACATAAGGCTATCGTACCCAAAATCTAAATGGCTTAGGTCTGAAGCATAAAGGCTCTCGTAAGCAGGGCGCCCTGGGCTCTTATCGAAGTTACTGCTTTGAAAATCATGGCCAAAGCTAGTCGCTACAGAAATTTTTAGCCAATCAGCACTAGTCGGTTCGTCATAATTGCCATACAGATCAGAAGGGCTACTGTCACTAGGAATTGTCTCCAAATCGATTGAGAAAGACCCCAAAACAGTCTCACCTACAAGAGCACCATTGTTGGTGCCAAACCCTAGGGTATTGTAATGGTCGTAAGAGGAAGTAATCGTACCGGTAAATACGCCCTCAATGACGGCGGCTTGGCCTAGGAGAGTGGTTGACGCCAATGCTAGTAATGTGAATAACTTGGTTTTCATTATGACTTATTCTTAATTTGGTCTGGTCTAGGTTTGCAGCAATTGGTGTGCCAGTTTCAACGGCCACTGTTTCTCGTATCTCTGCTTTTTGTGGTCACTAAACTGTAAGAAAAGCTGACACTACGTGCGCTTTTTAATCAGGATGTGTAAGGCAAAGCGTCACTTGATTAGTTCCTTGTGATGAGTAGGTGTGCATAATTGATAACAATGCTAGTTGTTGAGTAACCTCATATGACATTCAGCTTCGAAACTGTTGGGCGTATTTCTAGCCCTTATAAAGAGAAGTTCGCTATTCCACGCCAACCTAGTTTGGCACCGTCGGTGCGCTCGCAGGTGGTTTTAGATAAACGATTTTCGCTGAACTCTGTGCAAGGCTTACACGAGTTTAGTCATATTTGGCTGAGCTTTATCTTCCATCAGCACCTTGATACACCAATGAAGGAAATGATTCGCCCACCGCGCTTGGGCGGCAATAAGAAGGTGGGTGTGTTTGCCAGTCGCAGCACCTTTAGGCCTAACCCACTTGGTTTATCGGTTGTTGAGCTGCTGGATATCAAACAAGCGAAAGGCCAAGTCATAATCGACGTTGCTGGGGCTGATCTACTGGATGGGACGCCAATTGTTGATATTAAACCCTACATTGCCTATGTTGATGCCGTAAAAGAAGCTGACAGTGGTTTTGCCAGCGAAGCGCCAAAATCGGTAGAGGTCAGCTTTAGTGAAGAAGTAGCGCAGACGCTGAAAAAGGCAAAAGACGGTGCCTATATAAGTACCGTCATTCGTGAAGTGCTAAGCCAAGACCCTCGCCCTGCTTATCAAAGAGAAGAAGGGCGAGAGTATGGCGTGAAGTTGTTCGACTATAACGTCCAATGGGTTGTCAGTAATAGTGGTTTTCTAGTTACAAGTGTTTGCTAATTCAATGAGCTTTAATGTGCTAAAATTTTTCTCGATAGTTCCATTTTACCCGTAATCTTCCGATAAACACTGTGCTTTGTTCGTTAAGAATTATTGAATATTCGAGGTCCGCTATGTTCGCTATATTTACGTTATCGATGTAGCAGACATGTTTCGGCATGACATCGCGCTACCTGTTTGACAGGTCGAGGCTGTGTCCGGTGAAGGCGTTCTGAATCCAAGGTTTCCTTGGCGAAGGCTCCCACGATGGAGCCTTTGTTACTTTTAAGGGATAGTGTTTCTAGTTTGGTCGCTCGAAAATCGTTTAATCTACCAGATAGACCAGTGCAACACTGGAAAGCTTTTTCTTCAAAGCATGAAGACTACCCTCTTGATCACTTAGACTCTGTTGCACACACATTTGCACATCCTACGCGTGAAGAACGCTACCTAATTTATTTTACGTATTCCCACCATGTTTTTACTCGGTCGATAAAGACAGGTGAAGTTGTTCCTGCTGAACAAATATACAATTATCCTCCTGATAGACGGGTGTTTGATGAAAGGCGATATAGGCTCTCTCATTTCTTACCCGAAATTATCAGAACTTTGCCAGATCAATTTTGTTATCACGGTGGTTACAGTCGGTATTGCAGTTGCAAATTGACCGACGATGAAGGTAATAGTGTTGAGTACCAGGTTGTTTATAGAACATGGAAGGAAAGAGGAAAGCTAAGATTCCATATAGAAAGTGCGTACCCTCTCGATCAATCTTCAGGCAGAAAGAAGAAGGTTAGTTTCTGGGTAATTTGCCATAACCTGTTAAATGGAAAACAGTTACCTAAGCCACCAAATCGTTAACGTTTAAAGTTAAACAAGTAAGGCTAGGCTTCAGCGGCTTAAGATTGCCCAACGCGTAGTTGGGCAGGAGTGCAAGCTTAAACTGCTTTGACTTGTTTGTTGTACTGCAACAACGCAATCGCAAACCAGATAAACCAAATAACACCTGTTAGTCCAAAGGCAACTCTCAACACCATTTCGGTTGAGAAGAGCGTAGCGATGCCAATCGCCCCTTTCAGAAAACTAAATCCTGAAAATAGACGACCAAATGCGCGAGTATAAAATCCGAAAGCGCCAATCAATAATATCCAAGCACCACCGATGAACTCAATGCCGCCACCTAGAGCTTCAGTTAACAGGTTAGAGGTATGGTAATAAGCCAAAGCCGTATCGATGGCTAAGACATTGTTGGCAATTAGGTTAGTGCTGCTGATAGCAATTAAGCCTGCTGAAACCAATAGCACTGCCCATATTAAGCCAAATGCATGCGTAGCTTTGGCTAATAACTCAGATTCAACTTCCATAATGCTCTTTGTGGCAATGTTTACTAGCACCAAAAAAACTGAAAATAGTATATAGCCGGCGATATAGGTAAAGTTGATTAAACCTGCATGTTCAGCAGAAAAGGCTAATTTTTCAACATCACTCAGCCCCTCAGGCATCACTAAGATAGCGCCATATATAACCATAAGGGTCATGTAGCTTAATGCCATTAGCAAAAGCGAAGCGGCCGCAAGTTTGTTTTGGGTGATCATGTTAGTATGGTTTTTCATCTGGTTGCTCACTGTCGTTATGTTCTGGTTTGCAAGTACCTTGTTGTCTTTTTCAAAACAAGCGGCGCTCATTCGATGACAGTTAACTTAGCCTCTAGTACTGGGGTTTTCGTCCTGTCCAAGTGAGAAGGACAGCGTTTTGACGGGTTAGTGTTTGGGGAGGGGAGACATGCTTTCGGGCGTTACATTAGGTATGTGCTTGTTGTGTTTGTCACGGTTGCTATTGCAGGGCGAGCGTGGGCAATTGTCGATGATCATTGCTGTCATTGTATTGTTGTTCACCTGGTTGAGCTTGGGCAACAACCTGATGGTGGAGGGTAGTGTCTTTGCCAAACTGTTCATTGCGTCGATCCCGACGGTGTTTTATTTGATGCTACCACTGGTTTTCTTTTATCAGCAGTTCTTGGTGGGCAATCAAATTGTTAATAATAAGATAGTTCTGCAACGTAAGTCGGTGATTTTACATGTTGTGCCAACTGCAATAGCAATGGTGCTATCGCTTTCTATTTTATTTATGCCGCAAGGAGACTTTGAAGCCATGTTCTTTGGCGACGCAAATAGTTCAATATGGTTGATTATCAATGCGTTGTTCTTTGGTGTGTTATTTATTGTATGGATCCTCATTAGTATTTTATACATCATTAATATAATCTCTGTAAGCAGGGTTTACCAACAGAAACTAATCGAAAGCTTTTCTAACTTTAGTGGTAAAACACTCAATTGGTTCGCGTGGTTTGTTGCGCTGATATGTTTTACTTGGCTGTATAGCTTGACTGCGCTTTTAGCTGAAGATGCCCTCTCTAGGTTTTACGTTCATAGCTGGGGTGTGGAGTTTTTGGTACTAATCATCGTTTGGTTCTTTAGCTTAAACTCGATTCAGCAAAAGCCTGTTTTCCCTGGAGCGTCCTTGCCTGAAAAAGGTGGAGTGGAAGCGAAAGCAGAAATAGTTGTCGGTGGCAGTGACCAAACGCTTTATGCCAACTCAGCGTTGAGCGACGAAAGGCTTGCGCAAATCGCCCAAAAAATTACTGCCGCGGTCAGGGGGCAACAGTTGTACCTAAACCCAGATTTTTCTGCTGCTGATCTTGCTAGTCATCTAGGCATTTCCGCACACTACTTGTCGCAGGCGTTTTCTAAGCAGCTAAACACAAGTTTTTATGGGTTTGTTAATACGTGCAGAATTGCTGCGGCGAAGCAGCAGTTGAAAGACAGTGAGAACACTGTTCTGGATATCGCGCTGCGAGTGGGCTTTAATTCTCGCTCGGCGTTTTACAATGCTTTTAGAAAAGAGGTTGGTGTGACACCTGTGGCCTTTCGGAAAAGTAGCAACACTGCACCTCAATAATCTCTTCTCAGCCCAGCTCGCAAGAACTCAATCAGCTTTTGCACTTTAAACGGCACGAATTGGCGTGCTGGGTAGGCTGCATAAACATCAAAGCTGCGGCTGCTGTAGTTTGATAACACGGGTACTAGCTCGCCACTGTCTAAATAAGGTTGCACGATAAAGTCTGGCTGTAAAATGACTCCACAGCTTTTTGTTGCTAGTTGAGCTGCCGCATCACCATTGTTTACGCCAATTTTAGCTTGTACCGTCACATCGAACTCTTGCTTGCCAAGGTAGAAGTGCCAATTGTTGACGGTGGTTGGCACGGTGTAGCAAATGCAGTCGTGCTGGCGTAAAGCTTCGGGGTGCTCAATGGCACCACGCTGGGCAAGATAACTTGGGCTGGCTGCGGCAATTAACTTCATTTGGCTGATAGGCCTAGCGATCAGCGACGAGTCTTTTAGCTTGCTGATTCTAATGGCTAAGTCGAAGCCACCATTCACTAGATCGGTATGAGCATCATTGAATGCTAGTTCTAGCTTTATATGCGGATAGAGCTTGCAGAACTCTGCCATCAGAGGTGCAACCACTATGCGGCCATAATCTAGGGGCAGTGCTACTTTGAGCTTGCCCGAGACTTGCTCGGTTAAGTGGCTTAAGTTCGACTCAACGTCGGCGATCTCCCTGACCACAGGCTGAATGCTATGATAATAATGCTCGCCAATTTCTGTGGTACTGACTGATCGTGTTGTGCGGTGTAACAGCCTTGCACCCAAGCGCGATTCTAACTCTGTTACCAGCTTGCTCACTCTAGCAACACTAGTATCAAGCTTGTTAGCAGCGCTGCTAAACCCACCAGTTTCTACCACCTTGCAAAAGGCATTAATCGATTCTAAATGATCCATTTTTTCTAATATGAAGAAAGTTCTTTTTCATTCTAGCTGATTATTTCTAATTTAACTCTGGCTAAGCTGCATCCGTTGTAGATAAACATTATCGAATTGAGGAAAAAATTATGAAAAAACTAGCTCTTATTGCAGCTATCAGCGCCGTGACAACATCTGCTTTCGCCGTTGATTACCAAATCGATCATAGCCACTCGGCAGTAACGTTTGAGATTGGCCACCTAGGTGTGTCGCTAACACCAGGTCGTTTTAACGAGTTCAGCGGCAGCTATTCCTTTAACGAAGACGACATGTCTGACATTGAAGTGTCGCTCACCATCGAAACAAGCAGCATAGATACTAATCATGAGGATCGTGACAAGCATTTGCGCAGTCCCGACTTCTTCGACGCGCGCCAGTACCCAGAAATCACCTTTACTAGCACTGGCTTTGAAGGGGATGCCGAGCGAGGCACGCTGATGGGCGAAATGACCATGCTTGGTGAAACGTTACCAGTCGAGTTTGAGGTGACCAAAATCGGTGAAGGCGAGGACCCTTGGGGTGGTTACCGCCACGGACTAGTGGCGGAAACAACGATCAACCGCAGTGAATTTGGCATGGACTACTTTATTCCTGGTGTTTCAGATGAAACCTACATCAAGGTGTTCATCGAAGGTATTCGTCAGTAATGAACATGCAGTTGTTGCTGCCAACCATCATTGCACCAGGTGTGTTGAGTATTGCGCTGTTGCTAGTGAGTCAGCGCTTTACTTGGTTGCTTGCGCTGCTACCGATTGCGGTTGCGTTGTTGGCCACCGTTTGGTTAGAAGGTGTCACAATCACTAACTTAGCCATGTTAGATGGTTTTTGGTTAATGGCGTTGCTGGCATGCGCATCGGTTGCGCTCAGCCAAATACAAGCAAAAAAGTGGGCAGTGATCGCCCTAATTGCCACCTCACAGGCCGTGGCATTGTTTTTGGTTAGACGCTTCGCCGACAGCATTGAGCCGCTAGCTTGGATAGTACATGTGCTGATGTTGGTTGTGCCAAGTAGCTTGTTGCTCGTGCCAACAAGTACCAAAGCTGACAAGCATTGGGTATTTACTGTACTGGTCGCTAGTATTGCACTGCTAGCGCCAATTGTTGGCCTAGGTGGCAGCATTAAAATGGCGCAAATGCTTGGTGCGCTGGCCACTGGGGCGGCGTTCATTTGGCTTGCTGGTATGTTGCAGCCAACGCTTCGTAACCTAAGTCAAGCCACATTGCTTGCTGCTCAGCTGCCAGCTGCTTGGCTAGCACTCAGTGCTTACCACTTATCGGGCACTGCCGCGATTGCTGTCGCGCTGCCAGCAATAGTATGGGCAACACTGTTGCTGCGTAATAGGCCGCTGGTCGCTCAGGCAGCAGTTTTTGCTGTACTAGTTGGTGCAGCATTAGTCACTGGCTTGTGGCTGGTGTGGCCTGAGCAGTCGCTTTACTAGCGCTACACTACCCTCTAATGCCGGGTGTTATGCACTCGGCATTTCTTTCATATTAAGCACAACACTTCTTAAACTTCTTGCCGCTATTGCACGGGCATGGGTCGTTGCGACCAACTTTAGGTGTCTCGCGCTGAAAAGTGCCAGCCTGTTGGTGGCTGCTGCAGCCACAGCCAGGGCCATGCTCATGGTTAGAGAATACTTCCTCAAAGGTACTGCCGGTTTGATCGTTCATTTTCTGATCCTCGGTGATTGGGTTGCGATAAATTAACACGATCGAGAAAAACAGCCAAAACGCGCCACCCCGACTGCCAAGTGGTTAAGCGGCGCAACAGGCATATAATTGTTTGGCACAGGGCAATGTAGTAGCGTATCCGCTTTATGCATTAAGCTAGGAGCCTTAATGAGCTATCTCAGTCGCCTGTTAGGCAAACCAGAAACTGTTGCGCAGCCCTTCCCAAGTGGATCTGCACATTGGTATGCAGCCCGCTGGCTGCAGTGGGCGGCTTCTACTCGTTATGCTAAAAGTGCAATTGTTGACACCTCTGGCGCTTGGGCACACTTAAATCAGCCCAACGATGTTTGGTTTCTTGCTGGATCGTTCGGCGAGACCGTGACGCGCAAATGTGCCGTGGCATCAAAAACCAAGTTGTTTGTCCCTATTTTTAACATCTGGCTGTATGAGGGGTATGAAGTAGAAGGTTATGACACCTACCATGGCCGTTTATTGGTAAACGATGAAGAAGTAGCCGGCGAGGAAATCATCATAGATCAGGCCTTTCCCGTTGCAGGCGTTAGTGGAAATCCTGTTACCGAAACGGCCAGTGAGGTGAATATGACCGTTAAAGGCATGTGGAAGTTATTGCCGCCCCTCCCGCAAGGGCAGCATACAATCAGGATAACAGCCGGTGCAGGAGATGACTTCAATATGGATGTTACTTATAAATTGTCGGTGAAGCCCAGAAAGCTTATTTATAAAAAATAGATTTTTTTGGCATTCTATAAATATAATTTTATATTTATGGTTAATTTAAAAATATAAATTTTATGTTAGTGAGGCTGTGGCGCCGCAGTTAAGCCAGCGGCGCTACACCTGTTAAGACTTTCGGTTGCTTACTCTGGCTTTTTACGGCGGCGTAATGGCATTGAGCCATCGTTACTTACCTTAGCAATGCCTTCTTCAATTTGGCGTTTTGGTTTCTTCTCTGGGTGCTTGCCACTTGGGCGCTTGCCACCACCCACTTTTTTGTTCGACTTGCCAGCAACCACCTTTTTACCTGCGCCCTTCTTGTCGACTTTTTTCTTTTTACCTGCAGCACGGCCCGATGCTTTCATGTTTTTCGGGCCTTGGTAGCGTGCTTTTAAACCATCGATGTGTGAGCGCTCAAACTTCTGCTTTAAGTAGCGCTCGATGCTGATCATTAGGTTCCAATCTAGGTGAGTAATCAGTGTGATTGCCAAGCCTTCTTCACCGTTACGGCCGGTGCGGCCAATGCGGTGAACGTAATCATCGCCTTTGCGTGGCATATCATAGTTGATCACCATGTCGAGGCCTTCAACATCTAAGCCTCGCGCAGCAACATCTGTGGCAATCAGTACAACATTGTTAGCACTGCTGAAACGGTTGATGGTCTCTTTGCGCGCTTTGTGGTCTTTTTCGCCGTGAATGATGTAGACCTTAATACCTTCTTCTTGCGACAGCTTGCCATACAAACGCTCGGCGCCATCTCGGGTATTGGTGAAGATAATGCCGCGGCGGTATTCTTTGTTTTTGCAAAGCCAAATGGTTTGTTCTGTTTTATGCGCTTCGTGATCAGACGTCATAATTTGCTGTACTGTGGTTGCGCTAAGTTCGTCGCGATTATTGATAAACAAACGTTTAGGGTTGTCCAACACGTTTTTAACCGTGTCGCTTAGCGCTTTGCCACCGGTTGTTGCGGAGAACATCAGCGTTTGTGGTTTACCTTTGCAGGCTTTTGAAATCATGTCGAGGTCTTCAGCAAAGCCGAAGTCCATCATGCGATCAGCTTCGTCATAAACTAGCGTTTCCACTTTGTCTAACCAAACGCTGCCTTTTTCGATGTGTTCAACTAAGCGCCCTGGTGTGGCTATGATGACATCGTAACGGCGGCGTAACTCAGCTTGCTGGCGCTTCAGTGGTTCGCCACCGGTCAGCAACATGGCTTTGGCAAAGGTAAATTGTGCTAGTGCTTCAAACTGCTCTAATGTTTGGCGAGCTAGCTCACGAGTGGGAAGTAAAATCAGCGCGCGAACTTCGCCGTCTTTCTCTTCGCGGTTTAGCCATTGCTGCAATAGTGGAATGATGAACGCGGCCGTTTTACCACTACCGGTCTGTGCAATTACATACAGATCATTACCTGTTAATGCCTCTGGAATGGCAGCTTGTTGAACCTTGGTTGGTGCTTCATAACCTAGTTGGTCACAGGCTTTTTGCAGGCGTTCATGTAAGTTAAATTGCTTCACTATTGCTTTCCAAATTTTCTAAATGATGCCATTGCGGCGTTCAGCCTTATTGTAGCTGATTCAGTCGCAAAGTTATGCAAGATATTTGCAAACTTGGTATGGCAGAGGTATTATCGACATCGCTTTAGGGGAGTAGTCTACAAGTCCCTCTTGTGGGTAAGTCAACATAGTTGAGCCTCATGCTCATGGTTTACCCGTTGTTTGCTTAAGGCAGGCGATTGACGAGACCTAAGGTAATGACTTCTGAACAGGCGGGCAGGAGCGTTACCTTATGGTTTAAGAATCCCGCCACGAGTATAGACAATGGAACCCTTAATCACTTCAACGATTGCCGTCACCATCGCCGAGATGGGCGATAAAACCCAGCTATTAGCCCTGGTTTTAGCGGCAAAATTCCGCAATAAACTCGCGATTGTAAGCGGCATTCTTGTTGCAACAGTGTTAAATCATTTTGCTTCCGCTGCCATTGGTGCGTTTGCGGGTTCGGCCTTGCCAGAGGACTGGTTACGCTGGGTACTTGCGGCTAGTTTTTTTGCCGTAGCGCTATGGATGCTGATTCCAGATAAGGATGAAGACGCCTCAGGCAAATATGATCAGTATGGCGCTTTTATCGCCACGACCTTGTTATTCTTCTTTGCTGAAATTGGCGATAAAACCCAGGTTGCCACGGTGTTACTAGCAGCTGAATACAACAGTATTGTGCTGGTATCTATTGGCACGACATTGGGCATGTTGGCTGCCAACCTGCCGGTGATTTGGGCGGGTGAATGGCTAATCAAAAAGATACCCTTGCGTTTAATTAATATCGTCGCAGCACTGCTGTTTGCTGTGTTCGGTACACTGGCACTGATTTCTTAGTATCGAGCTATATTTTTTTGTCGGCGAGTGTCATTTTGTTTCATGTGATGATCTAACCGACCTCTAATAAGGGGTGGCGTCTAGTCTTATTTAGCACGCCAACCAAATTCGAGGTTCGTATGAAACAACTCACACTTGCTGCTAGCATTTTACTCGCAGCGTCACCAGTTATCGCCGGCCAGCTTAAGATTGAAAGCTGGCGCACGGACGATGCCGCTATTTGGCAAGATGTTCTGATTCCGGCGTTCAACGCCCAGTATCCTGATATAGAAGTCACCTTCGATCCGGTCGCGCCAGCAGATTATGATTCTGAGTTGCGCACGAGGCTTGAAAATGGCAGCGCCGGTGACCTAATCACTTGCCGCCCATTTGATGTGTCGTTGGGTTTATACAACGATGGTCACCTGCAAGATTTAACCGCGCTCAATGGCATTGTAAACTTCCAAGGTTTTGCTCGCAGCGCTTGGCAAACAGATGATGGTTTTACCACGTTTTGCCTGCCAATGGCGTCGGTTGTGCACGGCTTCTTTTACAACCAAGATATTTTTAATCAGTTAGGGTTAACGCCACCTACTACGCAGGCTGAGTTTGATGCTGTGTTGGCAGCGGTAAAAGATGCTGGCATTACGCCAATGGCGATGGGGACTGCTGATCAATGGGAGGCCGCTACAATGGGCTTCCAAAATATCGGTCCGAATTATTGGAAGGGTGAAGACGGCCGGTTTGCACTGCTAGATGGTGACGACAAGTTCACCGATGAAGCATACGTCAAAACGCTACAAAGATTAGCAGGGTGGGGTGATTATCTTGGTGAAGGTTTTGCTAGCCGTGGTTATGGCGATGCCCAAGCAATGTTCGCCAACGGTGAAGCGGCAATCTATCCAGCGGGTTCATGGGATATTGCTACGTTTAATGGCAAGGTGAATTTTTCAGCTTTTGCGCCCCCGGTAGAGAACGATGGTGACCGCTGTTATATCAGTGATCACACTGATATTGGTATGGGGATCAATGCTAATTCGGCGAATAGTGAAGAAGCACAAACCTTCCTGAACTGGATGTCTGGCAAAGAATTTGCCGAGTTATATTCAAACGCATTGCCAGGCTTTTTCTCATTATCTAGCCATGTCATCAAAGTCGACGACCCAGTAGCGAATACTATGATTAACTGGCGCGTGGAGTGTGGCTCAACCATTCGTAACAGCTATCAAATTTTATCGCGTGGCGAGCCAAACCTAGAGCGTGAACTTTGGGCGGTTAGTGCTGGTGTGATTAATGGTGAGATTTCACCCGAAGCTGGCGCAGCTCGCTTGCAAGAAGGGTTAGATGGCTGGTACGAACCATAAGGTTTGCGATCGGTATGTCGGAACAAGAAAGCCCTCAAAATTGAGGGCTTTTTAATGGTTCTAGATTGGCTCACTAGATTAGTTTAATGAGTCTAGGAACTGGCGGTGTGGTTTACTAAAGTTATAACCATCATGACGATCCCAGTTAATTGACCAAGTCATCAAGCCTCTAAACTCAGGGTAGGTTTGCGCTGGTTTATAATTGCCACATTTAGTGCCATTCACCAAGCAGCTAACCGCATCTTGAGCCACCTGTGTTGAGGTAAAGCCACTTGACGCTGAGCGGTTGCCTGATGGCAAGCCAAAGGCCATTTGGTCAGGGCGCAAGCCAGGGAAGTGGTTATTGGCATTCATCCCCGCATCAAAACCGGTAATCATCATATCGGTTAGTGCAACGTGGAAATCAACTGAACCAGGCGAGTAAATATTGCCATCTGTACCGGTTAGGGTGCCAGTGTTGTAGTGCTGAACATGCAATAAATCGAGCTCTTCACGTAGGCCGTGAATCAACGGTAAATAAGCGCCCCAAATACCACCAAAGTTAGCATAACCACCCTGCACGTAGGCCGTTTCTGGCGCCATGGTTAGGATAAAGTTGTCAGAACCAAAGCGTGTTTCTAGTGCTTTGGTTGCTTCAATTAAGTGAACAATGTTTGGTGTTTTGGCTTCGGCAATGGTGTCGCCGGCGGTCATATTAAGTGAGCCACCTTCAAGGTCGATGTCCATACCATTAAAGCCATAATCAGCGATAATGTCGCCCATGGTGCGAATGAAGTGGTCTCGCGCTTCAGGTGTATCCAATGACAAGTGCACATTGGCGCCACCAAGCGATAGCAATACAATTTTGCCTTCACTCTGCAGCTGTTTTACTGCGGCGCGGAACTCAGCATCCGATTCAACGTTCGCACACTCAAGTTTTGGACACAGCTCAAAATCCACTTCGCCTAAGGCGCCGCCACGTTTGTCGATAGCAAACGAGATATTAATGATGTCCCAGTCACGGCTAACATCTGCCAATGGAATGTAACCCGAGCCGTTTTCGAAGTTGTGCCAGTAGCCGACTAGCGTGCGTTTAGGCAGCTTAGCGTTCGGAATGCCTGTGCTAATTGGTGCAGTTGGCGTTACCGTAGGCGTGCTTGTTACACCTGGTGTGACACCTGGATTTGTAGGTGCATCACAAACGCTTACTACTTCCCAGCCGTTAGCAGACGGGTGGTCTGGTGCAACGTGGGCATTGCTGATATCAGTTAGGCGATATTGCTGACCATTGTGGGTCACTATGCTGCCAACAGAATAGTTACGGAAGTCCGCTTGCTTCCACTCTGGGTAGTCACAATCCGGCACTGGTGTGGCAGTCGGTGTTGCCGTTGGTGCTTGTGTTGGGGTAGCAGTCGGCGTTGCCGTTGGTGCTTGTGTTGGTGTCGCAGTAGGTGTTGCCGTTGGTGCTTGTGTTGGGGTAGCAGTAGGTGTTGCCGTTGGTGCTTGTGTTGGCGTAGCAGTAGGTGTTGCCGTTGGTGCTTGTGTTGGCGTAGCAGTAGGTGTTGCCGTTGGTGCTTGTGTTGGGATAGCAGTAGGTGTTGCCGTTGGTGCTTGTGTTGGGGTAGCAGTAGGCGTCGCTGTTGGCACTTGTGTTGGCGTAGCAGTCGGTACTTCCGTTGGCAACGAAGTTGGCGTAGTGGTTGGCGTGGTCACAATGATGTTTTGGCCATCGTAGTTTACTTGGCAGCCGGTTGTTAATGCCATGGCAGCAGCAATGGGCAGCAGGCCGAATCCTAGTTTGCGCATAGTGTTCTCCAATTATTATTCTTTCGATGCTGCTACCTTACCGCTAGATAACCGATTGGTAATGTGCAGTCGTTAACACTTGGCCACTTTTGCAACCTGTATGAAAAGTAATCTTGCGATCTAAATCACATGCGTGTTAGTACTCTTACCATTCATGGGTTTGTTTCCATCAGAGGAGTGAACGATGGCGCTTAATGTATTAGGCGAGCCGCTTGCGGTTTGTAGCTTTTCACCGTTAACAGGTTTTTTTCGCGATGGCTGCTGTAATACTGGCCAGCCGGATATTGGTCAGCACACAGTTTGTGCGCAGGTGACTGAGGCATTTTTAACCTACAGCTTTGCTAACGGAAATGATTTGGTTACCCCTCGGCCAGAGATGGGGTTTGCCGGCTTAAGGCCAGGTGACTATTGGTGTTTATGCGCGCTTCGTTGGTTGCAAGCGCATGATGCAGGGGTGGCGCCGCCAGTAAAACTAGCGGCCACTAATGCGACAGTGCTCGAGCACATAAGCTTGTCTGTGCTCGAGCAATACGCTATTGAATCTACGAATTAACAATCGGGTTGTTGCCTTCAAGCAACAGCTCTTGGGCACAGATTGGATCCAAGTCCGGTTCACTTACTTTGCTGTAGGTGCCGTCACTGTTTAGCGTATAGGCATTAACGTTGTCAGCCATGTAAAGGCGCAGTTCGTTGATGATTCGGTCGCGGTGTTTTTTCAGCAATATTGGGAACCCTGTTTCCACACGATCGAACATATTGCGCGTCATCCAATCAGCGCTAGCGCAAATCACTTCTGGACTGTTGTCATTACCAAAGCAAAATGCACGGGTGTGCTCTAATAATCTGCCCACAATAGAACGTACACGAATGTTATCTGACAAGCCTTCAATACCAGGGCGAATTTGACACACCCCGCGTACAATTAAATCGATCTGCACGCCTGCTTGGCTCGCTTCATAAAGCTTATCGACTAGCGCTTTTTCGTACAACGAGTTCATCTTGGCCAAAATAAACGCTGGTTTGCCCGCTTTGGCATTGTGAATCTCTCGGTCAATCAGGTTCATCATGCTTTTGTGCAAGGTGAACGGCGATTGGTACAAGGCTTCTAGCTTACTCACCTTGCCAAGGCTAGTAAGTTGCAGGAATACTCGATAAACATCTTCACCCATGGCGCGGTTTGCTGTTAGCAAACCATAGTCGGTGTAAATCTTGGCTGTTTTTGGGTGATAGTTGCCAGTGCCAAGGTGCACATAGTGCTTTAACTTATTCTTTTCACGGCGCGCAACCAGCAGCATTTTTGCATGTGTTTTATAGCCAACCACACCGTATACCACGTGAATCCCTACTTCCTGTAGCTTCTCAGCTAAGGCAACGTTAGCCTCTTCGTCAAAGCGAGCACGTAACTCAATAACGACCGTAACTTCTTTACCAGCCTTTGCGGCAGCGACAAGCGCATCAACAATGACTGAGTCTGGCCCGGTGCGATATAGCGTTTGTTTGATTGCCACCACATCGGAGTCTTTTGCTGCTTGTCGAATCAGTTCAACCACCACTTTAAAGCTGTCGTAAGGGTGGTGTAGCAAAATATCTTGCTTGCTGATGGCTTGGAAAATATTGCGATAGCGCTTTAGCTGCTTTGGTACATTTAATGAAAATGGTGGGTAGAGCATTGATTCGTCATTGACCAAGTCAATGACTTGAGTGAGACGATTAAGATTAACTGGGCCGTCTACACGGTAAAGATCTTGCTCGGTTACCTCAAACTTATTGCTTAAAAACTCGACCATTTCGTCAGGGCAGTTTTGGGCTAACTCAAGCCTCACTTCATCGCCATATTGGCGATACACCAGTTCGCCTTCAATGGCTCGTCGCAAATCGCCAGTCTCTTCTTCATCAACAAACAAGTCTGAATTGCGAGTCACGCGGAATTGATAGCAAGAATCTACTTTCATGCCAAAGAATAACTCATCCATAAACTGGTGGATGATCGATGACATAAACACAAATTGATGCCCGTCGCGATTGCTAATCTCGCTTGGAATGGCCACTACATCTGGCAGGGCTCTTGGGCATTGAACAATGGCTAAGCCACTATTGCGCCCAAAGGCATCTTTTCCCGATAACTGCACAATAAAGTTGAGAGACTTGTTAAGGATGCGTGGAAAAGGATGCGCAGGATCCAAACCAATAGGGCTTAATAATGGCAATACTTCAGAGTTGAAGTACTCTTTAAGCCATGCAAACTGCTCTTTCGACCAGTCCCCGCGTTTAATAATATGCACGCCACGCTCAAGCAGCTCAGGGAGTAGTACTTCGTTTAAGCATTGATACTGGCGATCAACAATTTCATGCGCCCGTACGGCAATCCGCTCAAGTGCTGTGTGAGGCGTTAAGCCATCAGGGCCAGCCGTGTTAACGCCTGCTTCATAGCGCTCTTTTAACCCGCCTACCCGAACCTCAAAAAATTCATCAAGGTTAGTGGACGAAATACACAAGAAGCGTAAGCGCTCAAGCAATGGTACCGACTCATCAAATGCTTGGCTTAACACACGATCGTGAAACTCTAGAAGCGATAGCTCGCGGTTGAAATACAATTCAGGATTCTCTACTTCTGACATGCGTCTGCTCCTTGCCGAATATGAACCCCATTAAATGTTAAGTATGTAACAGTAATGTTACATAAGTGTCATATACGCTGATTTTTCAGTGTAGGAGCAGAGTGTTTATAAATCTAATTCGCCGTCACCAAGCACTTCGTCGAGGCGCTCGTGTAACTGTTGAACAACGCGCTGGCCAAGTTCGCCACTTGGCTGATTAGAAACAGTCTGTAACTCGTGGGCAAGATTTAGTGCCACCAATACTGCTAAGCGTTCACTGCCGGGCATATTAGTAGAGTTGCGCAGGGCTTTCATCCGGCGCTCCACTTCTTCTGCCGCTCGGCGCAGCGACGACTCCTGACCAGGTGGGCAGCTGACTCGATATTCACGCCCAAGTAGACGAATGGTGATCGATTGCTGTGACATTATGAATGATCCTTACCGTAGCGCTCTAACTTTTGGCTTAAACGATTGTGTTGTTCGAGCAAACGCGTTCGCTCAGCTTCCCAAGTCGCCCGTTCCGCTCGCAGCCGTTTGTTCTCAAGCTCAATCTGGTGATACTGCTGAATCAACGATTCTAGACGCGACGGCAGACTGCTTAGGTCTCGATCAGACATTAGTGGTTACCCAATTATCAATGAGGACGAGGGCTTGCTTATAAGCGCCACGCTCAGCAAGTTTATTATTCTTCCCTTTACGCTAATGTAAGGCGTCTATCTTCAGTGGTCAATGTCGCCTCGTGGCCTTTTTTGCTATTCTCGCCTTTTATTAATCTGACAGGGTAACAGCATGGCGCAAGCATTCTCCGCAGCAAGCTTTGACGACGTTTCACACCTCTTTGTTGAACTGCAAACAAATGAGCACCCAAGCGCAGTGCAGGGGTATCTGTCCGGATTAGTTGCCGGTGGCGCAGTGCTCGAAGGTCCACTTGCCTATCGCATTTTGGCCCAGATTCTTGGTAAAGAAGAACTAGCAAATGTTCGCCCTCATGATGTTGAGCATTTTTTGAGCGCGATTACAAAAGGGTTAGTTGAAGCAGATTTGTCTTACGAACCGCTGTTGCCAAGTGATGACGAGACTATGGTCAAGCGCATGCGTGCACTGAGCCTATGGTCGAGCCATTTTATTAGTGGTTTTGGCATCAGTGTGACCGAGCAGTCATTAACCAGTGAAACACGTGAGTTCTTACAAGATTTAGAACGTATCGCCAGCATTGATGTTGCTGAGCTAGAGGAAACTGGTGAAGACGAAGAGGACCTGTTGATTGTTGCTGAGCATTTAAAAATGATCGCACTGCAGCTATCAATGGAGACTCGTCAATCATCAAACGAATCAGCTAAAGCTAGCCCTACACATAAACACTAGGAGAGCAGAATGTTAACAGCCCGTTGGCACGCCGAGCGCCGCGCCGAGTTACTAGAGCAATTACCAGATAACACGATTGCAGTATTACCGGCTAATCCAGAGTTGATTCGCAATAATGATGCTGAGTACCCATTTCGCCAGCACAGTAATTTTTTGTATTTAACGGGCTTTAACGAACCAGATGCCTTGATGGTATTGCGCAAGCAAGGCAACAGCAGCGAGAGCATTCTGTTTGTTCGCCCAAAAGACCCAGCAGCAGAAATTTGGACAGGTTTTCGTGCTGGTACTGAAGGTGCCACACAAGCTTATGGCTTCGACCGAGCTTTCACTATTGATCAAATAGATGCTGAGCTGCCTAAGTTAATGGATGGCGCCGAGTTCGTTGCTTACCCGCTAAATGAAAATAAAGCATTCGCCAATCGTGTGTTCGATTGGATGGAAACCCTAGCAAAAGGCATTCGCCGTGGCAGCGCGGCGCCAGAAGCAACGCTGGATTTGGCTGATTACATCCATGAGATGCGCTTGGTTAAAACACCTGAAGAGCTGGCGATTATGCGCGAGGCGGGGCGTATTTCTGCCGAAGGCCATATTGCTGCCATGATGGCCGCTAAACCTGGCTGTTATGAATATCAGCTAGAAGCGGAAATTTTACATACGTTTGTACGCCAAGGCGCGCGCTTCCCAGCCTACAATAGTATTGTTGGTGGTGGTGCTAATGCTTGCATTCTGCACTACATCGAAAACAATAAAGCGATCAACGATGGTGACTTAGTGCTGATTGATGCTGGCGCTGAAGTGCATGGCTATGCTGGCGATATCACCCGTACGTTCCCGGTTAATGGTCGCTTTACGGGCGAGCAGCGCGCTGTGTACGACATTGTGCTCGAAGCCATGAAGGCGTCGATTGACGAGCTAAAAATTGGTAACCACTGCAAAACTTTCCATGAAAAGTCCACTCGTATCCTTACTCAAGGCATGGTGGATCTTGGTCTACTGCAAGGTGATGTGGATGGTTTGATCGAGTCGGGCGCCCATACGCGTTACTTTATGCACGGCACGGGTCACCACATTGGTCTAGACGTTCATGACGTTGGCCGCTACAAGCTTGATGGCGAATGGCGTATGTGGCAGCCTGGCATGGTTACCACAGTAGAGCCAGGTATCTATATCCAGGCCAATGACGAGCGCGCCCCAGAAGGGTTCCGTGGCATTGGTATTCGCATTGAAGATGATTTGGTATTGACCGAAGCCGAGCCTGAAAACCTTACTGCACAGGTGCCAAAAGAAGCCGACGATATTGAAGCGCTGATGCGCGGCTAGTAGAAGAACTAACAAAAAAACTAGGCGAGTCATAACGACTCGCCTTTTTTATGCCAGCGTCAGGTCGATCCCGGCGCTAGCTAATATCTCTGCTTCGCTTATTAAATCGGCCGCAAGCAGAGGATACTGTTCAAGCTCGCCTGGGTTAAAGCTCAGCGTGAACGCCTTTGCTTCGCCAGTAATTCCTGGCAAATGCAGCTCATCGGATTTGCGCGCTCGGTTAAGGGTGAGCGCTAGGCGAAATAATAGCGTCAGCTGCCAAAGCCCTTCTGGTGCTTGTTGTGTGATTGGAAGTGACTTAAGCGAGAATTTCTTGCGCGCCGCATTGACCATAGCAGCTAGTACTTGCTGCTCCTGTTGGCTAAAGCCTGCGATGTCAGAGTTGGCGATGATGTAGGCGCTATGCTTATGAAACCCTGAATGATTAATATCCAAGCCAATCTCAAATAACTGTGCTGCCCAGTGTAGCCATTTTTTAGCACTTGGGTCGTCTATCTGCCAATCTTCTTTTACCTGCTGCCATAAAGCAATGGCACTGTCACCGACACGCTGGGCATGGTCTTGGTCGACATGAAAGCGCTTGCTTAAGCTCATGACGGCGCTATCGCGCACATCAAAATTGTCAAAGCGGCCCAAAAACTCATAAAGCAGCCCTTCACGTAAAGCCATAGGAGACGGCTGCATTTGCTCAATATTCAACGCATCAAAGACCGATTTGAGCACCAAGGCGCCACCGTAAAAAACAGGCTCTCGGTCGCTATTTAGGCCCTTTAAACCAAGATTGTGGATATCACCTGAATCGATCCCAGCTTGCACAATTTGATCGAGCCCCGCTTTGCTGATGACCCCTTCTTCCGAAAAGCCCATTGCAGCACATACTTTGGCGACGGCTTTAATGGTGCCAGAAGCCCCTAGGGCAGACTCCCAATCATGACGTTGCAAAGGCTTTAGTACAGGTTCAATCTGTTGAGCGCAGTAAGTTAGTGCTCGCTTAACGCGCTTTTTGTCAATTTTGCCATCATCAAAGTAGCGCCTTGTTAGCATCACGCATCCCATTGATAACGACTCTTTGTAGCGAACCGAACGCTCGTTGCCAACAATTAGTTCAGTTGAGCCTCCGCCAATATCACAAACAAGTCGTTTGCCCTCTACACTTGCCAACCCATGTACCACCCCTAAATAAATCAAGCGCGCTTCTTCGCCACCAGAAATGATTTCAATAGGGTGTCCAAGTGCTTGTTCGGCGCTAGCTAGGAATTGCTCGCTATCTACTACTTCACGCAAGGTTTTAGTGCCAACGGCCTTGACTGAGCCACGGCGAAAGTCGGTGAGTCGCTCACCAAAACGGGCCAAGCATTCTAAAGCACGCTGCTGGGCGTCATCACTCAGTGAACCATCATCTTGCAAACCGAAGCCTAGGCGAACAGGCTCTTTTAGCCGATCGATGACTTTCCAGGTATCGTGCTCGCGTTCAGCAATAATCATATGGAAGCTGTTGGAGCCCAAATCCAAGGCGGCAACTTTATTTGGCTGGCTATGAAACAGATCGCTTAATAAAAACATCTAATAACTCATCTTGAAAATGGGAAGCAGCAAAGCAAGGCCCAGAAGAAACAGATTTTGCACTGCTTTGGCTAGGCTAGCAAAACCCGTAAACTAATCAGCAATAAGTAAGCATTGCACAGTTTAGGATAAATTTGGTTATGAAAGTTTTATTGCAGCGAGTTAGCAGCGCTAGTGTCACGGTGGATGAGCGTATAGTGGGTAGTATTAACCAAGGATTGTTATTGCTGGTTGGGGTGGAAAAAGGTGATGACGAGGCCAAGGTTAATAAGGCAGTAGAGAAAGTGTTGAACTATCGGGTGTTCGCCGACGCTGATGACAAAATGAACTGCTCGCTGCTAGATGTGCAAGGCGAGCTACTCGTGGTGTCGCAGTTTACCTTGGCCGGTGATACGCGCAAAGGTCGCCGGCCTAGCTTCAGCACGGCCGCTCCCCCAGCAGAAGGGGAGCGTTTATTTAACTTATTTGTTGAAACTTGTTGCCGCCACCCTTGTAAAGTTGAAACCGGCGAGTTTGGGGCCAATATGGCTGTTGCATTAGTTAACGATGGGCCGGTCACGTTTTTGATTGAGACCTGATGGCTAGCACCTGTTTGCTAGTTTGGGTCGCCGAAATACTCCTTGTACAAAGCATCAAAAAAACCATCATTTGTCATGGCTTGTAGTGCCGCTTCAATTTTGTCTTTTTCTGCTACTAGTTGACGCTGTTCGGTGAAACCATAATAAAGGTCGATGCGCTCTGCTGGCTGCCAAGGTGCCTTGGCTAGCCCCAAGTCCGGACGCTGCATGAGCTCGTAATCGACTTGGCAATCGGTGCCAATGAGTAGCTCAATATTACCGCGCGAGACCATCTGTAGTAGCTGCTCTTCGCGGGCCGTGCTTACTTTAAAAAGCTGCTCATCGTTGTCAAATCGTGGGAAGTAAGCACTGTCGCGAACATAACCGATGCGGTGCTGGTAAAGGTCTTCATAGGTATTTATGGTGTCTGTGATGCTTGCATCACCATAAAACCCTGGGCGGCAGCTTTTGTACACATAGTAAAGGTAGTCGGTATACTCGTCACGCTCGCGTGTATAAGCTAAGCCAACCATCAGATCGGATTCGCCATATTCAATCGACCTTAATGCACGTGCCCATGGCATACGCTCAACGCTGAATTCAATACCGGTTCGCTGTGCAACTTCTGCTAACACATCAATATCGTAGCCAACAATTTCTCCATCCACTTCCATGCGAAACGGTGGCCATACATCCGTTGCTACTGTCAGCGTTTGTGCCGCAACGCCCAGTGGCAGCAGTGCCAGTAAGGCTAATGACTTCATAAAAAACACCGTTTGCTAATGCTCACTGAAAGTTTAGTTGATGAATCTAAAAATATCTTCTGTGGCATGCAGCAATGCGTCGCGCATGTTGTCATCACTGCTAGAATGCCCGGCTGCGGGTACCCAGCGAAGTTCTGCCGCTGGCCAGGCGTTGGCTAACAACTGTGCTTGTGCTGGTGGCGTGACCAGGTCGTATCGGCCTTGCACTATGATACAAGGCACATCTTGCAGAACACTAAGGTGCTCTAGCAGAGGCGAATCAAGAAAACAGCCATTGACCATGTAGTGCGCCGATATCTTTGCCATCGGTAAATTTTCGCTGTGCTCTTTTAGTGTTTCAGACAGCTTAGGGTTAGGTAGGAGTGTTGCAGCAGCGGTTTCGTAGCGCATCCATTCTTTCGCAGCACGCGCTTCAAGAAGTTCGTCGTTGCCGGTCATAGCATTCAGATAATGCTGTAACAAGGGTTGTCCAGCTTTGCCATCGGCAAACTCACTAAAACGTTGCCAGCCATCTGGATTCATCGCCGCCATGCCACCCGAGTACAGCCAAGCTAGATCTTCTGGGCGCGCTAAAAATACACCGCGCAACACCATGCCCAGTACATGTTCGGGGTGAGCAATCGCGTAGGCCAACGACAGCGTTACCCCCCAAGAACCACCAAATAGCAGCCACTGATCAATGTTTAAATGATCACGCAACTGTTCCATGTCAGAAATTAAATGTGGCGTTGTATTGCATTGAATTTCTGCGTGCGGGCGTGATTGACCGCAGCCACGCTGGTCAAACAATACTATGCGATACAATTTTGGATCAAAAAATCGTCGCATAAGTGGGCTAGTACCACCACCAGGGCCGCCATGCACGACCAATACCGGTATGCCCTGCGGATTGCCAGATTCTTCATAATACACTTCATGCCCATCGCCTACCGCTAGGTAGCCACTTTGGTTGGGTTGGATATCTGGAAACAATGCCCGCATAGCAGTCCTTGTTGAGTTAATTTGAATGGGTTAGTCAAATTGTTTCGCGGTGAACGCGCGACGTTATTGCTACATTAAAGCAAATTCTCCAAAAAAGGCAGATTTGCATGGGACTTTTAGTGGACGGTCAGTGGCAAGATAAATGGTACGACACGAAAAAGTCGGATGGCCGCTTTGTGCGCGAAGACGCTCAGTTTCGACATTGGTTGCAAGCTGATCCTGATAGTGAGTTCCCTGCTCAGTCTGGGCGGTATCATTTATATGTCAGCCTAGCTTGCCCCTGGGCGCACAGAACCCTAATAATGCGCGAACTGAAGGGGTTAGCGGACTATATCGATGTTTCGGTTGTGCACCCGGATATGCTCGAGAATGGTTGGGAGTTTCATGGCCCAGATATTGGTTCGCCAGCATTGGTTGGGGACCAGCTTCATGGCAGCCAGTTTATGCATGAGGTGTATACCAGAGCAAAACCTGATTACAGCGGTCGCGTCACCGTACCTGTGGTGTGGGATAAACAAAAAAACACCATAGTATCAAATGAGTCGGCCGAGATTATCCGCATGTTTAACTGTGCCTTCAACGACCTAACCGGCAATACGGATGACTATTACCCGCAAGTGTTGCGTGGCGACATTGATGAGATCAACGAGTTTGTTTACCACAACATCAATAATGGCGTGTACAAAACCGGATTTGCCACAACAACCGAGGCGTATCATGAAGCATTTGATTCGCTCTTTGCAGCACTCGACAAAATTGAGCAGCGCTTGCAGGGCAAACAGTGGTTGGTTGGTGAGCAAATGACCGAAGCGGATATTCGCTTATTTACCACCTTGGTTCGTTTTGATGCGGTCTATGTAGGGCATTTTAAATGCAATAAAAAGCGCATTGCAGATTATCCAAACCTGCAAGCCCTCGTGGAGCGCATGTATGCCAATCCGGCGATCGCTCGCACCACCGACTTAGCCCACATAAAGCGCCACTATTACTTTAGTCACCGCATGATCAACGCTACGGGAATCGTACCAAAAGGGCCAGAGCTACCTTGGTATTATGGCCCTTGGATTTAAAGCTAATGCCACGTCCTACTCTGCCTATATAAACCCTAATGTTCTTAGGGTGAGCAAACCTAGGGTGGTTGAGAAGGCCGTAAAGATGGTGGTCATGGCAATGATGTCGGCTGCTAGGTCGGCATCGCCCTGCATCTGATGCGCCATGACAAAACTAGCGGCAGCCGTTGGCGCTGCAATCATTAGGTACATAATGCCTAGGCTCTCGCCGCGAAAACCCAGCAAAATTCCGGTAATCACTGCAAAAGCGGGTACCAGCACAAGTTTGCTCACTGTCGCCCAGATGAGAAGCTTGCGATTGCCTTTGAGCCGGCCTAGGTTTAGCGAGCCACCAATGCAAAGCAGTGCTAACGGTAGCGTCATATCGGCTAGGTAGCGGCCACTGGTCATCATCCATTGTGGCAGTCTTAGTTCCAATAATGCCAGTAGCAAACCAATGGCAATGGCAATTATTAATGGATTAGTTGCCATCGACTTCAGCATTTGCAGCAACAAGTTTTGATTCGGCTGGCGCTGGGCGGCGCTTAGAACGATTACGGCAAGTATATTGTAAACAATGGTCATCAGCGCTAGGTAAACCCCAGCCGGGGCCAGAATGCCATCACCAAAAGCATTCACTACCGAAGCCAAGCCAACAATGCCCATATTTGAGCGAAACGCACCTTGCACAAATACGCCGCGCTGAGCGCCTTTTAGCGACCGGCTAAAGCCCCACAACAAAGCAACCGCCGCGCCAATAATCAAGGTGGCGCTAATAATTAGGCTGGGTTGCACCAACGCCATTACGTCGGACGTAGCAACATTTAGGAACAATAAACAAGGCAGGGTAACGTTAAAAACCAGTTTCGAGCCCGACTGAATAAAATCCTCGCTAAGCATGGCACGCTGGCGAAACCAGTAGCCGAGCAACAACATAAACAAAATAGGGCTAGTAACAGACAGCGAGAAGGCTAATGCTTGCAGCATTTATGGGCTCCGGTGCAAGTATAAGATCACTAGGTTTATATGCTACCAGTTAATTACCAATGGAACGCTGACTTATTGCAGCAATTTTCGCTTACAGACTACAAGTATGCTGTAACCTGCCGTCAATGCGTTAGTGTAAAGTAGCTTTGAAACAGAAAGGAGTTGAGCTATGCCACAAGAATCGTTTTTAGATTTAGCGGAAAAGAGCCTCTCGAATGGAGCAAAAAGAGGGGTTTTACATCTTTATCATGATGGCGATGAGTTTAATGGCCGCCATGTGGACGTAGATGGCGCTATGTTGCTCAACTTTGGTTCCTGTTCTTATTTAGGGTTAGAGAAGCACCCCACACTAGTAGATGCTTGCTGTCGAGCGGCTAAAGCCTATGGCACGCAATTGTCGTCATCGCGTGCTTACATGTCTTCTGGCCAGTACCGGCGCCTAGAAACTTTATTATCTGATTTGTTTGCTAAGCCTGTGTTAGTCACACCTACAACGTCACTTGGCCACCTTGCGGCATTCCAATCATTAATTGAGCCTCATGATCTGATTGTATTAGACCAACAGGCGCATGCGTCCTTGCATGCAGCGGCGCAATATATGAAGGGCGCTGGTGTGCAAACCCAGCTGATTCGACACAATAACTTGCAACAGCTCGAGCGTTTGTTAGTAAAGCATCGCCAACAAACCGTTTGGTACTGCTTAGACGGTGTTTATTCGATGTATGGTGATTGGGCACCAATTGAAGCACTTTATAAACTCGCCGATCAGTACCCACACTTGATGTTGTACGCCGATGATGCGCATGGTTTTAGTTGGTATGGTGAGCGTGGGTTGGGCACAGTTCGTGGGCGAGTTGAACGCCATAAGCAGATGGTTCTGGCGGTATCGTTGAACAAAGCGTTTGGCTGTGCTGGCGGAGCGCTTGTGTTTGCCAATCAAGCGCAATACCAGCGAGTACGCACTGTTGGCAATGCTTTGGTGTTTTCCGGGCCAATTCAACCGCCCATGTTAGGAGCGGCGATTGCTAGTGCAGAGCTGCACTTTACAACAGAGTTTGCCGCGTTGCAGTCAGAGCTTGCTGATAAGATCGCGCTGACCGAAAAGCTCATTGAGCATCACCAGCTACCTGATCTGTCGCATGCCAATACGCCAATTTTCTTTATCGCCATCAGTTCCCTAGAAGCTGGTTATGCTATTGTCAAAAACATGATGGCATCGGGTTTTTATCTCAACTTAGGGTTGTTTCCAGCGGTGTCTATTCACCACACCGGCATCAGAATTACCATTAACAACCACCTAGCGCCAGATGACATCAAAGATATGATGGCCTGCTTAGCGGAATGTTATCAACGAGCCAGCAATGAATTTAAGATCACCGAGTCGGTATTAAGCCAAGCGTTTAAGCAATCTCTGCAATCGCCGTTGTTAGCCCAGCAGAGCGACAGCGAGCTGCGCCTACAGGTGTTGGCTCAGATGCCCTATGATTGGGATGACTACTGCAGTGATGAAATGACCAAGAGCGGCAAGCTTGGCGCTATTCATGCTGCAATGAAAGGCCCAGAGCCAGAAAACCTCTGGCAGCTGAGATATATTCGTATCTACTTTGGTCAACAGTTGCTGCTACAAGCTGTGGTAACAAAGTCGCTTAACAAAACAGATATGTTTATGCCTAAGCACATATCTGAAAAAGCTGAGCGTCTACGCCAGTCGGCGCCTTATGCATTTAGCCAGAACGTGCTAATGCTTGGAACGCCAATTAGTGAAGGCGAAGCAATCTGGGTCAACGACCATCATCGCTTATTCGAATCGGTTTTAGAGCTGTTTTGTCAGACCATGGTTTCGCTTAAAGAAACACTTGGATGCGAGGCAATTGTTCTACGTGATTTTTCAAAACAAGACACATTATTTAGCAAGCTATCGCAGTTAGGCTATTTGCCAGTACAGGTGCATGATAGACATGTATTCGAGCAACCAGAAAGCTATATGACGGAGCAATACTTTGCTCGACTTGGGAAGAAAAATCGGCAGCACTGGCAAAAAAGTATCGGAAGTAATTTACCAGCATTTCAGCAGCACGAGCTGACCGAGCTATCATCACTGCAACTTACCCAGTTTTATCAACAGTACTTAGAGGTGCAAGGTCGCGCTCGCGAGATCACCTGTTTTGCTTTGCCTTTAGCCCTGTTTGCGCAGATGAATCAACTGCCCAATGCCGAGTGGCTGGTTGGTTATCATCAAGACCAACTAGCCTATGCAGTATTGGTGTTGCGCATTAAAAAAGGTATTCAACCAATTGTGATTGGTATGGACTATCAGCTTCAGCCATTTGGCGTTTATCGTGTTGCCATGCACCATATATACAGCCACGCCAAGGCATTAAACGCACAGCAAATTGATATGGGCTTTGGTGCAAGTTTTGAGAAGCGCCGCTTAGGGGCAACTCCGGTAGCGACTTATCATTTGGTTCAGGTGGATGATCAGTTTGAAACACAGGCTCTTGAAGCTCTTTAAACTTGTTACAACCACCCTTGATCACGGGCAATGCGCGCGGCATCGACGCGGTTCTGTGCACCGAGTTTTTGTATGCTTTCAGATAGGTAATTGCGCACCGTGCCCTCACTTAAGTGAATTTTTTCACTAATTTGTTGATTGCTTAACCCCTCGCCGGCGAGGCGAAGCACTTGTCGTTCACGGTTGGTAAGCGGGTCTTCAACCTGCCAAGCTTGCAAGGCCATGCCGGGATCAATAACTAGCTCGCCGGCAATTATTTTAATAATTGCATCAGCGAGGTCATCGCTCTTGGCATCTTTTAGTAAGTAGCCTTTTACGCCAGCATCTAGGGCGCGGCGTAAGTACCCCTTGCGCGCAAAGGTCGTTAGTATCGCAACCGGTACATTAGGGTGATGTTTGTGCAGGTGTGCGGCAAGTTCAATGCCAGTCATCTCTGGCATTTCAATATCGGTGAGCACAATATCGACTGGTTGCGATTCAACAAAGGCTAATGCTTCGATGCCATTGTGGCAGGTTGCAACAACATTACATTTTGGGTGCATGTTGAGCAGTGCGGCAAGCGCACCGGCAATTAGTGACTGGTCTTCGGCAATTAAGATATCAATCATTGAGGTTTACCTCTATGTGCAAGCAGCAACCTTGCTGGCGATTCTGGTAGATGGCCGTTGCAAAAATGTGCTTGGCGCGCAGCTCAATATTGTTCATTCCATTGCCCGGTCGCGCATTAGCAATGCCTACTCCATTGTCGCAAACACTAATATGATAAGCATTGCCTTGATACTCACCTTTCAGGTCAACCTGTGTAGCCTGCGAGTGGCGAATCACATTAGTGACCGCTTCACGCAGTATCAGACAAAGCGTGTTTTCAACTTCACCGCTGAGTGTGACTGGCTCGGCGCTTGCCTGTACGGCAATGCCTGCCGATTGCAGAGTTGCTTTGGCCATGTTGTACTCATGCTGCAAGCCACTGGCCTGATACCCAACTACCGCTTGGCGAACATCTTGTAAAAGCGTACGGGCAGCATGTCGGAATCTGTCAACATAGTTTTCACGCTTAAATTTTAATCAGTTGCTACTTTTCGATCAGGGTTCAAGTGAACTTCGTTGTCTGGTACGAAGACTGCCGCATTACCCGACCACCTTTCAG
>NZ_QPEP01000013.1 GCF_003577475.1 Salinibius halmophilus
TTAAAACGGGAATTCTGTCTGGACGAGAACAGATAAGAAGTATGCAGGAGCCGTATACGAGGTCCGTACGTGCGGTTCTGTGAGAGGGATGAGGCGGTAACGCCTCACCCTACTCGATGTGGGGTTAGCTACCCTAGGTTCGGGAAATATTGATTGGTGTTGATACATATTGCCCGGTCAAAAAACGGCCGTGCAATCAAGGGGTTATTTGAAATTCTGGATAATCTTCTCGTCAATACATGACCGTAGGAACTGATTCATTGGGGTCATATTATTCGTGTCGTAGAAGTCTAGCATGAGAGTATTGAACTCTTGTTGCCTCTTCGCTGGTACATTAATGATAGGGTATCCTTGCTGCAGCAGTATGCCGTTCATCATAAATCTCCCTGTTCGCTTATTCACGTCCCAGAAGAATTGGCTGCGTGCCATTTGCAAAAACGCTGTTATGGCTTGGTCATATACGTCGTTTAACTGGCCAATTTGGTGCTCTATTTGTTGCCAAATTGAATTGAGCTCATCTGGTGCTGGCGGTTCATATTCCGAGCCAGCGATCGAAACGTACCCCGAGCGAAACTCACCCCATTGCAAAGCTTCCTCTTGCCCAGCGATTTTATGAATTGAAAGCACGGTCGTTCTATCGAATGCAAACTGATCTTTGGCAACTAGATCGAATACGTGCCGCCAAGCATTCGCTTGATTGATCGCCATATTTTGATCACTAATTCTGTGGCCGCCAACCGTTATGCCATCCAAAATGGTTTGTACTTCTGGCAGAGTCATGGCGACGCCTTCGAGATTCACCGCGTTATAAACGAGAGAGGGTATCTCTCGCTTCGCAAGCTGTATCGCTAGTTTCACGTTTGGCTTCATAAGCCATTGTGTATCCGTCGCCATCATGACAAAACCTTTCAGAGCTGTGTCGCCATTATAAACCGACGCATGCCCAAGGTATAGCAAGCAGCGCATGTTGCCCGGCCAAAACGGCCGTGCAACCTACGGGTTGTATGATGCATTTGGGTAGGTTTTTCGAACCGAAGGTTCGGGAAAGATGGTTTAGCAACTAGACTCCCGCCTGCGCGGGAGTGACTATATCGACACACCTAATAATTTAACTTATCTAAACCCAACCCATTCAGGTGCTCGACTGTTTTACCTGTGAGGCGATTGCCACGCAGGTCTACCGAGCTTAGGTATTTGCTGTAGTCCAAACGCAGCTCGGTAATGTCATTGTTGCGCAGCGACAAACTGCGCAGTGCTTGCTGCTGTCGAAAATCCACCAAGGCACTGGTTAAGCGATTATCGTTAGCCGACACATCTTGCAGCTGAGGGTTGTAGTCTGTAAGCAAGCTTTGCAAATCATTGTTATCTAAGTCTAGGTTCACCAAAGCAGGGTTTTCGGTCAGGTTAACATTGCTTAGCCCAGCATTTTGCGCCGACAGCTCTACAAGGTTGTTAGCCGTTCTAATATCCATATAAGCCAATGAATTGCCATCAACATTTAGGGTATCTAATGTTGCGATATCGGCGTTCATTTCAGTTAGCCGGTTATTTGATACGTCTGCAAACGTAAGTTGGCGCGGTAACTGAATTGAAGCAAGCTGGTTGTTGGCGACATTTAGGTACTGCAACTGCGCTGGCAGCCAGATGCTGCTTAGCTGGTTGTTCGCCACACTTAGGTTGCGCAGCTCACTATTGTTGCTGGCATTTAGGGTTCGCAGCTGATTTCCGTCTAACACTAAATCACCCACGTAGTCGGGTAGGGCAAACTCAGTGAAGTCGTTGTTAGCCAGGTTTAAGTAATCTAAGCGGCGAGTATCGTAGGCGCCAAATTGATACAAGCGGTTGTTCGCCAAGTTCGCTTCGCGCAGCGACCAAGGGTTAGGGAAATAAACTGCGCGAAGCAGGTTGTTCTGCAAATCAACGTTAGTCAGTGGGCCATTGGCAACACTAATCGACGTAAGCTGGTTATCACGACCATGCAGGGTTTCTAATTGGCGGTTACTGCTAAAGTCCATTTGCGTAATGCTGTTATAGGAAAAGTTAATGCTTGTTAGGGCTGGCATCCACTGGGTGCTAAAAGCACTAAAGTTATTGCCACTAATATTCACATTGCGCAGAGCTTCCTGGCCACCCATATTAATGTAACTAAGCATGCCGTTTTGCCAATCGTTGCTAACATCTAGCGTTACAAGTGGCAGGCCACGCACATCTAACAGATTAATTGGGTTGTTGCGCAAGTTCAGTGTGCGCAATGCCGTCAACTCTCGAATACCTGTTGTGCTGCGAATGCTCTGATTTGGGCACTCAAGGCGGGTAAGCTGATTGACATAATAAACGCCCGTTCGGCTCACGCAGGCACGCAAATTGGCATCGGCAAAATAAATATCGCTCACTAAACCACTACTTGGTATACCGGTCGGCACGCTCGTTGGCTGCGACGTAGGATAAGTTGGGTAGCCAGTATCATCCGCTGGTGGATAAGTTGATACATAGCAGCCTGATAAAACCAATGCCGACAGAGCGGCCAAAATCAGATGTTTCATAACATGTCTCCATTGCTTGCCAGTAAGTATTGGCAACATGCAATGGCTACCACCTGAACGCCCTAAACCCCGTTCATAAGCGGTTCGAACACTGAATTCTGGATGAATATGGTGAGGCACATCGTGGTATGGTTTTGTAGGTCTGTTAGTCATGCGGCGTTAGCCGTATGCTAGCAGACAAATCAATTAAACAACGAACACCTTTATATGCAGGCTAAATAGAGAAAGGCAGCAAAAATGGCAGTTACCCTAAGTGGTTATATCCTTGTGCCCACCGAGCAGCTGAAAGTGGTAAAAGAGGCGTTGATAGAACACACACGCCTAACGCGCGAGGAGCCTGGTTGTTTGCGATTTGAGGTAGTGCAATGCCCCGACAACCCGCTGCGCTTTAATGTATTTGAAGTGTTCGTTGATAAGGCGGCATTCGAGCATCATCAGCAGCGCGTGCAGGCCTCTTATTGGGGAAGCGCTACACAAGATGTGCAGCGCTTTTATCAGGTATCAGATCTAGAGCGCTTATAGGTCACTATTTGCGTCTACAACCAAGGTGTCGATATTGAGATTGTTCAACTCAGTAATCTCTTTCTCTGGCAAAGGATTCTGTGATAACTCCACCGTGGTGTAACGCTGTGAAGTATTTAATGTTAAACCCTCAGCGTTGTTTAATGGGTTGACACTAGCAAAAAGGTTGTTGGTAAGGTTAATCGTTCGCAGTTTTTCGTTCTCGGTTAACACTAGATCGCTCAAAGTCGTTGCCTCAGCCGACAGACTTACTAGCTCGGTGTTAAAGTCGACGTTTAACGCGGTAAGTGCGTTGCCATCAACCGTGAGGTCCGTCAGATTTGCAAAGCGATTGGTGTTTGCTGCAATAAAGTTGTTGCGAGCAATGTTAAGCGAGGTTAACCCTGCTGGCATTGTAGGGAAGTCGAAGCGGTCAAACCCATTGTCTGCAACGTTAAGCGCGCGCATATTCGTATTGTTCACTAAATCTAATGCAGTGAAGCTGTTCTGGCTGATATCTAAACTGACCACCGAAGTTGGCACAAGTAGAGAACTAAGTGAATTATTAGCCAAGGAAACATCCTCGACGCCATCCGGAAGCGTAATAGATTCTAACTTGTTATTATCCATGCTTAACGTTGTAAGCGTTGAGTTGGCCTCGCTTGGTGCCCAAGCTGTAAAGTTGTTGCCATCTAAAATAAGTGTTTCGACTACCTTAGGCAAAGCAATTGAGTCGATTGAGTTGTCCGACAAATTAAGCGTTTCTAGATCGCGGGTATAATCACGCTCTGCATTGATGCTCCAATCTGGAAAGTCTATGAACTTATTGTTAGAGAGGTCGGCATAGCGCAAGGAATATGGTTGTGGGAAATCGATATCGTTAAGCTTGTTGTTGGACAAGTCTACATTGGTAAGCGGCCCGTTTGCCACGATAATGCTCTCTAGTCCATTGCCTTCGCCATGCAATACGCGCAATTGGCCATTGGCTTGAAAGCTAACGGTAGCAATTTGGTTGTTGTTGAAGTAGACCTCTGACAGGTCTGCTGATTGAGGTGCACTTAAGCTCCGTAGTTTATTGCCAGAAACGTCTAACCAGGTTAGTTGTTCCATGTTTGCCAAAGAAATACTTGTAAGCTGGCCCTCTCCGGCAATATTGCTCACATCAAGCGTTGTTAGCGCCATGTTCTCAACGTTTATTCGGGTCAACGGGTTGTGTCTCAAGTTCAGCGTTTGCAGGCTAAACAGTTCGCCAATATCACTGGCATCGCTTATGCCTTGGTTTATACAAGTCAGGCTAGTCAGGTCGCGAATCATTTCTACGCCGGTTGCTTCAACACAGTGCTGAAGATTGCTATCGATAAAGCTCAAGCTGGCCACTGACCCCGTTGTAGGGGTTGGGCTAACGGTTGGTGTGGCCGTTACAGCAGGGGTGGCGGTAGGTGTTGAGCCATTATTGGTTTCAACGTTGCAGCCAGCTAGCGCCAGTGCGGCAAGTGATATAAGGGTAAGCTTTTTCATGTTGGTCTCCATGTAATGCTTACACTTTATAGCCTATCTATTTTGGCAACAAGTTTAGTGACTTGCTTACTTTTAGTGCTGTTCAGCGCTCGCCGCGCATTTCTTGTTCGGCAAAAGAATAGCAGGCATCAATAGCGGTCAACATGGCCGAGGTGTTCGTCGTTAGAATCGTCACAGGTACAACACTTAGAACTCACATAGAGCAAATATAGTCTGGTGTGAAATATTTCACATTTCTAAGCGAACAGTCATTTTGCTGGTGCAACGCTACAGCTCGAAGAAATCGTAAATTGGCAGCGATTACTTGACAAAAAATGGCTTAAAGAGCCATTAAATGTGGCTAAAAGTTGTGAAAATGTTGGAAGTTGTCGTTGTTTTTCTGTCTCGGTACCTGATGTTAATTAATAATACAACAGTGAATGTAATTGTATTTTGTATAACTTAGATACCTATTTAATATAGTGTTCGAACGCTTGCTCAATATTACCTTAAGTCGGTTAAAGGCCTAATACGGTGATCAAATCGTGAGGCCAAAATGAAGCGCAAACTTTTTTCTACCCAAGTGCTATTTGCCCTAGCTGGCTGCCAACCCGTATTGGTGCCAATCGACACTACAACAGTCACCACGGCACCGCAGGCTAGCTCAACCGTTACTTTGGCGCCTTCAAGCAGTGTCTCTGCAACGCTGGCGCCATCGACTACTCCTGTCATTGTGCCATCTACAACCTCTAATCCTTGGGTGTTGCCATCCACTGTGGTAACTGCTAGTCCAACGACCGAGCCTACCTTGAGTGGGCAGTTAGTCTATCAGCAGCAATGTTCGGCATGTCATGGTGAAACGGGCGACGGTGGTCGAACAGGCACCTCAATTATTGATGTATTGAAGGTGCCTAACCTAGCTATCGAAAAGACCACAAATACCATGCCGGTAGCCAATCCGAATCTATGTGATACGACTTGTGCACAAAGTGTTGTTGCCTGGCTGCGATCAATTAATGACATTAACAGCGACAATAATAGCGATAATGTGGAGCCACTGGCGCAAATAGCGCCTGAGCGCCATGCTACCACCGGGCTATTATGGCACCGAACTTGATGATCAAAATCGAGGTATCGCTTGGCTGGGTGAACAGACAGCCAACGACAGTCGATTTGCCGAAGGCGCTATTAAGTTCTGGTTCCCAGCACTGATTGGTGAAGAGCTGATCCACGACGAGTTAAGCGAACGGCAGCTGCAGCAGCGTATGCAAGACATGCACACCTGGGCCCAAGGTTTTCAGCCAGATCAAAACTTAAAACAACTATTAGCCGATATCTTGATGTCACCTTGGTATCGCGCCAAGCGGGTCGTTAGCAATGATTCCGAGGTTATTTATTTCACAGGTGGTAAGCGCTTATTAACTGGCGAAGAGTTAACCGCAAAGTATCAGTCGCTGACTGGATTACCGATCGAGATTTTCACCGGTGAGTTTTATGACCTATATGGTGGTATTGATTCATTGCTTAGCGTGGAGCGGGTACGTGCCATTACACCTATGATGCACAAAGTGCTGGAGCGCGCAGCATTCCAAAATGCTTGTTTGATTGTGCTGAACGAGTGGAATAGCACTGCCGACGAACGTGCGTTGTTTGCTGCCGAAACTGAGTTTCAAGGTCAGTTATTCATAAACTTATTGGCTGACGGTGGTTGGGATATTACCAATTTTTGTGACCCTAAGATTAATCAACCCGGTGAAGCCATCATCAACAACTGGTCAACTGACCATGACGTGCAGCAGGCCGGTAATATTCCCTACGCGCCGTTCGCCGATCATCAGTCATTTTTCGACAAGCACCATCAAAAAATGATGGTGATAAATGGCATAAATTTTAACTCGATTAACCACCGGCCAGCGCGTGAGTACGTTGCCACAGGTACACGCCGCTCATCGCCTAGTATTGCTGCTTTGTTTGCCGCCAAAAATGGTGCAAACCATTCGATGCCCTGGCTCGTTGATTCCATGTCGACTACTTGGGAGCGTGGCGTGATTGGCCGCACAGCGATGTCGGGTAGCGGTGTGCATAGCTTGATCACACCAGAAAGGCAGGCAGTTGATTCCGAGTTAGTCTCGATCTTTGCCCGCGAAGCCGAACTTGTGCGCAGCCATGTCGCACAGCGCAACAGCGTAGTTGGCAAAACAGATGAAGGATTGAATGCTTACAAGCTCGACCCAGTGACGCTGCAGCCAAACAACAATTGCGAACAGATCACCATTGCCAACCTAACCGTTGCCATACGCGAGTACTTTGGGGTGAACACGGAGGCCGTGCAAAAACAGTTTCCGCTGGGAGAAAACAACATCCGAATATTTGGCTGAAAATATAGGCAACATGATTAGTAGTTAAGAGGGGTGATGTTTACAAACCCCTCTTTTAATTGGCTCTACTCGCGCTACTCATCGCAGGTGGATACTAGAGGCAGTCAAAAAAGGCCTAGGCATTGGTTTTTTGCCCGATTTTGTTTGCGACAGCGCAATACAACAAGGCGACATTGTAGAAATACTGGCCAACTACGAGCGGCCAAATTTAGCGCTATATGCCATCTACCCAAACCGCAAACATGTACCGCCTAGGGTAACGCACTGTGTGGCATTTATTGAGCAATGGTTTGCAAGCAAATAGCGGCCAACCTTTTTTAGACATAAGCAGGCTTGCAACCGGTACCGCCACTATGGAATATTGCATAAAAAACAAGGAGACAGTGATGGAACATAAAAAGGAAACTTCACAATTTGCCGTTGCCACAATTAACGCCAAGCTTCAGCCCATGCATAGGGGTGAAATTTACGATGACCCATTGTCCGACTTGCTCACCGCTACAAACCGCGCTACCACTGAGGTGGCCTAAGCATGGAAAAAATTACCATCACACTAGCTGCTGCCTTGCTCACGTCCACCTTATCCAGTGCTAGCGAAGTACTGTTTTACGACTCGTTTGACCAGCAGCCTGATTGGACATCCGATGACTATTTGAATGACCGAGCCCTTCCACAAGGCTGGTTTTCGGCGCGAGCGCAAGAAGAGTGGTCGCCTGCGACGGGTTTCCCAAATAGCCAGCCCAATGCACAGATTTTAGCCGCCAACGCTGAGCGGGCTGTGAATGGTGTTGGGAAATCTTATGTGATGTATCGTGAATCTGAAGGGGTGCCCAAACAATGGAACTCAGATTCTATTTTGGCGCTGTTTTTGCCTGAGCTGAATACCCAGTGGGACTCAAGTAAGCAATACGACCCAACATCGGGTTACGACGAAGTATATTTGCAGTTCGATATAACCTTCTCTAACGATATGATTGCGCGCTACTACGACCATAGCGTAGGCCAAGGCAAAATTGCCCGAATTTTTCACTTCGATGGTGAGCCCGGCAAGCTGTATTCCTATTTTGAAGGTAAGCAAAACCCAAGCTTGGTTTGGGATATGTCGGGTGGTCATCAATATTATGGTTTTCGCAACTTACTGGCGTTTTTGCCCCGCCAAGTTGGTCGTGATTACGATGCCGTACTTAACCCGCCGCACCAAATGCATATGGGCGGCATGTCCGCCAGTTACTTCTCAACCATTAAAGGCATGATGCCAGATGGCTCAGACTCAATATTACCGAACCTGTTGCTAAACGACGGCACGCCCATAGGGCCCAACCGTGGTGAACTAGACCAAATATTTGGCGATGAGAAAACCTGGGTCACCATGGGGCTGTATGTGAAAATGAATTCAGCCCCAGGTGTGCACGATGGCGTGTTTATGCAATGGCTTAATGACCAACGCATTATGCACCTAGACCAAATAGCCTGGGTAGACGATGGCCGCAACATGGTGAAGTGGAACGTAATAGCCATTGGGGGTAACGACGCTTATAACCATTACCCAGCAGAAGACAAAGATGAGCATTGGTTTGCCATCGATAATGTATTAGTGGCCACCCACTTACCCGATGTTTGGCAGCCCAGCGCTACCTTCACCCTGGAAGCCCCCAGCGACTTTACAGTAGAACAAGTACAATGACAGTAGATAATTACCTAGCCCTATTTCCAGCCTTTGTTAACCTAGCCAGCATAACCATCACCAATGTTATTGGCATTATGATTTGTGCCACCCTTGCATTCGGTTCAGTTAATCTAGGTTATTCACTATTAGCAGGAGCGATGGCAAAACAAGTAAAACAGCAACGCACGTTTAGCAAGCTTCAAAAACTGGCTGGCGCAGTAATGGCCGCCACCGGCGCATCCGTTGCCCTGCGCGCCTAGGCGTTGTGAGTTTTTGTGTGTAAAGTAGTGTAATAAGCGGCGTTAAAGTACGCACGGTTTTGCCACAGTTTGTTCGTGATGGATTTCGGCAATATGTATCAGGTTTCGACTAAGGCATCACGCATATTAGTGTGCAGTGCAAAACCGTGCATGCACTATATATAAACAGTTATATGCAAAAGGAGCAAACTTGCTAGTTTGGGATGAAACGGATGTTTTAAGCGTATTAGAAGTAATACCTGAAGTAGTGTCAGACGGTATATGGCATCAATACGTAGTAGAGAAAGAAGGCATCCAACTTAAGGTTATTATCTACCAATACGACGGTGATGTTCGGATCGAGTTAACCAATATCTCAAGTGGCAGTAGTTTGTTCTCCATGCAACTAATCGATTGCCAAGGTGTTCGTCGTACATTTGATAAAACAGGGGAATTCTTAGAGTTTGCGCCATCTAAATATTTTGGCTCGCGCTACGATGGAGAGCAATCCATACCATTTGGTGTTAGGGTTCGTGTCAAACCAAATATCAATGTAGTGCTCTATGGATAAAGCATATAACCAGGCCAGCCAGCCTCGCTCACTGCGTTCGCTGGACCTCGTTTCACTCGGCCGCTGCTGGCGGCGTTATGTACCATGAATAAGATACAGATATCAAGAGGAATAAGAAGTGGAAATTGAACTATCTATCACTTGGATTCACTTCATTGCTGTAATAGGCGCAGTAGCAGCAATGCTATATGGGCTAAATATCATTTACAAAAGAATTAAAGCTAAAGACCAAGGGTTCGGCCCAAATACGTTAAAAGCAATTGGGGTAGTTCTTTTTATTCCAACAATTTTAATTATGGCTATTTTAACTCAGTTTCAGGCTGAGACACTTGCAGCTCTTTTAGGAACTGTTGCGGGTTATGTGTTATCAAATAGCAAGCCGGAAGAATAAATGCATAACAAGTTTGTCCATTTGACGTTTTGGTCTACGCTCCGCTTTGGGGTGGCTACGCCACTTTACCCTAAAACTCCACTACAACCAAAACGTAAATGACAAAGGCGTTATGCAGGCTGAGATGAGCATGGATTCTACACCTCAATATACAGGAAAGCCGACACTATACCTAGATCAAAACATACTCGATCTCTTCGTTAAAAATGGAGTGGGTAGTTTTGGGCGAGAACTTATGGACAAGTTCCAGATTGTTTATTCTGATGAAACTCTCAAAGAGATAAGACGATCTGCTGGATATGAAAATGACTTTCTAAATGTTCTAAATGACCTTGATTCTTATCATTTAAAGATGGTTATTGATCAGCCTGGCTTCATTGTAACTGACAAAGCGACCATTACTAGCAGGGACGTATTTGAAGCATTCGAAGAACACTGTCGCAATGATAATGAATATGGAAGCATTGAAAATTCAATGCACCAGTGGCTGTTTAAGTTCTCTGGCGGAAGATCGGGTGATAGCATTTCTGATATTCACCAGGAACAGTTATTTGCTTTTGCGCAGCTTATGGGTGGCATGCTCGAAAACGCTGATGAACTTCCTCTCGACATGCGGGCGCAGATAAAAGAGTATTCCGAGCTAATGATGGAGCAATATAAATCTACGCTTCATGAGTTTGAAAATACGATGTCAAAGGACATTCCTGATACGAAGGAGTGGAATGGAATAAAGTCCTACAGAGAGTCAGTGGGTATAGGCCCAATGGAATTAAATAACCTAGAGCCACCGAATGTAATAGAAAAAATATGGGATACTTTCAAAGTTAAGCTTCCCAAAAACGACCACGTCAACAGCTTAGAAGACTTTTTCCAGATCCGCATAAACCCTATCTACCCTGACAGACCTTACCATCTACACCAGAAGGTAACCGGCATGTATAACATGCTTAACACTCTTGGCTACTTTCCCGATTCCAAATTACATAAGGAAAGACGATTTATTGCCGCAATGAGTGATAATAGTCACGCATCAATGGCCTCGTTCTGCAATTTATTATTGTCAAGAGATGAGAACTTTGTAAAAAAGGTACGGGCGGTTTATGAGTATCTTGGAGTGCAAACAGAAGTAAGGCTGGTTACGGTAAGCAATCCATAACAAGACGCTGCAGCCGTCTGAGCGCGGCGTTAAAAGTTCATTAAATCCACTGACTGGAGTATGGCTAAACCTAAGTATAGGTTAGTCTTGCTTGGCAATTTTTCTATCTATTGTGTTTTGAAAGCTAGCCAATGCTGATCCCGGCGGGGTTGAGTGGAGTCCGATTGACGAGTATCCCGCTATTTTTGCGTTAGTTCCAATTGGGTGGTTTCTTTCAATGGTTGCTGGGGCAGTATAATCAATGAAATTTCAAAGAGACAGGCTAAACGTTGGCGTGCTAACAAGGCTTGCGACGAGCCTTTATAAAGCGCTGGTGTTTAAAATATCTGGCCAACAAGAGAAGTTAGCATGGCAAAAAATACTTGTTGCTGATGGTCTTCGAATCATTGGCTGTTGTCGCTTAGCTTCTCGGCTGGCCTTATCGGTGCACGTAGCAGCCACAACTGATAAACACAGGTTTTGGTCAACTCATGCTGCTGGGGTAGCTTTGCATTATGCAGGTGACTTGCGCGGTGCTGAGAGGGCATTTTTTCAAAGCCAAGGTTACGCAAATGCCTTGCAGTTAAGTTTTAGTCTACAGCACTTGGGGAAGCTAAATGTTGAGCTTGGCCGCTATGAGCTAGCGGAGCAGCAGCTCAAAGAAGCTTTGGATATTCGACATAAACTAAATAAAACTGATTTGGCGAGCTCAACTGAGCGAGCGTTACAAGGGCTGAGAGCCCTTCGTGCATAGTATTCGAGCCATGGAAGAGTGGCGAACAGTTCAGGTGTTGCTGGTGCGTTAGGTTAGTAGTTCGTGCTGTTTCTTTGAGTATATATAAAAACGCTATTAACGCCGGTTCATAGTGCACAGCAGTCCACGTTTTGTTATGTTTGTGCAATCAACAGACCATCAATTGAGCCCACTCATTACGGGCAATTAAGAGAGCAAGGAATGAAAAATTTAGTTACCGCTGCGACGTTTGCATTTTTATTGGTTGGGTGCAGCGATACAGGCGATCAGACCATGTCAGTTGGTCAAGGCGGGGCTAATGCAGGTGCCCAGCCAGTATTACAACCTAAAACAGGGAAGATTATTGAGCTGCCACTTACGGCAACGCCAGATTGCCATTTCACTGTGCTTAGCAGCACTGGTTCGGATAAGTTTGGACCATATTTGTCGCTATCTAGCGATCAGTGCGGTGTCGCTAGAACAGTGCCACGCAAGGTTAAAGTGGTGCCAACCAAAGTTGAAGGTGATTTGAGTGGCTTAGAAATAACACGCGCTTACATTTCAGAAACCAGTACTTATTCAACTTATTTGTTTGTAGAGGCTTCTAATAATACTGGTGACGTGTATTGTAATGAGCTTAATTATCAGCTTTCAACTGATGATGATAAATATCACTATGGTTTAAATACGCTTAATAATTCATTCGAGTTTTTATCTGAGTATCATCTTTGCGTATCAGCTAACGAATCTGTTGTTTTTTATAGCAGTATATGGCGATCTGATATAGAGAGTATAGATGGTATTACTCTGACTGTGTATCCTGTTTGGAATGATATTGTTTATTCTCCAAGCCCCCGTGCACTCCAAAGTATCGAAAGGATATCAGATACCCAAGCAGTCGTTCGATATAGTATTAATCCAGCCAATGTCGTACAGGGCTGGAACCCTAAAGCCTTGATTCAAGACGCAAGTGGATACTTTGTTGAGGTTGCTGACATAACAACCGATAGGGTCATTGCGTACTCGAATGCGAATGCGGCTTACGAGGCCAATGCAACTGAGTTGTTTAACGTGCTGCAGCCAAAGGACAAGATATACTTTGACCCAGATTTCTTGCCGGTTCGGTTCGATCCGCTTCAGTAGAAAAGTTTGGCCCTCAGCGCGACATTGAAAAAGAAATATTCGTGCACGTATTGTGAAGAAAGTAATGCTGTTGCCACAATGTGCTGTCGGCGGCAGTATATGGGTAATCCATTTGAGCCACCTGCTTTCTACCATGAGCACGTCAAGCAGCGGTACGAAATGCAGCGCTAGGGTAGCGCTTTTAGAGAGTAAAAAGGGCGGCAAGAATGCCGCCCTCGGTGTGTTTATGGCAGTGCCTATCACACTGCAGGGACCAGCTTATTTAAATTCCCAAACACTTACCGTGCCACTGATTTCGTTGCCGATAATTAGCAGTGGCTGCCCTGTTGCACTGTCTTTTGCATCTACGAACTTCATGCCTTCTGGTGCCATATCACCAGTGATGTCGGCACCTTCAACCAAACCACGGTTATTTAGGTAGTCGACAAATTCAGGCGCTTGTGGGTTGCTGATGTCGTAAACGAAGATGGTACCCATACGTTCCATACCAACAAATGCATAGGTGCGGCCGTTAATGGTGCCAAGAGTAAGGGCCTCTGGCTCTGGGCCTTTATTGGCTGAGCGCGCATCACCCTCGTTGGCGTCTTCGTCGTTGTTAAAGGCATCGCCATGTTTTTCAGCGGTGATCTTTTCTAGGTCATCACCAGAGTCGAACACAAGTTCGCCATTGGCATTAAAGATGGAGAATGAACGGGCGCCATAAGCAAATAGCTGCTCGTACATGCCATCGCCATCGTTATCGCCACGCAGTTTGCTCACAAGTAGTTTATTTAATGTGCCATTACCTGCGGCAGCGGCTGCTAGGTCGGCATCTTCAATCTTGTCGGCAATCGCGCTGGCTTTGGTTTCGTCGATAAACGCTAGGCAGCCGTCATCTTCGTCGTAGTCAATACCACCTAAGGCTTCGCAGGCTTCAGCGCTGTCGGCATCAAAGAAGTACTCGCGCGAGTCGCCTTCGTTAGCGGTTACCACATAGGTTTGGCCATCTACTTCGTAGGCAGCAATCGAGTCTGGTTGGTACATACCAACCAGGTTGCTGTAGCGCTCAAAGCCAACTTTGCCATCTTCAAAGGTGTCGATGTCGTACATGGACCAATCTTTTAAACCCAAGCCAACTACTTCAACACTGTTGTCGGTTAAATCAACAATCGCGAAGCCGTTGTTTTCTTGCAGTGCTACCCAGGCTTTGTTGCCATGCGTGGTAACGTATTCAGGCTCTAGGTCTTGCGCAACGGTGCTTGGCATCACCTGCTTGCCATTGATAACGCGCTCAGTTGGGCTTGCGAAGTACATGCCTTGCGCTTCAAGCTCTGCTTGCATGCCGTTGTAGGCACGAAAATCGATCTGTGTGCCCGTATCGGCCGGTACTCCGTCTACAATGTCGATGACTGTGATCGAACCTTCAGGGTCGAAGGTGTAATCATCGCTCGGCTTGCCTTCGTTAGCCACAATCGCTTTGGTGCCTTCGGCGTTAATGGCAACCATGTCTGGCAAATTGCCTGCTGCTACCGATTTAATGTATTCCGCGGCTAGTTTGCCGTCGGTTTCGGTTAAGCGATAAAACATTACAGCGCCGTTGTCGGCATGTTCGGCACCGGCCATGGCCACAGCCAGTAAATCGCCATTTACAGCAATCGAGTTGGCATCACTGAGGCTTGGGTTATCGGCTTGTAAGTCGATGGTTGCTTCAGAGGTTAGGTTGGCGTTGTTCACTACGCCTTCACTGTCGGCAACTAATGCATCGCGGTCAAAACCGGCCGTTGGAATAATCTCCACAAGCGGTTTGTCACCAGAGCTGTTGATCGCCAAGATGCGCTGGCTAGCTTTGTGATATTGCACAATTTCAGCGGCACCCTCGCTGGCACCGGCGCCAAGCGTTGCTCGGGCAACGAGCGTGCCGTCAATGGACTTATCAGTTGAAGTGGTTTGGGTTGAGGCGCAGCCAGCTAAAATGGTTGCCCCCACTGCTAGCGCTAGAAGGTTCTTCTTCATGGTTTTTCCCTTTCTATTGTTATCGGTTAAATCCATTTCCTGTGTCGTGCTTTACAGCATGAAACAGAATGTAATAAAGCTGTAACAATTAAAAAAGCCCTAGCCAATATGGTATGCGCCTTTTTTAACATCCTTTGACTAGATGTTGTAATGGGAACGATTGCTTGGATTTAGTAGGTTTGTAAACCATGCCATAGTCATTTTTGTTGGCGCTTATTATGGTGTGTGTAGGCATGTGGCGCGAGCAATGTGCACAGTGTTTCAACCGAGGGGTATGTGTGTAAGGAGTCAGGTGCTCATTGAATGTTTTGGCTAGATTCCCGCCTTCGCGGGAATGACTGGCATAGAGGGGGTATTTTTCATGTATTGCCCGGCATTAAGCCGGGCAATAAGGGCGATGGTTACGAAATACGATCGCCTGGTTTTGCACCTTCTGGTGGCATCACCACCGAGATGTTTTTGTCATCGCCAGAAGCGAGAATCATGCCTTCGCTCATGCCAAATTTCATTTTACGCGGTGCAAGGTTAGCCACCAAAACCACGTTTTTGCCAAGCAAATCTTCTGGTTGGTAGCAGGCCTTGATGCCACTGAATACATGACGCTCGCCGAGTTCACCAACGTCTAGCGTTACAGAAAGTAGTTTATCGGCGCCTTCTACGTGATCGCATTTCACGACTTTGGCAACGCGCAGGTCGACTTTAACGAAGTCGTTGAAGTCGATGACGTCTGGGGTTTCAGGCGCTTGCTTTTCTTTTTTCGCCTTTTTCTTTGGCTTATCTGCTGGCTTTTCAGCCTCGGCTGGTTTATTAGCTTCGAGCATTTTGGCAACGGCTTTGCCGTCTACACGCTGCATAAGCGGTTCAAACTTGCCTAGCTGGTGGTCTAGTAGTGGCTGCTCAATGCTGCCCCAGTTTAGGTCTGCTACATTTAGGAAACTTTGTGCCTTGGCCGCCATGTTTGGCAGTACCGGTGTTAGCCATGTTAGCAATACCCGGAATAGGTTAATGCCTTGCGAGCACACGGCGACTACTTCGTCGCCTTTGCCTTCTTCTTTGGCTAGTTTCCATGGCGCTTGTGCTTGAATGTACTCGTTGGCACGATCTGCCAGCGCCATAACTTCGCGTACACCGGCCGAGAATTGGCGGGCTTCAAAGCGCTCGGCAATTTCTTCCGACTTAGCAACGAAGTCGGCATACATTTGAGGTTCTGGCAACTCGGCGGCGAGTTTGCCGTCGTTAAACTTGCCAATAAAACCTTGGCAGCGGCTAGCAATGTTAACCAGTTTGTTCACTACGTCGGTATTTACCCGCTGGACAAAGTCGTCGAAGTTAAGGTCCATATCGTCAACCTTGTCATTCAACTTAGCAGCGTAGTAGTAGCGCAAGTATTCTGGATCTAGGTGATCTAGGTAAGTGCGAGCGGTAATAAAGGTACCACGCGACTTCGACATTTTTTCACCGTTAATGGTGACATAGCCGTGTACGTTGACCGCATTAGGCTTGCGGAAGTCGGCGGCATCTAACATTGCCGGCCAGAATAGCGCATGGAAGTTAACGATATCTTTACCAATAAAGTGGTACAGCTCGGTGGTAGAGCCTTTTTTCCAGTAGTGGTCGAAATCTAGATCGGCACGGCGCTCACATAGGTTTTTGAAGCTGCTCATGTAGCCGATTGGGGCATCTAGCCAAACGTAGAAGTATTTGCCAGGCGCATCAGGGATTTCGAAGCCAAAGTAGGGCGCATCACGTGAGATATCCCACTCTAGTAGTTCGCCATCCAGCCATTCGGCTAGTTTGTTGGCAACCTCTGGCTGCAGCGTGCCAGAGCGTGTCCACTCTTTTAGCATGCCTTGGAACTCTGGCAGTTTGAAGAAGAAGTGCTCAGATGACTTCTCAACTGGCTTAGCACCGGATACCACTGAATAGGCATCTTTCAAATCTAGTGGTGCATAGGTTGCCGAGCATACCTCGCAGTTGTCGCCGTATTGGTCTTCGGCGCCACATTCTGGGCAAGTACCTTTTACATAACGATCGGCTAGGAACATGCCTTTTTCCGGATCGTAGGCTTGCTTTACGTCGCGAGTAGCAATGAAACCGCCTTCTTTGCAGCGTTTGTATATTAGCTCGGCAAGCTCGCGGTTTTCATCTGAGTGCGTTGAGTAGTAGTTGTCGAACTTAATCAAGAAGTCTTGGAAGTCTTGATAGTGTTCGCCATGCACACGGTCAATCAACTGCTCTGGGGTAATGCCTTCTTTTTCGGCACGCAGGGTAATGGCGGTGCCGTGTGTGTCATCGGCGCAAACGTAAGTACACATATTGCCGCGAGCATTCTGAAAGCGAACCCACATATCAGTTTGTAGGTACTCTAGCAGGTGGCCTAGGTGAATATCACCATTGGCATAAGGCAGGGCGCTTGTCACAAGAATCTCGCGTTGGCTCATACGTGTCTCGTTTTTTTTTGGTGGATGAAAAAAGGCGTAGTTTACCTGCTTGTGTTGTGGTTTGCGACCGGCAAGATACGAGTTTGCCTGCATTTCTGGTCTGCCGCTTTTACAGTGTTGGGCCCTCGTATGTCCACAAAACCAATACCTTTGCACTACGCTTAAATCAATGGTTTTTATTTGGATGTTGGCATGACCAAATTGTCGATTCGTTATAGTGTTCTCCTCACATTGCTGGTTGTTTTTTCGCTCGTGTTGTTAGGCACCATGCTTGATATTTCCAGAGAGCAAAAGCAGCAACTTGAAGCCAGTGCGCTTGAGCAAGCCGAGCTGGTCAGCAAGTCTTATTTTGACTCAATCAACACCATGATGATTATGGGTTCTATTGCCCAGCGCGATAGCCTGCGTAGCAAAATGTCGGTAGGGAGCGTTAGTGATGTGCGCATTGTGCGCAGCGATATCGTCAATAATTTATATGGTCCAGGGCCTGAGTCTGGGCAAGCGCAAGATGCGCTCGACCAGCAAGCCCTGCAAGGGCAGGCTAGTACGCAAATTCGCGAGTCAGACAATGGTCGCGTGCTAACCATCTTGCGCCCAATCGAGGCGCAAAGTGACTATCAAGGTACTAACTGTTTGGCCTGTCATGCGGCTCAAGAAGGCGATATTTTGGGTGCTGTAAGAGTGGAATACTCTTTGGCAACGGGGGATCAAGCGCTGCAAGCAAGCCTTGTTCGCACTGGGGCTCTGCAAGGTGTTTTATTTTTATTGGGCTTTGGGTTGAGCGCTTGGCTGCTGAATCAACTGATTGTGCGCCGGTTGCGTGGGCTGCAGCAGAGTATGGCACGCATCGCCGACACGTCTGACTTGTCGCAGTCGGTTGAGGTGTCGCGCAATGATGAGATTGGTCAAGTCGCCAACGCGTTTAACCAGTTGCTTGGGCAGTTCAATGCCAGCTTGCAAGCCGTGCGCCAGCGCAGTAGCGAGTTAACTCGTTCAGCTCAAAGCATTCAGGCGCTTGCCAATACCACCACGCAAGCAACGGTTTCGCAGCAGGGCAGCTCTGAGCAAGTTGCAGCAGCTGTGCACGAGCTCACTGCATCATCTAACGAAGTAAAGGCGTTTGCAGGGCAGGCAGCTTCGGAAGCACAAAGTGCACAGCAGCAGGTAAATGAAGGCGAGCGGGTGCTGCAGTCGGCTATGCAGGCTTCTGATGTGTTAGTCAATCAAATGTCGCAAGCGAGTGAGCAAATCGAACAGCTAGCGGTGCAAAGCGAGCGTATTGGTAGTGTGCTGCAACTGATTACTGGCATTACCGAGCAAACAAACCTGCTTGCCCTCAATGCTGCCATAGAAGCAGCAAGAGCCGGCGAGCATGGCCGTGGGTTTGCAGTGGTGGCCGAAGAAGTGCGAGCTTTGTCTGGCAAAACGCAGGAGGCGACAAAAGAGATTAGTGAAACTATTTTGGCATTACAGGTGCAAGCCAAAGACAGTGTGGCAGCAATGAACTCTGCTTCTGAGCAAACGCAGGCACAAACTCAAAAAATGCAGCAAACCTCGCAGCAGCTCGCGGCAATTACCTCGGCAGTGAAGACGTTAGAGGGGTTAAATGAACAGATGGCCAGTGCCGCCAGCGAACAGTATTCCGTATCGGAAGATATCAATGGCCGCATTACCGAGATCACCAACGACACTGAGAAAAATGCTGGTTTAGCTAGTCAAACCTCTGGTGTGGCCAGCCAGTTGCTGGAACTCGCGCAAGCGCTTGAGGAAATGGTAGCCGCGTTTAAGCTTAGTTAGCGCTCGTTACGGTGCCGTCCTCTCGTTGGTATACATATAGGCCTGCTTCCTTCATTTGTTTCACAACATCAGACATGACCGGCGCTAAGGCACTTTGCTTTGCTGGCAGGGCAATGTGAAAGCTCTCTGAACTTATCGGCTCATCGCTTTGCTTGATGCCAGTAAGGGCTAGTTGTTCAATAAATCTATTAGCTGAGTTTGATAAAAAGGTCATGTCGGCTCGACCACTGCTGACCATTTTTAAGGCGTCATCATTGCTGCGAACCAGTATCCTATTGAGCGAATAGGTTTTCTCATAGGGGATTGGAAACGTTGTGCCATTTACAATTGCCATCGTCTTATTGTTGAGGTCTGTTAGATCAAGTTGATCGTTGTAAAACATGTAAATGTAGGCATAGGTAATATATGGCTCTATTTTTAGCAGGCCGCTTTGCTCAATTTGGCTGGTTGATACCAAGGTTGCCACATCAAACATGCCTTGTTCGAGTACAACGTTATATCTTTGATCTGGGAAGCTTTGGTGATGAAATTGTAAGCCGCTGGATGCCATTGTTTTTTCTAAGGCAGTAATGTAGTCGGTGAACTCGGTGGTAACCACTTCAGCGCTTATCATTGTTAACGGTGCTTTAGCCTGGGCTAGGCCTACTAGCGCGGTCAGTAATGCAACGCTTAGTATTGTTTGGAACATGTTGCTCTCCCTGAACTCATGCGGCTGATTTTACGATAACAAGTATAGTCGAGCGGCAATTATTGGCGAACAAGGAGGCAAGCGCGACGAAAATCTGGATAATGCGCAGCCAAGTTTAATTATCTACGCTGGTGCGCAATGGAAATCAAAGTTAACTTTCTCGACAACCTTCGCTTAGAAGCCAAGTTCGACGACTTTACCGTGATCACCGATCAGCCGATTCGTTATAAAGGTGATGGCTCGGCACCTAGCCCGTTCGACTACTTTTTGGCCTCTTCGGCCATGTGCGCGGCGTACTTCGTGAAGGTGTATTGCAAAGCGCGAGATATTCCGACCGAGAATATTCGCCTGTCACAAAACAACATTGTTGACCCAGAGAACCGCTACAACCAAATTTTTAAAATTCAGGTTGAGCTGCCAGAAGATATTTCCGACAAAGACCGCCAGGGCATTTTGCGCTCTATTGATCGTTGCACGGTCAAAAAAGTGGTGCAAACCGGGCCAGAATTTGACATCGAGGTGGTTGACAACCTTGATGACGACGCGCAAGCCATGTTGATGGTTGACACCGAGGCAGGCCAAGAAACCTATATTACCGGTAAAGACTTACCACTTGAGCAAACCATTGCCAATATGAGCCAAATAATGGCCGACTTAGGCATGAAGATTGAGGTGGCGTCGTGGCGCAACATAGTACCAAACGTTTGGTCGTTGCATATTCGTGATGCAGCGTCGCCTATGTGTTTCACCAATGGTAAAGGTGCCACCAAGGAAAGTGCATTGGCCTCGGCGTTGGGCGAGTTCATCGAGCGATTGAACTGCAACTTCTTTTATAACGACCAGTATTTTGGTGAAGAGCTGGCCAATGCCGAGTTTGTTCATTATCCAGATGAAAAGTGGTTCAAACCAGGTGACGACGACGCCTTGCCAGCAGGCATTTTGGACGACTACTGCCTTGATATTTACAACCCAGATGGTGAGCTTTGTGGTTCACACTTAATTGATACCAACTCGGGTAATGTGGCGCGAGGCATTGTGTCGTTGCCATTTACCCGCCACAGCGATGGCGAAACGGTTTATTTCCCCTCCAACCTAATCGAAAACCTGTTCTTATCTAACGGTATGAGTGCTGGTAACACGGCTGAAGAAGCGCAGGTGCAGTGCTTGTCAGAAATCTTCGAGCGGGCGGTAAAAAAAGAGATCATCGAGAACGAAATAGTCCTACCAGAAGTACCCGAAGCGGTATTAGCTAAGTACCCAAGCATTAAAGCGGGTATCGACGCACTCGAGGCGCAAGGCTTTCCAGTGGTAGTGAAAGACGCGTCATTAGGTGGTCAGTTCCCGGTAATGTGTGTGACGCTAATGAACCCACGCACAGGTGGTGTGTTTGCGTCATTCGGTGCTCACCCAAGCTTTGAGGTGGCGCTGGAGCGCAGCTTAACCGAGTTGCTGCAAGGTCGCAGTTTTGAAGGCCTAAATGACGTACCACCACCAACGTTTAATAGCACAGCTGTTAGTGAGCCAAACAACTTTGTTGAACACTTTGTTGATTCAACCGGGGTGATCTCTTGGCGTTTCTTTAGTGAAGCTGAAGAATACGACTTTGTTGAGTGGGACTTCACCGGCGAAGGCACCAATAAAGCCGAAGTGGATGTGCTGATGGGCATTTTGTCTGATATGGGCAAAGAGGTTTATATCGCCAATTACAGCGACCTAGGCGCGAATGCCTGCCGTATTTTGGTGCCAGGCTACTCAGAGGTGTACCCAGTAGAAGACTTAATTTGGGATAACACCAATAAAGCCTTGGCGTTTAGGGAAGATATCCTCAATATCCATCGCTTATCGGACGATCAGCTGGCAAGCCTAGTCGAGCGCCTAGAAAACAGCGAACAAGATGAGCAGTCGGATATTCGCACCTTGATTGGCGTTGAGTTCGATGAGAATACGGTATGGGGTCAGCTAACGATTCTTGAGCTTAAAGGGCTAATTTACCTAGCGATAGGGGACTATGAATCGGCCAAAGAGATGGTTGAGAGCTTCCTGCAGTACAACGACAACACTGTAGCGCGAGGTCTGTTCTATCAAGCAATGAATGCCACGCTAGAAATCGCCATCAACGACGAGCTGGATTACATGGACTACGATCGCAATTTGCGCCGCATGTTTGGCAATGAAGTGATGGATGCCGTGGTGGGCTCTATTAACGGTGATGTGAAATTTTACGGCATGGAAGAAACCAATATGCAGCTTGAAGGGTTAGACCGCCACTTGCGTTTGCTCGACAGCTATAAAAAGCTGCATGCGGCGCGTGCGAAGGCCTGTTCTGGCCGTTAACAGCACCTGTAAACCAGCGGCTTCGGTAAAAGTGACAACTATTTTCATTATTTTGTCGAATTCGCTGGACTTTATTCAGGTTAGTCACTATCTTGCACGCAGCTAGAAAGAAAGTCTTAGATTTACAATCTCCATTTCGTTGGATTCATCGCGATACCACGTCCTGCAGTAATTGTTTCAGCCTATTTTTTCCAAGCAACACCTAGCCCTTGGCATAGTGCTAACGGCTGAAATATTTTTGATACAGGATATACAACATGTCTACTACTACTGGTACTGTTAAGTGGTTCAACGAATCTAAAGGCTTCGGCTTCATCGCACAAGAAAACGGCCCAGACGTTTTCGCACACTTCAGCGCGATCCAAGGCTCTGGCTTCAAAACGCTTGCTGAAGGTCAGCGTGTAGAGTTCACTATCTCTCAAGGCCAAAAAGGCCCACAAGCTGAGAACATCACTGCAATCTAATTTGCTTTGTTGATTCAGTTAAAAAACCGCGCAATAGCGCGGTTTTTTTGTTTCTGTTGCTTTAGAAGTGACCATTGGACTAGGCGAGCTCTAACGCCATTACATTGGCAATGGTGTCTAGCAAGCGGTAATAATCCTGCACACTTTGGCTACCGATACAGCCGATTCGAAAGCTTTCCACTTCGGTTAGCTTACCTGGGTAGATGATGAACCCGTGCTGCTTTAGAGCGTTATAAAACTCTGTGAACTGCCACTGCTCATTATCTGGTGCCAAGAAGGTAACAATAATGGGTGACAGCCACTGGTCTTCCAATAAGGTTTTAAAGCCTAACTGGCGCATGCCCTCTACGAGCACTTGGCAATTGCGCTGGTACTTCGCCAATCGCTCTGGTTGACCCCCTTCAGCGAGATACTGCTGAATTGCATGGCGCGCCGCTGCGACGGAGTGAGTAGGCGGAGTAAAGCGCCACTGACCTGTTTTTAGACGGCAGGTATGCTGGGCATACAAATCTAGGCTAAGCGAGTGGGCATTGCCTTGCATGCTATCAATGAGGTCGTTGCGCACTAAGCAAAAGGCAAAGCCTGGAACCGACTCTAAGCACTTGTTGGCCGAGCTAATGATGGCGGCAACCGGCATGTCTTGGGCGTTAAATGGCAGGGCGCCAAAGCCGCTCATTGAGTCGATGATCAATTCTCTGCCTGCCTGTTGCACCACTTCGAACACCGCTTCCACTGGGTTGTAAATACCTGAACTGGTTTCACAATGCACAATCACCACATGTGTGATATCTGGGTCATCGTCTAGAATGCCGGCGACTTCATTCGGTTTAGGCGGCAGATAGTCGCCCATGTCCAGAGTGACATATTGACGCCCCAGATAACTAAGTATGGTCGCCATGCGTTGGCCATAGGCACCATTCATAATCACCAGTGCTTTGTCTTGTTTACCAATCAGCGAAGCTAACGTGGCTTCTACCATAAAGGTGCCACTGCCTTGCATTAAAATGCATTGGTGTGTGTGCTCAGCGTTGGCAATATGGGCAATGTCATGACAAATATCGGCCGTTACCTGATTAAAATCGCCATCCCAGCTGCCGTAGTCCCACAGCATGGCTTCTTTTGTTGCCATAGTGGTAGTGATTGGGCCGGGTGTCAGTAAGATAGGTTGCTGCATGTTAGGCTCCTGCTGTGCGCCACGTTTGGCGACCAATTATCAATACATCAAAGATCAACCAATGCACGGCTTTGGCTGCTAGGCAGGTGACCATGATCAGCGTTGCCATGGCTGCCGCGGGTGCAATGTCGCCTGCATCGTCCATGTTGAGCACAGCAACCGATGCCAGTGCTGTATCGCTGGCATAGAGGAATACCACAGCGGAAACGGTCGTCATGGCGTTTACGAATAAGTATAAGAACACACTTGAGATGGCTGGCATGCTGAGTGGAATGTAGAGCTTAACCAGCATGTCCCAGCGGCTTCGATTCACCGACAGTGCGACTTGATCAAACTCTTTATCGATCTGCTTAAACGCAGTTTTAAAGCTCAAATGGCATACCGTATAAAAGTGCGCAATGCTCGACACGGCCAGAATCAACAACGTGCCATACATGAAGTTCAGCGGGTTGTTTGGCTGGTTAAAGAAGAAAATATAGGCAAGGCCGAGTACCATGCCAGGCACAGCCATTGGAATCATTGACAAAAAGTCTACCGCTTGGCGCATGATGGCATTGGTTTGGCAGCGTTCGTTTAACCATGCGGTGACGAATATAAACACGGTGCCAATCATAGCCGTTAGTGTCGCCATTTTTAGTGAGTTGAAATAGCTTTCCCAGCCACCGCCGTCCATCAGATCGAACTGGTAGTTGTTGAGGCTAAAACTTAGGTTGTAAGGCCAGAATTTTATGAAGCTAGCGTAGACGGCCATACCAACAATGGTGAGTAGGGTAATGGTGATTAATGATGTGGTGGCCAAGGCGACGCCTGAGGTCAACCAAGACTTTTCGGGTGTAAAAGGCGTGGACTTGGCATTTAAAGTAGACTGCTGCTTTTTTTGCACCCATCGGTCGGCGGCGAAGGAAAATAGTGCTGGCAATAACAGCACCACACCTACCACGCTGCCCATGGCAAAGTTTTGCTGACCAATCACTTGTTTATAGATATCGGTCGCTAACACGTCGTACTGTCCACCAATGACTTTGGCCACGCCAAAATCAGTCACGGCTAGGGTAAAACTAACAAACACGGCGGAAAGTAAACCATAGCGGGCATTGGAGAGCGTTACCGAATAAAACGTGTGCCAAAAACCCGCTTTGCAGCTCGTGGCGGCTTCATAAAGTCGGCCATCGTTTTGTTGCAAGGCGGTATAAATGATCATAAAAGCATGCGGGAAAATCCAGAACGTCATGCCAATAACAATGCCAATTGGGCCATAAATGCTGGCGCCGAATAGCCACTCTTTTAGAATGCCTTGGTTGCCAAATAAGTAGACAAGGGCAATGGCAGGCAGCAGCGATGGGGCAAAAATCGGCAGCATGGCCAAAGCGCGAAAAAAGCCCTTAAACGGCATGCGCGTATGAGTGAGCGCATAGGCATACGAAAAGGCCAGCGTGACCACAAAAAAGGTGACCATTAGGCCTATCGATAGGGTGTTGAACAATGAATTGACCAGCGACGGCGACTGGAAGTAAGTAATAAAGTTGCTAATGCCAACAAAATTACCATCTTTGTCGGCCAGCGCTCGGCTAACCACCTCAACTAAAGGAAGTAGCACAAAGATTGCCAAGGCAGCCAAGGTGACTAATGCTGCTATGCCCGTCCATTTAATGGTTAACCTTTTGCGTTGAGCAGCCTTGCTGTTGCTAGGTTGGGCAATGGAGATACTAGTCATTAGGCCGCTCCTTGCATGTTGAGCACATGCTCGTTTAACCAGTGCATATGTAGCGTGTTAGCGTGCGCCATGGCCGAGGCTTCATTGCTATCGATATCCACTGTGTACAGCCCATGTTCGTCTTTTACCGTGAAGCGCGTGAAGCTGCCTAGGTATTCCACTGCCGCAACCTCTACCGCTCGGCTCTTTTCGCTTGCGGATAGGCTCAGTGATATATGCTCTGGGCGAATAGCGAACTGGTCGTTATCGAAAAAGTTAATGCTGCCAATAAAGTCGGCGACAAATTTGCTAATAGGGCGTTGGTAGATGTCTTCTGGGGTGCCCACTTGCTCAATGCAGCCGTGGTTCATGACAACAATACGGTCTGCCATGGCTAGGGCTTCTTCTTGGTCGTGGGTCACCATAATGGTTGTGACCCCTAAGCGTTGTTGTAATTTTTTAATCTCGCCACGTAAAAACTGACGCACTTTGGCATCTAGTGCTGACAATGGCTCATCCAATAATAATAAGCCAGGGTTTAATGCCAACGCGCGTGCTAGGGCAACCCGTTGTTGCTGACCACCGGATAACTGGTTTGGGTGTTTGTTTTTATGGTCGGCCAAGCCAACTAGTTCTAATAGTTCCTCAATACGTTTTTTCTGCTCGCTTTTAGCAAGCTTCAGAGATTTCAGCGCAAAGGCGATGTTTTTACTAACGGTCAGGTTTGGAAACAGCGCATAAGACTGGAATACGATACCGTAGTCGCGATCAATGGCTGGCAAGGATGAGATGTCATGCCCAGCCTGAGTTAATGTTCCACTGTTTTGTTGCTCTAAACCCGCGATAATGCGCAATAGTGTGGTTTTGCCACAGCCCGAAGGGCCTAAAAAACACACCAACTCACCTTGTTGGATATCAAGGTTAATATTGCTTAGCACTTCTTTACTGCCAAAAGACTTGCTTACATTTTTAATATTTAGGTAACTCATGGTGACTCCCCATACTGCAAAGAAGGTTAGGAAACCGCTTATCAGGTTTCCTAACCTTCCTAGAAAAAAGGGGCTGGCAACTGCCAGCCCAAGTGCTTCTCAAGGATGAACGAATTATTTTGCTTCTGACTTACCGTCGTATCGACGCGTCCATTCAGAAAGGATGCGGTCACGGTTAGCCGCTGCCCAAGCAAAGTCATTGTCGATGATTAGCTCAGACGCGTTTTCTGGGAAGTGCTTCACTGGCTTAGCAACACCAGGCATTGCAACAATAGCGTAGCCAACGTTGTACATTTCCATTGCTTCACGAGAGATGATGAAGTCCATCAAACGCTCTGCCGCCGCTTGTTTTTCAGTGCCTTTAACAATGGCAGCTGCTTCCATATCCCAGCCTAAACCTTCGGTTGGGAATACAATTTCCAGTGGCGCGCCTTGCTCTTTCGACTTAGCAGCACGGAAGGCGAATGAAACGCCAATCGCCGTTTCGCCTGAGGCAGCGAGCTTACAAGGCTTAGAACCAGAGTGGGTGTAGCGCGAAATGTTGTTGTGCAGATCATCCATGTAATCCCATGCTTGATCTTCACCCATCATTTGCATCCAAGACGATACGTCTAAAAAGCCAGTGCCCGACGATGCTGGGTTTGGCATGATCACATGGCCTTGGTAAACCGGGTTGGTTAGGTCGGCCCATGACGTTGGCATTGGCAGGTTATGCTTTTCTGCTTCAACTGTGTTTACACAGATTGCCGCCATCCAAGCGTCCATGCCTACCCATTGTGGCTCAGGGCTGTTGTCGCGGAATTTAGGGTCTAGCAACTCGTAGCCTTGTGGCTTGTATGATGCAAGCATGCCTTCATTACCCAATACCATCAAAGAAGTGCCCGCTAGGCCCCAAATAACGTCTGCTTGTGGGTTTTCTTTTTCAGCCAGAAGTTTGGCTGTAATGATGCCGGTTGAATCACGCACCCAGTTGATTTCGATGTCTGGGTTTTGCGCTTCAAAGGTGTCGGCGTAACGCTTAAGATCTTCGGCTTCAACAGCTGTGTAGACAGTTAGCTCAGTTTTTGCCGCAACGCCTGCAGCAAGAGCAAGGCCGGTTACTAGTGCGGTGATTTTGTTATTCATAATGACTCCGTAGGATTCCCGTTTTTTGTATTCTGGTATATACCAGATTCGAGAGTCATTATTGGTTTGTGATGTGACACCTATGTGACAGTTTGAATAGGGTTTGATGAAATCTAGGCAAATTTCTTAATTATTTTATCTGTAACGGGCTTTTGGTAATCTGCAGGTGAACGACATGGAGTAGACCACCTTGGCTGTAAGTAAGGCAATTCAAATAAAAAACGCTCTAAGCGAGTTAATTCAGCAAGATAGCAGCAAGTTGCCGTCAGAACGCGAACTTAGCCAGCAGTTTAACACCACCAGAATCACCATTCGTGAAGCGTTAAAGCTACTAGAAAGTGAAGGCAAAATCTATCGCTCGAACCGACGTGGCTGGTACCCAAGCCCGGCAAGATTAAAGTACGACCCAGCCCTACACGCTAAAAAAAGTATCATGGTCTTTGCTAGAGAGCAGGGGTTTGAACCTAGGTCCGAGGTGGTAAAAATCTTTCGGATTCGCTGTGATAAAACACTTGCTTTGGCCATGCGCACCAGTGAAGGTAAGCCCTTGGTAGGCGTAAACCGATTGCGCTACTTGGATGACCGCCCGGTAGTGTTAGAGAAAATGTTGTTCCGTGAAGATCTGATTCCCGGCATTGAGAATGAGGATTTTAGTGGGTCTATCCACCAAGTTTTGCGTGAAAAATATAATGTAAAGTTTGGTGAAAATGAGTCTGACATCACAGTGACTTGTGCCACGGGCGAGGACGCAGAAATACTGCAAACGACCGAGGGTGCTGCCACTTTGCATATTCAACGCTCGTACAGCTTTAATACCAATGAAATCTTCGAGTACGATGAAGAACTGTGGCGTGCTGATGCGATAAAAATCCACTTGCACGCCAAGTATGATGAAGACTAACTGGTCAGTGCAATGCCACCAAGGCTAGCGGCAATGGCGGCTGACAAGGTTAGTCGTCGCCACATGACAGGCTCTTTAAGAATTGCTATTCCAGCGACCACCGATAAGGGGATGCTTAGCTGGCGCAGAGCAACGATTAGACTCACGTTGTCGACCATGGGCATTGCCAGCAAAATCAAGCAGTAGGTGCTCATCATCATCATACCCGTTAACCAGGGTGAGCGAACCTCCAGCAGCGAGATTCTACTGGGCTTGCGCCACATCGCCAAACGGATAAATACTGCTGCCGCCAGTAACTGTAAACCGGCAAAATACATGGCTTGTAATATCGCTGGGACTGGCAAGGGTGCGAGTAGCAGCATGGCTTGTTGGTCGACGAGACTGTAGCCAACCGTACCCATAATCACCAGTGCACACCAACCCATCAATTTGCGACTGACTCGGCCGTGGTTGGCGCTGCCTTGCTCAGCGCCCAGTAGCAAGGTTAAAACAATCACTATTAGTATCAGCCCTATAGTCATTGGGCCTAGTGGGGTGGCGGTAACTTGGGCAATTAGCATGACCAGTACCACCGGAAGTGCTCGCACAATGGGGTACACCCAGCCTAGGTCGCCCAACTGATAAGCCCGAGCTAAACCAATCATGTAGGCCGCTTGGCAAATGCCCGACATGGTCAGCAGCGCCACAAACTTGAGTGAAGGCAAAAACTGGCTTTGCACCCAGACGATTACCGGGAGCATGGTTAGGCCAGCACAGAGTGCTACCCAGAAAAAGTAGCGCTCATCGGCTAATTGCGCTTTGCCTCGAAGATTCCAGATAGCGTGCATTAATGCCGATATCAATACCAGCGACAGTGCGGTAACCGGCATTATGGGCGCTCACCACGATCAATCCGCTTGTTGATCTTGGCTAGCACGGGTGGAAGGTCGGCGATGCTTTTGACACAGTAATGAGCACCAGCCGCTTGAAACTTTTCAGTTATTGTTTGGCGACGCTTGGCAAGCTCTGCTTCTGGCGTTTGTTGGTATGCTTCTTCTGTGAGCCCCATTTCGTTGCCTGTATCGGTGAGCGCGACGGTCCACATGCCGGCGGTTAGACCCTCTGCAATGCCAGGCACTGCATCGTCTACTTTCACACAACGGCCAACGCTTGTAACGCCGAGTGCCAGTGCGTTGGCCAAGGCCATAGTGGCATGAGGGCGCCCGCCCTGTGGATAGTCATCGGTGGCAACCACATGGTCTGGCTGATAGCCTAGCTCAGCTGCAGCGGCGATTAGAATGTCCATAACTTCTCTTGGGTAGCCTGAGCAACTGCCGATCTTTATGCCTTGCTGCGTTAAGTGCTGAATGATTTCACTGGCACCGGGAATTAATCCAGCATGATCAGCCACTTTTGCTTTTTGTAGTGGCATAAACGCTTCGTATAAGGCATCTACTTCTTGGTCTGTCATGCTATGACCAAACTGCTGTTGCCAGCGTTGGTCGACACTAGGCAGGTTTCCGAGTGCTCGAATATGGTCCCACTTACCGAGCCCCATCGGTTGGCGAGCTTCATCTAGCGATAAATCGAAGTGGTACTGCGCTTTGAATGCTTGCACAAAAATACTGGTTGGTGCCAGCGAGCCAAAATCTACGACGGTGCCGGCCCAGTCGAAAATCACTGCTTCAATGTTTGTCATACGACTGTCACTTTCATCTGAATAATTGGTATAGACCAGATGGTATTGTGTTCTAGGATAGCGCACAATAGCAGTCACAAAAAATTCACAGAGGCATTAATGAAGCAGCTAGCCATTTTTGATCTAGACCACACCCTTATCGCAGTCGATTGTGAGCTGCAATGGGCGTGTTATTTGGCGCAAGAACAAGTAATTACCACACAATGTTTGCAGGTGATGCGCGACTATTTTGACGACTACGGCAACGGCACATTGAATTTCGAGCAGTATATTGCCTACTCGGTAGGCTTGTGGAATCACTTAAGTAGCGAGGCGCTGAGTGCTTATCTAAGTGACTTTGTCGCCAATCATATTCGCCCAAAAATCTTCCCGCAGGCGCTCAAGCAACTTGAGTGGCACCGCCAACAAGGGCATGAGTTACTGATGGCGACGGCGAGCAACCGTGTGTTGGCCGACGCCATTGGGCAATCCTTAGGGTTTACCCACATACTGGCCACCGAGCTAGTAAACGGGTCCGATAACAAGGTAGCTGGTACCGGCTGTTTTGCCGAAGGCAAGCGGTTACGAGTGCAAGCTTGGCTGGCGCGGCAGGGTGGGGCATATCAAGCGGCTTACTTTTATTCCGATTCGCACAATGATGTGCCACTACTTGAAGTGGTACGCCATGCTGTGTGTGTTAACCCAGATAAGCGCCTGCGCACGGCTGCCACACAAAAAGGCTGGTACCAGGTGAACTGGAGCTTGCCACAAGTTAGCGTGCTGACCGCTCAGATTGGATGAATTGTTACTGCCAGTTCGGTATACTTGAGTAAATTTGTCAGGTACTAGGCAGCAGAATAATGAGTGAAGTATTTTCCAGTGCGTATGTGGACCAGTTACCCATTCAGCAGGTGGTTGATTTGGGTGACCGGCTAGAAGTAGTAGTGGGTATTGCCTGCCAAACGGTCAGTGAGGAGTTAATCGCTGAGTTGTCTGAGCACTACGGCAAGCCGGTAACGTTGAGTTTTCAGGTGGGTGTGGCGCAGTTAAACGGCCCAATTCCGCAGCTGGCTAGTGTTAAAAATATCATCGCTGTTGCCTCTGGCAAGGGTGGGGTGGGTAAATCAACGACAGCGGTAAATCTAGCGCTTGCACTGGCCAATGAGGGGGCGCGAGTTGGTATTCTCGATGCCGATATTTATGGCCCAAGTATTGGCAAAATGCTCGGTGTCGCCGATGGTACGCGACCAGAACCAGTGGCTGAAAAAGAAATGTCACCGATTGTGGCGCATGGTATTCAGTCGATGAGCATGGCCTATTTGGTGACTGAAGAGACGCCTATGGCATGGCGCGGCCCTATGGTCAGTGGCGCATTGCAGCAGCTATTAACGCAAACACGCTGGGATGACCTAGATTACTTGATTATTGATATGCCACCGGGTACGGGTGATATCCAGCTGACGCTCAGCCAGAAAGTACCGGTTTCTGGCGCAGTGATTGTTACGACGCCACAGGAAATAGCCACACTGGATGCCAAAAAAGGCATCGAGATGTTCAATAAGGTTAATGTGCCAGTGCTGGGTATCGCTGAAAACATGGCGCAACATGTTTGCTCGAACTGTGGTCATATTGAGCACATTTTTGGTTCAGGTGGCGGGCAATCGATCGCTGACCGTTATGATACTCGTTTGTTGGCGAGTATGCCGCTAGAAGCGACAATTCGTGAACAAGCGGATGGTGGTAAACCAACAGCTGTGGCGGATACGGCATCACCAGCGGGGCAGGCGTATCAGCGTTTAGCACGTAATGTTGCGGCGTCACTAGCACTGCAAACCGTGCAGCAGGCGCCGACGATTAGTTTTGAGTAGTCGCGATTTGAATCCTATGGCGCATGCTTTGGTTGCCGGTTGAAATGCCGAACATGCGCCGCATTGCACACTGGGAACGTACCCAGTTTGGCAGTGGTAACTTAGTTGAACATTGATTGAAGACATTTTGTTCTTGTTCACATTTTATCGCGTTGTAACTGTGATAAATTGCCGCACCGATTGAGGAGGGCTTATGGACCTGAATGTATTCATCGACCGATTAAATCAATCTCCTGAGCTTGTGGAGTTTGAAGATGTAATGGCGTTTATTGAGCGCCATTATGACTACCAGCCAACAGCCTTTGAAAATGGTGATGTGGTAAACGAAGCGGGTCAGAACGAGGGCTCATGTAAGATTTTGGCAATGGCAAAACACATGGGTTTCACACAAGCACAAACCTTGCATTGTTTTGGTCGTTTTTATCGCCAAGATGTGCTGCAAAATCCTGATTCGAGCGACCATCAAAATATCCGCCAGTTTATGTTACACGGCTGGGGTGGTGTTAAGTTCAGCGGCCAGCCACTGGTGCGCAAAGCGGCAGCTTAAGTGCCCACCTAACTGCTGAATGCGGTAAAGTCATAGAACCAAAGGTATTGATATTACCTTTGGTTTTTTTTTGCATTAACTTTTTTGCATTAACAATAGCGCAAGAAACCAGTAGAATAGCGCCAAATTTTGAGGGCGGTAGGCATGACAATTAAAGCAGATAAGTGGATTCGCAAAATGGCTGAACAGCACGGCATGATTGAGCCGTTCGAGCCAGGTCAGGTACGTGAAGTAAATGGCGAAAAAGCTGTTTCTTATGGTACGTCAAGCTATGGCTATGATGTGCGTTGCTCAAATGAGTTTAAGGTATTCACAAATATTCACTCGGCGGTAGTGGATCCTAAAAACTTCGACGACAACAGCTTTGTAGATGTAAAAAGTGATGTCTGCATTATTCCCCCTAACAGTTTTGCACTAGCGCGCACGGTTGAGTACTTCCGTATTCCGCGCGATGTATTAACCATCTGCTTAGGCAAGTCGACTTATGCCCGTTGCGGTATCATTGTTAACGTCACACCGCTCGAGCCAGAGTGGGAAGGCCACGTAACACTTGAGTTCTCGAATACGACTAATTTGCCAGCAAAAATTTACGCTAACGAAGGCGTGGCGCAAATGCTGTTTTTACAAAGCGATGAGGCCTGTGAAACATCGTACCGTGATCGCGGAGGTAAATATCAAGGCCAGCGCGGTGTAACCTTGCCACGGGCATAATGCGTAAACATTAACACTGTTAAGCCGTGCAGCCATGGTTGCGCGGCTTTTTTATTGATTGCAATTCCGGCTTGCCCTGCCACAATACGCCGCCATAGTAATTGAGGTAATTTATGTCTGTTGAACGCGCTCAGGTGATGGCCTGGCTTGGCTTAGCTGAAATTGAATTCGAGCTGTGTGATGATTGTGAAGGCCTACACATGCCTGACTTGCAAGCACATGAGGCGGTAATCGAGTCGCGCTTATTCGTTGAAAATGAGTGGGTCATGTTTGTCACGGAGGTGGAAATCCTGCCTTCAGCGCTGTTTAATGCAATGGCAAAAATGGCCGAGTTTAATTTGCGCTTGCCTACCCTGAAAGTATTTTTGGATGTTGTTGATGATGCATTGCCAAAAATGATCATGACACACTCTATATTCACCGTTAACAGTGTGTCGCCAGATCAGCTTGTAACCTTTGTCAAAGCCACGCAAGATGCGATGAGCTATGCCTTGCAGTTTGCTGAGCAGTTTGAGCTGGTCGCAGTTGAAGACCCCGAGCAGCTAGACTTATCTATGTTGGATAATCCAACAGCCGGGGGTATGCACTAGGGAGCCACTTAAGAACTGCTGTTATTTGCCGCGTGCATCTAAGAATGCGCGTAACAAATCGTGGCGGGCAATTTCACCAAGCAGTTTGCCGCCTTCTACGACGGGGTAGATTTTTGGCTTAGGCCCAGTCATTTGCTCTGCTAGGTCTACCACATTATCGTTCGGTGAAACAGTGAGTGGATCTGTGCGCATCAACTCACCTACCGTGGCTTCACCCTCGCCATGATAGCCCGCCGAAATTAACTGCTTTAGAAAGTCTTGCTCAGAGATGAACCCAACCACTTTTCCTGAATCGTCAACTACGGCACAACCGGTTAAACCATGCTTTAACAGCAGTTTAGCCGCTTCACTCAATGTTGTTTGTGGGTGAGCTGCTACGGTGGTATTGCGCATAAAATGGCGTACGGTGATATCCTTTAGTGCTTTCATCAATACTCATACCTCATCTATTTCGAAAGTGTTTTTGGTGTCGCAGCCAATGCAAACCACCTATTAAACAATAGATTAGTCCAAGAATAATTAAAGGTAGCGCCACGTAAGGTACCCAGGGTGTGAGCAGCGACATTCCTGCGGTAGCAAATAGTAAGGGCACCACAGGGGTGCCCAACACTAGTATGCCAAAGATTACTTGCAGCATGCCTGCTCGAATCATGGTTTACCCTTTAAGCTTATTCTGCACGTCTGAGACAATCAATTCGATCACCTCTTCTACAGTGTAGGCTTGTTTTTCGCTTTCAGTTCGGGCTTGGTACTCTACCTTGCCATCTTTTAGGCCACGGTCGGAGACGACCACTCGATGCGGAAGGCCTATGAGTTCCATATCGGCAAACTTTTTGCCTGGGCTAGTTTTTTTGTCGCGGTCATCTAAGAATACTTCAATGCCTTTGGCAGCGAGCTCGTTATAGATACGCTCAGACACCTCGGTGACTTCTTCCGATTTATGCGCATTTAGTGGCACAATGCCAACATGGAAAGGCGCAATCTGTACCGGCCAGATGATGCCGTTTTCATCATGGTTTTGCTCAATGGCCGCTGCCACAATGCGGCTCGTGCCAATGCCATAGCAGCCCATAATCATGGTTTGGTCTTTGCCTTGCTCATTGAGTACCGATGCACCCAAGGCCTCAGCATATTTACCACCGAGCTGGAAGATATGGCCTACTTCAATGCCTTTCTTAATGACTAGCTTGCCTTTGCCGCATGGGCTTGGGTCACCTTCCACTACATTGCGAATATCAACCACTTCGCCCAAGGCGACGTCGCGTTCCCAGTTCACGCCAAAGAAGTGCTGGCCATCAACATTGGCACCTACGACAAAGTCGCTTGCTACCGCCGCGCAGCGGTCAACAAAAACAGGGATGTTTAACCCAATTGGGCCGCATGACCCTGGGTTGGCGCCGGTTGCTGCCAGAACTTGCGTATCGGTCGCCATTTCAAGTTCGGCTTTAACACCAGGGAGCTTTTCGGCTTTCACATCATTAAGCTCGTGATCACCACGCAGCACCAACGCAATGACGTCGTGCTCGCTGTCTTCTTCTGCCACAACAAACAAGGTTTTCAGCGTTTGTTTGATGTCGACATTAAACTGGTCAACTAGCTCAGCAATCGTTTTAGCGTTTGGCGTGTCAACGGTACGTTTTTCCTCAGTTGCTGCCTTGCGCTCATCCGTGCATATGGCTTCCGCCATCTCGATGTTGGCGGCGTAATCGCTTTCGTCAGAGAAAGCAATATAGTCTTCACCTGAGTCAGCCAGTACTTGGAACTCATGCGAGGCACTGCCACCAATTGCACCGGTATCGGCTTGCACTGGACGGTAGTCCAAGCCAAGGCGGTCGAAGATGCGACAGTAGGCTGCGTGCATGTTGTCGTACTCTTTCTGCAAACACTCTGGTGTTAGGTGGAAAGAGTAGGCGTCTTTCATGGTGAACTCGCGTGCGCGTACCACACCGAAGCGTGGACGAAATTCGTCACGAAACTTGGTTTGAATCTGGTACATGTTTAGCGGCAGCTGTTTGTAGCTAGAAATTTCGTTCTTCGCTAGTTCGGTAATGATTTCTTCGTGCGTTGGACCAAATACAAAATCGCGACCGTGACGGTCTTGCATTTTCAGCATTTCTCCGCCCATTTTTTCGAAACGACCAGTTTGCTGCCATACTTCCGCTGGTTGAATGCAAGGCATTAGCACCTCTAAGGCACCAGCACGATCCATTTCTTCGCGAACAATTTTCTCTACCTTGCGCAGCGTACGTAACCCCAAGGGCAACCAGTTATAAAGACCCGAAGCGACCTTACGAATCATGCCAGCACGTAGCATGAGTTGGTGGCTAGCGATGACGGCATCGGTAGGGGTTTCTTTAACGGTTGCGACAAGATATTTACTAGCGCGCATAGTGTTTATTCCATCTGAATTATTCTGAGCCACGCATTGTACGTTGGTTTCATGGCAATTTACAAAACCTCGTTCTCGCTTTGCTTCAATCCCATTAACTAGTCCGTTTTGGCGCCCACGGAACTCGCCAATCGACACAGCGCAAGTACATCCATGTAGCTTCGACACCCGCTCCCTGCGGGTGACGGTCTCATGGCAAGCACCGTGAACACCAAGCTTAGTAAAACAGTTAACGGCATTGCGCTTTGCCTAGCATTTTTTATCACCAGACCTATGACTGTTTGTAAGGCAAATAAAGCTGGGCTTCTTCGTACCATTGGTGAGCTTGTGCATTCATTTGGTCAACCCAGCGTTTAACTTCGGGAAGTAATGGGTCGTCGGGTAACCAGTGCAGTGATTCGGTGATCACTGGGGTGAAGCCACGCAATAATTTGTGCTCTCCCTGTGTGCCAGGGTCAAAGTGCTGCAACCCTTGCTCAATGCAGTATTCAATGCCTTGCTGGTAACAGACTTCGAAGTGCAACTCGGGGACAAATGTGGTGGCGCCCCAATAGCGGCCATATAGGTTGTTGCTGTCTTGAAAGAACAGGGCGCAGGCAATGGGGGCGCCGTGTTGGTAAGCAACCGTGAGCATTAGTTGGTCGGCCATTGTCTCAAATAGCTCGGCAAAGAAACCACGGTTTAAGTAGCCCATGCGGCCACGTTTAAGATATGTGATGTGGTAACAATGATAAAACAGCGCTAGTTTTTCTTCGTTTAGTTGCTCGCCGCGGTAGCGTTTTATAGTCACGCCAGCATCGGCAATTTTTCGTTTACTGGCTTTAATCTGTTTGCGTTTACGGGATTTTAGTTGTTCAAGGTAGGCATCGAAGTGTTGATATTCATTATTAAACCAATGATATTGCACATCTTGACGTTTAACCGCATGGGTTTGCATTAGACTTCGCTGGCTAGACTCGGCAAACAGCAGGTGGGATGACAGTACGTTTCGTTGGTCTACTAGATACTGATCAATCGCTTGCAGCAGTTCTGTTTGATTCGCGCCGATAGCACGAGGGCCATTGACTGGGGTGAACGGAATGGCCAATAGGAGTTTTGGATAATACTGATAGCCATGTGCTTGATAATATTGCGCCCATGGCTGATCGAAAACGTATTCGCCAAAGCTATGGGTTTTAATATATGCTGGAGCAACGGACTTGCCTTGTGGTGTGGTAATGGCAAAGTGATGAGGTGCCCAGCCGGTGTCATCACTGGTGCAATTGTGCCGCTCTAGTGCCGCAAGAAACTCGTATCGAATAAACGGATAATCGCTATTAGGCCAGTCGTTGGCTAGTTGCCGTATAGAATCATAGATGTCGAGTTGCAAGATTTTTCCTCCCATAGACTGCTTAGGATACGCTTGCCATGTTTGAGCTAGATTACCGATTAGAATCAGACTGTCGAGAAATTGGTCGTTTGGTGTTATGCCGCGTTCTGTTGATGAAAGATGCCAATTACCCTTGGGTGATTTTGGTGCCCCAGCGCGAGGGGGTTGAGGAAATTTATCAGTTAGATGCACTAGACCAAGAACAGCTTATTTGGGAATCATCTTTTGTTTCCAAAAAGATGTCGCAGCACTTTAAGGCTGACAAAATGAATGTTGCAGCATTAGGTAATGTTGTTTCGCAGCTGCATATTCATCATGTAGCACGCAAACAAACCGACCCTGCCTGGCCAAGCCCGATTTGGGGTAAGGTGCCTGTTCAGGGCTATTTAAAAGAGCAGCTTGAGCAACGAGTTGCCGCACTGCAACAGGTGTTTGCCACATCATGTTTTGTGCCGGCTGACTGAAATCTGTACCGGTATCGTCACTTTTCGTGTGAACCTCTTTATGCCAACCATAAAATAGCCAGTTAGCCCTAGCTGGCTATTTTACATACAAATTTCATAAACCTATCACCTAGTTGTCACTTAATTTGTTGAGCCTATATCAAACGCCGTGTGCATTGCCGATTGGCAGGTCGGTTCGCGGGGTCCTTGGTATAGGGGGTTACAATGAAGTGGATAGCGCCACTACAAAATGTCGATTCGGCACTGTTTTTATGGTGTATGGACAGGAAGCACCGTCAGCAAATGACTCGCTTTGGACGAGTGGTATCAAAAACCGGCGATGGTTGGCTGTATATCGTGTTGTTTGTTGGATTGTGGATCGGCAAGGCCTTGTCATCTCGCATGCTGTTATTAATCGCATTTGCGTTCAGCATTGAGCGAATCATTTATTTCGTGATGAAAAACGGCCTTAAGCGCAACCGCCCTGCGCAGAAAATCAAAGGTTTCTCTAGTTTTATCCAGCCACACGACAAATTTAGCTTCCCTTCCGGCCATACCTCTGCTGCGTTTTTAACTGCATCACTTTTAACAATTTTGTTCCCCGCTTGGGCAGCTGTGTCTTTCCTTTGGGCTGCATTAGTTGGGTTGAGTCGAGTATTTCTAGGGGTTCACTTTCCAGGCGACATCTTAGTTGGTGCGAGCTTGGGAGTGGCGACCGCATGGATGGTTGTAGGGTAACAATATGAAAATACTTTTTGGTGTACAAGCAACGGGCAATGGCCACATTACACGAGCTCGCTCACTGGCTCCGGAACTTAAGCGGCTGGGCGTTGAGGTGCAATGGCTGTTCTCAGGCCGAGCGCCAGAGCAGCTCTTTGATATGGATGTTTTTGGTAATTATATCGTCCGTCAAGGTATGACGTTTGTGACCGAAGCAGGCAAGCTTAATGCTGTGAAGACCATTCAAAACGCGCGCATCGGCCTGCTATACAAAGAAGTGAAATCGCTGGATATTGAGCAGTATGATTTGGTGATTACTGACTTTGAGCCTGTGAGTGCGTGGGCGGCAAAGCGAGCCGGTGTGCGCTCTATTGCAATTGGTCATCAGTATGCTTTTCGTCATCAAATTCCGGTAGCGAATGAAACCGCCGCAGCCAAAGCGATTATGCGATGGTTCGCACCAGGTGATTTGGAAGTGGGTTTGCATTGGCACCATTTCCAGCAACCTATTTTGCCACCCCTTATCGAGCCAGAAGTGGCACATACAGCACCCCTCAACAAAGTGTTGGTCTACTTGCCATTTGAGTCTGGTGCACAGGTACTGCAAATGTTGCAGGCACAAAATGCCACATTTGAATACTTCTGTGGTGACCTAGCACCTGGTGTATATGGCAATGTAACGGTGCATGGTTTTAGTCGTACTAACTTTCAAACGCAGTTGCATCAATGTGGTTCAGTGTTGTGCAATGCGGGGTTTGAGCTAGCTAGTGAGGCACTGCAGCTGGGGCGACGTATTTTAGTCAAGCCTGTCCGTGGCCAGATGGAGCAATGCTCGAACGCCGCGGCACTTGAGCAGCTTGGCTATGGATCGGTAATGAAGACGCTAGATAGTAAAAAAATTGCGAGCTGGCTGGCCACGCAACAAGCGGTGGCAGTGAAATACCCGAATGTTGCCAATGCGATTGCCCATTGGATTGCTTCAGGTGCGCATGAATCGGTAACTGATTTAGCAAACAAACTATGGACAGACGCGCACCTGCCAGCCGTGACGGCAACAAGTGCCAAAGGTTTCGATGCGCAATTAGCGTGATTTTTTCTAACTAAGCTCTACAATGGTGGGTGTTAGGGCGAAAGTTGGGTTTTATGTTGCGTAGTTTTATCCACCGCGTGCATCGCCTAGATGCAGCGGTGTTTTTATGGATGTTGTCGTCACGCTATCAAGCATTTTGGCAACGTCTTAGTCGAATGGTTTCTAGATCTGGCGATGGTTGGTGGTATGCGGGGTTGTTCTTAGCCTTGCTGCTCCTAGATGTGATTAACCAGCGCTTTTTCTTAGTTGTACTGCAAGCGTTCACTATTGAGCGTGCGATCTATTTCGTGATGAAAAATGGGTTACGACGTAATCGGCCGCAAGATAGTCTTGATAACTTTGTTAGTTATATTACCCCTCACGACAGGTTTAGCTTGCCGTCAGGGCATGCTTCGGCGGCCTTCCTAACGGCAACGATCCTCACTTTTCTGGCACCGGTGTGGGCCATCATGTTTTATTTTTGGGCAGGGCTAGTAGGCACTAGTCGCATTATGATGGGGGTACACTTCCCAGGTGATGTGATCATAGGGGCTGTATTGGGCAGTATTGCCGCCCATTCAACGCTTAGTTTTATGCTTTAGAAGCTCCCTTTAGCAGCGCACTCAAGGCCAATGATTTGTGTTTTCTATTGAGTGAAGAAAAACTTACACTTTGGTTTAAGTTGTTAAGGTAAATGTTAATATTTCATTCATCGTGAAAATGCCGCTACTTTGTAGTTAAAATGAGTTAAAGTGCTGATATCCATACGCTTTGATCTTTTCAATACTGTTTCATTGCCAGCTTATTTGACTTGGTGCAGCAAATTCTGTGTAAAGATGCCGTGACAAATTGGTTTCTCCGAACGATACTATAGCCTTCGAGGAGGAATTACATCTATGCGGCTACAGATCGTCTGCGATGACCGGCTTGGCATTGCACAAGAAATTTTGGGTATTTTGGTTGAAAACGATATTAGTTTGGCGGGCATTGAGCTAGCACCAAATACTGGTATGTATCTGAATTTCCCGACGGTTGAGTTTGAAAAGCTGCAAACCATCATGCCGCGGTTGCGCCGCACGGATGGTGTTCACGATGTGTCTATTGTTCCATACATGCCAATTGAGCAGCAGCAACAGGCTTTGAATACCCTGGTTGATGCACTGCCAGAACCAGTTTTTTCGGTTGATGCTCGCGGTCGAATTACCTTTGCGAACCGTTCAGCGGCTAACCTGTTAGGTACCATGGTTGACGCACTAGAGGGGCGCTCAGTGCGTCAGTACATCAGCGGCCTGGAAGGAGAGTTTGAAGAAATTCAAAGCAAAAGTGCTGCGATGGTGCGCTTTGCTGGTCGCCAGTTCCTCGCAGATGTTTACACCATTTTGTTGCCAAGCGAAAAATATGGCGCTGAACCGGATATGCCATCGGGTGCAGTGATTACTCTGAAGTCTCCAGAGCGCTTGGGTCGCCAAATTCAAGTGTTGGAGCGTGGGGTGACATCGCTCGAATGGTTGTCGGCCGATGGTCCGCTTACCCGCCAGCTTGATCGCCAAGCACGGCACCTAGCAAGCCAGACTATTCCGCTGATTATTTTGGGTGAACCTGGCGTAGGTAAGCGCGAAATGGGGCAGGCGATTCATTTATATGGCTTCGGGGCTGACAGTAAGATCGAGCGCGTGCATTCTAGTGTGCTCAACAATCGAGGTAACCTTGACATGCTTACTGCCCCGGATGGCTTGCTCAACAAAGTCGGCAAGGGCAGTTTAATCATTGAGCGGGTCGAAATGCTATCGCTGAATTTGCAGAAGCAGTTAGCGCAATTGATCTCTGCTAATCAATATGATGATGGGGTAGGTGTTGAGCCTAAGCCAATGCAATCGCGCATCATGTTTAATGCTGAGCCGCTGGCATCAGGTGAAAAAATTGCCGACGTTATGGCGCCAGAACTATGGAAGCTGCTCAGTCCAGCGTTAATTGATTTACCGCCTTTACGCCAGCGACCACAAGATGTTGTGCCTCTGGCAAGGTTCTTCCTGCACCGTTATGCTATTTCTCGCCAGCGCTCGGTAACGCTGTCTGAGGACGCATCGTTGATGCTGCGCCGCTATCATTGGCCGGGTAACTTGACTGAACTAGAGCAGAGTATGAGCATGGCATTGTCGCGCTGTGAAGGCGACTTGTTGAAGCCAGAACATTTTCAGTTTGGTGAAGTGGAAGCGGTTGAGTTGCCAGAAGATATTTCTACGTTGCCAGATGCGGTGCGCAGCTTTGAATCCTCCATTCTTCGCAAACTCTACCCGCAGTACCCATCAAGCCGTTTGTTGGCGAAACGTTTAGGTCTGTCGCATACGGCAATCGCCAACAAGCTAAAAGAGTACGGTATTAACCGAGAGTAAGCGACGCTGTATGCAATAAAAAAGCCGCTTCTTTTGAAGCGGCTTTTTACGTTTGCTTTCTTTTTACAGCTTGATTACTCGGTTGAGTATCGGGCCTAACCAGCCTTGGAAGTGAAGCTGCTCATCGACATAAGCCATGCATATGCAGTCTTCATTAACCGCCGCAACCGGGGAGTGTTTGTGATTGCCATCTAAGCATACAAAATCACCGGCATTGTACTTGCCCATATGATCAGAAAAACCACCTTCTAGCACTAGTGTCCATTCGTTCCCGTGATGGCTATGAACGGGGACTCGTGCACCTGCTCGGATTTTCAATAAACTCAACCGACCATTTCGTTCATCACCTAAATCAACGTGAGCAGTTTGCACTGGACCCAAACCCTTCCAGTCTAGCGCCGACAAACCGTTTGGTGCGATTCGTTGCATGAGCGAGCGCTTTGGCTGCGGCTTAGGCGCTGGTTTCGCAATGGCCGCCAGTGTATTTTGCCATACGTCTGGTGACACTGTCTCCGAGCTTGAATTAGGTGTTTTACTCATCAGCTCACCACCCAAAATTTCAAGCTTGTTTACCGCAGATTTGCAATGCGGGCAGTACTGTAGGTGGGTTGCCACCATCATTGCTTGAGCAGTGCATAAGTTGCCTGCGGCATACTCAACTAAGAGATCAAATTCAGGATGCCATTTTACCGTCATATTGCAGGCTCCACTAAAACCTTTAATTTGTTCAATGCTAATCTTACTCGACTTTTTACCGTTCCAAGCGGAATGCCGAGTTCGTTGGCAACGTCTTGGTGGGACTTCTCTTCCATGTATACTTTGCCGAGCACTTCACGCTGTTCAGGAGGCAGTGCGCCTAAATTGCTATGAATTAAACGCTCTGCTGCACGACGCTGCACGTCTACGATCGGACCGTCGATCTCAGGCTCATCCCAAATTTCTTCTGTCAGCACTTCGTTCTGAAGCTTTGCGGTACGGCGCAGCATATCAATACGCTGATTACGAGCGATCGTAAATATCCAAGTACTTGCCTTAGCCTTACTGCGGTCGTACTGATGTGCCTTGCGCCAAACCGATGTCATAACTTCTTGCACCAAATCATCGGGAAAGCTATCACCAAGCTTGCCAATGCTGCTAGTGCGCGCAAAGCTTTTTATTTGCGGACCGAAGTGGCCGAATATTTTCTCAAACGCACGCATGTCTTGATCACGTGCTATTTTCTCGAGCAATATTCCCCACTCATCATCGGATCTGTCCATTCTGCTCTTTGCCTTACGCTGCTGCATATCAATCATCGCGCTTGCCATCGAGTCACACCTTTAATTTGGTTTGTTGTGACAAGTAATACGAGGGACAAGTTGCGCTAGATCAATTTAAAAGCAACGATTTAAGATATTTAAATAGTTTTTTCGCCGAATTATGGCTTAAGTCTGGGCCGTCGGCTTTTACTGGTACATTGCGCACCAACTGTCTCAAATGTTGGCGATCAGCTGAGGGATATTCATCCAGAAACTCTGCCATGCTGGCATTGTCCTGGGTCAATAGTTTGTTACGCCAATGTTCTACTAGCGCAACTTGTTGTTGAAAAGCTTCGCTACTCGGGTCTAGTAAGTCGAGTGCGTGGATGATTGCCTCGGTATCAGCTTTGCGCATAAGTTTGCCCACATATTGCAGATGCCGTCGGCGCGCTTCGTTTTTGGTGATTCGGCGACTGTCGTGAATGGCGACCACGAGTTCATCGGTCAAAGGCATATTGGCGATTTGATCGTCTTTCAGTACTAGTAAACGCTCGCCAATGGCTTGCAGTTCATGCATTTCGCGTTTTACTTGCGATTTTGACGGGCCAAAATCCTCGTCATCTTGCATGTAGTCTGGATTGTCTTGGAACGGGCGCTTACTCATAGTTAACTCACAAAAGGACTAATGTTGCTAAACCTAAAAAGGACAGGAATCCTATCACATCTGTGACTGTTGTGAGCACTACACTGCCGGAAAGCGCTGGATCGATGCCTAATTTTTGTAACATTATAGGTAAAACTGCTCCACTTAGCTTGGCGACTAGCAAATTCGTAAAGGTAGCGGTGCAAATTACCGCTGCCAATAGGATATCTTGCTGCCATAAATAAGTACCGGCACCAATTAGTACGCCCCATAACAAGCCGTTTAGTGAGCCAACGCCAGCCTCACGTAGTAGCAGCCAGGGAATGTTTTTGCTGTTAATCTGACCAACTGCCAGCGCCCTAATGACGAGGGTAAGGGTTTGGCTGCCGGCTACCCCGCCCATCGAGGCAACAATTGGGCTTAATACAGCTAAGGCAACAAGTTGCTGAATAGTGCCTTGAAACTGACCTATCACTGCTGCAGCGATTACAGCTGTCACTAGATTAATACCCAGCCAAACGGCGCGACTTTTAGCGGCTGGGATAACATGTTCGAATGTGTCAGCTTCTTCATCCAAACCCGCCATGCTTAGAAGTGAGTGTTCACCTGACTCACGAATCACATCGACAACATCATCTACTGTGATGCGCCCGATTAAAAGGTTGTCTTGGTTAACAACGGGTGCGGAAATCCAGTCTTGTTGCTCGAACAGCAAGGCAACATCGCTTTCTGGCATGTCGGCGGGGATCGCTTCCGCATCGAGCATTATCTCTCGAACCATGGCTTCGGGTTGTGCCGTCAATATCATGGTCAGCGGCAGTTTACCGATATACTGACCACTCCGGTTGATCACAAATAGCGCGTCGAGGTCACTAGAGAGCTCGCCAAGCGCACGCAAGTAGCGCAGCACTACGTCAACTGAGACATTCGCCCGAACGGTGACATAGTCAGTCGTCATCAAACCGCCGGCAACATCCTCTGGATATTGCAATAGTGGCTCAATCTCTACCCGGTCTATGTCATTTAACGCATCGAGAACTTGTAGTGATATGTCATCAGGTAGACGTTTGATTACGTCCACCAAGTCGTCGCTATCAATGCCTGCAGCACCATCGGCAATGGCCTGAGGTGTCATCATTGCTAGATAATCGGTTTGCAATGATTCCGGTAAATAAGGCAGCACAGCCGTGCGCATGCTGTCTTGCAATAAAGACCAGATTTGCTCGCGTTGACGGGGCGGCGTCGACTCAATGACGTCAGCCACCTCGGCCGGCCCTAGGTCTTCGTTTACCAGTTCTTCAGCGAGTGCTAAATCACCATCGGTGATTGCTTGCTGTAGTTTGGCTTCATTTATGAGTGCTTGTTCTGTGAGTACTTGCGCCATCAGAATTCCCTACTTCTTTCTGCTGGGCGCATTTAAAAAACTCAGGACGGGTATTGCGGCTACCGAATAAGGCAGCAGAGGTTTTTAGATACACCCAGATATGCTTTGGCTACTGAGTACTCTAGGTGTATCCGGTATGATTGACAAGCTATTCTTCCTCGCCAAATTTATCTTCAATCAGAGCCAGGACGGCATCGAGTGCGGCTTCTTCATCACTGCCGGTAGCTTTAATGGTGAGCTGATGGTCTTTTGCGGCAGCAAGCATCATAACGGCCATAATGCTTTTTGCATCAGCTTCTTTGCCATCTTTTTCTACAGTGATGCTGCTGCCAAACGCACTGGCAGTGTTCACTAGTTTGCTCGCTGCTCTAGCATGTAAGCCACGGAGGTTGATTAGCTTTGTTTGTTTTTCAACCATGGCTTATTTCTCTATGCTGCAATCTGACATGTTGCCAGTGAGGTGTTAATAATTTGCATAGCTGTTCTCCTACATAAACAGAGCGGTGATGGCCACCTGTGCAGCCTATGGCGACTGTTAAGTATGCGCGATTGCTGCTGGCAAGTTTCGATAACCAACGCAGGCAGAAGCGCTCGATATCTTGAATCATTTCGTTAACATCAGGCTTGTTGGCTAAAAAGTCAATAATCGGCTGTTCGGTGCCATAGTGAGGCCGAAGTTCCGCTTGCCAATAGGGGTTGGGCAAGCAACGTACATCAAATACGTAGTCGGCGTTAAGTGGGATGCCATGTTTGAAGCCAAAAGACATGATAGTCAGTGCAGTTTGGTTTGGCATCGCATTGGCAAACTCTTGCACTTGTGATCTTAGGTCGTGCACCGAGAGCTGGCTGGTATCTATATGCAGCTCAGCTTTATCTCGCAGAGGCTCAACAAGCCCTATTTCTGCATCGAGTGCTTCTTGTAATGATAGCTTTGACCGAGTGGATAAAGGATGCTTGCGCCTGGTCTCAGAAAAGCGCTGTATCAACACTTGGTTGCTGCATTGTAGGAACAGTAACCGCGTATTGATTTCGCGCTCTGCCAATAAGCGCAATACTGCATCCAGGTTATGCAAAGCGGCCGCCGCATTGCGAGCATCGATACAAACAGCAACTTTTCTAGTTGCTTGTGCACTAAGTTGATCAACTAAATCGGGTAATAGGGTAAGCGGTAGATTATCTATGCTGTGGTAGCCACAGTCTTCTAGGGCGCTCAGGGCAATAGTTTTGCCTGCTCCTGAGCGGCCGCTTACGATAATAAGCTCAGTGTTCATGCTGATTTTGCAATATCAAACAAGTCATCACTATTGCTTGCCTGGCGCAACTTATCCGCCAAACTAGTAGTTTGTAGGCGCTCAGCAAGGCTTGCTAGCAGAGCAAGGTGTGTCTCATTAGCTGTATCGGGGACTAATAGTACGAACAATAAGTCTACCGGCGCCCCATCTACTGCATCGAACTCGATGGTTTGTTCATAACGAATCAAGCAGGCGATGGGGTCACTGACCGACGGCATGCGGCAATGTGGGATTGCAACGCCACCACCAAAGCCAGTTGTGCCAAGGCGCTCGCGTGAAGATAGTGCGTCAAATACATCGGCTTTGCTTAAGCCGGTGTCCTGTTCAATGATTGCGGCAATATCTTCGAGTGCTTTCTTTTTGCTATTAGCAGAAGGGGCGCACATAATGGTGCGCCCCTTGTTAAGTAGGGAGAAAAAATCAGCCATGGATTTTTTAGTTACCTTGTTGTCTCGCCACGGATTTTTCTTTGTGCTTAAGCAGTTGACGATCTAGCTTGTCAACCATCAGGTCAAGCGCAGCGTACATGTCTTCGTGCTCTGAGTCAGCAAAGATTTGGCCGCCTTTGACGTTCATAATCGCTTCTGACTTTTGCCGTTCTTTTTCGATGGATAGCGTCACCTGAACGTTGCTAATTTGGTCGTAGTGGCGTTCTAGGCGTTCGAGTTTATTATGTACGTAGTCGCGTAATGCATCAGTGAGGTCTAAGTGATGACCACTAATATTTATTTGCATGCGCTTACTCCTTAATCAACGGCTAAATAAAGTAGAGCCTTCGCTCTAATTATCAGTTTAGACTCAAATCATTCTGAATCACTGATATTTCTCATTAAACCAAGGATTTCCTCTCATTAGAAGGAGGAATGTTCATTGATTCACGATACTTGGCTACGGTGCGTCTAGCAACCTTAATGCCTTGTTCTTCAAGCAATTTTGCCAGCTTAGAGTCACTCAACGGCTTGCGTGGGGTTTCTGCTGCGATAAGCTTCTTGATGATCGCTCTAATGGCGGTGCTCGACGCTTCGCCGCCGCCTGTGGTGGCAACGTGACTAGAAAAGAAATATTTCAGTTCAAAAATACCGCGAGGTGTGTGCATGTATTTTTGCGTGGTGACGCGTGAAATAGTCGATTCGTGCATTTCAACAGCTTCTGCAATATCTGCCAGTACCATGGGCTTCATGGCTTCAACGCCGTGTTCAAAAAAGCCAATTTGTGTTTCGAGAATTTTTCTGGACACTTTGAGCAGGGTTTCATTGCGGCTCTGCAGACTTTTTAAGAACCATTTAGCTTCGTTCATCTGGTCTTTGATGTACTGGCCGTCTTTGTCGCTGCGAGCACTTTGGGCGAGTGACGAGTAGCTGGTGTTCAGACGGATCTTCGGCGCTACTTCAGGATTAAGCTCAACTCGCCAGCTGCCTTTTTCTGGGTCTTTAAACACTACAACATCAGGAATGACATAGCTGTCCTCGCCGGAAATAATGGTGCCACCGGGGTGTGGTGTTAGTGATTGGATTAGAACGATGGCATCGCGCAATTCATCTTCTTTAATACCCAATGCACGCATTAATCCCGCGTAATCACGAGTGCCCAGTTTATCGAGATGATCAGAAATTAATGTTTTTGCTAGGGTTAAATCTTGCCCGTCAAACTCTGGTTGGTTCAGTTGGATAAGCAAGCATTCGGTTAGGTCGCGGGCAAACACGCCAGGCGGGTCAAACTGCTGTAGCCGAGTAAGCACCGCTGCCACTTCTTCAACATCAAGCGGGTCTTCACTGGCATTAACCACTTGCTCTGCAAGCGCTTCGTGGGCCTCGTTAACCGAAATATTTAGGTATCCTTTTTGATCGAGTGAGTCGGTTAAAAACTCAGCTATTTGCGCGTCGCGCTCACTAAAATGAGTAAGATTTAGCTGCCAAAGTATGTGGTCTTGTAATGACTCTCCGGTAACGCCGTAGGCCTCGATGTTCCAGTCATCTTCTGGGCTGCCTAGGCCGTGTGAGGTTGGCGTATGCGTATAGATTTCATCCCAGTCGGTGTCTACAACCAAGTCATCAGGAATCGTCTCGTTAGCAGACGCATCGCCATCGCTGGCGGTGTCTTGGTTTTTTTCGGTTGGTGTTTGCTCTCCAGCTAGGATTTCGTCGGCGCTGCGGGCGCTATCTTCTTCCACTTCTAACAGTGGGTTGGCGTCAAGTGCCTGTTGGATCTCTTGCTGTAAATCCAAGGTAGATAACTGCAGTAACTTAATGGCCTGTTGCAGCTGAGGAGTCATCGTCAGCTGTTGGCTCATTTTTATTTGTAAGCTAGTTTTCATCGGCTCAATACTTCATACGACGCAAAAGAAAATCCTTGTGAACCAAGGCTACAGAGTGAACGATTCGCCTAAATAGATGTCTCGTACCTTTTGGTTGGCTAAGACGGTAGCAGCGTCGCCCTGTGCAATGATTCTTCCCTCCCCAACAATATAGGCCATTTCACAAATGTCTAGTGTTTCTCGAACATTGTGGTCAGTAATTAGCACACCAATGCCTCGGTCCTTTAAGTGTCGTATGATATCCTTGATATCGCCAACCGAAATTGGGTCAACGCCAGCAAAGGGCTCATCTAGAAGAATAAATTTGGGGTTGGCAGCGAGAGCCCGAGCAATTTCTACGCGCCGGCGTTCACCGCCAGAAAGTGCCATGCCAAGTGAATCACGAATATGCTGGATATTAAATTCATCTAACAGCGCATTCGCTTTTTCGAGTCGGTCAGCTTTTTTGAGTTCTTTGCGCAGCTCAAGCACTGCCATGATGTTGTCGAAAACGCTGAGTTTGCGAAAAACTGAAGCCTCTTGTGGCAGGTAGCCCAGGCCAAGCTGGGCGCGCTTATGCATGGGTAGGTGGTCAAGGCGTTGACCGTCCAGAGAAACGCTGCCAGCATCGCTCTCCACTAGGCCTGCAATCATGTAAAAGCAGGTCGTTTTACCGGCACCGTTTGGGCCAAGTAGGCCAACGATCTGGTTTTCATCAACCTGCATGGAAACGTCATGGATGATTTGCCGTTTGCCGTAGCGCTTTTTTAAATTACTCGCAGTCAGTGCCATCTGCTAATCCTGGTAGAACTGATCCCGATACCTTACCGGTAATGAGTTTTTGGTTTTCGCCATCATACTCGATGGTTGGGCTTTGTTGTTGGTTGCAACCTTTCTGCATACGCGCATCGCCCTCTGCCAATATTCTCTCCGGCGATACTTGATAGGTTAATGTGTTGCCCCAAAGCTCCATTGGTGATTCATTTGGGTTGAGTAGGTCGCGATAGTAGGCTGGCGTTCCTGTCGCAATAATGTTCGACACAGTTGCAGTGCCATTAATGTCTTCACTGCGCACCACCAGTGAATCGGCTTCTATACGTAGCTCGCCTTGTACAACAATGACATTGCCAAAGTAACGAACTTCGTTGGCTTGGTTGTCCCATTCGCTGCGATCCGCTTGTAGAATATTAATCGGTAAGCTGCGATCACTCTCTAGCGCCAAGCTTGTGCTACTGATCACGATTAGTGACAAAAGTACTGCTCTCATGCTGCTCGAATTCCATAAACTCATTGGTTAAGTCAAACTTTAGCGATCTACCCGTGGAAATGGAACCAGCCCGCGTCAGTTCGGCATAATTAGGGGCATGCCCTGTTTCAGTGTTGCTCTGGTAAAGCAGTTTTTCGGTGGTGAGTGTTAGCCCATCGCTAGTGCTGACTTTCACGCTACCCTGCAAATTAAAATTAATTTGGTCTTCTGTTGTGGCTTGATTAGCACTTATCGTCCAGTCCGGCTGCACTAACATCATTCGCGTCATTTCGGCATTGCTGTTAGTGAATTGCTGGAAGGTCTCTGCATTCAGCTGCTCCACTAAGTTACCATTTAAATCATATTGCTGACGTGTGAGGTCACTTGCGCTGATTTGTAGTCGCCGAGCTTCGCCTGCAGCATTCGGTGCCGACTCAGGCGTATTAAGCAGAGCAAAGGCAATGCCGAGTGCAATAAGTGTGAGTACGCCAAGCCACTGTTTCATTAGCCAATTCCAGCTTGCAGCACGTCATGTAGATGGATAATGCCTACTGGCTTTTTGTCACCTAAGCAAACAAATAGTGCGGTGATTTTGCCTTCCATTTGCTTTAACGCTTCCACTGCTAGGGCATCGGGTGAAATGGTTTGTCCGCCGGGCGTCATGATGTCACCAATATTTACAGCGGCGATATCTGTGCCCTTTTCTACGACGCGTAGTAAGTCGCCCACGGTGAAAACGCCTACCAGTTTGCCTTCTGCATCGACGACGCCGGTGATGCCAAAGCGTTTTTGTGACATACTCGAAAGCGCTTGTGGCGCTTTCATATTGATATCCACAACAGGTAGTTCATCACCTTGATGCATTAGGTCACGCACACGTGTTAACAGCTTGCGACCTAATGAACCGCCGGGGTGGCTAAAAGCAAAGTCTTCTGCAGTAAATCCACGTGCCTCGAGTAATGCGATGGCCAGTGCATCGCCCAATACAAGTGAGGCTGTGGTAGAAGAGGTAGGGGCTAGGTTCAGCGGGCATGCTTCTTCACTGATACCAGTCGCCAGGGCTGCATTCGCGTTCTCAGCCAATGTGCAACTTGATTTGCGAGTAATGCTAATCATTGGCACGTTCATTCGTTTAAGTAGCGGAATGATAGATACCAACTCACCTGTTTCGCCGCTGTCTGAAAGGGCGATGACGACGTCGTTAGGTTGAATCATGCCTAAGTCGCCGTGGCTGGCCTCACCTGGATGGACAAAAAAAGCCGGTGTACCCGTGCTCGCCAGTGTTGCCGCAATCTTATTGCCGATGTGTCCAGATTTACCCATGCCGGTTACGACAACGCGACCAGTGCATGCCAAACAGAGCTGACAGGCTTTCGTGAAATTGTCATCTAACTGCGGTAACAAGGATTCAATCGCTGCCGTCTGTTTACTGATACTTTGTTTGGCTGACTGAATGAAATCTGACATGTATGAGTGTTCCTAAGACAAAATTTTCCGTAAGCATAACGCGGCGTATTACAATGAACAAAAGCTAAAGGATTTTTTTCCACGTAAACGATGGAAAGGGTTCAGCTTGAACCAAAGTTGTGAGTTAGAGGAAAGTTTTATGCGTCAGTTGTTCGCCGCAATATTAGTAAGTTTAAGCACCCTTGTTGGTGCTGTGCCATCACCGCAAGAAACAGTACTAGATGGCGTGAATGAAGTTGTGCAAGTGGTACAAAAGTACCCTGGGGTGAGCCCTAACGACCCAGCATTTATGGCCGAAGTTGATGATGTGTTGGCTGACAAAGTCAGTTACGCACGAATTGTATACGGGGTGATGGGCGAGTATTGGACGCAAGCGAACCGCGATCAGCGCATTGCTTTTTATCAAGCCTTTCGTGAGTCAATGGTGAATACCTACGCGCGCGCTATGTTGCAGTTCTCGGAGCTGGATATCGCATTGGCCGAGGATCAAGGTGATCGCCAAGATTCGCTAACCAATACTCAAGTATTTGTCGAAGCACTCGCCGACGATGGTTCACGCTATTTGATGTCACAAAGCGTTTATTACGACGAGAAAAATGAGCGTTGGATGCTGCAAAATATTACGGTAAATGGCATCAATATGGGGAGTTTTTTCCGTCGCCAGTTTGAGGCGTTACTGCGCGAAACGAACGGCGATCTGAATGCTGCCATTGAGCGCTGGTCTGCCTACGCGCAAGCGGAGTACGAAGAAACATCATTTCGGTAACTGACCACCAAGCGCTAAACAATGAGAAGCTGGCAATCGCCAGCTTTTTTTATGGTCAAACTAAAAACTTCCATTTACCCTCTATCTTTTTTAGAACTTCGGCGGTGGTTTGCGTATAATCGCCAGCAATTGAATATAGGAGTCCTTCATGCTAGCTGAGCAAATTGAATCATTGGTCGCCCAAGGTGTTGCAGAAGACAGCGAAATTGCTGTGCAAGTAGAAGGCAATAAAGCGCTTGTTGCAGTGGTATCATCGAGCTTTGCGGGCAAACGCCGTGTGGCTCGCGAGCAGCTATTGAATGGCTTGCTTGGCGACTTAATTGCTTCGGGAGAACTACACGCTGTGAGCTACCAGCTCAAAACGCCTGAAGAGGCGTAAGGTCGAATGGATAAGTTACTAATTCGTGGAAATGGCCCTCTCAGCGGTGAAACGCGTATTTCGGGAGCAAAAAACTCGGCACTGAAGATTCTTGCTGCAAGTCTACTAGCAGAAACGCCACTGGTGATTAAGAATTTGCCGCACCTGCAAGATGTAACCACCATGATTGAGCTATTAAGCTGCATGGGTGTGCAGGCCACGTTGGCGGAAGATATGTCAGTTACCATCGACGCCACCGATATTCATAATCAAGTAGCGCCGTATTCGCTTGTGAAAACCATGCGGGCTTCGATTGTTGTGCTTGGGCCTCTACTTGCTCGTTTTGGCCGCGCGGACGTGTCGCTACCTGGAGGCTGTGCCATTGGCGCTCGCCCCGTTGACTTACACTTAAAAGCAATGGAAGCGTTAGGTGCCAACATTACGGTGGAAGAGGGTTATATCAAAGCGCGTGTTGATGGCCGCCTAAAAGGCGCCACGATCATGTTTGACAAGGTCACTGTTGGTGGTACTGAAAACGCGTTAATGGCGGCAACATTGGCTGAAGGCACAACGGTGATTCACAATGCAGCGCGCGAACCAGAAATTGTTGATTTGGTTGAATGTTTGCGCATGATGGGCGCCAATATTGAAGGTGAGGGCACCGATACGCTGACCATTCATGGCGTAGAATCGCTAAAAGGCGGTGTTCATAGTGTCACGCCAGACCGCATTGAAACCGGCACTTTCCTCGTGGCGGGTGCTATTTCACGCGGTAGAGTTAAATTAAACAACACTGAGCCTAAGCACCTTGATGCAGTGTTAGCGAAGTTGCGCGAAGCGGGGGCAGAAGTCACCGCTGGTGACGACTGGATTGAACTTAATATGCATGGCAAGCGCCCGCAGGCGGTGGATATCACCACGGCACCGCATCCAGCCTTTCCCACCGATATGCAAGCACAATTTTGTGTGCTGAATGCGCTAGCTGAGGGGACTGGGACGGTTGAAGAGACCGTATTTGAGAACCGCTTTATGCATATTTCTGAACTGCAGCGCATGGGTGCAAACTGCAAAGTGTCAGGCAATAGTGTGGTGATTAAAGGCGTTGAGCGCCTGCAAGGTGCGCCCGTGATGGCAACAGACTTACGAGCTTCGGCAAGTTTGGTGATGGCCGGTTTGATGGCTGACGGTGAAACTCTGGTGGACCGTGTATATCACATTGACCGAGGCTACGAATGCATTGAAGAAAAGCTGGCCCAATTGGGTGCGCCGATCACTCGGCTCAGCTAAGGACATATAATGAGTGAACCATTAGTCATTGCGCTCTCGAAGGGGCGCATTCTTGAAGATACTCTACCACTGCTTGCTGCAGCAGGTATTGAGCCTTCTGAAGATATCAGCAAAAGCCGAAAGCTGATTTTTGACACCAATCACGACGATGTAAAGTTCATCGTGATTCGCGCAACTGACGTACCAACATATGTCGAGCGCGGTGTTGCCCATATGGGCATTGCTGGCAAAGACGTGCTAATGGAGCACGGTGCGCAAGATGTTTACGAAGTGCTAGATCTCAACATTGCTACCTGTCGATTAATGACGGCAGGCATTGTTGGTCAAAAGCCGCCTGCTGGTCGTATGAAGGTAGCAACCAAATTTGTAAAAACCGCTAAAAAGTACTTTGCCGAGCAAGGCAGACAAGTGGATATCATCAAACTGTATGGTGGGATGGAGCTGGCGCCAATTCTAGGTCTTGCCGACGAAATTGTTGATATCGTGGATACTGGCGGCACACTAAAAGCCAATGGCTTGGAGGAGCGCGAACTAATCGATCATATTAGCTCTCGCTTGGTAGTAAGTCGTGCAGCTTACAAACGATTCCAAAATCGTATTCAGCCGATTGTTGATCAGTTGGCCGCGGCAGTTAAGTAGTTAAAGTTCGACGGGCGTGTTTTTGCCGCACAAATCAGCGCTCGTTTATATTATTAGGATGTAACCATGTTAACCGTAAGCAAGCTCAACACCACAGATAAAGACTTTAACCAGCAGCTAGATGCATTGCTGTCTTGGGAGTCGGTTTCTAACCATGAGGTGCTACATACGGTTCAACATGTGATTAGCGACATCCGCCAGCGTGGTGATGACGCACTGATTGATTACACCAATAAGTTTGACCGAGTTAGTGTCTCATCGATGAGTGAGCTCACTATTGAAGCGCAAGGTTTAGCCGATGCTGCCGCACGCATTCCCGCGGCGCAACTAGAAGCGCTTAAGCAAGCGGCAGAGCGTATTGAGCGTTATCACAACAAGCAAGTCAGCGAGTCTTGGCAGTACACCGAGGCCGATGGCACCTTATTAGGCCAAAAGATCACTCCGATGGACCGTGTTGGCCTCTATGTACCTGGTGGCACAGCACCGCTGGCATCGAGTGTTTTGATGAATGCTTTGCCAGCCAAAGTGGCCGGTGTACCAGAAGTTGTGATGGTCACGCCAGCCCCTGATGGCAAGGTATCAGACTTCACACTAGCAGCAGCACACGTTGCGGGCATTAATCGTGTGTTCCTTGTTGGTGGTGCACAAGCGATTGCGGCACTAGCTTATGGCACCCAAACTGTGGCTGCCTGCGATAAAATTGTTGGCCCGGGTAATATCTTTGTGGCCACTGCTAAGCGCGAAGTGTTTGGTAAAGTGGGCATTGACATGATTGCTGGTCCTAGTGAGATCATGGTGGTGAGCGATGGCACAACGCCAGCTTCGTGGTTAGCTGAGGACATGTTCTCACAAGCCGAGCACGATACTGATGCACAATCGATCTTAGTGACGACCAGTGCTGAGCACTTGGCCGAAGTCGAAGCAGCGATGGTGGAACAGGTACAAACGCACCCGCGTAAAGAAATTATTCTCACATCGCTAAAAGACCGTGGTGCGTTGATTCTGGCGCAGTCAGAAGAAGAAATGATTGAGTTAATTAACCGTATCGCCCCAGAGCACTTGGAGCTATCAGTTGCTGAACCGCAAAAAATGGCCCAGCAGGTTCGCCACGCGGGTGCTATTTTTATGGGTAAATACACAGCTGAATCACTCGGTGACTACTGTGCTGGTCCAAACCACGTTTTGCCAACGTCTGGCACGGCGCGCTTTAGTTCACCACTAGGTGTATACGACTTCCAAAAACGCTCATCGCTGATCATGGTAAGTGAAGAAGGTGGTGATACCCTAGGCAAAATCGCCGCTGAACTAGCGCGTGGCGAGCAACTCGAAGCCCACGCCCGCTCAGCCGAGTGCCGCGTTAAGAAATAAGACCAGCACCGTCACTCCCGCGAAGGCGGGAGCCTAGATTGCCCGCTTTCGGGCCAGCGCGAAAACATTGGCTAAAACTGTGGCGCTTGCCGCTTATCGAGCAGCTTATCGCAACGCAGACACGCCGCAAGTACGTCCCTGTAGGCTCGCATTTGGCATCCCTGCCAAATGACGGTCTGCTTATGCGACACGCCGCTCTCTTAGCTAAAGCAAGCTGGTATTCGCCCATGTTATTCGCGACCAAAATTGTCATGTGCCAGCGCAGCCGTCACGCCCGCGAAGGCGGGAGTCTATTTTGACAGCTATCAGGTCGGGATGAAAAAATGGCGAGTAGCGAGGCGCTTCCCACTTAGTGTGGTGTCACGCTCTGCGCTTATACTCTTGCTTTCTACGCCCTCGTGAATACTGAATCACCGCTAAATAGAGCAAATCCACTCCCCAGATTTATGCTGCACAGGCCAAACTGGATTGGTATGGTCATGCTTTATTTTCGATTTAAGGAAGTTCACCAATGAATGAAGGAAACGAAGACCTAATCTGGCACTACACCAACGCAGATGCCTTTTTAAACATAATCTCAAACAAAGAGCTCTGGGCGTTTGATGTGGAGTGCATGAATGATCACCTCGAAAAAAAGGAATTTGAAAACACGCTTCAACGCTGTTTGGCTGCCAACGGGTTACTTGATAATGAAGAACAGGTTGTTCGCGAACTTATCAATAAAGAATTGATCGGTGCTGTCTGCTTTTCGCAAGCGAAAGATTTATTATCGCAATGGATTTCTTATGGTGATAGTGGTGCGGGGTTTAGTATTGGCTTTTCTAAGCAGCGCTTGGTGCGATGGCTTGACGATGAGTATGGCTTCAGTAGCAAACTACTGGATTGTATCTATGACGACGATACCAAATGCAAAGAGCTTAATAATCTGATAGCTCGAGTTTTGGGTAGTTACAAACATGAAGTGCAAATCATGGGCATACTCGAACGCTTGGGCGTTAGCATGCAGGCTGAGGCGAAAAACACTGTGTTTAAAAATGCAGGGTTTAAACAAGAGCAAGAGTGTAGGATTGTCATTAATATGGGAAAGGAGTCCAATGAATTCGTGTCTGGTAACTTGCCAGAGGACGAGGGTGGAGAGCACTTTTTTCGCCCAACATACGATTTTATGAACAGAGGCGGCAACATAACCGCTAGAAGGAAGCTAAGTTTTAGAGACATTTCCCTCGAAGAAATGGTTAAACAGGTTGTAATTGGTCCCAAAAACCCGATGCCAGAAGATAAGGTATACGAGCTTGTTCGGCACTTTAGCCAAAAGAGCGATCATCATGAAGAAACGTCTATTAAAGTCGTTAAGTCGTTGATTTCGCTAAGGTAGGAGCTTTGTTAGATTTAAACGCGATACCGTCAGGCTAACAAGGGTGTGCATTGACCAACACCGTCTGGCGCTGGTTTACCTATCAATGTGGTTCGTTTATGTTAGCGTTCAGGGTAGAGATATATTGCAAAAAGACATCAGAATCTGTTTTATCGGTGACTCATTTGTTGCTGGCGTGGGTGACGAGCAAGCGCTGGGTTGGTCGGGACGGTTGTGTCGAGAAGCTAATTTGGCTAGTTCGCAGGTAACCTATTACAACCTTGGTATTCGCCGTAACACCAGCGTTGATGTGCTAAATCGGTGGCAGGCGGAGTGTGAGCCGAGATTGCCAGGTAGCTGCGACGGTCGCATTGTGTTTTCGTTTGGCGTAAATGACACTTCCATTGAAGATGGGCAACCAAGGGTGGCGTTCGACGCGTCTGTATTGGCCATGCAGAAAGTGTTAACTGCCGCTAAGGCTTATTCGCCAATTTTAGTTGGCCCGCCAGCGGTTGCTAATAGTGCTCAAAACGGGCGAATTGAGCTGCTATCTAAAGCCTATAAGCAAGCCGCCAGTGAAATGAGTGTTCCCTTCATTGAGTTGTATTCACACCTTTCGCAAGACCAAGCCTATCAAGAGTCAGTCGCTAACTTTGATGGCTCGCATCCACGCCAGGCTGGTTATAACAAGATGGCTAGCATAATTGCCGAGTCGGGTAAGGGGTAGTTTTGACCGCGCTGTTATAAGCCTGAAAACCTAGTAGAATACCGCATGCAAATTTTCTGTAGGTGGGCGCTATGCAACTGACCGAATTAGTATCTTATCTTGATGATGTACTTCAGCCGACGGCCTTTAAAGACTATGCACCCAATGGTTTGCAAGTGCAGGGCAAAGCTGAGGTAAAAAAAATCATTACAGGTGTCACGGCGTCGCAGCGCTTAATTGATGCAGCCGTCGAGGCGGGGGCTGATGCGATTTTGGTGCACCATGGTTGGTTTTGGAAGGGCGAGGACCCAACGATTACCGGCCAGAAGTTTAATCGCTTAAAGCCGCTAATTGACAATGGTATTAGCATGTTGGGTTACCACTTACCAATGGATGCCCATCCAACGCTTGGCAATAATGCCGGTTTGCAGGCAGTGCTTGGCCTAACGCATGAGCAATTTATTCAGCCAGTATTGGACGACCGAGGCATTGGCCAAATTGGTACGGGTGACTACACCGTCGCAAGCCTAGCTGCCAAGCTAGAAGCCGAATTGGCGTTTAAGCCAATTGTGACCGAACCGTTAACTGATAAACCCCTTAATCGCATTGCTTGGTGCACCGGTGGGGCGATGAGCTATTTGCAAACGGCCATCGATTTGGGTGCCGATGCCTTTATTACCGGTGAGATCAACGAGCCGACCGCACACTTGGCGCAAGAGTTTGGTGTGGCTTATTATGCTGCGGGCCACCATGCAACCGAGCGCTTTGGTCCACAATTGATTGGCCAACACCTTGGCGAAAAGTTTGACCTTGATGTGCAGTTTATCGATTGCCCAATTCCTGTTTAAAAAGTGAATCCGATGTCAGAATCAGTAGAAAAACCAGATTTAACCGACCCTGAAGTCGCCAAGGCCTACATCCTAGGTCAAACATCAAAAATTCAGTTTTCCGAGTTAGCGCGTGCGTTTGCGCAAGGCAAGGTGATGTTTGTAGACCGTGCGCTCGATATGGTGGATGTAGGGGTGGCGATTGTGCAGGACGATGCTGCGTCTATTACTCATTGGCAAAAGGCAGGTCAACTTGATGTTGTGACTGATCATCAAGCCAAGCTTTGGTTTGGCGCGAATGCAACGGTATGGGCTTTTGTTATTGAGCCCTACGTTTTCGTGCAACCCGCTTAAGCGTACTGGATGCCCAAGGATGAAAGTATTAATTACCGGTGCTGGGCGCGGCTATGGCCTAGCGCTAGCGCAACAGTTTTCTACGCACGCCAACCATATGGTGTTGGTGGTGCGAAGCCAATCGCAACAAGCTGACTTATTAAAGCGATTCGATAATGCCAGCGTTTTACTAGCCGATATTAGTGATGGCGGCTATGTTGAGCAGCTGGCGCAACATTTGGCTAACCATCTAGGCGACAGTCAGCTTGATTTAATGATCAATAATGCTGGTACCGCCGCTCATGCACCCACGCTTGCGACGACCACGACGGCAGCGATGACACGCGAGTTTAACAGTCACTGTTTGGGAGCCGTGCATACCGTGCAAGGATCTCTGGCGGCTTTGTCGGTTGGCGCAACAATTATCAATATTAGTTCCCGGTTTGGCTCGCTGTCGCGCCAGGCTTCGGGTGTAGCCAAAGGCTGTTCCTATTCTTATCGCATGGCGAAAGCAGCGCAGAATATGTTCACTCTTGCCTTGGTTGATGAGTTTCCGCAGTTTACTTCGGTAGCCATTCATCCAGGGCGGTTGCTGACAGAACTTGCGTCGCCGGATGCCCATCTTACCCCGCAGGCGAGTGCCGAGCGCTTGCTAGCGCTGTACCAAAGTGGTTCGCTTAAAAGTGGTCAGTTTATTTCGCTTGAAGATGGCGAATTAGCATGGTGATCAGCAAAAAAACCATTTTTTTAGGGCTTGCGCTGGCAGCGATTACGCCGCTGTTCTTTTTAGGTGGCCCGCACTGGCATTCACCTGATGTGTACCGGGCGGTATGGAATCAGGGGCATGTGTTTTTCTTCTTCTTTTTCAGCTGGTTTATTGCCCAGTTTTGGCCATTGCGCCGCGATTGGTGGCAATACTTGTTATTACTACTAGCCGTGAGTTTAGCAATAGAAACCGTGCAAATTGCCTTTTCTCGCAGTTTTAGCCTGATGGATATTGTTAATAATCTGCTCGGTGCGGCATTTTATTTGGTGTGGTCGCGCCCAATGTGGCAACGGTTAGTGGTAATGCTGCCGTTATTGTGGCAATGGGGTGATATTGGTCTGCATGGTCTGGCCTATTACCAACAAGTTCAGCGCTTCCCTTTGCTTGCCGACTTTTCTACATCAGGCCAGTTACGCCAGTGGCGCGGGCCCATCACACAAACGCCGGAGCAACTTGGCCAAATTAGCTTCAGCACCGACACCTTTAGCACAGTGATGCTTGATGATATGCCAAGAGACTGGCGTGGTTATCAAACCTTGGTAATGAAAATGGTGAATCCTAGTGACGAGGCGTTGTCTGTGGTGCTAAGAATCAACGATATTCAGCATATCTATGTGGATCAAGAGGAGACCGACCGGTACCGCCATCGTTTTGAGGTGCCGCCAGGCGAATCGTCGATCAACATCGACTTGCTAACAGTAAAAAATGCGCCACGCGATCGGTCAATGAATATGGGCGAGATTCAAGCAGTGATGCTGTTTACCACCGCCTTGCCTGAACCTCGCACCCTGCTGATCGATAAGTTATTCCTTGATTAACCCCTTGTTATAAGCCAAGTTGCTGAGTGATCTGGCGCCAGTCAATCAGTTTGAAGTTTTGGTTTTGGTAACGGTAGTTGGCATCAACATTGTTGCCATCTTGCACAACAAATAATCCCTCTGGAAAGCCTGGCAACGAAGCGCTGGTGGCGGCGATGCCGTCGGTGTCGCTGGCGCCGTCGATGCCATTGCTGTCATCGGCTGTGATTGCGAACCGGCCAAGTGGCTGCCAGGTGGCTAAAGCAAACAATACATAGCTGCTATTCCCTTGGCTTGAAGCGATCAGCATATCCTTGTAAAGCGTTAAGCCCTCAACATCTGCTACCAGCGGCGAGTCTTCAATGCTGATGACCTTAGTTTGGCGTTTGTCAGTGATATTAAGTGACCATATGCCTTCGTCCTCTTCACCAACGAGCAAGGTGTTTTGATGGAATACGCAACCCTCTGGTTGTGATGGTAGCTGCCAAACGTAATTAAGCTTGGCGTTCAGCGTTTTGTTTTCTTCGACGACCTGCCAAAGTTCGACTTGACCATTTTTGCCATTTACCGAGACATAGTGCTCGCCGCCAATGGTAGCGCTGCACAAGCCATACACTTCATTGACTTGGCTAATTACCTCGCCTTCTTCGGTTTCGCTCGCGACCACGTGGCGCTTAGTAAGGTATGGGGCTTGTGGGCTTAAGTCATAGAATGCAATGGTGTTGAGATCACGATTGCTGGTAACAGCAATGGGTTGCTCGCCGATGGTAAGTACATCAACATTGTTTGGTTCACCAGCGTCTATGGCGGTTAGTCGTTTGCCTTGCAAGTTGTAAACTTCTAGTTGAGCTTGTTTATTGGTGCCAATAATTAAGCTGTTAGCTGGGTTGCGGTTGTTTATCCAAATGGCTGGGTCGTCGGCTGCATCGTCGTCATCAGCCACCGCATCAGTTTCAAAGCTTGCGCTCACCAGGGCAATGCCATCGTAATTCGGGGATAATACAACTTTACCGGTTAGGTCTTCGCCAATTTGCGCATCGGCCCAAGCAATAAACTCATAAACTGGCTCGTCCAGCTCGGTATTCGCTAACCAAAGCCCATTGTCGGCCACGACAACTGGTTTGACCTCATCAAACCCTGTTGGGGTGAAGGAGCTTAAAAATGTTTTGTTGGCGAAATCGAATACTTGTAAGCCTAAGCCTTCATCACCTAAGAACAACAAGCGGCGGCCATCATTCAAGGTTGCCAGTGCAATGCCTTCTAGCTCCTCAAGATGGTTAGGTACAGCGGCAAATATTTGGCGTACTCGGCTCGTTTCTGCTTCTGCACCATAAGCCCATACTCCCACTTCTTGCTCGGCTAGCAGCAGAGTTTGGCTGGCATCATCAACAATACAGCCGCTTAGTTCGCCATCCAGTTTAAAGCTGCGAACTGGCGTGCTGCCATTTAGCGCGTTGCCAAGTTTGCCTTGTTTTAGCGCCAACTTATATTGCCTAACATGGCCAAGCTCACTATAAACAAACGCGCTCAGCGTTTGGTTGGTAGGGTTTTGATACAAGCAGGTTCCCGCGGCTTCAAAGTCTAATGTGACTTGCCAATGTGCTAGCCAGCCGTCTACCACTGTGCCCACATGTAAGCTGTCTTCACTTGCAACGGCTACCACAGGTAGCTGGCCGAGTGTGCGACTATCTGCCCCCATGGCTTCGATCGACGTGATGTGCTCCACTACTTGCCCTTGACGGTTAAATAGCACTAAGCCGTCGCCCTCGGCTGCTGTAATCAGCGTGTTGTTGATAAAAGTGCCGTCAGCAAAGTCTTCAAATGACACCTCAGTAGTGATCGCCATTGCTGGTAAGGCTGCGGCCGTTAATAAACCCATCGTTAGTTTTTTCATCATGTCCTCCGTTAATGAACGACGGTCATGCTGGTGTGCTCATGTGACAGTTCAACGTTAGGAGCCTCAAAGATGCGACATTCCATCGATAACTAGCTCGTTTCATCGCCATAATTGACCTTGTTTGAGCCGACTAAATAGCAGCGCTTATCTGACGTTGAGCTAATTCTTGCATCCAATCGGCAAGTTAATTTGAGCTTTTCGGCCTACCTTAGTCACTAGGTTGTCATGCTGCTGTCATATGCTGATCGGTATTGGAGGTAGGGGTTATGAACCAAATAAAATGGCCTTGGTGGCAAAGATTTTGGCGGCATCCACATTTTTTGGCGCAGCACATGAATACCTTGCTGATGTCAGCACTAGTGTTAAGCCTGCTAATCGGTGTGAACGCTTGGCTGGGTGAAGCAAAGGGCGCCATTGATTGGGTAGATGTGATAGGCGAAACCCTCACCGCCGTTTGCTTTGCACTGTTGCTCGTTGTGCTCTGCTATTTGCGCCCAAATAATACAACAACACGCTGGATGACATTGGGGGTACTTTGGTTAGTGTTAGCCCATAGTCAGGATGCGCTAGATGAATGGTGGTCGGTGTCCGATCAATACTGGTTCACTAGTGTGATTGAATCCTTGCCGATAGGCTGGTTGCTTTTGGCAATTGGGATTAGCCGCTGGTTAACGGTGCACTGGAAAACCTTACGATTGTTGCAAAGCTACCAATTTGAGCCAGAAGCGCCGATGGATAGCAGCACAGGTTTGCCTACTTGGCCATTGTTGCTAGCAAAACACAAGCAGTCACCTCGCCAACGATTACTGATCGTTCATTTCACTCGTTCGATGCCCGAGTGGAGTGTGCTTGCGTTGCGAGATCAGCTTCCAAAATACAGTATTTTGGTCAGCCTTTCTTCAAATCGGTTGGCTGTGGCTTGTAACGAGGCCGTTATCCTTGAGCCTTGGTTGACGTTGCTAGCGCAGTTTAACCTGCCAGTACAAGTTAGTGAGCAAGTGCTTACCAATACGTCGCCACAGCAGGCATTATGGCAGGCAGAATCCGAGCTAAGTTATGGATGAACACCTTCAGCGACTACTCAACGCCTTACCTACCAGTACACAATCGTTGGCATTGGCTAACTGCCATCAAACAGATGTGGCTGCAAAAACTGCGCAAGTCTACTTGAACCTATCCTATGTGCCTGAGCATGTATTGGGGCTTGGCCAGCACTTATGGCCACCCAGTCAGTTCGCAGCGCAAATGCTGAGCGCCCCTTCGGTTGGGAGTTTAATTAGTTGGCTTAGTCGCTCCGCGATGAACAACCTATGCGCACCGGTTGTATTAACAAGCCCTGCTTTTTTTGATGTTTATTTGGTCGATCAATACGGGTTTTTCTACCGCAATGCGCAGGGAGAAAGAATTCAGCAAGTTGCGGTGAATATCTGGTTATCGTCATTGTTTAGCTTGCTGCAATGGTTAGGCGCTGACGTAAGATCTATGCAGGTGGCCCTGCCTTGGTATAGTGATGAAGCCTTACCTAGCTATCTGCAACAGTGGCATGTGAAAGTAATCGAGAAAAAGCGATTTCCCGTGTTGCGGGTTCCAAATGCCTGTTGGCAGCAAACTCTGCCTCGAGGCAACGGTGCGCTTACAGTTATGGAGCAAGACTTGTTATATTTGGTTCGCCAACAAATACTTGTCCAGAAAGATCTCGAGGGGACTGCGCGGGCGCTAAATATGAGCATGGCTACGCTCAAGCGCCATTTGAAAACAAGGCGAACTAGTTTTCGCAAGCAACAGCAGTTGCTAAACGCAATGCTATGCGACCACGCTGAGTGCTACCTAGGCGCAGACAAAACAACGCTAATGGATAAATTTAATATCCATGATCGTAGTACCTTCAATCGAGCTTATCAGCGCTGGTTTGCCAGCATTAAAACAGTTTTAGATTAGCCAAGATCAATGTTTGGGCATTGGCCAGCTTGCCAAGCTTGACTGAGTGTTTGCTGTAGCTTTTTTAGCTCCGCTTTTTGTGCTCGCAACTTAGCAATGTTGCGCTCCATCTCGGCCATTTTGGCGTCTATCGATTGCATCAGTGCCTGTTGGTCGTACTCATCCGTTAGTAATTGCTGTAACTCTTGCAAGCTAAAGCCAAGCTGAAGTGAATAACGAATCAGCATCAGCTTTTGCATGCTGGTGTCGTCGTAAACTCGGTAGCCACTGGCTTGGCGTTTTGGTTTGGGCAGAATGCCTTGATCTTCATAGTACCGAATGGTGCTGGCACTAACACCTGTACGCTGAGCTAACTCACCAATTTTCATGGTTGACCTTCAAGTAAACTTTAAGGTTATTGTAGCGTTTTTAAATAGGGTGGCGAGGGCTGTTATGTCGGTATTTAGTGAATTTACCATTGCAGATGGGTTAACAGTGAAAAATCGTATTGTTAAGGCAGCGATGGAGGAAAACCTGGCGGGTGAGCAATTTTTGCCAAGTGACGGGCTTATCAACCTTTATCGCACTTGGGCGAAAGGGGGTACAGGCATGCTGATTACCGGTAATGTCATGGTGGATCATAGATCCATGACAGGCCCTGGTGGGGTAGCGCTTGAAGCGCATACTGATCTCACACGCTTTAAACAATGGGCTCAGGCTGGGCAGGAAAATGGCTGCAAAATGATGATGCAGATTAGTCACCCCGGTCGACAAATTTATGCGGCACTCGGCGGTAAGGTGGTAGCGCCATCCGCTGTGGCACTAGAAATGGGTGGTGCCTCAAAAATGTTCGCGATGCCAACCCCCATGACTGAGGATGAAATTGAACAAGCCATTGAGCACTTTGCGATCACAGCGAGTAAAGCCAAGCAAGCTGGGTTTGATGCTGTGCAAGTGCATGGTGCGCATGGATATTTAGTTGCTCAATTTTTATCACCATTGAGCAATCAGCGTGATGATCAGTGGGGCGGTAGCTTGCAAAACCGCGCTCGGTTTTTGCTGGCCATCGTAGCGCGAATCAAAGACAAGTGCGGGCCAGATTTTCCTGTCGCGGTAAAGTTGAACTCGGCTGACTTTCAACGTGGTGGGTTTGACGTTGATGATGCAAAGTTGGTGGCAAAGTGGCTGGAAAAAGCTGGTGTTTGTTTGATTGAACTCAGTGGCGGCAGCTACGAATCGCCGGCGATGCAGGGTGACACCGCTGATCAGCGCACACTCGCGCGCGAGGCTTACTTCCTGGAGTTTGCCAAAGAGATGCGCCAGTCGCTTACCGTGCCATTAATGACAACTGGTGGCATTCGCCGCCTACCGGTTGCGCAAAATGTGGTGGTGCAGGGTATTGAGTTAGTGGGTGTGGCGTCGGCGCTCGCTTATTGCCCTGATTTGCCAAACCAATGGCAGCAGCAAGCGGATTATGTGGCGCCAGTGCAAACGGCTAGCTTTAAGAGTAAGTCGCTACGCGGTATGGCTAATATGATGTTGGTGAGCCGCCAGCTGGGTCGTATGGCGGCCGGTAAACCAGTTAAACAGGTGTCACCCGTTGTTACGTTAGCCTGGTCTCAGTGGCGCATGCAGAAGCTGGTGAAGCGCTATAAAAAGCAGCTAGGCTAGTTGCGCGCCGCGATAAATTCGTCCATTAGTTGCGACATTTCTTCTTCAACGGCTGCTTCAATGCTATCGAGCTCTTGTTCAAATACCGCTAGGTATTTGTCGGCTTGATCTGCATTGAGCAGCTTCTTGAGGGCGAAATATTCGCAGGGTGGCTCATCAGGTGACTGGCGAACTTTGAGTACGATACGGATGTGCTCGTCAAACTTGTCGTTTAAAAGCGGCTCGGCAAAGGCTTTGAATGCCTCTACTTCACCCGCAGCATCTGGGCCGAGCGCTGTTGGATCAATTCGCATATAAAGTGTCAGTTTTTGCGCATCCAGCATAACGCTCCCCCACAATAGGTTTATCTGTTAAGAATAGAAGCTGGCACCACAATGCATGCCAGCTTTTTTGTTACAAAAAGTAGGAGGCTCGCAACGGCCATTAGTTTAAAAGCAGAATTGGTGCTCACGGTGCTTGCTATGAGACCGTCACCCGCAGGGAGCGCCTCTTTGTCTAGAGAGGGAGGCTACAGGGACGTACTTGCGCCGTGTCGAAAAGCTAGTTCCGTGTGCGCCAACACTTTTCAGTTTGCATTGTTGCGAGTCTAGCTATCCATTGCTAACAGCGATGCATTGCCCCCCACTGCTGCGGTATTAACGGTACGCACTCGTTCAGTGGCAAAGCGCAGTAGGTAGTTTGGCCCGCCAGCTTTGGGGCCGGTGCCAGACAATCCGCGCCCACCAAATGGTTGTACGCCAACCACTGCGCCAATCTGGTTGCGGTTGATGTAGCAGTTGCCCACTCTTACTCGTGCTTCAATGTAGGCCGCTGTGCGTTCGTTACGCGAGTGAATGCCGAGTGTTAGTCCATACCCTGTGGCATTAATATCGGCAATCAACTGATCCAGCTCGCTCGCTTTAAACCGGTAAATATGCAAAATCGGCCCAAACTGTTCAGCCCCTAACTCAGCAATGCTGTCTATCTCGATCAGGCTAGGAGCAATAAAGTGCCCAGCCTGGGTGGTGAGCTTGGCCTGCTTAATGATGGTTTGCTGGTCTAAATACGCTTGCAGGTTGTTGTGCGCATCCTGATCAATCACCGGACCACAGTCGGTTGCAAACAAGTTTGGGTCGCCCACTTGCCAGCGGTCTAGAGCTCCTTCGATGAGCTCAATAACACGATCGGCAATTTCTTCCTGTACGCACATAACACGCAAAGCAGAGCAGCGCTGGCCAGCACTGGCAAATGCTGATTGCATCGCGTCCTTCACTACTTGTTCTGGCAGCGCCGTTGAATCAACAATCATCGCATTTTGGCCGCCTGTTTCGGCGATGAAGGTTGCCATGGCTCCGCCGCGCTCGCTTAGCTGGCGCGAGATCAGGTTAGCGGTTGGGTTAGAGCCGGTAAAGGCAACGCCGGTTACGCGCGCGTCGGTTAACAAGCTGCCACCCAGCTGCGCACCATCGCCAGGCAAAAAATGCAACGCACTAGCAGGGATGCCCGCCGCAATCGCCATTTCCACGGCACGATAGGCGATTAAGCTTGTTTGCTCGGCCGGTTTCACTAATACGCAGTTTCCTGCCAGCAATGCGGCCACCATTTGTCCGGTGAATATTGCCAACGGGAAGTTCCAAGGGCTAATGCATACAAATACACCACGGCCTTGGTAATAATGCTCGTTGCTCTCGCCTGTTGGGCCAGGTAGCAACGTTGGCGTTGAGAAGTGTTTCTCGGCCTCGTTGGCATAATAGCGGCAGAAGTCCACGGCCTCGCGAATCTCATCAATGCTGTCTTGCAGGGTTTTACCGGCCTCGTGTACACACAACGCGATGAGTTCGGCAAAGTTGGCTTCCATTAAATCAGCCAAGCGGCGAATAGCATTTGCTTTATCAGCCACTGGTACCGTCTGCCAAGTCCACCAATATTGATCAGCAACCGTCAGGGCATGTTGGGCGTCATCTGGGGTGGCAAAAGCTACTTGTCCCACTTGCTTATTAAGGTTGTATGGTGCCAGAACGGCTTGTAACTCATGATCAAGCGGCTGGCCATCTATCAGCGGATAGGCCTGCCATACATGTGATTGCCATGCTGTGAGGTCTTGCATAAACGCAAGTCGCTGATCGGCAATCGACAGGTTGACCCCGCGCGAGTTCCGCCGATCGTGAAACAATGATCTCGCCGTTACAATATTCGGGTTACGGTATGTTTGGCGCTCGGCAACCCTCGCGATAGGCGAAGCGACGAGCTCACTAACCGGTGTATTGGCGTCTTCTAGGCGATGCACAAAGGATGAGTTGGCGCCATTTTCTAGCAATCTGCGCACTAGGTATGGCAGCAGGTCTTTATGTGCGCCTACCGGCGCGTAAATCCTCACATTGTGTTGATACTGGCTCATCACCTCGTCATACAAACGATCTCCCATGCCGTGCAAGCGCTGGAATTCAAAACGATCAGTTTGATAATGCTCTGCCAAGGCGCGTATGGCACAGACGGTGTGCGCATTGTGACTAGCGAACTGAGGTAGTAGCTCGGTTGCGTTACCCAGCAAATACTGGGCGCAGACTAAATAACTCAAGTCGGTATTGTCTTTGCGGGTAAATACCGGATAGTCCTCTAACCCGAGCAGTTGCGCGTGCTTGATTTCGCTATCCCAGTAGGCGCCTTTCACTAATCGAACAGGAATGGCGTCGCCTTGTGCTTTAGCAAGGGCTTGTAAATAGCCTAGCGCCGCTAGGGCACGTTTAGAGTAGGCTTGCACCACCATGCCAAAGCCACCCCAGCCTTGGCATTGCTGGTAAACAGTACGAAAAAGTTCCAGCGACAGTTCGAGGCGGTCGGCTTCTTCGGCGTCGATGGTAATGCTGATGCCGTGTTCGCGCGCAGCACTGACTAATGCTAATACTCGCTCAGCCAACTCTGGTAGCATTTGCTCGCTTTGCGAGACTTCGTAACGGGGGTGTAAGGCTGATAGTTTTATCGACACTGAAGGCGGTGCGAGGCCAGGTGCCCAAGCATCAAGTTTTGCTGCCAAGGTAGTGATCGCGGTCAGGTACTGCTGAAAGTAAAACTCGGCATCTTTGTCTGTTAGGGCTGCTTCACCGAGCATGTCAAAGGAGTAAGTGTAACCGCGTTCTCGATACGATTTGCCGTTTTTGATCGCTTCATCAATAGACCGCCCCAGCACAAACTGTTTGCCCATGATCTTCATCGCTTGTGCCAACGCCGCGCGAATGACTGGTTCACCGGTTTTATTAATTAGCTTGCTAAGTAAGCGCCCGGCAGATTGCTCTTTGCTAGCCAATCCAGTCACTTTACCGGTCAGCAATAGCCCCCAAGTCGACGCATTGACGAGCAGCGAATCAGACTGACCTAAGTGTGCATCCCAGTGGGCTTCCGATAGTTTGTCGCGAATGAGGGCATCGGCGGTATGGGCATCAGGCACGCGCATCAGGGCTTCGGCAAGGCACATTAAAATCACGCCTTCTTCCGTACCTAAACTGTATTGCTGCAGCAGCTTATCTACCGCATGCGCACCATCGTGGCGCTGGCGAATACTGGTCACCAACTGGGTTGCACTGTCGGCAATGGTCGCTTCTAGGTTGCTTGGATAGCGACTGGAAAGAAGGTCGGCGACCACTAGTTCCTCATCAGCCATATAGTGTTGGCTGAGCATAGATAGCCATTGCTCAGGTGTCAGGTGTGCGTATTGACCAGAAAATAACTGTTCGCTAGAAAACGTTAGCGCCATAGCAAGCTCTCTTTTTATTGTGCTAAGTCATTGCATTGAAGCTAGCATAGCTGATAAGTGAACAGGTACGGCTAGCGTACCTGTTCATCAACGTTTACGAGTAACGTTTACTTCACACCTGTAGTTATTGCTTCTCGATTAACGACTGGTTGATGTCGACGCTGATCGAACTAACCGCAGCGTTGGCCGCTAACGCTTCGATGCGTTCATTGATTACCGTGCCATTGGCAAAACTTAATACAGCAGTTGTTGCGAGCTCATGCACTAGGGTAGCACCTACCTGATCTGCTAAATCAGCAGCTGAAGCGCCATCGGTGAGTTTTACAATCACTAACCCAGTTAAGCGCCCCGGCTGAGCTAAAGGGCTAGTGAGCGCGACATCCGCTCGTGCCACTTCATCGCCAACCGAAATGGGTAATGCGCCAACCGGTGTAAAGGTTTCAAATAGTAGTTGTGTTGTGGGTTTAACCACTTCATAGGTGGCACCGTTTAATTCAACGGTTGTCGCCATTGTTAGGCTCGATAAGCTGATCGCAGCCAGGGTGATTAATGGTCTCATAGTGCCGCTCCTTGTTGCTGGTGGCCAAATAAACGCATTTTTACGTTGCGCAACGCACCGTCGACACTGTTGTTGGCAACGGGCGTTAGGGTGCGCTCACCTGTGCTTAGATCAAGCATTTGCAGCTCAACGGTGTCAGCGCTGGTATCGCGCACGACTAGCTGCCATTCACCTTGTAGGTTTTCGCCGTAGAAGTTATGGATAATTAAGCGTTTAGCCGTAAATTCACCATCACCGCCAACCATGCCAGAGCGCGGAGACAGCAATACGCTGCGCGTGCCCGCAGGCGAAATTAGCTCAATGGCAAGATCGAGTGGGCGCTCATGCACAATATCCATTTCCAGCTGTACGGCTTCAACGATCAGGTCTTGGTTGAACGGCAAACGCAAGGTTGAACCAGATAGGGTGGCATCAGGCACAGGCAGCTCATCAATTAGTGGAATCCACGCCGTTTCTAACAATGGCGGTAAGAAGGTGTTTGCGGTAAGGGCTAGTTCCACCGCTTTGCCTGCATTGACTTGCCCAAAGCCATAATAACTATGGAAAGGCATGCCGGCACCATTGGTTTGCCAACCAGGCAAGGCATCATAGGAAACAACGCTGCCATCTGCTTGGCGGAAGGTTAACGGTACACCCGGCTGCTCTAGGTCGATCGGTGTCGCGGTGACGGCCATAATGTGGCGGACATCGCGTGCCGATAGCGCATGGTTAGCCGACATAACCAATGCCGCGACACCAGAAGCATTCGGCGCTGCTGAAGAGGTGCCATTCATCGTGTTGCGGTAATCACAATTGACGTTTTCAGGATGGCTGCCATCTTCGAATGTGGTTGCACGGCTGTTATCCAGTCGGGCCGCCCCGCGGTCGCAGCCATATGGGTCGGTGGTTACATGGGCAGGGAACTCTGTGCCATACTCGCCACCAGGCGCGGCAAAAATCACCGCCGAGCCGGTAGAGGAGTAAGACGAGCGCTTGCCCGAAGCATTAGTGGCCGACACCACAGTGTTGTAAAAACTAGCGTTGTTATAGTCTTCTGCGGCGGGTTTTACCGGCAAGTTATGGTTGCGTGTTTCGGCAAACTCATCGTACTGGCCTAGATAATAAAAACCGTTTTCCGGCTCGCGCGTGTAGCGGTAGCCATTGCCAGCCGATTTGATGTGCAGAGCACCAAAGCCGCCGCGGCCGTTGAAATAGCCCACTTTGCGAACTTCATCGAATAAATCTTGTTCAGCGACTGGTACTTCCAACCAACCTAGGGTGATACCAAAGCTTTGGTTATAGACCCCAGCCTGAGCATTGCGGCCTTGCGCCAAGATTGATTCAAACAAGGCTTGTCCCTGTGAGTAGGTGTCTCGGTCAAAGTCGGTGGCGAGAAAGTTTGAGCCATACAGGTTTACTCGCGGTGCAACACCTCGCACGCCAACGCCATTCCAGCCGGTAGCGCCAATAATGCCGGCGACCGACGTGCCATGCGAGTCATTATAATGCGTTGGGCTTGGGTCATTGCTGCCAGTAGCGTAGTTGAACGAGCCTGGAACCACTCGAGCAACTAAGTCTTCATGGCCAGCATCTAGGCCATCATCTACTACGTGTACAGTGATGCCAACGCCATGGATACCGCGTGCATGGGCTGGCTCAACGTTTACATCATAACCGGCAACCCCTGGATTTTCAGCGAAAGCGGTTTGGCCAGTATTTTTTAAGTGCCATTGATACTGGTAGAGTGGGTCACTAGGTGGTAAATCCCATGCAAACCCTGCGGCTGTTACCGAACTAACGGCCACCGCGAGAATACCCTTTTTAATCATTTCTGATCCCTTATTGTTATTTGTCACCCGTCACTCACAATCACGAAAAATAGCATCGTTTTAATTGCGAGATATGGGAAACGATTGCTTTGGTGTGATGGCAGCTCAATGCCATTAACTTAAGAGTATTGGCGTCCACGGAGCTCGCCAATCGACACGGCGCAAGTACGTCCTTGTAGCGTCGGCACCCGCTCCCTGCGGGTGACGGTCTCATAGCGAGCACCGTAAACACCAAGCTTGTTGTATAATTTAATGGCATTTGAAAACTGCGTTTAAAAGCTTAAGGGAAGATGAAAGAAAACGTTACACTAGCGGGTATTTATAGTGGCGTTCGATATTTTGGCTTATTGTAACAGTGATCGATATATTGGAAGTTTCATGAACTATTGTATAAGTTGTTGATATCGTTTTGGAAAAATAAGGTAAAAGTACGAATTTAATCTTTATGTTCGCTACATGGAGAAACGATCACAATTTCGGTAAGAACATATTTGCCTGAATTAAATATGTGACGAGCGTCACGCTGGGTGCTGAATGGCGTAAACCATTGTTTTCACACTGGGCGTCCTTGCCCAATGATTAAACTAAATTATTCGCAATGAAACGCACGAAGTAACACTAGTTTTGTTTTTTCAAGTCGTAATTGAGCGGCTGAGTTTTACCACCAAATACTCGATACATAAAAATGGTGTAGGCCACAATGACGGGTAGTACGAATAAGGCACCAATGAACATGACCTGCAATGCTTGCGTTGGCGCAGCGGCTTGCCAGATGTCCATTTCACCCGGTATTAACCAAGGGAAGTAGCTATAAGCGAGCCCTTGGGCGGCAATAAAGAAAATGCCGGCCGCAGCGAAAAATGGTAAGCGATAGCCAAAGTCATTTTGATACGGAAATTTGGCTAGATAGCGGTCTACGAGTACAAACAGCATCAAGCTAATCACAGGCAGCGGTAATAAAATAAACAGCGATGGCATGCTAAACCATTTTTGTGCGATCTCAGGGCTAAAAAACACGTTCGCTAGCGACACCAAAATCACACCTACGCCGGTTATCCAGCCAGTTCGGCGGGCCCAGCGCGCTGAGCGAAGCTGTAGCTCACCATCAGTTTTCATTACTAGCCAACAGGCACCTATAAAGGTGTAGGCGCTAACCACACCCAGTGCGCCCAGCACAGCAAAGCCGTAGCCTACAAGTGATTGTTCAAAGCCTGCGACATACATCCCTATCATATAGCCTTGAGCGGCGGCGGCCACAATAGAGCCTACTTTGAACGTTCGGTCCCACGCCAATTGATGATTGGTTTTGGCTTTGGCGCGAAAGTCATAGGCAACGCCGCGTGCAATGAGGCCAACAATCATCACGGTCACTGGAATGTAGAGTTCAGTGAGAATAATGCCGTGCGCAAATGGGAAAGCGACCAAAAGCAAGCCGGCTGCGAGCACGAGCCAGGTTTCATTGGCATCCCAAAATGGGCCGATCGATGCGATCATGGTGTCACGCTGTGCTTTGTTGCCATCTGGCATTAAGATGCCAACGCCCAAGTCGTAGCCATCTAGAATGGCATAGACCAAAAACGAGAGGCCCATTAGCGCCATAAATACCATAGGCAACCATTGTTCAGCTTGCTCAAACATATTGTTGCTCCTTATTAATGCTTTTTAGTGCTAGGTGGCGCAGTGTCATAATATAGGCAGACAGCAGTACCGCGTAGATACTCAAGTAGGTTAATAGTGAGGCCAATACCTGTTCTGGTGGCAGGTCGTTTACCGCGTCGGCCGTTTTTAATACGCCATGAATTAACCAAGGCTGGCGGCCGATTTCGGTCACCATCCAACCGGCTAGGGTGGCAATCGAACCGGCGAAGGTCATGGCACTTAGGGTAACTAATTGCCATTTTGGCAATGACTTTTTACGCCACAACGTAATACCCGCCAACCAAGACATCGCGAGCATCAATAATCCTAATCCAACCATCACTCGGAATGACCAGAACACGGGAAATACCGGTGGGTGTCCGACTTCGGCAAACTCGTTTAGGCCTTGCAGTTCACCGTCAAGTGAATGGGTGAGGATTAGGCTCGCAAGTTTGGGGATGCCTATTTCAAAGTGGTTCGTCTGGGCGTCATTATCTGGTAGTGCGAACAATAGTAGTGGGGCGCCTTCTTCGGTATGCCAAATACCTTCGATGGCGGCAATTTTTGCTGGTTGATTTTCTAATGTATTAAGCCCGTGTAAGTCGCCGACAAAAGCTTGTGTTGGGGTAAGTACCATGGCAAAACCAATGGCTGATGCCAGTGCTTTTTTCGTAGCCCGCGAGGTGTCACCCTTAAGCATTTTGTAAGCACTGCCGCCAGCGATGAGAAAGCAGCCAGTCAAAAATGAGGCCAGCAACATATGGGTAAAGCGGTAAGGCATCGACGGGTTAAAAATAGCCGCAAGCCAGTCTGTCACCACAACCTCACCGTTGACCATTTCAAAGCCTGCTGGCGTTTGCATCCAGCTATTGAGCACCAAAATCCAAAAGGCTGATATGGTGGTGCCAACAGCGACGAGCAATGTTGAGGCGGTGTGCAGGCGGTTGCTGACTCGATTGGTGCCATACAACATTATGCCTAAGAAGGTTGCTTCGAGGAAAAACGCCGTCAGGATCTCATAGGCAAGCAACGGCCCAGCAATGGCGCTCGCAACATGCATAAACTCCATCCAGTTGGTGCCAAACTGGAAGGTCATGGTAATGCCGCTTACAACGCCTAAAGCGAAGGTCAGCGCAAATACCTTTACCCAGAAGCCATAGGCCTCCAGCCAAGCTTGATCACCTGTACGGTTGTAGCGCAATTTAAAGAACAATAACATCCACGTCAGCGCGATGCTGATCGTTGGATAAATCATATGAAAACTGATGTTCGCAGCGAACTGAAGGCGCGAAAGAAATAACGTTTCTAACATGCTACTTGCCTCCTCCTGTTAACTTTTCACCAATCTGAAGTACCTTGCCAACGCCAACGCCGAGCTTGAATAGGCGGGCGAGGGTATCTGAGTCCATTGATTGAATGTCGTCCGCCCAGCTTGTTGCTTGCTCGATTATGCCCAGCATTTGCTGCATGCGTTTTTGGGCGTAGGCTTCTTCTTCGTTTTGTGGCGGCTCTACTAGTGTGCTGCGCAGCAGGGTAAGGGTTGGGTCGACTTCGCGCTTGCGCCGCTCTTCAATAATGGTTTTGACGATGTCCCACATATCGTTAGGTGTCGTGAAGTACTCCTTGCGATCACCAGGTTTGTGTACGAGGTTGACCAAGCGCCAGGACTGAAGTTCCTTAAGCCCCATCGACACATTTGAGCGCGAAAAACTTAACGTTGCGCCAATGTCATCAGCGCAGAGTGCTTCTTCCGATAGAATGAGCAGAGCGTAAATTTGCCCCACGGTGCGATTGAATCCCCAGCGACTGCCCATTTCGCCAAAGTGCATCACACAGGTCATCATGGATGGTGTCATTTCTTACCTTCCTGTAATTTCAGTAATTTCTGAAAATTGTAAAGGTAGCCAGCGGGTACTGGCAAGCTGATTTACATCAATTGGTCAGATGGTAATGTTTGGCAACTTTGTATGACTTATTCATCTTGCAGTCACTGAATTCAACTAAGCTAGATTGTATGGATGCTGATCTACTAAACGCCTAGGAGGCGCACCAATCAATGTCACAGTATGTGTATGCATGTATTGATCGCTCGTCTTTGCATTTACCTGTTTGTGACTATGCAGCTTGGATAGCACAGCAAACCGGCACGCCACTGCGTATTCAGTTTAATGCTGAACCTGCCCCAACAACTCGCTCATTGGATTTGTCTGGCTCTATTGGATTAAGTACACAAGCTCATTTACTCGACGAGCTGGCAAGCCTAGAGGCGAAGCATCAAAAGTTGGCCGTGCAGGCTGGGCGAGCCTTGCTGAGTTCGGCGAAGGTTAGGGCGCAGTCATTTGGCATTGTTGAACCCGAAATCCGCTTGCGTCATGGTGATCTAACCGAAGACCTGCTGGCTCATGAGGAGAAAATTAGGGTTTTGGTTATTGGTGCATGGGGTGAGCAACATGAAGATGACCATCGTTTAGCAAAACGCGTGGAGGTGCTTGCCCGCGCCATGCAAGTGCCTGTGCTGGTAGCAAATCAGCGCTTTTCAATGCCCAAAAAGGTTGCCTTTATTTTTGATGAGTCTGACACAGGGCAGCGGGCATTAAATTGGATTTCGACCAGCCCAGTTTATCAAGACTTGGATATTTTATTGGTGAAGCTGGGGGAGGAAACTCAGGCTTTCACCGAAGCAGCAAGAGCGCTAAGGCTAGCAGGGCGGCTGGTATACCCCACTTGCTTAATGAAAGGGGCGAGTGTTGAGCAACTGGTATCGTTTATGATGGACAAGGGTTGTGATTTGCTTGCGTTGGGTGCATTTCGCCATAACCGTATGCATGACTTGTTATTCGGCAGTTTCACCATGAAAGTCTTAAAACAGGCAAACATCCCTGTGCTGTTGTTGCGTTAGCACTATGCTGCAATAATAAAGCGTTTTGTTAATTAGGGGTTGATGGTGAGTAATCCGAGCATTTTGTGGTATGACTTTGAAACCTTTGGTGCCGACGCCAAGCTTGATTCACCGGCCCAGTTTGCCGCCCAGCGAACAGACCATAATTTAATGCCGATAGACTCCCCCGAAATATTTTACTGTCAGCCACTTGCTGATCGCATGATTTCGCCCGACGCGGTAGCCATTACTGGTATAACCCCGCAGCACGCGCAGCAGAATGGTGTACCTGAGTATCAGTTCGCCGAACGCGTGCATGCGCTGATGGCGCAGCCAAACACGACAACTTGCGGCTATAACACCATACGATTTGACGACGAAGTGTGTCGCCATATGTTTTGGCGCAATATGATCGACCCATATGGGCGTGAGTTTAAAAATAACAACGCTCGCTTTGATTTATTAGATGTGATGCGCTTGACGTCAGCTTTGCGCCCGGAAGGGTTGTATTGGCCCAAGCGTGATGATGGGTTGCCCAGTTACAAACTAGAGCAGTTGTCGGTGGCAAATGGTATTGAACATACCGATGCGCACGATGCGATGGCGGACGTACGAGCGACCATTGCATTGGCACAAAAAGTACGCCGCCAGCAAGAGAAGCTTTGGCATTACGTGTTTGAGTTTCGCTACAAACACCGGGCGAAAGGGTTTCTTGAGCAACTAAACGGAGCGCCGTTTTTACATGCCTCGGGCAAGGTCTCGGCCGAGTTTTTTGGTACAACTGTACTGGTTCCCCTACTCACTCATCCTACCAATCGCAATGAAATTATATGTTGGGACGCAAGAGTTGCCCCGCAGGATTGCTTGGATGCATCGGCCAAAGATCTCAACGAGTGGCTGTATGCAAAAAGCAGTGAGCTGCCTGAGGATGTCGTTCGACCTGGGTTTAAGTCTGTGCATGTGAACAAAGCGCCGATGATGGCACCAATGAGCCTGTTTGATGAAGCGGTTAGCAAACGTATTCAAATTAGTGAAACGCAAGTGCGCCAGTGTGTGGATTATTTTCAATCTCATGATTGGCAATCACTTGTGGTAGAAGTGTTTAGTCAGCCTTTTGAAGCCGAAGATAAGGACCCCGAGCAAGATCTGTATGGCGGTTTTATCAGTATGCATGACCGCCAGTTAATGGACAAAATGCGCGCCTTGCCAGCTGAAGAATGGTCGAAATTTGAGTTAGACTTAGGCGACCCAAGGCTAGCCGCAATTGCCGTTAGGCTGCGGGCAAGATACTTTCCACATACGCTAACCCAAAGTGAGCAAAGCCGTTGGCAAGCGTATCTTGAGCAGCGAACCAGCCCTGTTGAACTGCAAAGTTTAATTAAGCAGGTTCGCCAGCGAAAGAAAATCGAACCAGAGCGAAGCGCTATATGGCAAGCGCTTCTAGACTGGTATCAAACACAATTATTGCGGGTCGATTCGCCGCAGCTTAGCTTGTTTTAACACTGAATGGTGGCGCTGGCAGTTGTAATTGATTTTCTTTTTTCCACACCTTGTTATCGTAAAGCTGGGCATCGGCAATGTTTAGTAGCGCTTTTAGCGAGCTGGGTGCATCAGGATCAAATACGGCAAAGCCAACTGACATGCTTACCTTAAACTCAAAGCCTTCTTGGTTGACCTCGTGGCAAAAATGTTGAATCTTCGACAGGGCCGCGATCACGTGCTCACTGTTACTGTCAATCAACAAAAAGGCAAACTCATCGCCTGCCAAACGCGCCACAATATCGCTGCGGCGGAAGCAGTTCTGCAGCACTTGTCCGGCAGCCCAAATGGCTAAATCACCCTGTTCATGACCTAGGCTATCATTAATTTGTTTTAATCCGTCTAGATCGGCATAGCCAATGATAAAGGAATCATGCTGCTGTTTGCTGTAGCGCCAGTGCTGCTCGGCTGCTTTATGAAAACCGCGTCGGTTAAGCAAGCCTGTCAGTTCATCCGTGACACTATTATGAGCCAATTCAGCATTCGCGCCGCGCAGTTGCGCTAGTGTGGCTTTCAGTTTTTTCTCGTCTTGCTGGCTGTGCTTAATGGTGAAGATGTTCTTCAGCGCAAAACCTAAATGAAAGGCTATGGCTGAGTAGAGTTTTAGCAGTTCTACCTGATAGCTAACGACCATATAGCCAAGCTCGATCCCTTTGTGGCTAAGTGGCATTACTAGCAGTCGATCACTATGTTGTTTGTTCACCAACTGAGCTGTGGCAATCGAATAGGACTGGTCACATTTGGCCGCTAAGCGATCGAATATAACCGTGCTCCATTTGGGCGCTTGGCTTGGGTAGCGCTCTAACAGCCGATTAGACTTATAAACGCCAATGGCGAAATCGCCTAGTTCAAAAATTACGCTGTGCGATTTGAGGACTTCAACAAGGTCTATGGTAGAAAAACAAGTGTTGATGGCCTGACAAAACTCGTCAATATCGCGCTTGTGTTGCTGAAGTCGGTCGTAGCTGATTTGTTGATGAACCCTAAGGCGGCGGTTGATTTCGTTCATGCATTGAAAGCGGACTTGGCGAACGATGAGCGCTTGTTGCGGCGACAAATGCATGGTGAAAAAGATATCGAGCATCTTTTTAAGTGCCTTGCGGCAGCGCTCAAGCCAATTCGAATCATCGCTATAACTGAGTAGTTCAAGGAACGTATCACTTACCTGAGTTTGGCTTATTGACTCTAACACCTGCCGGCGCAGCTCCAATATCGACTTCTCTATCAGGAATAATACTTGTGGTAAATCGTTGCCCTCGATACTAAGCGACTTGGCCAGAGCAAGTGCTTGCATTTGTAGCTCGCCCACTTTAAAGGTGGTTGGTACTTGCCGAGCACTGCCGCTGGAGAAGCGTTCAAAATAATCACTACAGCCGCAACTGTTGCGAATAACAAGCTTGGGTGAAAATAGGCTTTCATTGTCATCTGGGCGTCGGCGTATGCGTCGAAATAACTTGAAGGTAGCCTCGCGACCCATGTTAAACAAATCGGGCTCAATGGTTGTAAGTGGTGGTTCAGATAGTGCCGCCGCTTCAATATTGTCAAACCCAATAACCTTCACCGACCAGTTGAGCTCGCGCGCCCTATTGAGAGCCCCTAGCGCCATGTAGTCATCAGCTGCCATAATCGCCTGCGGGCGAAGAGGCAAGGTGTGAAAGTGATCGACGGCACGCTTACCATCATTAAAGTGAAAAGTGCCTTGCCAAACATAATTGTCTTGCGGTGCAATGCCGTAGTGACGCAATTGCTCTTGGTAGGCGTGAAAACGAACTTTGGCGTCGAGATTAGACATTGGGCCGTTTATCATAGCGATTCGGCGTATGCCATGATCAAGTATAAAGTGCTGCATAGCTTGCACAACACCCTGGTGGTTATCCAGGTTGATCGACGGGTAACCGTCGCCAGCATTGCCAATCACCACTAGCGGCATGTCTTTTCGCCGCCTCAATACCTGGAAGATGTCCACTTGATCTTGCACGGCCAAATATATTTGGGCCGGTACGATTATACCCAAACAGTCACTCTCGTTGACTAAATCGAACATCAAGCCACCGTAGTTACAGTGGCCTGTATCAAGAGGGAAGTACATGCTGGTGCAATATGTACGCAAGGGTACTTTGAGTTCCCGACAAGCTTGATTGACACCGGCTAATATTGGCGCCTGGTAGCCATCTGAAACATCATCAATGATTAGCGCTAGATGTGGTTCCATCCTTCCTCCTAGCGCGTTTCGCTTGGTAAAGTCGTTGGTCGGCAATGGATAGTAGTTCTGAGATGTCCTTCGCTTCTGAACTCTCAGCAACACCAAAGGCAATACTCAATGGATAGTTCAAAGTATACCTTTCTTTGAAGGTGTTCAACTGTGCTTGCATTAGACCTGCCAACCCATCGATCTTCCGCTCGGTCATCACGACGAACTCATCACCGCCAATACGGGCGCACAATGCATTGCCTGGAAACACTTGCACTATGGCTTCAGCGATTAAACAGATTGCTTTGTCACCAGCATGATGACCGAACTGGTCATTGATCGTTTTTAGGTTATTCATGTCACCGAAATACAGAACTTGCGGGCTATTGTTCAATCTATTTTCTACAAGCTGCATAAAGCCACGGCGATTATTGAGGCCTGTTAGCTCATCATGATGCGTTTTCTCTAATAGCTCTCTATTATGAGACTCAATGGCCGAGAGTGTGGACTCCAGCTCTCGTCTTATATACCTCGATTGCTCGATGTTACTGTGCGAAAGCAAGGCTACCGTTATGTTGTGGCGAATATGTTCGAGCAGATCGCAGTCCTGATTTGTTTTTACCAAAATTAGCTGGCCAAAATAGAATCTATCCAGCATTAGCGGCAGTATGCAAAGCGTATGATACTCTTTGCTCCAGAGACTAAAGGGCGGTACTGCACTTGCTAAAGAAAATTCTGTTTGGCTTATATTGATACTGGTGCTGGCGACTTGTACGTCGTGATGTAAATTGCCTAGGTCGTAAAACAGGCCTGTTTTCTTTTTGGTTAACACTAAACAGTATTGTTCTATGCCAATAGCTTCAAATGCACGCTCAATGGAATGCACGAGCTGTAGTTGGTCAGTGCTCGTATCTAAGTCTCGGGTAAGCCCTAATACGCCACTAAACTGATCGCTGCGATCATTTAATAATCGATTGTATTGATCGTTGATAAGCGTGTGAATGCGACTATCTAGTTGACTGGATATCTCCAATAAATGGTTTTGTGCTACCAAGCTAGTTAACCGTGTTAAGCAGTATTCGGTCAAAATACTATTGCAATCACTTAACGCATAATAGTTTGGTGTGCCTGCGAAGACACATTGCTGCCACTTATTAATTAATTGCTCAACGGTTATCGCTTCATCGAGATTCAGGTAAAGATCAAGCATGGTTTCAAGGTAGTGTACGGAGTCCTTGTGCAGCGCCAACCGGCTTTGTAATACGCCCTCCATCTTTGTGATCAGTTCACCATCGTCTTGAGCGATCGCGTTACTCGCAACAATCGGCGAGTGGATGGGGTGGCAGCCGCAGCTTGAACGTTTCACCAGTTCGCAATCTACCAAAATATTGTTGTTGTTGTCTGGTGTTAGCGCTTGCTCACCCGCTTGCCAGCCCATCTCATAAAGCGGTTGGTGCACGGTAGTAAGTGGCGGGGCGCTATACTGCGCTTGGTCAACATTGTCAAAGCCAGTAACATGGATGTCGTAGTCTAAATCCGAAATCGCCTTTAGCGCACCAAATGCAATATAGTCATCGGCGCAGACAATTGCCTGCGGTAAATCATTTGCTGACAAACCTTGAATCGCCTTATATCCGGCGTCAAAGGTAAAGTCGCCATCAAGTATCCACTTCGGCTGTAAGGTGATCTGATGTTGCTCAATAGATTCGATGAATGCCGCCTGTCGTTCTTGCGCATCTCGCACATTGGTCGGGCCACCTATATACCCAATATCAACAAACTGATGATCATCCACTAAGTGTGCGACACACTGGCTGATGCCCGAGGCATTGTTAATCGCTATCGAGCAATGCTCATCATGGTGTCGGCCAACAACGATTAGCTTGTGACAACCATAATCGCGGCGTAATTGGCGAAGATCAACTTCGTCATTAATGAACTCAAAGGTTGCCGAATTGATAATAAGCACATCTGCTTTAGGCATATGAATGAGTTGCTGGAGTAAGTAACGCTGTACTTGTTTGTCAGGCGTCGCTGTGGTTAGCGCATAGGTAAACAATTGTAGATCGTGAGTGCGAGCAAACTGATTGAGTCCGTAAAAAATGGGCGACTGATAGCCGTTGTTCAGGTTGCTAGTAACAAATAGTGCGCGCAAGTACGCCCCCAACTCCAAAATTAAGTACGAGTTAACACAATATTGCTAGCAGTATAGACACACATTGAAACGTCTGCCTTTACAAAAATTAACTAAGTTTGTTTGCTGACGATTGCTGTCAATAGATCGCAAAATTTGTCAGTTATTTTGACCGCCGTTAAAAAAGGCTAACAAAAACACAGACGTGAATGAATTAAAAAATCGTGAAAGCCGTTAGAATGCACATTAAATAATCCATAAGGGTAGTTCCATGCGCATTGCAATCTTGGCTATCACCGCTGTGCTGTTGGCAGCTTGTGAGCCGATTACAATCAATCCGGGTTCAGCGGCACCAACGCCAACCGTCACACCAGACGCTGTGTCGCAAGCGTTAGCATCTGGCGACTTTCGCTATATAGAAAGTGAAGCGCAACTGCTTGATGCCATCGACACCGAGATAGATGCCCGTACCCATCAGTTTGACGATGCTTTGGCTCAGTTATCTGCCGGAGTGGGGCCTATTACCTGGGATCCAACCCATGACGCGGCCATGTTAAGTGGCACCTTTGGTCAGCACCAAGTGTTACTTGAAACCAATGCCGCGTTTGCTGACGATAAATCAGCGCAAACCAAAACTATTGCTCTGGCTGGCAAGTCGCCAAGCCGATTTATCGCGCTGGGTAGCAACCCTATGCGTACCATGGCGCGCAATTTTGAAAGCAATGAGAACCTAAACTTGTGGCTCGACAATGCGCTGACTTGGTTGATGGCAGAAACACCTGATAGTCAACGTGTTGTCATCGCCCAAATGGGCCAGAACTATTATTTCCCAGATCAAAGCAGCACACGCGATTGGTTTCAAACGCGCCATTCCAACATAGCATTGGCGACTGATTGCGATAATGAACTGCTAGCAGCCTGTTTAGTTGAACCAACCGATCTGTTGGTTATTTCGCAAGTTAGTAGTCTCGACGCACAAACACTAGCGAATGTGGTCGAGGCGGCTATGGTAGCAGGTACGCCAGTGCTATATATGCACTATGATGGCGGTATGACAGACGCTGGTCGCGCCTTGTTTGACGTTTTTGGTATCGATTACCAAAACGACAACTATTGGCATAAACTAGGCCTGCGCGAGCAAGCGCCTACCGCGACGGCGCAAGTGCCGGCGCCGTGGCAGTCGGCTAAATTGCTAGTTGATGGCCTAAAGCAGAATCAGTTCCAGTTTGATGTGGCATGTTATGCAAGTATGGCGCCTGAGTGTGAGCAGTTTAACGACCGCTTCGCTGAACAATTTAGTGGCGCGGCCAATCATCTGCGCGCAGCGCTTAATGGTTATGATGAACGCAATGAGAATGTGTTTGATAGGGATCGGCTATTAGCGCTATGGGTGCTGTTAGGCGACTTCTACCGGCAAGAGATCTCATACCCAGTTAAAGAATCCATGACGGCAAGTGACACGCCAACCAATACCTTTGTGCAGGCTTATCTTGCCGATCATTTGGTGTTTAATGCCCGCCCATACGCACCTGTACCAAATGATTTAGGCAACTTCTCGCGTACCGACTTTTCACATGTCACGCCAGTGGATATGACCCGTACTTACCAAAGTAAGCGTTATATGCGCGCCGCAGGGGTGTATGCAATTCCAGGTGAAACAGTTCGGGTCACACGTAGCGACACCAGTGATGTGGAAGTTAGAATACAAATAAACACCCAGCGCCCGGGTTCCACGAAAGAATGGGACAATTATCGTCGCCCAGAGTTCGTGCGCAGCCAGCCTATGCGCATTGCTTCTGGTCAGTCGATTGAGTTCACGTCGGTTTATGGTGGGCCAATCCAAGTGCTGTATGGCAGTAATGATTTACCCGTTACCTTGGCATTTGAAAATGTCGGTGAGCACCCATATTGGGCGAGTGAAGCAGACAATGCTAAATTTGCTGAGCAAATGGCAGCGGGAGATTACGATTGGGCTGAAATTAGTACCGCAGGGTTTGAAGTACACTCGCAGCTAGAGAAAATGCGCACCACTATTTCGCCTTACCAAAATGCAGCCGAGCTTGCGGGCTTAGTAGAGACCTACACCAATAGTTATCCGCATGCGTTGGCCGGTTTCCAAGGCCCTGCGGTTGCGGTGATTGACGAAGTGCATGAGTTCGTTGCGGCAAAAGGCTGGCAGGTGGCTAATATCGATATGGTGAAGCATATGAATGCCGATCAGCCAACCTGTGGTTGGGGCTGTTCTGGTAACCCATACGATGCTGGCTGGAACTTTTCGCCAGTTGGACATGGTGATTTGCACGAGCTAGGGCACGGGCTTGAGCGAGGCTTCTTCCGCTTTGAAGGCTGGGGTGGTCACTCAACAACCAACTTTTACTCTTACTACAGCAAAGCGCGTTTCAACGCCGAAACTCAGGATGCTACTACCTGCCAGAACTTGCCATTTAAAGAGATGCACGAACGAATTGCATTTGCCCAAACTCAGGCAGATCCGCTGTCTTATATGCAAGCAAACCCACTAAACAGTTGGAGTCAAGCCACCGCGACTCATATTCAGTGGTTTATGGCAGTACAGAATGCCGGCATAGTGGAGAACGGCTTCCATGTTTTGCCGCGCTTGCATATTTATGAGCGCTACCTTTGGCAAGCTGATAACAACGGCGAAGAGTGGGCAAAACTGGCTGCAAGCCTTGGCTATACAACGCTGTCCTTAGAGCAATATGAAGCGCTATCGCAAAATGACCGTTTAATCATGGCGATGTCGGTTGTTAGTGAACGAGATATGCGAGCGTTTCTCGCACCATACGGGTATGTTATGAGCGATTTAGCTGCGCAGGAGCTAGCACGTCTTAATCTGGAGGCAATGCCGGTACAGTATTTTGCCATGCAAAACGGTAGTGACTACTGTTTGTCACTCGAGCAGCAGCCAATTAGCTACAGCGATACCTGGCCGGTTTACGAGCAATAAGTATTGTAAAGAGCGCCCGAGGTTGGGCGCTTTTTTTTGACCAAGGATTCTAGGCTGCGACAGCTGGATTGGGAATCTTTGCTAGGGTAGAGCTGAAGATTATTTTTTCTTGTTCTGATAACGACAAAGAAAGCTGAACTGCTTCTTGGTAGTAGGTCTCGGCCATTTCGGACTGGCCAGTAAGTAACAGCGCATGGCTTAAAATGGCATTGCTAAAAGCCCTGATCCAAAGTTGATCTGAATCTTTAAAATATGCATAAGCCTTACAGGCATATTCTTTGGCTAAACTGCTCACCTCATTGATGGCAAAGGCGCGCGCGGCGGCCATATAAGCCAAATACTTATTCTCTTCGTTGCCCGCTTCCGTCCATAAATAAACCGAGGCTAGAGCGCTAGAAAGCAGGTCGCGCTTTTGTTGGTCGGTAATGTCGTTTTCGGCAAGCTGCCAAAAGGAGTGATTGCTCTCAATGGCTAGTTCGCGAGCCATACGCTGTAAATCCAGTTCTGTGCTCATAACCTTGCTCCAATGTTGTTATTTTACGCACTTCTTCGTTGCTTCAATAATGAAAGTAGCACTAACTGACGATTTGTCGAACAATTGGTATTACCTTTGCGTCATCTTTTCGACGTACTCACGCCTGAATGCATACAGAACAGTTGGTTGCGCCGCTACCGATTGCTGGTATGGTAATTTTGTACCCAATAATGGAGTAGGACATGTCCTTTGCCACATTCTCAAAAGCAGGCGACTATAACGAGTTTCGCCAGCATGAAATGCGCAAGCGTCGCATGGTTATGGTTGATGGCAACCTAGTTGCCAATGACAGTACTCATCAAGTAGGTGAGTCGGCCCGAGTTTTTCAAGGTGGATACTGGGGGTTTGCCTCAAGCTCACGCCCGATCGGCGCGCAAACGCTCGGTAATCAAGCATTTGCTAATGCTAAGGCGATGCAGGTGTTTGGTGGGCAAGAAAAAACACTGCCAACGGCTGCTTATACTGGCGAACATGGCTTTAGCGGCAAGCAAAACTGGTCGTCTGAGCAAGTGATCGAGTGGCTGCAAACTGTTAACGATTTCGCCAAAGGTCGCTATGACAAGTTAGCGTCGATTTCGATTGTTGCCATGGATGAGTTTCACGATAAGTACGTGCAAAACTCTGTCGGCAGTCGGGTGTACAACAATATCTCGCGCGCCCTTGGTTATTTGATTATGACTGTGCAAGACGACGATGGTAAGCCTGTCGAGCTTGCGGAAGTCATTGGCGGCAAAGGTGGCTTAGGCGATTTAGATCTGTCGATGACGACGGTTGAAGCTAAGCTTGACAAGATCTATGAACACCTAATGGCCAAACGAGAAGCCGTGCATGCCAAAGGTGGGTTACAAACGGTGGTAATGGCACCAGAGTTGGCGGGAATTTTAGCGCACGAAGCCATGGGGCACCCTTGTGAAGCTGACCTTGTGTTGGGCGGGGCTGTAACAGGGGACTTGCGTGGTCAAAAGATTGCAAGCGATCTCGTGACCATGGTTGATTTTGCCCATAGTTATAACGGCGAAGAACTGCTCATGCCAGTTTATGCCGATGACGAAGGCACTCCTTCGAAAGATGCCACCCTGATTGAAAATGGCATGCTCAAAGACTTTATGCATAACCGTGAAACGGCCGCTCACTTTGGTGAAGAGGCGACCGGCAGTGCTCGTGCTTATGCACCGGATGATGAACCGCTAATCCGCATGCGCAATACCGCAATTCTGCCAGGCAAGGATAAAATTGAGCAGATGATTGCTGATGTGGAAGACGGATACTATTTGCTTAAAACGAGTAATGGTCAAGCGGATACCACAACCGAGTTTATGTTTGGTGTTGGCTTGGGTTACGAGATTAAGAACGGCAAGCTAGGCAAAGCGATCAAAGACACCACCATGTCAGGTTCAGCGATTAAAATGTTGCAAACGGTGGATGCCGTATCCGACGACATGTATTGGGAGAACGCTGGTTACTGTGGCAAAAAACAACCTATGGTTGTGTCGATGGGTGGCCCAGCAATTCGTGCCAAAGCCCAGCTAGGAGGCGAATAATGCAGCAGTTAGCAAAAGATGTACTCAAACAATTAACCGATGCTGGTTTTGATGCTGCGCGCGTGACCATTGCTGAAGATGAAGTCAACGAACTAGGCGTGGCGCACAATCATGTCAGTCTAATGCGCAGCACCAATAGCCAAGCGTTATCGTTACTTGGCATTCAAGACCAGCGTAAGGTCACCGCCTCAGTCTCAAGCTTAGAAACCGATGCGATTAAGAATGTGATTGATGGCATGGTTCGAGATGTGAAAACGTCACCGCAAGACCCTGCTAACGCCGTTGCGCCAAACCAAACCGGCGTATTTAATAAAGGCCCACAAACAGTGGATCGTGAAGCATTGGCGTTGGCGGCAAAAAATTTCTTGGCGTTTCGCTCAAGTAACTACCCAACGTTCCAGATTGAAGAAGCCAGTATTAAACACTCGCTGAGCAAAACGACCCTGCTGACGAGTGAGGGCACAGAGTTAGTATCGAATGTTGGTGAATACGAGTTCAGTATTATGGGCTCAAGCAAAGATGAGCATGGTAGCAGCTCGTTCAACTACACCGGTGGTAGTGTAGACGTATTGCCAGAGAATCTAGTGGCGCATTTCGACCTGGAAGCGCTGATGGCCAACAGTGTGCAAGAGACACAAACCGAACTAGTCGGCGATAAGTTCGAAGGTGAGGTAGTGTTGATGCCCATGGCAGTCATGGATTTGCTCGGCTGGCTAGCAGGCCAAATTGGCGACTTCGCGCTACTCAGCGACGCCTCAGTGTATAAAAACTCAGTCGATTCACTCGTTGCCAGTGACAAGTTATCGGTGCGCGCCAACCTCGCAGGTGCAGGGGTTTCACCAATCAATGCCGAAGGGTTTGTGGTTGAGCCAATCAACTTGATTGAAAACGGCAAGTTAAAACATCTGCTGCCAAGCTATTATGGTAGCCGCAAGCTCAATAAACCTTATGTTGCCGCCCCAGGTGGCTGGTCGATTGATGCCGGTGACGTATCGCGCCAGGAAATGATTGCCTCAGTGCAACGTGGTGCTGTCGTGAGCCGTTTGTCGATGGGGAGCCCAGCCCCTAACGGTGACTTCTCTGGGGTGATCAAAAACAGCTTCTTGATTGAAGATGGCAAGCGTACAAAAGCGCTGTCTGAGACCATGATCACCGGCAATGTAGCGCAGATGCTAAAAGACATCATTGCCATTAGTAGCGAAGTCACAGACTTTGGTGGCTACAAGGTGCCATGGCTACAAATTAAGGGATTGAGGTTCTCTTAACTTTGAATGCTCGTTCGGTAGGAATCCGTCATCCCCGAGTGCCTTTATCGGGGTCGGCCGGACGCGGATCTAGTTGCAATAGACGAGGATTAAACCGCCGATCTCAAGAAAAGGATTAAACTACAAATCGTCGTAGGTCTTACGAACCAGAGGTTCGGGAGACAAAAACGTTTCCCAAACCTAGCGGTTTGTAAAACCTATAAGCCGTCTCCACTGTCTGGTGGTGGGGTGGCGCGCCGCAGGCGCCAGGCCACCACTGGAATCATCACTATCCCCAAAATAAAGCCGCTGATCGCGCCGCCAAGGTGCGCTGCGTTATCAATTTGTGGAATCATAAAACCAATCGCAACGTTTATGGCAATAAATGCCAGGGTGCCTCGCAGCATTTGTTTGGTTGCTTCAGGGCTAAAAAACTTGCCAAGCAATAAGCCTAAAAAGCAGCCATAGAGACCAAAAATCGCCCCCGAAGCCCCAACCGATACGGCGCCATAGCTGAACACTATGCTCGCCAGGCTGGCGATAATGCCGGTGACTAAATAAATCGCACCATAAAACCAGCGACCAATAACGGGCTCAAGCAGCATGCCAATATTGGCCAGTACCACAAGGTTGAAGAAAATATGCATGGCACCGCCGTGTAAAAACATGGCGCTGAGCAATCGCCACCATTGGCCGCCTTCAATCACTGCTGGGCCATAGTTGGCACCAAGTCGAGCCAAATCATAGGCGCTAAACCAAATAAAACTGCCAGTGAAGGCGATGACAACCAGATAGGCAGCAACACACAGCCACATAATAATCGGCGTGAGCACATAACCGGGGCGAACTTTAAAAAGGCTTAGCATGGTGGCTCCTATGATGTTTGCGCCTACAGCTTACGCTATTAACCCTAATGACAGCTTAACTGCAAGGAAAGGGGCTTGGCTTGTCGAGTTTTCACTATGTTGATCTGGCTAAAAAACCAGCAAAAGCGCTCAGAAAGCCTTACAGGCGCTCTGGTGAGGTGTTGGCTTGGGAATAGGGTAAATAAAAAGTGCCACAGGCGTGTCACACGGCCGTTTAAAGTGCTATAGTGATCCGCTCGATGTTGCCTTGACCTCTTACCCTAGGCAGCACAACCATATGTAAGGATGGCCTGAGTTTATGGGTGATTTAGCCAAAGAAATTTTACCGATCAACATTGAAGAAGAACTGAAACAGTCGTACCTCGATTACGCTATGAGTGTAATTGTGGGCCGGGCGCTGCCAGATGTTCGCGACGGCCTTAAGCCGGTGCACAGGCGTGTGCTTTATGCAATGCATGAGTTGGGTAACGACTGGAATAAAGCCTACAAAAAGTCGGCTCGTGTTGTTGGTGATGTGATTGGTAAATACCACCCGCACGGTGATACTGCGGCCTACGATACCATTGTTCGCATGGCGCAAGACTTCAGCATGCGTTACACGCTAGTCGATGGTCAGGGTAACTTTGGCTCAATTGATGGCGACAACGCAGCGGCAATGCGTTATACCGAAGTGCGCATGGAGAAATTCTCGCACGCACTATTAAAAGACCTAGAAAAAGAAACGGTTGATTTCCACGACAACTATGATGGCTCTGAGCAGATGCCAACGGTGTTGCCGACTCGTATTCCAAACTTACTCGTCAACGGTTCAGCCGGTATTGCCGTTGGTATGGCGACAAACATGCCACCGCATAACCTTACAGAGGTGGTAGACGGCTGCTTGGCGTTGATCGACAACCCAGATTTGGAAGTCGATCAATTAATGGAATACATTCCTGGCCCCGACTTCCCAACAGCAGGCTTTATTTATGGCCGTAAAGGTATCGTAGATGCCTACCGCACAGGGCGTGGTCGAATTTATGTTCGTGCCAGAACGCATATTGAAGAAGCTCGCTCGGGCCGCGAAGCCATTATCGTCACTGAAATTCCTTACCAAGTGAACAAAGCGAAGCTAATTGAGAAAATCGCTGACTTGGTAAAAGAGAAGAAAATCGAAGGCATAGCAGAGTTGCGTGATGAATCAGATAAAGATGGTTTACGCATTGCAATTGAGCTAAAACGAGGCGAAAACTCGGACGTTATTCTCAATAACCTATATTCACAGACTCAGATGGAATCTGTGTTTGGCATCAATAACGTTGCCTTGGTGGATGGCCAGCCAAGAACGTTGAACCTAAAAGAAATTGTTGAAGCCTTTATCCGCCACCGCCGCGAAGTGGTCACCCGCCGCTCGGTATACGAGTTGCGCAAAGCGCGTGAACGTGGCCATGTATTGGAAGGGTTAGCGGTTGCCCTAGCAAACATCGACCCAGTGATTGAATTGATTCGCAACTCTGCCAATGGTGCCGAAGCGAAAGAAAAACTGATCGCCACCTCGTGGGAGCTAGGCGGTGTTACGGCAATGCTAGAAAAAGCAGGCCCAGATGCTTGTCGCCCAGATGATCTTGAAGAGCAATATGGTATTCATGATGGTCGCTATCACCTAAGCCCGGATCAAGCGCAAGCCATTCTTGATTTGAAACTGCAAAAACTGACTGGCTTAGAGCACGAAAAGTTAATCGATGAATACAAAAATATCATCGATGAAATCGCCGAACTGCTGAAAATCTTGGGCTCAGTTGAGCGTTTGATGGAAGTTATTCGCGAAGAACTAGCAGAAGTAAAAGATGAGTTTGGCGATGTGCGTCGCACTGAAATTGTTGCTAACCGTCAAGACTTCTCAATCGAAGACTTGATTGATGAACAGCAAATGGTTGTGACACTCAGCCATGGTGGTTACGCAAAGACTCAGCCACTAGCAGACTATGAAGCGCAAAAGCGTGGTGGTCGTGGTCGCTCCTCAACAGCGATGAAAGATGAGGACTTTATTGAGCATCTAGTGTGTACTTCATCGCATGACACCTTGCTGTGTTTCACGAGTGCCGGCAAAGTATACTGGCTAAAAGTGTACGATATTCCAATTGCCTCTCGCCAAGCGCGTGGCCGCCCAATTGTTAACTTGCTGCCACTAGATGAAGAAGAGCGCATCACCAAGCTGCTGCCAGTGCGTGACTATGACGCCGATAAGTTTGTCTTTATGGCAACCCAGAATGGCACCGTTAAGAAGACATCACTGGAAGCCTTCTCACGCCCACGCAGTAACGGCTTAATTGCCTTGAGCCTCGACGAAGGTGACCATCTAATTGGTGCCAATATCACGGATGGCAACTGCACCGTCATGTTGTTCTCCGACCAAGGTAAAGTCGTGCGCTTTAGTGAAGAGCATGTGCGAGCCATGGGACGTACGGCGCGTGGTGTTAGGGGTATTTCACTGCCAGGTGATGCCAAAGTCATCTCGTTAATTATTCCAGATCCTGAAGGTGCCATCCTGACGGCGTCTGAAAATGGCTATGGCAAACGCACCGTGATTAATGACTTCCCAATTAAAGGGCGTGGTACACAAGGTGTGATAGCGATGATTACCAATGAGCGCAATGGCGCTTTGGTTGGTGCGTTGCAAGTTAACGAAAACGACGAAATTATGTTGATTTCAAATAGAGGTACGCTGATTCGTACCCGAATTAACGAGGTCTCAACCACTGGGCGTAATACACAAGGCGTTAAATTAATCCGCGTTGGTGAAGGTGAGCATCTAGTGCAGGTGGAGCGCATTGCTGAAGTGGAAGAAGAAGAAGCAGATGCGGTTCTTGAAGGCGAAGTAGATGGCGCGACGGATGACGCCGGCCAAGTAGATAGCGCCGATGAGCCGCCTGTTGATGGACAAGAGGAAGAATAATCGTGGCTCGTGCTTATAACTTTTGTAGTGGTCCGGCAATGTTGCCGACCGAAGTATTACAACAAGCGCAACAAGAACTGCTAGATTTTCGTGGTTCAGGTGCATCGATCATGGAGGTATCGCACCGTGGCGATACCTTTGTTGAGGTCTATGAACAAGCGGTTAAAGATTTGCGCGATTTAATGCGAATCCCTAACGACTACGAAGTGCTATTTTTGCAAGGTGGTGCAACGCAGCAGTTCTTCACCATTCCAATGAACTTGCTGAGCGATGGCAAGGTTGGTAACTACCTCATTACTGGGCAGTGGTCGAAAAAAGCCATTGCCGCCGCCAAAAAATACGGCCAGGTTCATGTGGCTGCGTCAACCGAAGATGAAAATTTTACCCGCGCGCCGCGTCAAGATGAAATCCAACTGAGTGACAATGCCGCTTACTTGCACTACACCCCAAACGAAACCATTGGTGGCGTAGAGTTTGACTATATTCCGCAAGTTGATGTGCCGCTGATTGCCGACATGAGCTCAACAATTTTGTCTCGCCCGATTGATGTGTCTAAGTTTGGCATTATCTATGCTGGCGCCCAGAAGAACATTGGTCCAAGCGGCTTGGTGGTGATGATTATTCGCAAAGACCTGCTGGGCTTGGTCGACGGCTTACCTAACGTGTTCGATTTTGCAGAAGTTGCCAAAAACGATTCGATGATCAATACCCCTCCGACCTTTTCGATTTATTTGGCCGGTCTGGTGTTTAAATGGCTTAAACGCCAAGGTGGTGTGGATGCCATGGCAAAAGTGAACCAGCGCAAAGCTGAAAAACTTTATCAAGCCATTGATGGTTCGCACTTTTTTAGCAATCCCATTGCGCCAGAGTCTCGCTCTTGGATGAACGTGCCTTTCGTTCTAGCCGATGAGTCACTGAACAGCACATTTTTAACGCAAGCGGAAGATGCTGGGTTGTTAACTCTGCAAGGACACCGCAGCGTGGGTGGTATGCGCGCATCCATCTATAACGCCATGCCTGAGGCGGGTGTTGACGCGTTAATTGATTTCATTCACGCATTTGAGAAGAAATACGCATGAGTGACCAACAAGAGTATGACAAACGCTTATTAGGCTTGCGCGATCAGATTGATGGCATCGACCGTCAACTCCTAGACTTAATTAGCCAACGCGCACAAGCCGCGTTGGAAGTCGCGCAAGTGAAAACCGCTGCTATGGGTGGCAACGTGAAAGATGTTGTGTTTTACCGTCCAGAGCGGGAAGCACAAGTGCTGCAGAAGATCATGGACCTTAACCAAGGGCCACTGCCAAACGAAGATGTCGCTCGCTTATTTCGCCAAATAATGTCAGCTTGTCTGGCGTTTGAGCAGCCATTAACGGTCGCGTTTTTAGGGCCCGAAGGTTCCTTCACGCAAGAAGCAGCAATGAAGCACTTTGGCGACTGGGCGATCACTAAGCCAATGATTGCCATCGATGAAGTATTCCGTGAAGTCGAAGCAGGCGCGGCTCAATATGGTGTCGTGCCGGTCGAAAACTCAACCGAAGGCGTGGTGAATCACACCTTGGATAGCTTCCTAAGCGCTGGTGTGAAAATTTGCGGCGAAGTTGAGTTGCGTATTCATCAGAACTTGATGATTGGTCAGAACACCAAGGCAGATGGCATTACTCGAATTTATAGCCATCAACAGTCTTTGGCGCAATGCCGTAAATGGCTCGACTTGTATTACCCGAACGTCGAACGAGTTGCGGTGTCTAGCAACTCTGAAGCAGCGCGGCGAGTCAAATTAGAGTGGAACAGTGCGGCGATTGGCTCAGCGCTCGCAGCTGAGCGTTACGATCTTGAAATTCTACAAAAGAATATTGAAGACCGCCCAGATAACTCAACGCGTTTCTTAATTATTTCTCGAGATCAAGTGGCCCCGAGCGGCAAAGATAAAACATCGATCATTGTTGAAATGCGCAATGAACCCGGTGCATTATTCCACTTGTTACAACCTTTCCATGTGCATGATATTGACCTGACACGTGTGGAAACCCGACCTAGCCCCAACGGGACTTGGGCTTATGTATTCTTTATCGACTTTGCTGGCCACATTGAGCAGCCAGAAGTACGCAAGTGCATGCAAGCACTCGGTAAGCTGGCGGTAAATGTAAAAGAGCTTGGCTCTTATCCAGTAGCGGTGTTGTGAGGATTGTATGACAACCGACTTTAGCGCATTGGCAACTGCAGGGGTGCAAACCCTGCAACCCTATCAACCGGGCAAGCCAGAAGATGAGCTTCAGCGAGAGCTGGGGCTGACTGATATCGTCAAGCTTGCATCGAACGAAAACCCACTGGGTCCAAGCGAGAAGGCACTCGCGGCCATTGCTGATGCAAGCCAGAACTTAGGCCGCTATCCAGACGGCTCTGGATTTCAGCTGAAAGCAACTTTGGCCGACCTACATAATGTGGCGCCAGCGCAGATTACCTTAGGTAATGGCTCTAACGACGTATTAGATCTTGTCGCGCGGGCTTTTTTAGGCCCGGGCCGAGAAGCAATTTTCTCTGAGCATGCGTTTGCAGTCTACCCAATCGCGACCGCTGCAGTGGGTGCGACCGCCTGTGTTGCCAAAGCAGATAACTACGGCCATGACTTGGATGCGATGGCACAGCTGATCACAGATAAAACGTCGGTCATCTTTATTGCCAATCCTAACAACCCAACCGGTACTTGGTTATCGAAAGGTGAGTTAAAAGCTTTTTTAAAGCTTGTCCCTAGTCACGTCATCGTGGTGCTAGACGAAGCTTATTATGAGTATGTTGAGCAAGAAAATTATCCTAATGGGTTGAAACTAGCCAAACGCTACGACAATGTCATTGTTACCCGCACGTTTTCGAAGATTCATGGCTTAGCGGGTTTGCGAATTGGCTATGGCATTTCGCATCCTGAGGTTGCCGACATGCTAAATCGTGTTCGCCAGCCGTTTAACTGCAATTCGGTTGCACTGGCAGCAGCGCAGGCCGCGGTATTAGATGAAGAACATGTGGTTCGCAGTCGTGAGCTCAATAGTGCCGGTTTAGCACAAGTTCGTCGAGGCTTGCAAAGTTTAAACCGTCCGTTTATCGACTCAGTCGGTAATTTCCTTTGCGTGCATGTGGGTGATGCTGCTTTGGTCTATCAGAAGCTACTAGAGAAGGGTGTGATTACTCGCCCGGTGGCTGGTTATGGTATGCCAGAGTACTTGCGCGTCACTATAGGCTTAGAGTCCGAAAATCAGCGCTTTTTAGATGCGCTTGAGGCGGTGTTAAGCGAATGAGTGCACCGTCTGTCCTTGTCGTGGGATTAGGGCTGATTGGTGCATCATTTGCGTTGGCAGTTCGGCGCAGTGGTCGAGCACGCGAAGTGCTTGGTTATGATGCGCATGCGGAATCGATCGATATCGCACTGGATCGCGGCATCATTGACCGTGGTGGTCGTCTGGCCGAACTTGCCCCGCAAGCTGATGTGCTAATGCTGGCCGTTCCTGTATTAGCGGTTCGAAAAGTATTGGCTGAAATTGAGTCTTATCTGCCCGAGCATTGTGTGATTACCGACGTTGGCTCGGTAAAACGCGAATTTGATCTCTGTGTGCGTGAGCAAATTCCACACCGCTTGCCTTATGTTGTGCCTGGCCACCCAATCGCTGGCGCTGAAAAGAGTGGCGTCACCGCTGCCAAACCCGACTTGTTTGCTAAGCACAATGTGATCTTAACGCCGTTATCGCAAAGCTTGCCCGAGTCGATCGAACAGGTTCGAAATCTATGGGAAGGCTGTCATGCGCACGTAGTGGAAATGCCAGTGCAGCGCCATGATGAAGTGTTAGCCGCGACCAGTCATGTACCACATTTATTAGCCTTCAGCCTGGTTGATACGCTTGCCAAAGCGCCCGATAACCATGATGTGTTTCATCATGCCGCCGGGGGCTTTCGAGACTTTACCCGAATTGCCGCCTCCGACCCTGTAATGTGGCGTGATATATTTGTCGCCAACAAGGCTGCCACATTAGCCGTGTTGGATCGCTTTAGTAATGATCTAAATACGCTCAAACAAGCAATCGCCGCCGAAAATGGCGATTATATGATTGATGTATTTCAGCGAGCTAGAACAGCACGTAACCAGTTTGCTCGTATTCTAACCCAGCGGGCATTGGACCGAACCAGTGGTCCAAGGTTGCGGGTAACGCTAGCCATAGAAAAAGCGCTAGCCGGTGATCTCTATCCCACTGGCGATAGAGTGACCAGTCACCATGCGTTGATTCTCGCCGCACTGGCAGATGGCGAATCACAATTTGACTCGCTGGCGCAAAATGAAAGTGTGCTAGCGACGACGCAAGCTCTGCAAGAACTCGGTGTTGAAATTCATCAAGATGATCATATTACTCGAGTCAAGGGCGTTGGCAGTGAAGGGTTTACTGAGCCTAGCGGTGATATTTATGTGGCCGAGTCTTCCACTAGCCTGCGCCTGTTAACTGGGCTGCTGGTGTCGCAACCCTTTACCGCGCGCTTGACCGCTAGTAAGCGGCTAGAGCAGTTGTCTTTGATGCCTATGGTGGCACCATTGAAGCAAATGAATGCCCATATTGAGCTTGGCCCGCGCTATAGTGCGCCCGTTACCGTCCATGGCCGCAATTCGTTGCACAGTGCCACAGTGCAAGCAGGTAGTGGTGGTGGCTTGGAGCGAGGGCCGCTGATGCTTGCGGCACTGCAGGCGAAAGGTGTAACCAGTATTCGCCATTTGCCTAATACTCCAGATCACATGGAGCGTTGGCTAGCCTATATGGGGGCAGGTGTTGTGAGCAGCATTGGTCATGTACAGGTCGCCGGCGGTGGTGAACCGTTGCAAGCGAAAAAATGCCAAATCCCAGGTGACACACTGCTGGCTGGCTTCTTTGCTGCCTTAGCAATATTAACGCCAGGCAGCGAAGTGCAGCTGCACAATATTAGTATGAATCCAACGCGCTCAGCATTATTTAACGTATTACAGCGCATGGGTGCGCTACTGCAGGTCTCGCCAGGCAAGTTATTTGGCCCAGAACCAACGGCTAATATCACCGTGCGCGCCAGCGAGCTGAGTAGTACGCATGTAGCGGAGTTCGAGGCCGCAAGCATGGTGCATGAGTTGCCGTTACTGATTGCTTTAGCTGCCCATGCTCAGCGCGAAACAACGATAGCTGGCGTAGCTGTGTTGCGCGATAACCTGTCAGACCGGCTAACGGGTTTAATGACAGCACTGGCAAAGTTAGGTATACAAACAGAATTACATGGTGATGTGTTGAGTGTGCAAGGTGGTGAGTTGAGTGGCGGTGTGATATCAGCCCAAAACGATCCCGTATTGACCATTGCGCTCATGTTGCTGCAATGTCGTAATGACCAGTTGGTCGAGATCACTGAGCCCGGAGACTTGTCGGGCTTGTACCCAGAGTGGCCGAATTGGAGCCAGTTTGGTGTGCACATAAGAGAGGAAACGGTATGAAACCAGTATTAACCATCGACGGTCCTAGTGGCTCTGGTAAAGGCACTATTGCAGCTCGTATCGCGCTCGATACCGGCTGGATGCTGCTCGACTCGGGTGCGCTATATCGTCTCACCGGTTTGGCTTGTGACCGTAAAGACATTGACCTAGAAGACGAGCCAGCCGTTGCCGAAGTGGCGCGCAATCTAGATGTGGAGTTTGACCAGACCGAAGGATCAACACGCGTACTGCTAGAGCAGGTTGATGTCACTGCTACCATTCGCACCGAAAAAGTGGCTGCTCTTGCATCAAGAGTGGCAAAATTACCATCGGTTCGGGATGCGTTATTACAGCGCCAGAGAGACTTTGCTGCCGAGCAAGGTTTAGTTGCTGATGGTCGTGATATGGGCACTGTGGTGTTCCCTGATGCGCCAGCTAAAGTTTACTTAACGGCCAGTGCCGAAGAGCGTGCCAAGCGCCGTGTGCTACAGCTAAAAGAACAAGGTGAAAAGGTCGACTATGAAACCATTCTCGCCGACATAAAAGCGCGCGATGATCGCGATATGAATCGCACTGTTGCGCCGCTGAAACCGGCTGCGGATGCCATTGAGATTGATTCTTCCAAGCTTAGCATCGACGAAGTGATTCAACGCGTTGAGCGCTTGCTTATTGAAAAAGGGTTGATTAAATAAGCCATATTTTCGCGTTTCAAGTCGCTAGGTTGCACGGCGCTTTTTTTGCTGCCGGTCAACCTTGGCTATGGCGATGAACTGTAAAACCAGCGCCATCTACACACATCCTACAAAGAATCCCTCGAAGCGTTGTTATTGCGCTTAAATCATGTACAATATGCGCCCGTTTATCTCTATAAACGAACCACTATTTTGGGTGCGGCGTAGTTTGTTTCTTACCGAAACCAGCATTGCAGATTGCGTCGCTAAACTAGATTGACCCGTGCTAGCTGGGGTACGGAGAAGTCTGCAGAGTTTTATCTGTAGACCGTTAATCACAAAGAACTGGGTTTTTCCGAATGGAAAATTTTGCTGAATTATTTGAAGAAAGCTTAAAAGAAATTGAAATGCAGCCAGGCAGCATCATTAATGGTGTTGTGGTTGCTATCGACAGCGACTGGGTAACTATCCACGCTGGCCTTAAGTCTGAAGGTGTTGTGCCGCGTAGCCAATTCCTAAACGATAAAGGCGAGTTGGAAGTTGCTGTTGGCGACGAAGTGAAAGTAGCACTTGAAGCGGTTGAAGATGGCTTCGGTGACACTCGTCTGTCTCGCGAAAAAGCTAAGCGCGCCGAAGTTTGGGGCGAGCTAGAAGCTGCTTCTGAAAAAGAAGAAGTGGTTATGGGTATCATCAACGGTAAAGTTAAGGGTGGTTTCACTGTTGACATTACTGGTATCCGTGCATTCTTGCCTGGTTCTTTGGTAGACGTACGCCCTGTACGTGACACTGCACACCTAGAAGGCAAAGAGCTTGAGTTCAAAGTAATCAAGCTTGACCGTCGTCGTAACAACGTTGTTGTATCTCGCCGTGCGGTGCTTGAAGAAGCAAACAGTGCTGAGCGTGAAGAGCTACTGGCTAACCTACAAGAAGGTCAGCAAGTTAAAGGTATCGTTAAGAACCTTACTGACTACGGCGCGTTCGTTGACTTGGGTGGTGTTGACGGTCTACTACACATCACTGACATGGCTTGGAAGCGCATCAAGCACCCAAGCGAGATCGTACAAGTTGGTGACGAGATCGACGTTAAAGTACTTAAGTTCGACCGTGAACGTAACCGCGTATCACTAGGTCTTAAGCAGCTAGGTGCAGATCCATGGGTAAGCATCAAAGAGCGTTATCCTGAAGAGCTAGTTGTGAAAGCGAAAGTAACTAACCTAACTGACTACGGTTGTTTCGCTGAGCTAGAAGAAGGCGTTGAAGGTCTAGTACACGTTTCTGAAATGGACTGGACGAACAAGAACATCCATCCTTCGAAAGTTGTTCAAGTTGGCGACGAGATCGAAGTTATGGTTCTTGATATCGACGAAGAGCGTCGTCGTATTTCTCTGGGTATCAAACAAACTCAGCAGAACCCATGGGAAGGCTTCTCTTCAAGCTTCAACAAGGGCGACAAGATCTCTGGTAAGATCAAGTCAATCACTGACTTCGGTATCTTCATTGGTCTTGACGGTGGCATCGACGGCCTTGTGCACCTATCAGACATCAGCTGGAACGAGTCTGGTGAAGAAGCGGTACGCAAGTTCAAGAAAGGTGACGAAGTTGAGACAGTTATCCTGTCTATCGACCCTGAGCGCGAGCGCATCTCACTAGGTATCAAGCAGCTAGATAGCGATCCGTTCGCTGAGTACGTTGCTGAGAACGACAAAGGCGCGATCGTAACTGGTACAATCACTGAAGTAGACGCCAAAGGCGCAGTGGTTAAGCTAGCTGAAGACGTTGAAGCGTTCTTGAAAGTGGGTGACATCAGCGTTGAGCGTGTTGAAGATGCACGTAGCGAGCTGAAAGAAGGCGAAGAGATCGAAGTTAAGATCATCAACGTTGACCGTAAGAACCGCACTGTAGCTGTTTCTATCAAGGCTAAAGACCTAGAAGAAGAAAAAGCAGCAGTTCGCGAACTACGTAACGCGCCACAAGCTGACACTAGCGGCCCAACGACACTAGGTGAGTTGATCCGCCAGAAGATGGAAGAAGACAAGTAATTCTTCTTTTTATCAAAAAAAACCGCGCTCAGGCGCGGTTTTTTTATGACTAGACATAAATCAATTTTCCATAAGTGGTTGAAAAACATACTAATTCTGTCATCTTTGTTGTATAAGCTTTAAACAAGCTAAGTACGACGGAGACAACTTATGACCAAGTCAGAGTTGATTGAAAGGGTTACAGCACTTGCGCTTGAGCGAGACGTCTCGCTTACTTCCAGAGAAGTAGAGCTAGCGGTAAAGTCGATTATTGAGCAAATGTCAGATGTATTATCTGAAGGTGATCGAATTGAAATTCGTGGATTTGGTAGTTTTTCTTTGCACTACCGCGCGCCTAGAGTAGGGCGCAACCCTAAAACGGGCGAAGCGGTAGAGTTAGAAGGCAAGTTTGTCCCGCATTTTAAGCCAGGTAAAGACCTGCGCGAGCAAGTCAATGCTGCAAAAAAACGCTAGCATTCAAAGCGCGCTAAGGTAAGATCAAGGTCTGCTCTTCATGGAGGGACCATGCAAATTCTAAAGTGGCTTCGCATAGCGTTGATTCTGCTCATATCATGTATTGCTTTGGTGTTTGGTATTCAAAATCACCAAGCGGTTTCCTTACAGTTTGTTATTTGGCAATCGCCTGCGTTAGGCGTGCAAGTGTGGTTAGGCTTGGCCTTTCTGGCCGGTATTTTATCTAGCTTGTTGTTGGTACGTCGCAAATAATGATTTCTGTTGAAGTGCTATTGGCTGTTGGTATCGTTTTTTCTATAGGGCTGCTTGTAGGCTACCGGCTCAAACGCCAGCGTGTGCTGAAAAAAGACTTCACCGAGCGCCTAAAAGTTCCAGACGTCAAAGTAGAGTTCTCATCCTGGGAGCAGCTGCTAAGCTTTGGTGAAAAGCTGCGCAAAGAAGGGCGCTACGACGAAGCGGTGCAGTTACATCAGTCGATGCTTGCCGACGATCAATGGCAATCATGCTATCAGTCTATACAGTTTCAACTAGCCGAAGACTTCTATTTTTCGGGCCTATATGACCGAGCCGAGCGTATTTATCACCTAGCGCTAGAAACCAAAGAATTTCACCACAAAGCATTACTAAGACTTGCGAGTATTGCTGCTAGGTTGCGTGACTGGCAGCGCTTAAGTGAGTTGTTAAGCAGTGAAAAACGCTTAGAGGGTGAACTAGCGAAACTTTATGTGCATAGTCAATGCGAAATAGCCTTACGCCATAGGGAGCATGGGCTAGTAGAGCTTGCCGACGAAACAATTAAGAGACTACAGAAATCTTTTGCTGAGCACCCTAGAGTCAAGATGATGGCCACCCAGCCAGCGGCGACCGGGCAGTTGCCACACAGCCAATCGCTGGCGCAGTTGCTTGAGTCTGAACCGAATATGGCGAAGTTTCAGCAAGCACTACTGATAGCCCATAAAAATGGTTTGTCGCTTGCTCAGCTTTATAGTCAGTTGGAACAGGCAGGATGGTTGCAACGACGCTATCAATGTAACTATTGCGGCTACACAGCCAGTCAGCATTACTGGCAATGCCCTCAATGCGAGCACTGGGAGACGTTAAAAGATGAAGTGTAGCCGCTAAGCTTTTGATTTTTTTAAATATTTTTAAAAAAGTCCTTGCAAGGAACGGTGATATCAGTAATATACACAACCGTTCCGAGGCCAACAGCTAATAAGCTGTTCGGAAGCTAACAAAGCCTGTTAGGCAGGTTTAAAAAGTTAGTAACTGCGTCCCGTTCGTCTAGTGGCCTAGGACACCGCCCTTTCACGGCGGTAACAGGGGTTCGAGTCCCCTACGGGATGCCATTGCGGGAATAGCTCAGTGGTAGAGCACAACCTTGCCAAGGTTGGGGNTTAAAGCCAGCTTGAAATAGCTGGCTTTTTTGGTTTCTGCGAAATAAAAAGTCTGTAGGTTTTACAAACCGAAGGTTTGGGAAACAAATCACTGCGTCACACCCGAGTGCTTTTATCGGGTGTCTAGCTTGTTGTTTCGAATGTGGTGATTAGATTCCCGCCTACGCGGGAATGACTGTTGCCCGGCGCGAAAACATGCGCCGTACAACCTACGGTTGGTTTTCGAAACAATTACCAGCTGGCAAAAATTGTTTAAATTGTAAGCAAATGAAAATTTTATTTGTCTTATTAAGAAAATATGGCAAAAAAGGTGTTGACGCTGGTTTGGGAATCCCTATAATGCGTCCCCGTCAACGGCGATGACGTCGGCGAGATTGATCGGAGCATAGCGCAGTCTGGTAGCGCATCTGGTTTGGGACCAGAGGGTCGGGGGTTCGAATCCCTCTGCTCCGACCAATGAAAACTGAGCGCCCGTAGCTCAGTTGGATAGAGCAACGGCCTTCTAAGCCGTGGGTCGCGGGTTCGAATCCTGCCGGGCGTGCCAAGTTGACAAATGTGGTGACCGTAGCTCAGTCGGTAGAGCTCTGGATTGTGGCTCCAGCGGTCGTGGGTTCGATCCCCATCGGTCACCCCAAGTAGCACTTTAAATGCTGCAACAAGTTATGCGGATGTGGTGGAATTGGTAGACACGCTGGATTTAGGTTCCAGTGCCGCGAGGCGTGAGAGTTCGAGTCTCTCCATCCGCACCAATTTAAAGAAGCCCGAAGGTTAACGCCTTCGGGTTTTTTGCTTTTTAAGGATATTGCTCAATGGCCACTGTTAATGTGCCAATTGATGTCCATCAATAAAAATCACTCGTATTAATACAAATCCAACACTTCTTAACACGAATGAACAATACGCTGCGTTTTAGCGCTCATTGCTCGTCTACGCTAAACAATAACTGCTTTATTACCGGAAGTTAACAGTCCAGACCTAGTCGAGCCGCATGGGGACGGAAGCGGTATGCAAGCGAATAGCGGTGACGTATGTCGTGCAGTTAACTCGCCTAATGGTTGCTGCCCACAAGGAGTTCGCGATGTTCTCTAAGATGAAGCTCGGTACACAACTCAGCCTCGGATACGGCGTAGTCGTCGTATTTCTATTAGTTATCTCAGTTGTTTCTTTTATTGGTCTTAGCTCAGCGATTGCAGGGTTTAACGAATACCGAAATCTGGCGCGAGATGCCAACCTGTCTGGTCGAGTTCAGGCTAATATGTCTGAAGTCCGCATTGATGCCAAAAACTACATTTTAAATGGCACGCAAGAAGCGAAGAATAACTTTGAGCAACGCTATGAACTTTTGAAAGAGTTAGTAGCGCAGGCAGACGAAGAAATTCAAAAGCCGGAACGGGCTGAAAAAGTTGATATCGTCGTCAATGAACTAGATAGCTATCGCACTGCTTTCGAGCGGGTTGTTGAGCTGCTCTCCGAAGAGGAGCAAATCGTAAATCAACAGATACTGACGGCAGGTGCTGCCATGATTGACAGTATTGAGCAAATCACTGATCGCACTTTTTCAGACAATAACACCAGAGCACTCTATTACGCTGGTAAGGTACAAGCTTCTATGTTGGAAGCTCGACTGGCTGTTGCCAAGTTTTTAGAGTCCGCCGACCCAGCCCAGGTTCAGATTGCTCATCAAGAGCTGGATGATAATACAGCAACTAACCTAGAGCGTTTAACTGCCGTAGTTGTCGATCGTGAAACCCGAGATCTAGTGCGCCAATTTGATACGGCGATGCAGAGCTATGCAACAGCTTTAGATCGGCTTGATGTGGTTATTTCTCAACGAGAGAATCTAATTGTTAATCAGCTAGACCGCATTGGGCCTGTAATTGCGCAAGCAACGGAAGATGTAAAACTATCCGTGCAAACCGATCAGGATACGCTGGGTCCGCAGGTTCGAGCCAATAACGAAGCAACCCAACAAATGATTATCTGGGTGTCTGTCGCCTCAGTTTTATTGGCAATTGTGTTATCGTTTTTCTTAGTGCGAATCGTTAAGCGTCCACTTGGTGGTGAACCGGCAGAGATGAAGGCTATTGCTGAGCGCCTAGCCGAGGGTGATTTGACGATGACGTTTACCAATCGGGATGCCGCGACCGGTCTCTACGCTGCCATCATATCTATGGTTGACCGGTTAACTCAGATTGTTTCTGAGGTAAATAGCGCCAGTGATGCACTCGCCTCGGCTTCAGAAGAGGTGTCAGCAACGGCTCAAAACCTTAGCCAAGGGGCAAGCGAGCAAGCGGCAAGTGTTGAAGAAACAACTGCCTCGGTTGAACAAATGTCGGCGTCAATTGCGCAGAATAATGAAAATGCCAAAGTCACCGACAGCATGTCGACAAAATCTGCGATTGAAGCGAGAGAAGGCGGTGTGGCGGTAAATGATACCGTTGCTGCAATGAAATCCATCGCTGAGAAAATCAGTATCATCGATGACATTGCCTACCAAACCAATTTGCTGGCCTTGAATGCTGCTATCGAGGCTGCGAGGGCCGGAGAGCACGGTAAAGGCTTTGCCGTTGTGGCGGCTGAGGTGAGAAAGTTGGCTGAACGCAGCCAGGTTGCGTCGCAAGAAATCGGCGAGGTGGCACAAAGCAGTGTCAGCTTGGCAGAAAAGGCGGGCAGTTTGTTAGATGAAATGGTGCCTTCGATTGAAAAAACGTCCAGCTTGGTACAAGAAATCAGTGCTGCATCAGTGGAGCAAGCTACTGGGGCGAGCCAAATTAATACGGCGATGGAGCAACTTAATAGTATTACCCAACAAAGCGCTTCGTCTGCAGAGGAGCTAGCGTCCACATCAGAAGAAATGAGCAGTCAGGCGCAGCAATTGCAGCAGCTAATGACGTTCTTTCAAATTAACGCTACAACTAGAAATGCAGTAAGGCCGTTGTCAGCAGCATCGACTAAGCCTAAGCCTGCGGTATCTAGCAATGATGATGACCATGATGAGGGTGCTCAATCCTACGTGAGATTCTAATGATGCAAGCCTTAACAAGGGGCTGGCATTAAAAAGCGCTGATTGAATATCAGCGCTTTTTTGTATCGTATTATTAATTGTGATCAGGCTAGATTTAGTAACTGAAGTACTTTTCCTTGGTCTTGGTTCGCTTGTGCTTGCATCGCGATATCTATTTGATCACGCACATTATTTGCCGTTAGCTCACTGATTTCTTTGGCAAGATCTGCGTCTTCTATCCGTGATCTGGCTTGCTGGGCATCTAGGCTTGATTGACTTAGGCGCTCTACCGTGGCGTCTAGCCTGTTTTGGGCAGCGCCGAAGTTGACGGCTTGCTCTGTTACCGTGCTAATTGCAGCATCTATATCGTCGAGACTGTTCAGGTTATTGCTCAAATCACTTAAATCGGGCAATGCAACAGCTAACGTTTGGCCAGCTTGGTCGCCAACCTGTAAGTCGAGTGATTTTGATTCGCTGAACAACGACTGTCCGTTAAACGAAGCACTCTTTAATGATTCATTAATGCCCGACAGTAGTTGCTGCTTTTCTTTTTCAAGCAGTGCTTTGTCTGACTCGCTGTATATGCCATTACCAGACTGCATAGTTAGTTCGCGCAATCGTTGCAGCCCATCAGTCACAGACGATAATGTGCCGCTGGCGGTTTGCAGAAGTGAAGCGCCATCACCAGCATTTTTAATCGCTTGTGTTTTGCCATTCACGGCAGCGTCGATACGAGTGCTGATGGCACTTCCAGCGGCGTCGTCCTTGGCGCTGTTGATCTGTTTGCCACTGCTAATTCTTTGCTGCGTTTGCTGAACTGCCATGTTGGCATCTAATGAAATCGCCATAGCTGCTCCTCGACAACTGGTTATGGCTTATATTTTAGCGTTATACTGCCCTGAGTGGTTAAAAAGTAGACAAATCGATTCAGTTGCTTACATATTGTTGCAACAGCGAGTCGTTAGTAAGAGGAAAAACATGACTGATAACAAGGTAAAAAAGGACTTTACACTATTAGTGGCGCTCGCATTGGTAATGTTTGCCTTGCAATTGATCAACTTCATCACAAGCGGCTGGGTATCTGGTTTTGGTATCGTGCCACGCCAGCTCGATGCGCTATTGTATATTCCCATTGCACCATTTATTCACCATAATTGGTCGCACTTTTTTGCCAATATTATTCCGTTTTTACTATTAAGCTGGTTAATACTTCGGCAAGGCGTTCGAGCCTATTTGTTCGTTACACTCTTAGTTACTATGGTTGCAGGACTAGCGGTATGGCTGTTTGCCAGCCTTGGATATCACGCAGGGGCCAGTATTTTAGTGTTTGGTTACTGGGGGTATTTAATTAGTATTGCAGTGTTTCGTCGCCGGTTGACGGATGTTGTCATCGCTATCCTTGTGTTAGCAATTTACGGTGGGCTGTTTTGGTCGCTCTTTCGTTTATTGCCCAATGTCAGTTGGTCGAGCCACTTTTTTGGGTTATTGGCTGGTGTGTTGGCTGCCTGGTTGCGCCGAAATATAAAGGAATCAAATATTTGACAGTTATTTAGCCATTTTATTGGCTGCTTTTCGCACAAAAAAAGTACAAAACATGCCATAGAAGGGTGTTAAACTTATCACCTAATACCAATCTTATGGAGTGGGCGTGATGCTGCGCAAGGCCGTGCGACTAAACTTAATGCTGTCACTTCTGCCAGTAGTGCTTTTGGTGGGGTGTAGTCAGCCTAATCATAGTCCTAAGCAAGACGATTCTCAGGTGGCTACAAAGCCTTCTCAGGCGCTCGTAACTCGGGTTCCAACTACTATTACTTCTGCTGTTACGCCAATCAGCCCTACTAGCCAGGCAACGATTCAGGTTTCTACGCAGCCTACGACGCAACCCACTTCACAGGCGACAGTCACTCAGGTTGTCGTGACAAACACGCTAGCCACGGTAACCAACTTGGTTACGCCATTGCCAGTCACTGTTCTGCCTTCGCCATCAGTGACAGTGCCAATTGCATCGCCAACTGTGTCTGTCACCACTACGGCTCACGTTACTGCACCTGTCACAGCTACGGTAACGTCATTGCCAACTGGTGCTGTAATACCAAGTACTACACCAAGCAATACGCCAGTACTGACCCCAACACCAGTCACAACAGAAACCGTTGTTGTGGTCACCGAAGATGTGCAGCCAACTTCGTTCCCATCAACTACATTGGATGAGGTGGTGCCGACACCGATCGCCAATCAACATTTATTGGATGTTTATGGTATTCAGCTAGATGCCTTTGGTCGTATTGCTAGTGGTTATAAGATGATATATAGCGATATGCGTGATACGCCTGTCGCCTGTGTAGCAGAAAACGATCAACTTGTTGATGCTTGCCAACCAATTCAGGTGGCGCAGGTATTGGCAACGCCTCAGCCTCGCTTGTCCTTGGTAAATGATCAGCCTGGTTATATTTCTTACGATGAGAGGGAAATGGCATATAGTCGTTTGCCTAATGGTTGGCGGGTACAAAACCGCTTCGAGCTAGGCAATGCGTTGCAAAGTGTTGAGCAAACCGACGTGAGTATTACTGACAGCGCCATTTTTACGCTCGAGGGCATTGAAATCTTCGGTGGAGTTTTTTGTGGGCTAATATCCTGCCCGGAGCAATCGCTTGCTAACGGCACGCTTTTTAGTGAGCAAGCGCGGATGGCCATTTACCGAACACAGTCAGCCCTGCCAAGGTCTAACCCAACACTTAAGTTAAAGGTGCTCATTGAATGCACGGATAGTCCTTGTGATAAACGTCGTGTCGATCAATATCCAGTCGATGAGCATCCACTTGTTTGCCAAGGTGAAGCGTGCAAAATTAACCTAAGTACAGGCGAAGTATTGGCAGAGGACAGCACCTCTCTTGGGTTTGTAAGCGTTATGCCGTTTAGTGCTGGCAATCTTGTTGGCTATGAGTTTGCCGCGAATGAGTTCTTCGAAGCGCATTATCTCGTTCGTGTTCGCGGTACAGGCAAGCAAACGAACACTGCAACGGGTGAAATTAAGCATTTGTTATTAGCCAACTGGTTTGAATTTTCACGCGTATCAGCGAGCAAAAACGGTTGGGCGATTATGTTTAACCAGGCAGCGAAAGAGGAAATGGTGGACGTGCTAGCACAATAGCCATCACCTACTAACGCCTTGCTTCATGGCGCCTTACCCACAGAGCGAAGCAAGGCATTGGTTATTTACCCTATCTTGCAATTCTTTTACCATCTGGCGCCCATTCATATTTTTTAAGGCCTGCTCTTGAGACATCCTGCTATTGTTCGCCGCCAAGTTGATCAGCTAAATCCACACATGGTTGCGCAGCATGGCGAGGTAATTGCCCGCTTGCTGGCTGCTCGAGGCGTGAATACCCCGCAAGATGGTGATCTATCGCTGCAGTCGCTAGCGCATTTCCAATCATTAAAAGGCATTGATGCAGGCGCGGAACTACTGCAACAAGCCTTGCTCGAGCAATGGTCTGTGCTCATCGTAGGTGATTTTGATGTGGATGGTGCAACCAGTACAGCGCTGGCAGTGCAGGGCTTAAAGGCATTTGGCTTTCAGCAAGTAGACTACCTGGTACCTAATCGCTTTTCCTATGGTTATGGGCTTACACCTGGGCTGGTGGGTGAGGCTGCCAAGCTAAACCCCAACTTAATCATCACGGTTGATAATGGCATTGCCGCCGTCGATGGGGTGCAGGCAGCTCAGGCGCTGGGTATTAAGGTGCTAGTCACCGACCATCACTTGCCTGGTGACCAGTTGCCAGAAGCGCAGGCCATTGTTAATCCTAACCAGCCAGGCTGCCAGTTTCCGTCTAAGGCTGCTTGTGGCTGTGCGGTGATGTTCTACCTGCTATCTGCTTTCAGAGCTAGGTTAAAGGCAGCCAATGATCCTCGCTGGCAGGTCAATATGGGGCAGTTTCTCGATTTATTGGCGTTGGCAACGGTAGCGGATGTGGTGCCACTTGATCACAATAATCGAATAATGGTAGCCGCTGGCATTCAACGTATTCGCAAAGGTCAAGCTCGCCCTGGGATTATGGCGCTCATCGAAGTGGCAGGGCGTCAATACCAGCGTATAGAAGCGGCTGATTTTGGTTTTGCCCTTGGCCCTAGAATCAATGCAGCCGGTCGCTTAGATGATATGTCGATTGGCATTGAATGCTTATTAACAGAGAACGCAGCCACAGCCCGTGAGCTTGCCACCCTATTAGACAGTTTCAACCGTGACCGGCGCAGCATTGAGCAGTCCATGCATGATGACGCCCTGCAAGCACTGCAAGCGATTAAACTGGATGAGCAGCCAACTGGGGTGGTGCTGTTTGAGCCAAGTTGGCATCAGGGGGTAGTGGGTATACTCGCTTCTCGCATTAAGGAGCGCCTGCATCGACCGGTGATTGCCTTTGCCATGAATGATGAGCAAACCGAACTAAAAGGTTCTGGCCGCTCGATACCCGGCCTGCACTTGCGCGATATGCTGGACCTACTAGACAAGCGATATCCCAACCTGATTAGCAAGTTTGGTGGTCATGCCATGGCGGCCGGTTTGACGATCGCAGCGGACAATATTCAAGCATTTCGCCAAGCCTTCAACCATGTCATTGAAACGCAAATTGATGCCAACCTGCTTAACCCTGAATTATTGACCGATGGCTCACTACCGGCGTCGTTGCGCACCATAGAGTTTTGTTATCAATTAAAAACCTTTGGCCCTTATGGACAAAAGTTTCCGGAGCCATGCTTTGATGATTATTTCACTATTATTCAGCAGCGCATTGTGGGTGAAAAGCACCTAAAACTCCTGCTACAAGACGAAGCCGGTCAAACCATCGACGCCATCGCGTTTAATGTCGACCTAGATATTTGGCCAAACCAAGCGCGCCAAGCGCATGTTGTTTATCAGTTAGACGCCAATCATTTTCGCGGCAATACCAGCCTGCAATTAATGGTGCAATATATTGAGCCTAAATAGTGCTAGCTTTATAGAGCTAAGCCATCGTTTAGGCTACAATACGCGCCCCATTTATTTGCTGGAGTTAATTGTGGAAGTTAATCCAATTCGCGAGGCGCTAAAAGACCTTCAAACCCGCACCAACGTGCTTAGGGGGTATCTTTGACTACGACAATCGCAAAGAACGATTAGTTGAAGTTGAAATGGAGCTAGCTGAGCCATCCGTTTGGGACGATCCTGAGCGGGCGCAAAAGCTAGGTCAAGAGCGTTCAAGTTTAGAACGAGTGGTGAAAACCATTGATGATCTAAACGCAGGCATCGAAGACTCAAGCGACTTATTAGACATGTCGGTTGAGGAAAATGATGAAGATGCCGTGGCAGATATTTTAGCGGAAGTTGAAACCATGCAAGCCAAGCTTGCAGATTTGGAATTCCGCCGCATGTTTGCTGGCGAAATGGATGAGAACAATGCTTATCTAGATATCCAAGCAGGTTCTGGCGGAACCGAAGCGCAAGACTGGGCCGAAATGCTGCTGCGCATGTACTCGCGCTGGGCCGAAGATAAAGACTTTAAAGTTGACGTGTTGGAAAAGTCTGACGGTGAAGTCGCCGGGATTAAAAGTGTAACCCTGCACATCCAAGGTGAATATGCATTTGGTTGGTTGCGCACCGAAACAGGCGTGCACCGCTTGGTTCGCAAATCACCATTCGACTCAGGCGGTCGTCGTCATACATCATTTTCATCGGTGTTTGTTTCGCCTGAAGTTGACGACAATGTTGATATTGATATCAACCCTGCAGATTTGCGCATTGATGTATATCGCGCGAGTGGTGCCGGTGGTCAGCACGTAAACAGAACTGAATCCGCCGTGCGCATCACCCACTTGCCAACCAATGTTGTGGTGCAGTGTCAGAATGACCGCTCGCAGCATAAAAACAAAGATACCGCCATGAAGCAGCTAAAAGCCAAGCTTTATGAGCTAGAAATGAAAAAGCGTAATGAAGCGGCACAAGCGCAAGAAGACTCTAAGTCAGATATTGGCTGGGGCAGTCAAATCCGCTCATACGTTTTAGACGATGCCCGTATTAAAGATTTACGCACTGGCGTTGAAAATCGCAATACCCAACAAGTACTCGATGGCGCTCTCGACCCATTTATCGAAGCGTCACTTAAGCAAGGCCTATAACAACAGGAGCTAACTATGGCTAATGACATGCCACTTCAAGATGAAAACCAAATCGTCGCCTTGCGCAAAGAAAAGCTAGAAAAGATTAAAGCTAAACGCAACGCTTACCCAAATGATATTCGCCGTGATGCCTACGCAGGTGAACTGCAAGCAAAATATGATGGTAAAAGCCAAGACGAATTAGCTGAGTTAGGTGCAACGGCAACCATTGCTGGTCGTGTTGTACGCCGTGGTGGGCCGTTTATTACGGTGCGTGATATGTCGGGCACAGTGCAAGCATATCTTGGTAAACAGGATCAAAAAGAATCGGAAGACTGGCAAGCGCTAGATATTGGTGACATTGTATCGGTTTCAGGTGTCATCAGCCTTTCGGGTCGTGGTCAGCTATATGTGCAGGCACAAAAGCCAGAGCAGTTTCGTTTGTTAAACAAAACACTGCGACCACTGCCAGATAAATGGAAAGGTTTATCGGACCAGGAAGTTAAATACCGCCAACGTTATGTCGACTTAATTGTTAGCGAAGAAACACGTCATACCTTCACTGTGCGCGCCAAAATGATTCAAGGCATTCGCAGTTATTTAGCTGAGCAGAACTTCGTAGAAGCTGAAACGCCTATGCTGCAAGTAATACCTGGTGGTGCAACGGCGCGACCATTTATTACCCACCACAATGCAATGGATATCGATATGTATCTTCGCATTGCACCTGAGCTATATCTAAAACGCTTGGTAGTAGGTGGTTTTGAGCGGGTGTATGAGATTAACCGTAACTTCCGTAATGAAGGGGTGTCAACGCGTCACAACCCTGAGTTCACCATGTTAGAGTTCTATCAAGCCTACGCTGACTATAATGACATGATGGACCATACCGAGAACATGTTGCGCCAAATTGCGCAAGATGTACTCGGTACCACCACGCTAACGTATCAAGAGCAAACCTTTGATTTAGGTGCGGCCTTTGAGCGCCTGCCAATGACTGCTTCAGTGGTTAAATACAACGACGGCATTGCCTTGGAAGAGCTGCAAACCCTAGAGGGTGTCACCGCAGTGGCTAAGCGCCTTGGCATTAATATTAAGCCATCTTGGGGCTGGGGTAAGGTATTAACCGAGATCTTTGAAGAGACGGTGGAAGAAAAGCTCGCTGGTCCAGTATTTATCACTGAATACCCAGCTGAGGTGTCGCCATTGGCGCGTCGCAATGATCATAACCCAGAAGTAACTGATCGATTCGAGTTCTTCCTTGGTGGTCGCGAAATTGCCAATGGTTTCTCTGAGTTAAACGATCCAATCGATCAAGCTGAGCGTTTCCAAGCACAGGTAGCAGAAAAAGAAGCTGGTGATGATGAAGCCATGTTTTATGATGCTGACTATATTCGTGCGCTGGAATATGGCCTTCCGCCAACGGCTGGTCAAGGTATTGGGATCGATCGCCTAGTGATGTACTTTACCGACTCGCCAACCATTAAAGACGTTATCTTATTCCCGCATATGAAGCCGGTAGATAACCAGTAAGTAATAAAGAAGGAGCAGCAATGCTCCTTTTTTTATGCCAAAAAAAGCGTACTTGTCTAAAGAGTATGTGAGCGAATAAATATTTTTTGATTAATATGTTTGTATTTTATCTTTAGCTGCCTATACTAAGGCAGTCGATTTGACCAGTGTATATATTCAGAGGAGTCACAGGCATGGCCGAGAATTTTGACGCACTTATTGAGCAGAAAAAGAAAGAAATCGAACAATTAGTTCAGCAAAAAGAAGCAGAGCTTCAACGCCAAGAAGGTTTGCGTCAATTAGATGCAAAATTTGCTGGTTTTTACAGCGAATTTTCATTAACTGAAGACGACTATTTTGCCTTTAAGCAAAAAGAAATTGAAAAGTGGATCAAAGCACAAGCGCGTTCTGAATCACCTGCTGCCATTGTTGATGCATTAAATGCATACTTCTCACGTTATGATGGCAAGAAGAAGAAAGCAGCGGTATCTACTGGCCCTAAGTTAAAAGTAGGTAAGTACCGCAACCCGAATACTGGTGAAGTAATCGAAAAAATCAAGCGTAACCCTAAGCCGCTTGACCAGTGGATTGACGAAAACGGTTTCGATACCGTTGCTAGCTGGTTAGTCGACTAATTTGTAGACTTATTAAAAAAAAGCGCCACTACGGCGCTTTTTTTATGGCAGTTCCATTGAAGTTGTTGACTGAGTTAAAAGGCAAACATAATGCCTAAGGTTGGTGACCACATAATGTCACTGCTGCCTGGGTAATAAGTCAGGCGTACACTACCAAAACCAACAAAGCTGCGTGCTGGTGAGGTTTCATAGCCGATGGCGCCAACAAAACCAAACTGGGTGTTCTCACCTGAGTTAATGCTACCACCCGCCTGCAGGTTGACGCTGTTAAACATGCTACCTGTGTAGGCCTTGTACAGCGCATCGATCGCAAACGTATTGCCAGATTGCGTCGCTAAGTTCAAATGTAGCGAGGAAACGCGTGTTAACGGGCTTTCAATGGTGATATTAAACTGCCCTTGGTCGGCCAGTTTCACTACATCCGTCCCTATTGCCAAAGCAAAGCTCTGACTGCTTACTAGTGTTGCCAGAACCAATAACCATTTTTTCATTTTAAAGTGCCTCAATAGCTTGCTGCATACGTTGAAGGGCTTGGCTCAAAGTGTCGCTTGAGCAAGCGAAGTTAAGTCGTGCCCAACCCGGAGCCCCAAAAGGAGCGCCATCTGATAGGGCAATGCCATATGATAATAAATGTGGATAGGGGGTGTCTGTTAACTGCCGCCAATCCATCCAAGCTAAATAGGTTGCATTGACCGGGTAGCTTATAAGACTGTCTTGCGTCTCTTGCCAGCGATTCAGCACCGACAAATTATTCGTGAGCAGGGTTTTTACCTCATTAAGCCAAGGTTTAGCGGCCTGATAGGCGGTCGCTGTAGCCATTACCCCTAATACATTGGCATGCCCAGCAATGCCCGCCCCCGCTTTTTGAACCCGTTTTCTAAGCTTGGCATTTGGGCAGATCATATAGCTGGTGGCAAGGCCAGCAATATTAAAGGTTTTGCTGGCGGCCATTAATACCACTAGATGATCCGTGTTGTAATGCAAGGCGCTATCGTGCGCTTTGCCTGCTAGCACCAAATCAGCATGAATTTCATCACTAACTAATAATACATTGTGTTGATGACACAGCTTAGAAATCTCGCCGATTTGCTGATAAACGCAGCCCGTTGGGTTCATTGGGTTGCTGATTAGCATGGCCTTGCATTGAGGACGGGCGAGCTGGTTGGCAAGCTTATCTAGGTTAAGCTGCCAAATTCCATCAATATACTCCAGCGGCATTTCCACACAACGGGCGCCATGATTCACCGGTGCTTGGCGCATAGGCGGGTAGGTGGGTGTTGGCACAACAACCTCATCACCAGATTGGCAAACACTTGCTAGTGCCGTATTAAAGCCACTAATTACTCCGCCTTGCCAAACCACCCAACTAGGCTCGATATGGCAATTGTGCTCGCTAGCAAGCCATCTAACCACTTGCTCGTCGGCCCACTCTGGTGGCAATTGGTAGCCTAGGTCTTGGCTTGCCTCTGCGATGGCCTGCTGAATCACTTGCGCGGGGGCAAAGTCCATATCCGCAACCCACAATGGTAAGATGTCGGCGCTATACTTTTGCCACTTCATTGCGTTCGGTCGCTGGCTTAATAGTTCGATCAAGGTGAACCTCATGGATGGGATATACGACACTAGCTTAATATGCCTGCATGCTAGTGCTCAAGGGCTGCAGTCGCTATAATTGCGCCGCATTTATCAATAGGGTTCAGCATGAATTACAACGCGCGCTTTTCAGGTATTCAACGGCTTTATGGTCGCCAGCTCGCAGATGCAATGCGCACCACTAAGGTGATGGTGGTTGGGCTAGGTGGCGTCGGCTCTTGGGTGGTTGAAGCCTTGGTTCGCTCTGGTTTTGAGCACCTAGTCATTGTTGACCTAGACGATATTTGTGTTTCCAACACCAATCGCCAGGTTCATACAACGGTCAACACCGTCGGTCAATTTAAAGCCGAGGCGCTCGCCGAGCGCGCTAAATTAATTAACCCAGATGCGCACATTGAAGTATGCAACGACTTTGTCACACCAGCCAACATGGATACTTTTCTTGCTAAAACGCCCGACTTTATTGTTGATGCCATTGATGGCGTCAAAGCTAAAACAGCGCTCATCGCTGCTGCTAAAAAGGCTAAGGTGGCGCTGGTTAGCATTGGCGGGGCGGGTGGTAAAACCGACCCAACGCGTATACAAGTTAGTGATTTAAGTAAAACTGAGCAAGACCCATTAACGGCAAAAGTGCGATCTAAATTGCGTAAAGAACATGATTTTCCTCGCAGTCCAAAACGCAAGTTTGGCGTCGACGTTGTCTGGTCAAACGAACCATTGCGTTATCCTGCTGGGGATGGTGAAGTATGCTTTAGTAAACCTAGTGGTGATGCGCCTCGGCGCTTAGATTGTGCAACAGGGTTTGGTGCCGCTACCATGGTAACTGCCACCTTTGGCTTTATCGCAGTCAGTCGTATTATTGAACGGCTGGCCCAGCAACTTAAGGAGTAAGCATGCTCGATGCTATTGTTCGGCTGTTAAAAGCCCTCAACTCGGATGTTAGCCCATGGGCCATTGCTTTTGGTCTCACCTTGGGCATGATTATTGGCTACACCCCAACTTTTACCTGGCATAACCTAGTCGTGCTGCTGCTAATTTGTGTGTTACGGGTGAACTTCTCGAGCGCCATTGCCGGCATGATTCTCGGCGCAGCATTGGCTTGGCCGTTCAGTGCTCCAGCAATTGCCCTGGGTGAAACCCTGCTTACTCATCCTGAGCTACAGAGCTTCTGGACCACGCTATTTAATATCCCATTTATGCTGGTGTTAGGCCTAAACCATACCCATACCCTGGGGAGCTTGCTGGTCGCTTTGATTGCACTATTGCCACTCACCTTATTGGTTAAGTTCCTGGTAGAAAGGTATCGCCTGCATGTAATGGCTTGGTTTAACAAGTTGAAAGTCGTGCAAGCACTTAAAGCCAGTAAATTCTGGGGCTTGCTAACTTCTATTTATGGACTAAGGGGCTAAGCATGACTAAATGGATTCGTTGGATTGGCCTAGTAGCCTTTGTTGTACTAATTGTGGGAACTGGCATTGCCTGGTACTTATTTGCCGATGATGTCATTGAAGGGGGCATTAAAAAAGGTGCCAGCAGTGCTAATGGTGCGCAAGTTGATATCGCCGAGTTTGAGATTGCGCTCTTTCCATTTGGCTTTGAGCTGGAAAACATGGCGTTTACCGACCCTGAAAAGCCAACGCACAACAGTATTGAGTTTGACCGAGCGGCGCTGGATATTGATTTTATTCAGTTATTGCTCGGCCGTTTAATCATTAACGAAGTCGCCTTCACTGGCGTTCGGTTTGATACGCAGCGCCCAAGCCCTGGTGAGGTTTATGCCAAAGCAGCGCGCAGTGACGAGCAATCTGAAAGTAGTGCCTTTGATATGATTAGCTTACCGACTGCTGATCAATTGTTGGCCGAAGTAGAAGCGCTAAAAACCGTCGAGCAAGCGCAGCAATTGGCGGCAACTTGGCAGCAAGTGCAGGTGTCGGTACCACAAGCATTCGAGGCATTACCAGATCAAGCGCGCTTGCAAGCTTACGATGAGCGGGTTGATCGGCTAAAAGCCATGCAAATCGAGTCACTAGAGGATGCTCAGCAGTTGCGCAGCGAGATTGAAGCCATGCAGGGCGAAATTGGCTCAGACGTGCTAGCGTTTGCGCAAGCCAAAGTTGAAATTGAAACAGCAAAAGCGCAACTAAATCGTGATTGGCAAGCACTGCAAGATGCGCCGAACGAAGACTGGCAAGCCATTCGCAGTGAGTATAGCTTTGATCAAAATGGCTTAAATAATGCCACCCGCTTATTGTTAGGTGATGAAATTGCCAATCGCATGGTTACCTTGCAGCAGCGCTATCAGCAGGCTAAACCAATCATTGAATGGATCGTTGCTCGTATGCCAGAAGGTGGCAGTGGTGAGGATGCCATTGAACTAGGCCGCTTTGTTAGCTTCCCGGTGGAACAGCCCCTGCCAAGCTTTTTACTAAAACAGGCCACCTTTTCAATTGAATTGAGTGATGGCACCTATTTTGCCGAGCTAACCGAGTTAACCAATGACCAGACGGTGCGTGGTCGAGCCACCGAGTTGGTCTTGCGGGCTGGTGAGCAGACTGATTTTGCCAGTATGAACTTAACGGCAAACTTTGATCGCCGTGATGGCATTAACGACAGCATTCGCCTGCAGGCCGAAGGCTGGCAAGTGCCTGCGACCACCTTGATTGATCAGCCAATTTTGGCGGGTAGCTACCAAGCGGGTGGTGCGCAACTGCAAGCCAACTGGCAGCGCAGCGACAACGGCTGGCAGCTTGATGGCGCAGGCAGTTTTCCTGGGTCTGGCTTTGCTTGGCAAGGTGACTGGGCCGATCGTGCTGAGCGTGCGGTGCAGCGTGTTGACAGTGTTGAGCTTAGCCTCAGCATGGCGCAAACCCAGGGTGAACTGGAAACCAATATTGGTTCGAATCTCGATGATGCACTCAGTGGCATTGTGCAAGAAGAGGTGGCAGCCGGCCTAGCAGCCTTGGAATCAAAAGTACGTGAACGCCTGCAAGCCGAAATTGCCGCCCGTCGCGCTCCTTATGACGAAGGGATTGCTCAGTTAACCGACTGGGAAACTCGTTGGCAGAACGAGCGGCAAGCGTTTGAGACGCGAGTAGAAGAGCAGCTCGAGGCGCTTAAGCAGCAAGCACAAGGCTTTATTGACGGCCAACGCCAGCAGCTTGAAGACGCCGCCAATGCTGCCCGAGAAGAAGCTGAAGAGCGCTTGCGCCAAGAGCGCGAAGCAGCTCAGCAGCGTTTGCAAGCAGAGCAAGAACGCCTGGAAGCAGAGCGTCGGGCAGCAGAAGAAAAAGCCGAAGCCGAGCGGCGCGCGGCTGAAGAACGGGCTAAACAAGAAGCACAAGACAAACTAAAAGACGCTGTTGATGGCGTTAAATTACCGGGGTTTTAATGGACGAATCATTGAGAATTGATGTTGCATTAGAAGTAGAAGCAGCCGATTCAAGCATTGCAATCGACTTCTTGCTCGACAACATTAATTTGTCGAAATCACGTCTTAAACAAACAATGAATAAAGGCGCGGTTTGGCTTATTCGTGAGGGCCAACCAAAGCAGCGTTTGCGCCGGGCAATGACCGACTTGCAGGTAGGGGATATCGTTGAAGTGTATTACGACGAGTACTTGCTTGCACAGGTGCCACAGGTCACCGCGCCAATCGCTGACTTTGAGCTCTATAGTGTTTGGCACAAACCGGCCGGCATGCTGACATTTGGTAACGACTGGGGCGACCATCTAAGCATTTTGCGCCAAGCCGAACTGTATTTTAATAAGGCTCGCCCTTGTTTTATCCTTGATCATCTTGACCAAGACGCCAGTGGCCTAGTGATACTGTCGCATCACAAACGTGCCGCGGCGGCGCTCTCTGAGCTGTTGGTGAATGACCAAATCATTAAACACTATCGCGCCGAGGTGTCGGGCATACTAGGAGAAGTGGGGTCGACAGGCGTGTTTGACCAGCCACTGGATGGCAAGCCAGGGCTCACTGAATATCGGGTACATAAAGTCAGTGACTACGCCAACCAAAGCAATGTTGAGCTCATTACTCGCACGGGTAGAGCACAACAAGTGCGCCGCCACCTAGCCGATGCCGGGCATGCCATTGTTGGCGATGAAGGTGAGGGGATGAAACTTACGCTCGATCAAATTGAGTTCACCTGCCCGCTGACCGGCGAGGCAAGGTTGCTTACCCTTAATTAACGTGTTTGTAATACTATCCATGCCGGCCGGCGCAACACCCACCAAATGGCTGGTAGCGTGCACAGCCACAAACTTGCCGCTACCGTGGCTGCAAGCTGCACACTTTGCCAGCTTAACCCCGAGGTCAGTGCCATACTAAGGCGCTGACCTAGCCACCCGGCCACCCAGCTCGCCATGAGTGGGCTGATCAAGGCGGTGAGCAATAGTGCTGTGACCAGTAGCAAGAGCACATAACACTGCAGTGAAACCCATAAGCGCAGTTGGCGCATGCCCAGTGCGGTCAGCACGGCGAACTGGTAGCGCAAGTTGCTCAATAGGCTTTGTAAACCATAGAGCAGAGCAATCATCACCAAAAGCATTGAAAACGCCCACACCACGTTCATTAAGGCGCGCACGTCACCAAGTGTGCTGTATAAACGCACCAATACTTCCGCTGGGAAAAACGCCTGTACTTGTGCATTGTTAAACTGGCTACGCAGGCCATAAGCACTAGCAAGGCTTGCAGGTTGCACCACCACAGCCGTTACCCCATGTAAGTGCTCATTAGCTGACAAATAGCCGACCTGCTGCGGATCTTTGGGAATGGCACTGGCTAAGCCATGACTGCCCCAAACTTGTCGGATAGGCACCAAAATTGCGTTATCCCACGGGGTATTGGTAATGGGTAGTCGGCCAATAACGCTAATGGGTGCATGGGAATGATTGTCTTCATGGGCCACCATGCCATGTTGGCTCGCAAACTGCTGGCCGATCTCTAGCGCGACATTGCTGCCAACGATCGCCTGATAGGGGCTAGTAAATTGCGCTGTACCGCCTAGATGTTGAATAAAAGGTGCTGTGGTGCCAATAATCAAATGCCCTTGCCAGTTGTCACCAAAAGCAAGGGGGGCCGCCCAATCGACCCGTTCATGAGCGAGCAGGGGTGCCCACAAAGCACTGTCTAATAATGGCAAGGTTAGCGGCTCATGAAATAGGGTGCCAAGCACCAAGTCATTTTTTGACCCTGGAGCGCCAATCAACAAGGAGGCTGGATCAACAATGCGCGCCGATGCCTCGCGAATCGCCGTTTCTTGGGCTTGCAACACCAAGCCAATCGATAAAGCGCCTGCGATTAGCAGGCTAAACAAAAGCCCTTGCACAGGGTGTGATAATAACCAAGCTTTGATTAAGCGGCGCATGCTGACTGCTCCAAGCGGCCAAAAGCAAGGTGGATACTGCTCGAAGCCAAGGCTAATAAATTTTGGTCATGGGTGCTTACAATCACTAGTTTGCTTTCTGCCTGCTGTACTAATGCACTGGCAACCTCATGAGCATTAGCGGCGTCTAAGCTCGCCGTTGGCTCATCACAAAGCAGCACCTCAGGCTCGCCATATAGCGCGCGGGCTAGGGCAATGCGTTGCTGTTGACCACGCGAGAAGCGCCGAGCTGGCTTGTTCACCTCAGTGATGCCAAACTGGGTTAGCAGTGAGCGTGCCCGGTTGGCGTCGGCGTTAATCTGCATGGCATCGGCTCGCAGTAGCACATTATCTAAGGCGCTGAGTGCGCCAATTAATTCAAAGTTCTGAAACAAATAACCAATGCAATGCTGGCGCAACCGATTGCCAGTTTTGTTAGTAATCAGAGTGTCTTGCAAATAGATCTGGCCACTATAGTTAGGTATTAGCCCTGCCAATGCCATTAATAACGTGCTTTTGCCAGCCCCTGATGGGCCATGGATTACAACTAGGCCAGGGCCAGTTAGCTGTAAAGCATCAATCGCCAAAAGGGTATGTTTGCCTTGGCTAACCTTCAGTGCGTTCACCTGATACTTCATAATGCGCGCTCGTAATCAGCATTAACCACCCGTACCCGGCTGACAAACCCAGTTTCTTCGTCTACCTTGGTGCCTAGCTCTAATATGCCAGTCACAATAAGTGGTTCGGTGTAGCGAATCACATCAATGGTATCTTTGCCGCGAACAAATAGAATATCGTCTGGCCAGTCCGCTTCTGATTCACAAAATGGACACACCGCCATCGGCATCTTGGTTAACACGAAAAAATCCGCTTGCGCTTTTAATGGTGGCGCCATATAGCCACTAATTTTTACCCGCTTGCCATCTAGCGATTTCGCTAACTCGCTAAACTGCATATCACCCGCGTATAGCTCACGAATTTTTATTGTATCGGAGCTATATGTATAAATTGGCAAAAATAATAAAAAGACGAATAAATATTTCATAAATATGCCATTTGAAGAATAAAAATAGCGCCCTTTTTAAGGGCGCTGAGGCAGATTGGTTATTGCTTAGTGTTATTGGCTTAAGCCAGCTGCATGATCCATTACATGGAAAATGTAGTTTTGCTCAACTGTGCCATCAATCAGCCATGCCCATGGGCCGCGCGCGTAAATCGCCACATCTTCAGCGGTATGAGTTTCTGAACTCATTGGAATCAGGGCTTGTTGAACAAAGTCCATATCTTCCACGTCAACATTGCTCAAGTCTTGACGTTCACCTTGTACCGCACCTGGGCCGTTTACATAAGCAATGGTAGTGTAGGGTTTGCCATCTTTGGCAAGGCTTGGCTCGGTTACTGGATTGCCCTGGCTATCTAGGCCTTTAGACAAGCCAAGAATTGGGTTGCCCCGTTGAGCGTAGCCCTGCATCACCAAGGTGTGCGAGTGGTCGGCGGTAACAATGATCAGCGTGTCTTCAAGGTTGGTCATTTGTGTGGCAATCTGCACCGCCTCGGCAAAGGCAACCCCGTCCATCATGGCACGATAAGCATTGCCAGCGTGGTGGGCGTGGTCAACACGGCCCGACTCAACCAGCAAGAAGAAACCGTCTTCGTCTTTGTTCAATACATTGATTGCTGCTGCCGTCATTTCTGCTAGTGATGGCTCACCACCGGCATCGCCTTCGCGGTCAGCTTCATATTCCATGTGCGAGCTCTCAAACAGGCCCAGTACACGGTCGGCATTTGGGTCGAGCTTCATTAAGCCATCACGGTTCCAAACATACTCACCGCCTTGTGCTTGCCACTCTTTGGTTAAATCACGGCCATCAGTACGACGGCCCGTTTTGCCCTCTTCATCGGTCAGCTCAGCAGGAATAAAGTGGCGACGGCCACCACCAAGAATCACTTCCATATCGGCCGTTAGCGCCTGTGAAGCAATATCCACACAGCCTGCGGCTTTTTGTTCATCGCTTAAAGCAGAGTCATCTTCAAAGTTACGATCGGCAGCAAAGGCATATGCCGCTGCGGGTGTCGCATGCGTTACCCGAGCTGTCGACACCACACCCGTGGCTTTGCCTTTACGCTCGGCAAGGTGCAAGGCTGATGGGATTTGGTTGTCTAGTGCTGTTACACAGTCACCACGGTCGACATTGTCAGTAATGCCTACCACGCCTTGGCGGGTTTTTACACCAGCAAGCATGGCCGTTGCCGTACCAGCGGAGTCTGGCGTTTGGGCATTTGAGTTGTAAGTTTTCGCCAGTGCTAAGTGGGGGAATTTTTCAAAGCTAAGCTCATGTTCTTCACCTAACAACCCTTGCGCTTGGCCTTCAAAAATACGAATCGCGGTATTTGACGACACGCCGTTGCCATCGGCAACAAATAAGATCACGTTCTTTGCTTGGCCACGTAGGCGAGGCGTTTCCATTTTTTGCATTAGCACGTTTTGTGCGTCTTGAAACCATGGTGATGACTGCTGTGGTAGGTCATTGGCGAAAGTCGTGCCTGCCACAACCGTGGCAACCATGCTAGCGAGTAGCTTTTTCATGAGTAATCCTTGCTAATTGGTTAGGGAGCAAGCGCCATGGTTGTAAACTTGTGTTACAGCTAGTTAGATAATTTGTGAATAAATAATTAAAAGTTATATTGAAATGATATAAAGTAACAATTAGGGAATAAAAAGTAGAGCCAGTGCCATTAACCTACGAAGGAAGCTTGGTGTTCACGGTGCTTGCTATGAGACCGTCACCCGCAGGGAGCGGGTGTCGAAGCTACATGGATGTACTTGCGCTGTGTCGAATGGCGAGTTCCGTGGACGCCTAGCCTCCCGTTAATGGCATCGGCGAGCAGCTCGCAGCTTTTAGGTGCCTTTTAAGTCGCTAGTGAGCTAGGTAAACTGCTTGGCTGGTAAAAGAGGCAACTGATTAATGGCGAAAAAGAAAAACGCAGCATACGTGGTTTGGAAAGGTCACAAGACTGGCGTATTTGATACCTGGGCGCAATGCCAGCAAGCAACCTCTGGTTATGCCGGTGCCCAGTTTAAAGGCTTTACGAGCAAAGCCGAGGCGCTGGCCGCGTTTAACGGTGAGCTAAGCACACCAAAAGCCCCTACTGGGCATGCGCTAACTGTGGATGCAGCCTGGAATAGTGTTGGTAAAGACATGGAGTACCAAGGGGTTTGGCTCGACACAGGGGAAACGGCCTTTCGTGTGGGGCCCATTGCTGACGGTACCAATAATATTGGCGAGTTTTTGGCGATTGTACATGGCCTAGCCTTATTAAAGCAGCTAGGAGATGACTGCCCAATCTATACCGACTCGGCCACGGCCATGGCTTGGCTGAGAAAGAAAAAGGCCAATAGTCAGAATGTTAAAGAGGGTAGGGTAGATGCCAAGCTAATAGAGTTGTTGGCTCGGGCCGAATTGTGGCTGCAAGAAAATCCTTACCCAAATAAAGTGCTTAAATGGCACACCAAGGATTGGGGTGAAATTCCCGCCGACTTTGGTCGCAAGTGAAATTGCGCCCCGTGCTGGGGCGCGTTGCTCTGCGTCTTTTAGTTGAACTGCCAAACGCTGACAGAACCACTGATTTCATTGCCAACAATTAGTTGTGCTTTGCCTGTGGCGCTATCTGCTGCTGGCACAAACTTCATGCCTTCCGGCGCCATGTCACCTGTAATGCTCGCACCTTCAACCAAACCACGGTTGTATAAGTAGTTTACGTAGCTTACATTTGCCGGGTCGGTGATGTCGTAAACAAAAATGGTGCCCATGCGCTCGGTGCCAACAAAGGCGTATGTGCGACCATCCACTTCACCTAGCGCTAGCGCTTCTGGCTCTGGGCCTTTGTTAGCCGAGCGAGAATCACCTGCGTTGGCATCTTCGTCGTTGTTAAACGCATTGCCATGTTTCTCAGCTGAGATCTTCTCTAGTTGATCGCCCGAATCGAATACTAGATTGCCGCTGGCATCAAAGATTGAGAACGAACGTGCACCATAGGCAAACAACTGCTCATACTTGCCATCGCCGTCGTTATCGCCACGCAACTGGCTAACCAATAGCTTGTTGAGTGTACCGCCATTGGCGGCAGCAGCCAGGGCTGGGTCTTCAATGTTGGCCGCTAGGGCGCTGGCTTTCGCTTCATCAATAAAGGCTAAGCAGCCGTCTTTTGTAGAAAACTCTAAGCCACCTTTGGCTTGGCAATCGGCTGCATCGGTGGCAGGGAAGAAGTACTCGCGTGAGTCGCCTTCGTTGGCCGTCACAACATAGGTTTGGCCATTCACTGTGTACGCCGCAATGGTATCCGGCTGGTACATGCCAACAATGCCTGGGTAGCGAGCAAAGCCCACTTGGCCATCCTCATAGGCATCCATGTCGTACTGTCCCCAGTCTTTTAGGCCCAAGCCAACAATGCGCACGCTGTAGTCATTTAGGTTAACGATGGCAAAACCATTGTTCTCTTGTAGCGCCACCCAGGCAGTATCACCTTTTACCGTTACGTATTCAGGTTCTAAGTCTTGGGCAACCGTGCTTGGGAACACCGATTGGCCGTTAATGACGCGCTGCTCTGGGCTAGCAAAGTACATACCTTGCGCTTCTAACTCGGCTTGCAGACCGTTGAAGGCGCGGAAGTTCACTTGCGTGGCGGTATCGGCTGGTACACCGTTGACCACGTCAATCACAGATACACTGCCTTCAGGGTCAAACGTATAGTCACCACTTGGTTCCCCTTCGTTGGCAACTACTACTTTGGTACCGGTTTCGTTAAAGGTCACCATGTCGGGTAAATTGCCAGCGGTGACTGACTTGATGTAACTAGCTGTTAGCACGCCGTTTTGCATGGCAAGTTGGTAGAACATCACCGCGCCGTCATCGGCATGTTGCGCGCCTGCCATGGCAACGGCTAGCAAGTCGCCATGTACGGCAATCGAGTTTGCGTCACTTAGGGCTGGATTATCAGCGCGTAGATCAATTGAATTCTCGCTGGCTAGGTTGGCATTATTGACGACACCTTCGGCGTCAGCAGTCAGAGCGCCGGTGTTAAATTCGGTTGCCGGGATAATTTCAACAACAGGTTGTGGGCCAGAGCTGTTAATCGCCAGAATACGTTGGCTAGCGGTATGGAACTGAACAATCTCCGCTGCACCTTCCGACGCCCCCGCACCGAGTGTGGCACGGCCGACCAGCTCAGCTTTTAATGCTGCGGTCGCATTATCGTTTCCTTGCACAGGCGAGGTAGGCTGAATGGCAATTTGACAGCCGACAAGCAGAACAGGGCTAATCGCGAGGGCTAGAAGTGTCTTTTTCATTATAGGTAAACTCCTTTGTAACGGAGCTTAACACTATTCCACAAAAACCTTACACGAACCTTGCAAGCGTACAGAATGTAATAAAAATGTAACAAAATACTTGTTGCCGGTTCCGCTGCACGATAGGCACAAAAAAAAGCGCCCTATTAAGAGCGCTCTTTTTTCATCATTACTAATTAACGATGACGATACGTGATACGGCCTTTGGTTAAATCGTAAGGTGTAAGTTCAACCTTTACGCGGTCACCAGTTAAGATGCGGATATAGTGCTTGCGCATCTTGCCAGAAATGTGACAAGTGATCACGTGGTCGTTTTCCAACTTTACACGGAACATCGTGTTCGGAAGGGTGTCAATGATCTCACCTTCGAGTTCAATTACGTCTTCTTTCGCCATATCGGGCAGTTCACCTCATTACCATATCGAATGGCGGCGCATTTTGCCTGAAAATTCACCACATAGCAAAGGTTTCAGCCGCGATTCGGAGTTTTTTTAACAGTCTGTGATGGATTGCATGCTGACAAATCCTTACTCAATGCATGCAGGGGGCGCTTGCGTGTGCCGAACTCGGCATCTAAGCTGCCTATATCATAGCCAAGGAGGCGTTATGGGCAACTATCCTTTTATGCTGCACGCCAAGCCAGCTGCCGTTCGTTGGGCAAGATTTATCTATCGATGGTGGCAGAAGAAAAAGTTAACCCAGGAAAGTGTTGGTCAACAAATCATCTGGCTGGATGCATTAGTGGGCGCTGGCTTTCATCGGCGCGGCGTAAAACAACTGCGCACTCTACTTGAGCAACCCGTTAGCCGTCACCAGCAATTTCAAATACGGCTAATTTTGGCCTGTGCCTACCAAGGCCAGCACAAAACACGTAAAGCCCTAGAAGAACTACGCATCGCAGCAACATTAGCTAAAACGACCAGCCAAAAAGCTGAAGTGTTGCAGCGCGAAGGCAAGTGCCGGGTTGATTTGGGGCATTGGCAGCGGGCGCACTGGTGCTTTGAGCATGCATTTTTATTGCGCCAACAGGTTGGTTTGCTAGCCAGTGCTAAACGCAGTGAACGCGCGCTGGATGCACTACATCGCCTGCGAAGTTTACAGACTGTACAGGCAAAAAACCTAGGCTAGGGGTTTAAATCTTGGCTGCGCTCCCGTATCTACTAAGTATACGAGGAGACGCCTATGTTAGAACAACAAACTGCCCAGCAAGTGCTCGATCATGCCCTCGCTGCTGGCGCCGATTTTGCCGACCTATTTGTCGAGCGGCATTTGCAATCGATAGTCAAAACCTTATCCGACAAAGTAGATACCATTGATAGTGGTGAAACCTTTGGTATTGGCATTCGTTTGGTATTTGGTGAGCAAGTACTGTATGGCTATAGCAATGATCAATCGCTTTCTGCCTTGCTGGCAGTCACCAATGATTTGTTAGCGGGCAAAACCTCAAGCAAGCGCCAGCCGACGATTGAGTTTCAACCTGTTAGTCACAGCAATATTCACCCAAGCGACCTGACACTCAGCAAAGACTTACACATAGAAAGCAAACTGGATTACCTGTTCGCTGCCCACAACGCAGCCAAAGCAGCGAGTGATAAAATTAACCAAGTGATTGGCATGGTGTTGCAGCGCGAGCAGCACATACAGGTGTTTAACAGTGATGGCTTGGTTGCTAGTGACGTGCGTCATTATTGTCGTGCCACCACCAACGCCATCGCCAAAGATGGCTCCATGCAAGCCAATGGTACTTTTAGTGATGGAGGGCTAATTGGCTGGGACCTAGTGCAGCGCCTAAAAGCCCAGCAGGCTGGTGAAGAAGCGGCGCGCCAAGCTTTAGTCAACCTCTCAGCGAAACCTTGCCCGTCGGGTGAGATGGCGGTGGTGATGGGCAACGGCTTTGGTGGGGTGATCTTCCACGAAGCCTGTGGTCATTTGTTAGAAACCACTGCCGTGGCCAAAAAAGCGTCGGTGTTTCATGATCAGATGGGTGAGTTGATCGCCAATCCAGTGGTGAGCGCGGTCGATGATGGCACCATGGCCAATGCTTGGGGCTCAATCAACATCGATGATGAAGGTATGCCAACTCAGCGTACGCAACTAATCAAAGATGGCAAGCTAGTGAACTTCCTCGCCGACCGCCTTGGGGCGGAAAAAACAGGCTTGCCGCGCACCGGATCAGGCCGGCGACAAGACTATCGCTTTGCCCCAGCGTCGCGTATGCGCAATACGTTTATCGAAGCCGGCACGGATAGCTTTGACGACATGATAGCATCAATCGATAAGGGTATTTATGCCGCCAATATGGGCGGTGGTTCGGTGAAGCCAGGCACCGGGGAGTTTAACTTCGCGGTAACCGAAGGCTATTACGTCGAAAATGGTAAAATTCAGTACCCAGTGAAATCAGCAACACTTATTGGAAGTGGCCCACAAGTGTTGCAACAAATTAGCATGGTTGGCTCAGATATGGCGCTTGCCTGTGGCATGTGCGGGTCGATTAGTGGCTCGGTGCCAACCAGTGTTGGCCAGCCAAGCTTAAAAGTTGATCGCATTCTAGTAGGAGGCAATGCATGAACAATACAGCACACACCCTACTAGCCAAAGCTGCTGATCTTGGCGCCAGTGCCGACCTAATTATTGAGCGCAAACGTGACTTTTCGGTGATGGTCAGCCAAGGCGCGGTTGAAAAACAGCAAGCCTCACAGTCACAAATTATGGGTCTGCGGGTGATCCATCAAAATCGAGTGGGGATTGCATATAGTGAAGCGACCGATGAGCAAGCACTGGAGCGCCTGCTCGACAATGCCATGACCGCGGCGCGTTATGCGACACCCGATGATAGCCAAACCCTGAGCACCATTACCGATACACTCAACAGCCCGGCTGACTTGGTGGTCGAAGATCAATGGACAACCGAGCAGAAAATTGCCGCAGCGCTTAATTTAGAAGCCAAGCTGTTAGGCCACAAGCTTATTGATTCTGTGCCGTATAACAGCCTAGGTGAGCACTATATCGAAAAAACCGTGCTTACTACTGCTGGTTTGCAAGCAACCCACAACGAGCGCGTCGCTTATGCGTATGCAGCCCCCATCGCCAAAGATGGCAATAACAACGCCATGTTATCTCAGTCTACTGCCGGCCGTTCGTTTGATCGGTTAGATTTGCAGCGCTTAGAACAAGATGGTGCCACGGCAGTGCTCGACTTATTAGTTGGCAAACCGCTAGTATCTGGGCGCTATGATGTAGTGTTTAGCACCGACAAGCTGGCCAGTTTGATGTCGATCTTTCTTAGTGCCGCCTCAGGTAAAGCCGTTAAAGATGGCGTCTCACCGTGGCGCGAGCAGCTAGGTAACGAGGTAGGCGATTCACGCTTAACCGTTATCGATGACCCACTGAACAAAAATGGTTTAGGCTTCCGCTCGTTTGATGACGAAGGCCAACCAACGGTGCGCAACACCGTGATAGACAGAGGCACGCTAACACAGTTTCTGCACAACCAAGCGACAGCTAAGTATGCCAAACAAGCACCTACTGGAAATGGTGCGCGCTCGGCGCGCTCAAATGCTGGTGTAACCTGGCAGCAACTCACCATAGCACCTGGAACCGATAGTGACCTGTTAAGTGGTGACTACTTAGAAATTACTGACTTAACCGGTTTGCACTCGGGTGCCAATGCCATTTCTGGTGATTTCAGCTTTGGGGCCAGCGGCTACCTATGTCGCAACGGTGAGCGGTTGCATGCCGTTCGTGGTTTCACTGTGGCGGGCAACTTTTATGACATGCTGAAAGCGCAGATAGCTGGCATCGGCGAGCAGCAATACTGGACGTCGCAGCGTTCAGCGTTATTGCCAAGTATTCGTTGGCAAGGGTTGGCTATTAGCGGCAGCTAGTTGCCAAAATAACTTATGCGGTAGGGCACCACGCCTCGAATGTGGTGCCTTGCCATTTCCGCAATTAAAATCAACTGCCAAACTCAGCGTTGGTCTACACTCTTAAAGATTGGTAAAGATTGTCGGGCAGTGACCGACACATTCCCTACAAAACAAATCTATAGAGAGACGGAATGGATACTGAGTCAGGCCAAGGGCAGTTTACCTCCTCAGAAAAAGAGATTAAGCGTTTGTTGGTGCAAGCGCAGGCGAGTTTTTCGCCGGTTTCCGTACATTTTCATGGTACTCAAGCATTTTACACCTCGTATATTGTTGAAGTAGACGGTGATCGTAAACAGATACTACTCGATGAAGTGGTCCCAGCGACAGGCAACGAAAAAGTGGAAGCTGGGTTGCCATTTAACATTGAAACCTTTGTTGATGGCGTTCGAGTTCGAGCCACGGACGTGAAAGCCAAACCAGGCAAAGCTTCCGATGGTGGTAGGGTTTATATTGCTGCTTTCCCTAACCAGTTGCATACACTGCAGCGCCGACAAAGTTACCGGGCACCGGTACGCAAAACCCTCCATATCCCAGTAGACATGGCCACCGCACCAAAGTCCATTACTACAGGTGAGTTGGTCGATTTTTCTATGGAAGGTTGCCAAGCTGCTTTTGAAGGTGATTTGGTCAGTTTGTTTGAAAGCTTCAGTGCTCCTATACGTGGTCGATTGCGCTTTCCCAATGACGAGTTTTTAAGCGCCAAAATGATGCCAAGACGGGTGCGTTATGACGAAGTATTAGAGAAAACCTTTGTTGGGGTGCGCTTTATGCAGCTCACCTCGGCGCAAATGAAGTTAATTGCCTACATTTTTAGTGAACTGCAGCGCGATCATATCAACGCGATCAAAAATGGCGCGCACCCATCGGGCATTCCAGCGCTGTTTAAAGAACCGGAAAACTTGCCTGCGAAACCTAGCGACGAAACGCCACCAGAGGCAGCAAAAGAAACGAAAAAAGACGGTGCTGAGGCGCAGGAGAAGCAGCCGGCTAAGGAAGACCCTGCTGAAACACGGCAAATCGAACAGGCTCCACGGCCATTACAGCAAGCACTGCCGGCGAAAATGGCATTAGAAAATGCTTGCGTGGCAGTGAAAATGGCGATTAGAGCAACTAATAAGGATATGCCACTCGATAAATCGCACATAGCAGAAGCTGCTAATGACTTGCTGCAAGCGCTAAAACTTGAACGTAATGATATTATGCTGCGCTTATGCGTGCGCAAGTTTCAAGAGCAGTGGGTTGAGCACTCAGTAGCCGTGGCAGTCTGGGCAGCCGATTTATTACGTGCCATACAGCCAGAGATCAGTGATGACAATCTTAGCAACTTCACTCAGGGGTGCTTGTTACATGCATTGCCGCGGGTAAAACTTGCCGATATTGATGACTGGTTAACCATTCAACCACTACAAAAATCCGCCATTAGCAAACAAATTTACGCCCAGCGTCAACAAGTCCGAGAAGCCGGATTTGCCTCGGAAGTCGAAATTATTGTTGGTCAAGTGCTTGAAAATGGTGATGGCACTGGTTTACCAAATGGCATTGATGCCGACACTCAACATCAGCTGGCGCAGATCGTTAGTGTGGTTGACGCCTTTGCCATGTTAGCGTTCAACGGTGAATACGATCAGTACTACCAGCCAGTAGTGGCCTATCGTAAATTATTGCGCCTAACTGAGCGTTATGACAGCAAGCTGATTAAGCAGTTCGTTGGCCGCATTGGTGTTATGCCGGTTGGCTCCTGTGTACAGCTCGACAATGGGTTAATTGGTATTATCTTAACGCTAGGTGCCGGGCGTAAACCTAGTGATATCAGAATATTGCTCGATGGCAGTAACCAAAAACGAATCGCCCCCGCCGACATAAAACTTGAGCCCCCGATGGCGGTGCAAGGTTTGGTCGACCCAGCCAGATATAAACTCAGTAGTGAGCATCTACTGCCACTGCCAGAATTAGACTAACAAACAGCGCTAATCATTGCTGCGGGTAATGATTTGATGCCACTCACCATCTTGCAGGATTTCCAAGGGTTGGAAACGACCCTTGTAGGCCATTTTGGGTGAGGCCTCAATGTAATATCCTAAATATAAATAAGGTAGGCGCATACGCTTGGCGATGGCGAGTTGGGTCAGAATGGCTTGGGTGCCAAGACTTCGCCAATCGTAGGCCGGGTCAAAAAACGTATAAATGGCCGACAGCCCAGTGGCTAAGCGGTCGGTCACCGCTACGGCGATTAGTTCATTGGCATAACGAAATTCAATATGCTGGCATTGTTTGCTGCCTTCGACTAAAAAGCCACGAAACTGCTTTTCACTGGCCGGAAACATATCGCCATCACGATGGCGCTGATCGATATAGCGCTCGTACAGCTCATAGGATTCGGCTTTAAACGTGGCCGCCTCTACCCGAACTTGCAAATCTTGATTGCGCTTAATGGTGCGCTTTTGGCTGCGACTTGGTCGAAATGCCTGTACGGGGATGCGCGAGGGCAAACACGCTCGGCATTGGTCGCACATGGGCATGTAATGGTGTGACCCCGAGCGGCGAAAGCCAAGCTGGTTTAAGGCTTCATATAGCGCTGGTGTCACTTCAATGTCTGGATCAACAAAGCCGGTTCTTGCTTCTTGATCGTCAAGATAACTACAAGGATGTGGCTCGGTTAAAAGAATTTTCATCAGCAAACTTAACTGCAGTGGGCGCAAGCGGTAACGGAATATATGTTGAAAGCAGTGCGCGGAAGTCGCTTCTAGCCATTGCTATGGCTCCCAATGACTCAGTATGGTGGGTATGCGCTTGGCAATCAATTAATTTGACCCATGATTGTTTCGCCAATGCAACTAACGCCACTTTCGAAGCACTGGGTGCACGGCTAAACATCGACTCACCAAAAAATACATCCCCTAAAGCAATGCCATATAAGCCACCTACTAGTGCCTCGTTTTGCCAAACTTCGATACTATGCGCATACCCTAACTCATGTAGGCGAATGTAAGCTGCCTGCATGTCGTCGGTAATCCATGTGCCGGGCTGCCCGTCTCTCGGCTCGGCACAGGCTTGAATCACCTGGGAAAATGCTTGGTTGACCCTAATTTGGTAGGCTTGCTTGCGTAATAGCTTGCGCAGAGTGCGATTGATTCGCAGCGCCTCTGGGGTGATCACCCAGCGTGGATTGGTCGCCCACCATAAAATCGGGTCACCCTCGCTGTACCACGGAAAAATACCATGATAATAGGCAGTGAGTAGCCAAGGTGGGGTTAGGTCGCCGCCCACAGCGAGCAGGCCATCTGGTGTGGCAGATTCCGGATCTGGAAAGCCGACCGGGCTAGCAGGTAGGTGAGCGATCATCGATTTCCTTAACAGCATGCCATGCGTTTTTGGCAAATATTGGGTACACTGCCAATATTGTATGTGTACACAGCGGTTGCTATCAAGCCAGCCTTGGCATGTAAGAGCCAAGGCACCTATGGTACTTAATGCCATTAACTTGAGAAAAAGCTTGGTGTTCACGGTGCTTGCCATGAGACCGTCACCCGCAGGGAGCGGGTGCCGAGGCTACAGGGATGTACTTGCGCCGTGTCGAATGGCGAGTTCCGTGGACGCCAAAACTCTTAAGTTAATGGCATTGAAAAGGTGCTGGCATAGTAGTTGGCAATAATTTGGACAGTTATGACCCGCAAACTTATTAGTGAAATTAGTTTTGTATTGCTTGCCGCGGTAGCGCTTTGTTTGGCGCTAGCGCTGTTCTCGTTTGATCCACGCGATCCAGGCTTTGCTTATGTTGGCCATGAAACGCAAACTAGAAATTGGTTAGGCCCAACTGGCGCTATGATGGCCAGTTTTATGTTTACCGTCATTGGTGCGATGGCCTACACCATTCCATTAATGATTTTACACCTAGCGATAGTGCTGTTGCGCAGCCGTTTACAGTATTCATGGAATGGCATCACTATAGTTGCCCGCGGCATTTCTTATCTGTTGTTGTTTATCAGTGCTTGTGGCTTGCTGTCATTGCATTTCGCAAGTCGATTAGCGGTATCGGCTGGCGGTGGCATTGGGCTTTGGGTGAACGAGTTGCTTTTTCCGGTGTTAGCCATGTTGGGCACAACGATTGTGCAAATGACTATCCTAATTGTCGCGCTTACCCTGGTGTATCGCATCAGTTGGATTGCCGTGGTGGACACACTTGGCGAGGGATGTCTGAACATTTACCAGTGGCTGGCGATCAAAGCGTCGCAATCGCGCGAGCCAAAACGCCAGAGCAGTGCGACAAATACAGAATCCAAGGTGGTACGCAGTCAGCAGCCAGAATTTGGCTCCACAACTAACTCAACAACGACTTCAAAACCAAGCTCCAATAAACTGCGTGTCTGGTGGCAACAAAAACGCCAAGACTGGCTAGTAAAAAAAGCGGCCAAGCGCTCAGCCAAACATGCAGCAAAGTTGGCACGCAAACGCCAACCAGCGTTTGATCCCTTGTTGGATGAGTTACCCGATGACGATTTACCAATTCTGACCAACGAAGTCGAAGCAAGCGATTGGCCACATGACTCGCTCGCCAACAACCTAGCGCACGATCTAGCCAGCAGTTCTGCCAACCATTCATTAAAAAACGATGAGTTGGCGAGCCATGAGTCGCCATCGCTCGCAACAGACGATTCGCTACCAGAAATTGAGCCGCCAGCGAAACCGGCAAGCACAGCACCAAAACAGTTGCGCATCGAGCCTTTGCGCTCTGAGCCCATGTTTAGCGCTGAGGATGAGCCAGAACCGGTGGAAAGACCAAAGCCGCAAGGGGTAATGCAGCTGCCATCGGTCGATTTATTACACCAACCCGAACAAGCAGTTGACGCCGGTTATAGTGAGGCGCAACTAGAAGAAATGGGTGAGTTGCTGATAGCGCGCCTAGCTGAGTTTGGCGTGAAAGCCGACATTGACGCCATCTGCCCAGGGCCGGTGATTACCCGCTTTGAAATTCGCCCAGCGCCCGGCACCAAAGCCTCAAAAATCTCTAACCTAGCAAAAGACCTCGCCCGTTCTATGGCCATGGTAGCCGTGCGCGTGGTGGAGGTGATTCCAGGTAAAAGCACCGTTGGTATTGAAGTGCCGAACGCTAACCGAGCCATTGTAGGCTTGCGTGGCGTGCTCGCCAGTAGTGCCTTTCAAAAAGCAAAATCGGCCGTGGCCATGGGCATTGGACATGATATTGCTGGTGAACCTGTGATCGCCGATTTGGCGAAAATGCCGCATTTGTTAGTGGCGGGTACCACGGGTTCGGGTAAGTCGGTTGGGGTGAACAGTATGCTGGTGTCGATGTTATACAAATCGACGCCAGATGAACTCAAGCTCATCTTGATTGACCCGAAAATGCTTGAGTTGTCGGTGTATGAAGGCATTCCGCACCTGCTAACGCCAGTGGTGACTGATATGAACGATGCCGCCCAAGCCTTGCGTTGGTGTGTAGCCGAGATGGAGCGTCGCTATAAACTCATGTCGAAAGTAGGGGTGCGCAACCTTGCTGGCTTTAATGCTAAGGTGCGAGCAGCAAACGAACGTGGAGAGCCAATTCAAGACCCACTATTCGACCCGACCACCGCACTGGAACCGGGCAATGTGCCAAACCTAGAAACCTTGCCATTAATCACGGTCGTGATTGATGAGTTTGCCGACATGATGATGATTGTAGGTAAAAAATGTGAAGAGCTGATAGCGCGTATCGCACAAAAAGCTCGCGCCGCTGGCATTCACCTAATTTTGGCAACCCAGCGCCCATCGGTAGATGTGATTACTGGCTTGATTAAAGCCAACATACCAACGCGTATGGCCTTTCAAGTTAGCTCAAAAATCGACTCGCGCACCATTCTTGATCAAGGTGGTGCCGAGCAACTTTTAGGTCATGGTGATATGTTATATATGCCACCCGGCACTAGCATGCCAATTCGTGTGCATGGTGCGTTTGTATCAGATGACGACGTGCACAATGTGGTGGATGCTTGGAAAGCGCAAGGCGAAGCCGAATACCTAGATGAAATTTTGCAAGAAGAAGCACTGCCAGAAGGTGGCATGCTCACAGGCCTAACTGATGGTGGTGGCAGTAGTGATGATGAGAGTGACCCGCTGTTTGATGAAGCGGTGTTTGTGGTTACCAAGCATCGTAAGGCCTCAATTTCCTTTGTGCAGCGCCAACTTAGAGTGGGCTATAACCGAGCCGCACGCTTGGTGGAAACCATGGAAGCCGCTGGTGTGGTCAGCCCTGCCGAGCACAACGGCAGCCGTTCTGTGCTTGCACCACCACCAACCGAAGCTTAACGAACGCTAAAAATTCAGGTGCCAGCCATTTAGTTTATGGCAGGCTAGAAAAAAACAATGGAAGCCTAGTTATGATCAAACAACTGAAGTTAATTGGCTTATTGCTGTTACCGTTAACTGCTGTTGCGTCACCTTTGCAGAGCTTACAAAGCCTGCTGGCGCCCATCGAGTCACTGAAAGCTGAGTTCCTGCAAACCACTTTTGCCGATTTAGGCAGCATGGATTACAGCCAAGTGGAAGGTGAGTTGGTAATTGCTAAACCTGATTTATTGTACTGGTACGCCGCACTACCATTTGAGCAAACGCTTGTTGCCGATGGGCAATACTACTGGGTGTGGGATAAAGACCTCGAGCAAGCAACCAAAGAAGACTTGGGCGATCGCATTGCTAACTCACCGGCTGGTTTATTAACCTCAGGCCCACAGGCCATTGGTGAGCGCTTCACTGTACGCATCGATGACGTTAGTGGTGATATTGAATCTTATGAGTTGATTCCGCATCAGGCTGATCAAGGGTATGAAAAGGTGGTGATGACCTTTGCCAACGAAATTCCCAAAGAGGTCGAAATTCACGACTCGTTCGGTGGTGCGACCATGTTGATGCTAAAAAATGTTGAACTCAATGGTGACATCTCACCAGCTCAGTTTCAGCTGGAGCTACCGGACGACACAGATCTGATTGATATGACCCGCTAATGGACTTGTTTGAGTCATCTAACCGGCGCTTTCAACCGTTGGCGGAGCGCCTACGTCCAGAAACACTTGCCGACTATGTTGGCCAATCTCATATCCTAGGGCCAGACTCGGTATTGGCTAAAGCCATCGCCGCTGGGCAACTGCATTCAATGATATTCTGGGGCCCACCCGGGGTAGGCAAAACCACGCTGGCGAGGTTGCTTGCCCATGAGGTGGATGCTGAGTTCGTTAGCTTATCGGCTGTTATGAGCGGGGTGAAAGAGATACGGCAAGTGGTGGATAGCGCTAAAATGCGCCAACAGCAGGGCCGCCAGACCATTCTGTTTGTTGATGAAGTACACCGATTTAATAAATCACAGCAAGATGCCTTCTTGCCGCACGTTGAAGCAGGCACCATAGTTTTTGTTGGCGCAACGACGGAAAATCCGTCGTTTGAACTAAACAAAGCATTGCTCTCACGTGCCCGGGTATATCGCTTAACGGCTCATACCGACGAAGATTTACGCCAACTGCTCAACCGTGCCTGCCAACAAGACGACGAGCTGGCCAGCAAACAACTTAGCTTTAGCGAGCAAGCGCTGGCATCACTGATTGCTTGGGCAGATGGTGATGCACGCCGCTTATTGACCATGCTAGAAGTGATCGCTGATGCTGGTGAGCAGCACATTGATAGCGACAACCTGCTGCGTTTATTGCCCGACCGCCAAGCCTTGTTTGATAAACATGGTGACGCGTTTTATGAGCAAATTTCAGCCCTACATAAAGCGGTACGAGGCTCATCACCCGATGGTGCCTTATACTGGTTTTGTCGCATGTTAGCCGGCGGCTGTGACCCATTTTATATTGCCCGGCGTTTGATTCGCATGGCCAGCGAAGACATCGGCAACGCCGACCCACGCGCCCTAACCATCGCCATGGATGCTTGGCAAGCCCAAGAGCGCTTGGGCAGTCCAGAAGGGGAATTGAGCCTAGCGCAAGCCGTGCTCTATTTAGCCAGCGCGCCGAAAAGCAACGCAGTTTATAAGGCCTTCAATGAAATGAAGCGCATTGTTGCCGAGCATGGTGGCGAGCCGGTACCGAATCATTTATGTAATGCCCCCACGGCGTTGATGAAAGAGCAGGGCATTGGCTTAGATTATCGTTACGCCCATGACGAACCCGATGCTTATGCCGCTGGTGAAGTCTATTTGCCTGAGCGCTTGCAAGACCTTGAGGTGTATCAGCCTGTGTCACGTGGGCTGGAGCGTAAAATAGCCGACAAGCTTAATTACCTAAAGGAACTCGACCGGCAAAGCTCGGTGAAACGCTATGATTAATTGGCTAACGCTTAGTGCAGTATTTATTGGTGGTGGCCTGGGGGCCATCGCTCGGTTTTTGCTAACAAGCTGGCTGAACCCGCCTGCTGGACAACTCCCCTGGGGTACCCTAACCGTTAACCTGCTTGGCTGTGCGCTCATTGGCTGGGTCGCCTTTTGGCTCGCACAGCAACAATTGCCCGATTGGTTGCGGCCACTCTTGGTGGTTGGGGGCCTTGGGGCACTCACTACCTGGTCGAGCTTTGCCCTAGAGGGACTAATTTTGTGGCAAAATCAGCAAATTCGTTTAGCAATGCTTTATGTTCTGCTAACATTCAGCGGCTGTTTTGCAGCGGTGGCGGCTGGCTACTGGTTAGCGAAAAAGTTGCTAGGTTAATGCCCGGCTAAATCGCTGCATCTTAGTGTACTAAAACCAAAGTACTTCAACCCCTGCTTGCCAAGTAAATATTCAGGCATAGCTGGGCCCTTTATTTTGCATATTTAAGAAAAAGCTTAAAACAGGACTACACCAATGTTGGATGTCAAAGCCTTACGCGCTGATGCACAAGCGGTTGCAGCTCAGCTGCAAAAAAAACACTTTGAACTGGATGTGAGCGCATTTGAAGCGCTAGAAGCACGTCGTAAATCAGTTCAAGTGTCGAGCGAGCAGTTGCAAGCGAGTAAAAAGAAGGCATCCAAGCAGATTGGCCAGCTCGTCGGTCAAGGCATGAGTGTTGATGAGGCCAAAGCGAAGGTAGCAGATGAGTTAAAAGACATCGACGCCGAGCTAGAAAGCGCCTCGACTGAGTTAGCTGACATTCAAGCACAGCTAGACGCCATGCTGTCGGGCATTCCGAACGTGCCACACGAGCAAGTGCCTGAAGGTAAAGACGAAGACGACAACGAAGAAGTGTTGCTTTGGGGTGAGCCGAAGCAATTTGATTTTGCCGTGCTTGACCACGTAGATCTGGGTGGCCGTCGTGATGAGCTAGATTTTGAACGCGCCGCTAAGTTAACCGGCTCACGCTTTAGTGTAATGCGTGGCGATATTGCTCGCTTAAACCGAGCGCTAATTGAGTTTATGCTTAACCAGCATTGTGACGAGCACGGCTATGAAATGATCAATGTGCCATACATTGTTAATAACGACACACTCTATGGCACAGGCCAGCTGCCTAAGTTTGCCGAAGACTTGTTTAAGCTGCACGGTGATAGCGAGTACTACTTAATTCCAACAGCCGAAGTGCCTGTTACTAACTTATTCCGCGACGAGATCATCGACCCGAATCAGTTGCCACTTAAGTTTACCTCGCACACACCATGCTTCCGCTCTGAAGCTGGCTCTTATGGTCGTGATACGCGTGGCATGATTCGCCAGCACCAGTTCGAAAAAGTTGAAATGGTGCAAATTGTTAAGCCAGAAGATAGCTGGCAAGCACTCGAAGATCTAACACAGCACGCCGAAAACATCTTGCAAGCGCTAGAACTGCCATATCGCAAGGTGCGCTTGTGTGGTGGTGATCTGGGCTTCTCGGCGCATATGACCTACGACCTGGAAGTATGGTTGCCAAGCCAAAACACCTATCGCGAAATTTCGTCTTGCTCTAACTGTGGTGACTTCCAAGCCCGTCGTATGCAAATGCGCACACGCGATGAAAACGGCAAACCACAGCTGGTACATACACTCAATGGCTCTGGTTTAGCCGTTGGCCGTACCCTATTGGCCGTGCTAGAAAACTATCAAAATGCCGATGGTTCGGTCACCGTACCTGAGGCTCTGCGCCCATACATGGGTGGCAAAGAGGTTATTTTAGCCAAGTAGGTAATAAGGCAATGCCATTAACTTAATAAGGAAGCGTGGTGTTGGTGGTGTTCGATATAAGACCGTCACCCGCAGGGAGCGGGTGGTGAGGCTACAGGGAGGTACTTGCGCCGTGTCTAATATCGAATGCTGCCAACACCTATGCCGAAAGGTAATGGCATTGGCTGCCTCAATCGCAAGTAGGCAATACCGCATATGATTATTGAGCTGTCTTTAACAAAGCAACCTGTATTGGTAGTGGGCGCCGGCTCGGTGGGCCTGCGCCGGGCTGAAAAGCTAGCCGAGCAGGGCGCTGAGGTGTTTTTGCTTGCACCAAACGCCACGCCTGACGAACGCTTTCATGTAATGGCGCGTGCCTTTAACGATAGTGATGTGAAAGGCAAAGCCTTAGTGGTGGCGGCGACCGATGATGATCAGCTCAATCATCATATTGCCCAGCTTTGCCAACGCCTTGGGGTACCAGTGAATACGGCTGATCGCAGCCAAGGTGGCAATGTGCGGTTTTTGGCTTCGTACCAAAAACCGCCTTTTGATATCGCCATTGGCAGTAAAGGTTTGTCGCCAAGCGTACTCAAGGTATTGCAAGAACGTTTTGCCATCATGTTACCGCCACCCTTTGCCCAATTGGCAAGGCTAGTGGGTGAGTATCGGCAAAAAGTTCGTTATACCCTAAGCAGCTCGAAGCAGCGTGGTGCGTTTTGGCGTCGTGCCATGGGCTCACGCGTGGTAGAGTATTTATTTGTGCACCGTCCAGAAAAAGCACGCCAAGAGCTCGATAGCTGGTTAGCGAATGGTGGAGCGCCGCAAGTTGGCGAAGCCTATCTGATTGGCGCTGGCCCTGGTGACCCAGAGTTGATGACACTGCGTGGCATTCGTTTATTGCAGCAAGCCGATGTTATTTTATATGACCGCTTAGTTGCCGATGCCATTTTACGCATGGGTCGCAGCGATGCGGAATACATTTATGTTGGCAAAAAACAAAGTGACCACCATGTACCGCAAGAGGGCATTAACGAACTGATTGTGCGCCACGCACAAGCCGGCAAACGTGTTGCGCGGCTAAAAGGTGGCGACCCCTATATTTTTGGTCGTGGTGGCGAAGAAATGCAGGAAATTGTTAAAGCTGGCATTCCTTTTCAAGTGGTGCCTGGCATTAGTGCCGCACAAGGCGTGGCAAGCTATGCCGGTATTCCCCTTACGCATAGAGATTATGCCCACTCGGTTCGTTTTATCACTGCCCATCGCCGCCCTGGCATGGGCATAGACTGGCATAACCTAGTGCAGGATGGCCAAACACTCGTGTTCTACATGGGGTTAACCAGTGCCCAAGACATCGCCAATGGATTGCAAGGCGCTGGTCTCGCTAGTGACACACCGGTTGGCGTGGTATCGCAAGCCACTACCACTCGCCAACAAAAGCTAATTAGTACGCTGGCTGAATTTGCCAAGCCAGCACAGTTGCTCGAAAGCCCAGCGCTGATTATTGTTGGCGGTGTTGTTGAGCTTTCAACGCAATTAGACTGGTTTAGTGAGTTAATTAATGATTAAACGATTTACCAAGGAAGTACTGGCGATCTTACTACGTGCCTTGGTGAAGTTTTTCTTGTTTGTTTTCGCGCTAGCGGTGTTGAGCCTCGCTGCTTTAGCGGTTTACGCCAATAGCCCAAGCTTAGCCAATAAAACCCTGCCTTATGTGCTGGGGGTTGATGAACCAACCAGTAACGTTAGGTTCGTGCAAGCGATACAAGATGACGTGCTGCAAACTCGTTACGGTTTTCCCTCGACTGAGCTCATTGATATTTATTACTTTGCCAAGGCGAACCAATTGCCGGTGATGCACAGTGGCGAAAAGCAACCTTGGTTAGCTAAACCTAGGTATTCAGCTGAATTGCCAACGCTTGCGCAAGCGCCATTTGGCATGCGCTATGTCCATATTCGCTATCCTGATGAGTGTATGGAGTTAGCAGTGATAGAGCAGCGCTGGTTAAGCTACCAGCTGGTGCTTGAGGTAGACTGCCATGAATAAGCGCCTAGCCATTGCATGGGCGTGTTTAATTGCCGCAGGTATTCTTAGTTACCTACTATTTTTAGGCGGCGATCTAAGCGATATTACCCAGCAAGCCAAAGCACTCGCGGCAGAAAACTTTGCCTTAGCAGCTATTATTTATACCGTTATCTTGTCGTTTCGCGGTATGACCTTTATCCCTAGCACGCCCTTGCTATTCATTGGTATGGCGATCTTTCCAGCCCACTTCACTTTTTGGGTTAACATGTTAGGCATATTGATTTCATGTTTGCTGGTGATTTACTCCATCCATCGTGTCGGCATAGATACCGCACTCGCCACTGTTAACAATAAGCAATACATCAAAATACGCGATCGAATAGATCGCAACGGTTATTACGCCATTGTGCTGTGGAGCTTCTTCCCCTTCGCCCCAACCGATGCCATCGTGTACGTGGCCAGTAGCATTGGCGTGTCGCGGCGCAAAATTGTCGCAGGCGTCATGACCGGCGAAGCCATCCTCAACGCCGCCTACGTATACGGCGCCGGCATGCTCATCCAAAGAATTCTGGCGTAGGTTTTACAAACCGAAGGTTTGGGAAACGTGGGGAGGCGTCATCCCCGAGTGGTTTTATCGGGGATCTAGTTTTTAGGGCTTAATACTGCAACTAGATTCCCGCCTTCGCGGGAAGGCTAATGGGTGCGCGGGAATGACCGTTGTCCGGCGCATGTGCGCCGTACAACCTACAGGGTCACTTGGCACATGCTGGCGTAGATACCATCTCTCCGTAACATTGCAACACATTTTGTAGGTCTGTAAATCCTCCGCGTAGCGGAGGTTTGCAGACACGCTTGATCGGTGCTGCTCGATCATCGGGGCGGGGCGCGAAAACATGGGCTAAATAGCACGTGAGTTTCGCCTAGGCCGCGTCATACCTCAACGCAGACACGGCGTGAATACATCCATGTAGCC
>NZ_QPEP01000014.1 GCF_003577475.1 Salinibius halmophilus
TGTCGTTCTTGGCAAGGGCTGCGTATCTTAATGATTCCCCGCAGCGTGTCAACCAGTTTTTCTAAGAAAGTTTCGAAAAGTTTTTCAGAACTTTCAGCAACTTAGCGAAGAGTGAACCCTCACCAGCCGCTTGGCTGACTCAGCGTTGCTGGCCGTTTTGGCTGTGCCCCGCTGGTGTGGAGGCGCATTATAGAGACAAAGCCAAATGCGTCAACACTTTTTTTGAAGTTTTCTAAATTTTTTTCCTTTTAAATCATAGAGTTAGTACCCACACACTCGCTAGGGGCATAAACCCTATGACACTGATACCAATTAGAACCAAGTCTCAGTTTGCAGTTGAGCCAAGTGAACGAAGTCACATTACTACGCAAGTTAAATAGTGTCGCAGCCGTTTATCCGCACAATGATAGACAACAAGCAATTAGACAGGAGCCGTAGTAAATGGCCTCTAACAGTAAGTACTCGTTGCTATTAGTCGTTTTGGCATCTTTTGGCGTAATGTTCGCCGGGGTTGGACTAGTAGTAGGACTATCTATTAATCAGCTAACGATTACGTTTGGTATGGCAGCGATTGGCTGGCTGTTTATTCTGCCACTTTTGGTAACCGGCCTAAAACAAAGCTGGCAAACAAAGCACTAATAAAGTGGCAATAAGCGAGACAAAGCTAGCACTCCCCCTTACAATGGCTAGAAAATTATTGGGGGCGTTATGTCAGATCAGCAGAAAACCCATTTTGGGTATCAAACCGTCGATGTAGATGAAAAGCAGAAACGCGTAGCAGACGTTTTCCACTCAGTTGCAGCACGCTATGACGTTATGAACGACTTAATGTCTGGTGGCGTTCACCGACTTTGGAAGTTTGTAACCATAGAAGCTAGTGCCGCTCGACCAGGCCAAAAGATCCTCGACATTGCCGGTGGCACTGGTGACCTTACCAAAGCCTTTAGTAAAAAGGTTGGCCCAACGGGCAAAGTCTACCTCTCCGATATCAACGACTCTATGCTGAAAGTCGGTCGCGATAGACTAACCAACCTTGGCTACACCGATAACGTAGAAGTCGTACAAGCAAACGCCGAAGTTTTACCTTTCCCAGACAACCATTTTGATGTGGTTAGCATCAGCTTTGGTCTGCGTAATGTTACTCGCAAAGAAGTCGCGATCAAAGAAATGCATCGTGTACTGAAACCTGGCGGCCGCTTATTAATTCTAGAGTTCTCTCACCCAACGGTGCCAGGTTTGGGTAAACTATATGACATGTATAGTTTCACGGCCTTGCCGTTGATGGGTAAGTTAGTAGTGGGTGATGGCGACAGCTATAAGTATTTGGCTGAGTCGATTCGTATGCACCCAGATCAAGAAACGCTTAAAGGTATCATGCTCGAGCAAGGGTTTGCCAAAGCCGACTATCAAAATATGACAGGCGGCATTGTGGCCTTGCATAAGGGGTATAAAGCCTAATGTGGCGTAACCTTGCGATCATTGCTAGCAAGCAGTTATTGGCGCATTCGGTTGTTACCCGCCAAGCGGTAAATGATTTAGCGGGCAAAACCATGCAGATCGTTGTTGGCGAGCTTAGTTCGCCCGTTACGATTGCGTTTCATACCGGCTACATTGCTTTGCCTGAGCAACCACACAAAGTAGATTTAAAGATCGTCGCGACATTGGCAGATTTACGTGCCTTAGCCAGCAGTGACAATGTCCAGGCAGAGTTATCACAACGCAGCATTCGCATTGAAGGCGATACAGCCATGCTGTTTGCCGTGCAACGTCTATTGCAGTCGCCAGATATTAGCGTCACGCCGTTTTTAGTACCTGCATTAGGCTATCAAGGTGCGCAGGCGGTAGAGGTTGCACTGACTGGCTTAGCATCGCTGCTTAGCGCGGCATATTCTAGCCAATTGCGGCAAGCTGAAGAATGGCTAGTGTGGGAATCAGATTTAGTTGCTAGTCGCGCCCAGTTTGAGGCCATTGCCGACGACCTAGAACAGTTAAGAATCGACATCGCCGCCTTAGCAACACAATTAGCAAAATTGGAGCATTAATGAAGAGCATTTGGCGCGGCTTGCGCATTTTGCATGTCACCGCACGATACCGATTGGATCTATTGCTACCTAGCAACCTGCCATTCCCGATACGTGTTTTGCTTTTCTTGTTACCTGCCCGCTGGATATATCGTGCTAAACAATCACCAGAAGCTAACCTACGGGCGGCACTAGAATCCCTTGGCCCAATCTTTGTAAAATTCGGCCAGATCCTCTCGACTAGACGAGACCTATTACCCCCAGCACTCGCCGTTGAGCTTGCCAAGTTGCAAGACCAAGTGCCGCCATTTGATAGCGAGCTAGCAAAACGAACCATCGAGAAGTCGCTGAACCAACGAATCGACGAGTTGTTTGATCGCTTTGACGAAAAGCCCCTAGCGTCCGCTTCTATTGCCCAAGTGCATTCTGCCAAATTAAAAACGGGCGAAGAAGTCGTTGTGAAGGTTATTCGGCCTGGCATCCGCTCAACAATTGAGCATGATCTGGCCTTGATTGGCCTAATCGCCAAGTTAATAAGTCGCCTGCCGGATGGTCGCCGGTTACGCCCAGTAGAAGTGGTCGAGGATTACCGCGCGACTGTGCTTGATGAGCTCGACCTGATGAAAGAAGGCGCTAACGCAACCACCCTTAAGCGCAACTTTGCTGATGGCGACATGCTTTATGTCCCCAGCATCTATTGGGATTACTCCCGCTCTAATGTGTTAGTGATGGAACGTATCTATGGCGTGCCCATTTCCGACATTGAAACGCTTAAAGCACACAACGTCGACTTCCGCGTCCTCGCCGAGAAAGGCGTTGAGATATTCTTCACCCAAGTCTTCCGCGACAGCTTCTTTCATGCCGACATGCACCCAGGTAATGTGTTCGTCGATATTAGCGACCCGGCCAACCCAGGTTACATCGGTATAGACTGCGGCATTGTTGGTACACTTTCCGACGATGACCAAAACTACCTAGCACAGAACCTAATCGCGTTTTTCAATCACGACTATCATAGAGTGGCCGCACTCCATGTTGAGTCTGGCTGGGTGCCACCACAAACCCCTGTGCGTGAGTTTGAAGGCGCCATTCGAGCAGTGTGCGAGCCAATTTTTGAGAAGCCTTTAGCTGAAATATCATTTGGCCAAGTACTGATTCGTTTATTCCAAACAGCACGTCGCTTTGATATGCAAGTGCAGCCGCAGTTAGTGTTACTGCAAAAAACCCTGCTTAACATTGAGGGGCTAGGCCGCCAACTTTATCCTCAACTCGACCTATGGCAAACAGCAAAACCGTTTCTAGAGCGCTGGATGCGCGACCGCCTTGGGCCAAAACGATTACTTAAACAGGTAAAAGCGCGTGCACCTGAGTGGATTGACCGATTACCACAGCTACCTGACCATATTTGGCATGCCTTGCAAGTACAGCAGGAGCAGGCTCGCATGTTGGATAAGCAGCAAAAGAACATAGACCGTCTAGCGCGCGAGCTAAAGTTCCAACGCCAGCAAAAGCAAGCATGGCTGCTCACTGGCGTATTGCTATTGGTTGCTTGGGTATTGCTACCAGACGGTCAGCAAATTCATACATGGCAAAACTGGCAGCTTAGCCAATGGGCGTGTATCGCGGCCGCCGGTGTCGCGCTTGCATGGCCTTCTATTTATCGTTTTTTGGGATCGGACAATGACTGACGTATTAAAAGAACTCACGACAATTCTTGAACAGCGCAAAGGCGCGAGCCCAGATACCTCGTATGTTGCGCAGTTACATCACAAGGGCTTAAACAAAATTCTGGAAAAGGTTGGCGAAGAGTCATTCGAGACAGTTTTGGCTGCCAGAGACGCAGAGTTAGACCCAGTTCACAAAAAATCGTTAATTGGCGAAACGGCAGACCTGTGGTTCCATACTCTTGTAATGCTTAGTCATTTAAACTTAACTGCTGACGATGTGCTTGACGAACTAGCCAGACGTTTTGATATGTCGGGCTTAGAAGAGAAAGCGAGTCGTATTAAGGACTAAACTATGACTGATTGCCTATTTTGCAAGATTATCGCCGGCGAAATTCCGAGTGATATTGTTTACCGCGATGATGAAATGCTGGTGTTTAAAGACATAGCGCCGAAAGCACCCGTGCATTTATTAGCCATTCCATTGCGTCACATCGAAAATCTAGATGATCTTGATGGCGACGCCCAAGCATTGCTTGGCCGAATGCTTGGCAAGGTGAGCAAAATTGCTCATGACGCGGGCTTGGCAGAAGGGTATCGAGTTATTACCAATACTAACGCGGGTGGTGGGCAAGAAGTCTATCATTTGCATTTTCATATTCTTGGCGATGTTCGCCAGGCTACTTGGGCTGGAATGTAAGGTATTACTATGTTTGCTGGTATGAGTATTTGGCAGCTTGTTATTATCGCAGTTATCGTGATTGCGATCTTCGGCACGAAGAAGTTACGCAATATGGGTTCTGATGTGGGTGGCGCCGTAAAAGATTTTAAAAAAGCCATGCATGATGAAGAGTCTAAAGACGATAAAAAAGATGAATCACCAGCACAGTTGAACCACAAAGAAGGCGACGCCAACTTTAGTGAGCTCAACAGCCAAAAAGAAAAAGATAAGCAGTCTTAAGCTATGTTCGACGTTGGCTTTTTTGAATTATTGCTTATTGGCATGATCGCTCTAGTGGTGGTTGGCCCCGAACGCTTACCAAAAGTGGCACAAACTGCTGGTAAATGGGTAGGTGCCGCTAAACGCTATGCGATGTCGTTACAGCGCCAGTTGGACGCCGAAGTACGAATTGAAGAGATGAATCGCAAGATTATGGAAGCCCATCCGAACGAGCCAACTGCGGAAGAGAACATAAAAAAGCTGCAGCAAGAAGAACAGAATAAATGAACCTACCCGATTCAAGCATGCCGCTGGTTAATCACCTACGGGAACTGCGCAAGCGCTTAATCATTTCATCGGTAACCGTTGCCGTGGTGTTTGCTGGGTTATGGTTTTTCGCCCGCGACATGCACGAAATACTTGCTGCACCACTACAGGCACTGCTGGTCGATAGCGACGGCAGTGCGCTCATTGCAACAGGCATCGCATCGCCATTTTTAGTGCCATTTAAACTTACCATGGTATTAGCAGTGCTGATTAGCGTGCCGGTACTTCTGCATCAAATTTGGGCGTTCGTTTCACCAGGCTTGTATCAGCACGAGCGCAAGTTTGCTATGCCGTTGCTGTTTAGCAGTATCGTGCTGTTCTATAGCGGTGTCGCATTCTGCTACTTTGTTGTATTGCCCCTGGTATATGGCTTCTTTACTGGCTTTGCCAGTGAGGGCATTACGCTGATGCCAGACATCGCCAATCACCTTGATTTTACCCTCAAGCTGATATTTGCCTTTGGTATTGCCTTTGAAATTCCAATCGCAACGGCACTACTGGTAAAAAGTGGCGCCGTAAGTCGGGAAACCTTGCAGCAAAAACGTGCTTATGTGTTTCTAACCTGCTTTATTATTGGCATGTTTATCACACCGCCTGATATGTTTTCGCAAACGATTCTGGCTGTGCCGATGTACTTGTTATTTGAAGCAGGGCTTATTGCGTCTCGATTTCTAGGTCAGCCACCCATTTCGAGAACGCCTGAGGATTTAGAAGAATCGCCGGATCAGACTTCGACTGACCAATAAGACCAGCAAACAAAGATTTCGTTCGCGGTGCGATGCGCGGCAATAACGCTAGCGCATCAGCGAGCGGCTGTATGTGGCTGTCGTCCACCGTGTGGGTATCGGCAACCAAATCAACAACAAAGCCAATTAATGGCTTGTTGCCATCACGCGTTGTGTATACCAGCACCGGCTTGAGCTGCTCTTTTGCCTCTTGCAAGCGCTCACCGAGCTTTTCCATATCGTCTTTCGCTGTCACACCCGCAAGACGTCTTGCTAGGCGAGCTTCACTTTGCGACAACACTTGTTGATTGGAGAGTTTCGCAAGCAACTCACTAATTAGAACGTCAGTCGACTTACCTTCGAGCATTTTCACCAAGTCAAAAATAGGTGTCGACACACCTAGGTACTCTTTTACCCCTATCAAGTCAGGGTCATCGCCCGGCACAGTGACATAGTCATCAGCCAGCTGCTCAGTTAACAAAATATCTAAAATGGGCAAGGCGACAGTTTTACTGCCAGCGACAAAGTTCACGACATCCACAATTGCTTCTACCCTGTTTGGTCTCTATGGCAGAATAGACCAAAGTGCGCGCTATTGAGGAAGAAATCGTGTTAACTAGTAATATAGAAACCCTACCAGGCTATCGAATTACCCAACACCTCGGGCTTGTGGAAGGCAGCACCGTGCGCGCTAAAAATGTTGGCCGCGACATTTTGTCATCAATAAAGAACTTATTTGGCGGCGAACTGGAGAGCTACACCGACCTAATGCGAGAAGCACGGGCTGAAGCCGAAACCCGTATGCTTGAAGCAGCAAAACAACTTGGTGCCAATGCAGTGATTAACATCCGCTTTAGCACCACCAGCATCGCCGATGGCGCAAGTGAAGTTTTAGCCTATGGCACAGCGGTAGTGGTTGAATGAGCGCACTACTCTGGGACCTGATTCCCTTTATTAGTATCGTGCTCATAGCAGCCATCACTCGCATGCTATTGACCCGTGCGCATCTGCTAGCCCTAGCTCGCGGTGAGCAACGGCTGCAACATATACAGCTGCGCAACACACAGCAATATCACGGCTCAGGCCAAGGCAAACTAATTTGTGCCGAAGTTGTCTTAGCAGTCGATGCATTTAGCAGTTTACGCTGGGCAATAAGGTCGTTGATTGGTGGCGAAGCAAAAGCTTTACAAAAGCTAACCTGTCGAGCACGTCGCGAGGCACTGCTTCGCTTGCGCCGAGAGGCACAAGCAAGCGGCAGTAAACTTGTGATTGGCGTGCGTATTGAACCGGCAAGGCTTAATGCCACCTTTGGGCGTAATCAACATCGCATTGCCTTGCGGGTGACCGGCACGGCAATTAAGCTCGCCCATTCATAGAAAAAAGCATAACTGAATAAAAATTGAAGCTGGGTCACTAAAACTGATCTAGATTCTTGCCAAGTAAAATGGTGTGCGCGTATCTTATGCTTATGAACAAGTTTCTTTATTACATACTGGTACTCGCATTGTTAGCGTCTTCGACGATCGCAACTGCCAATCAAATACCAGACATACAGGCAAGCGTGCACGCCACCGAGATGCCATGTCAGAGTATGGATGAGCCATGTTCACCAGAAATTCACAACTGCTGCCAATGGGTTGCCCTCGCGGCTAACCAAGCACCACCATTGCTGGCAGCACCTTCAGCCATTATCCTGCCCGTGCAGCCACAGCTTGTTAGTGCTGCCACCTCACCACCATTTAAGCCACCAAGGCAATCATAACTCTTACCAATTCAATATTATCGTTAAGTAAAGTTTGTGCGCTTTAGCGCTCTGCAACATATAGGTATTGTTATGAAAAAATTAGTGATCGCTACACTTGCCAGCACCCTTGGTTTATCGGCATTAGCCGCAGAAATGACCGTACACAAATCACCTTACTGTGGTTGCTGCACCGGCTGGGTTGAGATTATGGAAGATAAAGGCCATGAGTTAACTGTGATCGAAACCGAAAACGTTAACGACATAAAGGTCGCGCTTGGTATTACTCCTAACTTGGCAAGCTGCCACACAGTCGAAGCGGATGATTATTTCTTTGAAGGTCATATCCCAGAAGCAGAAATTGTTCGCTTTCTAGAGAACCCGCCTGCGGGTGCAGTAGGGCTAACTGTGCCAGGCATGCCAATGATGAGCCCAGGCATGGCGCCGGAAGGTGAAACGTACCGCGACTTTGATGTGCTATTAGTACGTGAAGACGGTAGCACTGAGGTGTATGCGAGCTACTAAATAGGGCTAAAGGGAACCTCTAAATAGCGGTATGACTCAATACCGCTATTGCTTAATAAAGCGGCTTAAAAAGTAGCCGCTTTCTGAATCTTCTTCTGACCGATCCAAACTTCTTCGTTGGTTTCGAGATTAATCAAGGTTAGATCCACTTGATAACTGGTTACTCGACGATCTTGCCACTCATCAACAAATGAATTAATGACCCCAGCCAAAGCAAAGTCGGCACCTAGCTCTTTGCCCCACTGTGACATGCTATCCACTGTCGCATATCCGTCTTGTGCTTCGCGCTCCTCACGCAAGGCTTCGCGTTGAACACTATCGGCAACAAAACGCAGTTTGCCAGTTTGCAAAGAGGCTCGCTTGATGTCGTTAACAAATGTATCGACTGAGACATGCTCATGTGACTTGTTGCGAATGGTTTGCACGATAATGGTTGGGCGGTCTTCACCTGAACGCAGCCAGTCTTTATACCAAGGGAAGGTAATCATTTCGCCAATCATCGCATCAGCCACAAGGCGGCTATCTTCGGCATTCCATTTGTCGGTCAGGGCAATCTCGATATTTGGGTCGACTCGCTGCACAACTGGATTGCTAGCACAGCCAACAAGCACCATAGCAGATAGTGCAAGGGTAAGTAGGCGACGCATTTGTCACTCCTTTATTGATTGGTTTGCGGTTAAATATAGCCTGATTTGACCAGCCGAAAGCTGAACGTCTGGGTTATTAATGGTTCTTGTTACGTGGACATAGCGTGGCATTGCCATCCAGTAGCGCGTATCCGCCGTGGAGACAGCAGCGTTGTATAGCGACAGCAGTATAGAGACGACCTGCAATTCAGTGCTCGTTGAACTGTCAATCACTTCCACAGCTGCTGCTTTGCTCAGCTCGCGCACGGCAGTATTAATCATCAATCTTGGTAGCTGCGCTTGGTAATCTAGGTGTGCAGCCTGGGCGGGCGAAAACACAATGTGGTCTTGTTTAGCCGGCATAGCTACCGGTGGTACATAAGGCACAGAGAAATTAATCACACTGACATCAAAGGCCTCACTGGCAGGTAAGCTGACCGAGGCAGTGCCATATAAACTTGTCAGCAACAAGCTGCCTTCTTGGCCACGAGCGCTAACAATTAGCTCATCACCTAAGCGTGCAATGGTAAAGCCAACTTCGCGAACGATTGGTCGCCAGTCTTTGTAATCGACTGTAAGTGTTTGCCAGCTAGTCGCCCGCCATTCAATCACTTGTTGCTGTAATGCTTCAGGCAATTGAGTCACTTCGTCTTGCCAGCTATCGCCTAACTGCTTGTGCATTCTAAGTTTATCAGCGAGTGCTTGTTCCGCTAGCCAGCCGGTCGCATTACGCTCTGCCGAGTAATAAGCAATTCTGGCATTGTCCCATTCATTTAGGCGCTCATAAGCAACCCCTACCCACCACCAGTAGTAGGCCGCTATACTTGGGTCTTGCAGGGGTTGTGCCGCGCTAACCAGCGAGTCAAACATACCCTGCTCGCTCTCTAGGCGGCGGTTACTCTCTAACAACATCGACAGACGCCTTGCTTCTACCCGCATGCCATCAAGCGCTGCGATGCCACCACCTTGCTGGGCGAGGATAAAATAGTTCTTTAACTGCAAATAATGCGAATACCAACGCTCACTTATCCAAGGCTGGTAGACGGCACTATCCTGGGTGGCAAAAAAACGTTTGAGCCGCTCTTCATTGTTTAGCTCAAGCCAAGCACGGGTTAATGAATCAGCGCGCTGGAGGGATCGGTTAGATTCGCCATATTGGCCTTGCAGATGTTGCAGGCTCCCTAACTCTAGCCAATAGAGTATGCGCTCGCTGCCAGTGGGGTCGACGAGTTCGGTAAGGGTCGCTTCAGCTGCACCAAGCGCTTGCTCAGTTAACTGAGACTGATAGGCTTGCTGGCGATCACCATAGGTAGCACAGCCGCTGAGCGTGAGTAAAATTGCAAGGCTAATCCATAAACGCATGCACACAGTGTTGCTCAACCCGATTAATTAAGACTGAATTCCCGCCAGCTTTCAATCACGGTCTGGCGATCCGAGAGTGGCACTTGCCAGAATGGCCAATTGTCGCTTAGTAGCTTTTCACCAGCCACAATCCAACTATTTTCATCCATCCCTACTACAACATATAGTTGGCCTTGCGGGCTTCTACGGCTACCTAAAACAGGGGTTTGCTGTAACTGAGCAAGCGCAAGCTCAGTTGCTTGGCTGCTATCGCGATAAATCCCAACTTGCTGTGATACCGCAGCTTGCAGCCGTTCAGCCAACTGCTTAACAGCTAACAAGCGAGCCACTTGCTGAGCTTGCAAAGGCGCTTGGTTATCTGTAGCCGTCGTCCCCACTGCCGCGTATTCAACGCCAACTTGCTGCGGATCGCACAGCCAGTTAGGCGCTAACGTCAGTGGGTCGTCGGGAAACTCGCAAGAAATATCGGCAAGGTTGCGACCGCTCAATATACTGCAACCACTCAACAGCAGTGTTGTAGCAATAATCGACGATAGCAACCAAGCCTTATGCATTAGAACAAGATCCGCGATTTCAGTGTGCCAGCCACTGTGCGAATTTTCTCTAACGCTTCACCTGAACATGCTTTATCTACATCAATGACCACATAACCAACCTCGTCATTGGTTTGTAGATATTGGCCAGCGATATTAAAGCCATTGTCCGAGAACGTTTTATTGATCTCAGAAATCACACCTGGGCGATTCTCATGGATATGAAGAATGCGATGGGTGTCACCAGTAGCTGGCAGTGCTACTTCTGGGAAGTTCACAGACGACAACGTCGTGCCATTATCAGAGTAAGCCGCCAGTTTGTCAGCAACTTCAATACCAATGTTGACCTGTGCTTCTTGCGTTGAACCACCTACGTGCGGCGTAAGAATAGCGTTATCAAACTTGCGCAGCGGTGACTCGAACTCTTCATCAGCCGAGCGCGGCTCAACTGGGAATACATCGATTGCCGTACCCAAAAGCTTGCCGCTTTCCATCACTTCACATAGCGCGTCGATATCAACAGTCGTACCACGGGCAGCGTTAATGAAGATAGAACCATCTTTCATCTTGGCGAACTGCTCTTTGCCCATCATCCACTTGGTTGCAGCGGTTTCAGGTACATGTAATGAGATGACATCACTAGTTGCTAACAGCTCGTCCATGGTTTCAATCTGGGTTGCATTGCCCATTGGCAGCTTAGGAACGATATCGTAGAACTGCACGTTCATACCAATGCTTTCAGCCAATACCGACACCTGCGCGCCGATGTTGCCATAACCAACAATACCCAGTGTTTTGCCACGTGCTTCAAAGCTGTTAACTGCGTTTTTCAGCCACTCACCACGGTGAGCAGCAGCACTGCGATGTGGCACACCACGGAACAACATGATGGTTTCAGCCAATACTAGTTCAGCGACTGAACGTGTATTTGAATAAGGTGCATTAAATACTGGCACGCCGTGACGAGTTGCCGCCTTGAGGTCAACTTGGTTGGTGCCAATGCAGAAACAACCTACTGCAACCAGCTTTTCAGCGGCGTCAAATATTTCGGCTGTTAGGTTCGTACGCGAACGAATACCAACAAAGTGGGCATCTTTAATCGATGCAATAAGGTCTTCTTTTGGTAAAGAGCCTTTATGGTATTCGATGTTGGTGTATCCGGCGCGCGTAAAGGTATCCACCGCAGATTGGTGAACGCCCTCTAGCAATAAGATTTTGATTTTAGCTTTATCGAGAGACGTCTGTGCCATGCTTGTGTGCTTCCATAGGTTGGAAAGGTTGCAATCGCGGGCAAGTTTACCACAGCTTTAGTTAATGCCATTAACTTAACGATAAAAACATTGGTGGATTCACAATGAGCAAGGGCCATCATTTCTTCAGCACGCCGTGAATCCATCCATGGAGGCTCGGCACCTGCTCCCTGCAGGTGACGGCTTCGAAATGACAACCCACGCTCATTGAATGTCCAAATTTATCGTTAAGTTAATGGCATCAATATGCTGCACTCTTGCCAATAACTTGCCCAAAACCAAAAAGCCCCCGCACGAAGCGAGGGCTTTAGATCAAACACTAATATGACTTACAGTACGTCAATAGCGTTAAGATCCGCAAAAGCCTTCTCTAGACGAGCGACCATGCTTGTTTGACCTGCACGTAGCCATACGCGTGGGTCGTAGTATTTCTTGTTCGGCGCGTCTGGGCCTTCAGGGTTGCCGATCTGACCTTGTAGGTAGTCGAACTTCTCAGCCGCGTAAGCACGAACGCCGTCCCAAGTTGCCCACTGAGTGTCAGTATCGATGTTCATTTTGATCACACCGTAGCTGATAGACTCTTGGATCTCTGCTTCAGAAGAACCAGAACCACCGTGGAACACATAGCTTAGAGCGTTTGGAGCAATGCCAAACTTCTCAGAGCAGTATGCTTGTGAGTCACGAAGGATCGTTGGCTTAAGAACAACGTTACCTGGCTTGTAAACGCCGTGCACGTTACCGAATGAAGCGGCAATCGTGAAACGGTGAGACACTGCAGATAGCTTCTCGTACGCGTAAGCAACTTCTTCAGGCTTAGTGTAAAGGTCAGCTGTATCAACATCACTGTTGTCTACGCCGTCTTCTTCACCACCAGTGATGCCCAATTCGATTTCTAGCGTCATGCCCATTTTGTCCATGCGCTCTAGGTACTTAGCACAGATTTCCATGTTCTCTTCTAGTGACTCTTCAGAAAGGTCAATCATGTGAGAAGAGAATAGTGGCTTACCAGTTTCTTCGAAGTGCTTCTCGCTCGCGTCTAGTAGACCGTCGATCCATGGAAGTAGCTTCTTAGCAGCGTGGTCAGTGTGCAGAATAACTGGCACACCGTAAGCTTCTGCAAGCGCGTGTACTTGTTTAGCACCTGCGATCGCGCCTAGGATCTGCGCTTCTTGACCTTCTTTCTTCAAGCCTTTACCAGCGAAGAAAGCAGCACCACCGTTAGAGAACTGAACAACAACTGGCGCTTTAACCTTCGCCGCTGCTTCCAGAACCGCGTTCACTGAGTCAGAACCAACACAGTTAACCGCTGGTAGAGCGAACTTGTGCTCTTTTGCGATTTCAAATACTTTTTGTACGTCGTCACCAGTTAGTACACCTGGTTTTACTACGTCTAGGACTTTAGTCATTGCAAATTCCCACTAGGTTTTAAATATGCAAAAACCGCAGCATCGCTGCGGTTCTCTTAAAGGTGTTTAGCCTTTTGCGCGCTCTTCTAGGATCGCGACTGCTGGAAGCGTTTTGCCTTCTACAAATTCTAAGAAAGCACCACCGCCAGTTGAGATATAGCTAATTTTATCACTCAAGCCGTACTTGTCGATAGCTGCTAGTGTGTCACCACCACCGGCAACAGAGAAAGCATCACTCTCGGCGATGGCTTTCGCGACAACTTCAGTACCTTTAGAGAAGTTGTCGAACTCAAATACGCCACAAGGGCCATTCCAAAGAATTGTTTTTGCTTCTTTAAGAATTGCAGCAAACTTCTCTGCTGTTTGCTCGCCCAAATCCATGATTTCTTCGTCATCTTGGATATCTTCACGAGATTTGTTTACTGCCGGCTCATCAGCGCTGAAGTTCTTACCAACGCGAACGTCGATCACAGTTGGGATCTCAGTTTTCTGGATAAGCTTCTTCGCTTCTGGGATCAAGTCTGGCTCGTATAGAGACTTGCCAACATTGAAGCCACGAGTCGCAACAACAGTGTTAGAGATACCACCACCAACAATTACTTGGTCACAGATATCCGCTAGCTTGTCTAGCACTTGTAGCTTAGTAGAAACTTTTGAACCACCAACTAGTGCAACCAGTGGGCGAGCTGGGTTGTCCATTACTTTACCTAGCGCTTCTAGTTCGCCGGCAAGCAGCGGGCCTGCACAGGCAACCGGAGCGTATTGAGCAACACCATGGGTTGATGCCTGGGCGCGGTGAGCGGTACCAAATGCATCCATTACAAACACGTCGCAAAGAGCGGCGTATTTCTTCGACAATTCTTCTTCGTTCTTCTTCTCGCCTTTGTTAAAGCGTACGTTGTCTAGTACAACCACTTCACCGTCAGCGATTTCAACACCTTCAAGGTAATCTTTAACCAAACGCGCGTTAAAGCCTTTGTCTTTAAGATAAGAAACGATTGGCGCCAAAGACGCTTTTTCGTCGTACTCACCTTCAGTCGGGCGACCAAGGTGAGAAGTAATCATCAACTTAGCACCTTTTTCTAGGGCTAGTTTGATGGTTGGGATAGACGCATCAATTCGCTTAGCACTAGTGATGTTACCGTTGTCGTCTAGTGGCACGTTCAAATCCTGACGGATCAGTACACGTTTACCAGCCAGATCCTGTTCAGTCATTTTCAGTACAGACATGGCGTTTCCCTTGTATATCAGGTTTATTAGATAGGCCTATTCTATCGTTTGTTTGGTAATTTTGGCAGTGAAAAATGTAAGAAACTTACAAAACACTGCATTAAATCAAGAAATTTTGAGCTGAATCAGCCATTTTGTCCGGCTTAAAACAACAAGTTTGAAAGCAATTTTCATCTAGCCCTTCCTCACAATCGCGTTAGAATAGCGGATAGGGCGCCAAACTTGCCTACACTTACACAAACCATGCTTCGGAGAATCGCATGCTGGCCAGAAAAATTGCTTTGTATTTTAGTTTCATCACCACCCTTTTCATTGCTGGGTGTGCCTCGGTGCCAACACTGCAAAGCATGACCCCTGCGGTAGAGGTCACCAACACTCGCTTAGCTGGGCTTTCAATGCAATCCGCTAACGTTGAAGCGCTGATCGAAATTCAGAACAAAGCCCCGATAAATTTGATGACTAAAAATTTGCAGCTTGATTTACAAGTAGCAGGTCAAACTATTGCCGACGTGTTGTTAAACGACCCGATTAGCATAGAGGCTAATGGCAGCAAAATGGTTGCAGTGCCAATTAACTTGCCATACCAAGCTCTCTTTAATGCGGCCAACGAGCTAAAAGGTGCCAATGAGTTTTCTTTTGCCTTAGTTGGCAGCACAGCCTTTCCAATACCTGGGTTTGGTGATGCACGTGTACCGTTAAACTTTGAAGGCACTTTACCCATCCCGCAGCTGCCTAAAATCACTTTAGATGAAGTGGTATTAAGTGAACTGGGTGTGCGTAAAACAGTGATGGACGTATATATCGGCATCGAAAATCCAAATATATTTCCGCTAACCCTCACCGACTTCAACATTAAGATGGATGCCAATGACAATCGCCTGTTAGATGTGCGTGCGCTGCAGGACATCCAGGTCGCGTCGGGCGAATCCGTTCGTAAGAAGTTCCCATTAACCTTACAGATTGATCGTGCCGGCATCATGTTGTACCAGGCAATACTTGGGCAAGAGCCAATTGACTGGAATATCAGTGGTAGAACTGATGTACTAGGACTACAAGGCTTGTCAGTGAATGACCTAGGCATTGATATACAAGAGTACCTTTCTGCCTTTAAGTAGGGCCGCTTGAGGAGCACGTTGAAATGGCACAACACAAACAGGGAGAGCTCAGCAATAGCTTGCATAAAAAGCTTAGCTGGACACTAACCGCTAGCGCCTCTGTACTAGGGGTTAGCTTGCTCACTCTGCAATTAATGTGGGGTACGCCATTTCAACAAACGCCACAGTTTGCCGAAAAAGTAACCAACATTCGCAGCGAACTGATCAAAATACGCCTCGATTTAGATGCCTCCTCCAAATGGCAGGCACCACCAAGCAATCAAGTTCGACTCAATATCAATGAGCTGCGTCGTAAGATATTCGAGTTTACCCAGTCGATCGACAACAATGATGTCATTCTGATTCAGGCATCACTGTCACACTTTGAAAAAGAAGCTGATCTAATCCTATCGGGCAACATCGCCGCGTCGCGGATGCTGGCGGGCAATGCGCTCGTGCTGCTGGAGGAACACATTGATGCCGTTATTGCCAAAGAAATGTCGGATGCAGCCGAACGACTACAACGGCATAACTGGATTACCTATATCTTAGCAATCAGCTGGATGGTTAATTTGTTGACACTGATGGCGGTCATCATTCATGACCGGGTAAAAGTAAAACGCCATGCCGCCAAGTTAGACATTCAAGTGAATGAGCGTACCAAGGAGTTAACAGAGCTCGTTGACGCCTTATTGTTACAACGACAAGAACTGCTACAAGCACGCCGCCAAGCAGAGGCGGCGTCGGAAGCGAAAGCTGAGTTTCTGGCAACGATGAGCCATGAGATTCGCACACCACTCAATGGCGTGATCGGCATGACCGAGCTGCTTAGCCGACTAGACCTTAGCAATGCACAAAAGGAGTATGTAGAAGGCATTCGCAATAGTGGCGACACCTTAATGGCCATTATCAATGACATACTGGACTTCTCTCGTATTGAGTCCGGCATGTTTGAACTCGAGCATATCCCGTTCGATTTACTCAACGCACTAGAATACGGCCCTATTTTGCTGTCACCGAAAGCAAAAGAAAAAGGCTTACGCCTCAGTCTAGTCATTAGTCCGGACGTGCCTGAAACCGTACAAGGCGACAGCACTCGCTTAAAACAAGTCATCGTCAACCTACTTGGCAACGCAGTGAAGTTTACAAATCACGGTAAGGTTACGCTGTATGCTGACTATCATAACGACATGCTGAGCATCCGGGTCGCCGATACAGGCATTGGCATCCCAGAAGATCGGCAAAGCCGCCTTTTTCAATCATTCAGCCAAGTAGATGCCTCTACAACACGCAAGTTCGGCGGCACCGGACTTGGCTTAGCCATTAGCCAACAGCTTGTTAACCGAATGGGTGGCGACGGCATCAAGGTAACCAGCGAAGAAAATAAAGGCTCTACTTTCGCTTTTTCTATTCCATTACTTATGGTCCCCAATCAGGCCAGCCAAACCGAAAAAACTGAGTTCGATAATCTAACGTTGCTATCAGATTCACGCGTGCTTAAAGAAAGCGTGCAAGCCATTGCAAGCCGCTTGGGAATAAGCTTTCAAGGCGCAGGTGACCCAACCCTGCTACGCCCGTCGGAGCATTCTGCTCTGCTTGTCGAAGGCTCGGATGTCATTGACGCAGAAACCATTCAAGCTGCCAAGGTACAACTGCAACCGAAAAAGGTTTTATTCATCAATAATCGCTTCGCCCCACCTAGCGATGAAGATTCTTACCTCGACGAGCCCATTAGAATTAGTCAAATCAGACAAATGCTTTCCACCATTGAAGCACCACAACCTACATCTGAAACAGATGCTGATTTGAGCGCACTGCATGGTTTGTCGATTTTGGTGGCTGAGGACAATATTGTGAACCAGAAGATTCTGATTCGCTTTTTAGAAAAGCTGGGCATGCACCCCACCATTGCAGGCAACGGTAAACTCGCCATTGAGATGTTCGAGCTACACCAGCCGCCACTGATCTTAATGGATATGCAAATGCCAGAAATGGACGGTTTGCAAGCTACTCGACTTATTAGAGCATACAAAGACAAGCGCCAGCCCTACATAATTGCCCTAACAGCCAATGCGCGCCAGGAAGACAAACAGAGCTGCCTAGACGCCGGCATGGACGATTTTTTAGCCAAGCCGCTGCGACTATCTTCGCTACAAGAGGCGCTAAAAACCTGGTTAATGAAAAAAATAACTTGCATATGATAATCGTTATCATTACTATTTAACCGTTCCCGCGAGAAACATATCTCAACGGACACTGCTCTATACTCGTAACTCTGCTCGAAGGGCAACAGCTTATGGCTGTTGCCCTTTTTTTGGATTCACTAAAAGCAACCAATTATGTAATAAAACTACATTTTGCAGGGATTTGTTAGATTCTGAAATAAAAGAAGTACTGACTTAAAACAGTTTCCACGAACCAATATGGCGCAAATAGTTGAGCAGGCAAAAAAAATGCACCCAATTGGGTGCATAGAAGCCTTTTGAAGAGGCACGTTAGAAAAGCGGCTGAATACTGACTCTCTCATAATCAGCATTGGTTAACAGCTGGATGTAATTTTCCTACATTTAACCTTAACCTTAGCTGAATGTTAAAATACAGCACTGACAACATAGATTGACAGCAACAATAAAACTGCCCCCATGATGCGATCTAACCAATAACCATGTTGTTGCAAGCGCTGGCGAACCCATACATTGCCAATCAATAACGCAATCAAACTAAACAAACATGCGGTAGCAACCGGTAGGTAAACAAGTAACGCAACTTGTAGTGCAACAGGCGTTTGTTCGGTAGCCAGCAAACTAGAAAACAATGCCGCAAAAAACAGCAATGCTTTCACGTTCAAAGCGTTAGTCGCTAATCCGATAAGAAAGGCTTGTTTGCGCGACGGCAAATTACTGTCTTCAGACATAACCGATGGCTTAGCGGTTAACCCCTGCCAGCCAATCCAAGCCAAAAACGCCGCGCCAAATAGTTGTAGAACAGTCAACGACCAAGGGGCCACCTGCATTAGTGCAGTGATGCCAAACATGGTGAGGGCAACATGCAACAAGATTCCGCTGCCAATACCCGCTGCGGTAAGCAACGCAATGCGCCAGCCATAGCGCAAACTCTGACGCATAATCACAGCAAAATCAGGCCCAGGACTCATTACACCCAGTGCATGGATCACGGCAATCGAAAGAAACGTAGCGAGAGGGGTCAAGTTAACTCCTTTGAGTCATCCAAGCGGCAATGCCAAGCGCGTCCATCACCAATTCTACCGACAAGGCAGCCAGCAACATACCCATGACCCGCACTAAAATTGCAGCACCATTGCGGCCAATTACACGCAAGATAGGCTCGGCAGCGCGCATTAAACCATAGGTGAACAATAACACCGCAATCAAAACACCGGCAGTCATTAGTTGCTCGGTAAACGAGCGCGTCGCATTATCGGTTAATACAATCACCGCCATAATCGAACCTGGACCAGCAATATTTGGTACCGATAGCGGAAACACGGCCGGATCGTGGCCTTGCTCTATTTCCTCTTCCGGGTTACCAGACTCTTTTCCAAAGATCATCTGAATGCCGAATAAGAAGAGAATCACACCACCTGCCACCTGCAGCGAAATCAGCTGCACACCCATTGTCGACAACACCAGCTGACCCAAAATCATGGAGCCCAGTAGCACGGCAATGGAATATAGAATCGCCTTTGAAGCCGTTTTCTTGCGCCGCTCTGGTGGCATCGACGCAGTTACGGCAGCAAACAATGCCGTCGATCCAATCGGATCGATCGTGGCAAACAAAATCAGCGCGTCGCGCAATATATTTTCTAGCATTTTTTTGTACCCTACTTTGAATAGGTTCAATGCCAGCTTAGTGAGCGCTTAAATGAGTTGTGGGTGTGTCTTGTGAGCCCGTCACCTGCAGGGAGGCAGGTGTCGAGCCTACATGGATGTATACACGGCGTGGCGAAACAAGGCATGCGCACAACTCATCAGCTCAATAAACTGGAATTGAACTTAACTACGGTAAGTATGCTAGATAAACAAAAGGCGCGACTATATCGCGCCTAACATGATTGCCTAATTCGCTGTAACGAATTATTTAATCAGAGCTGCCGTTTTGGCAACAACTGCTTCAACGGTGATGCCGAAGTGCTTGTACAAGTCGCCTGCTGGCGCAGACTCACCAAAGGTGCTCATACCAACGAAGTCACCGTCTAGGCCAATGTAGCGGAACCAGCTATCAGCAATACCAGCTTCTACCACTACGCGGGCGCGCACGTCGCTTGGTAATACCGACTGCTTGTACTCAGCACTTTGGGCTTCAAATGCATCAATCGATGGCATAGACACCACGCGTACTTTTTTGCCAGCGTCAGTGAGTTGTTTGGCAGCATCAACCGCCAATTCAACTTCAGAGCCAGTGGCAATAATGATGGCTTCTGGCGTGCCATCGCAATCCACTAGTACGTAACCGCCTTTCTCAATGTTAGCGATCTGCTCAGCAGTGCGCGGCATTGGTGTTAGGCCTTGGCGAGAGAATGCAAGTGCTGCAGGGCCGTCTTTACGCTTGATGGCAACTTTCCAAGCTGCTGCCGACTCAACCGCATCACATGGGCGCCAAGTGCTTAGGTTTGGCGTAGCACGCATTGAAGCTAGCTGCTCAACTGGCTGGTGCGTTGGGCCGTCTTCGCCTAAGCCGATCGAGTCGTGTGTGTAAACGAAGATCACTGGTTGCTTCATCAAGGCAGCCATGCGCACAGCGTTGCGAGCGTATTCCATGAACATGAGGAAGGTCGCACCGTATGGGCGAAGTCCACCATGCAGCTGGATACCATTCATCATTGCACTCATGCCAAACTCGCGCACACCATAGAAGCAGTAGTTGCCTGAGGCATCCTGTGCAGTCACACCTTTAGCACCACTCCACAGTGTTAGGTTAGAGCCCGCAAGGTCAGCCGAACCACCGAACAGCTCAGGTAGTTTGCTCGCGTAAGCTTCAATGGCATTTTGGCTAGCTTTGCGCGAGGCAATTTTTTCAGCGTTGGCTGATACTTCAGCAATGAAGTCATCGGCAATTTTGTCAAACTCAGCTGGTAAATCACCAGCCATGCGACGCTCGTATTCTGCGGCTAATTCAGGGTAGGCAGCTTTATAAGCCGCAAACTTGTCATTCCAAGCAGACTGAGCCGTGCGGCCTTTTGGCTTACCATCCCATGCTTCCTGTACATCGCTAGGAATGTCGAATGGGCCATGGTTCCAACCTAGACGCTCACGCGTTAGCTTGATTTCTTCATCGCCAAGTGGGGCACCGTGACAGTCCTCTTTGCCTTCTTTGTTTGGCGAACCAAAACCAATGATGGTTTTGCAGCAAATCAATGTTGGCTTGTCGCTCTCGGCGCGCGCTGTCTCGATGGCTTGAATAATCTCTTCTGGATCGTGACCATTAACACGTGGAATCACTTGCCAGCCGTATGACTCAAAGCGCTTCACGGTATCGTCGGTAAACCAGCCTTCTACCTCGCCGTCGATAGAAATGCCGTTGTCGTCGTAGAATGCGATGAGCTTACCTAAACCAAGCGTACCGGCTAGTGAGCAAGCTTCATGGCTCACACCTTCCATCATGCAACCGTCACCCATAAACACATAGGTGTAGTGATCAACAATGTCGTGACCATCACGGTTAAACTGGGCGGCTAGCACTTTTTCAGCTAAGGCCATACCAACACCATTGGCAATACCCTGGCCTAGTGGACCCGTGGTCGTTTCAACACCTGGCGCATAGCCATACTCTGGGTGACCTGGTGTTTTAGAGTGCAGTTGACGGAAGTTTTTCAGATCATCAATGCTTAGGTCATAACCACTAAGGTGCAGCAAACTGTAAAGCAGCATCGAACCGTGACCATTGGACAGAATAAAACGGTCACGATCAAACCAGTTCGGATCTTCTGGGTTGTGTTTTAAATAATCACGCCATAGCACTTCGGCGATGTCCGCCATGCCCATAGGGGCACCCGGGTGACCAGATTTTGCCTGTTGTACGGCATCCATAGAAAGTGCGCGAATAGCATTCGCTAGATCAGAACGAGCGGGCATTGTTTCTCCTCGGCGACGGGCTCGTGGTCAGAATGGGCGTATTGTGGCTGATTCCGAGTCATTGAGCAAAATCAATGCAGCATTTTTTGAAAAATGCTGCCCAAAACCATACCGATTTAAAACCCATTCCTCATTTGGCATCATAATTTGATACCAAAAACATACATTTATTCACGACTAGCCAGCGGCGAGCTGCTTTCGATCATGCTTTCGATGTCGGCAACTCGCGCTTTAAAGTCTGGTAATTTAGCCGATGCGACAGATGATGCTAATGGGATCTGTGCTCGCATCGCATTCACTGGGCGGCCATTAATGTGGAACTCAAAGTGTAGGTGCGGGCCGGTAGAGCGACCGGTATTGCCCGACAGCGCAATACGTTCTCCTCGGCTTACCCGCTGGCCTTTGCGAACCAAAATTCGATCTAGGTGCAAAAAGCGGGTGCGGTACTGACCACTGTGCTCAATCACAATGTACTTACCGGCATAAGGATGGTTTTCTACGCGGGTCACCACGCCATCCCCTGTTGCGTAGACTGGCGTGCCACGCGGTACGGCGAAGTCGGTACCGTTATGGGGTGAAATTTTGCCAGTAATTGGGTGTAAACGACTAGGGTTAAACGCAGAGCTAATACGGTATCTCTGATCTACTGGGTAACGGTTAAACGCCCGCGCTAGGCTTTTACCTTCCACATCGTAATAGTTGCCGTCTTCAAAAAGAAAAGCCGTATGCGTTTTAGTGCGGCGATGAATGCGAACGGCCTCGATGCGGGTTTCGCCCGTTGCCTGCGTTTCAACAAATTGGCTTGCGCGCACAATTTCGAACTTGTCACCAGCTTGTATTTGGCGGGCAAAATCAAGCTGCTCGCGAAACAGAGTCGCCACTTCTTGAATCTCTCTGGCCGTAAGCCCTGCTTGTTCAGCCGAGTAATAAAAGCTGCCGTATATCTCACCGCTGAGCACTTCGGTTTTCCAAGTACCTGGCAGGATAAACTCTTCAAAATAAAAAGTACCATCTTCGTTGCGGTGATAGCGAATACGGTTACCAACGTGAATCACTAACTCCATTACCGCTAATTTATCGGTCAGGGCATCCGTGTGAAAAATAATCGTTTGCCCGGGGCGAAGCACATCTAAAGCAAGTAGCTCTATATCGGCGGCTAGTACTTCGTACATGGCTTGCTGGCCAATATTGAGGCGATCAAAAATGGTGCTCAGCGTGTCGCCTTCAGCAACCGCATAATAAAGGCTGTTTAATGAATCAGCATTGGGCAAGGGTGCTATGGTTGCAGAGGGTTGCTGAAAAACAAACTCTGGTGCCGCTTCACTTGGCTCAATGGATAGCGGCACGGTAATTTCAGCAGCGAGTTTGTTTTGTGGCCATAACAACAGTACTAACATAACTAATACCGTTGCAGCGAGTACCGGCTGGCGCCATAACGGAAGCGTTTTAACAGTATTCATAATTTGATCAGACTTATTAGCAACCCCCGTACTATGCGATATGGTGACAAGGGATACAAGCGCAAAATCTGATCATCAACGCTGCGGTGATGCAAATCAAACGTGGTTAGATTGCACCAGATTCCATAAAGTACTGGATGACGACCTTGATGATATAGCCCAGCATCCCTACCCCTAAACCAACAAACAGAATAAAGGTGCCAAACTTACCAGCGTTACTTTTTTTGGCTAAATCCCAAATAATAAAGGCCATGAAACTAATCAGCGTGCCAACCCCAAGAAGAAGCCCCCAATCATTTACAAACTGCTCTACTGCTTCCACTTACCCCTCCTGTTTTACTACATTGTCTACCCAGCCAGTGCGCTCAAGCATATCAGCTAACCGGTCGAGCTCTTGATCGATTCGTTGCTGCCAAGGCCGCACCTGCCCGCGCCAGCCTAATTGCTCTAACCACCACTGACGATAATCATCATTGGTAAAAATATCATGTAAATATACGCCAATGGTCTGCCCTTGGCGCCATCCTAGTTCATCATCTAAGTGCTTTTCTGCCTTGCCACTGGTTTTACCATGATGAATCTCGTAGCCAGTCACGCTGACATCAAACTCAGTTTTTACTGTTGTCAGCTGGGTAACCTTGTTGGCTTGCATACTTGTCGTCAGCGGCAGTAAACCAAGACCTTGTGCTTGCTGGGAATTATCCTCCGCCGCCAAGGATTCACCCAATATTTGCAAACCACCACAGATGCCAAACCGATGCGCCACCTTAGGTATTTGTGCTGCGAGTCCCTGCTCGTGTAGCCAAGCCAAACTCGCCAGTGAGTTTTTAGAGCCTGGCAATATCACAGCATCAAACCCAACCAACGACTGACCATGGCGAATGGGTACTAGGTTTACACCCTCTTCTTGCAGTAACACATCCAACTCATCTAAGTTGCTGGCATAGGGATATACCACCACGGCAATATTGGTTTGCCCTTGAATAAAACTGCTCTGATGGCGCCAGCTATCTTCATCTGGTAATCGGTGAGGCCAGTAGGGAATGCAGCCGCTGACTGCAATGCCAGTTTGTTGAAGAATCCACTCATCGGCAGGGGCTAATAAACTAGCATCACCACGAAACATGTTTAACACGAAACCTTGCACAAGGTTTTGTTCACTGGCGCTCAAACAATGCCAGGTTCCCAATAAGTGTGCATAAGCACCACCTCGGTGAATATCGGCAATGAGTTGCACGCGAGCATTGCAGTGCAGTGCCACCGCCATGTTCACAATATCACCGGCTCTAAGGTTAACCTCGGCAGGGCTGCCAGCTCCTTCGATGACTACAACATCATATTTCGATTGCAGTCTCGCCAAAGCGCTTTCTACATGGGGCCATAGGCGCTGCTTGCGCTGCATCCAAGGCAACTTAGTTACTTCATGGTCAACTTCACCGTTAACAATGACTTGTGAGCGCATATCAGACTCAGGTTTGATCAGTACTGGGTTCATATCAGTATGCGGTGCTAGCCGACAGGCCTTGGCTTGCAGCCACTGGGCACGGCCAATTTCGCCACCGTCGGGCGTAATGGCGGCAAAGTTAGACATGTTCTGCGCTTTAAACGGTGCAACCTGAAAACCTCGATTAACCAGCGCGCGACACAAGCCTGCAGCGAGTAGAGACTTCCCAGCATCGCTGGTACAGCCCTGCAACATAATCGGGCGCATATTCACTCCTATGGATGAAGATCTTTCAACTAGACTTAACAGTAAAACGCTACGCCAAACCGACGAGGCTACTATGACACATGTGCTCATTGTTGATGACGCACCAGACAACCGACTTATCTTGGAATCGATGCTAAAAGGCGATTATCAGACCTCAACAGCCGATTCGGGTGAGCAATGCTTGCAGTTTTGTCAGCAACAAGTTCCAGACGTGATTGTACTGGATGTTGAGATGCCTGGCATGGATGGCTATCAAACTTGTAAAGCATTGCGCCTGCAACCAAGCACCAACACAGTGCCGGTGTTGTTTGTGACCGGTAAAGATACCGATGAAGAACGCTTGGCTGGCTATGAATCGGGCGGTAATGCTTATTTAATCAAACCGGTGGAAAAAGACACCCTTGTAGACCAAATTGAGCGCAGCCAGCTGACTCGCAGGGCCGCGGCCCAGGCGCAAAAAGACGCCGACATGGCAATGAATGTGGCAATGGAAGCCATGACATCCAGCTCCGAGCTAGGGCAAATTATTGAATTTGTTAAACAAGTTCAAGAGGCTTCAAGACGCATTGATGTCGCTAACCTATTAGTTGACTCACTGAAAAATTTCGGGCTAAACATTGCTGTTTATGTACCCAATGCGGCAGAGCCGTTCGCCGGCTGCATGGCCAGCTCGATCGAAGCGCAGCTATTAGAAAAGGCCGTTAACAAACCAGGTAGAATTTTAAGCTTTGGCATCCGCACCATTGTAAAAAGCGAAGTATTGGTCATGCTAGTAAAAAACATGCCCGTTGAGGAGGAAGCAAAGTACGGCCGTTTTAAAGACCACCTAGCTGTTATGCTCACCATAGCCGAAGGCCGCATGCTAGCCATTCAAAGCTCAATAGAAGCTAAGGGTGAGCAGATCAAACTATTAGATGAAGTCATGGTCGCCACCGCGAGCAATGTTGACAGCGTGCGGAATGCCTTTGAGCATCACGATGAAAAAGTAAAAACGGTGATGTTAGATATGATTACTGATCTAGAAGCTATGTTGTTTCGTTTAGGATTAGATGAAGATCAGGAAGAAAAGTTAATGAAGCTCGCATATGATGCCAACGAGCGCTTGCGCTCTACTGAAAAATCGAAAACCGAGCTTCTGGCAACCACAGAAAAAATCATGGACGGCCTAGCTGCCATTAAACAGCAACTCTCGTGACGTTTAATAGCGCATCCACAACAAAAAGAATAAGGATTAACAGTATGCGCAGCACCCTTTTGCTTGTTGCAATCACTATTTCTACTTTGCTACAAGCCGAAACCTTTCCTTGGCGCTTGGGTGTTGGCGTTATTGCCGACCAGCAAATCTATGACAACTACGACGCAAGTAATTTCCCACTGATCGTGCAAACCGATGAAGTACAGTTATTAACAGTACCCATCATTGGCTACGAAGCAGAAAACTGGTCAATTGGCACAGATGGGGCAAACTACACGCTAGAAAGCGGCAAAAACAGCTACACACTTGGCGCTGATTTTACCGGCGCTGGCGTTGACTATGCCTATCAAATAAACGACTTTCTCTCTGTTGGCAGTGGTGCCGGAATTACCTTTAATGGTGGTTTAGGCTGGCAAGTCAGTGCCAACTCTACGGTTTTGTCAGCGACTTATGGCCAGTTATTCAGTGACCCAACAGCCTATATTGCGACCGCCTCAACCGGAGCTCCAATTTGGATTAAAGATGGGCAGCCCGGCTTCATCGCCACACTGGGGTTAACCATGCAGAGCAAAACACATACCTTAGCAACAGCCAATGCTCCGTTGAATGCCAAGCAACTGGATCCAAGCCAACTCACCCTGAGTACAGGTATTATCCATTTTTGGGAGCTAAGCGACCAATGGAGCTATGTGATCATAGCGGGTTACGACTGGTTACCTATCGATGTGCAAGCGCAAGCCAAAAGTAATGGTAAAGCCAACTTGTTGAGCTTTATTACTTATCGCTTTTAGCCGCTTCTAAGCTATGTGAATACCATGACGCTTGTGCCTAGCATTCACACCCAAGCAACTATAAGCCCTTAGTAATATCTGGGACGAAATTCTGCGCTTCATATGGTGAGCGCAGATAGCCTTTGTCGTTCAGTGGTGGCAGTTCAATATGTTCGTGCTCAATATCTTGGTAGTCGACTTGCGCCAAAAAGTGAGCAATACAGTTCAGGCGCGCCCGGCGTTTATCATTGCCATCGATAACCCACCAAGGGCATTCTTTGATGTCGGTAAACTCAAACATTTTATCTTTCGCTTGCGAATACTCTGCCCACCGCTCACGCGACTGTAAATCCATAGGGCTAAACTTCCAGCGCTTCATTGGCGTGGCTATTCGTTCACGAAACCGTTTTTCCTGCTCTTCATCCGATACCGAAAACCAGTATTTCAGCAAGATAATGCCCGAGCGCAGTAATAGCCGCTCGAATTCTGGGCATGAGCGCAGAAATTCGTCGTACTCCTCATCACTGCAAAACCCCATTACCCGCTCAACCCCAGCGCGGTTGTACCAGCTGCGATCAAATAAAACGATTTCACCCGCCGCTGGCAAGTGCGCAACATAGCGTTGAAAGTACCATTGCGTGCGCTCGCGCTCAGTTGGCTTATCTAGGGCAACCACCCGGCAAATCCTAGGGTTGAGCTTTTCGGTAATGCGTTTAATCGCGCCCCCTTTGCCAGCGGCATCACGCCCCTCAAACACCACAGCCACTTTTAGGCCCTTTTCTTTTACCCAGGTTTGCAGTTTCACCAGCTCCAATTGCAGCTCGGCTAGCTTCATTTCATAACTGGCTTTTTTCAGTCGCTTGGCCATGTGTTTTCCTCCGGTTTTTATTGAAAGCCTAGTTGGCGCAAACCAAACTTGCCTGCGTATACCTCACAACAACTTATTAAAAACTGGGCTTATGCGTTGGATCATTATCATTACTGCTGGGTTACTAATTGCGGGTGGGGTTTGGTTTAGTCAATCTCAACCAGCCGTTGTGGTAACGACTAACTCAACATCGCAAGTCCAGATTAATAACGTTATTGCGACACTGCCGCCTGTAGCCCTGCCAATACCAGAGCAAAGGCCCGCGCAAACACAAGAATTAACTCGCAGCATGCCTGTTTTGCCTACACCAACGCGCCTGCCCAAACCCGTTGAACCAGCTGAGATGACCAAAGCGGACCAGCTTAACGAGCTGCTTGCACAAACCGTAGCATTAGATGAAACAGGCAATGCATACCGAGCCATATGGCGTGAAATCTGGCCGCTTAGCCGCCAACGAGGTGTGTTTGAACAAGCGCCCACCACCATCTCATTGATCCAGCAAGGGCTAACAAAACACGGCTGGCGCAATGGCAATACATATTTAGCACTAGCAGCGCAAATGCAGGCGCCACAGGCATTAGGCCCTGTACTTTCAACCTACTGGCAAGCGCAAGACGCACTGGATGCACAAAACTGGCGCTCACAGTTGCAAACACTTGCGCTCATTCAAGCGGGTGACAAAGAGTCTTACCTAGGTGAAACGCAGGCGTTCTGCAGCGACTTGCGCCGCATTAGCGAACTAGCGATGGCCAGTTGTTTCGGCAGCCTGCTCAATGGCTTCAGCGTGGTTTTGCAGCTTCAAAATCTAAAAGACCCAGAAGCAGTCATAGCCTTGGTGCAACAAGCGTTGAGTCAACCAGAGAACATCACCCTTAACTTGCTGCGTGCCATTGAGCAGATTCAATTACCGGGAAGTAGTGAACAACTACTCAAAGTTGCAGTTGTGCAAGCGTTAGCCAACCTACCCATTGAGTACTTGCGCCAAGAGCCATTAGCAAGTTTTGTGCAAAGCTTCGATAGCCCAGATTATCAACTGGCAAACCTAGGGGTAAGTGAACAGGATGACTTGCTCGACGCGCTGTCTATCGACCTTCACGAGTATCATAGGCTATATGTGCTAGCAGCGACGACAGCAGGCGTTAACCTAACCGATAATTGGTTAGATAGAGCCAGTCAAATTAGCGTGGAGCTGATGCTTTTTGGCAAAGATATGATTTTGACAGCCTATCAAAATCCGGAACAGAACAAGCTAACCGACGATTTAAACCGCTATGCGCTCAAGCTATATCAGCACCCTAGGATACTGCAGGCGATGCGCGATGGTGTTCAGTATTGCTTGGCAAACAACCAAGCCGATGAAATTGCCCTGCAACTAATGGACTTAGTTACCTTTCAAAGTCCAGGGCGCGACAGCGATTTCAACCAGTTATACCAGCAACTGGTGCAGTGCCATAACTATCCAAGCTAAGTACTCAGATTCCAAACTACAGGATCAACTCGGCGAGTCGGCTAACTGAAGCGAAGTATGGCGCAAGCGCTGGCTTAGTAGTTGCGCCAAGCGAAAGGTAAAGCGAAAAGCTAGTTTAGGGTGGACTTCAGCCATATTGAATAGCGCATCTTTGTCAGTCAGCAGCAAGGTGACGTCGGTCATCGCTACAGCAGTGGCTGAGCGTGGCGCGCCGTCGATTAGTGACAACTCACCAAAGGTTTGTGATGGGCGCATCACTGCCAGTATACGCTCTTGTCCTGATTGGCCTTTTTTAATGACTTTGATTTTGCCAGCCACAATAAGCCCCATGCTAGAGGCTTGCTCGCCTTCTTCAAACAGTGTGGCACCTGCCGCAACACGATAAGCCTTGAAGTAACGCGCTAGCACTTGAATATCTTGCCAAGGTAAATCGTGCACCCAGTTGGTTTGATCCAACAACTCGGCCAACGAGAACTCAGCATTGTTAATAGGAGAAAGATTTTCCATCGCTATAAAATAGGACTCAAAAAGTACATAACACGTTCCAAAACTTTGGCTCTGCGTGGACGCTGTATCCACTGTGACAATCGAACAGGCTCACTGTCTTCAAGATAACTTTCTAACAGCGCTCCAATCATCTCGCAACTATGCTGACTAAAAAGTGCTACCGACAACTCAAAATTTAATTGCAGGCTGCGAATATCCAAGTTCACACTGCCCACCAGTGCCAGTTCATCGTCGATCAAAATGGCTTTTGTGTGCAGCAAGCCACCGTCGAAGTTATGGATGCAGGCGCCTAATTGCAGCAGATCTTGGTAATAAGAATAGCTCGCCCATTTCACAAGCCAGGAGTTATTGTGTTTAGGCACAATGATATCAATCTGTACATCACGCTTGGCGGCTTGACACAGCGACTCGAATACTGCTTCTGACGGCACAAAGTAAGGCGTGCAAATGACTATTTTTTTGTTACTACGATGAATACTAGATAGCACGATTTGCTCGATGACATCATCGCCAATGCCAGGGCCTGACGGCACAATAGACAACCATTCATTCGCTACCCCTACTTGCTCGGTGTACTGGGGCAATCGCCGCTCTCCAGTTTCTACTTCCCAATCCCAAGCAAACACCTTGCTAATGCCCAAGGCGGCGGTGCCTTGAAATCGCAACATGATGTCGATCCACTGTCCAAACCCAGCATCTTTATTAAAACACTCGGGGTCGGCCATATTCATCGAGCCGGTGTAAGCAACCTGATCGTCTATCACAATCAGTTTACGATGAATGCGCAAATCTAAGCGACGAAAAGCAAAACGCCAAAGTTTTACGGGCAGTGCCGGTACAATTTCTATCCCTGCTGCTTGCATAGCTTTGCACTGGGCAGAACGAAAGAAGGCACGACTGCCGGCATGATCAATGATGAGTTCAACCGATACGCCGCGAGTACAGGCTGCAATCAAGGCTTCGGCAATGGCATCCACACGCTGGCCTGGAAACCAGATATAGAACTCCATTCGAATACTGGTTTGCGCGCTAGCGATGTCTTGCAGCCAGGCGTCAAAAATACTTTTCGGCGTGTGTAATAGCTGAATATGTTGGTACGAAAGCGCCGACACCCCTAACCGCTTAGCAAGCACTTGGTGAATGGCTAACGCTTGCTCGCCACCTGGTTTAGGCGGGGCGACTCGGTCATGCAGATAAGACAAGCTGCTCAAGTAGGGTTTGACCATTTCACGAGCCCGTTGCTCGCGCTTTTTCCCAAGCGACAGCTCGCCCAATAAAAAGTAGAGCAATATGCCGACAGCAGGCAGCAGTAATACCAACAACAACCAAGACATGGTGCCAGCCACGTGCCTGCGTTTCGTTAAAATTCGAACAGTGACTAACACCAGTAACAGCCAGTAAAACCCAGTGCCCACAGTTAATAAGGCCGATTCGCTCAAGGCGCCCCCTTACACAAAAAAATGAACCCTCGCTTTTTGCACAGCTTGGCTAAACTTGTAACATCATTGGGGACTAGTATATGCCGAGCCAAAGCGACCTAGCGAACTATTTAAACTTGAACAACGACCTTGTATTTCACTTGGATGAACACTTCAAGGTTACCGGCGCGTTTATACCCGACAGCAGCCTAGCGATTTACACAGTCGAAGAAACTGTGGGCATGCCTTTGGCGAAACTGCTACCAGGACCAATATCACAGCGCATTGGCATGGCTTTGGAAGACGCTAAGCGCCTGCAATCCGTGCAAGAGGTGTCTTATCAACTGCAAGTGAACGGTGGCGAGAAAGCCTTTACCGCTCGCTGTCAGTATTTAACTGATCAAAAACGCTATCTTTGTGTCGCAAGAGAGGTTCCCCACTACGCCGGCAACGCGCATTCGCAAGACCAAGCTTTTATCAAAGCCACCATTGATGCCTTGCCACAAGCAGTGATGCGCCTAGACAGTAATTGGCGAGTCATAGACGTCAACCAAGCCTGGCATCGACTATTCCCGCAACACAGGGTTGTCACCAATATGTCGCTTTGGTCACTGATACCAGAGCAAGAAAAAGCTTCTTTAAAGATTAAGCTTGGACAGCCACAAAAAGACTGGCAACACCTTATTGAACAAGATGTCGATGGCCACACAAGGTACGTTCAGCTATCCATCGCTAAAATTTACCAACAAAACAGCTATCTTTGCACGCTCAACGACATCACCTCGCAGATTATGGCCGACCGGCAAGCCATCAGCCAAAAGCAGCTCCATGAGCAGCTAATCAACAATGCTAATGAAGCCTTTGTATTGTTTGATGCTGATGAGCGGGTTCAACAAGTTAACCCTAGCTTTGAAATTATGACCGGCATTGGGCATGAAGAAGCGCAAAAGTACGCCTTTGAAGATTTAATTATAGACATCGATGAGTTTGAGCAAACCGCAACACTCAATGGCAGAATTCGACGGACGCCAGTTGAATATCGTTTATCGAAAATGCTCGATGGTAGTTTTTTCATCATCGTACGAGACATCAGTAACCGCCTACAGCGGCAAGCTCAGCTTGAGTTGATGCAACATGCTATGCAGCAAATGCAAGAAGCAGTGGTACTGCTCGATGATTCACAATTTATTACTTGGTGTAATCAGTCGGCGTGCAGCTTGGTGGGCATTGCAGACGAAGACCTTATCGGCCAATCATTTAAAGCCTTTTTACCAACTGATTTAAGCGAATCGCGTCTAGGCCATCACTGGACAAAACTTTTAGAGGAAGGCTACTGGCAAGGTGAGTTTGCTTGCCGCACAACATTGGGTGACCTAATTCCTACCTACTTAACGCTGTCTCGCATTCGCGCCGGTATTAATCAACCTAGTCGCATTGTTGCTGTATTGACCGAAATTTCTGAGCTGAAAGCCATGCAGCAAAAATTGCAGCAGCAGGCACAACGAGACGAGCTAACTGGGCTGTCTAATCGCCTGCACTTTCAGGACCATGTTGAGCAAGCGCTAAAACGCGCTACCCGCAGCGGCAAACCACTTAGCTTGATACACATCGACCTAGATAATTTCAAACGCATTAACGACACCCATGGTCATCAGCTAGGTGATCAACTACTTACGCAAGTAGCAAAAAGACTTACTGCTCGCTGTCGTGATGATGACTTGATTGCGCGCATGGGCGGCGATGAGTTTATGCTGCTACTCGAAGATACCGACCAACTAGGCGCAAGGACGCTGGCAGATCAACTGCTCCTGCTGTTTAGCCTTCCTATTCAGTTAACCAGCACCACCGAACTCACAGTTGGCATGAGCTTTGGCATTGCAACATTTCCTACTGATGGTGAAACCTTTACCGAGCTCTATCATGCGTCCGATACTGCTATGTATCGAGCCAAAGCTGCCGGTAAAAACCGAATTCTCGCCTACACTGCGGCCATGCATAGCCAAGAGAGCCGCCGCCATCTGATTGAGCAAGGCTTGCGCGATGCCGATTTTGATGCCGAGTTCCAGTTAGTGTATCAACCACAGGTAAACGTGGTGAGCCAAGACTTGGAAGGCATTGAAGCCTTATTACGCTGGCAACACCCACAAGTCGGTGCTATTTCGCCAAGCGAGTTTATTCCCATTGCCGAGCACACGGGCATGATTAATCAAATTGGTGATTGGGTGATTCAACGCTCAATTAAAGAGATGGGAGACCTGATTACGCAAGTGGAAAGCGAGTTTCATGTGGCGATTAACGTGAGTGCCGAGCAGCTCCATCAAGATGGCTTCATAGAGCGTTTGCTTGCAACTTGCCAGCGCTACAACGTGCCCAACCAACGAGTAGAAATTGAACTGACTGAGTCACTCGCGCTACAGTCATTAGAAGACACGCAAAAGCTATTTAGCCGTCTACGCGGGCTTGGTTTCCAAATTGCCCTAGACGACTTCGGCACCGGTTATTCATCTCTGGCTTACCTAGCTCAATTGCAGGTTAATCGGTTAAAAATTGATAAGCGTTTTATCGACAACATTGCCAGCAACGAAAATGATGGCAACATCGTACTGGTAGTCGCTTCATTGGCTGACCTACTTGGTTTTGAGCTAATTGCTGAAGGCGTAGAAGCCCTTGAACAAGCTGAGCAGCTGGTGCGATTGGGTTGTGTGCATATGCAAGGCTATTACCTAGCCAAGCCAATGCCACGCCACAAACTATTTGAATGGCACGCTAGTTTTACCCAACACCCTCCAGAGCTGCCGCATACCAAGCCGACACGTAAATCACTCTCTGGTTAGCACTGCCCTGCCAAGGCAGTTCAGGGCTGCGCTGAGATTGCTCAAAGCGGCCATCCACCAGTACATCAAGCTTGGCGACCACCTGTTGTTGGGCACTAGTCAGGGTTTCAATGCGATACCCACTCCAACACCAGATGTCTTTACCCGGGCAGCGCTGGCGTACGGCGTCGATCAGTTCATCCACCCTCGGCAAGTTTTTTGGGTGCAAGGGGTCGCCACCACTGAGCGACAAGCCTTGGCGATGAACACGCGGGTCGTTTAAGTCGGCGACAATACGTTCGATCATCGCCTGATCAAACAGCTGACCAAACCTAAACCCCCAAGTCGCGCGGTTATAGCAACCCTCACAAGCATGCGTGCAACCACTGACAAACAAGGTTGCCCGCACCCCAGGGCCATTGACCACATCAGTTGGATAATAAGCTGAGAAATGCATAGATTTGGCCACCGCACTACAAGTGCTTTACTCGGCGTTTGACTTCTTCTTGTTTGCCGTCGTTAAACGGGCGGGCGTCGGGTGAGCCGAGGTAGCCACAGACACGGCGGGTAACCGAGACCTTCTGTGGGTCGTGGTTGCCACAACTTGGGCATTGAAAACCATCACTGGTGCAATCAAATTCGCCTTTAAGGCCGCACTCATAGCATTCATCAATCGGCGTGTTGGTGCCGTAGTAAGGCACGTGCTGATAGGCGTAATCCCATACCGATTCCAGCGCGGCTTGGTTGTGGCGCATATTGGGAAACTCGCCATAACAGATAAACCCACCGCTGGAGGCCACCGGGAATGGCTTTTCAAAGTCGATTTTATCCCATGGACTGACTTTCTTTTGCACATCTAGGTGGAAGCTATTGGTGTAATAGCCTTTATCGGTCACGCCAGGCACCATGCCAAAGACGGCCGCATCCAGCTTACAAAAGCGTGAGCACAGGTTTTCACTAGGCGTGCCATATAGACTAAAGCCGTAGCCGGATTCTTCCTGCCATTGGTTAACAGCCTGCTTGAGGCGCTCAATGATTTGCAGCGCTTTGTCTTGCAGGGCTTTATCGTCATAAAGGTGCTTATCTTGACCATAGAGGGCAACGACGGCCTCATGAATGCCAATGTAGCCAAGCGAGATCGACGCGCGACCGTTTTTAAACAACTCAGCCACACTGTCATCGGCGTTCAGGCGCACACCACACGCGCCTTCCATGTACAAAATAGGCGCCACACGGGCTTTCACCGACTGCAAGCGTTCAATGCGGGTATACAGCGCGGCTTTGGCGGTGGCCAGGCGTTGCGTTAATAACTGATAAAAACGCTGTTCGTCGCCTTCGGCTAATAGGGCAATACGCGGCAGGTTTAGGCTCACCACGCCTAGGTTATTGCGACCATTGTGCACCAACTCGCCCGCTTCGTTATGCCAAGGGTTCAAAAACGAGCGACAGCCCATTGGCGTTTTAAACGAGCCGGTCACCGCTTCCACTTTCGGCACACTCAGGATATCTGGGTACATGCGCTCGCTGGCGCATTTTAGTGCCAGTTGTTTGATGTCGTAGTTGGGGTCGGCTGGCTTGAGATTCACCCCGTCTTCAAGGGCGAATACCAGTTTAGGGAAAATCGCCGTGCGCTTGTTTTTGCCAAGCCCAGCAAGACGATTGTGCAAGATGGCCTGCTGAATCAAGCGCGCTGCCTGGCTGGTACCACGACCAAAACCAAAGGTCACAAACGGCGTTTGGCCATTGGCGGTATGCAGGGTATTCACTTCATATTCCAACGACTGAAAGGCATCGAAGCACTCTTTTTCAGTGCGCTGGTCAGCATAGCCCTCTGGGTCGGCGACCTGCCATTCATGGGCAATCTTAAGGTGCTTAGCGCGGCTTAACTCAACATATGGCGCCAGCACTTCATCAATTTGGTGAATGGTGGTGCCGCCATAAATATGGCTGGCCACTTGCGCAATAATTTGCGCGGTGACGGCCGTGGCCGTGGTAATCGACTTAGGCGTATCGATTTCGGCATTGCCCATTTTAAAGCCGTTTTCCAGCATGTCTTTTAGGTCGATGAGCATGCAGTTAAACATAGGGAAAAACGGCGCGTAATCGAGGTCGTGATAGTGAATGTCGCCACTATCATGTGCCGCCACAATGGCGCGTGGCAGCATGTGATGTTTGGCATAGTGCTTGGCCACAATGCCAGCAAGTAAGTCACGCTGGGTGGGGATCACCTTTGAGTCTTTGTTGGCATTTTCATTGAGCAGGTCTGAGTTGCTTTGCTCAACCAAGCCACGGATTTCTTTGGTGAGCTGACTGTGTTTTTCACGAGCGATGTCGCGGTCGTGGCGGTATTCAATATAGGTACGTGCCACGGCTTTGTATTTGCTGGCCATCAGGGCATCTTCAACGGCCTGCTGCAGGTCGCTGATATTGACCTCATCGATGCCATCGAGTGTGGCACAGACACTACCGGTGATTTGAATGGCAAATGTCGGGTCACTGACATTGGCCGCCACCATGGCTTTTTCGATGGCATAGCGAATGCGGTCCCAGTCGAATGGCGCCACAGATCCGTCGCGTTTTACCACCTGAGGATGGCTAGTTTGTTGTGCAACCGTCACGAACAACTCCCTTTTGAAATAACTACATATTGTGCTTATAAGCTATAGCAAACACTACATATAGTTCTATCTTGACATTCCCCTTAGATGATTTGAGTCAACTTTGGCAGCATATTTAGCAAATAGTTATTGAGGAATTTTGCCTTGCTGTAGTATTGAGCCAGCTGCATTAACCAAGGTAACCGATGAGTACTAAAACCGAAAAACTAGCCCTATTGTTTGCCCTCGCCGCGGTGGCTCTGTGGTCAACGGTGGCCACGGCATTTGAACTAGCGCTGCGCCACTACTCGCCGCTAACCCTGCTGACCATTGCCAGCAGCACCTCGATGTTGGTGCTCTGGCTACTTAGCCGACATCAGCTTGCCAGCTGCTGGCAGATCATTCGCCAGCACACAGGATTGGCCATTAGCGTCGCCATCATCAACCCCACGGCTTACTACTTGGTGTTGTTTGCAGCCTATGATTTGCTACCGGGCTCGCAAGCCCAAGCGTTGAACTATAGCTGGGCTATGGTTTTGCCCATTATGGCGGCGATCTTTTTGCGCCAGCGCCTACATTGGTACGACTGGTTAGCCATGCTAGTGGCCTACACTGGGGTGGTCATCATTGCCAGCCAAGGGCAACCTGAACTGCCTGATAACCTAGCCGGTGTGGGCTTGGCTTTGGGCTCAACGCTGCTGTGGGCAAGCTATTGGATCATCACCCGGGCAAGCCAGTTTAACGCCACCACGCTGATGACCGTCGGGTTTACCCTCGCCACGCCTATGTTGTGGCTATTGAGTGCCTGGCAAGGTGAGCTGCCAAGCCTTACTTGGCAGGGTAACGTGGCGGCCATTTATGTGGGTATTTTTGAAATGGGCATCACCTTTGTTTTATGGGGCAAAGCCCTCGCCCTGACTCAACACACCGCACGCACCAGTAACCTAATTTTTTTATCGCCGTTTATCTCGCTGGTGCTACTGGCCGTTATTGTTGGCGAGCAGATCCACCCAAGCACAGTGCTCGGGTTAATCTGCATTGTGCTGGCAATACTTTTCCAACAATGGCGCGGTGCGGGTATGTCCAACTAAAGATTTACGGGCGACGCGCGATGTAATCGGTTAACGCGAACAATACGCCCGATACCACAAAGGTGGTGTGAATGCCGACCTTCCACCACAGGATATCCGGGCTGTACTCGGCTAGGTTGATAAATACCTTGAGTAGCTCAACGGTTGAAATGGCAACAATGGCACTGATTAACTTCATTTTTAACGCCGAAAAACCAACCTTGCCCATCCATGATGGCCGGTCTTCATGGTCATCAACGCCTAGCTTGGAAACAAAGTTTTCATAGCCACTAAATGCAACGATCAGCAATAACCCCGCAAGCAGCGCAGTATCGACCAGAGTTAGGGTGGAGATAATTACTTCTGCTGCGGTGTTCTCAAATACGCCGATCACCAGCTTGAATAGTGTGACGCTAAATTTGAACAGCAGCGCTAGTATCGCAATGATCAAACCAATAAAAAATGGCGCCAGCAACCAGCGGGTAGCAAAGAACCATTTTTCGACATTTTTTTCGAGCTTACTCATATGCCCTCACGTTTTAAAAACAGAGGGCAATTGTGCCATGTGGTTATGAAGAATGACGAATGAATAGTTCGCAAGATTTGCAGCCGTAGGTTGCACGGCGCGTGTGTTTGCGCCGGGCAACATGTGTCACCACCGGTCAATGTTTCCCAAACCTGCGGTTTGTAAAACCTACTCGTTAAGAAAACAAGCGGCTTCGTGGCCTTCGCTCAGGGTAATCAACTGTGGTTGTTCAGTGACACACCTATCCATTGCACGCGGGCAGCGCGCGGCGAAGTGGCAGCCTTTTGGTGGATTGATTGGCGATGGCACATCTCCGGTTAGTCGAATGCGCTCACGGTCGCGCTGGCGCGGATCGGGAATAGGAATCGCATCAATCAATGACTGGGTGTACGGGTGTTTTGGTGATGAATAAATGGTATGCGCGTCGGTTAGCTCTACCACACGGCCTAGGTACATCACCGCCACACGATCCGATACGTGACGCACAACCGACAGGTCGTGGGCAATAAAAATTAGCGCTAGGTTCATTTCTTGCTGCAGGTCGAGTAACAGGTTCAGCACCTGCGACTGCACAGAAACATCTAGTGCCGACACCGACTCGTCACAAACAATGACCTTAGGCTTTAATGAAATGGCGCGGGCAATGCCAATACGCTGGCGCTGACCACCAGAAAACTCATGCGGATAGCGGTCTACTGCATCACGTGGTAAACCAACGCGCTCTAGCAGTGCTTTGGCGCGTTCGCGACGCTCAGCTGGGGTGCCAATGCCGTGCACCATCATGGGTTCTTCTAAAATCATGCCAATGGTGTGGCGCGCATTGAGCGACTCCATTGGATCTTGGAAGATAATCTGAATATCTTGGCGCAATCGACGCATGGCCTTTTCGCCCAAATGCGTGATGTCTTGGCCTTCAAACTCAATAGTGCCTGCAGTGGGTTCATGCAGGCGTAGCAGGGTTTTGCCAAGCGTGGATTTACCACAACCCGACTCGCCAACTAAACCTAGGGTTTCACCTGGGTACAAGTCAAACGACACGCCATCAACGGCATAAACAAAGTTTTTCTTCTGAAATAATCCACCACCCAGTTTGAAGTGCTGCTTGAGCTGGCGAATACGTAAAATTGGTTCAGCCATAATTATGCCTCCGCACGCTTCTGGTTAAGGGTTTGCCATTGCCAGCAAAATACTTTGTGGTCACTGGCTATCAGAGTTTGCTCTGGCGTTTGCTGGCATTGATCGGTGGCGAAATCACAACGGTTTTGGAACCTGCAGCCAGATGGCATGTTTAACAGGCTAGGCACCGATCCAGGAATGGTAGGCAGCTGAGTACGTGGTTGGCTGTCTAACTTGGGAATCGAGCTCAACAAACCATGAGTGTATGGGTGGCTTGGGTTTTCAAATAGTTTAAATACATCGGCTTGCTCAGCCGCACGGCCGGCATACATCACGACCACTTCGTCGCACATTTCAGCCACAACGCCTAGGTCGTGGGTAATAAAAATAATCGACATGCCATTGTCGTCTTGCAGTTTTTTCATCAAGTCGAGAATCTGCGCTTGAATGGTCACGTCGAGCGCTGTGGTAGGCTCATCGGCAATCAAGATATCTGGCTCACACGCCAGTGCAATGGCAATCATTACGCGCTGGCGCATACCACCAGACAACTGGTGTGGGTATTCGTCAAAACGCTTGGCTGGCTCGGGAATACCAACCTTTTCCAACATGCGTATGGCTTTTTGCTTACGCTTGTCTTTATCGTAATCTGGCCGGTGTAGTTCGTACACCTCGCAAATTTGCCGCCCCACAGTATGTACTGGGTTTAGCGCAGTCATGGGTTCTTGGAAGATCATCGAGATCTTATCGCCACGAACCTTGTACATGTCTTCTTTAGATAAGGTGGCGAGGTTTTTACCATCGTAAAGAATCTCGCCACTGACAATCTTGCCATGAGGCTGCGGTAGCAACCTCATGATCGACGCAGCGGTGACCGACTTGCCGCAGCCAGACTCGCCCACAATGCCCAATGTTTTACCTTTTGGAACATCGAAGCTCACGCCGTCTAGCACGCGAACAGTTCCAGACTCGACGGTAAATTCCGTACAGAGATTACGTACCGAGAGAATGGTGTCGGTCATTTGTCGCTCCTACTTACTTCGCTTGGTATGTGCGATCAATGATGTTGATCTGGTCTAACTTCTCACCGGCTGCTTTAGCGGCCAGGGTGCGCTCTTTTTCTTCTTGGTCTACCCAGAAGCGGTGATAACCACCTACGCCGTATAGGTACTGAGAGTCAGTTAGTGACGTACCTGGCTCTTCAGGTAACTTCAACCAACGCCAGTGCACATAGCGGTCAAATGGAACTGAGTACGTTGGAATAAACGCCGCACTCTCCATAATGATTTCTTCCGCTTTATGGTTCGCTGCTTCGCGCGCCGCAGGGTCAAACTCGTTGCGGTAGGCTTCGAGGTACTGGTCCAGCTCTGGATCACGCATCATAGTAAAGCTGTTGGTGTTGGCTTTGGCGTTTTCTGAATGGAAATACTGGAAGTGATCTGGGAAGAAAGACGTACCCATACCAATGAACGCAGCCTGGTGGTTTTTCTCTTGTGCTGCCGTCCAACCTTGCGAGCCCTCAATAAAGGTTAGCTTTAGGTTTAAGCCAGCTTTTTTCGCTTCTTCGGTCAAAATGGCAACACGCTCAGTGTGAGCATTCCACATATAAAGCAGTTCAACGACTAGCTCTTGGCCTTGATCATTCATCAAGAAGCCATTCGGACCAATTTGGTCGTAACCGGCTTTAGCAAAATGCTCGCGTGCTAGGTCTGGGTCGAAGTCGTAACGTTTTACGTCAGGATTCGTGTAACGACCATAACCAGAACCAACGGTACGCATATGCGTGTAGTCACCGCGTAGTGCTTGATTGATCATTTTTTCGATATTCAGCGACGCTGCCACACCCAAGCGAATGTCTTTGTTCGCTAATAGAGGGTGATCTTGGTTTAGCCAAATACCCGCCAAGCCCTGAGGTGCATCGGCATATACCCAGGTTTTTGCTAGGTAGCCATTCGCCCAAGCAGAGTAGTTGTCGTTAAAGCTGTGCCACTGTTCAGGCCATACCAATGCCAATGCATCAATCTCACCTTTGTTGAGGGCTTGCTTTTGAATGTCTAGGTCACGAACAATTTCAATGTTGATTTTGTCAACATTGTAACGGCCTTGGAAGTACTTCAGGTCTTTCGCCCACCAGTCTGGGTTGCGCTCCATGGTGATTTTTTTACCCATGTCAATTTCAGTGAAATTGTAGGCGGATAGCACTGGGAAGATGGTCCAGTTTTGCTCACGAATAAACTCTTCGTTGAGTACTGGCTTCACGGCATGCTCAGGAATCGCATGGATAGAGTTCAACTGGTATAACAACTCATCTGGTGCTTTTTTCGAGTTCGCCACCACCTTAATGGTGTGCTCATCTACCTTAGCAATTTCAACAATTTCTTCGGTGAAGTAGTTTTTATACCAAGGCGCTTGTAGTGGTTCGTAAGTTAGGAACTCTTGACCAAACACGTAGTCGTCGGCCGTTAGTGGCTCACCATCCGACCAGCGCGCATTTTCGTTTAACTTAAAGTAAATGGTTTTGCCGTCTTCACCATACGCCCAATGCGTTGCAACATACGGCACATAGTTACGCGTATTTGGGTGCATGAGCACTGGCGTGGTCCAAGTAGAGCGAACATAGGTAGCAAACGCGCTGTTTGAGTCAGGACCAAAGCCACGAATGGTGAGTGGGAAAGACGAATCAGCGTAAGTAATTTCGCCACCTTTTGGTGCATCCACGTTGGCGAACACTGGGTCTGAGTCATTGGTTAGCCATTCAATGTTTGCCGGCAGCTCTGCTGTTGCTGGGTAAGCGCTGGCAGCAGTGGTTTGCTCGGCCACATCGGCGTTGGCAGCAGGGGTTTCGTTAGACTCACTACCACAGCCAGCTAATAAAGCGCTAGACAGGATAGCGGCAGAAAGCAAACCCATTACGGGCTTTATCGGTTTCATGCTTTGTCCCTCGTATTGTTATGTTTTTATAGGCCCAGCTTTGCTGGGCGGGTTGTGAACTTATTCGTATTTGGTGTATCGCTTAGGGTCGAAGGCTTCGCGAATGGCTTCACCGATAAACTGCACCAGCACCAAAATCAGCGTTGTGGCGGCAATGGCAGACGACACAATCCACGGGCTGTCTAGGTGGGCTTTACCCTGCTTCAATAGCTCGCCTAAGCTTGGGGTTGGTGGTTTTACACCAAAACCAAGGTAGTCAAGCGACGTTAAGGCGCCAATGGCGGCAACCATGAAAAATGGCACCATGGTGACAATCATGACCATGGTATTGGGCAGAATGTGGCTAATGATGATGCGACGGTTCGATACCCCAATAGACTTAGCTGCCATCACATAATCACGGGCGCGCTCTTTGTAGGTCATTGAGCGCATATACCAAGTAGAGGCCATCCAGCCAAAAAGAATGTAGATCAGTGCTAGTACCCACACGCTTGGCTGGAGAATATTGGCGACCACCATGATGATGTATAAAAACGGCACCACCGTCATAATCTCAATCAAACGCTGACCCACTAGGTCGACCCAACCACCGTAGTAGCCCATCATGCAACCAAATATCACACCTATGGTCATACTGACCGCCACCGTTGTAATGGCGAACGTCATGGCGACACGAAAGCCATAAACTAGGCGGGCGAGTACATCACGACCAATGGCATCGGTGCCTAAATAGTGCTCGCGCTCCATACTAGGTGGGTAAGGTGGAAAGCTGCCTTCAATAAAGTCTTGTTCGTAAGCATTCCAAGGTACAAGAGGCATGATGACAAAGTTGTCACCCCCCTCGGCGGCGAACTTGGCTTGCAGGTCGCGGTAATTGGTCTCGTACTGATAGTCGAGGCCAAACTCGGTACCCACGTAAACATCTGAGTAAGTTGGGAAGTACAGCTTGCCTTCGTACTTCACGAGCAATGCTCGGTTATTAATAAATAGCTCAGCAAACAATGAGAACAACAGTAAACCAGCCAAAATTAAAAACGACACATAACCGCGGCGAATGGCACGAAAGCGGCGCAGCTTTTTAAGCGTTAACGGGCTAAAAAACTCACGTTTGGCTTTAGCCGCTGGCGCTGTTTGATTAATCGCTTGATCCGTCATGTTTAGCTCCCGTACTTCACGCGTGGGTCAACTAAGGCAACCAGAATGTCTGAAACGATGTTGCCAACGAGGAATAAAATGGTGGTAATAGACAGCAGTCCCATCACCACTGGATAGTCGTTATTCACTAGCGCTTCAAAACTTAGCAAGCCAATGCCGTCGATGTTAAAAATCACTTCAATCAATACCGAACCGGCAAAGAAAACCGTTAAGAAGTTGCCAAAGTGTGAGGCCAATGGAATCAAACTATTGCGCAAGGCGTGGCCCATAACCGCTTGTTTAAACGACAAGCCTTTCGCCACGGCGGTGCGCACATAATCGGCACTGAGGTTTTCCATTAGGTTGTTTTTCATGGTGACCGTTAGCACGGCGAAGTCGGCAATGAGGTAACAGATTAATGGCAGCGTGGTGTGCCACATTACATCTTTCACCTGACCCCAGAAGGTGAGGTCATCAAAGTTATCACTGGTAAAGCCGCCCATCGGGAATATTTGCAGGTCGAACGACAACCACGACAACAGCAGGATACCCACGATATAGCCTGGCACCGCGTAACCAATAAAGATTAACCAAGAGGTGACGTTATCAATGACTCCGTTGTGGCGCATGGCTTTTACAATGCCAAGCGGAATGGAAATGAGATAAGAGATTAGAAACGTACTGATGCCAAAAAACGCCGCCACAGGCAAACGTTCAGCAATCATATCGATTACCGGCATATAAAAACGTTGGCTGTAGCCAAGGTCAAATGTAAGCACCGAGCCTAGCCAATCAAGGTAAGCAGTCGGGATGGGCTCATCTAAGCCGTAGTATTCTTTTAGCTCGTTGATTTGCCGGTCGGTCAGCATCATCGAGGTACGCGACCCACCACCACTCTCGGCACCGCCCATAGCAGACGATTCCATGATGATGCGCTCAACCGGGCCACCTGGCACAAACCGCGTCAGGGCGAAAATTAAGAAGGTCGCCCCTAAAAATGTTGGGATCAGCAGCAACAAGCGCCGAAGAAAATACTGTTTCACTCTACTCTCCTGCCTGCTAACAACGCACAAGCCGATTTAGTTCTTATCAACAGATATACAGGAGCGGTTAAGACTGTAAAGACGGTGGTCGAAAGTTTCCTACTTCCATCCACAGCGAGGGAGGCTGAGCAAGTCGCTTCCTGCATTTTTGTGATTCACATCTCATACTGCACTTGATACACATCAGCAGTCAACGGCGAAAACCAAACAGAAACGACTTGCGTAAAAGATATGCTACTTAGTATGTAATTTACTTACCATTAGCGCACCGTATAATTTATACATCTATTAATTCATTATTTATAATATTTTATTTATTTTTTCTGATTTATTTTAAATTTATACAAATAATAAAAATATTTTTGAAGATTCAATTTCTAACAATGACCTTGATCGACAAAGCCAATGTAAAGAGAGAGTTACAGAAATTGGTATCGGTTTTAGTTGAAATTGGCTAATTTGCCGCAAGGATTTCACATTAACGGAACAGCGCCGAGCTCGATTGATCGTTATTTGAACGGCGCTGATTTTGGTTATCGCGTAGGTTTGACGAATCTTTGATTCGGCTAACATGTATCGCCACCGATCAATGTTTCCCAAACCTGCGGTTTGTAAAACCTACGCCGACAACTCAACTTCCTCTGCTTGATACTGATACAACTTGGCGTACCTGCCATTAGGTATGGTCAACAGGTCTTGGTGTAATCCACGCTCGGCTATGTGACCGTCGGCAAGCAGGATGATTTCATCAGCTTGGCGAATGGTGGATAACCGGTGCGCTACCACAATTAAGGTCACTTCCCCTTTAATCGCATCTAGCGCTTGTTGAATCAGCATTTCGGTTTGCGAGTCGAGGCTGGCGGTGGCTTCATCTAATAACAATACCTTGGGCTCGGCTGCCAACGCCCGCGCCATGGCAATTAACTGGCGCTGACCTGTTGATAAATCCGACCCACCCTCGCCTAGCTCGGTGTCTAAGCCATTAGCCAGCTGATTCACCAGCGGGCGCAACTGGGCTTGATCGATGGCTTTTTGCAAGCTGGCTTCGCTGATATCACGATCCATGACTAGGTTCTCGCGCAAGGTGCCTACTTTAATGAAGGGCTCTTGCGGAATCAGGCCAATGCTTTGGGTTCGATTCGCTTCACTCAAGCTATTGAGTGGTCGGCCATCAATCATGATTTGCCCGGGCTGCACTGGGTAGTGACCAAGCAGCAAGTTCAACAGGGTGGATTTACCGGAGCCAGTACGCCCAACCAACCCAATGAACTTACCTTGTGGAATGTCGATATCCAGGTTGTGCAACACAGTGCGGTCGGCTTTATAAGCAAACGTTAGCTGGTTAATGGTGATACTGGCGTCCTGAATTGGCTGCTCGTCTTTGCCCTCGTCTTCAGCCGTTTGCTGTAGCAGGTTATACACGCGCTCACCCGCCACCATAGCTGTTTGGAATAACGAAAAGCGCTGAGTAATTTCGATCAAGGGTTCACTAAAACGCCCTAAGTACATGACAAACGCATAGAGCACACCCACTTCGGCAACGCCGCCAATCACATCAAAACCAAATACCAAAATCATGGTTGCCAACACTGTGGTACTGATCATGTCCATGGCTGGGCGCAGGAACAAACCCGAGGTGCGAATGATGCGCATACGAGCATCGTACTGGCCTTCGTTCACTTTGCTGAAGGCATCACCATAACGCTGCGTTTGGTGCATGGCTTGCAATACTGACATGCCATTGATGGCTTCAGAGATATGCACGTTTTGCTCGGCCCTACGCGCGCGTACATCAGCAACCGCTTTACCGGAAAACTTCTGGTACACATACACCAACACCAAAACGGCAGGAATCATCCCTAATGCCACTAGCATTAGCTGCACATCTAACAATGCCATGCCAATCAGAATGCCAATAATCAACACCAAGCCAGTTAGTATGCTGGATAGGAAGCTGACATAAAGCTCCAACAAACTTTCCGTGTCGTTGGTTATGCGCGACAACGTTTGGCCACTGATCGAGGTGTCGTGCCAGCGCATCGGTAAGCTCAGTACGTGGGCGAACACTTTTTTGCGCAGGTCGGCAATAATGCGCAGCGCAATGCCAGAGAACAGCCGGAACTGTATATAGCTACCAATGCCAGAGACTACCACTGTTGCCACATAAACCGCCGCCAGCGTGGCAATCAGGTGCGACGCATAGTTACCTGGTACCAAGTAGTCATCGATAAATATTTTAACCAAAAATGGACCCGCCACCTCTGCCGCGGTAGCCACTAGTAATGTGGCAATCGCGATCAGAAAGACTTTTGGGCGCTGCTTAAGGGGGTCAACCAGCAGCTTAAATACCGCCTTATTCAAGGTGATTCTCCAGTTGCTGATGTGAGTACATGCGGGCATACCAGCCATCTTCTAGCTGCATTAACTGCTCGTGGGTGCCCTGCTCGGCGCACTCGCCATCTTTTAAAACAATAATTAGGTCGGCGTCTTGCACAGCACTTAACCGATGGCTTACCACCACCAGGCTGCGCTGGCCTTGCTCGCCAGCTAACGCTTGCAGAATTCGCCGCTCGGTTTCGTTGTCTACCGCCGATAGGGTGTCGTCTAAACACAGCACAGGGGCATCGCGCATTAGCGCACGTGCCAAGGCAATGCGTTGGCGCTGACCACCAGAAAGCGTTACCCCTTTTTCACCAACCGTTGTGGCCAAGCCATCCGGCAAACGCTCGATATCGGGGGCAAGTTCGGCAAGCTGAGCAAATGCCAGCACTTCTTCATCGCTGGCATTTGGTTTGCCGAGGCGAATGTTAGCGGCCAAGCTGTCGGAAAACAGAATTGGGTCTTGCGGCACCATAGCAAACACATCACGCAGGGTATCCAGGGGATACTCGGTCAAGGGTTTACCCGCCAAGGTAATACGGCCGTCCTGCACATCGTAGTAGCGCTGAATAAGGCGCAGCAGTGTCGATTTACCTGAACCAGTTGGCCCAACAATGCCAATCATCTGCCCAGTTCGCACCGATAACTGAATATCTTTTAGTGCTGCGGGCAGATGTGGTTGATAGCGAAATTCTGCAATATCAATGTTCAGTGAATACTCGCTTGGTACTGGCGCTGTGCCGTGGTCTGGCAGGGTATCCGGCTCCACTAGCAGCTCGTACAAACGCACGTGTGCCGCAGCACCACGGTGATACACATTTAAGAACCAGCCAAAGGCGAACATTGGCCAAATCAGCAACCCTAGGTACAGGTTAAAGCTAGTTAGTTGCCCAATGGTGAGCTGATCTAAGTAAATTAGATAACTACCACCAGCCAAGGCAAGCAAGGTAGAAAAGCCTAACGAACCTAGAATTAGTGGCTCATAGAGTGCTTCAATGCGCTGAACTTTGGCATTCGAAGCGAAGGTTTTTTCTGCTTGTGCATCGAAGTCACGCTGCAGAATGCCCTGCAATCCAAGCGCGCGCATCGGACGCAAGCCCGCCAGCGATTCTTGCGTATGATCGTTTAGCGTAGAAAACTGCTCGAGTGCATCTTTGTAAGACTGCTCCATCCTTACCCCAATGCGGCGAAACACATAGGTCATGATGGGAAATGGAATTAATGCCAAGGCAGCCAAACGCCAATCAACAATGGCAACCATCATGATCAGCACAACGGTAAAGGTAAGCAGCCCATCAAAGGCTGCCAACACTGCTTCGCCAGCCGCCATTTCAACGCTGTCTACATCGTTGGTGGCCCGTGCCATTAAATCGCCGGTGCGATGCTTATTGAAGAACGCTGGGCCTAGTTTGCTCAACCGGTCATACAAATGGCGGCGCAGCGCCACACTTAGCCGGTAAGAGGTACCAAATAGTTTGGCACGCCAATAATAACGCAAGCCATATCCGGCCAAGCCTAACATCAGCATAAAACCAAAACGCTGCCATAAGCCAGCCGCGGCAACCTCGCCTGCTTTCAGGTCGTCAATGGTTTTTCCCACCAACCAAGGCAAGGTAATACTAACTACCGACACCGCCATTAACGCCAATAAAGCCATGGCGTACTTCGGCCAGTTCAAACGAATATAGTTCGCCAACGACGTGGTAAAGCGCGCGTGCAACCACAGTTCGGGTGAAACATTAGGGCGCATAAGGATATCCCTGTTAAATTTTCAATTTGTTAGTTTCCACAAGGGAAGGCACTGTCAAATAGGCTGACAATGTAATAAAAGTGCACTGAGCACTTTTGAAGATCTATGGCGCGATTGCCAAAGCAAGTCGCTGCGAAACTGTTAAATCAGATACAAAATCACTGATACGTCTCTGCGGTGTTGAGGAGGATTGGGTAAAATTAGCAAAGCTAGGCGCAGGCTGCACATGAAAGGAGAACAAATGTGAACAAGTCCATGTTCACATTTTAATACACACACCCAATGGTTAGCTTAACGACAAGGAGTCGGCCAATGCTTGGAATGAGTCGGTATCCACTAATACGGCCAGCAATGGGTCGTGTAAGGCCTCGTTGTAGTAACTATTTGATAGCTCTACAGCAGTTTTCAACGACTGCATGGCCTGTTCGTTGTGCTCCATCATGGCGTAGGCACAGGCAGTTTGATAGTGCGCATGCGCGTGTTCAGGCTCAATCGACAAGGCTTGCTCACACAAGTTGAGTGCCCATTGTGGTTCACGCAGCTCCAGTACGTCGTCGGCCTTATGTGTCATGGCTTCTACGTCATCGCGACGCAAACGTAGGATTTGGTCGTAAATCTCAATGCGCTTCTCGACACTCACTTCTTGCGAGGTACGTAGCCACAATGAGTGGATTTCGTTAGTACGCTCAATCTCGTCGGCGTTTTCTTTAATCTGCTTACCACGCACTTTAATTTGCGCTTCCATTTTATCTAGGCGCTTTTCATAGGTGGCAACCAGCTCGCGAATTTGCTCATCGGCTAACTTATGTACTCGATCTTTTACTTCGCGCAGCGAGCTCCACCCTACAAGCACGAGTAGTGACGATGCTCCAGCCAAAATATAGAAGAAGTAAGTAACCGTATTGGTGGAGTACGACATGGCACGGTCGGCGACTGACAGTTCGCGATCGGTAATTTCTTTGATCAACTCTGCCCGCATACGCTGCTGTTCGTCCCTTAGGTTGCGCACTTCATCGATCAAATAACGCTCGATAAACGGGTTATACAAGGGCTCCTCAAGCGACTCAACACGCTCAAGCACATCCGCTTCACTGGCGCTTTCTACCATGGGAGTCGGCTCAGTGGTGACAGTTATATTTTCTTCTTGCCCAAATGCAACAGGCGCCACGAGGGCGCCTGCAAGTGCAATGAGCAATCTATATTTGTTTAGATTGATGCGGCACATATTGCGTAGTCGTGATTATGAGGTTCAATTAAAGCACCGTGGAGGGCACTTACTGCTTTTTCATATTCACTTTCGCCTACTACGAAGCGAATGTCCACTTGGCGAGGCACTTGGTGTACCGCCAAGATGTTAAGACCAGCTTCCGACAATGCAGCAACGGCCTTGGCTAACAAACCTGGCACGGCCAAATCTGAACCAATCGCCGATACCATAGATACTTTGCGTACCGACACTTCAGCCGTGGCATAAGCATCTTTAATAGCTTGCTCGATGCGGCGAGCATTCTTTAAGTTGGTATCAACATAATGGGTAATGCTGTTGGCATTCATGTCTTTACCACATGATTTACCATTAAAGCGGCGAATCAACTTCAAGAAAGTTTCTTCATAACCAGACGACGACACCATTTCTTGATCGAAAATTTCGATGGCAAAAGTATGCGTGCCGGCAATAATCTCAACGCGAGGCTCGCTTGAGATGTAGTCACCTGTAATCAAGGTACCTGTGTGCTCTGGCTCAAAAGTGTTCTTCACGCGCAGCGGAATTTCTTTTACGCGTAAACCACGTGCCGCTTTCGGGTGAATCGCTTCCATACCGAGCATAGAAAGCTGGTCGGCCACGTCGTAGTTAGTACGACCAATCGGTACCACCTTGTCTACGCCTACCACATTCGGGTCAGCTGACGACAAGTGATACTCTTTGTGAATAATGGCTTCGCGCGCATCGGTTAGCTCAGCAATTTTACTGAAAGTAATTTCTGAGTAGCCACGATCAAACGTGCGCATCAGGCCTTCAGAGCAGTTAGTGTAGCCAGTGATAATTGGCAACTCTTTGCTGAAATCGATGTGTTTAAACGACAGTTTAATCTTGTCGTCCATGTTGTGTGTTACCTGCTCACGCCAACCTGTTAGGTCAACAAAGCGCGCATTCACACCTTCATTACGCAACAACAATGCAGTGTTGTAAGCCGAGTGTGCTTCACCAATACCTGCCAGCATTTCACGCACGGTTAACAGGTGGTTATCTAGGTGAAAGTGGCCATACGAACATAAGCGCTGCAGGTCTACTAATGCATTACGCACGCCTTCAACACGCTCTTGAATAAAGCGATCAGCCTGCTCTAGCATTAGTGGGTCGGGGAATAGCCCTTTGTTAATTTGGCATAGGTACTGCGACAATTGTGTCATCGCATCACCCCACGCCCAGTCGCTGTCGTTGTTGGTAAACAACGCGTATACGCCAGGCTCATCGGTTTTCTTGTGCTCAAGCAGCTTGTTGGTTACGCCGCCGTATGCAGATACAACAAAACCACGATTATATGGATTGTCACGGTCAAGTAAGAAGATGTTGTCACGGCAAGCTTGCCAGTCTGACATCGACGTACCGCCGATCTTCTCAATAGTATGTTGGCCCATCTTGATGCCCTATGTCTAAATTCTGCGTTGGCTTGCGCCAACTGTGCTTGTCACAGATGCGAAATATACACCGAAGTTGACAAAAGCAGTGACTATTTTTTTGTCACCTTCGGTTGCTTTTCCGCAAAGTCTAAGAAATTGCTAAATAAAACTGATTTATCGCAACGCTTAGTCGGTGACAGACTCGGCTTCAAGTGGGTATACGCCGTTCTCGTCGTGGTGTTCACGCCCGTGCAATGGCGGGTTGAATACACAAGCAAGCTGCATTTCTTTTGACGCGCGTAGCAAATGCTTGTCGTGCTTATCTAAGATGTAAACCGTGCCTGGCTCAATCTTGTGGATTTTGCCATCCGCAACGGTTTCTACTTCCCCTTCACCACTAATGCAGTAAACCGTTTCTAAGTGGTTTTGGTAGTGGATCGGCGTTTCAGTGCCAGCATAAATAGTTGTGATGTGAAACGAGAAGCCCATGTTGTCGTCTTTTAATGACAATCGAACTGAGTTCCAGTTTTCTGATTTCATCTGGCGTTCGGTATCAATGCAATCTTGCAATTTACGTACGATCATTTTTTTAAACCCAAAAAATCTGGGCCTGCTGCAATACATGCAGCAAGCCAATTAATCTAAAAGTTAGCCTTCAATTATACTTAAGCGTCGAAGTGCTTCTTGCTACCCAAAACTTTTTTCACTGCTGCTTCAAGAATGTCTAGACCTTCGTTTAGGTCGTCTTCAGCAACGATTAGCGGGATCAAGCACTTAACAACCTGATCTTCGCTACCAGAGGTTTCGATGATTAGGTTGTTTTGGAAACATTCGGCAGTAATCTCTGCGGCAATGTCACCATTTGGCATTTCAATGCCACGCATGAAGCCACGGCCTTTCATGTTGATCTGTTCTGGGTATTGATCAGTGATCGCTTGTAAACGATCTTTCAGAATATCGCACTTAGCGCGTACAGCATTGATAAAGCGATCATCTGCCCAGTAGTGCTCAATGGTTTTCGTCGCTGTCACAAACGCAAGGTTGTTACCGCGGAAGGTACCGTTGTGCTCGCCTGGCGAGAAAATGTCTAGTTCAGGTTTCAACAGCATGATGGCGAAAGGCAAACCATAACCAGATAGAGACTTCGAACAAGTGATCATGTCTGGTGAGATACCAGCCGCTTCAAAGGCGAAGAAGTCACCTGAACGACCATTACCTGACTGAATGTCATCAGCAATCAATAAAATGTCGTGCTTGCGGCACAAGCGCTCAAGGCCTTGCATCCACTCAACTGATGCAGCCGTTAGACCACCTTCACCTTGAATTGGCTCAAAGATCGCTGCTGCTGGCTTATCGTAACCAGATGAAGGATCAGACAATAGTTTGTCAATCATCGCAATGGTGTCGATATCTTTGCCGTAATAGCCCTCAAACGGGGCACGTTGAACACCCACTGCAGGAATGCCTGCACCAGAGCGCTTGCTTGAGTTACCAGTGATACCCAAGGCGCCCAGCGTGCAGCCATGGAAACCGTTGGTGAACGACAAAATGTCGGTACGACCGGTTTTCTTACGTGCAATCTTTAGTGCCGCTTCTACTGCGTTAGTACCCGTTGGGCCGGTGAACATGATTTTGTATTCCATGTCACGTGGCTCAAGAATGTGCGATTGGAATGCATTCAAGAATGATTCTTTCGCTTCTGTGTACATGTCTAGGCCATGCGTCACGCCATCTTGCTGAATGTACTCAAGCAATGCTGCTTTTAGTACTGGGTTGTTGTGGCCGTAGTTCAATGTACCAGCGCCCGCTAAGAAATCGATGTAGCGCGTGCCATCAGTGGTAAACAGCGACGCTTCACGCGCTTGGCTGAACACTACTGGGAATGAGCGACAATATGAACGTACCGATGATTCGACTTGCTGAAAAATTTCCATGATAAATATCCTCTATAAATCTATTAAGACGCTGGAGCTGGACGGACAATCGGTCCGATACGGTGCAGCAGCTCACTGTCGTGTTGATCTTTGAAATGGCGTTGACGATCAAAAAACTCATTGACGTCATGCTCAGCTTGATAGCGCCGCGCAAACGCTTGGAAGAGTCGCTGCGAAGCATCGTTATCCGCCGTGATGGTGGTTTCGATGTAGCGAACTTCGTTCAATGCAGGCCGGCTCAAAATCTCGTCTAACATTTTGCTTGCTAGACCTTGGCCACGCGCTCGGGAATCGACCGCAACCTGCCAGACAAACAGAGTGTCAGGTGCAGCAGGTTTTTGGTACGCAGAGATGAAGCCATAGACGTCTTGCTCGTCAGAGCTCGCCGAGGCAATCACACAGGTGTCCGAGAAGTGCGTGCATTGAAGCAGATTACAGTAGGAGGAATTGGGGTCGAGTGGTTGGCATCGGTCGATCAACTGATGCACTGACATGCCGTCAGTTGCGTTCGGTGATCTAAGCCTAATGTCAGATTCCATGTTTAGTACGATGGTTAGAATGTATTGACTACTATATGTTATTTCGTAGTTTAATTTCAACTCTAAATACTTATTGGTTAACAAATAGCCACATTTTGAGAAACAAACCAACAAAACTGGTCATCGCCTGTTGCTTTGCAACAAGCCAATACAACCACAGCCAAGCCCGTAACCTAGGCATGTTCAAATGATTGGCGAGGGTTGGTAAATTTTTATTGGAAAACTCGCAAAATACGCAATGCTGTGCCTTACTTATAGAGTAGTGGCACTTCACTACCCGAAGCCTATTAATAATTACTTAGTGTTGAAAATTTTATGTCTGATGAAACCGATCTATGGCTAAGTTTTAAAGTGGGTGAACAATGGTTCGCGCAATCTGTGATTGGCATACGCGACATTGTCCCGTGCCCAGAGATCAACCCAGTTCCGGGCTCTGATTTGGATGTAGTTGGCATTGTAGATGTGCGCGGCACATCCATTGTTGTGCATGACCTCGCTAGGCTGATGAACGCGCCAGCTATTAGTGACTCACCACAACTACTAACATTTGAGCTGGAAGACAGCTTGCAGGCTATTCGTATTACCGAAGCGGGTGAAATTTTTCGAGCACCTCAAGACAGCATCGAGTCAGTCGGCAATGATCGAGAAGGCGTGCGCGGCACTATTCTCTACCAAGATCATCAGTATATTGTGCTCGACTTAATGCGACTCCTCGAGCCGCATACCGCTGAGCATGACCCTGACTAAACCTTTGACTTACACACTAAAAAGGCGCCCTATCGGCGCCTTTTTTTTGTTTTCGTTGTGGCAAGTAACCCTAAATAATTTCAACGTCTTCTTGCTGGTGTATGCGCAAGCCGAGGTTTTCCATGATATTCAGCGTTGGTTCTGACTTATTCATTGTATAGAAATGAATGCCTGGGGCTCCGCCATCAATCAGACAACCCGTAAGTTCGGTCACCACTTCTTCGCCAAACTTCTGAATGCTTTCCACATCATCGCCATAGCTTTCTAATTGCTTGCGAATCCAACGTGGAATCTCTGCACCACATGCATCTGAGAAGCGAGCAAGATTGCTATAGTTAATGATTGGCATGATGCCTGGAATAATTGGAATATCCACCCCACGCTTTTGCACCTGCTCTACAAAGTGGAAGTAAGCGTCTGGATTAAAAAAGTATTGCGTTAAAGCTGAGTCGGCACCGGCTTTCGCTTTAGTGACGAAGTTTTCGATATCGGCATTGAAGTTAGGCGCCTGCGGGTGCATTTCTGGGTAGGCAGCCACTTCGAGCTTAAATACATCACCGTAATGTTCTTTTAGAAACGCTACAAGGTCACTAGCGTAACGAAATTCACCGGTACCGCCCACCGTACCACTTGGCAGGTCGCCACGCAGTGCAACAATGCGATTAACGCCAATGTCTTTGTATTTGCCTAACAGTTCATGCAAGCCTTCCACCGTTGCGCCCACACAGGTTAGGTGTGGCGCTGTCGCGGTTTCCATTGCATTAAACTCAGCCACAGTTTTGAACGTGCGATCTTGCGTTGAACCACCAGCACCATAGGTTACCGAGAAGAAATTAGGCACTTCCTCTGCCAACTCACTGCGCACTTTGCGCAAGTTTTCCATGCCTTTGTCGGTCTTCGGTGGGAAGAATTCGAAAGACACTGTTAATTCAGACATGTTACTTCTCCTAAATAGTTGGTGCGCCAGGCGGCGCACCGATCAACTTATGGGCTGATCTTAGTACTTATAGCTTTCTGGCTTGAATGGGCCGTCAACTGGTACATTAATATAAGCCGCTTGCTCTTTGGTTAACGTGGTAATCACACCGCCGAAGCCACGCACCATCTCTGCTGCCACTTCTTCATCTAGCTTCTTCGGTAGCACTTTCACATACAAGCCTTTTGCTTTTTCACCAGCAGGTAGTTCGGCAAACTTATGCTCGAACAAGTACATTTGTGCTAATACTTGGTTAGCAAACGAACCATCCATAATACGCGATGGGTGACCTGTTGCATTGCCTAGGTTCACTAGTCGGCCTTCAGACAACAGGATGATGTAGTCTTCACGACCTTCAGCTCGGTAAACGCGGTGCACCTGTGGTTTCACTTCTTCCCACTTCCAGTTTTCGCGCATGAACTTGGTGTCGATTTCGTTGTCGAAGTGACCAATGTTACATACCACAGCATGCTTTTTAACTTTCTGTAGCATGTTTTTGTCACAAACATCGTAGTTACCGGTTGTGGTAACAATTAGATCTGTGTCACCTAGCAGGGCTTCATTGATGCAATCTAGCTCACCCGTGTTGATACCGTTTTTGTATGGTGATACCACTTCAAAACCGTCCATGCACGCTTGCATAGCACAGATTGGGTCCGCTTCGGTTACACGAACAATCATGCCTTCTTGGCGAAGTGATTGCGCTGAGCCTTTACCAACGTCACCATAACCGATCACCAAGGCTTTTTTACCCGCAAGTAGGTGGTCAGTTGCACGCTTGATGGCGTCGTTTAATGAGTGACGGCAACCATATTTGTTGTCGTTCTTCGACTTAGTCACCGCGTCGTTTACGTTGATCGCAGGCACTTTCAATGTGCCTTTTTCTAGCATTTCTAGTAGACGGTGCACACCAGTCGTCGTCTCTTCTGAGATACCGTGGATGCTGTCGAGCATTGCTGCATACTCGTTGTGTAGTACTTCAGTTAGGTCACCACCGTCATCCAAGATTAGGTTTGGCTGCCAACCGTCGACGTCTGCACCAATGGTTTTGTGTAGACACCAAACGTATTCTTCTTCGGTTTCGCCTTTCCAAGCGAATACAGGGATACCACGTGCAGCAATTGCCGCTGCTGCGTGATCCTGCGTAGAGAAGATGTTACAGCTAGACCAGCGAACCTCAGCGCCAAGCTCAACGAGCGTTTCAATCAGCACGGCTGTTTGGATTGTCATGTGGATACAACCCATGATGCGAGCGCCAGCTAGTGGCTGTTCAGCTTTGTATTTGCGGCGCAATGCCATGAGTGCAGGCATTTCAGTTTCAGCGATTTCAATTTCACGGCGACCAAAGTCGGCTAGGTTGATATCTGCAACTTTGTAATCAGTAAAGTTTTCCGGTGCAGTCATTAGATAGTCTCCAATTGTTTGAACCGGGCGCCGTTTCTTCCAGCAAGCTGGCTTAAATTTTATCGCACTACCCTGAGCCTGACAGTGTCACTGCTGCAGCGCCCCTCAAGGAGTTCGTCATTCGTTGAGTAACTAATCGTAGGTGGCAAAGCCGATTTTTTGGCTGGGCAACATGTTTAAATTTGTTTCCCGAAGCTGCGCTTCGTAAAACCTACGATGTACCGTCATTCCCGCACAGGCGGAAATCCAGTTACCAAGCGTAATTTTTTACCCGTCATTCCCGCGCAGGCGGGAATCCAGTTACAAAATCACCATAGGTTGCACGGCCATTTTTTTGGCCGGGCAACGCAGCAAGCAATTACAGGCCTGCCGCAGCGCGTAGTGCAGCTGCTTTGTCGGTTTTCTCCCACGAGAAGCCTTGGTCTTCACGACCAAAGTGACCGTACGCTGCTGTCGCGCGGTAGATTGGCTTGCGCAAATCTAGCATTTCGATGATGCCACGCGGACGAAGATCGAAGTGCTCACGAACTAGCTCTGCGATCTTGTCTTCGTCGATTTTGTTGGTGCCAAAGGTATTGATCGCGATCGACGTTGGCTCAGCAACACCAATAGCGTAAGACACTTGAATCTCACACTTATCAGCAAGGCCCGCCGCCACAACGTTCTTCGCTACATAGCGACCAGCATAAGCAGCTGAGCGGTCTACTTTTGATGGGTCTTTACCAGAGAATGCACCACCACCGTGACGCGCAGCACCACCGTAGGTGTCTACAATAATCTTACGACCGGTTAGACCACAGTCACCAACGGGACCACCGATTACGAAAATTCCGGTTGGGTTGATGTGGTATAGCGTGCCTTCATGCAACCACTCGGCTGGCAGTACAGGCTTGATGATTTTTTCTAGTACCGCTTCACGTAATTCTTCAAGGCTGATCGAAGGGTCGTGCTGGGTAGATAGAACCACCGCCTCAACGGCTTCTGGTTTACCGTTGTCGTCGTAACGTAGCGTTACCTGGCTTTTTGCATCTGGGCGCAGCCAAGGTAGCTCGCCAGATTTGCGCAGTTCAGCTTGTTTCTCAACCAAACGGTGTGAGTAATAAAGTGCCGCAGGCATTAGGTTTGGTGTTTCGTTGGTAGCAAAACCAAACATTAGGCCTTGGTCACCGGCGCCTAAGTCTTTATCTTCTGCTTCGTCAACGCCCACCGCGATGTCGGCAGACTGCTTACCAATTGCATTGATGACGGCGCAGCTGTCAGCATCGAAACCTACGTCTGAGCTGGTGTAACCAATGTCACGCACAACATCACGCACCAGATCTTCTAAGTCAACGTAAGTGCTAGTGCGCACTTCACCGGCAACAATTACCATGCCGGTTTTCACCATGGTTTCTACCGCTACACGTGCGTGTGGGTCATCTTTGATAATGGCATCAAGGATGGCATCCGAAATCTGGTCTGCCATTTTGTCTGGATGGCCTTCTGATACAGATTCCGATGTAAAAATTTTATATTCGCTCACTAGATTTACCCTCTAAATAGCAAATTGGCGGTGCCACCCCGGCCCTACCGCTTAAGTTTATCGTTTCGTTTTTTCAAACGTTCTTTTCAAATAGTAAGCACTGCACCTGAAAACCGTTGCGCAATGCCATAAAACTTGATTGGTGCAACGCAAGCCCCGCCTGAGCTGCCCAGTCGACTAGCTGCTGCTGATCGAACCCGAGCCACATATCACCACAGGCTTCACGCGCCCAAGCTTGATCGTGCTCACAGAGATCGGTAACCAATAGCACTCCGCCATTGCTCAGCATATGCCCGCTATGGCGAAACACATCAGCTGGGGCTGGCATATGATGCAGCACCATGTTGGCGACAATGGCATCAACTGTTTGATCTGCCAAATCACCAAGCTCCCCATGCACATAGCTAACGTTCTTTAATGCCAATGCTTGGTTGCGCTTTTTTGCTTGCGCGAGCATTTGCTCGGAAATATCAACCGCACATACATGCTGATAACGCTGCGCTAACGTGGCGATAAACTGGCCTGTACCTGGACCCAGTTCAATCACTTTTTTCTGCTGCCCTGTAGCCAGTGCTAGCATGCTTTCGGCGAGGTCAGCATACTGCTCAAAGTCAGAGATCAGCTCTTGCTGGACCTCAAACCGTTCAGCATTTTTGGCGAAAAACGCCTGCGCTTGCTGTAGTCTCTCCGCCCGAATTTTTTCAACGCCACGTGCTACTTCTTCATCGAGTGGCGCCACATCTAGCTCTTGCAAAATCGCTTGTATCACAGAGTCTTGCGCGACTACGCAGCGCCGATAAAACACCGACGTACCTTCTCTGCGAGTTGTAACCAACCCGGCATTGGCCAGCGTTTTTAAATGATGGCTCATACCACTCTGACGCATGGAAAAAATCTCGCTTAGCTCTAGCACCCCAAAGCTGTCGTCACGCAAAGCGCGCAGTACCCGCAAGCGTAGTTCATCTCCTAGTGCTTTGTAGCGTTTTGCTAGCATCAAAATGTTAGGCTCATTATTCATTGCGGCGAAGGTTATCAATGCATACGGTGACTCTCAAGAAATATATCAAAATTTTTTGATATATCCATAAAGCGCAACGATTATGTCTGTCAATAACGGCAAACATCTAAACTCTTGCTCGCTAAATCAAACTTCGCATGCAAGGTTAGCTATGCTGAAAGAACTGCACGCAAATGTGATGCACGTTTTGATTATTAGTGGAGCGTCTTTTCGGCAATGAATAACTACCAACATTACTTGTCTAAGATTGGTGGCCAGGTACTTGCAGGCAATGTACAACTGCCGTCACTGCCGAAGCAGGCAGCCATCATTCGTGATGTGGTGATGTCTGAACCACTAGATTTACATGAGTTAATTTATTCGGTTGAAAGCAATGTCGGCATTGCCACCGTGTTCATTGGGCAAGCTAATAGCGCCTTTTATCGAGGGGTCGAGCCGGTAAAGTCAGTACGTGAAGCGATTATTCGCGTAGGTGTAGATTATGCCCAGTCATTAGCTATGCGCGCAGCGTTAAGAACGCTCTATATTCCCAGAAGCCAAGCGGCTCGGGTTTGGTTCGATCAACATTGGCAAGAAAACTATTGGGTCATTGCAGCAGCGCGTTACTTGGCAACCTGGACGCGACACAATGTTGGCGAAGTCACCATGTGCGCCATGCTACATAATATTGGCCGCTTACCTATTGTAATCGAAATTGATCAACAGAACCGAGCTGATGAGCTGTATCAAAACGGCTACCAGAGTGTTGCCGCCCTAGTACCAACTGCGCCCAGAATTAGTTATTTGATTGCCAAGCGCTGGGCAATGAGCGAAACCCATTGTCGCACGGCCCTAGTGGCCGGTGAGCTCAACAAGCGCTATAACGAATCAATTTTGAACGTTATTAATTTTGCCGTCGTAATGGGTCGCAGCTTATTCGTCGGTTTGCCGATCACCGAAGTGATTGACACACCTGAAGCGAGCAATGTGATCGATATTTTAAATCTTGATCGTAAGCAGATCATCCGTGCTGCCAATCAAATGGCGGCAACACGGGATGATTAACGCGCTCAACCTAGCGTGACACACAAGTCTTCGGCAAGACCAAGCATGATATTTAGGTTTTGCACACAGGCGCCACTAGCACCCTTACCTAGGTTGTCCAAGCGAGCGATGAGCAGATGGCGATCCTGATCAGCATCGTGAATGGCTGTCACATCGCAGTAATTAGTACCCGCCACGCCTTCTACATGGAAAAAGTTATTGGCTAACACCTGCTCGGGTTTCAGCACACGGACAAACTTTTGACCGGCATAATAGTCTTCCAACACCTGCGCCAAGTTTGCTTGCTCATTGCTAAGGTCATCACGATGCAAAGGTATTTGTATCACCATGCCTTGCGGTAGGTTCACCACACTTGGGAAAAAGTTTGGCTTGTGTGACAAAGCGCCCCACTGGCGGATTTCTTTGATATGTTTGTGCTCAAAGTTCATCCCGTATAGGGCGTAAGCCGAGGCAGGATTGGCCGCTTCATAGGTTTCGATTAATGCTTTACCACCACCGGTATAACCAGAAACGGCATTTATTGAGATGCGGGCACTGTCTTTTAACACGCCCGCTTGTGTTAAAGGCTTCAACAACAGGGTTGCACCCGTGGCATAACAACCTGGGTTAGATACCCGCTGTGCGTTTGCAATGGCTTGCCGTTGGTCTGGGCTCAGTTCGGGCATGCCATATACCCAACCATCCTGTACGCGATGCGCCGAGCTTGCATCCAATACGCGACAGCCAGCCTCATCGGCCAAAGCAGCCGACGCCTTTGCAGCGTCATCGGGCAAACATAATACGGTTACATCCACAGAGGCCATTAGCGCTCGCTTGGCATTGTCGTCTTTGCGCAAGTCTGGATCGATACTGACTAGCTCAATATGCGGGTGATGGGCGAGGCGGTCACGGATTTGCAGGCCAGTCGTGCCCGCTTCACCGTCGATAAATACTTTAAACTGCTTTGACATGTTGGACTCCTACAGAAGTGCTTTTTATGCTCGCTATTGTAGGAGTAAAGTGGCGCAGTACAATCATTTCATCACATTCGCTGTGCGTGCGCCCTTAAGAAAATAGTAAGTAGTTACCGAATTTTAGCGCTGGTCATCCCGGCGGCGCACTGGCACAGGTACTCGCTTAGGCTGCATGGCTTTTGCTTTTTTAGCTGCGCCAGCAGCAAGCAATGCGGTTACTGCAGTAATAATTACAATTGTCGTTGTCATATCGCACTCCTCGGCTTCGCGGTTTCGACTGACTTCACTTATTAACGATAATTGGTCTCTATCAGTAGGACTAGTTACGATAAATAAATGTTACCTTGTTGGTAATTACGTCAAATTATCGATTTGGTTCTTAACAGCACGAGCCTAAAACCGTCAAGATTACTCACACTATTGATTGGGGTAGTTTGCTTTTTTTCAACTTGAAAGGCCGTGCTGCAGACAAAGTACTGGCTAAGGCCATGCTTATTTATTTTGCAATTACGATGATTTTCTCGCTATGATTGAAGTGTCGGCATTCATAATAATTATGATGTCGCACAGATCTCAAACCAATGAGAGAAGCGCGGCCGGTCAGTCTTAAGACTGATCGGCCATTTTTTTTGCCAGCGCATCCGCTACTTGCACACAGGTTTCATATAGCCGATCTTGGCCAATGCTAAATAAAATAGCATCGCTTGCTGGAATGATTTGCCAGTCTTTATTATCCGATACCGACGCTTCAAGCTCACCCGGCTGCCAGGTATACACACCAAAACCAATTCTAGCTAGCGCCCCAAAATCACCACTGGCAGCAACACTTAGCCCATCAAGCGATAAGGTTAACTGCGCAGCACCTAATTCGAGTGAATTTTCAAAGGCTATGTCTGGCACGACCGGGTGTAATACCCAGGGTTTGTCTTCTTTATCTGGCCCACCAATAAAGATAGGGTTCTGCTTCACCGCCGCGGCGATGTCGTCGCCAAACACTTGCTCCCAGCTAGTGTCGCTAGCATCGTTTAAACAAATGCCAAAGGCGCCGGTTTCATTATGATGCGCAATCAACACAATGCGCTGCTCGCTGCCTCGACCTACTAACAACCAACCTGACAAAGATGTCATAAATTATTTTCCGTTTTCTTTTTGATGTTTACCACGTACCCATTCGGTGAATGCTAATCTTACAGTAGATTCGTTGGGTGCAGTCTATGAATGTTGAATTTATTAACCCTTTCTTAGCGTCGTTTATCGATGTTATGTCTACCATGGCAATGGTACCTGTGCAGCCAGATAAGCCAAAGCTTAAGGCGGATGCGCGAGCGGCTGGCGTACTCACCGGCTTTATCGAAATGAAGGGCCCACAAGTGCAAGGGTCGTTGGCAATTAGCTTTGACCGACCATTAATTGAAGCCGTTTTTACCAACATGCTGGGTGAGCCAGAAGCAGATCTAGACAAAGAGCTTCGCGACTTAGTCGGCGAAATCACCAATATGCTAACAGGCGGCGCCAAGATGCGTTTAGCTGAAAAGGGTTATGATTTTGAGTTGGCACAGCCGAAGATCATCGACGGGGAAGAACACTATATTATGCACTTCTCGCCGCAACGGGTCATTTGCATCCCTATTGCGGGCGAGGCCGGCAAGGCGATGTTGGAAATCAGTTTTAACAAGTAGCATGGCCGAAAACAGAAGCCGATAAACCCATGGTTTAATTAGTGCCAATTTAGCCAATGCTGGGCAACCAACTGAGCAACCGCCTCCACTTGTTCAGCATGTTCATTGGTAAAATGCCCTGTATGTGGCGAGTCTAAATCGATTACAGCAACAGTGCTGCCTGCCACGACAATCGGCACAACAAGCTCACTTCTGGTATTCACATCACAAGCAATATGCCCTTCGAATCGCAGCACGTCGCCGACAAGCTGGGTTTGCTGAAGCCTAGCGGCGGCACCACACACGCCCTTAGCGAAAGGGATTCGTATACAAGCTGGCAGCCCTTGAAAAGGCCCTAAAACTAGCTCCTCAGGCGCATCAACTAGATAAAAACCAGCCCAGTTTAACCCCTTGATACTATGCATTAGCAACGCGGCAAGGTTCGACAAGTTGGCGATTTTATTGGTTTCTCCTGCAACTAGGTGGGAGGCCTGCTCGCCTAGGTGAGAATCAGTAATACTGAACAAATTATTGCCTCTTAATACGTTGAATAAACTGTCGCCAGCGTGATGGTTTTGCCGGTTTAATTAAGGCGGCATAGAATGCTTTCTGCAAGGTAACTGGCGATGGGCTAAACCCGTACTTAAGGCGCCAGTGGCGTTCGGCTTGCTGAATGAGAGCATTAGCTTGATAGTCAAAATTGCTCACCCCGTCGATCGACATGGGTTCGCGTTGCCAATCAATATTTTGCGCTGCAATTTCTTGCGCAAACCACTGCTGCAATGTCGCGAAGTCATCTCCAGCCAAAGCAATGCTCCCAATTAACGGCCCGCTGAATCAATACGTGCTGAGCAGGCCTTGGATTATGACGACAGTAGTTTATCGTTGGCGTTGACAATATTCGCTGCCATCGACTTCATCAACCCCATAATCAAATGTGGACTAGTGCGAATAAGTAAATCAAACTGTGCAGCAGGCACTGCTAGTACCGTGCAATGCTGCTTGGCAACAACAGAGGCTGTTCGACGCTCTCCATGTAATATCGACATTGCGCCAAATATCTCACCGGCGACAATAGTTGCTACCTGCTTGCCATTGCGCACAACTTCAGCTTCCCCTTCAACCAAAGAGTAAACATAGTCTGGCAGAGACCCTTGCTCGATAATGGTATCGTCCGGCTTAAAGAGGCGATGCTCAGGAAGTTCGTGTACCTCCACCGGTGTGTACTGACGTATTTGCTCAAAAAGACAGCCAGGCCAGCGGGTCAATAATGTGAGCCAGTCAGCTAGTAACTCTGTGTTGCTTTGCAACTGGTGCAGCGGCATTAGATACACTTCGCAAGCGCCTTCGGCTCGCAAGGAAAAATCCGTTGGCAGTGCGAATATCGGATCGCCAGGCTCAAGCGTGAGCACGTGCTGATTGCGATAATAAAGCCGTATATAACCTTCGTGGAGTAGCGCCAAGTCGGTGTCACTATGTTCCGGAAACTCGACATACTCGCCGCTCAGCACTTGCCGTGCTGTAAGCTCTTCAGGTAACTCGGCAAATACTCGGCTCGCCACTTGTTGCAATGTTACCTTGTATTCAGCCAGTGCAGGCGATGCGTCATAAAGTGGGATCATAATAGTCTCCGTGCATCATGTTGATCGCCAGTGTGGCGAAAGGTCAAACTGTAGCGACTTTGCGTTACAAGCTGTGGGCTTTGGGCAAGTAAAGCGTGCTGCCAATGCGACTGAAACCCAGATGGCATAAGTAACAAGCTACCGTGATCTAGGCATACTTTTTCCAGCATTTTTGTCTCACCCTTGCGTCGCACGCCAAGGTATCTTGCAACACCTAAGGATACAATAGCAATGACCGGATTCTGACCCAGCTCAGGCTCATCATCACTATGCCACCCCATTTTGTCCTGCCCACCACGATAATGATTGGCAAGTGCGCTATTAAAGCGCGTATCAAACTGCTGGTTAAGCCTTTCAGTTAATGCTGCAAGCCAATGAGGCCAGCCAGCACTTTGCATGCTAATGCCTGAATATCGATATGATTGTTGCGACGCAGCCAACCATAGATGCTGGCGAGGAATGGCATGCTTTTTACCATACAGGATGAGATAATCCTGCCGCCAAGGCAACCCAGCAAGCTGTGAAATCAGATCGCTTGTTTCAGAATTCTCAAGCCAGTTGGGGTAGTAGAGCATGTGACTTACGGTCTGGACTGGTTGCATTGTGTCACCTAACGATCAACGTGCCATAACAGCTACTGAACAATTTTTAGACATTTTTAACCACAGCAAATGAGAAACTTGCCAACTGGTTCAAAACCCCTAGATATAGGGAAGTCTATATTGCACAGGTATCCATTTTGCAACGCCCAAAACTGGCTAGAGCATTTATGTATCGATTTTTTTGCCAAGTAACAGAGCGATTAGTATTTCTAGCATCCGCACTGCTAGGTATGCAAATTCCTGCGTTTTTAGCCAGCTATCGCCAGCGCTTAGATGGCCAATTGTTTGAAGCGACACAAGCATTAGCGAGCTATCGAGAGATTGCTGTACGCAATCATGAAGGCGATATGCAAAGGCTAATTGATAGCTTTCTAGTATCATCTGACGCCAGCTCACGTGAGGTGGGATTTATAATCTTGGAAACGCGTGACAAAGTAGAACAACTACAGGCAAAACTAATGGCATTAAGCGATGGCTCTTTGTTTAGCCAGCTTTGGCATTTCTTTAGTTACTGGGATGGTCAAGCCGTGCAAGGCACATGGCAGCTGTATCAGCCAACGATTCTGCTTACCTTCGAAGCCCTGATATGCGCCTTATTAATTGGTTTTATCGGGTCGGCGGTGAGTTTATTGGTACTGCGAGGACCAAGCTGGCTAGGTCGACAGCTGGTAGATTTTATGGCGGTAAAACGTGGTCGAGACATGGCCGCAGCGGCACAGCGCCGCTTGCAGCAGTAAATCTATTGTAGCGTTAGGGCAGCCATAGGCGAAAATGTGCGCCCTCCTCATTCGACAGCTGTATTTTGCCACAGATACCGTTCTTTTCATGCATATTGGCGACCTTCTCACTCAGGTAAAGACCCAATCCCGTGGAGCCTGTTGCCATGTTAATTGTGCTTGGCCCAGTTAAGCCTTCAATAAGCGCTTGCGGGTATCCACGCCCGTCATCCGTAACTTGTATGCAGAGCATGTCATGCCCAGCAACCTGCTCAATAAACGCGGTGAGATGAATCGTGCTGTTGGTATAACGAATGGCATTGGTCACCACATTGTTCAAGATCGACTCAACCTGCATTGGATCAAAAAACCAGGCTAGGTCTTCCGAACACGCCATACTCAGGGTAACGTTTAGTTGAGCTGCCATACGTTGATAACGAGCAACCACATCTTCAAACACGTCCACAACAAGGGCTTCTTGCACATTAATAACGAGTTTGCCGGCATCTTGACGCTGCAACCCCAAGAGGTTCATCAATACATTATTCATTCTGGCACTTTCGAGTGACAGACGATTGATGCGTTGCAAAGCATCCGTTTGATTCGGCTCGAGCTGGGCAGCGATACCATCTAACTCACTGGTCATGAGTCCTAATGAGTTCTTCACATCATGTATAAGCGCCGAATAGGCGGCAGTGATAGGATTTTGATCAGGCACCAAGTTTCTCCTTAATTTGCAACGCTTTGCTCTGCAACTGCTGATAGCGCTCATATTGCGAGTGCAAGTCGGATAGGTACTGCAGTCGTTGTAGTAAAGCGAGTGCGGCACTGATGCGCTCTTGTTGATTATTACCACTGAGCACCAACTGTAGCAGCGCTTGCACGTAGTTCAATATCAGGCTTGGATTGTGAGGTGATATTTGTAGCGCAGCTTGATATTTGTCTTCTGCCAACTCAAAGTTACCGTCTTTGTATGCCTGAACCGCAGACCGGTTCAGTTCGGAAGCCTTACGTTTATCCTGTTCCGGGATTGGTTCCGACTGCATTTCGATAATCTTCGACTGCAAAGCTTTGTCGTTAGGAAACTTCTTAATTAACTCATCCGCCCAGCGATTGGCAGCATTCGCTTGCCCCACATCATAGTAGGCTTGCATCACCTCGAGCAGTAATTCTTGTGACACATCACCAATTCGACGCTTGGCGGCATCCATCAGTTTTTCGGTCATCGACGCTCGAGCCGCTTTGGCAGCTAGTCTTAGCTGATGGATTTGAGACCGCAACACGGCCTCAGGGTCATCCTTAAAACGCTTATTCATTTTGTCTAACACACGAGAAGCATCGCGTAGAAAGTCAGCCTCATCTGCTACTTCAGCACTGCGCTCAGCAGCTGATTCTAGGTTCAACAATAAACGATCATATAGCGCTGGCGTTTCATGGGGGCTGTTCTCCGCCAGCTTTACTGCTTTACGGAATGCCTTGGCTGCACCACCAGGGTCATCAAGCTGTTCAGATAACTCTCCAATGCGCATTTGTCGGCGAAACGAACGGGGCGAAATGTGAGCGCCCTCTTCACTTGCATGGCGAGCCTGCTCAAGCTCGTCTAGCCGCTCGTAGGTCATCGAAAGCAAATCATAGGCTTTAACAAAATTTGGGTACCTTAATACCAAACCCTGTAATTGCTCGATAACGGGGTGAAAGTTGCCTTTTAGAAATTCAATTCTGGCGAGCAAAAAGTCAATCCACGCCTGCTCTCGCTGCTCACGAGCTTCTAATAAGACTGTCTTAGCATCGTCGAGCGCTTTTTGATCGAGCAAGATATCGACTTTTTGTCGCTGCGCCCAGTTGCGGTAGCGAGGAGATTCTTCAATTAGCTTGTCGAGTTCTGCTAACGCTGACTCAAAGTCTTCGTTTTCAATGGCGGCTAATGCGGGTTCAATTGCATTTTTTCGGGTGGCCCAGCGCTGTAATCGTTTATCGAGTGTGTCGAGTGCAAAGGGTTTAGCCATATAATCATCTGGCTCAAACTCAAGTGCCCCCATCACCATTGCCCTAGTTGTTTCGGCGGTGATCATCACATAAACGGTACGCTGGCTGATAATTTTCTCGGCTCGAGCGAGTTCAAGGAGCTGCTGCCCATCTCGGCCAGGCCCTAGATTGTAATCACATAAAACAACGTCGAAACTTTGATAACGTAGTGCCCGCAGGGCCTCTTGACCGTTTGAAGCTTCGGTGACATTTTCGATGCCAAGTCGGACGAGCATACCTTTGATCGACTTACGCACATTGTCAAAGTCGTCTACTACCAAGCACCGGTAGTGGCTTAAATCCATAATCACTTCCCAACAAGATGTGGCTTGTTGGGAAGTATAGTTGCCTTTAGTTACTTTGCGTCACAACTCGCCACCGAAATCCGGTCTCGGTTACTTCACAGCGCCAGTATTCACCAAGGGCGGTATAGGCAATGTCGCCTTGCCAGTAAACATAACCGTCTAATAAACAAACTGGTTCCGTTGCAACAAACTGCATTAGATTTTCTGGCGTCACAGACAGGTCGAGTAAGTCAGTTTTACCCATTGCGACAACTGGCAATAAGAGCAGACCAAATAATATTGCTCGCATGATTCCCTCGCTTTTTTATTTTTCAGCATACGATATGCGCTAGGCCTTGTGACCCCATTCACAAAAAATTCATTGTCTTGTCACAGTTGCATCAATTAATGTCTTTAATTGTTCTTAACAACCGCAACAGCCTATTGCAGTAGGCCTACTGGCTAAACTAAGGTAGGCTCGAAGGTTCATAGCCCGTTATGTTTTTGGAGATCACCCATTTTGCGCCAAGCCGTTGCCGTTTTATTCATTGGGGTTTTGTCTTGCATGCTGTTAACTGGCTGCCGCGACTCCTTTACTAGCGATAACGACATTCCAATTCAAGACTCGCTAGATGATGGCGGCACTGTGGCGAAAGTGCGCCAACGTGGTCTGCTTAAATGCGGCGTTAGTACCGGTATTCCGGGGTTTTCCGACCGCAATCAGAATGATCGCTGGCAAGGGATTGATGTCGATATCTGCCGGGCCGTGGCCGTTGCGGTGCTAGAAGATCCCGATGCCATTGAGTTTGTTGCCTTAAATCCTCGCAATCGTTTCCTCGCCATCAAAAGTGGCGAGGTAGACCTGCTTGCTCGCAACACCACTTGGACCATCACTCGCGATACGGCAATTGGCCTAGCAGTGGCCGGCGTCAATTATTACGACGGCCAGAGCATCATGGTTAGGGCTGGCGATGCCGCTGCGGGCGTGCCAGGGCTGGCCAACAAGACGATTTGTGTGCAGCGCAGTACTACGTCAGATCCAAACCTAGCCGATTTCTTTCGCCGTTTAGGCTTTGCCTACGAGCCACTGAAGCTCGCCACACCAGAAAAAATGATTGAGGCCTTAGAAGCCAATGACTGCCAGGCGATATCAGCGGACCAATCGCAGCTGTTTGCGCATCGCTCGCGGCTTGCTAATCCAGAAGACTATCAAGTTCTGGATGTTTATATTTCAAAAGAACCACTCGGTCCGGTAGTGCGTGGCGATGACCAACGCTGGTTCAACATTGTTAAGTGGTCGCTGTTCGCCATGATCAATGCCGAAGAGCTTGGCATCAATATGGATAATGTTGAACAAATGAAGCAATCAACCGTGCCTGAAATCCGCCGAGTGCTTGGGACCGAAGGAAATATTGGTAGCTATCTTGGGCTAAGAGCAAGCTGGGCAGCCGATATTATTGCCACAGTTGGCAATTATGGTGAGTCCTTCGAGCGCAACCTAGGTATGGCATCCCCAATAGGCATACCAAGAGGCTACAACCACTTGTGGAAAGAAGGTGGCATTCTGTATGCCCCACCATTCCGCTAGCCACAACTTAACGAGTAGACACTACCCAATAGTAGAACAAAAAACAGGCAATGAACCATTCTTTGCTATGCTATTCCCCTGTTATCTGTGTAGACTTTTGCGGTCGATGACAACGCCTACTTATTATGCATTGGGACACTTGATTCAGAATGGAAACTTGGCAACAGCGCACTTGGGCAGCATCTATATTGTTGTTGCTGCTAGCGAGCACTGGCTTTGCGCAAGCCCTTACAATACCTGTTACAGCACAAGACCAATACCCGCTTGAGCCATATGTAGAATGGTACCTAGAACCTGGTGATAGCAAGTTAACGGAAGCGCAAGTGCTCAATTTGCCTAATGACGCATGGCAATCACGCGCAGGCACCTTCAATGAAGGTGTACGAGCTGGCGTAGTGTGGGCTAAGTTTCAACTCGATTTAACTGACACCTATCATCGCGATTGGTCTCTGCATGTTGAAACGCCACACCTATCCAAAATCGATATCTTTGAACTGAAAGACGGCAAACCCATCAGTCTTTATCGTTCAGGACTCGACAGAGCCTTTGAAAGCCGAGAGTTCAGCCACCATGATTATATTCTGAAAATTAGCCCCATTGACCAAACTGAGTTTTTACTTCGTCTAGAACATGACGAATGGTTGCGCATACCGATCACCCTTAAAAAAACCAACCACCTCGAGGAGGAGCTGCGTGTTCAGTTGCTACTGGACGGCCTAACTTATGGCCTAATGCTTGGCTTAATTGTATTAACTCTGCTTATGCTGGTGGCTGGGCGCGATACGGTGCACCTGTACTTTCTTGGTTACATCATTAGTGCCACAATTTATGTGGCCGGGTTAGATGGTTATTTTATGGAGTACTTCTGGCCTAAATGGGTGCCTTGGTTTGGGCCAGTATTACATATGTTTACACTGGCGATATTAGCCTGTGGCGCATTGTTTTTTACCCGCGCACTGCAAGTTAAACAGTGGGCGCCCAAGCTCGCATTTGGCTTAAATACTATGGCAGTGGTGTTTATTAGCTTGCTGCCAGTGGTCATTTTTGCGCCAGGGCACATTATGAACTTGGTTGAGATTTACCTCACCCTACCACTGGCTGCACTCACCGTTGCAGCGGCTAGCAAAGCAATTAAACGTGGAGACAAGTCAGCCACAATACTAATTATTGGCTTAGTGATTCAGTGGCTATCCATTGGTGTGTACGTGCAAGAAACGCTCGGCACGATAGATATTCGCAACCATGGTGTCGACATTATTAAGGTAGGCACTGTTGTCGGCTCCACCATCATGGCATTGGCACTGGCCTATCGAATCCGCCTAATAGCCGAAGCCCGTCGCATGGCCGAAGTAGAATCACAAAATCGAGCCAAGTATATGACCCAGGTGTCACACGAAATTCGCGCGCCAATGAGCGGGATTTTAGGCATTACCGACTTGCTAGAGCTGGCTAATAGCGAAGCAGAGCGCCAGCAGCATATTCAAGCTATACGCCAGGCCGGCGATGACCTTCTTGTGCTAGTCAACGACTTGCTAGACGAAGCTCGCCTAAAGGCTGGCAAACTCTCCCTGCGCAACAAAGACTTCGACTTAAGGCGATGTTTAGATCAAGTAGTGCAGTTGTGTAAAGGTGGACACCGCAACCCAGACGTAGAGCTGCGCTTAGCTGTTGCCGATAATATTCCATCGCGTGTTGTTGGCGATCATCGGCGCATCGCACAAGTACTAATCAACCTAGTCAGTAACGCTGCCAAGTTCACTCACACAGGTAGCATTACTATAGAAACCAAAGTTAGCCAACTTAATGATGGCAGCCAAGGCATTCGCTTCAGCGTCATTGATACGGGTATTGGGATAGACAAATCGTCACAAGCTCAGCTGTTTGAGGCATTTTCACAAGCCAACGAACAAATTGAAGCCACCTATGGTGGTTTTGGCTTGGGGTTGTCCATTTGTCGTGAGTTAGTCAATGAAATGGGAGGCAAGCTCGAACTCGTTAGCGAAATTGGTAAAGGCGCCAGCTTTAGTTTTACATTACCTCTACCCATGGTAGTGGAAGACTTCTCTGGCACGCCAACCAGTACCCCAGATCACGCTAGCATCCGAGCCCTGGCAGCTGAGGACAACGAAGTTAACCGCAAAGTTTTGGAAAACTTTATGCGTTACGAAGGCCACGACATAATGTCGTTTGCTAATGCCGAGCAACTCATTGCGTGCTGGAGTGAGACAGCTGATATCCAAGTCATTTTTCTGGATATCAACCTACCCGAAATGGACGGCCCAACTGCAGCCAGGCAAATTATCAATATCGCCAAAGAGCAGCAGCGACCGGAGCCTGTCATTATTGGTATTTCTGGCAATGTGGGAGCCGAGGATGAAAGCCGCTGTATTGAGGCAGGCATGCAGCAATTGCTACATAAGCCATTGCGATTAAACCGCCTACAACAGGTACTAGATCAGTTCAATCGCTAGGCTCGGCTAAAACAACTTGGTTTCTGCCAGACCTTTTTGCCTTGTATAAAGCTTCATCGGCTTGGTTAAAGACGTCATTGAACTCGCTCCCTTGTGTCCATTTGGCCACGCCAAAACTACAAGTAACCGTTACTCGCTCACCTTTATAAGTAAGACGGGCAGACTGGATGCGCTCTCGCAGTTTATTAATTACGGTCTGCGATTGCTCAAGCGTAATACCAGACATCAGGATCACGAACTCTTCACCGCCGTAGCGACAAACAAAGTCCGATTTCCGTATGCCGTCACTCAATAGTTTTGCCACCACCTGTAACAGCCTATCACCTGCTTGGTGGCCAAATTGATCATTTATGCCTTTGAACTTATCAATATCGGCAACCACCAAGACCAAACCATCATTACTGGCATTGGCAACAAAGCTAGGCCAGGTTTCTTCATAAGCACTTCGATTTGGCATGCCCGTTAGAGCATCGGTCATTGCACTTTTTTTCGTCGCTACCAACTCACGCTGCTGACGCCTATTTTCTTCTGCCATCGACGAAACGGTTCGCCCAAGGTCGACCATTTGATCACGTAGTGTTTTGCGAATCTCTCTTTGCTGGGCTAAAAACTCACCCATATCAGCGCGAATACCTTGCAGATTATTGACAATCTCTACTTTTAGCTCATCGATGTTAAGGTTCTTAGCTAGCTGGTCTTCAATTCGCTGGAAGTGCTCATCAATACGCGCAGTAAAGCGATCTTCCATCGCTGAAAACGCTTCATCTTGGCTTTGAGTCGCTGAAACAACCTGCCTAATTTCGCTTAGTTGTTGATTAAGCGTTGCCAGATACTGTTCGAACTCGGCCTGCTCGGCGCGCAATAGCTGAATCGCCATCGCTACCGCCTCATCGAGAATTGCTTGCCAGGTTTGTGGTTGCTGGTTCAGTTGTTCTAATAGCTCTTGGCAGCGTATGGTTTCACGACCGTAGGCGCGCAAGCAATGCAGTAAGTCTTGAATACGATTGTGAACATCCATTGGCATACCGCGCGTCATGTTCCGCGTGGCATGTTGTAGCGCTGCAGCAACAATTTCAAACTGTTTTAACAGTGAGCTGTCTTGTGACTCTAAATCTATTTGCTTGAGCTGACTTAAGTCCATGGTCTGAGCAAACTCAAGCACCTGAGAGTTAAGCTGCCAGCGCGCGCGCTTTTCTTGGCGCTCAGTATCATCCGCAGCCTCTTCGGCTACTTTGAGCTTTGCATCGAGTTCAGCCATTGGCGCGTCAGCTTTAATCGCGTCTTTTAGTGCACTAATTGCAGTATCTAAAGCCGCAGAACGCCCATAGCTCAGTAGCGATATTCGCTGAACGAACCTTTGAAGTGTTTCTGACGCAAGACTGTCAGTCACTGGTTACTCCTTGTCGCGAGCGCCTTTTGGGTAACTCAATCACGGCACTCACAGGTAGATGATCAGAAAACCTATGTTGCATTACAGTATAATCATGCAGCGCAATCGTGCGCGACAATAAAATATGATCTAGGGCAGTACGAGGGTGCCAACTTGGATAAGTAGGCTGATCAGATACCAGCGTCATATCTGGTGCAAGTTCTCGTAACCAATTCCGCAATAGCGCAGGCGCTGTATTGAAGTCGCCCATTACAATACGATTTGGGTAATGTTGTATTCGCTCAAAAATATAGCGCAACTGTTGCTTTTGAACCTGAGCGTTTAGCGCCAAATGCGTATTGACCAATACGGTTTCTGGATCGAGTTCGGCCAACATCACTCCCCGCCCTGGCAGATTGCCGGGTAATGGCGCTAGGCTGACGCGGTGCAAAGGTGTTTTCGCCAAAATTGCATTGCCATGCTGGGCGAAAGGCCCAAAGTTGCGTGTGCGCTGCAAGTGGTAGTAAGGCAAGCCCGCATGCTCAGCTAGCCAAGCCCCTTGGGCACGAAAACGACTTCTAAAAGAGCCACCATCCACTTCCTGCAAGGCTAGAAAGTCAAAGTCGGACAACAGGTCGGCCAACGCCAGCATGTTTTCATCTCGCAGTCGAGATGGCAGTAAGTGTTGCCACCCTCGTGTGATGTATTGCCTATAGTTTTGTGTAGGGATGCCCGTTTGAATGTTGTAGCTTAGTATTCGATAAGTCGTCATCATTCAGCCTTGCTCAGTCACCCTATACTATTGGCTAGGAATGTAATTCTTGCAAGTGCAAACCTTGGGTGCACGGTTGATTTGAGGACGTCGATGTCCGCAAACATTCGCTGCGCGAATGATTTACGGATCTACCAAGCTCTATACCTACTTTCTGTAGGTAATATAATAAAAAAAGCGGCAAGTGCCGCTTTTTTTATTATTGACGTGGTCGCAAACCTTGAATGTAGTTTGCTAGTGCCTCAATTTCATGTTCTTTTAAGGCAAATGCGATGCTTCGCATAATCATGCTATCGCCATCGTTAATGCGCTCATTTTCAGAAGATGGTTTATCACCCTCGTATAAATAACCGGCCTGGAACGCATATAGCTGCTTAGCCGTATACGTAGCATGCTGGCCACCAAGTTGCGGATAACCTGCCAACTTATTGCCCGAGCCAGATGGGCTATGACAAGCCGCGCAAGCTGGAACACCCGTATCAGGGTTACCACCATAATAAAGCTTTTCGCCTAGCTCTATCACCTTGTTCAACTCAGCTTGTTCAATAGCTGCTAGCTCTTCTTCACTCAACTCGCCAGCATTGGCTGGTGCTGGGTTTGGGTTCACCACACGACCATAGCTTACTGGTTGATCAGCGTAATAAGCAGCGATATCAAGCAAATCTTGATCAGTTAGACCGTCTAGAATACCAACCATAGATGCCACGACTCGATCGCCATTCTGCACATCTACCATTTGCTTATATAAGTAGCTTTCGTGCTGACCTGCTAGTTTCGGGAAAGTAGGCGTGGCCGATGCACCACCAGGGCCGTGACATGCCATGCACACCGCTACCTTGCTTTCACCTGCTACTGGGTCACCTTTCTTTGGTAACGTCACCGGGGGAGCGTTACCACCTGCCGCCGCAGCGCTGCCCACGACGCCACATAAAATCAGTACTGCCGTTATTAGCTTTTTCATACTTCAGTCCAAGATTGTCACGAGTTGTTTTCAGATCACATCGCAATGCGTCTGATCTGGTACACTATGTCGTCTTGCCCCTACGATATAGATACCTATACGGCAACATTATAGAGAGTGGTCAATAGAATGAGAAGTGACGAAAGCAACGAACCGGTAAAGATTGCTTATGATTCAGCTAGATTTTTGCTTAGCGCCCCCGATTTAGCTAGCTGCCCACCAGAGGGAGGCGTGGAAGTTGCATTCGCTGGTCGCTCTAATGCTGGGAAGTCTAGTGCACTCAATGCTTTAACGCGTAATAGCAAGCTTGCCCGTACCTCAAGAACACCAGGACGAACCCAGCTCATCAACTTTTTTTCCCTTTCAACACCAGATTTTAAGCTCGTCGACCTACCAGGTTACGGTTTTGCAAAGGTATCCAAAAGTAAACGCGGCGAGTGGGACAAAAACATGTCGCAATATTTACAGGAGCGACACAGTTTGCGTGGCCTGGTACTACTTATGGATAGTCGCCATCCGTTAAAAGACGACGACCTGTTTTTGTTGCAGTGGTGCCTTGAAAGCAATATGCCCGTGCACGTAGTGCTGACTAAAGCCGATAAACTAAAGCAAAAAGAGCTCGGTAAATCCTTAGCGATGGTAAAAGAAGCCGTTGATGGCGCTTCAGGGGTTAGCGTGCAGTCACTGTCGTCGACTAAAGGCAGCGGACTTGGCCAGTTGCGCCAACGTTTAGATAGTTGGTATCAAGCTTTTTCATGAGTTATTGGCGTAAAAGCATAAGTATTGCTTGGCCAGTTATGCTGGCCAACATCATTACGCCGCTTATTGGTTTAGTTGACAGTATTTTAATGGGCCGCCTGCCAAGTCCCGCCTATGCGGCGGCGGTCGGCGTTGCCGCAATGGTTGTGGGCTATATTGCTTTTGGTTGCAACTTTTTAAGTTTTTCAATGAGTGGGTTGTCGGCCAATGCCAGAGGCCGAGCACAGCCCCAGCAAGCCATTGCCGCTTGGCAACAGCAAGCCATTGCCGCTTGGCAACAGCACGCAATGATCGCATTGGCGCTAGGTGCTTTTTTCCTTGTTAGTCAGTTTATTTGGTTATCACCACTGCTATCGCTGATTAGCGAAGACACGCAGCTACAACAGCTGGCCGCGCAATACCTTCAACTGCGACTACTCAATGCACCTGTCATCTTATTAAACCTTTGTTTTATTGGCTTCTTTATCGGCCAGGGCCTCACCCGAATAAACCTAGTTGCCAGTGTTGCCGCGCAAGTCATTAACTTACTCCTTTCGGCTTATTTAGTGCTGGTTGCGCAATGGCATGTGCAAGGCGTTGCTGTGGGGTCGATGGTGGCAGAGTGGTTAATGACCCTTATTTATGGTTACAGTTTTTGGCGCTGGGCTAGGCGTAACGGGTGTTACCCATTTGGCCGCCAACCGAGCTACATGCAGCTATCGGCTTTACGCAAAAGAGGCAACACCCTGTGGTTACGAGGCCTAATACTGACCTCCAGCGTTGCCAGCTTGCCATGGATGAGTGCCACCATGGGTAACACCTTTGCTGCCAGCGTAACAATTTTATTAAACTTGTTTTTGCTCACCTCAAGCCTGCTCGATGGTTTTGCCCAAGCAACTGAGGCACAGATCGGTGCCGCAATCGATGCTAAAGGAACAACACAGAATAAAATTTTAGTCACCAACGCTAGCCTACTATTCAGCTTTAGTGCCATCCTGTTAACTGGGCTGTGGTTTGGACAAGATTATTTAATTAGCTTTTTCTCACAAGTTGCCAGCGTGCAAGATGCACTGCTACAGCTCTGGTGGGCACTCATTATTATGATTGGCGCGGGCAGTACCGCTTTTTTCTTAGATGGTGTGTTCATTGGACTCAATAAAGTGCATCACTTGCGCAACGCCGTTGTTGTACCAGCCTTGATCTTCTATTTCCCCAGTTTATTCTGGCTCGATAGCGCACAACAATTGCTGCTCAGTTTTGCATTGTTCCTAGCACTCAGATCAATTTGGTTACTGGTTTGTTTGCTCTATGCTAGAAAAAATGTGAACTAGCTACTCTTTCAACAAAAGTAGGTGTGCAGATTAAATTTCGAACACCTATAGTTTACCCAATATATTTAAGAGCTAGGTGAGCCTATGCCATACAAAGACATTCGTAACATCATTGATGATGCGATCCAGCATGAAGCCGAGACGGGTGCCTTCAGGCAAATACTCGAGCACAATTTGCAACACTTGCATCCTAGCATCCAAACGACCAGTAAAGATGTGGTGAATAGTCTGCAATTTTTTGTCATCGACTATATGCGCCATGTGCCGGATTGCTTAGAGGTGGTTGAGCAGGATGCTACCGAGCTCGGGCTTGAAGAAGCCATGCAGCCATTTGTTAATGTGGCCATCGACTACTTCTTAAGCCCTCCGGCGCAAATAAAGCAGCGTCAAGGCCTTGCTGGATTATTGCACACCGCATATTTAGCGCATCGAATGTTAGAGGAGCTAAATGACAACTACCTTAGCCGAACAGGGCAACCATTGATTCCTCGCAACCTAGTTACCGCTAACTTAGTAGTGCATGAGCTTATAGGCTCTGAGCTGGCGAGCGAACTAGAGCAGTTGATTTCGCAAATGACGTCTATTTTAAGCGCAAGGTTTAACAAAATCCCGAGTAGCTTGTTAAAGCAATCCACTGATGCCCCAGTATTTGAACGCTGGCCTTGTTTCGGCGACCCACATGGCGTGCAGTTACGGTGGGGCCGCCTAAGCGCTACACAGTAACATTGTAGAGGTAACAGTAACGTAACCGTTGGTGTCACTTGCTGCGGTCAAACTGCTAACCCCCACATCCAACTGTAAACGTCAACCAAAAAAAGCCAAGAAACTGACTGTTTTTTGGCTTTTTTTTATCGATTTAAATATCAGACCAACGTTGGAAAGTTGGCACGCCACCTGCATTGTATATTCTGAGAGAGACAGGTAGGCGCTCACAACAACAAAAATAATAGCAGCGCCAAGCCCCACCTAATAAAAATAAAAAGGGGCCAAGCACAATAACAACAATAAGTGCGCATACAAGAACCGCTGAGCCGACATTATGTCGGCTTTCTTGTTTCTGGCCACTGGATTTTCTTGCCCTCTCACTAATTCAGCGTTTTGTTGATTGCACCGTCAAAATTGGACTGACTAGATGTTTCCAATTGTAAGTATGCACTGTCGACGGATCGTCACTCTCGATGTCGACTAGTACACACTTTTTGTTACTGTTACTGTTACCTTTCCACCCAAGAAACAGAATCTAAGAGTTTGAAAGGCTTTGTAAGACAGACGTCAACGACAAAATGGTGACAACTTAACCGACAAGTGTGCGATACATCACATTTATCACACATGAATCACAAGTCTCAAAAGTGGCACGCGACCTGCATTAGTATTTGGGCAAGCACTTAATAACAACAATAAGCTTGGCACGTTACGCACCACCCAATAAAAACAATAAGGTGCGATAAAAACAGACACATAAAAATAAGAAAAATAAGTGTCGCGATAATAATAAGAAAAGCTGCTGAAGCCGGTGTCCTCACCGGCTTTGTCGTATCTGGCACAAGGGAAGTCTGGTCAGCGAGCAAAAAAAAAGCCAATGCACTCAAGGCACTGGCTTGTCAATTTTACTTGCTTGGTTACCCTGCTATAGCAGGTTATTCAATAACGGCTCAAGCTGCGCTAGGCGTTCGTCTAACTCAGACTCACTCTCTGCAACAACCGTTATATGGCCGATCTTACGCCCTGCACGCGCATCTTTACCATAGTCGTGCCAGCTTGCGCCCGGCACTGACAATATGGCCTCAATATCAGGCCAACCACCAATCACATTAAGCATGGCACAGGGTGCAAGCCGTTCGGTACTGCCAATAGGAAGCCCAGCAATCGCTCGCACATGATTGGCAAATTGGCTGGTTACAGCACCTTCAATTGTCCAATGTCCTGAATTATGTACTCGCGGCGCGATTTCATTGGCAAGTAATCCATCAGCGGTCACAAAGAACTCAAACGCCATTACGCCGACATAATCAAGATGCTGCATGACTCTGCTCGCGTAGTCAGCCGCTTGTGCCTGCAGCGGATGCGCGGCAACGGGGCGAGAACAATGCAAGATGCCTTGTCGATGCTCATTTTGAGTGATCGGCCAAGCACTAACTTCACCCGAACGACTACGTACCGCGACAATCGACACCTCATGGTCAAAGTCGACAAAACCTTCCATGATCAACGGCACTTCGCCAAGTTCAATGTAGCTACCTGCCACATCGGCTTCTGAGCGAAGTACTTTTTGACCCTTGCCGTCGTAACCCATGGTGCGTGTTTTTAGCACCGCAGGTAAACCAACGGTTGCAAGCGCCTGCTGCAAGTCTTGCTCGCTGTCGATGGTGGCAAGTTTTGGCACTGGAATACCCAGCTCGATAAACATCGACTTTTCGTGCCAGCGATCACGAGCCGTTTGGAGTGCCTTAGCATTGGGGTGCGCTGGCAGGTGCTCGGCAAGCTTGGCGACTGCTGCGGGAGGCACATTTTCAAACTCAAACGTTACCGCATCGCAGGTATTGATTAACTCTTCGATGGCAAAGTCATCATCGTAATCACATTGCAGGTGCACGCCAAATGATTGCGCACAGGCATCTGGCGCCGGATCAATGAAAGTAAACTCAACGTTCATTGGCCGCGCTGCAAGGGCCATCATGCGCCCTAATTGCCCGCCGCCTACAATACCAATTCGCACGCTTAAGCCTCGCTTGGGTCTGGATTCGCTAGCACTGTTTCCGTTTGATTGGCACGGAAAGCTTTCAGCGCTTGTTTTATCTCAGGGTATTTATTCGCCAAAATAGATGCTGCCAACAAGGCTGCATTGATCGCGCCGGCTCGGCCAATTGCCAAGGTACCAGTAGGTATACCAGCAGGCATTTGTACAATCGACAATAATGAGTCTACGCCACTTAACATACTAGACTGCACTGGCACACCTAACACGGGAAGTGATGTTTTCGCCGCACACATACCTGGCAAGTGGGCTGCACCGCCGGCGCCAGCAATGACTACTTCAATGCCACGGTCTTCTGCTTGTTCAGCATAGTCAAACAGCAAATCAGGCGTGCGGTGGGCAGATACGACCTTAGCTTCACAGCTAATGCCGAGTTTTTCCAAGGTTTCTACGGTGTGGCTCATGGTTGCCCAATCAGACTTCGAGCCCATGATGACGCCTACTAGCGCGGTCATGGCTTACTCCTATAAGATCTTTAATGATCAGTTCGGCGCAGGCCTGGATCTAAAATATTAATCGGCTGCGCAGGTGTTGGTTCACTTGCTGACACTGGCGTGACGCGAGTGGTTAGCTCACTTGGTGGGTTCACTTGCACCTTGGTTGATAGGCTATCTTCATAGCCACAATCAACACAGTCTCGATGCTGAAGCTCTGCTGCTTCGTCCAACCAGGCTCTAACACTGTCGGATGCACCACATTTTGGGCACACCACACCGGCAATAAATCGCTTAACTGGCTGCATGTTCTCTCCCAGAGTGAGAAAGCCGAGCATTATACCATTACTAATGCTAATAGACATATGACAATGCTGGCTTGAGATATTTAGCAGCTACTATTGACCGTCTTGGACAATTTTAACGTCAATCGCTGCGAGCGCGAGAGAGTCGCCAAGGCTAACGTCAACTAGTAACCACGCACGTTCTAGACTAGGAGATACGTAGTCATATCGAAACCGGGCGACATTACGATCAGAGAAATACATCACCGCCTTACCGGCTTCGGCCATGTCAAACTGAGCAAACTGCAACGCTAGTTCGGTTAAATCAGACGACGTTGATATATGACTTAGGCTTTCCAAACGCAGCTGCAACAGCTCTGTGTCGCCCGACATCACCGCATTACTCACTTGATCCGCAATAGGGCGAGCCGCAAGGGCTTGCTCTCGATTAGCTAGGTGCTGGGCCGAGAGCGCACTAGTCGCCGCAATAACCTTGTTGCGATAGTAAAGATTTTGCCAAAGCTGCCATACAGAGGCCTCAGTAAAACTGAGCATAATCTGGGCATTGTCCTGCTGATCTCTGCCATAACCCATACGCAAGCGTGATAGTAAAGAATCTGGTAAGGATGCACTGGTATAGAACCGCAGTTGCGCTGCTGGGTACTGACTTACCTCGTAGGCGTGCTGATAAGCAGCCGCTGATGATGGCAAACCTTGCACATCAATTCGCTCAATGCGCAGAGTAGAGTCGAATAAATTCACTGCTGAATAACTTACCGCCCAAATGCCGCCAATTAGCACAATCACTGCAAGCGCGCTGCGCTTTACCAGGGTTGCCATCATTACTGAAATCTCCTTGCCATTGGACAGGTCGCACGTAGTGTCCCGCTAATCTAGTGATTAATCCAGTCCACTTGTGTTACAGGGTGATTAAACTCAAATAAATCGCCCCAATAATCCCATATACGCAACATAAAGTATCAATTCAAGCCTATTGTTTCGGAGCTTTCTGCTTATACTTGTGTTCATCACTTAATCAAAGATGTGCGTAGCGCTCACCACTGGTAGAGCCAAGCGCACAATAGAGGACAGCATTATGACGACAATCGTAGATGTTCGCAGCCCAGCTGAATATGCCAGTGGCCATATAAACAACGCGTTAAACGTACCCGTAGACCAACTAGCTCAGCGCTTAAGCAAACAACAGTGTCAGCTGGATAAATCCGACCGAGTAATTGTGTATTGTGCGTCTGGTGGTCGCTCTAGCGTTGCTCAAGGCTTACTGCAACGAGCAGGCTATCGCGATGTAATTAATGCTGGCGGCTACCATCAGCTGCGCCAGCAAATAGATGCACTGAACAGCTAGCGGCACATAATAGTGACTGCTTCGCCATACACTTGATGATCAGCAATCACCTGCCAGCCGTGTCGCTCATAGAGTGGCGCGGCATCTGGCGTGTATAACCATAAGTGCTGATAACCTAATGCCAACGCTTGCTGATAAACATGGTTTACCAGTTCGCCAGCATACCCCCTACCACGATTGCCTGCTTCGGTGTAAACACTGGCCAACCAAGGTGTTCGTGACGTTGATTCCGGCAGGTCATTGTCGACCAAAGCCGCGGTGGCGACGGGATGACCTGCGACAAACTTTACCCACATTTGTGGCAGATCATCTTCATTGAGATAGCGCTGCATGCGCTCGATACGACCAGCTAAGGACTCTCCTGGATTCAAGTGGGCCCACTCATCTTGGTGCCACTGAGCAATGAGCGGCACAAAGGGTGCCGCTTGCTTAAGGTTGATGATCATGCAGCAATGCCAGAGTGGCGCAATAGTGCATCAACGGTTGCCTCACGCCCACGGAACTGACGATATAGCTCCGCCATTGGTTGTGAACCGCCCTGACCTAAAATGTAATGAGCAAAGTCCGCTGCGGCTTGGGCAGCAAAGATGCCTTCTTCTTCGAAGCGAGAAAACGCATCTGCCGAGAGTACTTCAGCCCACTTGTAGCTGTAGTAACCCGCTGCATAACCACCGGCAAAGATATGTGAGAAACCATTAGCAAAACGGTTCAATGCAGCCACTGGCACGACCGATACCTCTTGGCGAACGTCTTGCATGACATCTGTAATAAGCTGCTCCTGACCCTTACGGAACTTATGATGCAAAGTAAAGTCGTACAGAGCAAACTCAAGCTGGCGTAGCATCTGCATGGCACTTTGGAAGTTTTTCGCTGCCAGCATTTTGTCCAGTAATGTCTGTGGTAGGGGCTCATTGGTCTCATAATGGCTAGACAAATAGGCTAGCACCTCAGGCTGCCAGCAATAGTTTTCCATAAACTGACTTGGTAACTCGACCGCATCCCACGGCACGCCCGCGATACCACTCACTGCACTGACATCAACCTGAGTTAGCATATGGTGAATACCATGGCCAAACTCATGGAATAATGTCTCGACATCTGAATGCGTCAGTAGCGAAGGCTTGTTACCAGTCGCTGGTGAGAAGTTGCATACCATATAAGCAACAGGAATTTGCACGCCATCACTGGTTAAGCGGCGCGAGCGACAAACGTCCATCCAAGCACCACCACGTTTGCCTTCACGGGCAAACAAATCAAAGTAAAACTGGGCGATAACTTCGCTATTGCGGGTAATTTGGTAAAAGCGCACATCTGGGTGATAAGTATCGAACGATGTGACTTCTTCAACACTTACATTGAATAATTGCTCAAGCGTGCGGAACAAACCCGAAATGACCGTTGGTAGTGGGAAGTATGGCTTAATAAGTTCGTTGCTAATGCTGTATTTCTTTTCCTGTAGCTTCTGAGAAGCATATGCCATATCCCAAGCTTCCAGCGTGTCCAGTGCCAAGTCGGCCTTGGCAAACTCAGCTAACTCAGCAACATCTGCTTGTGCTTGCGCTTTCGACTTGTGGGCTAGTTCGGTCAAAAAATTAAACACTTGCTCGGGTGATTCAGCCATTCGCGTTTGCAATGCATACTCATCATAGGCTTTGAACCCTAACAACTCAGCCGCTTCTTGGCGAAGCTGCATAATTTTTTCCATCACTGGGCGATTATCAAACTCACCTGCATTCGGCCCTACTTCGGATGCGCGTGACACCCAGGCTTCATGAACGGCCTGGCGCAAGCTTCGGTTACTCGCGCGTTCCATGATGGCTAGGTAACACGGAATTTCTAAGTTAATCAGCCAACCATCGAGTTGTTTCGCTTGCGCATACTGCGCTAGCAAAGCTTTATCATCTTCACTTAAACCAGCCAGTTCGGACTCATCAGTAATATGCATAGAGAATGCTTTTGTAGCGTCTAGCACATGCTCTTGGAACTGCTGTTGCAACTGCGCCAGCTCGCCTTGAATATCACCAAAGCGTTTACGTTCGACCTCTGGCAAGGCCACACCGGCTAGCTCAAACCCTTGCACGGCATCTGCTAATGCTTTTTTCTGGGCGCTAGACAAGTCCATCTCATGCTCTAGCACCTTTTTGTACGCTTGGTAGATGGCTGGGTTCTGGTTGAACTCAGTTTGAAAAGCCGTGATCAGCGATACGGCCTCTCGATAGGGCACACGCAGCGCTTCGCTATCTGCTACACCATTGAGATGACCAACTGGACTAAACGTTTTTTCCAAGGCATCCATCGCCTCTTCAATGACAAATACAAAGTTCTGATAAGTCGGCGTTTCAGCTTGATCTACCAATTTCGCAACCACCGCCCGCGCTTCATTAATTCGAGCTTCCACAGCAGGCACGACATGCTCAGGTTGAATGCTCGAGAACTCTGGCAAGGCGCCATCGGCTAATAGTGGATTGGTCATAACTACCCCTATGTATTACTTTTATGTTTATGCTTGGGTAAGAAAACTGTACAATAACCAAACAGTGTAAGAATAAACAAAAATGACACCGTCAAATCAAGGCTTCACACTCAGTACGCAGCGGGTGCACGACATAAGCCGCTGGCTCGCTATGATTAGCACGCTTACGTGTGGCGCGTTTGTGCTGTTTTCTATTGCTGCCAAGCTGACAGTTTTTCTAGTATTTTTCTCTACGTATGCCGCTATATATGGCGCCATTTGGCTGCGAAACCAAGCTGGGCGCCATACTGGCAACGCAGTTGCCCTGTTCATTGCAATTGACACAGGCGTGTTTTTACTGGGATTAATGGTCAGTGATAAACCCGTATTGGCCCCTGCTTACATGCTGTTGATGGCCTTTCCATTCTTTTATAAAGCGAGTGACCATAAAGCCGTTGTACTGTTATTAGCTGCCATACCCTTGCTTACGTATTTAGCCCAGCTTGTGGTGCAAACCCTATGGATTAGCCAACCTTTGCAACCCCTACCCGCACCTGCATACTTTGCCACGGTATTTATTTTGAGTTGCTGCATCTTTGCTTGCGCCATCATGATTTTTCAACAGTTTTCGCTCGACCGCCAGGCTCGCAATAAGCTGCAATACAAGGTGGCTGCGCAAGCCAAAACCTATGATTTGCTTGATCGAGCTTGGCAAGAATCTGAACGCATTTCACAGGAAAAGAACAAACTATTGCTCACGATTGGTCATGAGTTACGTACCCCATTAACCAGCATAATTGGCCATTTAGACTTGATTGAAGAGCGAGATGTCGATCGAAGAAAGCGCGAGCACTGGCAACAAATCAAGCGCTCTAGCCGAACTCTGAGTGGGTTATTAGATGATGTGCTGGAATACAGCGAGTTTTATAATGGCAATCAACAGTTAAGCCTCTGCGAGGTAAATCTTGCTGAACTCTGCCAGCTTGTGTTGGCCGATCACCAAGGTGCAGCCATTCTACAAAACGCCGAGCTAGTATACGAAGGGCCTGAATCGCTCATAATCAACACTGATAGCAATAAAGTGCGAAGAATCTTGAATCATATTATTGGCAACGCGATTAAATTTCGCCGTTCAAATCAAGATACGAACGTCGTTACTTTGGCAGTCACCGCCGATGAGCACAATACTTCCATTACAATCAGCGACCAAGGTTTCGGCATTCCACCTGAACACTTGCGGCACGTATTCAAAGCCTTTTGGCAACCAGACCCGTCACTCTCGCGCCAACACCAAGGCAATGGATTAGGCTTGTACTTGTCACAACAATTGTCGCAGTTGTTAGGCGGTGAACTCACTGTAGAATCTCAGCTAGGTCAAGGCAGCACGTTTACACTCAAGGTGCCGGCATTAAAAGCAGCGCCTGCTTCAAAAAACACTGACCAGAAGCCAAGCAATTTCAAACAAGCCATGGTCGTAGAGGACAACCCTGTGAATCGTAAGGTCATGTTCGCCATGCTCGAGCGCTTGCACTTACCCGCCACCATGATGGAAAACGGCCACGAAGCAGTGTCTAACTACCTACAAAGCCAGCCCGACGTCATACTTATGGATTTACAAATGCCGGTATTGGATGGCCTCGAAGCTTGCCGAAAAATCCGCCAGATAGAACAAGAACACGCACTGCCGCCTTGTCATATTATCGCCGTCAGCGCCAATGCAACCCACCACGATAGAGCCCTTGCCAAAAGCGCTGGCATGGACGACTTCCTCGTTAAACCCTACCGCTTTTCTTCACTAAAAGACTTGCTTTGCCCACCTGAAGAACATACTTAGCGTCAAGCGCTCGCAATTTCTAGCAACAAGCAAGTTCCTGCGCCGTATCAAGCGAAAGACAGGTAGCAGTTTAGCCACACCATTGCTTGCGCTACAATGGCCAAACTCTCTGCAACAAGGTACTGGTATGAAACCTGTCCGATCTCTGCGTGGTGTGGCGCCAACCATAGGTGAGCGCGTTTATATCGACCCACAATGCTGCATTATTGGCGATGTTGAAATTGGTGCCGACAGCTCAGTTTGGCCAATGGCCGTTATTCGCGGCGACATGCACCATATTCGTATTGGCGAGCGCGTCTCTGTGCAAGACGGCTCGGTGCTGCACATCACCCACGCCAGTGACTACAACCCTACTGGCCACCCACTGATTATTGGCAACGACGTCACCATAGGCCACAACGCTTGTTTGCATGGCTGCACCATTGAAGATGAAGTACTAATAGGCATTGGCGCCATTGTGCTCGACGGTGCCCTAGTACCCAAACAAACCATGATTGCCGCCGGCTGCTTAGTACCACCAGGTAAACAATTAGAATCTGGACATTTGTATGTTGGCAGTCCGGCGAAAAAAGCCCGGCCACTAAACGAAAAAGAGTTGGCGTTTTTCAAGTACAGCGCTGGCAACTATGTCAAAGAGAAAAACCAGTTTTTGGAAGAGCTATGAAAAAGTTAATAACGATTGCCGCTGCCATTTTTCTGAGCGGCTGTTTTGCTGCTGGTGAAGGGGCGCGAGGCGCCGGTGAAGTGTGGCAAAAAACCTTTGAAGACTGGAATAAAAATGCCCAGCGCTACACCCAGCTAGTGGGCATGCTATGCGGCGAGCCCAACGAAGACAACCTAACCAGAATGCGCAACGCCCATCGCGGCCTAGTCACCGCCTTCGCTCGCACGGATGGCCTCGACCTAATTCGCAGCCGCAGCAGCTACCCACCATTTCTTATTTTCCCTGATGCCGTTGATACCGTACCAGGCGAGGTAGAGGCCTACGTTGAGGCCGTGCGCAATAGCCCAACCACACGACCTCGTGAGTATGGCGATACGCTATCAAGCATTACCGCCATGGAATATCTCATTTATGCCAATGACGACATCATTGAAGACCCAGCGCGCTGCGTGGCGTTAAAAAACATTGCCGACACCCATGCCCTGCAAACGCTAGATCACTCCGAAAAATGGACCCTAAGCATTCAGCGTGAACTATTAGAAGTCGCCAACCGTTCCGATGAAGAGTACTTCGCCTTGGCCATGGACGCGATTCGTGCGCAACTGCGCCTAGCTGATCGGTTTATGCGCGCCCCAATGCAAGCCGATGGCAGCGTCGCGCTAGACCGTGCCGTAACGCCTTGGATGCAAAGCTATGCGCACATTCAATTCCTACAACCCCTAGAAGCCTCGCGGTTAATCTTTGTGGTAGGCGGCCCACTAAAAACACTGCAAACAAACGATAACGCCGAACTGGGCAGCCAAGCCATGGCACTATACGAAGAAATGGCCGCTACCATCATCAGCTTTGGTGACTATGACCAAATTGCCACCGACCCCGGCAAACTACAGGATATGTGGCGCCTAATTGAAGTGCGTGAGGAGCTTTATGAACTCATGGACGGCCCAATCGCGCGGGCATTAGAAGGGGTTTATAGCCGGTAGATACGAAACATTGTAAACACTCTTAATCGGCGCTGCTTCACCACCGGGGGTGGCGCAAAACAAGCTAAGGACAAACCAAATTTTCCATGCAACGCCGCCGGTACTCAATCATCGACTTGTTGGCAAAAATCCGTATCGTTATGGTGGTCACCAAATGAACGCGTGACACCTAATCAAGGAGTATTGGAATGTTGTCGGTACAAGGTCTGTGTAAGACATTTCAGGAAAAACAAAAACAGCGCTGGAAAACAATTACAGTCGCTAAGCCAGTGCTCAACAATGTTGAGTTAACCGCCAAAAGCGGTCGCACATTAGCAGTTCTGGGCGCCAACGGTGCAGGCAAAACCACTACCCTGCGCTGTATTGCGGGCATGTTGAGCTTCGAGGCTGGCGATATCAGCATGAATGGGTTGACCGCCAAGAGCGGTGCATCTTGGCGCCAGCAAATTGGCTACCTTGCGGGCACTACGCGCCTTTACCCCCGCCTCACTGTTGCTGAAAACCTGCACTACTTCGGCACCTTGTATGGCATGGATAAAACCAGCATCCAGCAGCGAATTGAGCAACTCGACCAGCAACTGGAGCTTGGGAAAGCACTCAATACTCGCGTTGATGCCTGCTCAACCGGCATGCATCAAAAAGGCAATATTGCACGCACCTTGCTGCACGATCCGCAACTACTGATTTTGGACGAACCAACCTCTGGGCTAGATATTATGGCGTCGACCCGCATGCTTGAAGTAGTAAAACGCCAGCGTGATGCCGATCGCACCATTTTATTGTCCACGCACCATATGCACGAGGTTGCCGAACTGGCTGACGACGTTGCCATCATTGCCAAGGGCAAGGTGGCGTTCAACGGCCCAGTTCAGCACCTTGGCCAGCATGCAGAAGACATTCATCAATCCGTTACCAAGATTATCCAAGGAGTTGGCGTATGATGACCATATTTTGGAAAGAATGGCGCGACATTCTGCGTGATCGCAAAACACTGATTTCGCTGATCGTACTGCCGCTGCTGCTCACCCCTGTCATCATGGCCGTAGCCATTGGTGTCGGCTATTTGGCTTCGGAAAAGTCCGCCGCTGAGCGTTATACCTATACTTGGACAAGTGAACCGATTAGCGAGTTTGAGGCGCAACTGCAAGCCAGTGAGTACTTCTCTCCTACCGATGCCGTTGCCGATGTTGAATTATCGGGTAGCGGCACTGAATTAACTGCCGCTTTCGATACCGGTGACTTACAAAGCGCGCTTGGGCGGCGGTTATACGACCTGGTTGATGACCTCAACCTCCAATATGCCAACAACACACTTGCCGAATTTAATCTGAGTTTGGCCGACCTAGAGCCTTGGTCGATGAGTGATCGTGACATCAGTGGTGCGAGCGAAGTCGAAACCTTTTCAAGTTCCATTATCGGGCTAATTTTGCCAATGCTGCTAATGGTCTCAGTGTTGGCAACGTCCATGAGCCTAGCGGGTGATTTGGTAGCAGGTGAGCGCGAGCGTAACACTCTAGAAACCTTGCTGGCCTCGCCGGCGCCTGCCAGCCAAGTTCTGTTGGGAAAATGGTTAATGCTGTCCTCGGCGGGCATTATGTCGGCGTTATTAATGATGGGGTCGCTAAGTTTATTTCTTATCCCTGCACAACTATTTGCTTCTGGTGACATCGCCGACGCCTTCTCAGCTTGGTCGCCTGCTTTGCTTGCGAACACCTTGCTGCTGGCCATTCCAATTGCCATCTTAATTGCCGGCGCCTTGTTAACCATAACGCGCTCGGCAAAAAGCTTTAAAGAAGCACAGTCGCAAGCCAGCCTGGTTTTTATCTTAATCTATATCCCCATCATTTTTTCGATGCAGGGCATTCTTGACCCAACGCTGTTAGTACTAGCGATTCCTATTGTTAACTACCCAGTAACAATTCAAACCCTAGCCGCCGGCGACCTTATTTGGTGGATGCCATTGGTAGCCGTACTCAGCAACTTGGTCGTCGCCCTAGCCGTTGGCTTAATTTACGCTGCCAAAGTCAACGCCGACGAACTATTAAACGGCAGCTAAACGTTACATGGCCGGCTTGTACCCGGCCATATCCCAACTACAGAAACGCACGATCTCGCCGATACACTTTCTCACACAAAAATACTATTACTTACAAAAAGTAAAATTGAATAGGTGAGGTCGTCGAATGCGAAGTATTGCCCACAAGATTAGCATTGCCATTGTTCTGGTCATTGCCCTACTCACTACAGCCCTCACTTGGATGGCTGCAAATCGGCAGCAACAAACCCTAGTGCAAAATACCGAGCAGCAACTTGATGCGGTTATTTCCGGTGCGGCAGTGATCATGAGCGACTGGATCAATACGCAAAAACAACAAGTGGAAGCACTCGCCGCACAACACCGCCCCGCTCTGGGTAACCAGCTACTGGCGCTCACTAGCCAATCGCTTAATGCCACGTTCGTTTATGTGGCTGAAACGAGTAACCGAGATATTGCTCAGTTCCCAGCAGGGTTAATTCCAGCCGGTTTTGATGCCAGCACTCGCCCTTGGTTCGTCCAAGCCAGCCAAGCCAACACAGCCATTATGACGCCGCCGTATATCGACCTAAATAGTAATAAGTTGGTAGTAACCTTTGCCGCGGCCGGTCGTGAAAACGGGCGAGTTGCTAGAGTGGCAGGGATCGACCTATCCATTGATGCCATTGTGCAGCAAGTGCTCGACTTACCGCTGCCAAGTGAAGGTTATGTGTTACTTCTCGATGAGCAAGCCAACATTTTGGCCAGTGCCGATCAGCGGTTAATTGGTGAGAACCTTAGCCAGTTAATTCCCAACGGGCGCTCTGCAGCCTTGCAACGCGTGCAATACAACAACACCCCATACCTAATTAAAAATGAGCCCATTGGCACTACCGGCCTACAGCTGGCATTACTCACCAATGCCCAACAGGCCATCGACACACCGGTAAAACAAGCCGTGCAAACCCTAGTAATCATTAGTGTGTTTGGGTTAATAGCCAGCGCCGTTGTTGCATTTATTGTTGTGCGCCAGCTGTTAAAACCATTAAACCAACTGACTCAAGCATTGCAGTCCGCCTCAAAAGCCGATGGCGATCTTACCAACCGCATTCCGGTTACGAGCAACGACGAAACGGGTGTACTGTCGGAAAGCTTTAACCAATTTGTCGCCTCGGTGCAGCAGCTGGTGATAAAAGCCAAAGCCTCTACCGAAGAGCTGATTGACGTTGCAACTGCGCTTGAGCAGTCCGCCACAGACAACAATGGACAAATTCAAGCCCAGCAAAGCGAAATTCTGCAAATTGCCACGGCATTAGAGGAAATCACCGCAACCGCTGGCGAAGTTGCCGATTCGGCGGCTAATGCTGCCGACTCAGCCAAGCGCTCAGCCGATGCCACCAGTAAAGCAAACCAACACGCGCTCGATAGCGGCGACAGCATGCAAGCATTGATGTCAGAGTTGAATCAAACGGCGGAAGTCATCACGACCCTAGAAACCGAAGCAGATAGCATTGGTTCTATTTTGAGCACCATTCAAGAAATTGCCGAGCAAACGAACCTATTAGCCCTTAATGCTGCCATTGAAGCAGCGCGGGCGGGCGATCAAGGTAGAGGTTTTGCCGTTGTTGCTGACGAGGTGCGAAGCTTATCGCTGCGCACTCACGATGCAACAGGCGAGATTCAAGGCAAAATTGTTGCTCTACAACAGCAAACCCAAGATGCGGTGAACATCATGGAGCGCTCGGGTAGCGCAGCACAATTAACCAACGACAAGGTAGCAAAAGTAGGGGAATACCTAGCGACAGCCAACAATGAAGTACAAGCCATTAGCGCCTTAGCTCAAACGATCTCAAGTGCTGCCAGTCAGCAACGAGAGGCAACAGAGGAAATAGGCCGAATCACCACCGCCGTAAGTGACGCCGCCGATCATATTGCTGGCAATGTGGCCAAAAACACGCACGATGCCTCGAGCATGGCAGCCACAGCCAAGGGGCTTAGCGCAACGATGGCACAGCTGATCGTTTAATAGATCAAGCCCGCTGTTCGAGCATATCGAGCAGCCGTTGCTCTAGGGCGGAGAGGTCAAGCAAGCGATTGCGTACCACATCGAGCTTGCTGCGAATGGTGCGCCGCTGCGAGTCGTTTAAATCGCTTTGCAAATTCATTTCCGCCAATAACTTGGTTTCTTCCACGCTCAACCCCACAGCCTTGCACTGCTGCAAAAAATGCAGCTGTGCAACGGCTTTGGTTTGATAATCACGTCGGCCACTACCAGTGCGAACTTCGTTGCTCAGCAACCCAGCGCGCTCGTAGTACTGAATCGTCTCAATCGGGACACCAGAAAGCTTGGCCAGCGTTCCAATTTTCATCCGATTTCCTTCTCTCAATATGGGTGATATTGGCAACCGCTTACTGCGGTCTAACTTATTAGTAACCTTGGCTTTAAAGCATCAGCGCGTCTATAGCAGCATGACTGATAATTAACGTTTAAGTGTTAAGGCAACTGCACAGCTAGGAATAACGCGGCGGCTTGGGTAATATGCAAGCACGATTACTGTTAAGGACGCACAGTGCAGTCAGCCGATTTAATTAAAAACGAAACGGATATAGAAACCGCGGAAGGCGTGCGCTTACCCTTGGTGCCTGCCGGTGTCGCAGTGCGCGGTTTAGCCTTTGCCCTCGACCTGTTGTTCCAAGGCGTATTGCTGTTTGCCGTTGGTATCGCTAGCGCCGCTGCAGGGCTAGCCGGTGGTGGTATCTTTCTGTTAATCCTGTTTTTGACCTGGTGGTTCTACGGTGTGTTCTTCGACATGCTGTTAAACGGCCAAACCTTGGGCAAAAAAATTGTTGGCATTCGCACCATTCGCGATAACGGCTCGCCCATTACCCTAGATGCCTCAATTGTGCGCAATTTATTGCTAGCCGCCGATTTTCTGCCGTTTTTATGGATAGGTGGTTTGTTCAGCATGGTGCTCACCAAAAACAGCCGCCGCTTAGGTGACCTGGTTGCCGGCACTATAGTGATTTACCAACAAAAAGTTGTACGCACTGAGCTGACTAACAGCCAGCAAGCCGCTCAGCTAGACCTGCCATTAACTGCCAGCGACCAACAAGCTCTGCTTAGCTTTGCTGAGCGATTTGAGCAGATTTCGCCAGGCCGTCAAGCCGAGTTAGCCAATATTCTAGCGCCGCACATTCAAAACCCAAGTGGCGAGCCGGCCCAGCAACTACGTGACTTAGGCGCTCGTATTGGAGGCAAGTCATGAAGCAGGCACAGTTTGAACAACTACATCGCAGCACCTGGCAAGCCCAGCAAGAAGCTGCGACCAAAAAACAACTACCCGCTAATTTTGGCCAGCAACACCGACAAATTTGCCAGCACTTAGCGCTGGCTCGTGCCCGCTACTATAGCTTGGCGCTGATTACCGAGCTTGAACAGCTGGTGCAACAGAGCCACCAAAGACTGTACCGCCAAAGTAGCCGCTGGTTTGCCCTAGTGCGCCTAGTATTTATTGAGTTTCCTCGCCAACTGCGAAGCGACTGGCGTTACTTTATGGTGTCGTTAATTGCCTTTATTGCCCCGGGTGCCATTGCTTGGCTGTTGCTCGACCTGGAGATTGTCAGCATCTACCAGCTTATTCCGGCGCAAATGGTGTCGGATATTGGTGCTATGTATAACCCAGAGGTGGAAAACATTGGTCGCGTTCGCCAGTCAGACACCGACATTTATATGTTTGGTTTCTACATCTGGAACAATGTGGGCATCGCCCTGCGCTCATTTGCCTACGGCATCACGGGCGGCGTGGGCGCCTTATTTATCATGTTCAATAATGGCTTATTTATTGGCTCGATTTTTCAGCACATTACCGTCGTTGGCTACCACACCACCTTCTGGCCATTTGTCATTGGCCACGGGTCGTTTGAGCTTACTGCCATTGTGATTGCCGGAGCAGCAGGCTTGCGCTTAGGTTGGGCATTAATTAGCCCGGGTCAGCTACCTCGCCTTGAGGCACTGAAACTAAGCGCCCAGAAAGCCATGGTGCTGATGTATGGCGTGATCTTTATGCTGCTTGTGGCGGCCTTTATCGAAGCCTTTTGGAGCTCGACCGCCAGCCTTGGGGTGTGGCCAAGAATAACCGTGGGTGCCATGTTATGGGCGTTAGTGATTGGTTGGTTAACCTTGGGAGGCCGTCGTGCAAATTGAGCAATTTCGCCTGGACGCCAAGCCCAGAACCGGCTGGCAGACCCTCGACCTTGGTGTGCAATTAGCCAAACAAAATTATTGGGCACTATTTCTGTGGTTTATGTTACCAGCGCTTGCGGTTGGCACCTTAGTGAGCTGGTTGTGGACACCCATGGCTGGCTACCTTGTGGCTTGGTGGCTCAAGCCCTTATGGGAGCGCCCCGGCATGCTTATTTTGTCGGAGCGAATTTTTAATGGCCACACGCCAGCGCGCACAAGACTAAAATCTCTGCATAAGATATACGGCCAACAAATTTTTGCGTCATTGTTATGGCGACGCTTCTCGCCAACCCGCACTTTTGACATGCCGGTTATGCTGTTAGAAGGCCTTAAAGGAAAACGCCGCAGTCAGCGCCTGCGCCAACTACACGGCAATGTTTTTGGCCAAAGTGCATGGTGGTTGCTACTACTGGTAAACCTAGAGTTTGCAGTCATGATTGCAGCTTCATCGGCCGTTTGGTTGCTGCTGCCGCAAGGCTTGCAACCCGACTTCGATTTGTATTTTGTTCTCACTGATCAATATGAAATGCTGTCATCTTTTGCCTTCTTGGTTGCCGCTGGACTCATTGCGCCATTCTTCATTGCTGGCGGCTTTGCTTTGTATATTCAACAGCGCATTCACCTAGACTGCTGGGATGTGCAAATTGCCTTTAGCCGCATGGCGAACCGTGCCAAAGCTCGCAATGCGACAACGTTATCCGCACTATTCTTGGCCGGTGCCTTGTTGATGCCTACCCAAGACAGCCACGCCACCGAGCTTAGCGAAGCTAAAGATGTGGTAGAACAAGTGCTGGAGAGTGATGAATTTACCAGCACTCAAACCTTTTGGTACCCAGACTTTAGCCGCCTTGGCATCGACATTTTGGATTGGTTTGAATTCAACGACCAATCCAATACCGACTTGCCAAATTTAAGCGGCTTAGCTTTGGTGGTAGAAATACTGCTGTGGCTAGTACTGGCAGCACTGATTATTTGGGCCGGCTACTGGCTGTTGAAAAAAATACCTTATGGTAAGCGCCGACAGCTAGCCAAAGCACAAGTAAACCAAACGGCCAGCACCTGGCATCAGTTTGATTGGCCAGCACTAAGAGCTGGTGGCAACCCACGAGCATTGTTACAAGCTCTGCGACTACTGGCCAACCAAAACCTACAAGCCAACGTGCCGCTTAGTCACTGCTTAACTGAAACCGAGCTCGCTAAACATGGTATCGACAAGGCGCAACAGTTTTGGCTCACCGAGCTCGCCAAACAAATTGAGCAGGTTGCCTGGGCGCAGCAAATGAGCGAGCAGCAGGCGATTGATAATTTACTGCAGCACAGCCCTTGGGAGGTTAAATAATGAAACGTTTAACCTGGTGGCAGTGGGCATTGATCGGCGTTACCTTGGCTTTGTTGGCATTTTTTGCCTTGGTGCCAGAGTGGAAAAAACAAACCATCGACACTGGCTTTAGTGACGCAGCGCTGCGGAACCCGTTTTTGGCCACCCAGCGCCTAGCCGAACAAAGCAATGGCAGTTTTTATGTAACCCGTGAGCTAAAAATAACTGACGACGTGCTCGACCAGTACAACACGCTGGTACTGCAAAACACCTACGCCATGCTCAACCAGCGGCAAGTAGAAACCCTAACCACCTGGCTGCACCAGGGCGGGCGACTCATTATCTCCGGCTACACCCCCGACCTCAATGCACGAGCGGTAAACGACGAACTGTTTGCCCACCTCAACATTGAAGTATTGGCAGCCAATGATGAGATGACTGAAGATGTGCTAGCAGGCTTTTTGTTTAGCGAGCAATGCGGCGGCAATTATTCCGACGATGACATGCTCTACGTGGACGACTATGCCCTGCTGATGGATTTTTACTCCAACACCCGATACTACTCGATCAAGCGCGATCAAACCGCACACGCTTTGGTGCGCACCTATGGTGCTGGCGACGTGGTGATGATGCCTGACCTAATGCCGTTTAGTAACTTCAACATTCTCTGCGCCGACCACGCCGAAGCTGTATGGGCACTATTTAACGACCGCAACACATTGTGGATTTGGGCAGCCCCGGCGAGCAACTGGCTGAAAACACTGGTAAACGCCCTACCAATCACCACAACTATAACCTTACTCACTTTATTATTGTGGCTGTGGCGGCGCGCTGCACGGGTTGGCCCGGCACGCCAGCTCGCTACACCAGAGCGTCCAGCCATTACCCAGCACCACAGTGCCTTAGCAACCAAGTTATGGCAGCAGGGTGATAAAGAAGCTTTTGCCGAGTTAATTGGCCCGCTGATGCGTTATGTCAAACGCACACTTAGCCACGACGATTACCAAACTTTGCAGCCTTACAGTACCCCGCAAAACGACGGCGAGCTGTTAACGCTATACAAACGATTACAACAACTAGGAGTGTTGCGATGACCCAGCACACACAATTAGCAGCCCTGCGAGCGCAGCTGCAAAATGTATTTATCGGCCAGGAAGCCGTAGTGGAGCAAACCCTGGTGTGCTTATTGGCCAATGGCCACATGCTACTCGAAGGCGTGCCGGGACTTGGCAAAACCTTGTTAGTGCGAGCGCTATCGAAGTCGATGTCGTTAAAACCTGGCCGCATCCAATTTACCCCAGACCTACTGCCCAGTGACGTAACCGGCCATACCCTCTACGACATGGGGGCCAGCAAGTTTGTGACACGCCCAGGGCCGGTGTTCTGCAACCTATTACTGGCAGATGAAATCAACCGAGCACCAGCCAAAACTCAGGCAGCGTTGCTGGAAGTCATGCAAGAACGGCAAGTCACCATTGAAGGGCGCGTTTACCCGCTGGAAGGCAGCTTTATGGTCATTGCCACCCAAAACCCCATTGAACAAGATGGCACCTACCCGCTGCCAGAAGCCGAACTTGACCGCTTTTTACTAAAGGCCAACATCGACTACCCAGACCATGCCAGCGAACTGGCATTGGCCCAAGGTAAAGCCGAGCCGAACCTAACAGAACTAAAAGCCGTGGTAGACCAAGCAACCGTCAGCGAATTACAGGCGGCCTGCAGTGCCATTACCATCGACGACAAGCTCGCCACTTATGCGGTAGACATCGTTCGGGCCACGCGCTCGCATGCAGCACTCATGGTGGGTGCCGGCCCACGTGCCAGCATTAACTTGGTGAAAGCTGCCAAAGCACGCGCCATGCTGCACGGCCGCGATTATGTCACCCCAGACGACATTAAAATTCTTGCACCGGCCGTGTTACGCCACCGCGTGCGCGTTGCACCAGAATACGAGTTTGACGGCCAAGACGCCGATCAAGTAGTTGCCCAATTAATTAGCCAGCAGCACGCGCCAACGCCATGAAGCGACTGAACTTCGTACCCAGCGCTCGCCAAACCTGGCTATGGTTAGCCTGCGCCGTGAGTGTATTTTTACTGGAGCTGCTAGCACTGCGCCCCGTCGCACTGGTGTTACTCAGCCTAGTGGGGCTGGCCGCCCTAGCCGACTTACTGGCTGGCTGGCAACTGCCGTCTGTAAGTTGGCATCGACAACTGCCACCAACGTTAATTCGTGGCAGACAAGGTGAGGTGAGCCTGACGCTGGTAAACGAAAGTAACAGCAAATGGCAGGTGCGCTTGTTGGATAACCTGCCCAACGCCCTATTAGCGGATGTACCGGTTGAGCAATGCGAGTTGACCCAATCACAAACCTTCCGCTATACCGTGCAGCCTTGGCAGCGGGGGGATTATCAGCTAGACAAGGTATATAGCCAATGGGCTAGCCCGCTAAAACTCTGGTGGCGCGCCCGCCAAGACAGCGTACCGGCAACCATTCGTGTGGTACCCAATGCCCTAGCCACCGCCAGCCAACTGCCTGGCATTGCCCTGCGCCGTGCTGGCGCATTGCGTCAGCGCCGCCAAGGCAATGGTACAGAGTTCCTCCAGCTGCGCGATTGGCAACAAGGCGAATCGGCGCGCCAAATCGACTGGAAAGCCAGCGCCCGCCGCCACCGCTTGATTGCCAAAGAAACCGAAGTAGAACGTGATCAGCAGTTGATATTCTTGCTCGACACCGGCCCTGCCATGTCTTACCGCGACGAGCACAGCAGCCTGCTCGACCACGCCTTGGATGCGGCGTTATTTATTGCCAGCGACGCCATGAAACATGGCGACGCCGTTGGCGTTGCCAGCAGCAACCTCTGGATAGCCCCACAAGCCGGACGCAAAGGCTTAGTACAAATTGCCGATCAATGCAGTCAACTGCAAACCCAAGAAAGTGGCAGCGACCTCTACAGCGCCGCCCAAACCATAGTGCAGCACAGCCGCCGTGGCACCATGGTGATCATTTTGACCAGTGGCGAGCAAAGTAGCGAGCTACTCACCAGCGCCCAAACTTTGCTTGAGCAAAACCACCACAAAGTCATGATGGCTGCCCTCGATAATCCAGAACTAGCAGGCATGATTGAAACAGCCGACAACATGGACGACATCCGCACCGCCCTATCGCTCGCCAGCGACCGGCGCCAGCAAATCGACCAACTGAGCCAACGCAGCAACCTAGTACACAGCGACCCCAAAACCTTCGCCGTCAAACTACTCGCCCAATGGCAAGTATTCAGAGCGAATGCGAGGTAGATGCCTACTAGGCTTGTAAATCACGAGCGCGCGAGTGTTTGCAGACACGATGTGGCACCCAACAACCCCACTAACCCACGTTGCCCGACGCAAAAACACGCGTCGTACAACCTACGCTTGGGAAACAACAACCCCAGCGATACATGTCCGCAAGCGAATCATGCTCCTGCGATTCGCCCTTACGGACATCCTTGTCCGCAAACATTCGCTGCGCGAATGATTTACGGACCTACGAAGTTTGTAGGTCTGTAAATCACGAGCGTGCGAGTGTTTGCAGACACGACGTGGCACCGAATAACCCCACCAACCCACGTTGCCCGACGCAAAAACACGCGTCGTACAACCTACGATGGGGTTTGGAAAATAATGATGGCGGCGATACATGTCCGCAAGCGAATCATGCTCCTGCGTGCGGCACGGTCTGGGCTGTGACTAGCATCCCTGCTGTGTGTTCCAGCCATGCCATCCATGGCATGTCGTTCATCACTTCAAACGCAGTGCGTTTGATTGCTGCGCAACCGTTCTTCACCCTTGTCCGCAAACATCCGCTGCGCGAATGATTTACGGACCTACGAAGCATTGCAATGTTTTGGCGAGGCGGTTTTTACTCAACAAATACTTCCACAACCCGCTCAAGCTCTGCTTGGCCACCGGTGGCATCACCCATGGCTATGGCTTGAATACGCGCATTGTCGATGCCTACTTGCACTAAATAATCGCGCACGGCGGCAACACGGAACTCAGACATATACTGGTTGGTTTCAGCATCCGGCCAGTCTGCGGCGTAGCCAATTAACACTACGGTGGCAGTGGGTTGTTCAACTAGGAAGTCAGCAAGCTGCTGCACCTGCTGTTGACCAGGCAGTTGACGCGATTGCTCGGCAAACTCAATGCGCTGGTCCTCGAACACGGGGTCAGGCTCAATTACCGGTTCTGGCGCTTCAATTGGCTCTGCTGGTGGTTCAACTATTGGTTCGACCAGTGTCTCAGCTACCGGTTCAACTGTCGCTTCTACTTCAGGCATAGGCTCAGCAACTGGCTGCTCAGCCCAGCCAGCAAATGGTCGCCATTGCACACCTACACTGGCGACTTGCACGATTTCATCATCAAGGCCATAAGCCTGCCATGCACCTGTTACCGACCATTGCTGGCTAATTTGATAGCCCACAATTGGTGAAAACAGCCAACCAAACTGTTCTTGCTCGTGTTTGGCAACCTGTTCATCAGCATTGCTTAACGAATAGCTTTGCTGCCAATACGTTGGGCCTGCGCTAACCCCAAGCGAGAGCTTAGGCACGAACGCATTGGTGGCAACCTGCAGTGCTAAGGCGGCACCGCGGCCCGATTCTGGGTGCACCAGAGCCATAGCATCGTAAAAATCTTGCTGTTCAGCTTGTGGAACGTTGGCGCTGTAATCAAGATTGACCGCCCCTAAATCGAAATACGACAAACTTGAGGCAACAGTCAATGAGTCGGCGGTTAGCCAGTCGTAGCCAACACCTAGTTGCCAAGCGAAGCGTTGGTTGGTAACCGCATCCACCGCTGCGCCCAGTTCATCTGCTTGGGTATCGTAATCACTGCTAGTCAACGCCATGGCATAACCGGCATCGCCGGTTAGCCAAAGGTTATCAAGCGCTAGCGCTGGGGTGACCGCGGCAACTGTTATAAGCATTAGCTTTTTCATGCGCGACCTCCACGACGATTCGCCACAAACATAAGTAGGAACAGCACCCAAAGCACTGGGTTAAACGCACCGGTTTGAGTTGTATTTGAGCCCGACACTGACACCACATTGGCCGTGCTCACGCCACCTGGGTCAACAATTGCCCCGTTAGCAATACCGTCGGCGTCGTTGGCGCCACCGTCTTGCAAGGTTAGTTGCACACAGTAGTAGCCTTCAACTAAGCCTGGTTGCCAAACATCGCCACCCGGCGGTGGGCATACGCCCAGCGTACCTGGCGCCGAATGCAACGCATTGTAGGCATCTTCAACAAACAGCCGCCAAGCACCATTAATGAACTTACGGTACACCGCCTCAGCAGGAATAGCTTGAGTTTGCGGCACCACCACCTGCACCGACTGACCGACCGTTGGTAGCTCTTTGATTTCGAAGTCAACAATGCTGCCGGTATTGGTGAAGAATTCGTCATCCAGTAGAGCATCATTATTAGCGATATCGGCATCGCTCAAGCGTGCACCGCCTTTTTCTGACAGCAGAGAATTAGCACCCAAGTTGCACTTCACACCCGGCTGGCATTCAACCAGAAACTGCTCCGACTCGACCGCTACCTGCTGCAGAATATTGCGCTCGGCAATGGCATCCAGATAGTCGGGAATACCATCGCGGTCTGTATCGCCGGCGCCTTCGTCGGCGTCATTAATGCCGTCTCCATCTTGGTCGGAACCTGTTGGTAGCGCAGTTGGTTCTGCGACCACTTTAAAGAATACGCTCTCACTGCGACGCGCCCCGGCGCTGTCGGTCACCTCCACAGCCACACGATATGCGCCCAGTTCCAGCGTATTTGGGTCGATGGTCAGCAACGAGTCATCACCATCACTGTCCAATTTCGCAGCATTATTAAGCTGCCAGAGATAGCTGTAAGTGTCCTCATTGTTTGGGTCGTTTGGGTCGACAACAGTCGCTTGCACACTGATATCACCGCCATCTTGCGTTGCTTCAATGGTTGTAACCGCGTTCTGCGTCACCGATAAGGACACCTGCGGCGCGACGTTTTCTTCAGTAATCGTGATTTGCTGATTAAACTTGGCGCCTAGGCTTACCTGCTCGCTCTCTTGCAAGGTCACCACAAGCGTTTCGTTGGCTTCGGGGACATCGTCTGCCGTAATGCTAACAGCGGTTGCCACCTCGGTTGTGCCATCAAACTCAAATTCACCCGCCACCAGATTGTGGTCTTCAGTGCTCGCGGTTGACTGTTCGCCAATCACAAACGGTACTATGACTGGGTAACTTGGTGCTTCGCCATTCAGAATGGCCGTCACCGGCACCTGGCTGCCCTCAAATGCGATTAGATCTGGCGCTAGTGATACCAGCGGCCAAACATCAACTTGCTGCACAACCGTTACATCACCTGCTAACACCCATTCAACTTGATGACGACCCGGTTTGAGGTTTAGTTGGCCGTTTTTCATGCCAGTAATACTAAGGTTGTTGGTCAGCTCAGTACCTGCCGTGGCAAACAGTTCATTGAGTGCCTGCGTTTGTGCTTCAGCATTGGCATCAGCTGCCAAGCCCAGTAGCTGGGCTTGGTTCAGCGATGTAATAATGCCAGTAGCCGACAAGCTAACGCTTGGTATATCCACCACGCGCACGGTTAACTCAAACTCTGGCAAGGTTGATTGAGCTATGCCATCACTCACCACAAGTTCAATGGATATGACACCGGCATCGGTAGCCGAAGGCGTGCCTGTTAGCGCACCGGAGCTTGTATCAAGCGTTAGCCATTCTGGTAAATCTGACGCTGAGACCGCTAGCGTGTCGCCGTCAACGTCGCTAATGGTTGGCACAAACTCATACGGCACACCGGCGTATGCCAAGGTTGATGGTGTTCCAGAAATCAGCGGTGCATCATTGGTGTTACTGACCGTAATAGTAAAGCTTTGCGTGTCGGTTGCATCGCTGCTGTCGGTCGCTACCAGCACCACATTATGAGTGCCTAGATGGTCATTGGTTGGGGTACCACTTAACACGCCAGTTGCGCCATTGAACGTTAACCAACTTGGTAGCGTGGTGGCCGATATACTAACCGTATCACCGGTATCCTCATCGCTTGCTGTCAGCGTGTAAGTGTAAGCACTGTCTTCGGTGGCGGCAGTAACGGCTATTGAGGTAATCACTGGCACATCGTTCGTGTTGCTGACCGTAACAGTAAAGCTTTGCGTGTCGGTTGCGTTGTCGCTGTCTGTGGCCACCAGCACCACATTATGAGTGCCTACATGATCGTTCGTTGGCGTACCACTTAGCACACCCGTGCTGGCATTAAAGCTTAACCAGTCTGGCACGGTCGTGGCCGATAGCGTCACTGTGTCACCATCATCCACATCCGTTGCCGTCAGGGTGTAGCTGTAAGCACTGTCTTCTGTGGCGGCGGTCACAGCAGTGGAGGTAATCTCTGGCGCATCGTTAGTGTTAGACACTGCAATGGTAAAGCTTTGCGTATCGGTTGCATCGCTGCTGTCGGTCGCTACCAGTACTACATTATGAGTGCCCATATGGTCATTGGTTGGCGTACCACTTAGCACACCCGTGCTGGCATTGAAGCTTAACCAGTCTGGCAAGGTCGTGGCCGATAGCGTCACTGTGTCGCCATCGTCTGCATCCGTTGCTGTCAGCGTATAGCTGTACGCACTGTCCTCGGTGGCTGTAGTTATGGCAGTGGAGGTGATCTCTGGCGTATCATTAACCGCTGTCACATCAATGGTCAGTGTCGACGAAGATGCACTGTACTCTGTGCCGTCATTAACGCTGAAGGTAAAGCTGGCGTAGGCACTGCCATTTTCATTGTCTGCAGGCGAAAATTGCAAGTCACCATTGTTTATCTGAGAAGCTGTGACCTCATCGTTCACATTTATGGCGTTGCCGTCGAGCGTCAAGCTACCCGCACCCGTTACAGCGTCAATGCGTACTTTTGCCAGCGTATCATTATCATCGTCGCTGTAATTAAAGTCGGCCGCACTAAAGGTGTAAGCCGTATCTTCATCGATCGTGACGGTATTGTCGGAGCTTGTAGGGGCCGTATTCACAATACCACTGAGCACACTACTACTAGCGCTACTTAACCCACCTGAGCTGGCCCGTAGATTAAAGTTTTCTGTGCTGCCGCCTGCGGCGGTATAGGTGATCTCCATGCCCGAGAAGGTGGCGACGCCTGACGAAGGCGTAACGGTTACCGTATTGGCAGAACCATCCTGATCGCTGGTTACCGACATGGTGGCTAAGCCTGCACCATTGACCTCGGCCAGTGTGATATCCGTACTGTAGCCGGTATCCACTACATTATTGGCGTCTTGTGCCGACACCACAGGCACTGTAGTTAAGGTGGTGGCCTCACCGCTGTTTACGGACAGCGGCGCAGGCTGGGTATCAAACACCAATTGGGTAGCAACCACATCCGAGGTCACCGCATTGGCATTTACCGTGGGTAAATTGGTATCGGTGCTGTTTTCATCGTTGGCGGTAAGGGTAAAGCTTTGTTGGTCGGCGGTAGCGGTGTAAATCACATTGGTAAAGGTCGCCACACCGGATACCGCGGCCACATCCACATCACCACTTAAGCTTCCGGCACTGCCTTCCATTAGCGCAATGGTTTCGGCAAAGTCCGTATCCGTATTGCCAACGGCGTCTTGCGCCGTTACCACAGGTTGAGTGGTCAGGCTGTTACCCGATACAGAGCCTGCAGGCTGAGTGGTAAAGGTCATTTGCGTTGCGGTGATATCCACCGTCGAGCCAGTGCCATTGGTAACCGGCGAGGTTGAGCCCATCTGGGTACCAGCGCCGCCCACCGTAACATCCGTATCGCCATCCAGCGAAAGAATAAAGGTATGTCCGTCGGTCAGGTTGGTATTGTCGTTGTAATAGGCATTGATGGTGTAAGTTTCACTGCCACCATTGGCAATGGAAATAGATAAGCCACTAAAGGTGATGGTATCGGCAACCGCATTATAAGTGCCGGTAACATTAGCTACATCTGGGCCATTGAGACGCCAGATTACCTGACCGCGCTCAGCATCGGTTGAGGTGCCTGAGACATTGACCACAATCTCACTGACGGTCATGGCAAGGCCATCACTATTACCGCCGTCACTGAGAGTAAAGTCAAACACATCTACCGCTTCGCCGACCGTATCAATGGTGGATTCCAGACCAACAGGCTCTGTCACTATTGCAGATGCGGTGAGACTGCCGTCGGTATCCGGCGAATCCGTGGTAAAGCTCTGCACACCACCATAGCTCGTGCCAACAGAGTTGGTGGCATAAGCTTGATAATAATAGGTAGTTGCGTTGTTAAGGCCGGAAACGTTTTCGGCAAAACTGCCGGTGCCGGAACCATCGGGGACATCCGTCACCCCGCTTTCGCCTAGCTGTGGCGTGGTATCCGTGCTGGAATAGACAAAGCCCCGTGCACTGACAGCAGCGCCTCCATCATTTGTAACGTTGCCACTGATCGAAGCACTGCTTAAGCCAACGCTACTTGCTGCAGAAGTGGTCAGTGATGGGGTTGATGTTGCGACCGGAACGCCAACCTCAATATTGTTAAAAGAATGCTCTGTAGAAGACTGATCCCCAACATAACCACCACCACTAATATAAACACGTACTTCATCAACATTTTGGAAAGAAGCATTCAGCGTAATTGTCATAGGGTCGTAATTTGCGTCAAAACCGTTAAAGGTTTGTGTGGCTACCTCAGTCCCATCTCGGTACCCTTTAATAGTATTAGTAAATAATGAGCTTTCCCCCCAGTTATAATACTTAAAAGATATAAGGCGAAATTCGCTGCTATCGCTTGAACGAATTAGAAAACCCTTGGAACCACCATTGTTGGGGTTTGTTAAAGCGGAATACGTACCATCATTGCTGCCTAAAAATGATGCGCTGTCTTTCCATTCTAGATTCGCATCTTTTGTTCCATTCATGTGTGAAATCATGAATAGTTCGAAGTTGATATCTGATACATTCAGAGAACCGCCCTCACCATCAGTAGCTGTGTCATCCGAGCTGATATCCGAATCGCTTGTAAAGATTAACGTAGGATTCGAGCTTAATAATACCTCACTCACATCCGTCACCGAAATGGTGATGTCTTGCGTGGTGGTATTGTTAGAACTTTCGCCATCATCGGCCGTTACCGTGACTTGGTATTGGTTGTTTTGGTCGGCATCGGCCGGATTCTCAAAATCGGGAGTCGTTACAAATCGTAGCTCCCCGTTATTGGTATCAATGGTAAAATCGGAGGCATCGGTGCCCGATAAACTGTACGTAACATTGGCGTCGTTTGCGCCCCCATCGCCATCGTTAGCATTAACATCCAATACTACTGTGCTAGTGGCTGTATTTTCTGCTATTGAAGCGGTTGAAGTTGAAGTAAAGGTAGGTGGATTATTTGGAGCTACACTGACCGGTGTAGCGGTAAAGTTTTCGATTTGGAAGTTTTGAGTAGTTCTATTGATTGAAATTACAAACTCAGCGACGCCATTAAGTGGTAATGAGGGTGTAGCTTCAAAGAAGTCAAAAACTGACGTAGGAGAGGTCCCTAGTTGCTTATCATTAGCAAGAGTTAATCGATATATTTCAACACCATTAGAGTTCTTAAACTCTACAGTTGAACCGGCTGGGGATGTTTCAGGAGTGAAAGAGCTAATTCGAATGTCTTGTATAGCAAAAGATGTTGCATTGTTCCCGTCAACCTTAATAGTAAATATATTATTACTCTGGCTTGAAGAGTAAATTCGGGTACCGTCAAACGTGGCATTATTAGACACTACAAAGTATGGCGAGTTTACTCTTTTAAAGCCCGTTCCTCCTGAGTCCGGCGAGCCTAAGCCTGCAAAATTGTATGTCGTAGAGGAAAGCAAGTTGAAATATTTGTTATCTAGCCTAATTGGCTCAAGCAGTTCAAAGTTAATATAAGAATGCTCCAACACCCAATCCCCACCTAATTCGGCGGCTCCAGTTTTATTAGTTGAAGCTGCAATTTGGGGCGTAGTGCTATGGCGTAACTGTTCAATAAACTCACTACCTGCCTCACCCTGGGCTAAGTTGCAGGCGTAAAGCAGTAAGCTACCGTCGTCGCCTAAAACACGCTGCAACCCTGCCGTCAGGGTGTGGTGTTGGGCTAAGGTGTCTGAGGTGAGTTGGTCACCGGCCAGGCGCAGTTCACCCGGCGCACCGTGAGAAAAAATATGTACGGCATCAAATTGTGAGTGGCTGTTTATCTTGTCGGCGAGTGTTGAGGGCGTATCGCTATCGGACAGTCGAATAATATGCGTTTGAGGGCTAAAGGCTGACGCGAGCACCTCTGGGTCTTGCACATCATGGTCAATAATGACCAACTCGCGTTTGTTGACCTCGCTGCTTTGCGAGGGAGTGTTATTTAAACCATTATTACCGCTCTCATCGTGAACATCGGTTGCTATGCTGTCAGCTTCCGCCGCACCATGCTGCGTGGAGGCAATCGTTGGGGTCGAGTACAAACCAGACGCGGCTAAAGCCGGTGTGGCCAGCAACAGGCTAAAGACGATCGAACACGCAACATTCAGAGTGTTGGCATTAAAAATTGCCTGTTTCATGACACCTCCCAGGTTTAACTGCCAATCATCGAACCACGTTGTATTCGCCCTGCTAGCACACCAATATTTTCCCAAATCAACCCCCTATGAGCACCGTTAAACGAACAGCGAATAATGCTCACTTTTCGACCACAAGCAACACGGGAAAACGAGTTTTTTTTTGCTTACCGCACGGAGGAACAAAGAAGAATCATGCTGCCAATTTATTGGCATAGAAATTGTCTTTGTGATTTGGATCACAATTATTTGAGGCCAGCGCACTCTGGGAATTTACACGACTAATGGGGCAAAAAAGTCATTTTTCCGACGCTACACCGTGAGATTCCAACCCGAATCGGCCCAAGCAAGCCGTAACCTAAAGTTTACGTTTTTTCGATAGGTAAGTTTTTGTAGGACTGTAAATCACCAGGTTGTAGGTCTGTAAATCACGAGCGAGCGAGTGTTTGCAGACACGACGTGGCACCCAACAACCCCACCACCCCACGTTGCCCGACGCAAAAACACGCGTCGTACAACCTACGCTTGGGAAATAACGACCCCGGCAATACACGTCCGCAAACATCTGCTGCGCGAATGATTTACGGACCTACGAAGTTTGTAGGTCTGTAAATCACGAGCGTGCGAGTGTTTGCAGACACGATGTGGCGCCCAATTATCGTGGAGATACACGTCCACACCCAACAACCCCAACAACCCCAACAACCCACGTTGCCCGACGCAAAAACAGGCTGCACCAATAGTCTTTTTAGATATTTTTAATAATTATAAAATAATCAATATTTTAATGTAATAAATTACAAATATTGATTTTTAAATTATATAAATTTGTACAACTTTCATTTCGCTGCAGTCTAAATGGTACGGTTCCCCCCACCATTCAATGACCTTTCACATCTGCGTTCACTTTGGTCCCACTTTTTCGAGGGTGAAGAAGTTGGGCTGAAAGTACACCTTGTCGCCAGGTTGCAGATAGTCGAGTTCGGTTGAATAGCGATGCTCCGCCGTTGCCTGTGAGGTGTTGTATACCAGTGGCAAATCGACATAGAACAAGGTTGCTCGCACAAAATAACCAGACTGATCTTGCAAAAACACCGCGCCACTATCTAGGCCAACATTTTCGTAGTTAAGCGAAAACTCTAGTTGTAAGCTGTTTGGCGCCGGTAACAAGCTTTTTAGTTCAAAGTTGGCGGGCGCAAATACGTAGTTTGTGTCGAAGTCTTCAATGACAACAGAAAGGCTACCCGCTTGGGCGTTCAGTTGTGGGTTGATTGTCGCGTATACGGCAGTGTCATTTGGCCCCATGCAAGTGCTAATCACATCAAAGTAGTTATAACTCGTTGTAAGCGCTCTCATCGAGTAGAAATATTCATGGTGCAGCTGCGCGTCATTTGCATCTTTTAGCTGCCAAGAAACGAGCGGGCAAAACACCTCGCCGCTGAGGTTTGTTACCTCAATAAAGGTTGAGCTTTCTGAATCACCTAGCTGGCTAATATAAGCGCGGGTTATTGCTACGCTGCCGTCATCGTTTGCTAAGGTCACTGGCAGGTGCTGTATTTGCCGAGTAGCTGAGTGCTTGCCACATTGCTGATGACTGGCCAATAAGTAGCTGCCATATTGGTCTTGGCGAACGTCGGTTAGTGCTGTGAGCTCGCAAGCGCCATTATTGGTGTTCGCCAGTATTTCTAGCGTTGCACGCTTAGTATTGCTGGCATAGGCTTGGCTACTCTGTTGATGATCTTGGCTTGGTGTTTGCGATATTTGTTCTGCACAAGCGCTAAGCAAAAACGCGCCAGCTAGGGTACACACAGTGAATGAATAATTAGGCATGGTGTGCTCCTCACTGGTTCTTTTGCACAAAGTCAGCCTGAAGGCCGCGTTGCTCAATTTGCATAAGATCTGGATTAAAATAGATTTTATCGCCAAGCTTGAGGCTACCTAGAATGCTAGCGCGCAGGTTTACATGCGCTTCGGGTTGCAGATATACCCGCGTCTTGTCGATGCCAGCAATTCCCCAATGCATAAAGTAACCATTAACGTCTTGAATATATACATACGGAAACACATCTTGCGCCCAATGTAGATGGTCTAGCGTGAACTGCACTTCAATGCTGTTTTGCTGCGCCACGATGCTTTGCAGTTGGTAACCGGTCGGACGATACTCCCCCCCAGACCAGCTTGGACGTGCCGTTAAGTTAATGGCACTCAACCTGTCACCTTCACTAAAGATCGTTTCGCTCAATATGGCACGCTCACCAGGACCAATGCACAGGCTCGAATTGCGACGGTAATCATAGGAAGCAGGTTTTAGTCTTAAGAAGTGACCGTAGCCGAAATCAATAACGCTACCTTGCTGGTCTAAAAAGCTAATTTCAAAATCGGGGCACACTATATCGGTATTCGATGGATTGCTTACTTCAATAAACACATCACCAAACGATGCCTGTGTAGATACAGTGGAGTAGTAAGCACGCGAAATCGTCAGCGGGTTGTCACCTTGCACCTTATTCACAGGTAGATCTTGCACAACCCGCACACGCTGATCTTCGCAGGTTACGCTAGTGACGGTTACATACTGCCCAAACTTGTCTGTTTGCACGTTAGTGAGCGCCTCACTCAGCATCGACGTTTCGCAGTCAGGGCTGTTAGTCGGCGTACCAGAAGCAGCACCACTGACGCTTGGACCAGTGTCGCTGCAGGCTGCCAAAGCCACTAGGGCAAATAGCGCTATGAGTATTCGTTTCATGAACATGTCCTTTTGCTTATTGGGCACAGGTTATCATGAATCGAATGCGTACAATCGACGAAGAACACAGTCTAAATGAGTAAGCAGTAAAAGTCGGACGTTTTTGCAAACGACCGTTGATCAGCATCACCTAGTCAAGCCACTGAGCAATACCTTGCATCAGCTCATTTGGGCATTTTTTCTTCTACGTACACGGCAGCATCGACAAACACCACGCCTTCAAAGCGCTCGGGTGCAACAGCAAGCGCATGGGTGGCAATCACGCCGCCAAAGCTATTACCTACCAGCACAACATTTTGTGCATCAAGCTGGTCCAGCAAAGCAATCAGTCGGCTAACCGACGCATCAAGTGAATAAAACTCGCTTGCCTGTAATAAGAAAGACAACGACGGGTGTTGCTGCATGAAGACCACGGGCATTATGGGGTTTATTCTAACGAAGCCACATATTCAACAAGCTTTGCGAGCTGCTCGGGTGTGCTGACTGAACCACGGTTGATTTGGTACTTACCATTAACAATTACCGTTGGCACGCCTTTTAGTTTGGCTTCAATGGCCTGCTTTCGTTGTTGCGCTTGCAAGCCTTGTACCGCGAAGCTTTCCGCCGCAGCGTCGAAGTCTTGTGCGGTTACCCCTGCACTCAGAAAGATGTCACGCACGTCAGCGCGGCTTAAACTGCGCCGCTCGGTATGAATGGCGTCAAAAATAATCGGTGCGGTTTGCTGCTCTACTTGTAACAGCTTGCCCATTGAGCGTGCCCAGGTCATGTCGGCACCGTTGCGACCAACAAAGTCGACATGGGTGTGCGTCACGTTAATGTCCGAGCCACTGGCTTGCAGCTCACCGAGCATTGCTTCATACACAGGATCAAATACACTGCAATGGCTGCAGTTATAGCTAAAGTACAGTCTAACTTCGGCGCTTTCAGTGGCATTGTCACTAATTCGTTGATAATGCTCACCGTCGTTAAATTCGCCAGCATAAACGCTGACTGAAAATAGGCTGATGGCAAGTACTGCTAATAGTTGTTTCATGGCGATTACTCTTCACATGGTTGGGCGTTACGGAATAGCCGTTGCCTCTTGCTTTTAAATAGCATATGCCATGTTTAAATACCTACCGTGATTTGCATCAAGCAGTTTTAAGTGTGCAACGATGCCAGTGCCGCACTATGTGCTGTGGTTCGCTTTTTGGGCCAAATAACCTACAAGCTTAATGTTTGAAGCACTTGCTCGGCATGAGGAATTCGCTTGCTGGGTAGTGCACTGGTAGGAAACCATTGCAGGTCGGCACACAAAACAGGTTCTTTATTGGTGGGCTTGCCTTGCCAGCGGTCACAGGCAAAGTAGTGAAGTGTGTTGCCTTGCTCGTCTTGCAGGCTTAATGGGCCAGATAGGCGTGTTGGGCAGACACCAATTTCTTCTATGCATTCACGCTGAGCAGCACCAGCTAGGCTTTCGCCAGGCTCTACTCGCCCGCCAGGGAATGCCCACAAATTATTGCTGTGCTCAACATTTTGGCGCAACCCCATTAGTACTCTTTCATTTTCAATAAACACAACCTGCACAACGTTCATAACGCCTCCTGCTTACTGTACGTTACGCAGCGGCGAGTACTTAGATTGTTGCCATTAATAGAGGTAGGTGTGTACGTTCAACGCATTGCCGAGTGTAGGTTTTACGAACCGAAGGTTCGGGAAACAAGATGTGGTGGCAATACATGTTGCCCAACGCAAAAACACGCGTTGTACAACCTACGGGTGTTTCGATGCATTCGGGTTTGGGCGTAGGTTTTACGAACCGTAAGGTTTGGGAAACAAGATGTGGTGGCAATACATGTTGCCCGGCGCAAAAACACGCGTTGTACAACCTACGGGTGTTTCGATGCATTCGGGTTTGGGCGTAGGTTTTACGAACCGTAAGGTTCGGGAAACAAGATGTGGTGGCAATACATGTTGCCCAACGCAAAAACACGCGTTGTACAACCTACGGGTGTTTCGATGCATTCGGGTTTGGGCGTAGGTTTTACAAACCGCAGGTTTGGGAAACAAGATGTGGTGGCAATACATGTTGCCCGGCGCAAACACACGCGCCGTACAACCTACGGGTGTTTCGATGCATTCGGGTTTGGGCGTAGGTTTTACAAACCGAAGGTTTGGGAAACAAGATGTGGTGGCAATACATGTTGCCCAACGCAAAAACACGCGTTGTACAACCTACGGGTGTTTCGATGCATTCGGGTTTGGGCGTAGGTTTTACAAACCGAAGGTTTGGGAAACAAGATGTGGTGGCAATACATGTTGCCCAACGCAAAAACACGCGTTGTACAACCTACTCAAAATTCCCCCAAACGCTTTTACTATCGACCTTGGCCTTCGGCTTGTGCGTAGGTTTTTTGTCGAATTTCGGCTCGCGTTTTGGTTTTTCTGGCACAAAATCAGGATGAAAGGTTTCAAGGTACAGCGCTTCTACTTTTTCACGCGCCCAATCGGTGCGGCGTAAAAACTTCAAAGCAGACTTAATGGTGGGGTTCGATTTGAAGCAGTTGATTGGCACAGCGTCCGCCATTGCCTTCCAGCCCAAGGTTTCTTGCAGTTGTTCAACGATATCGGCAAGTTTCACACCATGTAAAGGGTTGTTAGGTTGTTGGTTCATGCTTAGCTGACCTTGGGCAAGGGTTAATATGTGCCAGTAAGATAGCATATCGACCATGAAAACGCTCTCGCAACACCTGAAAGCCCGCTTTGGCCAGCGCGTGCAAAAAATCTCACTGATCGCTCAGTCTACCTGCCCTAACCGGGATGGTACGATCACGCGAGGGGGCTGCACATTTTGTAATAACTATGCGTTTTTTCCCAATGAGTTGTTAAAGCAGCCAATTGCAAAACAACTAACTGATGGCATCGCTCGTTATAAAGAACGAGGAAAAGCGAATAAGTTCTTGGCGTATTTTCAAGCTTATACCAGCACCCACGGTGACCTAGATGCCCTGCTTGCTATGTTTCAGCAGGCAATGGCACATCCAGATGTGGTGGGCTTATGTTTGGGTACTCGGCCTGACTGCTTACCAGAACCCCTATTGCAGTGGTTGAGCGACAAGCAGCAGCGAGGCTATGAAATTTGGCTAGAACTCGGCGTGCAAACCATGCACGACCAGACTCTTGCGCGTGTAAACCGTGGCCACACCTCTGCCAGCACAATTGAAGCCATGCAACGTTGTCGTGCTTATGGGCTGCAAACTTGTGTACATATGATTGCCGGATTACCAGGCGAAACGGTCGCGGATGTGTTGAGCTCTTGGCGGCGTATGCGCACGCTTAAGCCTACAGGTGTTAAATGGCATCCACTGCAGGTTATTAAAGGTACGCAGTTGGCTAAAACCTACCGCCAAGGCAACTATCAGCCATGGAGCGAGCAAACCTACATCGCAACGATTGCGCGAGTGCTACAAGAAACTGATGAACACACGGTTGTGCACCGGTTGTCGGCTAGCCTCAACAAAAATGACTGGCTGCTAGCACCACAGTGGAGCCTAGCCAGTCGCCAAGTGCGTCATCAAATTGTGTCGCAGTTAGAAGCCAGGCAATAACGCATTGCCAACGATGCTTAATACAAAAAGCGCGATGTAGAGAACCAAAGTAATCCAAAACATGCCCACTACCCAGCCATCAGGCTCACCAGGCGATCGGCCCCACTGATTGGTGCTCATATAACCCGGTGCCAGTAGCAAGTACAACGAAAACAAGATGTTTACGATTGGCACAATCATTAATAAGCTCCACCATGAACTTAACCCTACATCGTGGCAGCGACGTCCGGTTGTCCAGCGTGTAACCTGTACCGCCCACACAACAAAGCCGATAAGCATTAACGCAATGAGAAACTTTGCTAATGCATCACCGGCCATAATGAAGCCACCCAGCACCATACCCAGCACGGTGATGACCACCCCATATATGATTGAGTGCAACATCGTATGTGACCAGTACTGCAGGCGGCCAATACGGCCTTTTACTTGGAATATTTCGTCGTCACGAGCGTGAAGAATGTTTAGCTGCGGCTGAGCAGCTCGTCTTTGAGCAGTCATATCGTTCCCTCTCTTCCTTGTAGTAATCATTTGGCGCCCGCCATTTGGGCACCGTCATACCTTTTAAATACTGGACGCAATTAGGATTTGTGCAACGATGGCAAGAACTATGAATGCCATCAGTATCCAAAACACAACTTTTACCCACGTTTGATTTGCCGTAGGCACGCCGCCGTATTGGTTAGCCGTTGCATTACCAGGCGCTAGAATCATGTACAAGCCAAAAATAATGTTCACGAGTGGAATGAAAGACAGCAAAAACAACCAACCAGAGTGGCCAAGGTCGTGTAGGCGGCGGAACACAAGCATCCGAAGTGAATAAACAATTAGCGCGATATAAGAGACAAAAAACACCACATAGCCAATGCTATCGGCAATAGAGTCTGGCAAACCTATAAGGCCTAATACAACGCTAACGATCATGTAAGCAACGCCCATCACTAAAAACACGGCCATCGACGCTAGCGCGAGAGCAGCACCGTATGCAAAGTAGCGCATACGGCCAATGCGACCTTTTGTAGAAAATATGTCTTCGCAGCGCGTATCTACGACTTCTGTTTCCTGTGCATCAGAAAACTCGGGCGTTGCATAAGGATTGTTAATTGTCATTTTTGCTTCCTTGTGAATCGAATCCTGTACAAATAGTAAGCTCAGTGAATAGTTTTGGCAACCGTTTGAATGTTTAAGCTAGGTTGTACCACGGGTGGATTCGCTTCATTGAGGGTTACGGTGTGGGGTTACTGTGTGCCACTTCTTGTCTGCAAACACTCGCGCGCTCGTGATTTACAGACCTACGAAATACACCTGCATAGCTTCCCGTAGGTCCGTAAATCATTCGCGAAGCGGATGTTTGCGGACATGTATCGGCGAGGTTGTTGTTTCCCAAGCGTAGGTTGTACGACGCGTGTTTTTGCGTCGGGCAACGTGGGCCGTCGCGGTCAATCGGTGCCACATCGTGTCTGCAAACACTCGCACGCTCGTGATTTACAGACCTACAACCTCGTGATTTGTAGACCTACGAAATACGCCAGCATTGTTTCCCGTAGGTCCGTAAATCATTCGCGCAGCGGATGTTTGCGGACATGTGTGAAGAACGGTTGCGCAGCAATCAAACGCACTGCGTTTGAAGTGATGAACGACATGCCATGGATGGCATGGCTGGAACACACAGCAGGGATGCTAGTTACAGCCCAGACCGTGCCGCACGCAGGAGCATGATTCGCTTGCGGACATGTATCGGCGAGGTTGTTGTT
>NZ_QPEP01000015.1 GCF_003577475.1 Salinibius halmophilus
GACTCGAACACTTACGTGGCACAGCTCTGGGCTTTAGGAATGTAACCAACTACATAGCTCGGTGCCTGTTGGAGTCAGGAGGTTTTAAAACTCAGCTACACCCTTAAATGCGAAGAGCCTTAGAGGCACTTCGCGTTTAAGAGTGTATGAAAAAGTGTGCTAGCTGCACTTCGTGCTAGCTGGACACCCATGCATTCGTCCTTGCGCACTTCGTTCTTTAAGCTAAGTCAGTAATATCTAGCTGGACACCCACCGCAATCTGTCACAGATAGACAATGGGGGGCCTCTAAAAACCTCGGAGGCGAAATTTTGACGAGGCAAAAATCGGCGAAAAAGCAGAGTTTACTGTAGTAAATGAGCATTTTGAGCCGATTTTTAACGAAGTAAAAATGAGAAAAAGGGGTTTTTAGAGGTTCCCAATGGGTGTCTTAGAAAAAGCTGCCGTTACTCGCCGCCAGACATTGCCAGAACGGACGACCGTGGGTGTATATGGCAATTAGATAATCGCTCATTTACCTACGACGATTTTGATCGGTTAACCGAAGTGGTGAATCTCAATAGCGGGCGTCGAGCGAACTATGTTTATATGGGCGGCGAGCTTGCGGTATCGGTTGACGCGCCAAGTGGTCAGAGTGGCGAAAAGGTTTTTACTTTCTTCTTACCGCATGGGTTTAAGTATTCGGTTGTTGAAACCCTTACTAGCCAAAGTCGTACATCAAAAGTCACGCATAGCTTGAGTGCCTCTGGCATTAACATGCACTACGACCCAAGCGAAGGCACGACAACGCAAGCAGTACTGCGCAACCACCTTGGCAATATGGTTGCCGTGTTGGCATCGAATGAAACCAACTTCATTGATCCATACAAAATCTCGCCGTATGGCTTAACGCAGAATGGTGGCAATGCCAAAACCAATCAACTGGTGCAAGACAAACCGCAGTACGATAACTTCCAAATCGTGCACTTTGGTGGCCGTGTTTACGACCTATACAGCCGCCAATTCCTAACGCCAGACCCAATCGTGCCAAACCACAGCAACATCAGCCACTGGAGCCGCTACAGCTATGGCTACGGCAACCCATACGGGCATGTTGATCCGACTGGGTATTATCAAATTGAATCGCATGACAAAGCGACTGTTGATCATAGTGTTGAGAATAATTCTGGGGATGTGCCGGAGGGGGCCGATACTTCTGCTGTATCGTTTGATATAGAAAAGCAAATTAATACCATGCTTTCAGAGAGTCCATTATTTAAAGACAAGTTTATTATAGGAAGCCCATCGGCAGAGGAAGAGAATAACTTTTTGACAATGTTGTACTGGGCTGAGCCAATAGCAGGAAAATTTGCAGTTAGGCTAAGTCTAGATACGAGATTGATGATAGAAAATAATGAAGCGACACTACATCAACTATCTGCCTTAAAAGCAGGGACAGCAAAGCACATAAACGGCCAAAGAACTGTAGAAATGCGGAATGAAATGTACCATGTTGGAGCTACGGGTCTCGCATGGAGTACGTCTTGTAGTCACTTAACTTGCACGACCACATTCGCTGGTTTCGTCGAAGCAGCGAGCCCTAACAAAATAATCGGGCCTGATGGAATATGGGATATATTTTGGGGGAGAGATAACGAAGGGAGCCAGGGTGAACTACCTGGTGGCTCTCCTTTTCCATATGTGCCGCACGTATGGAAGGTAGAGTATCAAAATAATTTTGGTAAGGAGTTATAGATGTTTGGTGCTGAACTTAACGAGTATATTTTTTTTGCTTTTTTTGTTGCAATAATTTTATCTTTGACAATATTTAAGCTAAGGAACTCTGGGTATCTAAAGAGAATTGTATTTTTATCTATTGCTTTCTATATGTCTATTGTATTAGGAAGTGCAATATTAGACTTTTATGTCTCATACATGAGTAATGCTTCAAGCGGCAGTGATTTGGAGTTTTACTGGAACTCTAGAGAGATCAATGATTTGGGAAGGAATGTTTCACCAATATTGGCTGTTCCATTTACTTTAATGTTCATGCTATGTCACGTGGTTGTTGAAATCGTCATACTGAAAGTTAAGTCTAAAAACTAGTTTTTCGGCCCAAAGTCAGAGGGTGATAGCTGGGTACTCATGTATCATTCCTTATGCACCTCGGTCGTTTAGCTGTGTTAAGAAAATGCACAGGCTTAATAGTGGGTGTCCAAAAAAATGTTAGTGGGTGCCCAAAAAAAAGTTAACCGAGGAGAGGTCATATCTTCCGATTTGCACAACGAGTTTATTAGCTACCTATTGGAGACTGGTAGAATGGTTTGACCAATAGGCTTCATTGTTTCCTCCGGTTAGCTGGATGCGGTTAGCTGGGCAACCACCGCTATCTGTCACAGATAGCCAATGGGTGTCTTAATAGTAACAGCTGTTACTCGCCGCCAGACATTGCCAGAACGGATGACCGTGGGCGTATATGGCACTTAAATAACCGCTCTTTTAGCTATGACGACTTCGATCGGTTAACCGAAGTGGTTAATCTCAATAGCGGGCGTCGAGCGAACTATGTTTATATGGGCGGCGAGCTTGCGGTATCGGTTGACGCGCCAAGTGGTCAGGGTGGCGAAAAGGTTTATACCTTCTTCTTACCGCACGGGTTTAAATATTCAGTTGTTGAAACCTTTGCCAATCGACAACGCACAACCAAGGTAACGCATAGCTTGAGTGCGTCGGGCATTAACATGCACTATGACCCAAGCGAAGGCACTACAACGCAAGCTGTGCTGCGCAATCACCTTGGCAATATGGTTGCCGTGTTGGCGTCGAATGACACCAACCTCATTGACCCATACAAAATCTCACCGTATGGCTTAACGCAGAATGGTGGCAATGCCAAAACCAATCAGCTAGTGCAAAACAAACCGCAATACGATAACTTCCAAATCGTGCACTTTGGTGGCCGTGTCTACGATCTATACAGCCGCCAGTTCCTAACGCCAGACCCAATAGTGCCAAACCACAGCAACATCACCCACTGGGGCCGCTACAGCTATGGCTACGGCAACCCATACGGGCATGTGGATCCGACTGGGTACTTTCAGATTGAATCGCATGATAGTGCGGCTGTTGATCATAGTGTTGAGAATAGTTCTGGGGATGTGCCGGAAGGGACGGCAACTGCGGAAGTGCAGTTTGATATGGAAATCAGTCAAACCACAACTTTCGTAAGAAGCCATGGCCGGCATCACTCGCAAAGAATAGCAAGGAACGAAGTTAAGGCGGAATGCGAAATTCCGGCTAACTGTACAGAAACTATTATAAGCTCCACGCGGCAGGAAGAGAGATATGAGCCAGTGGTTGGTGTAGGTGAAAGCTCATTGTTTAGCATCGGCCCGTCAATAGGAAAGTTCCCACCAAAACCTTGGGATTTGCTGGCATTTTTAGTTGACCGACAGGTTGAGCAATATCGAGTAAAATGGGTCGACACTGTTAGCTACACATATACTAGAAGCAAATACAATGTAACTGAGTATCAAAGCTTACCCGAAGGTGGATTTATAGGGCCGGTTGAATATTCGATATTTTTGCCAGACCCAGATAGTTGGAACAGAACTGTAATAAAATCAGAACGAATAGGTATCGAGAGTGTAAATTATGTACCATTTTTTGAAAGATAATGCCAGGCGATCTTTATCATTATTCCTCTTAGGAATAGTGGTTGGAGTTGGTGGCGTAATACTATTTGGCAAAGGAGAGTCCTATTCGAAAAATGAGGATTCCGAAGGTGTTTATTTTTTAATAGGTGAGCACTGTTATGATGAAGCTAAAGAGTATATGGCAGATCTAGGCAATGTTGAGTTTACTACTAAAATTGAACAGCTAAATTTTTCTTTAGGTGAGTATCCTACTGCAAAATATGTAGCCTATATTTCTTTTGGAAATATGTCTTTAGAGGAACTAAAGGCATACGCGAGGGGGGCTACCCAGGATTGCAGTGCTACGGCGTCAGCATCTTTTGACTTCGATAATATTTCGGATTTAAAAGAACTATCGTCATTATTGAGTTTATTGGAATTGAATAACTCGAAACCAATACTGCTAGATATACAGGGAAGTAAATTAGTTGTTAGATTTAGGCGGAATTGGTAGAAATATCTTAGCTAAACACCCTTGGCTATCTAAAAGTCTTAGCTAAAAGTCTTAGCTGGACACCCACTGCTATCAGTCCCAGAAAGCCAATGGGTGTCTAAGAAAAAAGAGCACTCGAAAAATCCAGCTAGGCGAGTTAACGGTTGGTACTTATATTACAAATGGTTCTGAGGTAGCTGTGATTGCCCGAGAACCGCTACCACTACAATGAAGCCATTTTCCTTGGTGAAGTAGGCGGTATGTTTGCCTACTGGAAAATAGAAGCCACCTGGGTAAATATCGTCACAACTGCGCCCAACTTCTGGGTTGGCAGCAAGCATTTTCAAACCGGTCAGTAACGTATTCTTGTAGCTTTGCCACTGGGTCTCTGAGAAGTTATTGACGGTGTAGCTTTTGATATTGCGTAAATGAGTCTGGGCTGAGCGGCTCAGTTTGTAGTTGTTATTTGGCATGCTGGGTTACAAGGCGTTTAGAAAGTCTTCACCGTCTACTAACTTGCCCTGTGCTATGTCTTGATTAGCAGACTCGAAACACTGCTTTAGGTAAGCAGCCTTCATCGCCTCTAGCTCGTCGTAGTCCTGGATTGACATGACCACTACAGCGTCTTTGCTATTTTTACTAATCTTCACTGGCTCGCGTTGAGCGCTTAACAGAAGCTCACCAAAATTACGTTTGGCATCATTTGCAGTTAAAGTGCGCATGTTCAACCTCCAAATTGGGGAGTACGAAAGAATTATAGCCGTTCGCATGAAGTGATCAATATAATTAAATCGTGCGATTTGTGCGAAAACGAATCCCTAACTGGGTGTGTTAGCTGGACACCCATGCATTTTACTTTAAGCACTTCGTTGTATGAGCGAGTAACCGGGCTTAATAGCAGCAAGGCAAGGGCCGTTACTTTTGTTTCAAGGCCATAACCGCATTACACGGCAATACAGTAATCTCGCTATTTAGCGTTATTGTGACTTCAGACACCTCACCCTCAAAATCGCTGCACATCTCTACAGCTAACGGGTAGGTTAGTGTTGCAACATCTGTATGGGTTAAAGCCTGCAGCACGGCTTGAGCTTGCTGATGTCGCTCGATGTACTTACCATAATCAGCGCCTGCAATGCTGGTGAATATCTTGCCCATTTCGCCGCATTCAGAGCATGGCGAGTTAGTCACTGTTGCTTGTTCACCATCAATCACTGCATACCATTGTGTTAAAAACTGGTAGTGATGATTTAAAACAGCATCTGAATCAAGCAGCCAATGGCTTAACTCGTTTGCCCCGTGCTGGCCCTCAAGCTCGGCATTCAGTTTTTGACTAGTATCTGTAAATACGGTAGCCATTGCCGCCCATTCGCCTAGCAGAGCAGTTTTGAGGCCAATGTTATCGAGCCGAAAACGTCCTTGGGTAAACTCTGGTGGCAACTGCTTACCAATGGCCAGGCCATTGTCTATATTCGCCAAACAAATCATATAGCCGATCAAGTCAATTTGTTGTTCGCACCATCGCGTTGTTACGATCATCTGGTCGCGCCAAAGCCTTGGTTCATCGAGCGTTGCCAGCCACATGTTTTGAGATGCGATAAGCCAAGCGCGATGAGCCGGTACAGGATCGTTTGCACTGGGCACCGCTGGAAACTGCGGCGTTGCTGTCGTCATAATCGACCAAGCTTTAGCAAGGGCTTCTTCAGATTGCGGCACTATAGCAGCAGCGCAATCAGGCTCTTGCAACTTACAAATACGGCGACCGTCATCAATAATTAAGCTCTCAAGCTCCGTTAGTTGGTCTAAGAAGTCTGAGCTACCAATAAACTGTTGATAGGTCTGAATATAATTTTGGGTATGCTCAGATAGTTGAGCACTTGCGGGCAGGGCTAACGCCATCAGAATGATCGTAGTGGCTTTTTTCATGATCCTTCACTATGTTCGCCAATAATCCGATAAGTTAACACAGCATTTATGGACACGCACCATACAAGAAACGTTTAACAATGTGTTAGCTGGGCACCCATGCATTCGTCCTTGCGCACTTCGTTCTTTAAGCTAAGTCAGGAACGTTCATCAGAACAATCCCTAACTGGACACCCACCACCCATGGAACGTATAACTAAACTGCCAATCAGCAAACAAGGAGCGCTATTTCATGAGTTTTGCGAAAAGACATGCCAAGGCACGTTGGCCTTTTCGGTTTCTTGCATTGGTGACAGGCGTGCTTGGTATGTTTGCTAGTGCTCACTTTGTAACTGCGGCACTCAGTGAACCGGCAACTTTTAGTGAGGTGGCTACGGCAGTATTGGTAGTGCTAACGACATTCGCTTCCGGTGTTATCGCAGTTTCAGGTTTTGCGCCTCAATGGCTGGTGCCTACAGAAAGCGAATAACTAATCAATGAACATAGCAATTCTCACCTTCGATGGCTTTAACGAAATCGATTCATTTGTGGCACTGGGTATTTTGAATAGGCTGCCAGATTTGAGCGCGCATATTGTCAGCCCGGCCGAGTACGTTACCTCGATGAACGCTGTAACGCTGCAAGCTCAGTAGCCACTTGAGTTTGCTAATTCGGCAGATGCTGTGCTGTTTGGCAGCGGTAAACAAACGCGCGAGATAGCCCCTGTTGGCGAAAAAGACAGCATGGTGGCGCATTGTATGTCGGTGATTGGCGCGAGTTAGAGCCTAGTAGCTTGTCTGCAAGCATGCGGCTGGTGCCGCATGACTTACAGACCTACTTCTACGACACGCCTAGGATTAAGAATCCACTTTTACGGTGCGCAGGTATGGGCGAATTTCGTTAAAGCCCTGCGGGAACATGCTGTTCGCTTTGTCGTTATCAATTGATGGTGGAATGATGACGTCTTTGCCTACTTCCCAGTCGGCAGGGGTAGCAATAGTGTGCTTATCACCAAGCTGTAAAGCATCGATCACGCGCAGAATCTCGGCGAAGTTGCGGCCCACACTCATTGGGTAGGTAAAGGTTAAGCGCAGCTTTTTGTTCGGGTCGATAATAAATACCGAGCGTACTGCTGCAGTGGTGCTCTCGCCCGGGTGAATCATGTCGTACAAACGCGACACTTCTAGGCCAGCATCGGCCACAATTGGGAAAGTGAGCGTGGTGTTTTGCGTGTCGTTCACGTCTTCAATCCACTTTAAGTGCTCTTCTACCGTGTCGGTCGACAGGCCAATCGGCTTCACGTTGCGCTTGGCAAACTCATCGTTTAGTTGCGCCGTGCGACCCATCTCAGTGGTGCACACTGGAGTAAAGTCGGCTGGGTGGCTGAAGAAAAAAGCCCACGAATCGCCAATCCACTCATGGAAGTCGATTTTGCCTGTGGTTGTGTCTGCTTGGAAATTTGGTACTACGTCACCTAAATGTAAAGCCATGATGTTCTCTCCATTGGTTTTAGAACGTACGCCGCGTTTGCGGCAACTGCAAACTACATTAGACCCAATAAGTGGCATATGCAACATTCAACTTATGACTGTGACAACACTCATTCAGCTGGGGTTGAAGTCTGGAGCCCTTGATCTACCTGCCTTGTAGCGATTTTAGCTTAGTACAACTGTTGCATGAATCAACTTGCATTCTTGCAACAATGGGTTAATACGATTGATTATCCAAATAGTTTATTTACGATTAAGCAGGCGGAGCCATAGCAGCCCACAAACGATCATTTGATAAACCGCACCAAATAGCATCATCCACCAGCCCGCTTGTTCACCTGCCGCAATAGCATGGTAGCCAGCTATGCTCCAAAAGGTTGGCAATATGCCCGCCAGCCAGTACCAAGGCACGGGCACAAAAAGCACGACTATAATGGGCACCGATATCAAAAAGCCGAGGGCTTTCATGGCCGCAAAGCCTTCCACTAGGTTTTTGGCTAAGCGCATAAGCAGCAGCAAACTAAGCCCTAGCAATGGCAAGCTCAATAAAGCAATGCACACCACTTGCCAAAGGGGTAGCACCACTAAGCCCAACAGCTGGTGAATCACTACCGTTAATAAAAACCCAATAGCGCTATAAACTGCCACGCGCAACAAAATGTAGCGGCGCAGGCCAAGGCGAGTAACCGAGATAGCCGCCAATAAATTTGCTTCGCGCTCTAACAGCAACTGAAAACCCAATATAAAACCCATCATCATTGGCGTGATGGTCGCGAGTAGCACGCTGGCCATACTGGCGTACTGATTTAGCTGCCAGTTAGGGAAGTTTTGGTTGAGCACTGGCCAATAAATACGCAGCAATACGGCTAATAGCGGTGACATGGTGGCCAATAATATTAAGAAGGCGTCGGTGCGAACCTTGCGCCATTCAAGCATTAACAAGGTGTTAAGCACGGTTACCTCCAAAGCGGTGCCCACCGCTGCGTGCATCCCACTTAAGTGCCCAGCCTAGTGCAACAAGCGCCCAGATAAACTGCGCCACACCGGCCGCCCCTAACTGCCAGCCAAATAGGTTTTGCGAGCCAATGGCCAATAAGTAGCAGCCGCCACCAGAGGGCAATAGCCACCAATACGGTAATTGCACCACATCGGCATAAGCCAAAATGGGCAGCGCCCACAATATGCCGGTCAAGCTAAATAGCACAATAAACTGGTTCAGGCTTTGGCATATTTTGGGTACCAGCACGCCCACACAAGCAAAAAACAACGCGTTCAGCAGCATGCCAGGCGCCATTAACAATACCGCCCCCCACGGCAGCAAAGGCAGAGCCAGCGCAATTTGCACCGTTGTCATCATTAGCCATAACCAAAACACTCGCGCTAGCATAATTTGCCAGCTGCGCACGGGTGTCATGCGCACCGGTTGCTGTACATTTTGGTTGCCTTCCAACACCGACAGCCCATAGCCAAACAACAAACCAATGGCAGTAATATCCACGGCTGCCACAATGCCAAACCAGAAGGCTCTATCCCAGGCAGGTAGCAGCCATAACAAGCCAAACCAAACAAGCGTTAGCACGCCAGCGGCCGCCCAAAAACCATGCCGCCACTGCAGGCGCCACTCTAAAACTAATAACGCCTTCATAATTAGCCTCCTAGTGTTTTACCAGTTAGTTGAATGAATGCTTGCTCAAGGGTGGCCTCTTGGCTGTGCAGCGCTTGGATAGGCGCCTGGCCTAGCTGGGTTAAAAAGCTTTGATTGGTGGCAAGGTTATCTAGGGGGTAGTCGTTTTTAATGGTTTCGCCGTTGTAAAGCTGGGTTAGCTCAATACGCGCTTGCCCATATTCTTGTTTAATGGCCCAAGGCTGACCTATATGGCGCAACTGCCCTTCAACAATAAAAGCGACTCGATCGCAAAGCGCGTCGGCATCAAACATATTATGAGTGGTTAAAAATATGGTGGCCCCGGCGTTGCGCTCAGCCAATATAAGGTCTTTAACAATTTTGGCGTTAACGGGGTCGAGCCCAGAGGTTGGCTCGTCTAAAAACAGTAGTTTGGGTTTGTGCAGCACTGCCCTGGCAAAGTTCAGCCGCACTCGCATGCCTTTGGAAAATTCTTGCGTGCGTTGGTCTGCATGCGCTAATAATCCCACCTGTTCGAGCACTTCTTCTATTCGGGGTTTGGCATTTTTTATGCCCTGCAACCCAGCAAACACCTTCAGGTTTTCGCGCGCCGTGAGCTTTTCGTAATGATTCGGCAACTCAAACCCAACACCAATATGCTGATACACCTCGCTTTTCCAAGCTTCGATAGGCTTGCCAAGAAGCTCGGCCTTGCCTTGATGCCCTGCTAACATACCGGTTAATAGTTTCTGTGTGGTGCTTTTACCGGAGCCAGACGGCCCTAAAAAACCAAAAATCTCACCGTCGGCCACCGAAAAGCTTAAATTGCTAAGCGTTGGCTTATGCTGCTTGGCATAAGTGAACGCTAATCCTTCAACATTAATCATTTGCTAACCTCACCTGCTATGCCATCAGTGTAGCGCTTCTAATAAGTGGTACGCATTGTGAGTATTACTTATATGACCGAATAGCGTTTGCGTCAGGCAAGTTCACAAACTAACAAACCTGCCCATGGCGTGAGTTGTTAGTTCTGGTTATTTTGGGTTAAATAACAAAAAAATGTGTCAAGGACGAACAATGGAAAACTGGCTAGAAGACGAAGCAGGCACACCCGAACAAGAAGCTGCCGAGTTGCTGTACCCCAATGGTGAAGCGCTTAAGGCACTGCCGCACGAAGTAAAAACCAAACTCTTCCCCGCACCTGAAAACTGGGGCACCGTTGATCCCATTCACGCCCTTGGCTTGGTGCGCGACGAGCACACACGATTTTTCCAGTATCAACGCGGAAGCTGGCAAGAAATTCCGCGCCCCCTTACCTTGCACCAAAAAGATTGGATTTGCGTGCAGCGCCTAAACAAACCAATTGCCGGTGTGGGCCAAGCCAGTAGTGCAGGTTCGAATAGTGCTGGTTTGAATAGTGGTTCGGCCAGTAGCGCGTCGGCAAATAATGCACAAGCCAATAATGAGCCGGCCAGTCAGCCCGAACCCGTTATTATTAATGAGGCGGCTGCACCTGAGCAAACCTATACCCTCACGCTTGCCTACATGGACGAGAATGGCGAGCCGATGGAAAACACCGACTTTAAAGTTGAGCTCGACACCGGCCAAATTATTGAAGGTTCACTCGATGAAAACGGCCAATACGTAATAGCCGACCTACCCGCCGCCGTGGCTAACATTACCTATGCCCCACGGGAGTCGGAATTAGCCCGCTTGCGAGGCGAGCTAGAAGACGCCCTAACCGGCATTATCGACGAAACCAAACAACGCGCAGCAATTGAGCAGGCTGTTTTTGATGAGGAGGGAATGCTCACCAAGGGGCTTATTCTGACTGGCGCAGTAATGGTTAAGTTTTGGGACGGCGCAGTCGACACGGTTGAAGCAGTAGTTGAAGCCGGTGCCGGTGTAATCGATATAGCCAGTGACCTTGCCAAGCTACAGATTCAGTTCTTTAAACGCTTACTCGCTGGCGAAGCGCTCGAGATGCTGGAAGAGCTCTATGTTGAGATTGCTCGGTTAGGTGGCATTGCCTTGGATGTAGCGCAGAAGGCCTGGTACGTACTAAAGCTGATAGCGCTCGATACTGAAACTTGGCAAATGCTCCTGAAGTTTCCCTCAGATTACTTCTCTAGCCTTAGCACAGTTAGTAAGGTTGAAGTTTTTGGTGCAATCGGTTTCGAAATTATCTTCGCTATTGCGTGCGCCGCAGCGATTGCCCTTACTGGTGGTGTAGCCGCTGCGATTGTAGGCCCAGCCGCCACAATGCGATATAGCGTACATTTCACCAAGGTTGTCAGTTCAGTTCGCCAGATTTGGCGTTTATTCGACAAACTGCGGGTAAATAAGCCAAGCCCAACACAACGCATAGAGCAAGATATTAGGGTTAATAGTCAACAACCCAAACCCGAGGAAACCCTAGTTGTAAGTGATGGGCCTAGGATAGATCACTCACCAGAACAACCGGCAAGTCTCGTCGAAACAAAGCCCAAAAACGACGTATCAGATGCTGAAAAAGATTACGAAGATAACAACGCTGACAATAACGATGAGCATGAAGACAATGGCGAAGTAGAAAATAAGAGTACCGAGTCTGGAACGGGTAGTGGAACTTGTGGTGCCGAAAAAGCTACTCCATGTGAAAACGATCCAATCAGCATGGTTACCGGTGAAGAGCTTTACCAAACCGTCGACTTTTCTATTCCTGGCGTGGTGCCCATTAACTTTGTGCGTCAATACCGTACCGGTACCTGTGATCGGCGCAGTAGCATGGGCTACGGCTGGTCACACTCGTTTAGCGAACACTTTAAGGTTAATGGCAACGAGCTAGAGTTTGTTGACCAAGAGTTTCTCAGCACCTACTGGGGCGCGGTCAAAAAACGTGTATTTGTACGCAACCAGCATGGTGCAACGGTTTATTGGGGTGGCGAAGAAATCACCCTAAAGAAAGATGGCGTAGTGAAACGCTTTCGCCAGCTTGAAGCCAATGGCGATTATGTACTGACGCATATCGCCACGATCGATCAGCAGCAATCTTGGCATTTGTTGTATGAGCTGGTTCAACTGGCCTCTGGCGAGCAACTATTACCAACTAAGCTCGTCGCTACTTGGGGTGATCAACTTTCGATTAGATACAGCCAACACGGCATTGCTGCCATTGATTGGCAAACTGTTAATGGCTCAAAATCAAAACGCCTAGCGCGTTACATCGTTAATGATCAAAGCGACTTAATTGCCGCACGCGATGCCCAAGGTCGCGTGGAACAGTTCCGGTTTGAACAACACACCATTCGTATGCGCAAGTTGGCATCCGGGGCGATTTACGATTTTGAGTGGACGGAACTAGGACCAAAAGCACGCGCCACCAAACAAAAGGAACGTGGTGGAACTTACGACTATCGTTTTGAATGGAATCTTGCAAGCGCACCGAATCGAAACATCAGCCGCGCCATCGACTCCAATGGTGTGGTGAAAGAATATGAGTTTGACGACAAAGCTCAGCTACTACGCAAAACCATGCCAGATGGCAGCGAAGAGCGTTGGCACTACAACAGCTTGGGCGACTTACTGTGGTATCAAAACGGCAACGGCGAGCGCACCGAATATGCCTACGATGGCCAACAGCGTTTAACCAAACAAGTTAACGCCCTAGGCCAGCAAACCCGGATTGTTTACCACGGCGATACTTTCTTACCTGCCCGTGTTACTAACGCCGCAGGCCACACCACACGTTATACCTATAACAGCCTTGAGCAGCTGACAGCAGTGCATTACCCAGATGGCCGCGAAGCCAAATGGTTTTATGACGCCGACCAGCTGGTTAAACAAGTCGACGCCAATGGCACGATTCACCAATACGAATGGCACCCGCAATGGGGCAGCATTGCGCGCTACGTGCAGTCCGTTAAGGCAAAAGCAGGTAAAACCAACGTACTTGCCGAGCTGACCTTCGATTACGATGAGCAAGGCCGGTTAATCAGTAAAACCCAGCAACCATTAAACACTCAGCAAAAACCGCTAACTACGCATTACGTTTATGATGCGCAAGGCCAGTTAATTAGCCAAATTGACCCATTTGGTAAGAGCCAAAAGCTTAAATACGACAGCTTTGGCCGCGTTGTTGCCCATATCGACGCCGCTGGGCGAACCACCCAGTTTGAATATGGCAAGTTTGCCCAAGTTGAGCGCCTAATTCAGCCAGATGGCAACGAAGTGCGCTACCAATACGACAAAGAGCGCAACCTAACGGCACTGATTAACCAAAACGGCCAAGCTCATAAGTTTGAATACGACGCACACGAGCGCATTAGCCGTGAAATCACCGTGGATGGCCGCACAACCGACTACACCTATGATGGTGCGGGTCGTGTTGTGGCACTTAAGGAAGGCGAACTAACCGCCACTTTTGAACGCAATGCCCTAGGCATGTTAATCCACGAGCAACACGAAGCAGCAGGTAAACAAAGCGTCACCATCGACTATCAGTACGATGAATTAAATCGTTTAATCATGGCCGATAACGGCCATGCCCAAACCGAACTAGCCTACGACCTAGCTGGGCGCTTAACCGAAGAGCTAAACCGCCAAAGCTTTAATCCATTTGGCCAACGCGCACAGCCGCATCAACATAAAATTGGCATTCACTACCGCGGTGATGGCCTTGTTTCGCACCTACACCACGAGAGCTTCAAGCCAAAACCACAAGGGCTTAAATACAGCTTCTTGCATTCCGACGGGCGCAAAGTTGAGTGGTACCAAGAATATCATTGGAATAGCCAACAGCAGCTTGTTGGTATGCTGCTTAACGACGAGCAGCTATTTAGCCAGCAGTTCAATAGCGCTGGCCAGCTAACCAAGCGCCAACAAGGTGCCCACCAGCTTGAATTTAGTTACGACCCAGAAAGCCGCCTGGCACAAACCAAACGCCTAGGCAGCGCGCACGAGCTAATTAAACAGCGTGATTATGGGTACGATGAGTATGGTCGGCTTGCGCAAATTAGTGAGCAAGGTTCCACGAGCGCCAAGCCATTTGTTAAACAATACCAATACGATGCCGTAGACCGATTAACTTCAGTCGTTCGCGGTGAATCCGGCGACTTGGTTGCACAACAGGTCAACCAAGACAAAGCCGGCAACCTGCTGCCACAAGGCCTAACCGAGCTAACCAACAACCAGCTACCATTCTGGGGCGACCGGCATTTTGACTACGACAGCCACGGCAACCTAAAAACCGAAACCAGCGGCGCCAATGGCTGCAAGAAAAAGCAGTTCTTCTACAACGCCAAGCACCAGCTTGTTGCATTGCTGCAATCCGTTGATAGGACAGCCACGCGATATAGTGAATACCTCTACGACGCCCTAGGCCGTCGTATTGAAAAAATCGTTTGGCAGCTTGATGCTACGGTGACTGGTGTTGAAACTGAACTTGAATTAGCCGAACTAGCGCGTAAGCAAGGTGAAGTGATCAACCACGAACGCTTCGCTTGGCAAGGTTCAACGCTGGTGCATGTTCGCAAACTCACCAACGGCGGCAACCAACAACTCACTGCCGAGCGCTACATCTACGAGCCAGGCACCCACGTGCCACTGGCAATGCACGACACCGAGCTTGGCACCCTGCATTTTGACGTAGACCACTTAGGTACGCCAAAGGGGCTGTTTGATGGAGAAGGTCAGAGATTATGGCAAGCTGAGCATTCGGTTTATGGCCAGATTGAATCAGAGCGCTCGTTTAAGCTTCACCCTTTAACCGGTGAAAAGGTTGCACCCAAGATTCGTTTTCAAGGCCAATATGAAGACTCGGAATCTGGGCTGTTTTATAACCTAAACCGCTATTACGATGCCGAAGTTGGGCGTTTTACGACGCAAGACCCGATCGGTTTACTAGGCGGGCTAAATGCCTATCAGTATTGCCCAAATCCGGTTGGGTGGGTTGATCCGTTGGGGTTGGCAGCCAAAGATTGTAGCAACAATTTCAACATTCGAGTGGCTACCGCAGAGCTAGCTAAACAGTTTTTAAACGGTGAGGACACTACTGACATTGCCGCAAAGTTTGCTCGTCTGTTTACTCATAGCGCACCAGGAAAAAATGAAGGAAAAGTAATCCTAGGTAGATGGGCGGCGCCAGAGCCTGGTAAGGGAACTTCAGATATGGGATATATCGACATTGCTAAAAGTGAGGGCGGCATTTGGTTTGAATCTACAGATAGCTTCTTCGGCGATTTAAAGAAATTTTTCGATGACGCTGGCTTTGATGAAAAACGATCTGAAACACTAGCAAATGACGCTGCCTTCAAAGTAAACGAACAGTTCTTATTACAAAATGCGGATCAGCGTAGAACATTTGTTTTATCGAATGTAACTCCTGAACAAGCTCTGACCCATTTCTCGACGAGTGCAACGGCTAGAGAGGTCAACATGCTCAATAGTCAACATTTCAAAGACTTGGGATATGAACTAATGGGCAACGAATGGACTATCAAATAACCAACTCGAGTTAACACATGAAAGACGATAGATACAAAAATTTTGTTTCAATGGACGATGTTAAACTAGCACATGAGTACTCTGAGGACGGATTGTGGATTGACATATATGATTACAAAGGATTTAAAATCGCAATTTATTACGAGAGACACACTGGAGAACAGATATATATTTGTAGAAATGGGTGTAATATTTCAATAGAAAAACCTTGGAATCTAGACAGTGACTGGACTTTGATTACTGATCTTTGGCCGGAAGCATATAACGAGTATAATGAGTATATGAAAGAAATGACTTATCCTAGGTCACCCAACATTTCGGACAAAGAAAAAATAATTGATCGACTACTATGCAAGTTAACAAGAATGATAGACTTTTCTGAGATCGATATTTAGTTACTTCATGTAATTTAGCTGTGTAATTTAGCTAATTTAGCAGCTAATTTAGCTGGCTAGCCATGGGTTATACAGCTGAGACCACTTCTACTACCAGCCAAGTAGCTGCAGGACAGTCAAAAAGCCCGAGTCGAATCGCGCGTTTGCGATTATTTCTTTAAAAGATGATGAATAACTAGGCGAAAACTACAGGGTTGTGGAAGTGCACGCACAGATGTGCCTTGGTTTTATACCAATTTAAAGATTCTTTTTTGGGTTACGGGATTAGCTAGCCAAATAGCTGCACAACAACATCGGTACGGGGTCGGCGCTTGCAGCCTCGACTTTGGTGAAAGTGCTCAACTTGATTTGGTGCTCCGATTGCACCATGAGTAACCTTGCCAAGGCTCGTGCACAGTATTTGCCATTGGTTTTGGTTAAAGGCTAGCTGTTGCAACAGTGGTGGCTGCTCAATGGAGACAACACCTTTCTTATCGGCCCTGACAACTTTGCTCGACCAATCCAGTAGCTCGAAATATTGATCTTGAGTGCATGGCAAATAGGCTTCATCGAGGTTGCTATCTGTGCTGATAAAACTCATTAGCGGCTTTTTGCTTGCGCCAGTACTATCTTCACAAGGTTTTCCATGAATGCGCTCATAAGCACTGGTGAACTCACTTTCGGGTATGCACTTGCACATTTCAGCGCGAATCGGGTTCAGATCCACGTAGACCATGGCCGCGAGCAGCGCTTTTTCATCTAAAAGAGGTTGTGATTTGAACCGGCCTTCCCAAAACCTGCCAGTGCAGTTGTCCTCAGCATTGGCCCGGCGAGCGATGTTTTCATTTAAACAACGCATAAACCAGGAAATATCAAACAGCTGAGCCCTCCACTTAGCGAGTGTCGCTTGCGCCAATTCAGCAACGCCTTCTTCACCAGCTAAATACCGATCGACGACCTTACTGCCCTTAAACAACACCTGCCAGCGCTCTGCCACCTCGCGATCGGACAGCGCTTGTGCCGCGGCATGATTCACATGCAAAATTAGATGGTAGTGGTTAGACATAATGGCATAGCCAGCCACGTCGATGGTGAAGACGCTGACCAACAGGTGAATACGCTCAATTAACCAAGCACGGCGATGCTCGAATGATTGCTGGCTTACCTGGTCAACACCGCATAAAAATGCTCGCCTAACACAGCGCGACACGCAATGATAAAAAAGCGTTTCGGCTAACTGAATGATTTGGGAACGTGCAATGGTCACGGCGACTACCTCCTAGTGATTACAAGGTAGTCGACCGGATAGCACTGGTCAAATAAACAGTGGATGTCCAGTAGGTGACGTCATCCTGCATCATCGTATGCATCATCGCTCCAAGCATATAATTATGAAGTGGATGGCTATCAGCGCGCCCGCGCAACCATGGTATCAGGCACCGTCTGCTGGATTTCTGCCGCTAGCGCTTAAAAGCGCAAGCTCAGATTCGTTTAGGTAGCGCCACTGTCCCAAAGGCAGCTCGCCAAGATAAAAGTCATTAATGGCAACACGTTTTAGATAAGTCACGCGAAAGCCATTGGCTTTCGCCATACGCCGTATTTGCCGATTAAGCCCCTGAGTTAAGTAAATCTCAAATCGATCATCACTAAGCCTTCTAACTTTACAAGGCAAAGTCAGAGTATCCAAAATAGCCACAGGCTCAGACATTTTCACCAAAAACTCATCAGGAAATGCACGATCTACCTGTACTTCATAGCGTTTCACATGGGCAAAATCAGGGTGCATAAGCTGATGGTGCAACTCACCATCATTGGTTAACAAAAGTAGCCCAAGGCTGTCTTTATCTAAGCGCCCAACAGGCATAACCTGCTCAGGCACATCAATAAAATTCACGATGCTATCAGCTCGACCTGCCACACAATTACAGTTCACACCTACAGGTTTATGATAGGCAACATAGACCTTAGGTACCGCATTAGGCAGTGCCATACCGTCGACGGTAATTCTACAATCATCATTCACCCAAATCGTCGTCTGCGCAATTTCACCATCCACACTCACTCGACCTGATTGAATCAACTTCACAGCCTTACGGCGAGAACACAAACCAGAGAGAGCAATTTTTTTGGGAAGGGCAATGGTGGTCAATTGGGCGGCCTAATTAGTTAAGGGGTGGAGTGTATCAGGAAAACAACTGATCGGTTTAGCTGGACAGCCATGTATTATTTTGTCGAGGGTACTACTAACGTGAACATCCATGATTTTTCCAGTTGAGACCACTTTTGCTATCAGCCAACAAGCTGCAAGGCTATTAAGAAGCCATAGAGCAACCGAGCATTTGCGAATTATAGTGTGCACTCGTTGGTTACGAAGCGTCTTTCCTTGGTTAACCTAGCCAGCAAGTAGGTCATGACCAAAGCCGATAGAAATAGTACGCCTGCGGCAGCAGTAAACCCGAGTTCGGTTTGCCCTTCAGCGCTGATGGCTGCAATGAAAATATAACTAAACGACTGAACAGTCATCACCATCATGCCTAAAACCCCCTCGGCACGGCCACGTGTTGAGCCATCGGTGTGTAAATGCATTAAGTTGGCGCGTGTTACTCTGTTAACAGACTTAAAAAAACCGAACAACGCAGCCAGGGCAACAAAGGTTATTAGGTTTGTTTGCCAGCTCATACTATAAACGGCTAGTGCCATTGCCAGCGCACCTAGCGGCAAGATTTTTTCCAGAGCAATGTGTTGGTAAATTCGTTTAATCAACAGGCCGCTGGTTATCGCACCCAAGCCAATAAGAAGTTGGTATGAAGCAAACCAGCTACCCGAAGCGCCTTGCTCACTAAGCCAAATCGGTACCAGTTGACCTAAAAACGTCAGCACGGGGTAACCAAGCTGTGCAGCAAAGATAAATGCAAAAAAGGTTTTGTCTGCCCAAACAATATCTTTACTTTGTTTCAGCTGCCGCCAAACACTCTCTTGCTGGCGGTTAAGCACTCGCCTTTGATGAGGGGTTACGAGGTAACTAAATGTCGACAACATCGATGCGAATGCCGCTACTAGGCTAAAGGTCAAAAGCCCCCAGTTCTCCAGCATGATGACGCCGGTTGCACCAGCAAGCAAAACGGTCATTTGCGCGACAATTTCTTGTTTTCCGCTAATGCCAGCGTATTCGCTTGGCTGCCAGTTCTCTTGCGTAAACGCATTATTGGTGCTCCACGCCATATTCATCGTGACCCAGTAAATCACTTGGCATAGGCCAAGTAGTAAGGGTGAAGCCATTTGTTTAACTACACATAGCGCAACAACGAAGGCGACGGCTGCTTGAATGACTTGGTTAGCGATTAATATCGTTTTACGTGAATAACGATCAATAAAGGTCGAAAGCAGAGGCGTCAGCGCAAAACTAGTGATTGTGCAGACCAAAGCAATGCTCGCAACAAAGCTACCTGTACCGCCATGAGTCAATATGTACCAAGGCAGTGCCAGCAAAATTAGACCCGTTGAGAGACCATCGAAAAAGCGAGCGGTTAAGTAGTTAAGGTCACGACGTGTGCTAGAGAACATAAATAGTCTTGTATTTGTTGATGTAATGGCGGCACTATAGAACCTCAACCTATGTTGAGGTAAAGGATTTTATGTCACTTTCTATTGGTGTGGTTGCAAAACGCTCAAATGTCGCTGTTTCGGCACTACATTTTTATGAACGCAAAGGCCTGATTAGCAGTTATCGCAACGCCGGTAACCAGCGCAGGTTTGATCGCTCGGTGCTACGCCGTTTGGCCATTATTAAAGCAGCACAACAAATTGGCATGTCGTTGCAAGAAATCACTGATGCGCTAGCACACCTTCCAAAAAACGTTGCGCCAAGCCAAGCAGATTGGCAGCAACTCGCTAGTACGTGGCAAAACCAGTTGCAGGACAAAATTGCACGCTTAAAGCACTTAGAGAGGAACCTAGGTAGCTGTATTGGTTGTGGCTGTTTGTCGCTAGAAAAGTGTGCGCTCTATAACCCTGACGACGCTTTTAACAAATACAGGCCAGGTGAAAGCGTGTTGAGCGAACCTAAGTTAACAATCAGCAACGTTATTAAGTAGCGTTTAAATTTTTCTACGTGATAAGCAGCTTTAGTACAAGTGGCTAGGCTATTAACCCAGATTAACTTGCTGCCGTTTAGCAAATGAGCACTAACAAGACAGCCACCTTTTTTATTCCATGAGAACCACACTACCTAGTTCTAACACCACTATCCCGGCAATTATTTGCAATCTTTCTAAAAAAAAGACGGTCTGCATATAATTCAGGAGTATCTGTATATTGGTTAATTTACATCCTGCTAGCTTGTTAAGGCACATCGCTTAACAACACGCAAGCAAAGGATGACGTCATGACTACTGTATCAAAACCATTAGAAGGCATAGTACTTAGCGAAAGTTTGGACGATAAAACCTCAGGTCTACTAGACTCAGAAACCTCAAAAACAGATAAGCCGGATAAGTATTTCGACTACTCCGCGCCAGCTACTTACAAAATAATCGTCGCTACCGGCAATAGTAATTCTCGGTCAGGTACTGATTCTACTGTTATGATCCGCTTGTTTGGCCCAAACGGTCATACTAGTCAAGTGCGCCTAAACGACCCTGATCGAGATGATTTCGAAAGAAATACAATTAATGGATTTGTACACTCGTCATATCAAGGAGACCTTGGCGCTAATATCGGTGCCCCATACGCTATTCAAATAGACCTCACAAATAATAGAGACAAGTGGGAACTACTATATATCAAAGTAGAATATACTTGTGGAAACTTTACTAGAGAGTCAATGTTTCGCTACAACGGCTGGTTCGCGGATGCTGGTGAAGAGGGCGTAGGTGCAGGCGGCCGTTGGTCGGATGCCATATTCGTCGATGGTATGCAGAATCCTGGAAGTCTAATTACAATCAAACCAGAAGTGAGCTCTGCTTGGTTAGTTGTAGATAATCGAGGTTCCGACTTACCTTACGAAGAGCGTAAAAAGAAAACCATCTCTGTATCTGATAGGCGCCTCTTTTCATCAAAAAAAACCAGTAGCAATACAATAGAATACTCACTTGCAGTGACTAAGTCTGGTGGTTTTTTTGGTCCGAATTATGAAATGGCCATAAAGAATAGCCATACAGAATCTATCGAGAAGCTAACTTCTAACGAAACCAGCATGGAAATATCAACAGAATACAACATAGAAACTACTGTTCCAGCCAGAACCCTTTATTTCAGTAAAATAAGACTACTTGCTGAAATAGATAATGCATCGCACTATGAAAATGGCGGCGATATTGTGCAAGCAATTCCTGAACAATCGCTCTCAAAAATGCTAAATGGTACAGACCAATCCGTATATAATAAAAGTTATAAAAACGGGGACGCCATTCCAGATGCTTTAAAGAGAGTATATGAACTCACCTTGGGCATGCCTTTCAAGCAAGAAATAGAATAGCATCTGCATTATTTATAAGCACAATAGCATAGCCATACATATTCTGTGTTTTACTATGTATGGCTATCTTCGAGTTACTGGCTCGCTTTGGCAAACTGCTCGCTTACATAGTCCCAGTTCACTACTTTCCACCAGTCTTCTACGTAGGCAGGTCGTTGGTTTTGATGTTTTAAGTAATAGGCGTGCTCCCACACATCACAAGCCAAAATAGGCGTGCCCTGTATCTGAGCAACATCCATCAAGGGGTTGTCTTGGTTCGCTGTTGTCGAAATCGCCAACTCGCCTTGTTTAGTCACCAAAAGCCAGGCAAAGCCAGAACCAAAGTGGCCTACGGCTGCTTGGGTGAATTCATTTTTAAATGCTTCCATCGAGCCGTATTGCTGATTAATCGCGCTAAGCAAAGCATCACTCGGCTGGGTGTGTGTTGCAGGGGTCATGCTGTGCCAGTACACAATATGGTTGTAGTAACCACCACCGTGGTTGCGTACGGCTGGCGAGTATTGCGATACGTTTTTCAGAATCTCGGTGAGCGGGGCGCTAGCTAAGTCAGTGCCCTCTATGGCGGCAATAAACTTGTCGTAGTAGGTTTTGTGGTGCTTTAAGTGGTGAATGCGCATGGTTTGCTCATCTATTGCGGGCTCAAGCGCATCATAGGCGTAAGGAAGGTCATCGAAGTGGTGAATCATATCAGGCTCCTATTAGTGTTGTTCTAATAACTGCTCTGCGGATCTCTGCTGGCGGGGGTTGGGCCGAACGGTTCGGCCCAAACTGACAGGTAGTGGAGGCTTTGCAGGGCCTTGATATACCAGCCAGGTTTTTGGCTGCTTCCCATCCTTGGGTAAACCCATATCCCTATTGGTCAGCGCAAAATCGGTTAGGTGCGCGAGGCTTGGTAGATAGGTTCAATGGTACGTGCCAGCGCTGCGTTAAAATCATCTTGTGGTTGGTCGGCATACAGCTCGTCGGTTAGCACACGCGAGAAGCTTGCAATCACTCCTTTGTTCACCGCTAATCGAGCATTGGCCTGCTCAAGCGGGAAGCCACCAGATAGCGCTACCACTTTTACAACGTTTTTATGGGCTATGGCGTCGGCATAAAGATTCGTTTCTTCCGGCAAAGACACCTTAATCATCACTAGCTGGTTGTCTTCTAGCTTGTTTAGTTCAGCTAGCAGCTCGCGCTTTAGAATGGCCTCGGCTTCGGCTTTTTCAGGGCTATTAATATCCACTTCTGGCTCTAGAATTGGCACCAAGCCTGCGGCAATAATCTGCTTACCAATCTCAAATTGCTGTGCGACCACGGCTTTAATACCGGCCTCATTAGCTTCCCATATCACGGCGCGCATTTTTGTGCCGAATACATCCATGGCTTTTGCGGCAGCTAGCAGCTCGTTTAGGCCTGGGATTGGCTTCATCAGCTGCACGCCGTTGGCTTTATCCTCTAACCCTTTGTCACACTTCAAGAATGGCACTACGCCCTTTTCTTCCCAGAGGTATTTCGACGACGGCTTGCCTTCAATTTCTCTATGCAACGTGTCTTCAAATAAAATTGCCCCAAGCACTTTGTCGCCATGAAAGGCTGGGCTAGTAATAATGCGCGAGCGCATCGCGTGAACCTGAGCAAACATTTCTTCGTCGTTGCTGTAAGCACTTTCATCTACGCCATAAGCTTTTAAGGCTTTGGGTGTGCTACCACCACTTTGGTCGAGTGCGGCAATAAAACCTTCTTGGGTGCGAAACTTCGCAAGTTGCCGTTCGAATGTGTTCATACTCTCATTCCTAATCACCATAACATTTAACGTAATGATATTTATTATCATCTAATTTATCAAGAATGATTTTCATTACTGAAAAGCGCGCCAACCAATCAAGGTTGCACGCGCTTTTAAATTAGCTGTCGAGAAAGACCAGAAGCTACGGAATCACGTACCAGAACACCGCAGCGAAGTGACAGAAGCTACCTACTAATACAAAGGTGTGGAAAATTGCGTGGCCGAATGGAATGGCCTTAATGCTGTAGAAAATGGCCCCTACGGTGTAGGCAATACCACCCCACAACAACCACATTAAGCCGCCAAACTCTAGGTTGTCCATCAGTGGCTTGGCAGCGCCAATAACTACCCAGCCCATGCCAACGTACATGGCCGTTGAGAGCTTGTCGAACTTACCGGTGAAGAATAACTTTAAAATCACACCAGCAACGGCCAAGACCCACACAATGCCAAAAATCACCCAGCCAACTGTGCCATTAAGGGTTACCAGCGTGAATGGCGTGTAGGTACCGGCAATTAGTACATAAATGGCCGCGTGATCGAGCACCCGCAACCTAGCCCTTGCCTGTGGTTGCTGCACGGCATGGTAGAGCGTAGAAGCTGTGTAGAGAATAATTAAGCTGGCACCAAAAATGGCACTGCCAACAACGTGCCAAGCATCCCCATAAAAAGCCGACCAAACTACCATCAACACCAATGCTGCAACGCTTAGTAGCGCACCAACACCATGGGTAATGATGTTAACCAACTCTTCACCGAATGAATAAAATTTACCTTGCTGAGACATACTGTACTCCTGATTTACCTGCACAGTGTAACGTTTTCGCCTGAACCTTGTGCAATTTTTGACCTTACTGCAACCCATATCTATGACAGTTGCATGAAGCACCTGGGTATTATTGGCATTAATTCATAAGTTGGCAGCAATGGTGCCATACCAATGAATAGAATTACTCGAGCGCGGCTAGTGCTAAGGCCCAACCTTTGGTATAGATGGTAACAAACTACCCGCTTGGATGAGTCGAATGAAGTTTGTTGTAGCGACACTTAGCGCAGTGACCCTAAGTTATGCACAGGCGCAGTCATTACCAGAACAAATTACCCTAGCCGCAACCGACTGGTGCCCGTTTACCTGTGCTGCGGCACAAAACGGAAAAGTGGAAACCAAGCTGCGCCGTTATTTTTCTCGTTTGGGGGTTACGCTTACAGTTGAATACTACCCTTGGGTACGTGCTGTTACGCTAGCCGAACAAGGCGACCTAGATGGGGTGGTCACACTATCAGAGGGCGAGTCGGACGTACTGGTGCATGGCGACGTGCCTATTCACTATTATCAAGACTGCTTCTACACCCGCCAAGAGAGCGACTGGCAATATCACAATATCAACGACCTGACTGACATGAAACTAGGGTCAGTGGATGGCTACAGTTATAGTCGTGAAATCGATTCATATATTCGCGACTACCCAAGAAACGGCGCCCAAATTTCTGGGGTAAACACCGTGCCTCGCCTAATGGGTATGCTTGAAAGTGGTAATGTTGATGCAATCATTGCCGAAAAGAGTATCGCTCAGCTATGGCTTCCAACCTACAAAATACAGCAAAGCACATGTTTAACAGAGCAACCGCTGTACGTAGCGTTTAACCCAAACCGCACCTGGGTTAACCTCGCCATTGAGGGCATTGAGAGCCAGCTTGGCTACAGTAAACGCTAACTTGTGCCCTTTAATTTACGGCTCCAGCGCTGCTTAGCATAGCGGCGCAAGTCCGACACACTATCCGACTCGTCTATGATCTCTTGCCCTAGTACAGTTTCCAGAATGTCTTCCAGCGTTACTATTCCCAGCCAAGTGCCTAAGCTGTCGTACACCACACAAATGTGCTGGCGTCCACGAAGCATTTCGCCCAGCAAATAGTCGATGTTGGTTTCGTCTTTTACTGTTAGCGCATCGTGACATACTTCGCGCAAGGCGCGCTGGCCATCCACAGAGCTCAAATCACCTTTATGAATGTACCCCACACACAAGCCATCTTCGCCAATTAGAGGGAAGCGTGAAAAGGGTAGTGATTTTGACCAATCAAAAAATTCATTTACCGGCATATCTGGGTGCGCCACACGGCTCACAGTGCGTGGCGTCATAATGTCTTTGGCTTTAATTTCGTGCAGATACAGCGTGTTAACAATAATCTTGCGTTCTTCTTCGTCGATCACATGTTGATCGCGGCCAATCGCAGCCAGCGCACTGATTTCAGCCCGCACATCGTTTTCATGTTCATTGGCACCAATGCGGCGGGTAATAAACTGCGACAACCATAAAAACGGCGCGAATACCCACATCATTACCCCTAGCGTGCTAGGTAGATATGGCGCCAGCGATCGCCAATAAACCGCGCCTATGGTTTTAGGAATAATTTCCGACAGAATCAAAATTAGCAGCGTCATCACCGCCGACGCCACGCCCAACCACGCTTCGCCAAATAGCACAGCTACTTGCGCACCCACCCCGGTAGCCCCTGCGGTATGGGCAATGGTATTAAGCGTTAATATGGCCGACAACGGGTCATCAATCTTGTCTTTAAGCTTGCGCAAACGCTCCGACAACACTGGGTTCTCGGCATGCAAAGATCGAATATAACTTGGCGTAATCGATAGCAACGCCGCTTCTAAAATAGAGCAAAGAAATGAAAAACCGATTGAAATGGCTGCAAAAAGCAGTAACAGCGTCATAACGCCCCTTCGTTGTGCAATGGTTCAATTAAGTGTAAGAGAAACGTATCACCCCACACAATGATTTTTCAGCGCTTGCCAGTGCAGCTTGCCAACAGCTCATGTTACAACTGTGGCAACAAAAAATAGGAGCCAACATGAGCTATCAACAGCTAACTGATCACTTTCGCAGCATGTACCGCTTGGGTCACTTTGGTGCCATAGGGCACTGGGACAATGCCGCCATGATGCCCGAAGGTGGCGCAACAGCGCGCAGCAATGCCCTAACCGAGCTAGAAGGCCTATTACACCAAATGGCCACCGACCCTCGCCTACCCGGTTGGATTGGTGCAGCCAAAAAAGAAAACCTGGACACGCACCAAACGCGCAACCTAGCACTCATTGAACGTAGCTATTTGGCTGCCAACTGTTTAGACAAACAATTTGTAGAGGCTCAGATGCAAGCCGGCATGGCCTGCGAACATGCTTGGCGCACTCAGCGCGGCAACAACGATTGGCAAGGGTTTAAAGCCAACTTTGAGAAAGTAGTCACCCTAAGCCGCGAAGAGGCAAAACGCCGTGGCGAAGCAACAGGCGAAGACCCTTATAACGCCATGCTCGACCTTTACGAGCCAGGCCTCAAGCGCGACGCCATCGACAGCATTTTTGCTAACCTAAAAACCTGGCTACCAGAAACCATTCAGCAAGTGGTTGCCAAGCAAGCACAAGAAACGGTTATTGAACCAACTGGGCCATTCCCAGTTGCCAAACAAAAACAGCTGGCTGAAAAAGTCATGGCAGCTATGGGTTTCGACTTCGAAGGTGGGCGAGTGGATGAGTCGGCGCACCCATTTTGCGGGGGGGTACCCGAAGATGTGCGCATGACCACGCGCTACGATGAAAACGACTTTCTCTCGGGCTTATTAGGCATTATTCACGAAACAGGACACGCCTGCTACGAGCAAAACCTACCGCGCGACCCAGAAGGCCAACCAATTAATGAAGCGCTGGGCATGGCGATGCACGAAGGCCAAAGCCTAAGCTTTGAAATGCAAATTGCGCGCACACCAGAGTTCTGCGACTGGCTAGCACCGCTGCTCAACGAAACCTTTGGCGCACAGCCAGCATTTGAAGCCAATAACCTGTATAAGCTATTTACTCGCGTGGCCCCAGGTAAAATAAGGGTCGATGCCGACGAAGTGACATACCCAATGCACGTTATTTTGCGCTACGAGATTGAAACGGCATTAATCGATGGCAACATCGAGATCGACGATATTCCAGGCCTGTGGCAAGAGAAAATGCAGCAGTACTTAGGCTTAGATTTAACCGGCGACTACAAAGACGGCTGTATGCAGGATGTGCACTGGACAGATGGCGCTTTTGGCTATTTCCCAACGTACACGCTGGGGGCAATGACCGCTGCGCAACTCATTAATACGCTTCGCACACAACATCCAGAAGCCATAGACGCCATTCGCTTGGGCGATTTTACTGGCGTGTATGCATTCTTGCGTGAGCGCGTTTGGCAACATGGCTCGGCCAAAACAGGTGACCAGCTAATGACTAATGCAACCGGCGAGCCGCTCAACCCAGAACAGTTCCGCCAGCACATTTATAAGCGCTACCTTTAAAGTAACGCCAAATATGCAATATGTCGCTCAGCATCTGGGCGGCTATTGCTCGCTTGGTAGCTTGGCCTCTCGCCGCACCGCATAGAACTCGCCGCCATCACCATTGGTAGCACGCCAACTACCTTGCATGGCATTTGATTCATTCCAGTTCGCTTCAATGGTTACCGAGGCCTGAATAACCACATCATTACCCGCCACCGACCAAGTGCCTTTTAGCGCCTGACCATAATTGTTTTGCTCAACCACATCACCACGCACATCTGAACCACTAAAGCTAAACGTGCCTGCATCCCAAGTATTACCGTAGGTATCCACCAGCTGATAACGCCACAGATCATTAAGTGGCGCCCGATAATAGTTTTCTGGTGTGGCACAACCTGCCGCTAATAAGGCAAGCAATAACACAGCAAGGTATCTCATAGTTCGCTCCTTTAACTTTTTAGCAGAATAGTTCAAGAACAGGAGGCTAGTTGAAAAAGCTGGTCTAGGCTTAGGAATGCACAACTTATTTTGGTGTTTACAATGAGCATTCGAATCAAGCTTATTCTTGTTATTGGCTTAATGGCTGCATTTTCTATTGTCATTACCGTTTACATTAACGCAACGCAAGCGATTCGCCTCTCTAGTTCAGCAGTCAACGAACAGGTTAACAGCCAGCTTGTAAGTAACCTTGATGCTAAAGCAAGTGAGCTCGAACGCTATTTTACCAACCTAGCAAACTCTATGGTGTTGATTGGTAATGGCGAGACGATGGAAACAGCCTCGGCCCTTTTTTCCGATGCCGTTAAACGCCTAGAAGGTTTTCCCGTATCCGCCGAAATGAACGACTCGTTGGCGAGTTACTACCAAAACGATTTTGGCAACAAATATCTAGGCTTAGTTGTCGACCCGACCATCAGCCCGAGCGACCTTCTTGCCCCAATTGACGATACTGCTCGTTATTTGCAGTACCACTATATTAGCAACAATGAGTTTCCACTGGGCAGTAAAGAGCAACTAAGCAAAGCAGCAGATGGCAGCAGGTACTCAGACATCCACAACCGCTTCCACCCAGAGTTTCGAGCCATCTTGGACCACTATGGTTTGTATGACCTGTTTTTGGTCGATGGGAAAACTAGCCGTATTAACTATTCAGTTTACAAAGAACTAGATTACATGACGCGCTTAAATGGCGGCCCATATCAAAACTCTGGCATTGCGCGAGCTTACAACCAAGCGCTAACACTAGAAATAGGGGAGTTTTACTTTGACGACTTTGCCCCCTACACCCCAAGTTATGAAGCGCCAGCGGCGTTTATTGCCACCCCCATTCTCGACTACTACGGCGACAAACATGTACTCATTGCGCAGATGCCAATTGAGCGCCTAAGTGACGTAACCACTTATAGTCAACAGTGGCAAGACAAAGGCCTTGGCCAAACTGGTGAGATCTACCTAGTTGGCCAAGACGGCTACCCACGCAGTGAGTTGCGCCCCTTGCTTGAAGATGTTCGAGCCTTCGCTAGTCAGTTAAACAACGCTGGCTACAACAGAGAAACGATTAATTCAATTGTCGAGTCTGGGTCTTCCATTGGTCGTCTTAGCATAAATACCGATGCAGCAAAACTAGGGTTATCTGGCAAAACTGGCACAACTCAGGCGCACAACTATATTGGGCGCGACTCCCTTGCCGCCTATCAGCCCATCAATGCCATGGGGCAGCAATGGGCGCTGTTGGCAGAAATAGCGCTTAATGAAGCAAATGCACCCATATTGCAGCTTGAAAGCAGGCTGCGCTGGCAATCAATCATTGTTGGCGCATTGTGCACGCTGATTGCGCTAGGGGTAGCTTGGTACTTCTCGCGCCAGCTTTCAGGGCCCCTTATTGGTGCCACGGATAAAATTAGAGCCATTAGCAAACAGCTAGATCTTAGCATCCGCTTGGATGGCAAAGCTGATCGCAAAGATGAAATAGGTAAAATGACCAAAGCCATTAATCACTTGCTCACAGTGATTCAAGAAACACTACAACACGCAAACACGCTATCTGGAACAGTGAATCACCGATCAGAAGAACTGTTAAAGCTCGCTGAGCGAGTGTCACTGAATAATAATCAACAAAGCGACGCAACGGCCAAGTCGTCAGAGTATGTCGACAGTGTCGACAGTGCTACCAAGCAGTTAACCGAGCTCGCTAGCCAGTCACGCGTCCAAAGTGACGAAGCGATACAAATTTCTAAAACCGGCCTTGCCGATTTAACTAGCACAACAGAAATTAGCGACGAACTAGCAAGCAGCACGCGCAGCACGCAAAACAACATCAAGGCATTAGCCAAGAAAGTAGATTCAGTGAATAAAGTAGCTCGACTCATCGACGACATTGCCGAGCAAACAAACTTACTTGCGCTCAATGCGGCCATCGAAGCTGCTCGTGCTGGTGAGCAAGGCCGTGGATTCGCGGTGGTTGCCGACGAGGTGAGAGCCCTTGCAAGTAAAACTCAAACCGCCACGGCAGATATTCGAAACACGATAAGCGAGTTACAGAACGAAGCAAATACATCTGCAGACTCAATGAATAGCGCAGCCGAATTAGTAGAGCGCTCACGACAAAGCATTGAAGCTACTCAAGGCAAGTTCAATGAATTGTTAAGTGCATTAAATGCAATGGAAGAAATTGCCACAAAAGTTGAAACAGGTGCGAAAGCGCAGCAGGCAGCATCTGGCGAACTTAACGAACAGGTCCTAAGTATTGCTAGTCTGGCTGCTGAGAGTGAAAAAAGTGCAGAGCAGGTTAGCGAATATAGCAAGCAGCTCGCTTTTGAATCGGGCACATTAAAAGAAGAAATCAGCCGCTTCAAGGTTTAGAGGCCTTACTTGGCTGCTGGCTGTGTTACCAAAATATTTTTCAGAGGCGTTAGCATAAGTCGCTCAGTGAACTGAAGAGCAAAATTGCTCGACAACACGGTTACTATTCCAAGAGCGAGAAATGCCATAAGAATAAGGTTAAGCCCCCAATGCAATGCGGCGATAGCGCTAAACAAACCATAATAAACAAGCAGCTTTATCAATACACCATGCCACAAATAGATAAACAGGCTTGCCCTACCTGCATTCGACCAGGCGTTCGGCTGTGACGAAACCAGGCAAAACAAAGATAGCGCCAGCACAAATGCAATAAAGTAGTACTCAGCGCGGACCAACAAAGCCGAAAAGCCATCTTGATTCAGCGCTTGGTATGAAAAACTGCCATACAAAAAGTGATGTGGTTCCTGAGCAAACACAACCAAGTAGCTTGCTGTTAGTACGGCGCTAACGAACGCCAAATACTTCACCCATTGCTTTGGCTCAACGGCGAAGAAGCTGGGCGATAGCAAATAGCCCGCAACAAAAAATGGCAGGAAATAGAAGGTTCTAGCCACGCCAAAGAAGTAACCAATGTTATTCGCGTAACCAGCTAGCAAACCCAGTGCAATAGAAAATAACAATGGAAAACGCAGTTGCAGAATTAACGGCAGCAGCAAACGCCAAAAGAACAGGCTTAACAAAAACCACAACAGCCAGTACGGCTGAAACTGCCGTGTGTAGTGGCTTACTTTTCCGTGCATGAAATACTCAAGCAACTCGTAAACAACCGTAAAAGCCAAAAACGGCACAATAATGGTAACAACTACCTTACTCAGCTGTTTGCCGCACAAAATATCCTTCGATAGCACGCCACACAGCATGGCAAACGCTGGCATATGAAAGGCATAAATTACCTTATAAAGCGTTGCTAGTTCCGCCTGCCGACCAATCAGCGGCTCAATTAAGTGCCCTAGAACAACCAAGAAGATTAGAACCAGCTTGGCGTTATCAATCTTCGCTAAATTTCCCTGTGCCATAGCCCACACCTGTTTTTTTACAAAGCTAACAAACGCAAGCTGACATAAACCTGACAGAGGTTGAGCCGACCCAAACCGGGACACGCACTGTTTACGACAAAACCAGCGACAAAACCAGGACACGCACTGTTTACTATCCACCCCCTTAGCTGATTAAAAGGCAACGACAGCCACATCCTTGTGGCTTGGCAGAATCATTCTGCTTTTAGGAAATCTCCCACTTCAAGCACAATAAACTCGTTATCGTCGACGCGGCCTTGCTGGCGCCCTACCGAGAATGGGAAGTTATTGTCATTGGCAACAACAATATGGTTCTCATCAATGCGATCAACGTTTTCGATGGTGACAAATGGGAAGGTATATAGGCCATTGTTCGACCCACGCGGGGCAACATTGTTAGGGTCTTGAATGGCTAGTAAGTCGATAAAGGCAATTTTGCGCAGCACGCCATTTTCGTCTGTGTCGCGCAAATCAACCAAATAGATTCGCTTAAAGCGAGCAGGATTATTGCTCCACCCTTCGCGCGCATCACCTTGGCCGCTGTCGCGCTCAATGATGAGCGCGCGATGTTCGTCGATCATATTGAAGTCACCAATGGCATGACTGGCCACCGCTAGCGGATAAAAACGCACCTTGTCGTGAAACCGCTTATTTACCGTATCGTATTCGAACATACGCAACACTGGCTGGCCGTTGATTGTTTCGCTGCTGTTTGATGCTGCATCAAATATTGGCTTTTCCAACAGTGGGTAAAGCATGCGTCCATCTTGCGACACTGCCATACCTTCGTAACCACCAGAGCGCATCGCAGAAAGCTCAGCTTGCATTTGGCCGGGGTTGGCAATGCGTTCAAACGCATTGTCTGGAGATCGATACAGCTGGCCATTTACCTCTGTTGCCACAACCGCTTGTACTACACCCTCTTTGTTAATATGAATTAACCAAGGGCCAAATTCATCACCAATAACATAACCACCGGCAACGGGTTGAATCGACTCAAGGTCAAAATCGGCGCCCGTTAAATAACGTGTAGCCGAGGTTTCGCTAATAATTGGGAAGGGCACCAGTTTGTTTGGATCGCGGATGAATGTTGTGTTTAAGCGCTCAATAGTGCCGCCTTCCCAGTTGGCCCGAACTTCATGGAACATCAGCATGGCGTCGGGAGAGTTAGCTTTGCTGCCAAAGCCATTATCGGTTAGCACTAGGAAGCGGTCGCTGCCAAGCGAGCGAATGCCCGAAAAGCCCTGCACCGGCTGCCCCAAAAATGGGCGTGCGATACCTGTGTTGCTGTCGACAATATTATAAAGCGCTTCCACTCGCTCACCGGCCGTGAAGCGTCCAGAGTGCTGAAAATAATCGGGTGCATCATTGGGCGGTGCAATTAACGTTGCAGCTGGTAATTGTGCATGGTGAACCAAGGTGGCAGGGAACTGCTGAGCGAGAGAAGCAGTGCTTGCGGCAACCGCCGCCATCATAACCAAACGTTTGAACATTTTGCTTTCCTTATCGTTGATTTAAACAATGCAAACGCGAGCCTAAGCACGCAATGTGATAAAGAAATGGCGAAAAAACGACCAATGGGTGACGACCAAATAGAGTGAGACAGCGCAAGCAAAACGAGGACACGCACCGTTGATTCGGAAAAACGAGGAACGAAACCGGGAAAAGCTAAACCGGGACACGCACTATTCAGCTAAACCGGGACACGCACTATTCAGTTATTGAAATGGGGCTACAAAAAGTGCATGTCCCGGTTTGGGTTCGGCTTGGAACGTTGAAAAGTGAGTGTCCTAGTTTGGGTTAGAGCTGGGTAATGATTTTTGCTTGCGGCCAACGCGATTTGGGTAGTTTGGCGTTAAAGTCGTCAGTGGCGGCCTTGCCTATGGCTACCAACACCACGCTTTTTTGTTGTTTGTCATCTAAGCCAAGTTCATCGTTAAGCGCTTGCTGGTCGAAGCCTTCAATTGGTACTGCATCTAACTCCATTGCAGCGCAACCGAGCAGGAAGTTACCAACATTTAGGTACACCTGTTTTTCTGCCCAATGCTGCACATCGTTAAGCTGGTGGTGAAGGCTGATATAGAAGTTGCGAACATCGGCAGCCGTTTGCGCCGCTTCGCGACTTTCGAATCGACCATCTGCTACCTCTTGTCGAACTAACGCTTCAACATATTCATCAGACAAGTCTGTGTTCACACAAAAGGCCACGACTGCCGCAGCGTTAAGAATTTTCGGGTGGTTACTAGCAAACTGCCCATGCGCAGCACTGGCTAACCGAGCTTTGCCTGCATTCGTAACAGCCAAGTAAAAATGCCATGGCTGCGAGTTAACGCTAGATGGGCTGAGTTGTAACAGTGACCGCAACTCATTTAGCTGCTCGCTAGATAACACAAAGTTAGGGTCGAACGCTTTGGTGGCATAACGGCGTTTTGCCACCGATAAAATATTCATGTGTAATAATTTCCAATTAATTAAATTTTAAGAATAAATATTTAAATAAATAGGATAAATACGAATATAAATACAGCCCAAAAAACTAAAAGTTCAGTAGTGCTAAGACCCAACAAATAAACTTGCTGTTCACAACAAATAACCAACCGGTAATGGTCTAGACCACTTTAATACTTTTGCAACCAGCCTGCCACAAGTTGGTCACCTACCTTCCCTACAGTCGCCTGTGTTTCACAACAATTAAAGGACACAGGTCATGTTTAAGAAGCTTGCAACCTCCGCAGCGGTTTTATTTGCTGCTAACACAGCACTTGCAGAAGTAGAGATCCAATTTTGGCATGCCATGGGCGGCGCGCTAGGCGAAACCGTAAATGAAATTGCCGGTCAGTTTAACAACGCCCAAAGCGACTACAAGTTAGTACCAGTATTCAAGGGTAGCTACGAAGAGACCATGACAGCGGGCATCAGTGCGTTCCGCGCTGGTGAAGCACCGCATATCATTCAAATTTTTGATGCTGGTGCTGCCACCATCATTAACGCACCGGGTGCGGCACGCTCAGTGGAAGATGTTATGGCATCTGCCGGTTTAGACTTCGACCGTACTGACTACATTTCTGGTGTGCGCTCTTTTTATGCCGATGCCGACGGCAAAATGATTGGCATGCCATTTAACAGCTCAACCCCTGTGCTGTACTACAACAAGGCCCACCTAAACGCAGCCGGTGTGCAACCACCAGCAACTTGGGAAGAGTTTGAGGCTATCGCTAACTCGCTTAAAGACAATGGCCACATTGCCTTAGCGCAATCGCATACGCCGTGGATCTTTTTCGAGAACTTCCACTCGCGCCACAACTTGCAGTTAGCCGATGCGCAAAACGGCTTCGATGGCCTACCCACTGAAATCATGTACAACAATGATGCGCTAGCCATGCACCTTGGCAAGGTAAAAGCATGGAAGGATGCTGGCTATTATGGCTACTTCGGCCAAAGCTGGGACGACAACCAGGACGCATTCGTGAAAGAAGAAGTGTCTATGTGGCTGGGTTCTTCTGGTTCATTCGGTGGCCTTAAGCAGTCTGCCGACTTCGACTTTGGCACTACCTTCTTGCCTTATTGGGAGTCGGTTAACGAGAACGCGGGCAACACCTTTATTGGTGGTGCGGCACTATTTGCCATGAGCGGCCACAGCAGTGAAGAAGAAGCCGGTATCGCAACATTCTTCGACTTCCTAACCCAGCCTGAAACCCAGTACTTCTGGCACCGCGAAACAGGTTATGTGCCGGTTACCAATGCAGCGTATGAGCTAGCCAAAACTGAAGGCTACTACGCAGAAAACCCAGATGCGGAAGTAGGTGTACAGCAACTTAGCTTGCCAGGTGGTGAGTGGTCGAAGGGCTACCGTTTGGGCTTCTACGTGCAAACGCGCGAAGTCATTTACCGCGAAATGGACAAGCTAATGGCAGGCGACACCACACCAGAGCGCGCCTTGAGCGAAATTGAAAAAGCCGCTAATCAGAACCTAGCGCGCTTTGCTCGCACTGTTCAATAGGCCAAGCAATCGAAACAAGCCTACGCGCCCAGCTCAACTGGGTTGGGCGCACCACATATAACTGGGAGACATAGGTGACTGCGCAAAAACAAAAGCTGCCACATGGTATTACTCCGTACTTATTCATCTTGCCGCAGCTGGTCATTATTGCCGTGTTCTTTTTCTGGCCTGCCGCTCAGGCTGTGCATATGAGCTTTATGCTAGAAGACCCTTGGGGCTTGGCGTCACAGTTTGTTGGGTTTGAAAACTACGCCCTACTGTTTAGTGATAGCTCCTATGGCCGCAGCTTTATTTTTACCCTGGTGTTTTCATTTTTGGTGTCGCTCATTTCTTTGGCACTTGCGCTATTGTTGGCAGTGAAGGCCAACAGCGTATTGCGAGCCCAGAAATCGTATCGTGTACTGCTTACCTGGGTATATGCCGTGGCGCCAGCCGTTGCGGGCTTGGGCGCCTACTTTATTTTTAACCGCCAGATTGGCGTGCTGTCGCAAGCGTTTAACGACATGGGCTGGGCGTTTAACCCCGAAACCGACCCATTCGACGCATCGTTTATGCTCATATTGGTAGCGGTATGGAAGCAAGTGCCGGTCAACTTTATTTTCTTCTTGGCCGGCTTACAAAGCATACCCAAATCATTACAAGAAGCCGCTCAAATCGACTGCCAAAGTGATAGTAAGCGCTTTTTCACCATTACCTTTCCATTGCTTGCACCAACCAGTTTTTTCTTATTGGTGATTAACCTAACGTATGCGTTTTTCGAAACCTTCGGGCTGATCGACACCCTAACCCAAGGCCGCCCCGCCGGCGCCACCACCACCTTGGTGTACAAGGTCTACCAAGACGGCTTTCTAGGTGCCGATTTAGGCTCAAGCTCAGCCCAGTCGGTCATTTTGATGATTCTGGTGTTAGTACTCACTGCCATTCAATTCCGCTTTATTGAACGGCGCGTGCATTACTAGCGCAAACAAATAAAACGAGGACACGCACCAAAGCAAAAAGTGGGGGCCTCGATTAGGTGAAGAAAGTGCGTGTCCTGAATTCAAACGGTGCGTGTCCTACTTTATGAGAGCAAGCATATGAAGAAGTTATTGGATCATGGAATTTTAATTGCCGGGGTGCTGTTTTTGCTCACCCCCCTGTATTTGCTGTTTGTTAGCTCCACCCACGAGGTAGACACGCTCATTCGCGATGGTTTGCAGTGGTTGCCTGGCAGCCAAGGGTTAGCCGCATATGAAAAAGCGCTGAATCAGTCGTTAGGGTTTAGTGGCGAAGCCACGGGGTGGCGCATGCTATTTAATTCGCTAGTGATGGGGCTAGGCTTTGCCATTGGTAAAATTATTGTGTCGATGGCGGCGGCGTATGCCATTGTTTATTTTCGCTTGCCGCTTGCGAGCTTCTTCTTTTGGGCCATTTTCACTACCTTGTTGCTGCCTTTAGAGGTGCGAATCATCCCGTCTTATGCCGTGGTCAGTGACCTTGGTTTGCTCAATAGCTACACCGGCTTAATTTTGCCTTTAATCGCCTCGGCAACCGCAACATTTTACTTCCGCCAGTTTTACAAAACCGTGCCCGACGAACTGCTAGAGGCCGCTTTGTTAGACAACACCGGCCCGGTAAGATTTTTTATCGACATTCTTGTGCCGCTGTCACGCACCATGATGGCAGCCATTTTCATCATTATGTTTGTGGTGGGCTGGAACCAATATCTGTGGCCACTCATTATGACCACAGAAGAAAGCTACACCACCATAGTGATGGGCCTTAAAAATATTCTCAGCACCGTGCGCGACAGCCACATTCCACCCTACGACGTGGCCTTCGCCATGATTATTCTAGCCATGCTGCCACCAGTATTGGTGGTCATCATCTTCCAAAAATGGTTCGTGAAGGGCCTAGTGGAGAGCGAAAAATGAGCAAACAATTAAACATTTCTCAACTCGTAAAATGCTACGGCAATAACGACCCCGCCGTACAGGGCTTCAACCTTGCGGTCGAAGAAGGCGAGTTCATCGTATTAGTTGGCCCGTCTGGCTGCGGTAAATCTACCATTTTGCGAAGCATTGCTGGCCTAGAGACCATTACCAGTGGCAGCATTTCGCTTGCCGGTAAAGACGTTACCCACCTGGCACCCGCCAAACGCGACATTGCCATGGTGTTTCAAAACTATGCCCTCTACCCGCACATGAGCGTGTATGAAAACCTAGCCTACGGGCTAAAAAACCGCGGTTACAACAAGGCCGATATAGAACAACGCGTGCAGCAAGCCGCAGCAATGCTGCAAATTACTGACTACCTGCCACGTAAACCAAAAGCGCTTTCTGGTGGCCAACGCCAGCGCGTTGCAATGGGGCGTGCCATGGTGCGAGAACCGGCACTATTTTTGTTCGATGAGCCATTATCGAACCTCGACGCCAAGCTGCGCGCCCACATGCGCCTAGAAATTAAAAAGCTGCAAAAGCGCTTAGGCGTTACGTCTATTTATGTTACCCACGATCAAGTAGAGGCGATGACCCTAGCTGATCGAATTGTGGTACTGAATGGCGGTAAAGTAGAGCAAATTGGCACCCCAGAAGAGATCTATCACAATCCGGCGAGCCACTTTGTTGCCAGCTTTATGGGCACCCCCGCGATGAATTTCTTGCCGGTAACCGCTTTAGGCAACAACGTTGTACGCTTACCCAACGCACAAGAACTTCACCTAAACAATGTACCCAATAACGAGCATTTATTAATAGGTGTACGCCCAGAGCACATAGACCTGCATGGGCATCAAGTGAAAGTAGAAATTAACCTGACTGAGGAACTGGGTGCCAGCCGCCTAATACATTGCCAAGTAGGTGAACACCCACTAACTGTTGCTACCAACGAACCAATCACCAAGTTTAACGCCATCGCGTTTAATCAATACTATTGGTTCGACAGTAAAACTGGTGCACGCCTTGGCGATAGCCAGTTTATAGAGGAAGAAGCTGCACGAGCGTAATAATAAAAGCCCCAAATAATAGGGGCTTTATCGAAACACTTATTTAGTGACTTGCGCTTCACACAGACAAGTTAGTAATTATTGATATATATTTTCCATCCTTAAAACTTCAACATCACCTGTAACAGGGTCTTTCTCTAGGCTAGAAATATAATAATTACCATTATTTTTGTATAACAACTTTTCGCCAACGACATCCATGAAAAAATATGGCCCTGTGCTTTCTAATAATTTCTCTCTATCCGCATAAGAATCTGAAGGATCCTTTAAAGCGAATAGATAAATCCCACCAAGATCACTAGAACTAAGCACCACGCCCGACGGCAAAACCTTTAAGTATTGATGTGCTAGATTTTTAGGGTCGCCAAACTGCATTGCATATAGTTTATCCGACCAAAAAAATGAGCCATCTTTAATCCCAAATAAGTCGCCTTTGTAATCAACAATGAAAACCTTACCGTCATATTCAGCAATATTCTGAATCCAAAACTCTGGAACCATCTCGGTCAACTTGCCTTCAAGTGACGTATCCTGAGTAATTAACTCAGTGCCCTGAGCGGTGCCGTCGCTGAGATAGAAGTTATTACTAGTTCGTACCAAAAGGCGCTTGCCCGTAGAATAAATATAACTGTATAAACTCTCACTATTCGCTACTAAGTCAACCAGCTCAAAACCCAAACTTGTTGATCTATATAGTTTATTGTCTGACCCTATATAGTAGAGCGCGTTATTAAAGTACTGCCAGCTTCCTTCTCTGCCATTAAGGACTGTTGGGGCATTCACTAGGTTGCCTTCAATATCTGTAACTTTAGCTTCCACAAGTGCGCCACTTTCATCGCGCTGCCATAGGCTATGTTCTTTTGAGTCAAGATCTTCAAACACGACAAATAGGCTATTTTCTGAAGAATCCTGACTTGGAACGACGAAATAGTCGACAAACACTAACGTTCCGAAAAAAGTTCCTAGATCTACCATTACTTTGCTTCCTTCTGTAGTGCCGTCAGAAACAACTATTTGCGGAGCAAATTCAGCGGCGTTTAGGGCAATAAAATAAAGCACGCCGCCCACTTCTTTAAGGTTGGTAGGGAACAGTAAATCGTCCAGCCATCCGCCAGCTAATGGAAATGTCCCATGCATGCTGCCATCTGTCATCCATATTTTCTCGTAACTAAAATCCATTGGATTCGGAGCAACAAGAGGCCCTGGGCTTTCATTACTTGCTGGGTTAATCGCACCAACAAAGGCAAACACCCCGCCTACCTTATGTGTTTCCTGTCGATTATTGTTAAACCTTGTGAAAACCTGATCATCAGGTCCCCAACTCACTGGCATTCCCTGATATTCAATCGGCCTAATATCACCATTTCCTAACCATTGATGCATTTCATCCTCTGTCATATCAGAAGCACTAAGGGGGTAAAACTCAAACGAAGTGTCTTCGGTGACAAATGAACGAGACATCACAACTGGCTCATTACTATTAGGATCGAATATCGTTGCATCTACCTGGTAATTGGTATTCACCGCTAAAGGTGCTACGGGCGAGAAAAATATTCTTGGCTGATCATTGGAGTGGTCTACGATGGTTAGTCCATAAACCTCCATACCATCGTTAAGCTGGCCTGGCTCGTGCACACTTACTTTGATGGCATCTTCTGCCACATTAGTAATGCGATCGCTCAGCTCAATACTAATTTCAGTGCTCAGGCTGGCCGCTTCAAGTGAACCATCAACGATCATGTCGCCAAACGAAACTTTAGGCTGCTGTATGGTGGCAATGGCATTTTCTAGCACCGCATAGCCAGTGACTTGCACAACAAACTGCTCAAACGGCTCATAGTTGGTATCCACTAAAGTTGGCACTGCAATCGTTTGGCTTGTTTCACCCTCTGCAAAATCAACTCGACCAGAAGTAAACACGTAGTCTTCGCCTGCTTGCGCCACCCCATTTTGCGTTACATAACGCAATGACATGGCTTGCTCAGCTGGGCGATCAAGCGTGACGGTAAATACCGCATCTTCACCTTCTGTGGCTACTACATTTGCCACGGTGAAACCAACGCCCTGTGCATCAGTGCCGTTACAAAGCACGGCTTCGGCGGCGGTGGCTGGGTCAATCACACCATCACTGTTGGCATCGACGCCGCTAGTAATACGTTGCCCGCCATTAGCACACACTGCCCCCTTGGCAATGGCTTCGGTAACAATCAGCGGCGTTAAACCATCAGCTCCGTCTTGCCCGCTAACGCCGTCTTGGCCATCAGTACCGTCTTTGCCATCAGCGCCATCATTGCCTGCGAGCCCTTGACTACCCTCTTCTCCATTACAAAGTAATGCTTCGGCCGAGACTTCATCACCTGTGAGCTGCCCGTCGTCGTCATTGTCGAAGCCGGTGCGAATCACACTGCCGCCCTGCGAACAAGATGCACTACTAGCAGGTGAAACCAGAACAAGTGGCGTTAGCCCATTTTGGCCATCTTGGCCGTTACAAATTACCTGTGAGGCCGTTACCTCACTCGCATCCAGAACATTATTGCCGTTGGCGTCAATGCCCATGTCAATCACTTCACCACCGTTGGGGCACTGACTTACATCCGCAACATTAGTGGTGAACAAACTTGATGGACTGGTTTCAATGGTAGGCGCTTCAGTAGCGCTTTCTTCTGATGAGTTACAACCTGCTAGTACCAAACTGGCCGCTAGAGTTGTTATTACGAACCGTGTTTTCATGAGTACCGCCTTCCTTTATTCTTTCGAACATTCCTCACTGCACAGCACGGCAGCGCTTGTAGTCCGGCATGTGCCAGCGGTAAGCGTTACCATGTGCAAACGTAACGTCAATAATAGGTACAAACAAAGGGGTAGTTGATACACTGCGTCTTAGAATTTTTGCAGTTCGTATTTTTTTCAAAGGTGAGATTGCTATGGATAGGCTAGAGGTATTGTTTCAGCATTTTTCGGCAAAAGCCCATACATTTCGTACCGGCTTTGTTTGCGGTAATTTTGATGTAAACGATACCACCAACCCAGAACAAGTGGGCCAGCTACATTTAGTCCGTGAAGGCAATGTAAAAGTAATTCACGGAAATGGCACGGTTTATAACATTAGCGAACCAAGTTTAATTTTTTATCCACGTTACTTTTCTCACCGCTTTGAAATGGACGCTCAAATGGTATGTGCGCAAGTTACCTTTGAAGGCAAACAAGCCAACCCAATTTGCGCAGCTCTTCCGGATGTAATGCACATTCCATTAAGCCAGCTTAAGCATAGTGAAGCGGTACTCAACTTACTGTTTGCCGAGGCGGAGTCGTCAAACGATGGCAAGCAAGTGGTGATCAATGGCCTAATGGAAGTACTACTTGTACAAGTAATTCGCCAACTGATCAGCTCGGGGGAGGTGAAGCTCGGCACATTGTCGGGGCTCAATAACGACAAAATAAAACGTGCTATATCAGCCATTCACGATGCACCGAGTAAAGAGTGGACTGTGGAGTTATTAGCAGGTGAAGCAGGCGTTTCACGCAGTGTGTTCGCCGACCTATTTCGCCAAACAACAGGCATGACGCCGGCGAAATACCTGCAAAACTGGCGCATCACCTTGGTAAAAAAGTGGTTGCTTGCTGACCAACCACTAAAGCTTATCGCCGAGGATGCAGGATACAAAAGCGAATCATCGCTATCGCGCGCATTCAAAGCCCAATGCGGCATGTCGCCCAAACAGTGGCTAGCAGCCGAAAAATACCGAGACCAGTAAACCCATTTCAGGACACGCACCTTTCACGACCCTAAACGGGGACACGCACCGTTTGCACCTAATCCAGGTACAATAGCGCCAAACCAAATTACCTAGGCGTTAGCATGCAATACCAAACCGTGCTTATTATTGGCTACGTGTGGCCAGAACCCAACTCGTCGGCGGCGGGCAAACGCATGCTCGACCTGATTAACTTTTTTACCGCACGCAGCGAAAAGGTGGCATTCGCTACCCCCGCCCAAGACAGCCCCCACAAAGCCGAGTTGGTAAATGTGGACACGCACGAAATTAAGCTGAACTGCTCAAGCTTTAACGAATTCTGCGCCCAGCTGAACCCGCAAATCGTGATGTTCGACCGTTTTATGATGGAGGAACAGTTTGGTTGGCGGGTAGCACAAGCCTGCCCGCAAGCCCTACGTATACTGGACACCGAAGACTTACATTGCCTGCGTGATGCGCGCCACCAGCACTTTAAGAAAACTGGCGAAATGTTGCTACAGCCAAACATCGCCCAACTCACCAGCGACGTAGCGAAGCGAGAACTCGCTGCCATTTGGCGCAGCGACCTTACCTTGATGATTTCACCCGTTGAAATACAGCTACTAACACAAACCTTTTCGGTGCATGCGGCACTTCTGCACTACAGCCCATTGTGGCTAAACAAGCTCGAAAATGGCTTGGGCAATGCGGTTGAAAAGTGCGTGTCCTCATTTGAAGATAGCCAAAGCCTTGCCAGTGAAAGGTGCGTGTCCCGGTTTGAGGAGCGCCAGCATTTTGTTTGCATTGGTAGTTTTCGCCATGCGCCAAACTGGGACAGCGTGCTGTGGTTAAATAGCGAAATATGGCCAGCGATTCGCAAGCGCTTGCCCAATGCAGAACTTCATATTTATGGCTCTTACCCACCGCCAAAAGCTACGGCGTTGCACAACCCTAAAAAGGGCTTTCATATTAAAGGCTGGGCCAACGATGCTTTTGAAGTGCTGAGCAAAGCACGAGTTTGTTTAGCACCGCTGCGGTTTGGCGCCGGTATTAAAGGCAAGTTTGTTGATGCCCTGCAAGTAGGCACGCCATCTGTTACTACTTCAATTGGCAGTGAAGGCATGTTTGCGCCTTGGCCTGGGCAAGTTGCGAACGACGTTGATGCCCTTGTGGAAGCCGCGGTACAGCTCTACCAAGACCCAGAGCAATGGCAAACCGCTCACGAGCACGCCAAGCAGCTTGCGGCTCGTTATTATCAAGCAGTAGCTTACCAAGCCGAACTCGCCGCGCGGCTAGACCAACTGCTTAGCGAGCTAGAAACGCACAGAGCCAACAACTTTATTGGCGCCATGCTGCAGCATCAAACGCTAAAGAGCACCCAATATATGAGCCAATGGATTGAACAAAAGCAGCTAAATGCCCAGAAACAATAAAGCCCCGCAGTGCGGGGCTTGGTAGGTTTTGCGAATTGGCTCTCTTACAGCACCACTCGCTCGTTTTTTACTTCAATTACCTTCACCTCTTGCGTATCCGCATCAAGCGTTACCAAGTCGGTTAGGTAGTAGGTCGTTTTATTAGAGCTGTCTTTGACTGAGTACAACAGCATGTCACCTACTAGGCCTTCTAAAGTGATGTTACCCATCTCAACGGCAACCGTTGGAGTAGCGCCGTTTTCTAGTGGCGTGGCATCGGTAAATAACCATAGGCCTTGCGTGCCATTAAAATCACCGGCGACCACCACACCTGCTGGGGTGCTGATGAGGCCGCTGGTGGAGTTGAATACCGCGACCATTTGCTCTGAGCTGGCAGCTCGCAGGTAGCTCTCACCGCTTACGCTTAAAATAAACACATCAGCCCCTAACTGAGCCGTTGAGTTCGAAGCAGCTAAACCATCCTGATTAACAGTTTGACTAGCTGTTACCCCATCATACGAATAAGCGAATCGACCACCGTTGTCTGGCTCTGCCGTAAAGAACAGTTGCTCGCCGATCACTTGTAGGTTTTGGAAATCGGATGATTTTTTATTAACCCCATTAGTTTCAACGGCTAGCTCAACACCACCTGTGGTTAACCGGTATAGCTCTTCATCTACAAAAGTATTCATTTCGGCAATGAAATACAGTTGCCCTTGGAATGGAGTTAGGTTACTCAACGAAATCAATCCATTCTCGACTAGTTGCAGCGCTTCGTTGCTAGCGTTAACTGACCACAGTTTAGGAACGCCTGATTGATCCACCACATAATACAAAGCCTCGCCAGCAACAGTTAACTCGCTAATCTCAGCTGCTTCTGTGCCAGCAATGGCCACTGTATTGGCAGCCGTGCCATCCGTTTTCCACAGTTGCTGCTCAGTGCCGGTTGCATCGTTGGCAGTGAAATATAGCTCGCCGTTAAATACCGTGAAGTTGCCAGGGTTGGTGGCAATGGCGGCACCTTCTTCATCGGTTAACAAGCGCGTACCGTGGCTACTGCCATCGCTTACGTACAGTTGGCTATCGGCTTGTGTTGCGTCTGTTACTACAGAGCCTGCAAAGAAGTATTGGCCATTAAACTCGATGCCATTGCCGGCAAATGTAAGTGGTGCATTGCCTGCTTTAATTTCGCGCGCTGTGCCTTCCTCTAGCCACTGCCATAGGTTGGTAGCGCCTTGTAGTGGCAGTACTGATGCATTGCGATAAGCATACGCTTGGCTTTCGGTGGTAAAGCTTACCTCAGCAAGGTTTTTTGCTTCACTTAGGCCCATTGTGGTAACCGGCTTCACTGCAACGGTATAAGTGGTGCCCAAAGCTAACGAGGCACTTGGGGTAAAGCTAAGTGTTGGTTTGCCATCTACGAACGCGTAGTTTGCTTCGCCTAATACCACCGCGCCGTCAGCCGAGGTAACAACAATGCCATCGCCTGCAATTTCATTAATCTGGTCACTCAGTTCAATTACCACATTGGTACCAACCAGTGCATTGCCATTAGCATTGGTTTGCACGGTAAGCGGCTGGGCAACAAACGCTGGCTGGGTGATTTCAGCAAAAGCCGTGAGGTTTTCACCAAAACCAGAGACTTGCAGCATGAACAGCTCATTGTTCTCGAATTGCGTGTCTTTTAGTGTTTGTACAACAACTGTTTTACTTACTTCCCCTGGCTGGAAAACTAATTTGCCAGCACTTAATAGGTAATCCTCGCCTTCTTTCGCTGATGAGCTTAGCGTGCTGTAATAAAACTCGGTCGCTGCTTGTGATGGATCATTCAACGTTACAGCAAAGCTTGCCTTGTCACCTTCCAGTACAATAGGGTTGCTAATGGTTAGTGAATTACTCACGCCGCTCCCAGAGCCGTTGCGGCCGTTACAAATATAACTTCCACTGGTAATTTCAGCTTCTTCCAAAATATTATTGCGGTTGCTGTCTAACCCTGCAGTAATTCGTTGGCCACCATTCGCACAATTTAGCCCAGCCGACTCTGGTATCACCTTAACCAGCGTATTGAGCCCGTTTTCACCATCAACCCCGTTTTGCCCGGCGGGGCCTCGTGAACCTGAGCTACTACCGTCACGTCCATCGGAGCCGTCTTCACCGTTGCAAATGTACTTAGTTTGAGCAATTTCAGTGGCGTTGAGTACCGCGTCGCTGTTGTTATCTGGGCCCACATCAACTTTAACGCCACCATTTCGGCAATGGATACCGGCAGACTCGTCGGTTACTGCAATCAATGTGGTTACGCCATCTTTTCCAGGCTGACCGTTTTGACCATCAGCACCATCCTGCCCATTGCTGCCATCTACACCGTCTTTGCCATCCTTACCGTTGGCGCCATCCTTACCGTCAACACCATTACAGATCAATTCAGAGTTAGTGACTTCAGCGTCATCTAATACGCCGTTACTGTTTAGGTCGAAGCCAAGGTCGACCTGCACACCACCATTCCCGCAGCGCTCATCTGCAACGGCTAACGAACGCGACATAATGGCTGCTGCGGGTGCAACTTGTTGTGATTGATTATTGCTCGGCTCTTTTTCTACTCGATCAACTTGCCCACGCTCACAGCCAGTCAGGGTGAACATTAGTGTTGTTATTAATACTGGAATTGAAACTTTAGACATCCCAAGTCTCCACATTTTCTTCCTTCAAATATGAGAAAAGCCCCGCAGTGCGGGGCTTGGTAGGTTTTGCGAATTGGCTCTCTTACAGCACCACTCGCTCGTTTTTTACTTCAATTACCTTCACCTCTTGCGTATACGCATCGAGCGTTACCAAGTCGGTTAGGTAGTAGGTCGTTACTTTGCTGTTTTCAACTGAGTACAACAGCATGTCACCTACTAGGCCTTCTAAAGTGATATTACCCGCTTCAGCGGCAACCGTTGGAGTAGCGCCGTTTTCTAGTGGCGTGGCATCGGTAAATAACCATAGGCCTTGCGTGCCATTAAAATCACCGGCGACCACCACACCTGCTGAGGTGCTGATGAGGCCGCTGGTGGAGTTAAATACCGCGACCATTTGCTCTGAGCTGGCAGCTCGCAGGTAGCTCGCACCACTTTCACTTAAAATAAACACATCAGCCCCTAACTGAGCCGTTGAGTTCGAGACAGCTAAACCATCCTGGTTAACAGTTTGACTAGCTGTTACCCCATCATACAAGTAAGCGAATCGACCACCGTTGTCTGGCTCTGCCGTAAAGAACAGTTGCTCGCCGATCACTTGTAGGTTTTGGAAATCGGATGATTTGTTGGGGACTTTGTTTAATTCTAGCGCGCTCTCAATATTACCCTCAGATACTTTGAATAATTCATCTCCTTCGGATCGAGCTCGATATCCAACAAAATAAACAGTGCTGTTAAAGACTGTCATCTGACTCACATAATCTACCTGTTTTGCACTTGGCAGCTGAGCCGCCACGCCAGTTGAATCTAGTGACCAAAGTGAACCACTGCCAGTGCTTGCACCCACCACATAATACAAAGCCTCGCCAACAACGGTTAGCTCGCTAATCTCAGCTGCTTCCGTACCAGCAATGGCCACTGTATTGGCAGCCGTGCCATCCGTTTTCCACAGTTGCTGCTCAGTGCCGGTTGCATTGTTGGCAGTGAAATATAGCTCGCCGTAAAATACCGTGAAGTTGCCAGGGTTGGTGGCAATGGCATTGCCTTCGGCATCGGTTAAAATGCGCGTACCGTGGCTACTGCCATCGCTTACGTACAGTTGGCTATCGGCTTGTGTTGCGTCTGTTACTACAGAGCCTGCAAAGAAGTATTGGCCATTAAACTCGATGCCATTGCCGGCAAATGTAAGTGGTGCATTGCCTGCTTTAATTTCGCGCGCTGTGCCTTCCTCTAGCCACTGCCATAGGTTGGTAGCGCCTTGTAATGGTAGAACCGACGCATTGCGATAAGCATACGCTTGGCTTTCGGTGGTAAAGCTTACATCAGCTAGCGTTTTTTCTTCATTTAGCCCTAATGTGGTAACTGGCTTCACCGCTACGGTATAAGTGGTGCCTAGTGCTAACGAGGCACTTGGAGTAAAGCTAAGCGTTGGTTTGCCATCTACAAGCGCGTAGTTTGCTTCGCCTAATACCACCGCGCCGTCAGCCGAGGTAACAACAATGCCATCGCCTGCAATTTCATTAATCTGGTCACTCAGTTCAATTACCACATTGGTACCAACCAGTGCATTGCCATTAGCATTGGCTTGCACGGTAAGCGGCTGGGCAACAAACGCTGGCTGGGTGATTTTTGCCACACCAGTTGCTTGCGTACCCGCACCAGAAACTTGCAAGGTAAAGTATTCATTACCTTCAAAAATTGTATCGGTATTTACTGATACCTGTACTTTTTTAGGTTCTGTGCTGCCTGCAGTAAAGGTCACTTCGCCAACGGTAAGGGTGTAGTCTTCACCGGCTACTGCGTTGGCGTTTTGGGTGGTGTAGAAGAAGCTAGTATCCACTGCTGGTGCTTCAGCAAGCGTAATAGTGAACTCGGCTGAGTTGCCCTCGGCAACGGTTACATCGGTAACATTAATTAGGGTATTCGCATTGGTGCCGTTTTGGCCATTCGCACCGTCTTGTCCATTCGTACCATCTTCACCGTTACATACTTTGGCAGTGGTTGCGGTGGCTGGGTCGGCAGTGCCATCACTGTCGGCATCTAAGCCGCTTGTAATCAGGTGACCGCCGTTTTTGCAGTCGGCATCGTTGGCTGGCAGTGGAGCGATGTTGATGACGGTATTAACGCCGTCTTTGCCTGGCTCGCCTTTATCGCCTTTATCGCCTTTATCGCCTTTATCGCCAGAAGCACCATCAGTGCCATTGCAAATAACGGCCGTGGCTGGGTTTTCGTCGTCGGTCAATTTGCCGTCTTCGTTGGCATCAATCCCGCTTAGTACTAGGTTGCCACCGGCTGGGCATTGCTCAGGAGTAGCTGGCTCTACCAGTAAAATGCTACTGGCACCGTCGTTACCATTCGTGCCATTGCAAATGAGCTGAGTGGAGGTCACTTCGCTGTCGTCGAGCGTGGCATTGCCGTTGGTGTCGAGCCCAAGCTCTATTTGTGTACCGCCAGCGGCGCATTGCTCGGTGGTAGCTGCTTGGGTGCGCGTTAATACGGCTGCTGCAACTGTTTGCTGATTGTCGCTCGCACCAGGCTGGGTTTGTGTTGGGTCGCTTGAGGTTTCACTACCACAAGCGGTTAAACCGATAATGGCGGTAATGGCCATTGCACTTTTCATGTGCTGCATTGCGTTCTCCTTGAACTTGCACGATTGCTACTTAGGGCGCAGCAGTGCTCACGTCACTTTTTTGTAGCATGCTTAATAATGTGTATTTGTGGCTCAAGGATAACCATATTTTTGCGTGTCCACTATGGTTTGAACAACGTAAAAAATTACTGTTTTACGACACTAACAGCGATCAAACAAATTAAGCTATACGAATGGATAGGAATGACGATTAGCAGATTGCATTTGGGATTAGCTCAATGCCATAAACTTAATATTTTCTGGTGGATTGTTTAAGCTAATGACATTAAACACTAGCGTATAAACCTACCTATTTAGGTAAAACAATATCCCCGCCTCAGAATCAAACAATATATACATTCATGCCTGTTTAAAACTGTATGATATTAGGTACTTTTCTGCATGCATCGTTTTCAAAACAATTAAAAAACAATATTTAATAAAACCGGTTTCATAAGCCATGCATTTTGAAATTGGTCACATATATTACTTATCAAACAGCATTCAAACGCAAATCTAACAACATTCAAACTTGGCAATTATTAATTACATTCACCTTGGCTTGTAAATAGAAAATTGCAAGCAAGTGACTTCCTGCTTATCTATATACACCGGTTAGCCTATCCCTTTAGCTAACTCAGGGTGGTTAGCCGGATAACAACAATAATTAGGAGAGTCTCAATGCAACGGAAATTACTTGTTGCCGCGCTTCTTAGTGCAGGCACAGTGATATCGGTTCCAGCGTTCGCCAATGCGCCGTCTGCTGGGCAAATCCAAAATATTCCCGACTTTGTACCTGGTGTTACCGACCCAGCCAGTGGCGATGTTTATCGCTATGGCAACACCTGCTGGGAAGCCAAAAATAACCCTGGTGCCTGGGAAACCCCACGTGAGGGCTGGTTCTGGACGGAAGTGGCTTGTTCGGGCACAACCCCAGTGGTGACACCAACGCCTGTCATTACCAGTACACCAGTTGTGACTAGTACACCTATTGTTACTAGTACGCCAACGTCTGTGATTACTCCGCCACCTGGAGATTGTGTGGCAGAGGCTTGGAACGCCAATAACTTCTGGCGCTATAACTCGGCGTTTGGAAATGGCGAACTGGTGTTGGTTACGCACAAGGGCAAAACCTACCAGCTAACCAGCACTGGCGGTAGTCACTATGAGCCTGGCAGCTCTTGGGGTACCTGGAAAGAAGTGTCGGACTGCGGTGGCAGCAACCCTACACCAACGGCCACACCAACCGAGGTACCTACCGCAACACCATCCCCAACGGGGACACCCACCAAAACCCCAACAAGCACGCCGGTAGTGAGTGAAGTACCGGGTGCAACGTTAATTGTTCAGCCTGCCGATCCTAAGTGTAATGCTCAGCCATACAGTGCAAGCGTGCGTTACAATACGGGCGATACGGTGAGCTTTGTTAACCGCAGTGGGCAAACCGAAATATTAGAGTGTCGCCAGGCAGTGTGGTGCAATTCGCCAGGTTATGAGCCAGGTAGCATTTACCAGAACTCTGCTTGGCGTAAGCTAGACCAATGTAAAGCGGGCATTACGTTCACCGGTAAAGTGGATGTTGCTAGCAACTTCATTCAAGATTCGGACACGCAGAATTCAAACAACCCGTTTGTTGATAACCACTCAACCGTTTCACGCTATCAGCCTATTGCTCAAGGCGATGAAGTAGCAGGCCATGTGGGTACTGCCGCCGATCCGCGCGATGTGTTTGTTGGCCGCTTACTGGCTGGTTCGGCTGTGCAACTGGTGCAAACAGGCAGTGGCAACGCCGACTTATACCTTGCCGATAGCACTGGCGCGGTGGTTGATTCATCGCTGGGCCTTAACCGCGCTGAAGAAGTGATTGTGCCAAGCACAGGCGACTACCGCATTATTGTTGAAGCTGCCGGCGAGGTGACCTATCAACTTGTTTCAGGACAGGCACCGTCTGAAGTATCGGCCCAAACCTTCTCGGTAACCGACGACCTAGTAGCCGGTGAAATGTTGGTTCTGGACACCCGTGAAGAGCTCGTAGGCGCGGCAAGCACCGGGGTTGCTGCTGGCCCAGAAATTGAAGTAGTAGAAGTGAGTGTCCCGGAAGCACTGACGTTCTCGAACGACGAAGCCTATCAGCTTACCCTTGAACAGGCGCAGCGTTTGGCCACAATTGAAGCAGTTATTGGCCGTCAAGCGCAGGGCATTGAAGGCGTTATCTTCGAGCCAAACTACTTGTATCAAGCTATGGCCGTTACGCCAAACGACCCTCAGTACGGCGAACTTTGGGGATTGCCACAAATAGACGCACCGCAAGCGTGGGATATTACCACTGGCCAGTCGGTTAGTGGCCAAGATGTTGTGGTAGCAGTCATCGACACGGGTAGCGTGTTACACCACCCAGATCATGGTGCGGTTGTGGATGGCTATGACTTTATCAGTGATGCCGATCGGGCTCGCGATGGTGATGGTCGTGACAACAATCCAGATGATGTGGGCGACAGCGCCACTCGACCTAGCTGGCACGGTACGCACGTAGCGGGCACCATTAGTGCGCGGGCCAACAACGGCCAAGGCATTACTGGTGTGAGCTGGCACGCGAAAATTATGCCTCTGCGCGCGCTTGGCCAAGGTGGTGGCTCGTTGAAAGACATCGCCGACGCTATTTATTACGCCGCGGGTATTCGCCAAGGCAATGGCCCAGTGCCTAGCCGCCGTGCGGATATTATCAATATGAGCTTGGGCGGCGGCAGTGATAGCCAAATTTACCGCCAAGCAGTGGCCGCAGCACGCGAGCGTGGTGTGATTGTCATTGCCGCAGCCGGTAACGATGGTGACTTCCGCAAAAACTACCCTGGTTCAACGCCTGGCGTAGTAGGTGTGGGCGCGACTGGCCGCGATCAACAACGTGCTTACTATTCTAACTACAACTCAGAGGTGGATGTTTCAGCGCCTGGTGGCAACCGTCGTAGCGACTCAATGATCCTATCGTTGGTGGCACAAAACGACGCTCGCCGCACACCAGCCTACGACTACTACCAGGGTACGTCGATGGCAACACCGCATGTTGCGGGTGTGGTTGCGCTAATGAAAGCGGTGAACCCAGACCTAACGCCGGCTCAGTTCGACCAGTTGCTAGCGAATGGCAGCATTGTCGATGACTTAGGTGCTGTTGGGCGTGATGACCAGTTTGGTCACGGCCAAATCAATGCGCTGAAAGCTGTTCGTGCAGCGCAAGAGTTGGCAGGCCCTACTAATGGGTTAGTGCTTTCAACCCGTGATTTAAGCTTCGACTTAAATACCGATGAACTGACCTTCTCAGTAGAGGCGGTAGGTGACGCGCGGGTTACAGCGTTTAGCGACAATAGCAACTGGGTGAATGTGGCACCCGTCAATACTGACTCGAAAGGCCAAGGCGAGTACCGCGTGACGGTAGATCGTAGCGGCTTGGCAACGGGTCGTTATCAAGCGCAAGTCACCCTAACCGACAACAATAACCAAGGCTATAACTTGGCGGTAACACTCGACGTGAAACAGCTAAGCCGTGCGGGAGGCGATGTTGGCCAGCTAACGCTGGAAGTGGTGCAGAGCGGTCGTGTAGTGCAAAGCCAGCAGCTTGATAAAGCCGGTAACTACGAGTGGCGCATTGATATGCCAGCCGGCAGCTACAACGTGCGAGTTGGTGGCGACAACAACGGCAACAACCGCTTGTGTGATGGCGGCGAGTACTGTGGCGAGTGGCCTGGCCTAGCCCCACTCACCAACGACGCCTACATGCAACTACCCTTGGTCATTAAGTAAGCAAAGACATTGTTTACATCAGGGGGCTTCGGCCCCCTTTTTTTGGGTTTGTAGCAATTGGGACACGCACTGTTTTAAACGAGGACACGCACTAATTGTTAAACGGTGCGTGTCCTCGTTTGTTTCGTGTCCTCGTTAGTTTGTAAAAAGTGCGTGTCCTGGTTTGATTTGATCCTGGTGGGGCACAGTTTTTGATACTTAGCTATCTAACCCTCGCGCAAATCATCTACTTGGTTGAAGCTTTCATACATGCAACACAGGAGAGCACGTAATGAAAAACTTCACCGATAGGCTAGCTAACCTAACTATTTTTAACTATCCGCTGCCATTTAACTTAGACCCAACTCGCCACTTGCCAGAGGAAAGCGAAGCTGAAATGATCGACCGACTGAGTCGATAGCTTGGGGTAAAAACGGGGCATGCAGGCGAAACAAGTACTTAATGAACTAAAGCTGTATCTTAAAGAGCATGGGCTGACTTACTCTTCGCTAGCGGAGCAAGCGGCCCTGCCCGAAATAACAGTCAAGCGCCTAATGAACCGAGACCAAGTAAGGTTTGATCAGCTGCAAACGCTATGCGAAAGCGCGGGTAGCTCATTGCTGGAAATAATGCAGCGGGTTCAGAACCGCCAAACTAGTCAATTAAAGGTCATTGATGCTGACATAGCAGATGCGCTTTTTAACAAGCCGGAACTATATGTTATTGGCAAGGATATAAAGCTTGGTTGTCGATCAATAGAGTCACTCGCGAGTCTCCACAAAGTCAAACATGCCACTGCCTATAAGCTTTGCCGAGAACTCGAAACGCTGGGATTTATCGAGATCAATGGTGATAAGTTATTACCAAGCACGCCCGCCCCAGCCATTTTAAACCCAGAAGTTCACCGGCAATTTTACGATCTAATTATTGGCAACCACTTAAACCATATGAGATCACAGATGGCCAACAGCGATAACAAGGAAGATAGATTTGGTAGCTTTACATTGCTATTGACCGATGAAGACTACATCAAGGTTCAAGAGCAACTAAATGAGCTTGTTTCTACCGCTTTAGAGCGCTCGGAGTACAACCAAGAATTCTTAACAAGCCGAGCAAAAGAGCGGCTATTGAACGTGTACCTATCCCCTAAACCAGCCCCACCAATTGCGATTGTAAAAGACGAATAGCTTTCGGGTACAATTCGGGACACGCACCTTTCCGCCCGTTTCACTTTGTTTTTGGGCGAATCAATTCAGGACACGCACCAATGGCACTAGCTCAAAGACTCAACGCTATACAACCCTTCCATGTAATGGACATTCTCGCCCAAGCAAAAGCACTAGAGTCAACGGGCGCAGACGTCATTCATTTACAAGTTGGGGAGCCTGACTTTGCAACGCCTATGGCGGTTCGCGAGGAGGGTGCAAGGGCCATTCTTGAAGGCGAAACATTTTACACGGCCGCAAAGGGCCATCAGCCACTGCGGGAAGCGCTTAGCGACTGGTATAAGCGCACTTACAACGTTAGTGTGTCACCGGAACGGATTATTATTACGCCCGGGGCATCCAGTGCGCTGTTTATTGCGCTTAGTATGGTATTAGACCCGGGCGACTCACTGATGTTGCCGCTTCCAGGATACCCGTGCAATCGACACTTCGTCGAACTACTAGGCGCCAAGGCCATTGAAGTGCCATTGGACGCCAAGCAAAACTACTACCATAGTGCCGACTTGTTTAAGTCTGAGTGGAACGAGGACACGCAAGGTTTGCTTATAGCGTCGCCACAAAACCCCACTGGCCACGTATTAAGCAAGACTGAAATTGAACAGCTTTATGCACTAACAAAGTCATATGGCAAGCACCTGATAGTTGATGAAATCTACCATGGCCTAGTGTTCGATGACGCCAACAACAACAAAGCTACTAGTGTTCTGCAGATTACCGACGATGTTCTGGTGGTGAACAGTTTCAGTAAGTATTTCAACATGACCGGTTGGCGACTGGGCTGGCTTGTTGTTCCGCCGGGTTTAGAGGAGCAAGCAGACAAGCTGGCTCAAAACCTATATCTAGCTGCGACAACCAGCTCGCAATTAGCTGCTGTTCGTGCCCTCGCGCCAGACTTGGACACGCACTTTCAAACAAATCGAGCTGAATTTGCCAAACGAAGGGACTATTTGGTGCGTGTCCTAACTGAAATTGGTTTTGATGTACTCGGTGAGCCTAAAGGCGCTTTTTACATTTATGCTGATGCTAGCAAGTTCACCAGCGATGCAATGGCGTTCTGCAAGCAGGTGTTAGCAGAGTGCCATATCGCCATTACGCCAGGCTTAGACTTCGATCCCAAAGCGGGTCAACATTGCGTGAGATTCGCTTATACATGCAGCATAGACCGACTAAAAGAGGCCTGTGAGCGACTTAAAGCATGGTTAGAAAGGTGAGTGTCCTAGTTTAGGCGTTGCTCTTGAACGGTGCGTGTCCCAATTAAACTAAGCTGTTTATTTGACCACTGGATATTTACCCTCTACTTTTAATGCATACAAATAAGTGTGGAGGGGCTGTTATGACCGTTGCCAGATGTGAGCAGATTTTGTTAACACAAACCCTGTTCTACCACTGTATTTGTCGTTGTGTGCGGCAAGCTTTTTTGTGTGGCATAGATCAGCACTCGCAAAGGTCTTACGACCATCGCCGACTTTGGATAGTAAACAGAATCCGAGCATTGACAGAGGTTTTTTGCATTAACGTGGCAGCCTACTCTGTGATGTCGAATCACTATCATATAGTGCTTTTTGTCGATACCGAGCGGGCAAAAAATCTCTCCAATGAACAGGTGGTTGCTCAGTGGTACAAGCTGTTTAAAGCGAATCCTACGGTAGACAGGTACCTGGCAGGCGACGAATCTGTAAAAGAAAATGCCATGGCCATCATAGCTACATGGCGTGCTCGCATTACCGACGTTTCATGGTTTATGAAATGTTTAAACGAGTACATCGCCAAAAAGGCCAATGCTGAGGACGGCTGCAAAGGGCGGTTTTGGGATGGACGATTCAAGTCTCAGCCATTATTAGATGAGCGAGCGCTGCTGGCTGCTATGGCATACGTGGATTTAAATCCAGTGCATGCAGACATGGCAGACACGCTTGAAAGCAGCGAGTTTACCAGTATTTACGAAAGACTTTTTGGCCGGGCATGTTCATTTGACCAACCATACTCTCCAACACAACTCATGCCATTTCAATGTAGCCACCCCAACGCCAAGCTCCCATTTACCATGGCAAACTACCTAGACTTTATCATTCAGTACGGCGGCGTTGAGCGGCCTGATAAGCGAGGATTTTTAAAAACTAGTGAGCAAACATCACAACTAATGAAGCAGTTTGAGCGTGGGCAATGGCAATCTGTTTGTATTGAACTCGCACATGAATCAAACAGGCCACTTGGTAGCCGCAACCAGATTATCAGTTATCAGAAAGCGCGCGGTCGCTCTAGGTGCCATTCAGGGCATAATATTAGTTATGCGTTTGGCTGAACAGAATTGTTTAAAGGTGGCTACAGTTGATGATTTAAGTCCGCTTTTTCCCTATTCTGGTGCATAGCAGTTTCAAAAGGTGTTGCTATGAAAAAGTTATTATTGGCCGTGTTTTCCATCGCTGTGTTGGCGGGCTGCGATCCAGTGTCTTTAGCGGGCGCTCCAAACGATGCGGCGGGTGAAATTGTGAGGCTTAAGTTTAAGCCTTATTTACAAAGCTGTACTGGCGTGTCACCTCGTCTTTGCCTAATTGAGGAACGAGCAGACGGCAAAGTAGCGTTCTTTTATGATTCGATCGACGGATTTGAGTTTCAGTGGGGCACTGCCACTGAACTAGAAGTGTTAAAAACCAAAGTTGACGAACCTGCTGCTGATGCCAGCCACTACCAGTACACTTTGATTAAGGAAGTCAGTGCGACAGAGCTTTTGCGCTTCGAGGACTTTCCAACATTAGAAAATCTGCCGCTATCCGACAGCACAATTAGCAAAAACGATGGAGAGTACTTCTTTTTCAACTACCCATTCACTTGTGCAATCAGTGGCTCAGATATTACTCAAGCCGAATGCGACGATTTAGCCGAACGAGCACAAGACAGTAGAACTTCAAATGAGCTTGTTAGCCTAACCTTTCGCTACGGTGGAAAGAGCAGAAGCGGAGAAGGTCTGTTAGAGTTGACGACCATTGAGTAACCAAGCAGATACTGATCTCTGCACGAGCTTTTCTCAATTAAGCGGCGTACTATATGTTACAACTTGTCATCCGGGATTAGATTCATGCTCGACAACTTGCTACCACATGCACTGCGTTGGATGCGCTTTAATCAGCGCACTTTTCAGTCGTTGCCGAATAACAGCTCAACCATTCGCAATGCATTAACGCATGACCAACTCAGTAAGTTCGCCCCCACACAAGAGCGGGACATAGACGGGCACACGTTGTACACATGCGAGCAAAGTGCACAGTATCAGCATATCTTTTTGCTTCATGGTGGCGCTTATGTCATTCCTGCGTTAGCTGGCCATATACGCATGCTCAAGTCTTGGTATCAGCTAGGGTTTTGTGTGTCTGCATTTGATTATCCGCTTGCACCAAACGCAACGGCCGACGAAACCATTAACGCGACACTCAAGGCGTATCAAACGTTAATTGAAGCCTACCCGAATGACCGAATACTTGTTGTGGGTGACTCGGCAGGCGGCGGGTTAGCCATATCGCTGCTGCAAAAACTGCGTGAAAATGGTTTGCCTATGCCAGCCAAAACGGCATTGCTATCACCATGGCTAGACTTAGAACTGCACAAGGCAGAAGAGCGTCAGCAGCATAATTCGGAAGTTGTATTGCATCTAGAAGGTTTACGCCGTTGCGCTGAAGCCTATGCAGGCAGCCGTTCTTTGGACGATCCACTTATCTCACCTGTTAAAGCAGACCTTAGCAACCTTGGCCCAATGAAATTATGGGTAAGCGATAGCGAGCTATTTTATGAAGACTGCTTGACCTTTGTTGAGAGAGTAGAGGCAGCAGAGGGGAGTCGGTGCCGCTTAAAAGTTGAGAGCGGCTTGTTACACGACTGGCCGATGATCGCTAATACAAGTAAGGCGCGCTCTACTATTAGAAGCGTAGCGCGGTATTTCTTCAAAATGGCCAACAGTGCTTCAGAATTAAAATAGGCAGGCGTAAGGCCTGCCAAGTTCAACTAGTCTAAATCTTCAGCGCCGTGGCGCTCTTTTACAGGGTGATCGCCCCAAGTGGTGTTCACCCTAATACCACGCTTTACAGGCTCTCTGGCATCAAGCTGGTTGGCCCAACGCAACACGTTAGTGTACTGCTGTGCGTTAAGGAACTCCGCCGCATCGTAAGCTCTGTTTAGCACAAGCGACCCATACCATGGGAAAATCGCCATATCGGCAATCGTATACTCATCGCCACAAATAAACTCGTTGTTGGCTAATCGCTTATCTAGCACATCCAATTGGCGCTTGGTCTCCATGGTATAACGATCGATTGGATACTCATACTTTTCCGGTGCATACGCATAAAAATGCCCAAAACCACCACCAACAAACGGTGCACTGCCCATCTGCCACATTAACCAGCTGAGCGTTTCAGCTCGGTTTTTACCAAGGAAACGATCAAACTTTTCTGCTAGATAAAGCAAAATCGCTCCCGATTCAAAAACAGGCTGGTGCGGCTCAACGCTGCGGTCAACCAGCGCTGGGATCTTTGAGTTCGGGTTAATATCAACGAAACCAGAACCAAACTGATCACCGTCCATAATACTTATAAAAAACGCGTCATACTCAGCCCCAGAAACCCCAGCAGCAAGCAGTTCCTCGAGCAAAATGGTTACCTTCACCCCATTAGGCGTACCCATCGAGTAAAGCTGCAACGGATGTTTTCCCACTGGAAGCTCTTGCTCAAAGCGAGCACCCGCTTCCGGGCGATTTATTGAGGCAAACTGCCCCCCAGACTCTTTAGGCTGCCAAACCTTTGGTGGTGTGTAGTCAGACATAACAATCTCTTCAGGTTAATGACTTATGTACCCTAGCTTACGAAGATGACAGCTAAAAAGACTAGGTGTCACTTAAATTAGGACACGCACCTTTTGGTCAGCTCACTTCTCAGACTTTAGCCAGTCCAATAACGGTGCGTGTCCTCGTTTGGGGTTGTCCAATAACGGTGCGTGTCCTCGTTTGGAGTTTTATCGGTGCGTGTCCTCGTTTGGGGTTAAGCATGAGTTCATTGGGGTGGGCAATGATTGGGGTATCTATTTAATGTCTTAGGAAGAGACCGATGAGACAGTTTTGGTTGGCGGTGATGTTGCCGGTTGCATTAGTTGGCTGTAGTAATGAGCAGTCGGGTAATTTGGCAACAAGTGAAATTGGCATGAATGCCGAGGTGCAGGTGTTAACGGATGGCAGTAGCCGTTCTGCGGTGGCAACGGTGCAGTTGTTTGAGGGCAAAGCGCCAGAGCCTACGGGGCCTGGTGCAAGCCTTGGCTATACACGCCCAGTTGAATTAACCGATGGCGATTCGCTGTTCGTACAGCAGGGGACACGCAAGGCCTGGCTGCTAGAAACGGAGGTCGATGGTGATGTCGCTTATTCTGGTTCGCTAAGTGGCATCGACCCCTACAGCCCAATTTACGTTCAATTGCGGCGCAACAACCAACAGGTTGATGCCTTTGATTCTTGGATTACGGTGCCAGCGGATTTTCAGCTGATTCCAAACTCGGTTTACAGTGGTCGCTTGAATCAAGATATCGAATTGCATTGGTCACAAGTGAGCAGCTCTGACGTGCGTTATCACTATCAACTAACTTGTCACTTTGTTGATAACTTTGGTACTTGGCAGCAAGAAACGCTCGATTACGTGTCGGCGCCGGAGTCTAATACACGTACCACGGTTGTTAGCTTGCCTAACCTTGAGTTCTTCGATTACTGCAATGGACACGTTGGTGTCACCGTAGAAGTGACAGGGCAGGCAGATAGCAACCTTTACCGCACTAGTTCAATTTCGGCAGTTATTAGCAAGTCGCGGCCGGTTGTTCTAACCCCATAGCAGCACTAAACTATCAATAGGGTGCATATTTGATGCGCCCTTGTAGTGGGGTGCTTATGGCAAAAACATTGTGTGATCTAAAACGTAAAGATATAGAAAAAGACCCAAAAGCCCTTGCCGAGTCTTTGCTTCCTGCCAACTTTATTTGCCTAAAATGCGCTCGATTAGCAAGTGATAAGAAGTTGCTCTGTCGGCCGAAAAAGTTATGACTTACTGTATTCGAACACAAGCTGGCGCAGGCGTTTGAAGAACTTCTCTTCGGCGTCTTTCCCAGGTGATTCTATGTTGTAAGTGTTGTGAAAATTGACCGTTAACGTAACGTCTTGGCTTTTCAGCGTGACACTATACCCATCAATACTGGAATGAAACTCTACGCCATCAAGGCGGTAAGCCCCATCATTATTGCGCTCACCACGCTCACGAATAATCTCCGCCGCCGTAAGGATGGTATGAAAGTCTAGTGTTTTACTCATTTTACCTCTGATTTCAGCCAAGCAATTTATGTCGTTTTTCGGTATGTTTACCGAAACACTGTAGTTGAAGGTACGAATATGTTGGCACAAGCGATGATCGAAAAACTCAATGAGCAAATAAATCTTGAGTTCTATTCGTCGAATTTATATTTACAGATGAGCGCTTGGTGCGAAGATAAAGGCTTCGAGGGCGCTGCCGAGCTGCTGCGCAAGCATGCGCTAGAAGAGATGGACCACATGAACCGTTTGTTTACTTACGTAAGTGAAACGGGCGCCCTTCCAATCTTAGGTACAATTGCCGCGCCACCACACGAGTTTGATTCACTCGGCCATGTATTTCGAGACATCTATCAACATGAGTGCGAGATCACGCGTGCCATTAACGAGTTAACGCACGTCGCGTTTACCACGCACGATTATTCAACCTTTAACTTCCTGCAATGGTATGTAGCAGAGCAACACGAAGAAGAGAAACTATTCAAAGGCGTGCTCGACAAGCTAGAACTAGTTGGCGAAGATGGCAAAGCCTTGTTCTGGATTGACAAAGACCTCGCTGAGCTTGCGAAAACCGGCGCTACGTCGATTATGGAGCCACAAGCGTAGCGGCTCCTCAGAGCCTGGCTAACCTAGTCAAAAGCGAGAGTCTGTCGTGAAGCTCTCGCTTTGTTACATTTTTATGACAATTCATTCACATAAGTACACTTTTGCTACAACTTATTATCACCTCTTCGGCTAGCATTGCCTGAAACCAGTTTCAAAACCCAGTTTTAAAACAATAATGCAGGAGTGCTATAGATGAACAAAACACTGGTGTTTTTTGCCATCGCTGTTGTGTGGCTGATTATGATGTTGTTCGTGGGGGAATTTTTGCCTCGCAGCGAGATCGAACTAACCGATGTGATTTCAGAGGGCATTACAATCATATTAATCGGTGTGTGGATGTTCGCAACGCAGCGCCTTAATGTATCTGAGGGTGCGCGCAACATTATGTCTACCGGCTTTTTTATTATGTTGTTAGCCATGATTCGCGATTTTACCGATGAGGTAACGGCTGCGCCGGCAAACTATGAGTTTTTGTTCTTAGTATTCGAGTCGTTCTATCCACTTGGTTTTGCCCTTGCGACAGCAGGCTTGCTAGTAGTCGTTGCCGACAAGTCAAATAGCTTACCAGATACCGAAGAGGAAGAAGTAAGTGGCGGCTTGAGTGTGAATACCGACGCCATCACGGGGTTATGGACACGTGACTATATGCAAAGCCATCTTCGCAACCGCACCAGCGATGACTTTGCGTTAGTGTTTATCAAACTGTCCGAGTTTAAAGCAATCTCAGTCAAGCACGACAACTCAACATCATTGTCTTTATTACGTGCGATGACTCGTGTGTTGAAAAAGTCCCTGCAAACGCAAGACCGCGGTTTCCGCTACGGTAAAGATGTGTTCGTATGTTATTTACCCGGTAAGTCTATAAAGCAAGCCGAACAATACGCACAAGATTTGCAAAGCAAGTTTGCTGAAACCACAGTTTCGGCTAATGCTGAACAGCTGGATTGTAAAACTCAAATTGGCGTGATTACACCAATCGCGGATGAAAAAGTATTCGACTTGGTTCAACGTGGCATTCACACCATGAACCGTGCCAACGTACTAACTGTTAACGCAGAATAACCCTTCATGCGCACCATATGCAGGCACTCGCCATGATATGGTGCGCAGCTTCCCCCTCACATACAGCACAAGCCCCAGAAACATACAGGATTCAGCGGTTTAACAAGTTGGCATGGTAAATGCTGTTAGCCCTCTGTGTATATCACTCTGAGGCATTCATGCTACAAATTAAAACCGGTCAACTTTCGCACCCGCAGGTACAGCAACTCATATCAGTGCACCTTGCTGCCATGCATGCACAAACGCCGGCCGAAAGCGTCCACGCTCTCGCACTATCTGAGCTGAGCGCATCTGATATCACCTTATACAGCGCCTGGCATCGCCAGCGCCTTGCAGGCATCGCCGCTATAAAGAAGTGGGACACGCACCATTACGAGCTAAAATCAATGCGCACCGCTTCGGCCTTTTTGCGCCAAGGCGTCGCCAGCGATTTACTAGGTTACATTGTTGCCGAAGTAGCCAGCATGGGTGGGCTTTCTATTAGCCTTGAAACAGGTAGTAGCGAACAGTTTGAGGCCGCACACAAGCTCTATGAGCAGTTCGCCTTTGTTGATTGCCAACCCTTCGCAGATTACCAGCCCGACACCCTCAGCCGTTACATGACACGCTCATTAACTGTCGCTCGGGCAAGCAGCTTTTAAGTTCGGTCTTGCAAGGCAGCCGAAATACTTCCTAGCTGCCCCTGCAAGCCGGTCCATCGAAGATGTTCGTCAGCAATGTGGTCGACAACTTCCTGGTATATCGCCTTCGCCAGCGCAGTTTCTTCAATTAGCCACAGCCAGCACAGAGCGTTATAACGGGCAAAAATGCCAGAGTGCGATGAGCCTTGCGCTTGCCGCCACTCCATAAACCAAACCCTGCTTTGCGCTCTCACTTGCTCATCCTGCAAAATAGAGTCACTACCCTGGACACCCTGGTGCGATTTCCACATCTCAAGGTAAGCTTTGAATGGTAATAGTTTTAGGTTGCTGCCGTATGCTGCCTTCTTGGCCGTTTGCTCGGCAAAAGTCAGCATATGCTGATTATCGCCTCCCCACTTAGTCGATAGCGCCAGCACCATTGCCAAATTTACGCCCCAGTTATCTGAATCACGCTGCATGGCTTTGTTGTAATAATGAAAATACTGGTCCATCTCTCCGCCTAACCAAGCCGTGCAGGTAATTAAAAATGCAAATGGTGTAGGATCAGAAGGCGCCTGCTGAGCAGCAACGCGTAAATGGGCAAGCGCTTCTTCTACTTGTTGGCGAAAGCTTGCAGACTGGCGGGCAGACTCAATGAAACCGATTTCATCATCATTCGAGTCAAAATGCTGTATCCACGCGGACTGTGCCAACCTCACACCATAACTCAGATTCGCATGTGGACTATTTGGCTGTTGCTCTACCCAGTTCTTCAGCAACGCAAGATTAGCGCTGCGTCCAATCGTTACTATATAAAGATAGCGCTCGTCTGGATTAGCAGTAACGGCTAATTGTTGCTGTATCTTTGCAATTGAAAACGGGTTCGCAATTAGTTTAAACGCGGGTTTACTACCATAGGCGCGACGTACAATATTTGCCTTGGTCATTCTCTTAATAATAATCAGTGCGGCAATAACCACTAATACAGCCGCGGGTATAAAAACAATCATGAATGTCCAATTTTTATCATTTCTGCTACGTGTTTATAGCAAGATATGCAGCGAATTAGAACGCCACTAGATCAAATATTGTTCGAACTCATGGCAAGTGGGTCGGTTGAAGCCGTTATACATCGGTTTCGGCCACTGTTTTTAACCTGATATAACCGCTCATCGGCAATGGTGACAACCTCGCGAGCATCATGCTTGCTGTGTGCACCACCAATACTTACCGTGATATGTAACGGCTGCTCCTGAAGTTGGAAAGGCCTTTGAGCAATGGTTTGCCGGATACGTTCGCCACACTGACTAAGTTGTGTAGCATTAATTTTTGGCATCAGCACAGCAAACTCTTCGCCGCCATAGCGGCACACTAAATCCGAAGCTCGGCAACAAGATTGAATCGTTAGCGCCAGTTGCTGCAAAACCTTATCACCCGCATCATGGCCATACTTATCGTTCACTTGTTTAAAGTGATCAGCATCGATTAACAGCACACCAAACTCATCTTGGCTGGCTTGCAGTTGTAACCTTTGTTTATCGAATGCGCGCCGATTAGCTAAGCCAGTAAGCGCATCGGTGTTGGCTTGCTGCCTTACTAATTTGAATCTATTCCACGCCCATGCACTCACTACAATCGCGCTAAGCAATATGCTCAACACAGAAACCACTACTAACCTTAGTTGAGTTTTTTCATGTTCTGCTGCACTGAGCGCCAGCGATTGGGCTTGTGCTTGTAGCTGCAGCACCTGATTTTCGTAAGCCAGCACTTGGTTACGTAAAGATTTGGTCATCGCCTGTTCGGCTTGCATATCTATCTCTTGCCAAGACTCGCGCTGCATAGCGAGATAATGTTCCAAAGCAAACAAGGTTTTAGCCGCATCGAATCCTAGAGCTTTGTGTGCACTATAGGTGGCATAGGCTAGTTGCTCCCGAGCGAGCGCCCTGTCTGCGCTAATTGGCAGCTGCTCTGTTAACACTTCAGCTTGGCGAAACAGTTCATTGTTAAACTGATGATCAGCAATTGAAACATAATTGGCAAAGGCCAGTGCTACCTCAAATTCATGCCAAACATCCTGAACTTGTTGCAACACCTCACCAGCTCTGGCAATCAACTCCGGCGAGGCAATCTTTTGCTCGCTGGCAATCTGTAGCTCGATTAATGCCGCGCGAACACCAGCATAATGCGACTGGGGGAACTGTTGTGCTAGCTTCTGCGCCTGTGCTCTGGCGGCTTTCAACTCGCCTTGTTCAAAATAATAGTAAGCGGTGAGCTCTTGTAGAATGATGTTGGCATACGGTAGCGCTCGGTTATCTAATGCGTGTTTAAGCCTTTCCATTTGGTCTGCCAGCGCAGCACTGCGCCCCGACATATATATAAATGCTAGCTGTGCTGCCTCAATAGCGGGCAACAAATCCAGCTCGGCGCGCTGAGCGACCGCAGTTGCATGCTGAAGCGCTGCAAGCGAATCGGGCAGGTTTAGCATGCGCAAGTGCCAGTTGGCCTGTTGCAAGCTCACTGCTACTTGCAACTCAGGGTCGGTTAACTGGTGCGCTATGCGCTCAGCTTGCGCAAGCTTATCTTCAACTTGCTGCTGCGTTAAATAGCTGCTGGAGAGCGCAATTTCGGCTAATAAATAAGATAGCTTCTGAGGCGAAGTGAGTGATTCAAAACTCAGGCTACTTAGCGCCTCGAGCGCATCTTGGTGGCGCATATCCATTGCATAAAGCTGTGCTAGTAACAGTTGCTCATCGGTTGTGCGCGTGACTTGTTGCGACAGCTCTGCAAGCTTACCAAAAGGATCAGGCAAAAACTGAGCTACTCTAGCCTGGCTATTCGCCGATATCAGAATCAGCGAAAACAACACGATTTTGGACAGCTTAACGATCATTTCACCTACACATTAGCCTAGAATGGGAGAAGGAAATTCTAACACCGTATGAAACCAGTTTACTTTAGTGGTTAAATGCGCTCAATAAAAACCAAATAATCTGATCATCATTTGTTCAGATTAGACCAATGCCATTAACTTAAGCGTTTGAAGCGGTCGCGGAACTCGATAATCGACACGGCGCAAGTACGTCCCTGTAGCCTCGACACCCGCTCCCTGCGGGTGACGGTCTCTTATCAAGCACCGCGACCACCATAGATATCGCTTAAGGTAATGGCATTGCAGATTAGAAGACATTCAGCACATAAGTCGGCTAAGATTGGCTTTAGTGGTAAGCTGCCAACCTGGTTATAAAACCATAGTTATTCTGAGCAAATAAAAGCCATGCTATCAGTGCCATGTGAGGGGACGAGAATGAGAATTTGGGTGGACGCTGATGCATGTCCTGTCGTGATTAAAGAAATCTTATACCGTGGTGCGCAACGCACCCAGATAAAAACAACCTTTGTGGCCAACCAAGGGCTGAGTGTTCCAAACTCACCTTATCTCGCCACACTTCAGGTGCAGTCGGGTTTTGATGTTGCCGATGATGAAATTGTAAAGCGCTGCGAGCCCGGCGACTTGGTTATTACCGCCGACATCCCCTTAGCCAGCGAAGTGCTAGACAAAGGCGCGATGGCACTCAACCCTCGCGGAGAGCAGTACACAGAGCACAATATTAAGGCAAAGCTGGGCATGCGCGATTTTATGGATACTATGCGTGCTAGTGGCATTCAAACGGGGGGGCCTGCGCCGCTCTCACAAGCGGATCGACAAGCCTTTGCCAACGCACTAGATAAACTACTCGCGAAAGCTCGCCATTAGGATAGGTCGCACCCGACCCATAAAGGCAAATATTGTCATTGCCAAACTATCGAATCACCGATAACGTGACAATGTATGGCACTGCCTTGCTACGCGTGTAGTGCCTCTAGGACTGAAAACAATAATAACAAGGCAGAAACCATGAGCTGGCAGTTAATACTGCAATTAGTGCAACAAATGAGCGTCTTTTTGGTGCTCGCTTATGTGTTCTCTAAATCGCCACTGTTTAAACCTCTAATGCTGCAATCGGGTGCCTGGCAGCATAAGTTATCTACCTATCTCGTGTTTTCCAGCTTCTGCATACTCGGTAGTTATTTAGGCTATGAAGTACAGGACGCCATAGCCAATACCCGCGCAATAGGTGCTGTGGTTGGCGGCTTACTCGGTGGCCCAGTAATTGGCTTAGCAGTCGGCTTGACCGGCGGCGTTCATCGCTACACCCTCGGCGGTTTCACTGATGTTGCCTGCATGATTTCCACAACTATGGCAGGCTTAATTGCTGGGTTAGTGAGTCGCTATCGGCTAAAGCGGGGTCGCTCGGTGCTGTCGCCGTTGTTTGCTTTGCAAGTCACCTTGGTGGTGGAAGTGTTGCAAATGTTACTGCTGCTGGTGGTCGCTAAGCCCTTCGACGAGGCTTGGCAGCTTGTGCAAAGCATTGCCGCACCTATGCTCATTGCCAATTCGGTCGGCGCGGCACTATTCATCCGCATTATTCGCGATCAACAAACGATAGATGACCGATTAAGTGCACAGTATTCGCAAAAAGCCCTCGACCTTGCCCAGCAAACGGTTGGGGTGTTGGCAAATGGCTTAACCAAAGAAAGCGCCGAGACCCTAGCCAGTGTTTTATACCATGGCACCGGTGTCGCCGCCGTTGCCGTTACCGACCAAAAACAAGTATTGGCTTTTTATGGCGCCGGTCGTGAGTTTCACCCTGCAGGCAGCGCCATTCAGTCTGACGAAACCTTGCAATCACTGGCCAATAACGAGGTTGTATTTAGCGATGGCAAGCAAAGCCTACATCATTGCCAGAACAGCCTCGACTGCCCGCTCGGTGCAGGGCTTGTTGTCCCTCTGCATGGCGAGCATGGCAGCGCTGTTGGCACAATAAAGCTCTACGAATATAAACAGCAACTATTTAGCAACTTAAACCGCAGCTTAGGTGAAGGCATTGCCCGTGTGTTATCTAACCAAATGCTTTATGGCCGCCTTCGCAGTCAGCGGGAAATGCTCACCGAAACTGAGCTAAAACTCGCTCGTGCGCAAGTAAACCCGCATTTTCTATTCAACACGCTCAATACGATCGCGGCGGTGATTCGCCACGACGCTAACATGGCTCGCACTCTGGTATTAAGCTTGTCTGGTTACCTGCGCAACAACCTAAAGCGCAACGATGCCATGTCGAGCATTTGCGATGAACTGCAACATGCCCGGTATTACTTAACCATTGAACAGGCTCGCCTAGGAGAGCGCCTAACCATTGTTGAGCAGGTAAATGAGCACTGCAATCTTACTTTGCCCACCCTAACTCTGCAGCCTTTGGTAGAAAACGCCATTAAACATGGCGTAAGCAAAGTCCCTGGTAAACAAACGCTAAAACTCATTGTTGAGCAAATTCCTGACGGCTGGCATATTGAGGTAACAGATAGCGCTGGTCTTTACCGCGACCAAGCCAATGGTAGGGATTCAGGCATTGGTATGAACATGGTAGAAAAACGTTTACATGCCGCTTACGGCAATCAAGCAACGGTGGCCGTGACTGTAACGCCCAACATTGAGACCCGCGTAACCATAACAATAAAAAATCAGGCTACTGCACTAGCCAGCTAGGAAGTTGAATGCGCGTTTTGATTATTGACGATGAACCCTTCGCTCGCGATGAGCTCGCTTTTTTATTAAGCGAGTTTGCGCGTGTTGAGGTAGTCGGCTTTGCCTGCGACGGCATTGAAGCAGGCGAGCTTATTCACCAAAAACAACCCGACGTTGTGTTCTGCGATATTGAAATGCCTGGGCTAAATGGCATGGAGTTAGCTCGGATGTTTGCTAACCTGCCATTACGCTGGGTGTTTGTAACCGCCTACGACACTCACGCTATTACTGCTTTTGATCTTCAAGCTACCGACTACTTAGTGAAACCTGTTGAGCCAGAGCGGCTAGCGCGTTGTGTCGAGCGCTTACGAGAGCATTTTAACCAGCACAAGTTCGTGCAACTTTGCGACCGGTTAGTCGGCAAAATAGGTCAACGTTTACTCGTAGTAAACCGCGACAGCCTGCGTTATGCCTTCTCGGATGGCATTAATGTCAACCTAGTTGCCAATGAGACAAGCCACAGCGACCTCAGTTTAAAAGCCCTTGTTACTCAGGCAGGCTTAGTGCAGTGCCATCGCCAGTATGCCGTCAACATTGACCACGTTCGCGAGGTTAAATACCTAGAAAACGGCAATGCAGAGTTGTTAGTCGGCGACAGTACTGTGCCGGTGAGTCGACGCTATTTGCGTGCAATTAAGATTGCGTTAGGTATCTAAAACCGCTCACCGAATCATTACGGCCTTTTAGCAAGGTTTTGCCGCCGCTTACCTATTTTCACCTCGGCGACGGTTACTGCCGTCCCTAAGCTGTTAACGACTATAAAAACAACAGCAGAGGTGAACCACTATGATTTGGTTTTTGGCTGCCCTAGCAGCGCTCATTATTGGCTACTTTACCTATGGTAAATTGGTTGAACGTATTTTCGGCCCTATCCCCGCACGCGCTACACCGGCCATTGCCAACCCAGACGGGGTTGACTATGTGCCGCTCTCGAATAAAAAGGTTTATCTCATTCAGTTGCTCAACATCGCCGGTTTAGGCCCTATTTTTGGGCCAATCTTGGGTGCACTTTATGGCCCAGTTGCCATGTTATGGATTGTGCTTGGCTGTATTTTTGCTGGTGCCGTGCACGACTATTTCTCTGGTATGTTGTCGGTACGCAACAATGGCGCCAGCGTGCCAACCGTTGTAGGCCAGCAGTTGGGCAATGTGGCCAAACAGTTTATGAATCTATTTGCCGTTGTGTTATTGCTGTTAGTAGGCGTTGTGTTTGTGCTTGGGCCAGCAAAACTGTTAGCCAACCTAATGTCGATTCCAGTGATGGCTTGGGTGGCAATCATCTTTGGTTACTACATTTTTGCCACCATAGTACCGGTGGATAAAATCATTGGCCGCTTGTATCCGTTCTTTGGCGCGCTACTCATATTTATGTCTGTTGGCTTGTTAATTGGCCTAATGTTCAGTGGCAAAGGCTTTTATAGCCAAGGTGTCGACTTCACCACCAACTTCCACCCAGATAACTTACCGCTCTGGCCGTTATTGTTTATTACTATTGCTTGTGGCGCTGTATCTGGCTTCCATGCCACACAGTCACCATTAATGGCCCGCTGCATGCAAAACGAAAGCTCAGGCCGGTTCATTTTTTATGGCGCCATGATTGGCGAAGGGGTCATTGCCCTCATTTGGTGTACGCTTGGCATGAGTTTTTACGACAGCCCAGAAGCCATGAATGCAACGTTGGCTGCCGGTGGCCCAGCAGGGGTAGTAAACGAAATTTCAACCTCGTTACTTGGCGTGGTGGGTGGGTTTCTAGCCGTGCTTGGTGTCATTGTGCTGCCAATCACCTCTGGTGATACCGCGTTTCGCAGTGCTCGCCTAATTATTGCTGACTTTTTCAAACTACCACAGCAAGCACTGCCGAAGCGTTTACTGGTAGCCGTGCCAATGTTTGTTATTGGCTATTTGGTCAGCACGCAAGACTTCAACGTGATCTGGCGTTATTTTGGCTGGGCGAACCAAACCACGGCAATGATTATGCTGTGGGCTGCAGCGGCATATTTAGCCAAAGAAGGTAAATTCCATTGGATATGCACTCTACCAGCAGTTTTCATGACGGCCGTTACCATTACTTACCTCGCCAACGCTAGCATTGGCTTTGGCTTAGCCATGAACATAGCCACCCCAATTGGCATTGGCGCCGCCGTCGCCGCGTTTATTGCCTTTTCGGTACGGTTTTTGCGCAAGCCAAGCGTAAGTGAAACACCAAGTGTTTAAGCAAAACAATTGGCATTGAGTTGCCTACCCAGGCAACTCTTCTTACCGTGAAGGGTTAAAATTGTGAATGGTCACCTGTAGTTCGTCGTCGGCAATATCAATGCTGTAATCGCTGTTGATGACGCGTGGGTAGCCAAACTCCGTATCGTACTCTATTTCGAGCAATGCAGGCCCATCCGCCTGCATTCTGGCAATATCATCCAACCACTGGGCAATGGTTTTTTGTTGTTGCGCTAAGGCTTGCGGCACCGGTTCGTTGTTGTCGACAAATACGGCGCTGGCAATTTCGCCATCGACGACAGTGATGCGTTTGCTGCGGCGAAAGTCAATTGGGCAAAAGCACACCACGTCAATCTCATACTGATAACTGCTAACTCGTTGCTGAGCCCACAACGCTTGGTTTTGCTGGTGTACATTAAGTGGCGGTGTTGAGCAGGCAGATAACCATGCCAATACTGCGACAGTGAAATACTTCATTATGAGCGCTCCTCATGTTCTATTTCACTGTAGCAGTTATGGCGAGATACATGGTGAGAAGAGACTGGCGGCTATAATTGCTCGCTCACGGCTTGATAGATCGTGCGATTGGTTTGCGGGTCGCGAATTGGCAGTATCATCGTTTGTGGCAAGTTCTTTTGCAGTACTGGGAAAGACCCAACTGCTTCGCCATTACTCAATACCACTACACCTGGGAAAGCACCATCTTCAACGATGTTTTGGCGGAATCGCTCGTATGACCTAGGCTTTAGCGACACCTCTAGTTTCAACGGCTGATACGTATCGGTTGTTTCTAATAGGTTGATCGCTGCCAAATCACTTATGGCAATGCCTTTCGACGTGTGCACGTACCAAGTTTGGCCATCTAGTTGGTAGGGCTCAGTATTAGGTTGTTCAAAGATATAGGCAAAACGCAGTGCTAGTACATCATTGGCTAGTGCATTCGACGCCCACAGCACTAAGCCAAGCATTAATGTTCTCAAGGTTTTCACCCTCAATGGTAGTTTGTTATTGGTATGTATACATTACCAACAATACTACCATTTTGGATAGCCTTTAGCGCGAAGCAATGCTCAAAATCTGCACAGTTTTATTGCCGATTGTAATAATTCTGCCACAAGGTTTCGCTGATTCGAGCTTGCCGGTCTTCTTTGGGTACGTAAACACAGGTATTGCAGTAATTGCCATCGTCGGTGAACTTTCGACAACACCCAGCTCGCACTCGAATAAACTGGTGAATGGTTGGCGCTGAGTCATCGGGCGAGGCGAATAATTTATACTCCTCAAAACTTGTCCGCCGGTTCTTAAGTACCGACTTTTCATCGGTCAGCAAGGCCATAGCAGTTTGTCTCGCCTTTTCAGCACAGCCAAGTGGCTCACCAACAAACTGCCAGGTCATTGCCAATGCATCACTGATCAGCGCCCACTGTTTGGCTGGTGCCAACTTAGTCAGCGCAGCCACTCGCTCAACCATTGGCTGATAAAACTGAATGAGCATCTGGCGTATCGCCGCAATATCATCGTTTAGCACTTCGTTGCTAGCAATAAACAGCTCAATAGATTCTCGACGTGCATTGACCGTCGTGGAGGTACCAGCAAGCCTAGGTACCTGGCCTGACGTGAGCTGGCAACTGGCTACCACTAGGGCGGTGAGAAAGGCAAATCGGCTAATTAAAAAGGCGCCCTCGCCTCGCTTATCTAGGTTAGGGCGACCATCCTTCTGTGCTTGCAACATATGCTCAAGCCAGTCTGACTGAATTAAGTCAACAAGCTTAGGGCCGGGGAGCTTGGGGGCATAACTCACAGTAAGGTAGCCCGACTGGTTTACCTGCTCAAATTGCGCCTGCAATGGGTGCATAATCGTAACTCTACTTTGCTTGAGGCTACTGAACGCGCGCGTCGGCGTGCGTCTCAGGGTCACCGTCGAGTGCCGCTTCAATCATAGGCACCATGGCATCAATGGCATGCGGCAAGCTCAATAGCGAAGCGAAGGAAAACGCTCCTGTCACTTCGGCGCCTAAGAACACTTCACGGCCTTCTTTCACTGCGTTCATAAAACGATGGCTTGGAATCTCGGTGATGTTGCTAAAGTCGTTTGAAGCAGTTACCCACATCAGCAAGTCGGCATCCATAGGTGATAAGTCTTCCATCGAAAACTCTACCCAGAACTCATTGCCATCAATGGCCGCGTCAATCGCTTCTGGTGTAGTAAAGCCCATTTCGGCCATAAGCAATGGGCGAATATCGTGTGAGGTGTAAACACCAACGTTGTCATTCCAACGGTTGCCCACGGCAACGGTTTTACCTTGCCACTGTGGGTGCTGGTCGGCATACCCCGCTAGCTGTTGTTTGATGGCGTCAATTTGCGCTTGCGCCTCAGCTTCTTTACCTAGCACTTTGCCAACGGTAAGCGCTTGTTGATCCCAAGGCATGGCGTAGTCACCCATACCTTCTGGCACAGCAACTACCGGGGCAATCTTGCTCAATTGCTCGTAGGCATCGGCATCAATACCCGACCAAATCGCGATAATGACATCCGGGTTGGTGTTGGCAATCTGCTCAAAGTTCAGATCACCTTTTAGAATCTCAGGCTCGGTGGTCAGCACTTCATGCGCCCATGGCCAAACGACTTCTTCGTAATCGCCATACCAATAACGAATCGCGACAGGCTGCACACCCAAAGCCAGAATATTATCGGCACCGTTATAGTCGACCGACACAACCCGCTCGGGCTGTTCTTCAATCACTGTGGTGCCAAACTTATGTTCGATGGTAATTGGGAAGGCCGCAGCCAAACTTGAAACGGCCAAGGCCGCAATCGCGATTAACTTACGCATTGTTTATCCTCTTGAATGAGTCCCTAAAACTGAGCGCCGACATCCTTCGCGCCAGCGCGCTTGATTAGCTGCCTTACTCGTTGAAATAGAGCTCGTGGCGAGCAGCGATATGAGTCGCGAACTGCGCTAGCACATAGTCCAAAGCTTTAAATGACATTGAGAAAGAATCGGTGCGGCGAAGTGGGATGTAGCGGCCTTCGCGGCATGCCTCGACGGCCTCACACCAGTTAGGAATCATCGAGTTGTAGCGTTCAATGGTGCTGGTGGCAGTATCACCACGATTCGGTTCAAATGTGTCAAATAAATAGTCAGCGTCGATTGAAGCCAGGTCTTCAATGCTAATTTTGGCAGAGGCCGACTCACCGATTTGTTCGGCGAAAAAGGCTGGTAAGCTAAAGCCAATATCGTTAGCCACCTGAGAAAATGCGCCATAATCGCGGTACAAAGTAATTTCGGCGCTATCTGGGCGTGGCATCGCCATGGCAACAGAAATATCGGCAGGGTTAGTTAACCAAGCTTGAATTTCAGCAACGCGCTCATCGTAGTGGGCTTTTTTAGCGTTAAACACGTCGGTTGTGTTGGTCACTTCTGCCAACAGTTCAAAACGCTCCATATAGCTGTACTTGTCAGCATCAATGACATAGGTAGGCGCAATGGCTTCAAGCTGCTCGAGTGATTCACTGCCAAAGTTATAAGTGATAATTAAGTCTGGATTGAGCGCAGTAATTTTTTCGATATCAGCAGAAAATGCCGTACCAACAAACTCAACACCAAGGTCGGCAAAGTTCTGCTGATACAGTGCCCGTACACCACGAATATAAGGTTCTTGGCCTTCCCATTGACGGCCCACGCTGCCCACAACATTGGCATCTAGCTCATAGAGCGGCAGCATAATCATGTGATCCAGCAGCGCCACGATACGCTGTGGGTTGGCAGGAATTTCAATTTCACCCTGATAACTTGCAACTGTGCGCGTTTGTGCCAGTGAAATAGCCGTAACCAGGGTAAGGAATAAGGCAATAATCGATTTCATAGGTAACCTACTAAAGTTGAGATTTACGACTGAGCATCAGCCAAATAAAGAAGGGTGCGCCGATTAGCGAGGTCAGCAAACCAGCGGCAATTTGCACGGGGGCGAACAAGGTTCGACCAACCAAATCGGCAAATAGCACCAGTAAGGCACCGTTGAGTGCGGTCAATAACAAGAAATTTGCTGGGCCAGTTTTCACCATGGTGCGGGTAATGTGTGGCGCTAGTAGGCCAACAAAGCCAAGCGGGCCCACAACGGCAGTGGCTAGAGCAGCTGCCAATACTGAAGTCACCAACTGAGTCGTTGCCAGCATATTTATATTCACCCCAAGACCAACCGAGGCTTCATGGCCTAACGACATTGGCGACATCGAACGCGCTTGCACCAGATATAAAATCAGTAATGCAGCGGTAGCGACCGAGAGAATTTTCACATCTGACCAGGTGGCACTGTTAATGCTGCCGGCAAGCCAAGCCAGCGCCGACATTGCTCGGTCAATATCGCCATAGGTCAACATGGCCGAGGTAATCGCCGACACCAAAGCTGCCATGCCGATACCCATCAAAATAAACTTGAGCGAGTTGCCTTTACCAGCGACAACGCGAATGGCCAATGCCACCAACAACGAGCCAGCAAATGCTGATACTTCTCGCCAATAACCACTCACCTCGGGAAATACAATCACCATCGTCACCACAGCCAGCGCTGCGCCTTGCGAGATGCCCACCAAACTTGGATCGGCCAGCGAGTTACGCGTTAGGTTTTGCAGCATGGCGCCAGACAGGGCAAACAGAGCACCAACTAAACCAGCGACCAAAGTGCGTGGCAGGCGAAACTCCCACACCACTAGCTCATGCTGCGCCGACGGAGCATTGCCAATCACCGTTTGCCACACCTCAGCCAGATTCATATTAAAACTGCCAAGGCTGGCACTGGCGGCAACCAAACCAAGCCAAATCAGCAAGCCAGCCAACATGAGCGTTAAGCCAATTGGGCGAAAGCGAGTTGAGAAGGCTTCGTTAAATAATCGAATTACTACCATGTCAGCCTCACTTGATTCGCACGCGTACTAGATAAATAAGCAATGGCGCGCCAACAATGGCGGTCAGCAGGCCAGTGGCAATTTCTTGCGGGCGCATTAACAAGCGTGCCAACACGTCGATACCCAATAGATAAGCAGCGCCAAAAATGGCCGAGTAGGGCACAATCCAGCGGTAGTCAGAGCCCATAAACATGCGCACAACATGGGGAATCACTAGACCGATAAAACCAAGCGGACCGGCTAGTGCGACTGATGAAGCGGTTAGAATCACCACACAAATCAGCAACTGAGCTTTGCGTTTCACCACGTTAATACCCAAGCCAGCAGCCGACTCATCACCCATCGCCAGCGCTGTCACCGAAGGCGCCAACACAACAGCCCCTACCAAACCAACAATCATCCAAGGTAGCGACCAATAAAGCTCCTGCAGATCCCGCCCCGACAACGAGCCCACTAACCAGCCACGCAGCGACTCAAACGTATCTTGATTAAGCAGATGAATGATCGAAATGATGGCGCCAATAAAGCCAGAGATGGCAGCACCTGAGAGTGTTAGCGATAGTGGCGTTGCGCCGCCTGGCGCTGCCGAGGCGACTAGCCAGACCAGTAAGGCTGAAAGTAGAGCACCCATCGCGGCAATAAGTGGCAACCAAGCCATGGTGTGCATGCCAATGTAAGTGACGGCCAATACCGCAGCTAGCGCTGCACCAGACATCAAGCCCAATAAACCAGGGTCAGCCAATGGATTACGCGTAACGCCTTGCATTAGCGCGCCGGCAACCGACAACGAGGCCCCAACCACTAGCGCAATCAGTGCCCTAGGCATACGCAATTCACGCACGATCATGTGGCTAAACTGGCTATCGTCGTATTGAAACAACGCCTGCAATACAGTGCTAAATTCAAGGCTTTTGGCACCAACTGAGATATGCCAAACAAAAAACACGATTAAAACGGCCAGACCGATCAATAGACCTAACGAGGAATATGCGAGCTTTGAGGCGCTGTGAGGCTGAGCCGTGCTAGTCACATTACACCGCCTGCGCCAACGGCGCATTTTGCACAGCGGCACCGGCTGGCATGTTGGTTGGCACACACATTAGACGCTGGCTATGCGGGTCGCGAATAATGTTGGCATCCAGATTAAACACCGACTTTAAGTTGTCACTAGTGAAAACATCTTCTGGGCAACCCTGTGCTTGCAGCTCACCGTCTTTCATCAATACCAAATGATCAGCAAAAGCAGCCGCGAGGTTTAGCTCATGCAATACCACCACAAGCGTGCGGCCATGTTCATGCGCCAGCGAAATCAACAGGTTAAGCAAGTCGACTTGCACACGCATATCTAAGAAGGTGGTTGGTTCGTCTAACAAGATAATTGGCGTGTCTTGCGCTAACACCATGGCAATCCAGCAGCGTTGGCGCTGCCCGCCTGAAAGCGCCGAAACCGGGCGGTCAGCCAGCGCAAGCGTGTCGGTCATTTGCATGGCCTTTTGCACAGCCGCTTCGTCGGCTTTGCTCCATTGCTTGAGCAAGCTTTGGTGAGGGTAACGTCCTTGTGCTACGAGTTCCCTGACTATAAGCCCCTCTGGTGCAACTGGGCCTTGTGGCAATAATGCCAGCTGTTTGGCAACTTCTTTGGTTGGCGTGCTATGAATTGGCTGCTGGTTTAGCAACACATGTCCGCCCATAGGCTTTAAAATGCGCGCCATGCACTTTAATAACGTCGACTTCCCGCAACCATTGGGGCCAATCAGTGCCGTCAACTTGCCATCGGGAATGTCTAGTTCAACATTTTTAACCACCATCTGCTGGTAGCCAGTGCTAAGCTGCTGAATGCGTAAGGATGTCTTAGCCATGTTAGAAACCTGATGAAGTCGTTATTTTCGCGAATCTTATTGATAACCGTTTCTATTTGCAAGTTCATTATCATCATTTCTTGTTTTCGGGTGCGTAACGCAATAGTGACTTAACACTGATCACAAATTGGTTAACTTTTCGCCAAATTTGGTTGAAAACAAACCAGTGGTCAGTAAGCTAGCCGCCGAACATATTTAGATACGAGTGCCGCTTATATGCGTTTTTTATCCGCCATCCTGCTGTTATTTTGCAGCCAGCTGTACGCTGCTGAATGGTTTCAAACACCATTTAGTGAGATTGAGGCACTTGCCAATCAAGAAACCTTGTCGAATGAAGCGCACCTAACGCTAGCACTGGCCTACGCCCAAGATTTGCGCGTAGCGGATGCAGCAGAGCAGGTAGCGCTTACCACTGGTGGCATGGCACCTCAGTTGCAAATGCACAAAATGATTGTCGACATGGTGCTCGCAAATGATGTGCTAGACCGACAGGAATACGAGGTTCAGTTTGATAGCGCCATGCGCTTAGCCAACTCGCTTGCCGACTATCAAAGCACTGCCTGGCTGCTTATTCACCGCGCGAATCAAGCGATCTATCAGCGTGATATGGACGGTGCACTGGCCAACCTAGAACAAGCGTTAGATGTAATAAATAAACATGATGTGCCACTGCTGCCGGCCGTAGAACTGGCCTATGCTAGGTATTATTTTGAGTCGGCAAACTGGCCATTAATGCAAGAACAGCTAATTAGCGCCGAACAGGCTTTGCTCGAACAGCCGATGCCAGCGGTGGAAATAGAAGTAAAGTATTTAGCATTTGAGTACGCACTTGCGCGCCAACCCCTTGCCGATGCCAGCGCTGAGCTAGCTAGGCTATTGGCTACCGACTACCCATCACAACGCTTGGCCGCCAAAATTCGACGCGCCGAAATGTTATTTGCTGGTGCAGCAGAGCAAAATTACATTCAAGCGGCCAACGCTTTGTTTGACCAAATTGATCAAATGCAGTCGGCTAGTGAGTCTTTATATGCCAAACATGTGATTGCCCATGTAATGGTGGAGAACGAGGACCCGCAGGCCGTCGATGCCATTGCAGATCTCAGCTCAGACTTGCACCGTTTGCCACGCAACGCATTTCGCGATTGGATTGAGCTAGATTATTGGCTGCTTAAATATCAATACCTGCGCGGTAATGGCGAGTTTGAGGCGGCGCTTTTTGCATTAGAAGCTCACAATACGCTGAGCCAAAAGCTGTGGGAGAACAACAGTGCCAACCGCAGTGAACGCCTAAAAGCCTATTTTAGTCGTGAAGCAGCTAAATACGAACAGCGCCTTAGTGAGCAAAAGCAAACCCTGCAACAAGTGCGGGATCAAGCTGATGATTTACGCTTGCGCAATGCCGTATTGATTGCGCTGGCCAGCATATTGACCATCGCCTTAATTATCACCTTGGTGAACTTTGTGAAGGTATTGCGTAAAACGCGGCAATATAGATAGCGCGATGTTTCCCGAAGCTTGGCTTCGTAAAACCTACACTTAAACCAATCAATGTAGGTTGCACGGTGCGTTGTTTGCACCGGGCAACGGTATCGCTACACACTAATACCTCTGGCATTTACCGCAATAGCAGGTGGCGCGGCCGCTCATTTTCAATAACTTCACTGGCGTCTCGCACACGCGGCACGGCTCGCCATTGCGGCCGTAAACAAATAACTGCTGGGCGAAATACCCCGGCTCACCATCACCACCAACAAAGTCGCGCAAGGTGGTGCCACCTTGTTCTATCGCCGCTGCCAGCGTGGTTTTAATCGCCTCAACTAGCTTTATCCAGCGTTGCTGACTGACTCGCCCCGCTGGGGTATTGGGGTGAATACCAGCTTTAAACAAGGATTCGCAGGCATAAATATTGCCCACACCAACAACATTAGCGTTGTCCATTATAAAGGTTTTAATTGGCTGCTTTTTATTCGCTGCTCTGGTGATCATATGCGCCACATTAAAAGCATCACTTAGCGGCTCTGGGCCTAGGTGCTCAAGCAGTACATGTTTATTGGTTTCCCCTTGTTTGGCATACAAGAGCGCCCCAAAGCGGCGTGGATCGTGGTAGCGCAGCAGCGTGCCGTTGGCGAGTTCCAATTCAATATGGTCGTGCTTTCGCAGAGGCGTTGCAGGGGTAACAATGCGCAAGCTGCCCGACATACCCAGATGCCAAAGCAACACATAGTCGGTTCCTACCGGCATCAATAAATATTTTGCTCGCCGCTGGAGCTGGCCAATCACGGCACCATTCGCTAGCTCGGCCAGCTCGCCAGGAACTGGCCAGCGCAAATTAGGGTTGTGAACTCGCAGAGACGCAATGGTTTGCCCCTCAACATGCGGGGCAATACCACGCTTCGTGGTTTCTACTTCTGGTAATTCAGGCATTTCTCAAATACTTCAGTTTTTGCCAAAAAAATGCTTCCTACTGAGGTTGCAGATTATCCTGTGGCAGGACCATAGTTAGGTAGGGGCTGCGCGCTCGGATCAACTCTACCACTTCGATGCGGTCGTCGTAACTAAACAAAGACAGGTCGAGTAAATAGCGCTCGTTTTGGTTGCTGGTGAGCATTAACTCGAAGTTGCCAGGATGCGCTTTACACACTTGTCGTTGCAGCCAGGTTGCCGGCCGGTAGGGTAACACTTCTAGTTTGCGCAGGCTGTCGAAATGCACAACGTCACTGCCGGCAACTATTAGCTTGCGCTCTTTAACTTTTATCGAGCGCAGCGAACGCGAGAACGAACCCGGTATCATTACCTCTAACAGCAGTACTGCGATGAACCCATAAATCCCATGATTGAACGCCATGGTTGCTAGCATAGCAAGCAAAAAAACACCGCCGTAGGTAGCCCATTTAAAAAGACTAAACCGCTTACTTATAGAGGGTGAGGGTGCGTAATACATGATTAACCACTCCGGCGTTTGTTATGCGTTTTTTACGCAGGTAACCGGCGATTGGCTTTTGCGTTTTACTTGAGGTGCGAACAGTAGTGTTCTAGGGCATTGATAATCTTCATACGGTCGTCAAAGTCATAGGCCGACACATCAAAAACATATTTTTGCTGAAAGCGGTCAAGGATGCGAATGCGCATGACACCAGGGTGCTTAGGCCAGAGCAGTTTGATAATAGGATTGGGCTGCTTGAGCGGTAAAAATTCGATGTGCTCGATGTTGGCAAACTTCACTTCTTTGTCTTTGCCTTGGCGCAAGCTTTGCTCGTTGATGTAGATATTCTTTAGTGGTTCAAGCTGAGCGCCTACAAAGCTCTCACCTAACCAGAGCACAACACTAATTGCGATAAACCCCGCAAACTCAACGACATTACTGATTAATAAACTAACGACAACGCCTAACGCAGCAAAGAGCACAATGCCGATCCAACGAATATGCTTTATCCGCCGCTCGGCCACCGCGTTAGCACTATAAATACCGGTGTAGTCCATACTGTTTACCTCCTTTAAACTAGTGTAATGGCTTGGTTAGAACATTTGTGCACTATTGGCCAAACGCTCTAGATAAGTGTTGATCTCGGCTTCAGGCACTAGGTGATAGTCGTTCACAGGTACTTGCTGGCTAGCTTGTGTGGTTGGCACCAGTTGAATGCGCAGGCCATTGGCTTGGCTCAGTTCAATGCAGTCATCTACATCAACCAAGGCATCTTTATGAGGTTTAAACAGGTGCTGAATGCGGGCCTTGGCTCGTGCTTTGGCTTCTTTGGCAGAATCGGCCACTAAAAAAACATGCTCGTGGTATTCGCCAAACACGCCTGGCTGATAGGCGCCTAGGTTAACGTAGTACAGAGCTTTGCCTTGGTTATCGGCTAGGCCATCGGTTAGCGTCACTTGGTAGTGATCGACCACATCTAGATGCAATACCGAGTCGAGGTGCAGGCCTTTCAAATCACCAAACCAGCTTGCTAGCAAGTCTTGGTAGCAATCTTCAATGCGCTCACCCGCCACAAACTGCACGTCGTGTACTTCAATTTGGCCTTTTGCAACGGTGCCACCCAAATAAACTGCAAATAATTTCATTCACGCCTGCCCTCAGGGGGCCTTTAAAAACCTCGGAGGCGAAATTTTTACGAGGCAAAAATCGGCGAAAAAGCACAGTTTACTGTAGTAAATGAGCATTTTGAGGCGATTTTTAACAAAGTAAAAATGAGAAAAAGAGGTTTTTAAAGGTTCCCAAACACTGTCTTGCTATTAATTGTATAATTTTGCAACGATGATATAACACCCATAACTCTTGTAGAAAGGATGCCAGCGATGAAAGTGCTTCTGTGGATTTTAGGTATTATCAGTGTGGTATTAGCACTGTTGATTGGTGGTGGTGTTTTTCTTTACCACCAGTTTATGGACGGCGCGCAAGCGCAAATTGAATTAGGCGAGCAAGTGGGCAGCCAAGGCACATTTGAAGATTGTGTACTAGGCGTTGCCGAACAAGCGAACCAGTGCGACTCATTCGGTTGTATTATCGACACCACAGCATTTGTTAGCAGCTGTGCCGAGGCGACGAACAACTTCGATTTCTGTGGCAAAATTCAAACTCTCGACCAACAAAACAAGTTTACCCAGCAAGCCTGTGAAGGCGCCGGAGCACTTGAGCTTTGCCAAGAGGTGGTCAGTTTGGTTTATGAGATGTGCCCAGCGTCTTAATAGGTTTGCAAAAGCCCCTATGCAAAAAGTTGTCTAGCAAGGTGCAATGCCTTGTTTCACCTACTCACGAAGGTGTATTGCAATGGGCTTGTTGAAGCCCATTGTTCAACACACTGCCAAGTAATGTTTATAGGCATGTCATCATGCACCCCTAGTGTGGCTCGCAAGCCTGAACGATCAGGCAAGCTAATAATAGGAGCCCATTATGTTTCATCGCATTTGTATTACAGCACTGACCGTGCTGCTCAGTGTAACGGCTAGTGCCGATACCATCCGCATGGCTGTCACCGACCTAGTAGGCCTAGAGTCACTGCAACGTGAGTTTGGCCAGTTTGTCGAAACCCTTGAGCAAAAAACTGGCGATACCATTGAGTTTTACCCAGTTACCAACCGCACCGCTGCCGTAGAAGCTTTGCGCTTTAAGCAGGTAGATTTTGTCATGACGGGCCCAGCGGAATATGTGGTAATCAACAAACGCACCGAGGCCAAAATTGTTGCCGGTTTTTCGCGTCCAGACTACTTCGCTTCAGTGATCACACTGGCCGATAGCCGCTTTACTAGCCCAGCAACTCTCGCTGGTGAAAAAGTTGCGTTTGGCTCGGTTGGCTCTACGTCTAAACACCTAGGTCCTATGCAGGCAATTGCCGATTATGGCGTTACCCCAGCAGATTATGAGCCAATTCACACCAAACTACCGATTGCTTGGGAATCCCTAAAACGTGGTGATGTGGCAGCCATTGGTATGAACCACTTAAACTTTTTGACTTTACGCGAGCAAGAACAAGCCAATGGTGGCCTACCACCGGGTGCATTTCGTGTGATCGCTCGCGGCCCAGACCTGCCAAACGATGTACTAATGGCCGGCGCACACGTATCGGATGAGGTAATTGAGCGCTATCGCAATGCTTTTATTGAGCACTCTGACGAGCTTATTGCCGCCATTCTGTTTGGTGAAGACAACCAAAAATATGCTGGCATGCAGTTCCTGTTGGCCTTGGATGACGAAGACTATAACTATGTGCGCGCCATGTACGACACCGCTGGTTACCCAGAGTATGCCGACTTCATTGGTGACTAATATGTCAGCGCCTGCCGCAGTGACCACTACTGTAACTACCCCAGCTACAGTAGCAGTAACAGAATCTGTTACAACAGCCGCGGCGGCACCTTTGGTGTCGCCCGCCTTGCAAGTACAGGGGTTAAGCAAGGCTTTTAACCAGCAGCCACCGGTATTTAGCAATGTCGACTTAACCGTCGCACCAGGACAGGCTGTTGCCATTATTGGCGCCAATGGCGCAGGTAAAAGTACATTATTGCGTTGCTGCGTGCGCCTACTAGAGCCGGATGCTGGGCAGGTAAGCATTGCCGGTAAACCCTTTAGTGAGCTACACGGCAAAGCACTGCGACAAGCCCGATCGCAAGTGGGCTTTGTTTTTCAAAAACACCAGCTCATTCCTCGGTTATCGGTACTATCGAATGTATTGCATGGCGCCCTGGGCAGCCAAGGCGGCTGGCGTATGTGGCGCCAAGCCTGGGCACCCAGTAATGAGCGCGACCGGGCCTATCACATGCTTGAGCAAGTAGGGCTGGCCCATCTTGCTTTGCGCCGCGCCGATACGCTCTCGGGTGGTCAATCTCAGCGGGTTGCCATTGCCAGAGCCCTGATGCAAACCCCACGCTTATTAATGGCCGATGAGCCGACAGCAAGCCTAGACCCCAGCTCAGGCATGGCGGTTATGGAGTTATTAAAACAGGTCACGCAATCTAATCAGATTGGACTGCTAATGGTGTCGCACAATCTTGAGCAAACCATGCAGTACAGCGACCAAATAGTTGGCTTAAAACAACAACGCATTGCCCTAAACTCGGCCAGCCGTGAATGCTGCCGCGAGCAGTTGCGTGCCTTTTTTAGTACCGGAGCCACCCATGCCTAACGCTACCCCACAACGCTTTGCCCACAATAGCCTTTGGCATGCTGGTGCGTTCACTTTTGCTATGGCAGTGCTGGCGTGGGCCTTGTATGGCACCGACTTCTCGATCAGCCGCTTAATCGCTGGTGTGCCCAACATGTGGACCATTACCGGGGAAATGCTACCGCCGGACACCAGCCGCTTTAACGCCATTGTTAGCGCCATTATCACCACCTTACAAATGGCTATCGCAGGTGCGGCAATCGGCATTGCGCTAAGCATTCCCATAGGGTTTTTGGCGGCTAAAAATACCACCCCTCACCCTTGGCTATACCGTATTTCGCGCGCTTGGTTAACCATGTTGCGCACCGTACCCGACCTGGCTTGGGCGCTATTTTTTGTTGCGTCGGTAGGGCTTGGGCCGTTTGCCGGTGTGCTCACGCTCATTGTCGACACGGTTGGCTTTTGTGGCCGCTTTTTTGCTGAAGCGATTGAAGAAACCGACCCACAACCAAATGAAGCGCTGGCTGCTATTGGGGCAAAACCTGTCGATCGCTTCGCGGTCGCCATTTTGCCAAATGCCTCGGCCAGCATGGTCAATACCAGCCTGTTCTCCTTAGAAAAAGCTGTACGCTCATCGGTTGTGTTGGGGTTGGTTGGGGCTGGCGGCATAGGGGTGGAGCTGGCGGTGTCGATGGAGATGTTCCGCTATGACCAAGCGTCGATGATTATTCTGCTGGTATTTCTTTTGGTGTACGGCGTTGAGCGCATCAGCAATGCCATTCGCACTCGAATTTTGTAGGTCTGATTTCTATAGGAATTGTTATGTTACACCACATCGAAAACGTTAACGCCCTAACCGCTCAAGGCTGGATATTTGCCGAACATGTCGTGCTGCAGGATGGCAAAATTGCCAGCATAGCGTCCGACTTTACTCTTGTTGAACAGCCCAACCCCACCGCTCGCTATTTATTGCCTGGCATCATCGATGCGCATGGCGATGCATTTGAGCGCCATATTGCACCCAGAACCACCAGTACCTTTCCACTAAACCTAGCGCTCGCAGCGAATGATGCCGACCTGATAAGTGCTGGCATTACAACGTTTTATTTAAGCATTACCGATGGCTTTGAACCTGGCATTCGCTCACGCCAAACCGTGCGCCAACTGATCGATACCATCGAAGCACTACGACCAGAGCTGCACTGTGATACCCGCATTCATATCCGCCACGAGCAGGCTAACACTGAAGACCATGGTGAGCTGATAAGCTGGCTTGCAGAGCACCGTATCGACCTGCTCTCGCTCAATAATCATGTGCCACCCGAGGGCGATGACAAGCGGGTGCAGTGCTTTAGCGATAGCCTCAACCGGCGCCTCAATATGAGTGATGAGCAAATCAACCAGTTTATTCGCCAGCTCCATCAACAACTTCCCCTTGGCCTTGAGCAATCAGCTGAGCTTGCCGATGTCGCACAAAAGCAGGGCATTCCACTGGCTAGCCACGATGATAAAGACGCCGATGACGTAGCCGCCGCGATTGCCCGTGGGGTAGCCATTGCCGAGTTTCCTATGACACTAGATGTGGCAACGCAGTTAAAGGCAGCTGGCATTGCCGTATTGGTTGGCGCGCCTAACCTAGTGCGCGGTGGCTCACATATTGGTGCACTCGGCGCTGGTGAAGCCATTCAAGCGCAGCAAGTGGATATGCTGTGCAGTGATTATTATTACCCAGCGCTATTTAATGCGCCGTTTATCGCTGCCCAACAAGGCTTATGCGATTTTATCCAGGCTTGGAAACTAGTGAGCGAAGCACCAGCGCAGGCACTAGGGATTGGCAATATTACTGGCAAAATTGATATTGGCTTTGATGGTGACCTGCTGCTGCTCAACAGCCTATCCGGCTCACCACTCGCCATTGAACAAGTGTGGGTGAAAGGCCAACTGGCACTGAACCGGCGTAAATTAGAACTTGCACAAATGGATGGATAACTGGTAATCGCTTTTGCTTGGGGCCTCACTTTAATATAGAGCCCAAATTTGCGAGGGACCCATGCGAATTACCACCAAACCAAAAGCGCCTAGCTGGCCTGCGACATTAAAATACTCAATTCCAATAACGCTCATTACCCTGCCACTGAGCTATTGGCTTGTGGGCCATACAGGTGTGGTCCTGGCTTTGATTTTTTTTGTTTTATCACCTATCTGGACGCTTTTGGAGGCTCGCAATCGCCAGCGGCGCGAGTTTGCCATTGAACTAACCGATATCCATCTCGCGCTTTATGATTACCAGCGCCAACAATGGCAAATTCCTCGCAGCGCAATCACGCACTGGCAACTGCTGTACGAACAACAGATTGTGTGTAGTGCCTTGGTTTATATCGCCGGAAAAGCCTACGAACTTCCATATTTGGATACCCTGCCAGAATCCGACAAAGATGCCCTGCTCACCGCCTTGCGCACGCAATTGGGTGAGCCGAACGACCGCCACTCATTCGTAGGTTTTACAAACCGAAGGATTGGGGAACAATAAACCGTGGCGATATCCGTTTCCCATCAAGTCGTGCAACCTACGGAAATTTCGATGACATGAGGGAACCATGAATCATCAAATGAAAATAACCGTCATAAAAAAACGATCAACCGATTTACGCGCTTTGATCATTCCGATAATTGTCATCACCCTTACGGCGCTTCTTGTCGGTGATGACTGGCAAGCATCGTTGATTTATGCCTTCAGACTCATTGTGCCAATGATTCTGATAGTCTTCATTGTTGAATATTTTGTTGCCCCCTTTGTTAGCTCCAGCCTGCACTATCAAATAGATGAACATCGCTTACGGTTTGGTGGCAAAAGGGTGACCTATTGACAAGTGCCACTTATTCATATCACCAAGGTTGAAACCAAGAGTAAAAAGGGCGAGATCGTCGAAGCCATTGTTCATACCGGCAAAGATAGCTTTCAAATGATGGAACTCGAGCGCTTTGCACAGGAAGAAGTGGAAGCCATGCTAACAGCGCTGAACCACATCGCGCGCCAGCATGACTGACTAACTAACTGGTTACCGATAAGGCGACAGTAGTGGGTTGTAGTGCTTAAACAACAAATGGAATGCTAACCGGCAACTTTTGCGAATGGGTCGTTCTATAGTCTGCGCTATATTCAGTGCGCTTATTACCAAACGAGGTCACTTCGTACTCTCCTTCCGGAAGGATAAATGCAAAGTAAGGTGTGGCAGCCAATCCACCACTTACTGGCGGGTACCGCGCACTGATATTGTTCGGATTGAACCTAGATTCGAACGTGGTGAGGTGGTTGAGGTACTGATCCATACCGAGCCTGATAGTTTGCAAATGCTGGCACCTAAGCGTTTTCAGCCAGAGCAGCTACAACAATTGCTATTGAAGCTCTCCAAGGTGACGCAGGCAAACTCCCCATGTCGCGGTTAAACTAGCAAATAAATAACCAGGATATGCTAGCGTTAAAGCGCAACCTGCAAACAGCACTGGATCGTTCGGTAGTACTGGAAGTAGAGAAGATTCAGCGTTTTGAATAAATGTCGCGTCGGTGATGCACGACAAGGAGAAGAACAATGAATACCTGCGTTTGGTTTGAAATTTATGTAACCGATTTGGCCCGTGCTAAAAGCTTTTATGAGCACTTGCTAGATGCCGAGATTCCCCCGCTTACCAACCCAACGGGCAATGATGAAGAGATGCTCGCCATCCCAAGTCAAGGTGGCATGGGCGACTATGGCGCAACCGGTGCATTAGTAAAATCGAGCAGTCGACAACCTAGTGCTAACGGCACCCTAGTCTATTTTGGCTGTGATGATTGTGCAGCCATGCTAGACCGTGCCGAAGCCGCTGGCGGCAAGCGCATTCAAGAAAAGACTTCACTGGGTGATTCGGGCAATTTTGCGCTAGCCCAAGACAGCGAAGGCAATATGATTGGTTTTCACTCGGGCGGCTAACACTGTTAGCGCTAATGGGATCTGTCGCAACAATTTGTCGCTTCACTTATGTTAAGGTGCGCTAAAAATACAAGGACTTTTCAGTGAAGCGCTTTTTATTTGTTGTTTTCGCACTCGCCGGCTGTGATGCTTCTATACCGAACGAGGCACCAAACGATCCACTCCAGACCCCAGCTTCCTCGTTAGAGCAGTACCCCAAAATTTTGGCGGAACTTAGCTTGGCAAGCAGTGTTCGTGCGGATATTTTTTCGGCTAGCGCCCCGATGGGCGGTTGCCGTTACCGAGCAGGCACTGTGAAAGATTGCTCGGACTTTGCTACGCAAAACTTTACTAGCGTTCAGTCATTCCCTTATCTGAGCAGTGGTGCTATCGAGATCGTTACCTACGATCAAATAACCCATACCTTTACCAGAGACGGCAACAACGTTCACCTTTCAAAAAACTACGTGCTGCAGGGCGCAACGCAGGCGAGCAATGTCACCGTCATGGCGCTAACGAACTTTAGCCCCCAAGTAAACCTACAAGACACGCCTATTTTTTCTAGCTTGCAGTGTGACCAACTGTCTGGCTGCGAGTTACCAAAAGCGTTCAACAGCGGAATAGCGTTTGGGCATGGCAGCCACCAGGTGACGGCGAATTATTCTCTAACCCTAGACAACAGCTTTTCTAATTTCGGCGACAGCTCGTACCCCAGCCTACCAATAAAATTGAGCTTCCCTTGCCAAACAGATCTGACATGTAGCTTAGACAGAGCAACAGGTGATATTACCGGCAACGACGATATTGTGCTGGGTCTAGCGACGAAACAGGAAGTTGGGCTGGGGTATACCATCTACACCTTACCAGCAAGTGTTTTAACAGATACCACCCACATTGTTACACAAGGTGATAACACCTCCTTTGCTTTCACCGATTGGCACAAAGACACTACGGTCATGACTGGTAAGGCGGTATTGTTCAATGAAACAGCGTACAACGACGTGCTTCGATATTTTGCTGAGCAAAAGTAAAAAGGGGCTCGGTAAGAGCCCCTTTAATATGACTTAGATGCAATGTGTTAATTAGGCTGGCTGGAATACCCAGTCGATGGCTTCATTTTCATCGTCAAAGTGCTTAACGTTGCCAGAAATAAACCAGCTACCTACTTTAGCTGCCAAGTCTTGCCATTTGCGGTTACCGTAAATGGCAACTTTTTCAATTTCACTGCCGTGCTTGAGGCCAAATTTAAAGTCGTCCCACGCGGCACGAGCCTCCCAGCCTTCAAGTTCACTACCGTCGACAAATATATTGACGACCGGCTTGTCTACTTTTTCAAGCGCTGCGTCGATCATCGGCGTGATCTTTTCAAAATCTTCGTGTGTAAGCTTGCCCTTAGCCTTCAAGACAAGAAAGAACTGGTTTTCTGCGCGTTCAATGCCAATTGAAATACCATGTCTTTCAATTTTCATTCGCTACCTCCTTTGCAGGATGTATGAATTGATGCCACAACCTTAGTAACCGGCAGCGCATTCTGTCAAACAGGCGGGAAAGCTCGCATTAAGTTAGATTCATTCAATCAGGAATACTGAAATACCGCGAGTACCCTGATGACTGCAACGAGTTCCATGAGAAAACTTCCTTTTATTAATGATCAGTATCTGGGAGCTTACCAGTTAACCCACCACGTATCGCGTGATTGATGGACAATTTTGTTTGCAACATCCGTTGAAATAAGCGCACGAATACCCGGCGCTTTCGCAAACCTAAGTTCCACCAAATCTCCGATGGCCGTTTGACGCGTTTTAGCTTCGATATCAGCCAATGGAATGGCACTTATCTGCGGGTGGCCAAGGCCAAAACCTGGCTGCATAAATATGCGAAGACAGTCGCCATCCACGGCCATATTGACAGAGCTTTTGTAGCTAATATAACCCAGACGAAATGCGGCTAGGCTAAAACTCGTACCGTTTAAAAGCTGGCTATTTTTCTGTTCAGCGTAGGCTGTATGTAACTTATGCCATTGACCGAATCGGCCTATGCAGTAATAACCAACAAAAAAAACGACAACCAAGATGACAATATAGTGAAGAATTGAAAGCTCTGGCACGGCCACTTACCTTTGAAAATGCATGCCCCACTATATCAGAATGCGACGACGAACCTCGCTTTACAAAATATACAGAGTATCGCTATGATGATTTTTATCGGCTAACCCTAAGCCTCCCCCCTCCATTGGGAAAGCACATGTCATGTATGGGTTCAGCAACCTTGTATTTCTGCATGACAAAAAGGTACGGATGGATAGGTTAAACCACCCCAAAAAACCGTAACCCTAAACGCACCATGGCCGCGCCGCCCGCGGCCAACATATACATAAAGAAAAACGCCGAGCCTGCGCCCGCGGCCGTACCCCAGTGCTTTGCTTGGCGCAGCAATAACCAGAAGAAGCCAACAACGCCCAAACCAAGGCAGATCCAGAAGTATTCGGTGAAAAACGGCAGCACTAAAAAGCCAATTGCCGCGACACCAAGCAAGCCAGTTTGTTTTGGATTTTTGTTTAGCAGGTTAGCCAAAATAATCACACCGTAAGCAGCGTATGGCCACCAAACAAGCCAAGCGCTTTTTGGTTGCTCTATGATGGGTTTCGCAGCTTCAACACCTTGCTCTGTTTGATCAAACAAGTCCCATATCGCGACGCCATCGAGCACGACTAACCAATAAATCAGCAGAATGATCATTGCCAAACCGGGCAATGTCGCCAACATCATCTCGGCGCCCGAGCGCAGATAATTTTTGCGCCACAAAATAGATTGTGCCGCCATGCCAGCAAGCAAAATAGCCACTAAGCCCACTGCCACCGGCCAAAAGTTATCGGTGTAGAAAAACACCAAGAAGGGTGCGAACATCATCACCGAGTCACTACTGCGATGCTCAGAGTATTCAACATACTCAGAGCTCGCTCGTAGCCGTAAATGCTCGCGGCAGTCCTTTATTAACCCTGCGATAACTGCCAATAGCACTAGTGGTAATGCGATTACTTCACTCATAACGCCCGCAACATCCAAGTTGTTTCAACTAAGCCAGTGTACTTTTTTCGCCACTAGAGCGCACTTTTGAGCGGCAAATACACATCGGTAATGGCTTCATGCTCGGCTACTTCTGGGAAAAAGCGAATTCGCTCAAGGAAAATGGGAAAGTCGGCTAACATTTCGCCATTTTCGGGTAGCCATTTTCCATAGAGGTAAGTTACAACGGCTTCGATGCCATCATCACTTCCAATATGGCGAACACAAGCACAGCGCATTGCGGGTATCGCATCGTTCACCACGCCTTGCGCGTTAGCGGCAACAGGTTCTTTCACTTCGCAGGCAATACCAAAACGATAATCCTCTGGCATCACCTCATTTGGATCATCATAGAGCAGGTTAAAGGTTCGGCTTTTTGATGGAGGCGTGGCATTGGCTTTGCGCCAGTCGATAAATTGAGCAATCGACTGCCCCAAGTATTGCTGTGCACCTTGGTGTTGGTACAAGGCGATTTTAGTGGCAGGAAAGTCGACAATCGTGACGGGCATATTGATTGGATTGAGCATGGTTTGGCTCCGCATATTAACAATGGGTTCAAAGAGTTGTTGCCATTGTGGACCGTCAATCAACCCTGCTCCGGTTTCTGCAAATTGTATTGGGCTTAACGCAAAATGCTGCTTAAAGGCGCGACTAAACGACTCATGGTTCTGATAACCGCAGTCCAAGGCCACATCAATCACTTTGACTTCTCGATAAGCCAACTGGTAAGCCGCCCGCTTAAGCCTTAACAACTTGATCAACTGCATCACCGACACACCAAAATAAGCCTTAAACTGGCGATGAAAATGATACTTCGACAAGTGTGCATGTTGGCACAAAGCGCCTAAACTAAGCGGCTGCTCAAGGTTTTGCTCAATATAACCAACGAGCACCTCGAATCGTTTTTGATACGAAGACGTATTTTCAAACTTCTCAGGGGCCATATTGATTCCAAAAGGTTGCTGATGCTAGTGAATACCCACAAAGGCAAACACAGTTTGCTTTATGGGCAGTCACATAGCTTGACCGATATTGCTGACTTTTTAGTAGCTAGCTAGCCTCGATAACGGTAAGCAGCTTGGCACCAATGCCTTACGCACTGGAGTGAACAAATAGCGCCAGCACTTCAAAGTGCGCTGACATCGACTGGATTCGAAGCCATATTAGCTTTAAAGAAGTCGCTACCTGCTTCACCATTCATTCGGTTTTATCAACCACAAGCAAAAACAGTCCTCCTGCTCATTTATTGCCCTGCTTCATTCTCGGCTAGCCGATTAGCATAATTGAGCATTACTTGCTGATTATTCGCGTAGGCACTGTGGCCGCAAGGTTTGTTGCGATAGCGAGCCTCGGGCGAAGAATAAATTGGCAAAGCGATCTCTGAGTGGCTCATCATAATTGTACCTGCATTGGCACATGTGACTGCTTGTGCGCTGAATGGTTGAGCCTTAGAATTAAATTTCAGTAGCGAGGCTTTGGCTAGATTGGTAACCGCAGAGCCACTATGGCCAGCACCTGCCAAATGGCCAAGTTCGTGCTCTAAAGCTCGAATGGGCGCTTTTTCACTGAGCCCAACAAACTGGTCACGGAAAATGTTAACAAACCCGAGCGTGCCATCTTCAATCACTGATAGTTCATCTTGCAACACAGCAACATAAATATCGGTTTTTTTGTTTAGATGGCGGCGCAGCTGTTCACTACCAATGGCATCGGTTAACGCATCGTGCCATGGCTGCGACGTACCCAGATCGGTTAGCTCATCCATAGCATACTGATCACGGGCTTTTTCATCGTTTATGGCAACGTACTGCAAAGCAGCTAATTGGCGACGCAGGGGTATACAAGAGTTACTCAAGACCTGATTGGCGTAGTCGATCATTTCAACAGCTCTGTTCCGGTCGAAATTTTTCCCCACCTCGTCATCAACATAGAAATAAATATCCGTGGTAACTAGGGTCTCTGCGGCGCTACAACTGGGTAGCACTAGCGCCTCCTCCGTGTATGGAGTGTTATCGGGCAAGCTAAGCACGACTGCCAAAACAAAACCGATAACAACAATACTCGTGAGCTTCCAGTTCATTTTTAGTCGTCCGTCGCTTTATCCTTTGGCACGTCAAATTAGCACATCCACTGAAAAGCAGTCCATTTTTACCACTGCTCCCAACCAGGCGACGGGAACCCTAAAATTCTGGTATCAAGCTTTTTCCGACCATACCGCAAACTCATTGCCGCTGGGCTCTTTAAACTGGAATCGACAGCCGCCTGGAAATTCGAAAATATCTTGTACAATCTCGCCGCCATTGGCTTGCACCAAGGCGAGTGTGCTTTGAATGTCGATGCTGTAGAAGATCAGCAGCGCCCCGCCATTGGCTGGGCTCGACGCCAAATCTGCTTTAAAGAAGCCGCCATCTAACCCTTCATTCGAGAAAGCAGTGTACTCGTCGCCGTAGTCAGTAAACTGCCAATTAAATACTGCCTCGAAAAACGCTTTCGTGGCAGCCAGGTTGTTGGCGGCGAATTCAACGTAATTAAGTTTGTGGTGCGTGTGAGTCATGGTGGCATCCTTTTATTCAACATAACTCCAGCATATACCAAGTAAAGCTGCTATTTCATCATCGCCACCTGCAATCCCTGTGCCTGATAGATGACTTCACCGTTTTTGATCACTTCGCCGTCGGCCAAGGCTAAGCCAAGCGGTCGGCTTTTCACTTTTCGGATGTTGATGCGGTATTGGATTTTGTCATCGGTTGGGAAGATCTGACCGGTGAACTTAACTTGCCTAACACCTGTTGCGCGGCCGCGCCCTGGCACCCCTTTAAAGGCCATAAACAAACCTGTCAGTTGCCAAAGTGCGTCAAGGCCCAAGCAGCCTGGCATCACTGGGTCACCAATAAAGTGGCAACCAAAAAACCAATGCTCTGGCTGTAGGTGAAAGGTTGCTTCAATCAGGCCATTACCGTGTTCACCACCGTCGAGCTCTAAACGATCAATTTGGTCAACCATCAACATTTGATCTGCCGGTAATTGAGCATTACCCTCGCCAAAATACTTCCCCGAGGTCATTTCTAAAATTTGATCTTTTGAATACTGCATAGAGTCACTGCCCACTAAGACTTAAAAAGAGCAGCTAGCTTGGCAAAGAGTTAATCCAGAGTATTGGAAATTTCGGACATCAGGCTTTGCTGAAATGTTTGTGGAGTGCTGCCATAAAAGCGGCGAAATTTATTGATCAGGTGGGCTTGGTCGTAAAAACCATGCTGTGTTGCCACATCAATAGCTGGTGTGGCATGCAGAATGCTTTGCGCCGCGCGCTGTAATTGGCGCAGGTTGAGTAGTTTTTTCGCACTTAAACCACTGTGCTGGTGACTCAAACGATTAGCATGGCGCTCACTCACGCCAAGCTGTTTGGCAAACTCGGCAACGCTAGCACTAGTGCTATTAAGGCTACTGAGCTGTAGTTGCGCTTCAAACTTTTTATTTTTGGTGGCTGCAGAAGAAGCAGTGTCTGAAAAAGTAGTCGTTAGCAGGTTATCGGCTACAAGCTTAAAACTAGCTAAGCTTGGCGCCGCCTGGAGCGTTTCGGCTAACACCTCTGGTAAGTGAATAGGGTGTATGCCGTGCACGCCCAAGGCGCTGTGCATAGTTGGAATCAACTTTTTATTGGCGGCAGCCACACCTGGATAAAACCAGATACCGAAATAGCGGCCTGGCAGCATAGGTAAAATCAGAGACTTTTCGATCGCCGATGCAACAAAAGCACGCTCACTATTGAGGTAAATCGACTGCACGCCGTCAGGATAAACAGGGTAATAACATGGGCGACTAACCTGCACGGCAACATAACGATAAACCAAGTTGTCCAACGCCGCACATGGCTGTGCACAACTCAGTTGATAGGGCAGCAGCGATTTTTCTAGTGCATAGAGTGGCTGAAAGGTTGAATGGTTCAGTTTACGCCTTCAATTAGTGCAATGTCTTTCTTCAACATGTCGTTAATCATCACATTAAGATCAACACCCTTCAGCTTTGCCTTTGAAGCAAAGTAGTCCAGCACTTCGTCTTCCAAATAAACAGGCATGTTTAGCTTGGCTTCTTTGTTGAAGAATTGCCCACGCTTACCCTTAGAAAAATCATATTCATCACGCATAGCACTCACCCTTCATATTGCTTAATTTCATGTTTAGTTGCAGGCCTTGCTGAAATCAACCTAACGTTTACCGAGCCTTCAGATTCACCTCGAAATGTGTGTACAACGATCAAATAGTGCTGGCCATTTACCATTCCGAGAGTAATCCATCTATCTTCGGCTGCATCGGAACTATCTTCATCAAAAATCGTTAGCGCCATCGGATCGCGAAAAACACCCGAAGCAAGTTCAAAAGACACACCATGCTTCACAAGATTCGATTTAGCTTTTGCTGGATCCCATTCGAAATTGTAATTCATTATTTGGCCTTAGTTGTCCAGACTAAATTTTAACCCAGCAACCGAAATCAGCTCAACTTTCAGACAAAATTTGTATGTTATTACAGTACTACAACAGGTACTGTTCAGGCATTGAATAGGCATTAACCATACTAAGATTAAAAGTTAATGAATCACCCCAGGCCACTAGCTATCTGGCCTGTAGAGGTTATACATTGGCGTTATAAAAGTTACAGGGAAGTTGAGCACAAATGTACCCACAGTTTCTGTGGATAAGCGCCTGCAGGTCAGTAAATGCGTTTTTCACTCACTGCGTCGCAGAATCTTGTCCATAGATTTACCCTTGGCTAACTCATCGATGAGTTTGTCGAGGTAACGAATTTCTCTCATCAGCGGGTCGGTTATTTCAGCGAGTTTTACACCACAAACGCTGCCGGTGATCAGCATTCTGTTCGCGTGCAGCTGAGGGGCTTGCTCAAAAAACTCACGCACCGTTTGTTGGTTATCGCCGGCGAACTGTTCTGGCTGGTACCCTGTTAACCAGCTAATGATCTGATTTACTTCTTCTTGTGTTCGCGATTTACGTTCTGCTTTTTTCACATAGCTCGGGTACAAACTTTGCCATTGCATAGCGTACAAGCGTTCTTCGTTTTTACTGGCCATTAGTTTTCTTCTGTTGGGGTATTTTCAAGGGTCATTGCATACTCAACCTGCCCTGTTTGCGGGTCGATTTGCTCATTTTGCACGACAAACCCCTGCGATAGATAAAACTTATAGCTGCTATCGTTGCGCTTATAAACCGTCAAACTCAGTGTTTCTCGTTGGCTTTTTGCATGTTCGAGTAGTGCTTTGCCAATGCCCTTTCCCTGCTCTTTTGGCGCAACAAATAGGGCAGCTAGGCTAGCCTCGTGCAAAGCATAAAAACCATAAATCACGCCATCTTGTTCAAAAACAAATACTTGCGAGGCCGGTAGGTACTCATCGCGCATATTCGGCAGTTGAGTGCGCCAAAACTCAGGTTCAACAAAATCGTGCGCTTGCATCGAGGCTTCGAGCCAAATATTAAGCAGCTTGGCAATATCTGAGCTAGCAACGGGGCGAATTTGAAACATAAAGAGGCCTCCAAAGGTAATGCTTTAACATTAGCTCAAAACTTTGCTTAACCGCGTGTGAGTTGCCACTTTTATGCGGACGCGGCCTGCTAAGTCAATTCCACCAACACGAAGGTAATTACACTAGCCTTGGCATACCCTGCCAAAGCGGGCGAATGCTGTAATGCATCACCCGCTCGGCTGGCAAATGCTCGGCGTAATCACAGGTAGAATATTGGGCGAACTTGTCGTTTGAATGATTCAAAGGCGTGTCTCGATTATTAAATTGTTGCAGAGGCTTGTTTGCTGCTTACAAAGCTCAACATTGCATCAACTAATTGATCATACCCTGGCTGCTCAATTGGAAAATGACCGGCTTTAGTAAGCAAATATTTATTTGTAGGCGATGCTATGCGATCAAAAAACAACTCACTAATATGCGTAGGTGTCCATTCGTCTTCGTCTGGATGTAGCAGGCAAGCAGGCATAGCTTTAAAGTCTTCTGGTTCCAACAACGGTTTTTGCGCAATCATCGACAATAAAAATTCTAGCGACACCTTACCACCGGCGGCTCGTCGATCTGCTAACAACAGTTTCAATATATTTTGATCATTGACCAGCGCATTCATATTACATAACCAGCGTACAGGTAGCTTCACTCGCTGTATGGGCTTTGGTAAGGCAGATAAAAGAGGGATACCGAAACGAGATTGCAGCTTATTTTTGGCAGAATAATCACGCACTACCTGTAGACGGTTATCCAAAATATTGGTCACTAGCAAGCCAGATAATTTGGGCACGTGGCAAGCAATATTGTAGGCAAGCATGCCACCGGTACTCAGGCCAAAAACAAATACTTGCTCTTCATCTTTAAGTGTTTGGTTTGCTAGTTCACACCCAACATTAATCCAATCTTGGTAAACAACAGGGCGTTTTGTTTCGCTATAACCGTAACCTGGCAGGTCTGGGCAAATCACCTTAATACCGGCTCGTAACAATGGCACGGCTAAAAACGACAAAAGCCTGCCATTTCCGCCCACACCGTGGAGCAGTATTACCGTTACCTTGCTTGGCGTTTTTGGTAGGTAGGAGTCTAGATGAACATTGAAGCCAGCAAGCGTTTGCATTGACTCATGTGGCATTATTTCTGATTGCAACTGACCTTGTTCGGGCAAAAACGGCTGTAGTTTTTGCCAGTCATTGTGCTGACTATACATTCCTTGAAGCCTGCTATTTAATTTTTTGGAAGTCGAAAAAACATAACCGAAATAGGCATTTATGCCAATTGAGAACTAGCGATTTAACCACTGCTTAACAAACAATCACATCAATTTGCCGATGCGACCAATGACATTGCCGCATCCACGGTCAACATGGTTAATTAGGGCTCACAGAGTAGGGATTCTGTAGGTTTTTTAAGGCTAGCGGAATAAGGAAAGGCTGATGAAAAAAGTACTGCTGGTAAGTGCTGTTCTGCTTGTTACAGGGCTGATTTATTCGTTTTCTCGGCCTATCGCCGTGATTCAGCAGCAACAAGGCAGCGCTGTTACTGAGGTCTCGAAGCAAAGTGGAGAGACGACAAATGCTGCAACGCCTAATGCCCCGCAGGCTAATAACATTTCGGTCGCAAACGCTAGTACACCAACCTCAATGCCTCGACTCGCTCCAGAGCAATCAAACGTTTTAACAACTGTGGATTCAAACCAAATAAGCTCAGCTAATCGTGATGCCCTAAAAGTTACCCCAGCACCTTTACCAACGGTCATTCCGACAAAAAAGGTAGACCGCTCATCCATATGTGTTCCTGACCAAGCTTTCTACGATAGCGTGCGAGACAACCCTCTTTATCAAGACGACATAGAAGACTTTGAAGAGCGCACGCCAGGCCGAGATTTAACAGCCTATCGAGCTGTTGAATACACGCGTGCAAGACATTTAGCTTTGCTAGTAACCGATGAATTTTTCCGCCGCTTCAGTAGCCCGGCTTTGTACGACATGGACATCGTTAAAGAAGTGATCGCCCATGGCACAGTGGACACATCTTCTTTGCAGACAGATGTAAAAATCCAGAACCTAACGGATGAGCGCAACCCGTTTATCGACTATCTGTGTGGAAAAGATCACTGCCTCATTGCTTGGCGCGAAGAATTTAAGCAGTACCTCGATCCAGCTGAAGAAATGTGTGCATACATCAACAGTGAATACGGCTCAGATTGCCAACCTGCTAGGTTAAACGATCGACTAATTACGCCACTTGAGTTTGCTAAGGCATCCACTATTTGCAGCGCTAGGTTTTTAGATGACATTGACCTAGCTAAATCTTCGACAGTCTGCTTTCAAGTAGTACTATCACCTACTAACGCAGTGCTATTCCGCCACAATTTCAGCAGCACACCAGTGCCACAGGCCTTCGCTAATCAATTTATCGACGCACTGTACCAAGCAGACGTTAACGAGATTATTGAGAACGATTATGAAGAAGGCGAAAGCGATTACATGATTGAGCTAACCGATGGCTACAACGATTATGAAGACCTGCGCTGCCAAGGTAATCATTGTTTTGTGACGTTGCCGAATTATGCCGTTGGCTTTCAGCCGTTCGACTATGCGCAACTGACACGCAAGTTAAGCGCGGCGGCCATCAAAGAACATCATGAGCCTTGGTATAGCGAGCCAGTATTCATTGAAGAATCATCTGAACTGGAACCTGCGCGAGTCACCGGAAAGTACAAGACATATCTGCAAAATAACTGCCCCGGAGGAATCTTCTGCGATGACGACTTCGAAAATTATACTTGGGGTTGGCACTTTCAAGAAATTTGGAACTGGATGAACGGGCTGCCAGCATCCGAAGGGCCAAGCCAGATATAGCGTTGAAGGTGTTGCCCAGCAAATTTTGGCTAGCCGCTAGGCTGTCAGAGCATCAAGCTTGTAAACTTTAGTAAGAACTAAGAGGTGCTTATGGATAGTAAGTTAGAAGCATACGGTGTGAAGACCGTTCAACGGCCAAAAATAAAAGCAAGCAAAAAACTCGACTTGTCGGGCATTGCTGGCCAGCAAATAGTTAAGTCAGAAACCAAGCTAGCACTGCGTACTCACAAGAAAACGTTTGAAAAACTGGCTCACATGTAATGGATCTAGTGTTTTTTCCATTCGAGCGGGTGGTTAAAGCTCTAAAACTATGTCAGCAGTTCTAGTTCTTCAATACGAATGCCAGCAATCAAGTTTACCTCTGGCTAAATAACCTCTTATGCCAAGGCAGCTCAGTATCATCAACCGGCACCGAAGCTTTGCTCAATAAACTTGGCTCGCACCGGCAACAAATCTGGCGCGATTGGCCCAATACAAATTGGGTCGAAGTAAGGCAAAAAGTCGCCAGCAAAAGCGGCGGTTTTGATCACGCCCTGAATGACGTGACCGCAGCGCACATGCAGGGTTTTTAGGTCGGCGTCGAGTGGCTGGGCTTTGTTAGAGGCTTGTTTACTAGTTTGGCTATAGGCTATCTGCTGGCGAGCATAATCTTGCTGCTCAATATGGGCTTTGAGTTTGGCCCACGAGCGAACACCTAACTCATTGGCAATCACATGCTGAGCATCGGCCAGTTTAAACTCGGTTTTAGGCGGTGTGAATAACGTTTGAGCGCGCTGAATAGCAAGGCTGTCGCCAGAATTTAGAGCCTTTAATAGCTCTTTGGCACGCTTTTTTTGTTGCTCAAGATTTAGCACGAACGGATTGTTCATAAGTCACCTTTTCCAATATACGCTGCGCTCGCCTGTGCTTCACCTCATTTGCAATTCAGGGTTACCTAAGCAATGAAGCAAAGCAATTGTTGGCAACTTGCTAGTAGTATCTGGCAAACTGAAAGTGAACTGATAGCTGAGTTAGTTACGTGGCAGACGACCATTCATCCGAAACTCAAACACCGCACGTCATAGTACCCGAGCTTGCACTGTTGGCACCGCTGCCCAAACATCTGCAAGACCGCTTTGCCAAGGCGCTAAACATTATGCATAGCGAGCAAGGGCTGGTACTTAACTGGCAGCAGATTGCCGAGCAAAGTGCTATTTCACCGGCGCATTTTCATCGCCAGTTTAAAGCATTATTTCACGAGACACCGGGCCGCTACTTAGCCCGCCAACAGCTATGCAAAGCCGTTATTCAGTTATTTCAGGCGCCCGAACGCTCGATTACCGAGATTGCCTTGGATTGTGGTTTTTCTTCTTCGCAGGCCTTAGCCAAAGCGGTGAAACGAGAGCTGGGTAAAACGGCGAAAGAACTTAGATTAATGGCCAGCACGGCCACGCCAGCGCAAACGACAGACATTATCAAAAAGCTGTCGCAACCAGCCGAGCAGGACACGCAAGAAATCAGGCTGGCCAGTCAAATGTCATTGCATAAACAATGGTTTGATCAGCGCAGTATGAAGGTACTCAAGGTTAAAGAAGCCGACTGGGATTATTTGTCGGAGCATCATTGGGATGAACTAACGCGGCTTCGCATGCAAACACCAATTCGCGCGCTCGACAAAAACTGGCGCAATATAAAAGTGATTGTTGGCGATACCCAAGCAATAAAAGCTAGCCACAATAACGTAATACCAGCCGGTTTTTACCTGTGCACCGAAGCACTGATCGCCACCGCCACAGCGTATCTGACAGCCCTAGAAACTATGTTTAAACTAGCCGAAGAACAGGGATATAAAATCGACTATTCCGGCGATCTGGTCGAAACTGTGCTCACTGCCAACGAAGCACATGGCCTGACTTTTAGCTTTCAAATTCCACTAAAGCCTTAGCGCTGTTAACTGAACAAAGCTGTTTGAGCGAAAACCAAACAGCAGTTTGGGACACTTTTGTTGCTTAGCCCCGCGCCATACTTTGCCCACCAAAGCATGGAGAGATCAACGTGACAACTGCACAAATACCCCTTACAGCCTCTACTAACCAGCGTTCCTACGAAGTAGATGTGATCCGCATGGCGGCCTTAATCGGCATCTGCATGGTCAATATTCCGTTTTTGGCATTCCCTATGGAAGCCATGTGGACGCCAGCTGAAACTGGCCTCAACAAAGCAGCTGTATTTTTTATCGAAGCCTTCTTTCAGCTGAAGTTCTTTTTGCTGTTTTCTTTTATTTTTGGCTGGGGCATGGCGATTCAACAGAAGTCGGCCGAGCGCAAAGGTCACTCTTTTAGCCAACGTTATCTACGCCGTACTGCTGGTTTATTACTATTGGGCTTAGCCCACGCTAGCTTGGTATTTCATGGTGATATTTTGGTGCTCTATGGGGTGATGGGCGGTTTGTTATGGTTTGCCCGCAACGCCAGTGCCAGAACCCTGATGAAAATTGCTGGTTGGATGATGCCACTAAGCATGCTGTTCTTGGCACTAATCGGCATTGCCATCGATATGGTAGAAAGCAGCCCAGAATTAATGCCTGCGGCTCAATACTCGCTTGGTGGCGGTTTTGTTGAATCGGTCTTGGCACGTGTCGAGGCATGGCCATCAACTTTTATAGGCTTAGTTTTTCTGCAGGGGCCTCTGGTTTTTGCTGCCTTTGCCGCTGGTTTAGCAGCAGGTAGGAGTAACTTTTTTAAGCAGGGCAATGCTGGCTTTCAACGGCTAGAGCGCTTAGTACCTTGGCTGCTAGTTATCGCCATTCCATTAAATATATTGTTTGCTATGGTGATGGGCGATTTGCTGCCTAGCGATAGTGATTGGTTAGCGCTAATTGCTTTTATAGGCATAGGCATTGGTGCGCCAGCACTATCTGCTGTGTACCTATATGGCCTAGTACGCCTAGGTAGAGCGATAAATTTACCTCAAGTCTTGGTGTTGGCAGGGCAAAACTCGCTTTCAAGTTATGTGTTGCAAGGTGTTCTGGGTGGTTTTGTCTTCGCTGGCTACGGTTTAGGCTTGTTCGATCAACTCGGTCAGTTTGCTTTATTAGGTGTGGCCTTTATCATTGCGCTAATTGCTATGTTGATGGTTGGCTGTTACGCCAAAGTGTTTGGCCGCGGGCCGTTGGAGCCAGTATTGCGCAAGATTGCTGGTAACTAGAGGGAGCCTCTAAAGCAGCCGTTCGTCTAACAAGGCTTGATATAAATTGGCCGACACCGATTGCTGAAAGCGCTGTTCTACAAGAATCAGCGCGTTCCTTATCTCGGTAACCAATTCCTGCCCCGCCGGCGTAAGCTGCAAAGACCTAGCTTTGCCGTCAATGGCGTGCGCTGCTACCCAGCCATGCTTTTTGCAGGCAGCAACACTGCGAGATACCGCTGCTTTGTCTACTTGCAGGCGACAGGCAATATCAGCCGCCTTCGGCGCCTGCAAGTCGGCAATCGCCAGCAGAATGGCATGTTGGCCGCGTTTTAGCCCCAAGCCACTAAGCTGTTGATCAAGTTGCTCGGTTAGTTGGCGGTACAGTCGTACCAGTTTTATTGAGGCGAGGCTTTGATCGTAGTCCAAACTGCAGAGTGCTCCTTTATAAAAGCGGCTAGCGTTCTGGGTGGGCGCGCTAACAAGGTTTCCAGCTCAGGGCTGTAATGGTTCGCTTTACCCAGCCTAGCGATTGAATATATAACACTAGTCACCAAAGCGAAGCCCAGCGGTGTACCCTGACTAAGCTGGCGAGCAATATACCTTAACAAGCCTGGTTTGGCGTACACAACTTGCCGGTTTAGCTGTGCACTTAGCATTTGTGCCACCTCGCTATAGCTAAACCCTTGGCTACCCGTTAGCTCATATGCTTGGCCAAGATGATTAGGTGTGGTGAGCACGAGGGCGGCTACGTCGGCAATATCGCGCGCGTCGATGAAGTTAGTCTTACCATGCCCAGCCGGCGCAAAAATCTCGCTGCGCTCTCTAATCTCTCTAGCATGCTGCATGGTTAAATTTTGCATAAAGAAGCTTGGCCGCAAGTATGTATAGTCAAGACTGAGGTCGCGGATAAGTTGTTCAATTTTGGCATGCGGTGTCCAAGTATTTTTATCAGCACCCTGTAGCGATAAAAACACGATTTGCTCAACTCCAGCCGTTTTACAAGCTCGTAAAAAAGGCGCCATGTCTTTATTTGGCTTGGCTAGTGCGGGCGGGCGCACCAAAAAGACTTGTTTAATGCCATCTAGTGCCGGGGCAAAGGTGCCGGCATCTAAAAAGTCGAAGCGTCTGTCTGATGCATGAATAGGCCGGCTCATGGCTCGCACAAAGCCCTGCTTGGCAACTTTGCGATTTTGTAGCGCATCACATAGCAAACCGCCCACATTTCCGGTGGCGCCAGTAACCAATATCATTTGCCTGCCCCAGCTGGTTTAAGCATTAACGACTCACGGCAATGAAGGTTGTTATTCGCCGCGTTGATTAGCCAATGGGCAATGTCGCTGCGGTTCATTTTGATCGCTCCTGTGGGTACATAGTCGCCAATTAGCGGCGGTTTGCAGCCACCTTGGTCAACCAATATTGGTACACGAGCAATGGTGTAAAGCAGTGGCGATTCAATCACTAACTGATGCGCAGCTTCAGAGTCGGCAAGAGCACGCTTAGCCACCAGCTTCATCACCCCACGAATCATACTTCGTAAAGCTGAACCTTCATCGCGGGCATCTTTAACACCTGCACCCGTTACCATTAACAGGCGGCTTACCCCTGCTTCTTCCATAGAGGCTATTAACGCTTGGTAGATATCACGTATCGCAAACCCCGTATCACCCTTTACTGGCCCTAACCCAGACAATACTCGATCAACGCCCACGAGTGCTTCCCGCAACACACTCGTATCACTAGGTGACCCTTCTAGCACTTGGCAGCGGCTGGCCAAGTCACCAAGTTTGGCGACATTGCGCACCACAACCACTACGTCATCACCTTCCTGTAGAGCTTGCTCAGTGAGCGCTCTGCCTGTTCCACCCGTTGCGCCTAGGATTAGTGTTTTCATGCTGTTGCCTTGTCGCGAGATAACTAGATTCAAATATAGTTGACATATCAACTATATTGCAAACATTGAAGTTGAAAAGGTGAACAATTGTTAGGAATTGCGCAGGGCGTATGTTATTTTTATTTACATAATTATTTAATAATTATATTTTTATTACATAATATATAATAATTGTTAATTTATACAGACAGATTCAGAAGCAGATTTTGTGCCTGTTTTTGGTTTAAGTATTTTGGCACCGCATAGGTGCCATGCACTTCCTTCTATGCCGCCTTGGCAATGGCTGGGATGCCCTGCTTCTGCAGAGCTTCAACCTTGCTGCCAATTTCCATTTGCGCTTTAAGATCTTCGACATACTTAATAAAAGCCTGTGCCTGTTGAGGCTCGGTTCTCCCTGTCACATCCAAGCCACTAACGTTGGCTAGCCAAGCTAACTTTGTAGAGTACCGTCATTCCCGCGTGCCTTTGGCGGGAATCTAGTTTGCCAGCATTCTAGTCCTACAACTGGACTCCCGATAAAACCACTCGGGAGTGACGGTGAATTGTCATTCCCGCGTGCCTTTGGCGGGAATCTAGTTTGCGCAGATGAGGATTTAACCTAATTGATCCGTAGGTTGTGCGGCTGATTGTCTTGCAGCCGGGCAACAAGTACCCCGCATGATTATAGTTTCCCGAACCTCTGGTTCGTAAAACCTTGTATCTCTCCAGAGATGCTGATTAGCTATCGGCATCTCATACAAAGCTAGGATCGAAGCCTGTGTAAAACCTTAGCACTATGATGCTGTTCCGTAGATTCGGCTCCTAGCT